>NZ_CP060716.1:1202151-2404302 GCF_014396385.1 Leucobacter denitrificans
ACGCTCACGCACGCGCGCACCCCGCGCCGGCGATTTGGCGGGTTTCGACCAAAGAAACGCAAACCCGTTGGAGGTGTTCTTACGCGAACTGAATATCTTGCGCGCTAGGCTGATCTCGTGACCCAAGAGAACACTCAGACTCCAGAGTCCCTCGCAACCACGGCTGGTCGAATCGCCGACCACCGACGCAAGTATCAGGAGGCCGTTGGAGACCGCGACGCCGCGGCTGCCGAGAAGCAGCACGCCCGCGGAAAGATGACCGCGCGCGAGCGCATCTCGAGCCTCCTCGATCCCGGCTCGTTCGTCGAGTTCGACAAGTACGTGAAGCACCGTGCCACCGCGTTCGGCATGGACAAGCACCACCCGTTTGGTGACTCGGTGGTAACGGGGGCTGGCACGATCCACGGCCGCCAAGTCGTCGTGTACTCACAAGATTTCACCGCGTTCGGCGGTTCGCTCGGCGAGGCTGCCGGCGAGAAGATCGTGAAGGCGATGGAGTTCGCACTCAAGACCGGTGCCCCGATCATCGGCATGCTCGACTCGGGCGGTGCGCGTATTCAAGAGGGCGTGTTCTCGCTCTCGCAGTACGCGAAGATCTTCAAGCGCAACACGATGTCTTCGGGCGTCATTCCGCAGATCTCGATCGTCATGGGGCCGTCGGCCGGTGGCGCCGTGTATTCGCCAGCGCTCACCGACTTTGTCATCATGGTCGACAAGACGAGCAACATGTTCGTCACCGGCCCAGACGTCATCAAGACCGTCACTGGCGAAGAGGTGGGCTTCGAAGAGCTCGGCGGCGCGCTTACGCACAACAAGACGAGCGGTGTCTCGCACTATCTCGCGAGCGACGAGCTCGATGCGCTCGACTACGCGCGCACGCTGATCAGCTACCTGCCCGACAACAACCTCGCCGAAGCGCCGGTGTACGACAGTGACACGGTGTACGAGATCACTGAGGCGGATCGGGCGCTGAACACCATCATCCCCGACAGTGCGAATCAGCCCTACGACATGAAGACCGTCATCGAGGCGATTCTCGACGGTGGCGACTTCCTTGAGGTGCAGCCGCTGTTCGCCCCGAACATTCTCATCGGCTTCGGTCGCGTCGAGGGCCGCACGGTCGGCATCGTCGCGAACCAGCCAAACCAGATGGCTGGCACGCTCAACATCGACGCGAGCGAGAAGGCTGCCCGCTTCGTGCGGTTCTGTGACGCGTTCTCGATCCCCATCCTCACCCTTGTCGATGTGCCCGGGTTCTTGCCCGGCACTGACCAGGAATACCAGGGCATCATTCGCCGCGGCGCGAAGCTGCTGTACGCCTACGCTGAGGCGACCGTTCCGCTCGTCACCATCATCACCCGCAAGGCCTACGGCGGCGCGTACATCGTGATGGCGTCGAAGGAGATGGGTGCCGACTTCAACATCGCGTGGCCCACCGCCGAGATCGCGGTGATGGGTGGCGCGGGTGCCGTCAACATTCTGTACCGCAAGGAGCTCGCTGCGGCCGAGGCTGCGGGCGAAGACGTCGAAGCGCTGCGCGCCAAGCTCACCGCCCAGTACACGGCTGATGTGACGTCGCCGTTCTTGGCCGCCGAGCGCGGCGAGATCGATAACGTTCTCGAGCCAGCGGGTACCCGTCTCGCGGTCATCAAGGCGCTCCGCGGCCTGCGCGGCAAGCGCCAAGAGGGTCCCGCCAAGAAGCACGGAAACATTCCGCTATGAGTCCCGCAGTGCCCGCGGTTCCACCCGTGCCCGCCGACGAGTCGCTTCCACCCGACGCGCTCAAGCGAGACGCGCTCAAGCGTGAAGAGGTCGGCGAGGTGTCAGATGCGCTCACGGGCGACGACATCCACTTCGTCACACGCAAGGTGAGCGACGAAGAGCGCGCGGCGGTCATCGCGGTGCTCACTGAGGCGCGGGCCGAAGAGACGAGACGCGCGAAGCGCATCGCCCGCAAGGATCGCGAACCCTGGGCACGCTCTCAGCGCGTGAACGACCGCATCATCGACATGCTCAACGAGCGGTAGGTAGCGCTCACCCATCTGTGAGCACCAGGCGAAATTTGAGCACCAGGCTAACTCCCAGTCAAAAATCCTTCGCATGATGCCGATTTTCGCCTGACGCTAACTGGGCGGATCAGCGCAGGTGGATCGGGACTGCGCCCGCTCAGCGCAGGCGCTTGAGCGCAGCGCGGGCGGCCTCGACGACCTCGTCGTCGGCACCGTACTGGTGCTCCGCCCCTGGGAATACCCCAGACCGCACCTCCGAGGTGTACGCCTCGACCGCGGCATGCAGCGCATCGCCCACCTGCCCAAACTGCTTCACAAACTTGGCCGTCTTGCCCTCGGTGATGCCAGCAAGATCGTGCAGCACAAGTACTTGACCGTCAGCTGGTCCGGCACCGATCCCAATCACGGGGATCCGCAACTCTGACGCAAACACCTCAGTAATCTTCGTCGGAACAGCCTCGACGACAACCGCAACAGCACCCGCCTCTTCGACGGCGAGCGCCTCGGTCACCGCCCGCTCGGCGGTTTCAACCGTGCGACCCTGGGCGCGCAGGCCGCCAAGTGCGGTCGCGGTCTGCGGAGTGAGACCAATGTGCCCAAAGACCGGAATACCCGCAGCGGTAATCGCGCGAATGCGGCTCAGGCGATCGGGCCCGGCCCCTTCGATCTTCACCGCGTCCGCACCGGCCTCCTTAACAAAGCGGATCGCCGTCTCAACCGCCTGCGCGTCTGAAACCTCGGTCGACCCAAACGGCACATCACACACCACTAAAGCGCGACTCACTCCCCGGCGCACGGCACCCGCAAGCACGAGCATCTCGTCGGTCGTGACCGATACCGTAGAGCTGTGGCCGAGCACCACCTGCGCGCCCGAGTCGCCGACGAGTACGAGGTCGACGCCCGCGCGATCCACAATGCGGGCTGTCGGGTAATCGTAGGCGGTGACCATGACAAGTTGTTCACCCTGCGCCTTCATTTCGGCAAGACGCAGCATCGTGAGTGGGGCACTAGACACGGGAGACACCCTTCGGGTCGAAGTGATTGACCCGGCACGACACCGGGCAGCTTGCCTTCCAGAGTACCCCGCGCATCATGCCTAGGCTGATTCGGCTCCGTCACGCAACTCAATGTTGTCGATGAGTCGCACCTCGCCGACGCGCGCGGCGAGCGCAAAAAGTGTCGGCTGGTGGGTACTCGTCACGGGCACGAGCGACTCGGGGTCGACGAACGCCAAATACTCGGCCTCGATCTGTTCGGCCGCGAGAATCTCGGTCGCAAGCGCACGCAATCGTTGTGGATCGAACTCCCCCGCCCCCACCGCAGCAGCAACCTCTGTGAGGGCTCGGGGTATGGCGAGGGCGCGCGAGCGATCTGCTGCGCTCAAGCGCACGTTGCGGCTCGATCGCGCGAGCCCGTCGGCGTCGCGCGAGGTCGGGCACACAACCACGCGGGCGGGAATGCCGAGGTCTGCAACCATGCGCTTGACGACGACGACCTGCTGGGCATCTTTCGCACCGAAGTATGCGTTGTCGGCGAGCGCGGCGAGCAGCAGCTTCGCGACGATTGTCGCGACCCCGTCGAAGTGTGAGGCTCCGCGCGAGGCGCCCTCGAGTGTTTCGGTGATGGATCCGGTCACGCTCACAGTCGTCGCGAACCCTTCGGGGTACATCTCTGCCGCACTCGGCGCAAAGACGATGTCGGCACCGGCGTCTGCCGCGAGTCGAGTGTCGCGCTCCTCGTTGCGGGGGTATGCGTCGAGGTCTGCGGGTTCGTTGAACTGGGTTGGGTTCACAAAGATCGAGACGACGACGACAGCGTTGTCTGCGCGGGCCGCCCGCACGAGCGAGAGGTGTCCCTCGTGGAGCGCACCCATGGTCGGCACGATGCCGATGCTGCCAGCCGAGCCAGTGGGGCCCGAGGAGCCGGCAGAACCGGCCGCACCCGCCAGCAACTCCTTGGTCGCGGCTCGAAGCTCGGCGACTGTGCGTACCACTCTCATGCGGTTCCTCCGTTGGCGGTGTCTTGGGCTTGATCGACACCGATGTCAGGTTCGGAATCGTGACCCTGGACCAGGGAGTCGCTGGCCGATTTCGACCTCGCGGCAAGCTCCCGCGTCGCTGCGGCGAGCGCGTCAAAAAGTCCCACCTGCTCAGGCAGCCGCTCGGCAACCGCCGCACGCTGCCGCTCTACGGTGGCCTCATCGCCCCGCACGATCGGCCCGGTGAGCGCTCCTTTGGCACCGCGCTCAGCCCAGTTCTCGACGGCGGCACGAACGAGCGGCAGTAGCGCCTCCCGATCCACCCCTGCCGACGCAGCGAGTTGTTCGGCGAACCCCTCAAGTGTGACGAGAAAATTCGACGCGATTGAGGCTGCTGCATGGTAGGCGGTGCGATCCACATCGCGAACCTGAAACGCAGTCATGCTTAGGGCGCCAGCGAGCTGCCGCGCAACCGACAGCGCGCGCTTGGTGCCACCATCGACGGCGGCGTATCCGCCAGAAAAGTCGTGCCCCGCACCGGCGACCGTCGTGAGCGGGTGCAGGCTGAAACTCTCGTGCGGCGACAAAGGCGCAAGCTCGGTCGCCCCCGAGAGGTGGCCCACGAGCCGACCCGGGGGAATGAGGCTCGCAGCCGAGGCAATCGCCGAGTCAGGCACGGCAAGTAGCACGACATCGGCGCCTTCGCCTGTCGATCCACGCCCCTCGGGCCCAAGCACATCGACACCCGCGGCGCGAAGCGCACCCGCGATGGCCGACCCCATGCGACCCGCGCCAACCACAAGCACACGCCCGATCTCGGACACTCGCTGCGACGCAGTTGACATGCGCACAAGAATAGCCCGAGTGCGGCGCTCGCCCCGAATCGCGCGGAATCACCCGGCCGACGATTATGGTTGAACTATGCCTCGTACCGCTGCCGAAGCCAGGGAAGAGCTCAGGCAATTGCTCGACCGCGGCGTCGACCTCGATTTCATGACACAGGGTCCGCTCGCAAATCTGCCGTCGCGCAGGTCGGCCGTTCTCATTCTCTTCGGCGCCCTCGATCGTGTGCCCGCCATCGCCGCCGATATGCCCGTGCCGCCCGAGCTCGATGTGCTGCTCATGCGCCGCGCCAACACGCTGCGGCACCACGCGGGCCAGATCTCGTTTCCGGGCGGCGGCGTCGAGCCCCAAGACGACGGGCCGGTCGCGACCGCGCTGCGTGAGGCGAACGAAGAGACCGGGCTCGACCCCGCGGGCGTCGAGGTGCTCGGCATGCTGCCCGAGGTGCATGTCGCGGTGAGCAACAACGTCGTTACCCCGGTTGTGGGGTGGTGGACGAAACCGACCGCCGTCGAAGCCGACGAGAGCGAATCAGTCGAGGTGTTTCGCACGCCGATTGCCGAGATGCTCAACCCGGCGGCGCGCGGCACGTCGGTCATCACACGCGGTGGATCGACGTTTCGCGGCAAGGCGTTCGTGCTTCGGCAGGGGCACGTGGTCTGGGGGCTCACCGGAATCCTGCTCGCGAACATCTATGAGCAGGTTGGGTGGGAGCTTCCGTGGGATAAGTCCCGGGAGATCCCCGTGAGCGCGTAACGCGCGGGCCGCACCTACGCCCCTACGCCCCGATAAACGTCTGGTGCGTTGCGATCGCCTGTTGGTCGCTCAGCGATGACACGTAGTCGAGAATCGCGCGCGACCGCCCCTGACGTCGCAGCGCGGCGTCGCTCGTGTCGCCGAGCAGCAACTCGGGGTGTTCGCCGCGCGCCCGAAACGACTCCTCAGTTACTTCCTCAGCCCACTCGATGATGCGGCGCGGCGCGCGAGGCGCGTCCTCCGGATCCGACAGCCAATCGTCGAACCCGAGCGCGAGATCGGTGATGACCTTCGCCATTCCCCGCTGAGGCAGGGCAAGCTCTGGCCGTTCAAGCACGAAGTGCGCGTGCACGAACTTCAGCACCATCACCTCGTGCCACGCCTGGCGGTCGAGCCTCACGTGTCCGCTGCGAATGTGCGGCCGCTCTTCGACAACGATCGATGTGCGCAGGTGCTCGATCCACCGTCTCGTGAACCCCGACATCGCGCGCTCGCTGTCAATTCCGCCGTCATACGGGGTCGCAAGTAGCGACTCTCCGAGGTCGTCGCTCACCCGCTGCACCGCTACGATGAAGGCGTCGCGGTCGGCGATCCAATCGTCTTTCATGTGCAGCCGTCGCCACAGCAGCTCGAGCGAGGCGCCGGGGTTGCGACGTCGCATCTCGAGTGAGGGCGTCGCCTCATCGGCGAACTCGCGCGACCCCGCAAGCCAGGTGCGAAACTCGGCAGCCACCGCCGCCTGCTGCAGCACCCCTGCCCGCGCAAAGTCGTCAAGGTCGTGCACGGCGTAGGCGATGTCGTCTGCGAGATCCATCACCGCGCACTCGACCGTCTGCCGCCCCTCGCCGATGCCAGGAAAGGCGGCGAGCGCCTGATCCATCGATGCTTTGTCGAGCGCGTAGACCGAGAACTTCTCGGCACCCGTGGCCGGGTCGAGGCCGACGCCGCGAGGCCGCTCAGAGACCGGAATGTCGTCTGCGCTCACGCCGATCCACTTCGCGCGCGTCCACGGGTACTTGAGCGTCGCGGCCCGCGTCGCCGCCGTGAGGTTAAGCCCCGGAAAGTCGCGGCCGAGCGTGTCGAGCTGCACAAGAATGCGAAAGCTCTGCGCGTTGCCCTCGAAACCCTCTGGCAGGCCGAGTTTCTCGCGCGCCACCCGGTCGAGCACGCGCTCGCCGAGGTGCCCGAACGGCGGGTGCCCGAGGTCGTGGGCGTGCGCGGCCGACTGCGCAATCACGGTGTCGCAGCCACCAAGCTTCGCAACGATCGCGCCGGTCGCGTCGTCTTCGCGCGCCTCGCCGCGCACGAACGCACGGTGCCGGGCCTCTGCCCCCGCGAGATTCGCCGCAATCACGCGCGCCACGGCGCTCACCTTGAGCGAGTGCGTGAGTCGGTTGTGCATGACCGGGCCGACGCCCGACTGCGGCACGACCTGCGTCACATCAGACAGGCGGGCGAAGTATGACGAGAAGCGGATCCGCTCAAGATCAATGCGAAACTCATCTGCCGCAGAGCCACTGGCCTCGACATCGTTTGCGTCAAGCGAGCCCCCGTCGACGTTCAACGCCGCATGTTGTGATGACTCAAACTCGGCGTGTGCCCTCGTGGTGCGCTCGGTCATGACTCCATTCAATCACTCGGCATACACTGAAGCTATGAGTGGCACGAGTGGTAATCAGACGCGCGCGACGAGCACACAGGCAAACGAGCGCGCGACGGGGCGTTCGTGGGGCGAGTGGATCGAGCACTTCGAATCGCACGGTGCGCAAAAACTTGGCCACCCCGAGATTGCGAAGCTCGCGCTTTCTGCGATGCCCGCGACTCTCGAGAACCCCGAGTGGTGGGCGCAGGGCACCGCGATTGCGTTCGAGCAGCACGCGGGGTTGCGGGTGCCGGGCCAATCGTCGACGGGTGACTTTCGCGTGAGTGTGAGTCGCACACTCCCAGTGGATCGCGACGCCGCACTGGAGGCCTGGAGCGAGCGATTCGGGAACACCGAATCACACCAGGACCACGCCGTCGAGAATGTGCGCGAGTCGCGCACAGAGAAGCGGTCGTTCATCAGGTTCTCGCTCGTAGGTGCCGGAAAGGTCGAGGTCGCCGCGTCGCCAAAGGATGCAGCCAAGACTTCCCTGGCAATTAACCACACAGGTCTTGAAAGCGCAGGTCTCGTGGAGGATTGGCGCGCATACTGGAAGGCATTGCTCACCGAATTGTAAGGCGAGGTGCCACGTGAAGAGAACCCAGAAGGTCCTGATCGCTTCGGGTGTCGGCGTCATCGTGCTCGGTGTTCTCGTCGCACTCGCTGGTCCGCCAATTTATCGAGATTTCATCGCCCCGCCGGCGGCCGAGGCGCCGACGCTGATGGGCGATCCATCACTGACTGGCGAATCTGAGGTGCCAGCGCTCGACGGCCCCTCGAACCGGCAGATATTGCGGGGGCCTGGTCGATCTCTGAGGGATCAGTTGCTGGGTACCGAGTCAATGAGGTGCTGCGCGGAACCGACGTTACGGTAACGGGCCGCACGTCTGAGGTGACCGGTTCGCTCGAGATCAGTGATGACGGGCTCACGCTCGAAACGGCAGAGTTCACGGTCGATGTTGCGTCGATCGCGACCGACCAGAGCCAGCGCGACTCATATTTTAGGGACTCAGCGATCCGCGTATCCGAAAACCCCGAGGCAGGGTTCGTGCTCACCTCACCGGTGACGGTCGATGCGCTCCCCGAGGCGGGCGAAATTGTCGAGCTTGAGATCACGGGCGACCTCTCCATCGCTGGCGAAACCAACGCTGTCACAACGGTCGTGCAGGTGCGCAGCGATGGATCCACAACCGAACTCGCGGGCTCGATACCCATCACCTTTGCCGACTACGGCGTCGAGGCACCAAGCCTCGGGTTCGTGAAGGTCGAAGACAACGGGTTCGTGGAATTTCAGCTCGTCGCCATGAAGGGTTAGCCTACGCCCCGGCCTGGGGGCCCTCGGCGAGCTCCTGCGCCTCGGGCGAAAGCTTGCGCACGCGGGCACGGCGGCGGCGACGCTCTGGAATCATGCCGCGCATCTCCTCAAGCTTGCCGAAGCACAGCAGGCGATCTTCAGCCTCGAGCACCACGTGCTTGCGAGGGTTCGGGATCACCTGCACACCACGGTGCAGGGTAAGCACGGTGATGTCGCGATCCCACAGCCCAAGCTCGCCGAGCTGTTTGCCGACCTGCTCGGCACCGGCGTGCATCACGAGTTCGGCAACACCGTACCCTGTCGACACTGAGAGCCTCTGGCGCACGTCGATCTCTGGGAAGTTCACCTGGTTCGCGATGTAGTCGATGATCGCGCCGGCCACGTCGAGCCCGGTCGCGGCCTCGATGCCTTGAAGCCCCGGTGACGAGTTCACCTCCATGACGAGCGGCCCCTCGTTGCCCTCAAGCATGTCGACGCCGGCGACGCGCAGCCCCATGATCTGCGCCGCGCGCACAGCCGCCTGCTCGTATGAGGGGTCGAGCTGCACGGCCTCCACCGATCCACCCCTGTGCACATTGGATCGAAACTCATCGCCCGACGCACTGCGTCGCATCGCCGCAACCACCCGGTCGCCAACAACGAGTGCCCGCACGTCGCGGCCTCGGCTCTCTGACACGAAGCGCTGAATAAGCACGTTCTGGCGGGTCGAATGCAGCGTCTCAATGATGGCCTCGGCGACCTTCACCTGCGGCGCGAGGATCACCCCGATGCCCTGCGTTCCTTCGAGCAACTTGATCACGACGGGCGCACCGCCGACGCTCTCGATTGCCGGGCGCACGTCTGCCCGGTTGCGCACAAACGCGGTCGCGGGCATCGCAATATTGTGACGCAGCAGAATCTGCGTCGCGCGCAGCTTGTCGCGCGAGTTCGTGATGCCGTTCGCGGTGTTCGGGGTGTACACGTCCATCTGCTCGAACTGGCGCACGACCGCGGTGCCGAAGTAGGTGATGGAGTTGCCGATGCGAGGTAGAATCGCGTCGTAATCGCTGAGCTGTTTGCCCCGATATTGCAGGTCTGGCTCGTCGCCCGCAAGGTCAATCGCAAAGCGGAGCGTGTTCAGCACTTTCACCTTGTGTCCGCGCTCTGCAGCGGCAGCGCGAAGGCGCTGCGTGGAATAAGCCTGCGGGGCGCGCGAGAGAATCGCGAGTTTCAAGTAAATTTCCTGCCAATATAGAGAACGTGAACTCCCACTATTCAAGCACTCTCACGGGCTGGCGTGAATGGGTCAGCCTGCCCGATGTCGGGGTGCCGTGGATCAAAGCCAAGATAGACACGGGCGCGCAGACCTCAGCGCTGCACGCAGACGACATTGTCGAGTTCGAGAACGACGGCGTGGCGTGGGTTCGGTTCACCGTGCACCCGTGGCAGGTCGGCACGGGCGATGCGGTGACGGTGGAGTTGCCGATCCACGACCGCCGCACCGTACGCAGCTCGTCTGGCCACACCCAAGATCGCCTGGTCGTCATGATGAACCTCATGCTCGTCGGCCGCGAGATTCCCGTCGAGGTCACGCTCACCGACCGCGATGAGATGGTGTTTCGCATGCTCATTGGGCGCGAGGCGCTGCAGCAAGGTTACGTTGTTGACTCGGGCGCGTCGTATTTGGGTGGCCGCCCGGCTGCTTCAATCCGCCGCCGCAATCAAGGCAAGTAACCAAGGTAAGTAGGCACACGCGCAGGCCACAGTGTGACGGTCTGTTACGTGTTTTCGTGACGCCAGGTTACTCCGGGCATCGCGCTTCTCGGGCCTGAGGAGCATGATGGGCACATGTCCGACTGTCCCGCTCCACAGCTCCCCCTCACCGACGCTAGCGGTGTGCCGTTCTCGGCACTCGACCCGGCACTGCTGCGCGAGCAGCGCAGGAGCATTAAGTGGACGCGGTTTCCGGCCGACGTGCTGCCCCTGTTCGTCGCCGAAATGGATTTCACGGTTGCTCCCGCGATCAAGCGCGAGCTCATCGAGCGGATCGAGCACTCCGACACCGGCTATCTCGAGGGCGCAGGTGACCTCGCGGTAGCGTTCGCCGAGTTCGCGCGCGACCGTTGGGGTTGGGAGATTTCGACCTCGCACGTGCGTCTCGCGACCGATGTCGCGACGGGCGTTGTCGAGTCGCTGCGCGTCTGGCTCAAGGCGCACGGCGCCGCATTCGGGGTGGATCGCGCTCCGCGCATCGCCCTCCCCGTACCCGTCTACCCGGGCTTCTTTGAAATGCTCGAGGAGGTTCCCTTCGAGATCGTGGAGCTTCCGCTCACAAAGGCCACCGATGCCGATGCCGATGCCGCTGCCGCTGCCGCTGCCGCTGGTGGATCCGCACGCCTCGACTTCGCGGCGATCGAGCGCGAGTTCGCGAGCGAGCGGGGCATCGACGCGTTTCTGCTCTGCAACCCGCACAACCCGCACGGGCTCGTGCACACCCGCGAAGAGCTCGCTGAACTCGCGAGGCTCGCCGCGAAGCACGAGGTGTTTGTCGTCTCAGACGAGATCCACGCGCCACTCACCCACGCAGGTGAGACCTTCACACCGTTTGCACCGCTCGCGGCCACCGCCGGGGCACTCGCGGTAACGACCACCTCTGCGAGCAAGGGCTGGAACCTCGCGGGCACCAAGTGCTCGGTCATTGTCGCGGCAGACGAGCGCGCGAACGAACTGCTGAAGTTGCTGCCACCCGAGACCGAGGTGCGGGCGAGCATTCTCGGTCTGCACGCATCGATCGCGGCGTTCCGCGATGCGCGCGATTGGCTCGACGCAACCGTCGCGCAGATCGAGTCGAACATCGCGCTCTTCGCAGAGCTCGCAGACGAGCATCTACCGGGTGTGACGTACACGATCCCGAAGTCAAGCTACCTCGTGTGGCTCGACTTCCGAGACGCGGGCCTCGGCGAGAACCCGTACGCACGGTTGCTTCGCGACGCGAAGGTCGCGCTCAACGACGGCGTCTACTTCGGCGCCGGCGGCGAGAGCCACGCCCGCATCAACCTCGCGTGCGCACCCGACACGATCCGCGAAGCCGTTCGGCGCATCGCTCAGGTTCTTCCTCAGGCAGATTCCACTCAACCAGAGGCTGGTGAATGATGAGCACGATCCACCCCAATACGCGCGAAGCGGCCACCCCAATCTACGACTGGGAGGGCTACGACTTCGACACCCGCCAGGTGCACGCCGGCGAGTACCCCGACCTCAATAACGGGCTACGAGTGCCGCCAATCGCCCTCTCGGCCGGATACGTGTTCGACGACTTCGACGATCAGGTCGAGCGGTTCTCCGCGGTTCCGTCGCGCGACGGGGCGTTTCACGGCGACTCCGAAGCGACCCCGGGCCCGATCTACTCGCGCCAGGGCAACCCGACGAACTCGGTTGCAGAAGAGCGGCTCGCCTCGCTCGAGGGTGGATCAAACACCGTGCTCGTCTCGAGCGGGCAGGCGGCGATCACCTCGGCGCTCTTGACGCTCGCGCAGGGCGGCGACCATATCGTCTCGACCGCGTCGATCTACGGCGGTACCCGAATCCTCTTCGGGCGCAGCATCAAGCGATTCGGCATCGACGTCGACTATGTGTGGGATTCGGAGGACGACGACGAGTGGGCCCGCGCGATTCGACCGAACACGAAGGCGATATACGCTGAGTCGATCCCGAACCCCCGCAACGACATCACCGACCTCCGCCGCATCGCTGAGGTCGCGGCGCGCTACCACCTGCCGCTCGTCGTCGACAACACCGTCGGGTCGCCCGCGCTCATCAGACCCTTCGAGCACGGCGCCAACATCGTCGTGCACTCGACCACGAAGTTCCTCACCGGACACGGCGCGGTCGTTGGCGGCGCGATCGTCGATGGCGGCAACTTCGACTGGGAGGCCGCGGTGGCTGCTGGTCGCGCGTACCCGCTGCTCACGTCGAGCCCGCGCCCGGGTGTTGGGTCGATGGTGGATCGCTTCGGCCCCGCCGCCTACGCCCGTGCCACCCGGGAGGCTGTCGTCAACGACATCGGCCCCGCGCTATCGCCGTTCAGCGGATTTCTGCTGCACCAGGGCCTCGAAACACTTTCTGTGCGCATGGAGCGGCACGTGAACTCTTCGCTTGAGATCGCCTCCTGGCTCGAGCAGCAACCCGAGGTCGAGCAGGTCGACTACGCGGGGCTCCCAACCTCTCCCCTATACGAGCTCGCGGTGCGGGACTACGGGCTCGCCACGAACGGGCTCGGTGCTCGGACGAGCTCTGTGTTCGGGGTGAAGGTTCGCGGCGGCATTGACGGTGCTCGTGCATTCGTGAACGGGTTGCGAGTCTTCTCACGCATGACAGGTATTGGCGATACTCGGTCTATGGTGATCCACCCCGGAACGTCGACGCACGCAACCTTCGCACCCGAGATCAATGATCGGCTTGGCATCACCCCGGGGCTGCTGCGCCTCTCGGTCGGCCTCGAGTCGCCGCGCGATCTCATTGCGGATCTGCGCGTCGGCCTCGACCACGTCGCCGTCCTATAGGGTCTCGACGAAGTCCGCAAAGCGGGCGTAATAGTCGTCTTGCAATTGGCGGAACGTGTCGAGCAGGAATCCGGGCTTCTCCTCGTACTCACGAAGGCCGCGGTAATAGAACGCCTTACGACCATCGAGCACGATGAACGGCATGATGTTGTTCTGCAGACACTGCTGAAACATAAGCGCCCTGCCAACGCGGCCGTTCCCGTCTTGGAACGGATGAATACTCTCAAAGCGATAGTGGAAGTCTGCGATGTCGGTGAAGGACATGCGCTGCGGCGTGACATCAAGCATCTCGGCGACTGCAAGTTCGACCTTCTCCGGCGGCACTGTGCGCTGATTCCCAACTACGTTGGCATGGCGCTTCCAGTCACGGACCGCGAACGACGGCCGGTTGGCGTCTGCAGTTCCGCGCTTAAGCGTTTGATGGTAATTCTTCATCGTCTGCGCAGTGATCGGCTCGTCCAAACCGTCGAGCACTGCATCGAACAACTCAAAGGAGTTCACCGTCTCCATGACGTCGTCGACTCTTACAGCTGGCGTGTCCTCATCGGTGAAGATCGTTCGCGTCTCGTAGATATAACGCGTCTGCTCCTCATCGAGCTGACTCCCCTCGATCCGGTTCGTGTTATACGCCATGAGAATCTGGTTCAGGTGGTAGAGACCACCCTTCTGACGGCTCGCGCGCTGACTCAGCAGCGTCTGCCGAAACAGACTGGCGTCGATGGCGTACTCATCGGGCTGCGAGCCAGTCATGTGCAGCGATCCTTCCGTGTAATTGGTCATTGGCTCTAGCGTACGCACCTAGATCGCCCTAGACACGACGAACACTCGAACAACATTCGAAGACGGCCTTCCAACCATGCTGGGTTACAGTGCTGTCATGCCCACACTGCGCATTCTGCACCTCAGTGACACCCACCTGTTCGGTGACGATTCGAAGCACTACGACGTCGTTGATACCGAGGAGCACCTGCGGCGAGCACTCAAACATATAGCTAAGCAGGAGTTCGATCTGATGGTGTGCTCGGGCGACGTGAGCAACGACGGAACCGAGACGTCGTATCGGAAGGCGCGAGATGTGATCGGTGTTTGGGCAGCCGAGCGCGGTGCCCGCACGATCTTCGCGATGGGCAATCACGATGAGCGCCAGGGGTTTCGCGCGGTGCTCGGCAGCGGGCAGCCCGGTGTAGAGGCGAGGTGTCTTGTGGGCGACGCCGATCCACCACACTTCGCCACCCCAACCACCGAACGCGCCACGCTAGCCGCACACAGTGAATCGCTCACCGAGCCACCAATCGCGTCTAGCGCGACCGTCGACGGGTGGCGAACCATCGTGCTCGACACGTCAGTCCCGCGCGCAGGGTATGGATCGCTTGAGCCCTCCCAACTCGACTTTCTGCGCGCCGAACTCGCCTCCCCCGCCCCGAACGGCACTCTCATCATCATGCATCACCCGCCCATTGCAGCCCAGACTGACCTGCTGGAGGCACTCGCGCTCGGCGAGCAAGATGCCGCGGCATTCTGGGAGATCGTGCGCGGTGCCGAGGCCGGTAGTTTATCTGAAGGCAGTTCTGCGGGCCAGGGCGCTTCCCCAGGCCAGAGCACCGACGTACGGGCGATTCTCTGCGGTCACTACCACCAGCCGATCGTCGAATACGTGCACGGAATCCCCGTGATTGTGGCGCCTGGAGTGTCCAATCTCGCCGACGCGTTTGGCCCCCGTGATGAGGAGGCCGCGAGCGATTACTTCGGCGGGGCGACGGTCGAGATCACGGGCTCAATCTCAGCCAGCCGGGTACGCGTGCTCCTCTTTACGGTGCCGGTGACGGGCGCTGAGGTGTTCCGCTACCCCAACAACATAGTGGATCAGATAATAAGGGCCGCCGGTCGCCAAGATCAGGAAAAATAGGCGCAAGAGAATCCCTTTCTCAGGCCCCAAATCACTGATTCTCTTGCGCAGATTCTGCGAGAGAGAGAGAGAGAGAGAGAGAGAGAGAGAGAGAGAGAGAGAGAGAGAGAGAGAATCGGCCCTAGAGCTCTATCCCATAGAGGTTCGGCTCAGGCACGAGCAGCACCCCGAACTCCTGCTGCACGCGCTGCACGATAAGCCTGGCAAGCTCGCCGATATCCTCCGCGGTGGCGGCCCCACGGTTGGTGATGGCAAGCGTGTGCTTCGAGGAAATCGCGGCCCCCGAACCCGGCAGGCGGAACCCCTTGGGCACGCCAGATTGCTCAATCAACCACGCCGCCGACAATTTGACCCGCTGATCGGGGTTCGCCTCAGGAATCGACACCGGAACACCGGCGTTGAACTCGTCGAGCGACAGCACCGCTGGCTCAACCTCTTGCTCACCCAAAGGAAACGTAGGCGCTCCAGCAGGCAGCGCACGAGCAAAGTGGGCAGAAACAATCGGGTTCGTGAAGAAGGATCCGGCGCTCCAGCTGTCGTGATCCTCGGCATCCAACACCATGCCCTTCGACGCACGCAGCGACAGCACGGCCGATCGCACGACGGCGAGCGGCACCCGAGAACCAAGCTCAACGCCAACGGCAGACGCCAGTTGCGGAAATCTAATGCGACCCGAAACCGGCACCGGCCCGGAACTCGCCGAGGTAAGCACAGCAGCGTCTGCGAGCACGAGGTCGATCGACAGCACAACACCCTGCAGCCCCTGCTTTAACACCGAATCGCGGTATCCGAGTCCGAGCTCAGCAGCGAGCATACGCCGAGGCTCATACGTCTCTGCGTCGAGAAACTCGATCGAGTGCAGCACGTCAGACAGCTCTTGGCCATACGCGCCAATGTTCTGCACGGGCGCGGCACCCGCAAGCCCCGGAATACCCGAGAGCGCCTCGATGCCCGCCCAGCCGCGCTCGACGCACTCAGCAACGAGCGCATCCCAGTCGTGGCCAGCCTGCACCCGCAGGCGCACGGAGCCGGCACCGAGCTCCGGATCATCAACTATCTCGAGACCAGACGTGCGCACCAGCAGGACGGGACCCGGATAGCCTTCGTCGGCGACGACCGTGTTCGATCCACCGCCGAGCAGTAACCAGTCTTCGCGCGTCTCCCAGAGTTCGACGGCTCGGTCGATGAGTTCGTCGCGAGTGCTGGCCGTGATAATACGATCGGCGGGCCCGCCGACGCGCATCGTCGTGAGCTCAGCGAGGGTAGTCACGCGAACGCCACCACCAGTTGCGACTTGCCGAGCACCGTCGACCCGTCGAAGACAACCTTGAGGTCGATGCGCGCGGTTCTGGCCTCGGCGTCGAGTGCGCCGACGGTCGCAGTGACGTTCACGAGCGCTCCAAGCTGCGCATCAACGGGCACGGGCCGCGTGAAGCGCGACTGGTAGTCCTTGACCCAGCCGGCATCGCTGATCCAGTCGGTCGCCACGGCTCCAGCGACGCCCATCGTGAGCATGCCGTGCGCGAGCACACCGGGCAGACCGACAGACTGCGCGACGTCGTCGCGATAATGGATCGGGTTGAAGTCACCCGATGCCCCGGCGTACCGCACGAGGTTGTCGCGCGTGAGCGTGATCTCCCGCTCGGCAACGACTGCGCCAACTTCGAGTTCGTCAAACACAGGTGCGCTCATTCTTCGCCCCTCACTACCAGTGTCGAAATTGCTGTCACGACGTGTGCACCCTCGGCGTCGACGATCTCGCTCGAGGCTGTTACCATCGAGTGCCCGCCGAGTTGCTTCACCGCCGCGATTGTCAGTGTCGCGGTCAGTTCGTCGCCAGCGACAATTGGCCGGGTGTAGGTGAAGCGCTGGTCGCCGTGCACGACGCGCGAGAAGTCGACGCCCGCCTCGTCGTCTGCGAGCAGTTGCGCGAGCGTCGCCTCTTGAATCGTCACCGCGAAGGTCGGCGGGGCGACCACATCTGAGAACCCCGCGGCACGGGCCGCTTCGGGGTCGTGGTGGATCGGCGACTCGCTAAGCACAGCCCGAGCGAACTCGCGCACTTTCTCGCGACCGACGAGGTATGGCACTGTCGACGGGTAGACCCGCCCCTGAACGTCTGGATTAACCACGCACCCAGTCTATGCGAGGTCGCAAATGCCTATCGGCCGAGCAAGCCACCAAGTAACCCGCCGAGGCCACCGCCATTGCTGCCGCTCGACGCTCCGCCCGATCCACCGCCAAGGAGACCACCGAGGATATCGCCGAGGCCGCCAGACGATGCTGCGGTTGAAGAGCCCGATCCACCACCGAGCAGGCCGCCCAGCAGGTCGCCGAGGCCACCCGCGATGCCGCCCTCGGACTGCTGCTGAGTCTTCTCAGCGCCGCCGCCGAACTTGCCCGCAAGAAATTGCATGACGATCGGCGCGAGAATTGGCAGGAGCATCGGAATGAGCTTCGCGATGCCCGAACTCTGCGCGTTCGTGCTCAACGCATTCGTGACAGCCTCTTCTTTGTCGCCAAGCACGTGCTTCACGATCTTCTTGCCGTCTTCGGTGTCGACCGCGTCGAGCGAGATCTTGCCGTCTTTGGGGGTGTGCTTGTCGAGCGCACCAACCAGCTTCTGCTCACCCTCAGCGTCGCTCGCATTGACGGCCATTCCGCCGAGGAGCCCCGGTAGCGTCTGCTTCACCGCTCCAAGAGCCGTGTCTTCATCGACACCAAGCTGCTTCGCAATGTCGTCAACAGGAATCTGCGCAAGCAGAGCATCGAGGTCAACGTTATTCGCCATGAGATCTCCTTCATTGGAACATGCCGCGAGTGGCGGTGCTCAAATCCTACTGTGCTACGCGAACGCTGTGCCCGTAACTTATGCACAACTGTTGAACTGTGCACTCCGGCAACGTTTTCGTGAAAGTTTTGTACTGAATATCCAAGGGTTGCGTGCGTTCCTCCAATAGGCTGGAACGCATGTCGCGCATTCGTAAAGTGCTTATCGCCAACCGTGGTGAGATCGCCGTTCGCATTATCCGTGCCGCAGCAGACAGTGGCATCGCCTCAGTCGCTGTTTACGCAGACCAAGATCGCGATGCGTTGCATGCGCAGCTTGCTGACGAGGCCTACGCACTCGGTGGATCGACGAGCGCAGAGACGTACCTCGTCATCGACAAGATTCTCGGGGTCGCACGCCGCTCTGGCGCCGATGCGGTGCACCCGGGCTATGGGTTCCTCGCGGAGAACGCAGAGTTCGCGAAGGCCGTGATTGACCAGGGACTTACCTGGATCGGGCCAAGCCCCGAGGCCATCGAGCGCCTCGGCGACAAGGTGTCCGCACGCCACGTCGCCGAAAAGGTGAACGCGCCACTCGCCCCTGGCACAAGCGATCCCGTCGCGGGTGCCGAAGAGGTGCTCGCGTTTGCGGATCAGGTCGGGCTTCCCGTCGCCATCAAGGCGGCATTCGGTGGTGGTGGTCGCGGCCTCAAGGTTGCGTACGAGCGCGACGAGGTCGCAGACCTCTTTGAATCGGCAACCCGCGAGGCCGTCGCCGCATTCGGTCGAGGCGAGTGCTTTGTCGAGAAGTTCCTTGAGAAGCCCCGCCACGTTGAGACGCAGTGCCTCGCCGACAGCCACGGAAACGTCGTAGTCGTGTCGACCCGCGACTGCTCGCTTCAGCGACGCCACCAGAAGCTTGTCGAAGAAGCGCCTGCACCGTTCCTCAGCGATGAGCAGAACGAAAAGTTGTACGCCGCGTCGAAGGCGATCCTCAAAGAGGTTGGTTATGTGGGTGCCGGCACCTGCGAGTTCCTCGTCGCAATCGACGGCACGATCTCGTTCCTCGAGGTCAACACCCGCCTACAGGTCGAGCACCCGGTCTCTGAAGAGATCACGGGTATTGACCTCGTGCGCGAGCAGTTCCGCATCGCCGAGGGCGGGGTGCTCGACTACGACGACCCCGTGACGCACGGTCACTCCATCGAGTTCCGTCTCAACGGCGAAGACGCAGGCAACGGGTTCCTCCCGGCTCCTGGCCCGGTCGCGCTCTTCAAGCCTGCGTCGGGCCCTGGTGTTCGCATCGATACCGGCGTCGAGACCGGTGACGTAGTTTCGGGCGCCTTCGATTCCATGCTCGGCAAGCTCATCGTTACAGGATCAACACGTGAGGAGGCGCTGCAGCGCGCCCGCCGTGCCCTCGACGAGTTCGAGATTCAGGGTCTGCCAACCGTGCTGCCGTTCCACCGCAAGATCGTGCGCGACCCCGCATTCACCGCGCCAGACGGCGACTTCAAGGTCTACACCACCTGGATCGAGAACGAGTTCGAAAACGACATCGCTCCGTGGGAGGGCGAGACGCCGCCACTCGCGAACGACCCACGCCGCCAGGAGGTCGTTGTCGAGGTCGCTGGCCGCCGCATTGAAGTATCGATGCCAACCACACTGCTGCCGCTCGCCGATCAAGACGTGACTCGTGGCCCAGCGCCGAAGCGCGCGAAGGGCCTAGGTGTCGCTGCGACGACCGGCGACGCCGTGCTCGCGCCGATGCAGGCGACCGTCGTGAAGGTGCTCGCTGAAGCTGGTCAAGAGGTGCAAGAGGGCGATCTGCTGCTCGTGCTCGAGGCGATGAAGATGGAGCAGTCCGTCTACGCACACCGCGCGGGCACCGTTTCGACCATCGATGCACCCGTGGGGCAGACGGTTCCGAGCGGGCACCTGCTGCTCGCGATCACCGACGCGGTGTAACCGACGCGAAGTAATTGCGGGTCGGTCGCGGAATAGTCGCGGCCCAGACCCGGTTGCATCCAGCATGGCCGACTTGAAGCTCTCGTTCCTTGACCTCGCAACTGTCGAACGCGACGGTGACATCGCCGCTGCCCTCGCGCACTCAGTAGAACTCGCGAGGGCCGCCGAGGCGGGCGGGTACGAACGAATCTGGTACGCAGAGCACCACAACATGCCGACCATCGCGTCGAGCGCGCCCGCGGTGCTCATCGCGCACATCGCGGCGCACACCGAGCGAATCGGGTTAGGTTCGGGCGGCGTTATGCTCCCGAATCACTCGCCGCTTGTGGTCGCCGAGCAGTTTGGCACGCTCGCCGAGTTGCACCCAGGGCGGATCCACATTGGCCTCGGCCGAGCCCCCGGCACCGATGGTGCGACCTTCCGCGCACTGCGTCGTACGGTTCAGGCCGCTGACTCGTTCCCGCAAGACGTACTCGAACTGCAGGCGCTCCTCGGCGACGAGCTGCCCCGTTCAGGAGTGAACGCGTATCCCGGTCGCGGTACCAAGATCCCGCTGACGATTCTCGGTTCGAGCCTCTTCGGTGCGAACCTTGCAGCACAGCTTGGCCTCCCCTACTCCTTCGCCTCGCACTTCGCACCTCAGGCGCTCACGCAAGCCGTGCAGCACTATCGCGACAACTACCAGCCGAGCGAGGCTCACCCCGAACCCTACGTCAGCGCCGGAGTGAACGTGGTCGCTGCCGAGTCAGACCAGGCCGCCGCCGAGCTCTTCGGCCGGGCAGAAGTCGAGCGGATCCGCAGTTTTCTCTCGCGCGGTCGCGAAACGCCGATCACTACCGAGCAGGCCGAGCAACTCATCGACTCACCCGCGGCGTACGAAATTCGCCAGATGCTGCACTACTCAGCGGTTGGCGGGCCCGAGCGGGTGCGCGAGCAACTCGCTGAGTTCGCGAAGCTCGCGAACGCCGATGAACTCGTCACGGTGCACCCGCTGCCCACTCGCGAAGAGCAACTCGCGTCGCTCCGCATCGCTGCACCGGCTGCTGCTGCTGCCACGGTTTAGCCCGTCAGTTAACATGAACGACCCCGGTCATTTCGGGGTGGATCGAGCAGACATACGGGAACTCGCCTGACTCATCGAACACGTGAGTGTAAGTACCCTCGTACATGAGCTCGCTCACAAAGCTGCCGTCATCGGCCACTACATCGTGCTTTGCTGAGCCCTGGAACACCCATTGCACTGCTTCGCCAGCTTCGATCTCGACCTCGCTCGGCTCGTACCTGTTATCGATCACCGTCACGACGACCGCGGGCTCGACACCGTCATCCGAGGGCACCACTTCGGGCGGCGAGGCACACGCTGCGAGCGTGAGAGCGAGGGTCAAGGCGCCGAGTGTTGCGGCGGCGCGAGCCGCGATCCGCCTGCTCATTGCCGCACGTGCATCGCGCGGGCGGCGTCGGTAATCGCGCCCGTGAGCGATGGGTAGACGGTGAATGCTGACGCTACCTGATCCACTGTCAAACGGTGCTCAACCGCGAGTGCGAGCGGGAAAATCAGCTCACTCGCGCGGTGAGCAACGATGACGCCGCCGATCACGGTGCCCGACGCCTCCCATGCGAAGAGCTTTACGAAGCCGTCGGTGAACCCAATCATCTTCGCGCGAGGGTTACCGTTCAGCGGAATCGTGTGTGTGACAGCCTTCGCAACGTTGCTCGCGTCGGCGAGGGTGTGCTCGTTCCACCCGACCGTCGCGATCTCGGGGTAGGTAAACACGTTTGCGGCGACGTTGCGCAGCGATATGGGGCGCACGAAGTCGCCGAGCGCGTGCATGATCGCGGTGCGGCCCTGCATCGAGGCCACCGATGCGAGCGGAAAGAAGTCGGTGCAGTCGCCAGCCGCGTAGACCGAAGGTATCGACGTTCGAGCAACCTTATTCACGCGAATGTGGCCGCTCTCGGTGAGCTCGATGCCGGCTTCTTCGAGCCCAAGACCCTCGGTGTTCGGGGTGGATCCCACAGCCATGAGACAGTGCGACCCCTCAACTGTGCGCCCGTCGGCAAGCGTGACGAGTACGCCCTTCTCGGTACGCTCCACGGACTCTGCGCGCGACTTCGACATCACGTTCATGCCGATCCGCTTGAACTCGTGCTCGATCACCGCGGCGGCATCTGGGTCTTCGCCCGGGAGCACCTGCTCGCGGCTCGACACGAGAGTTACCTCGGCCCCGAGCGTCGCGTACGCGTTCGCGAACTCTGCACCGGTCACGCCAGACCCGACGACAATGAGGTGCTCGGGCACATCTTGCAGGTCATAGAGCTGTTTCCAGGTGAGAATTCGCTCGCCATCTGGCTTCGCCGAGTCGAGCTCGCGCGGGCTCGCACCCACCGACACCACAATGGTGTCTGCTTCAACCCGGTCAAAATCAGTTCCGCCGTCACTTGAGGTCGACACCAGTACAGCGCCTGGCCCGTCGAGACGCCCCGATCCGTGAACAATGCGTACGCCCGCAGCCTCGAGGCTTTCTCGCATATCTACCGACTGCGCACCCGCCATCGCGAGAAGTCGCTTATTCACTGCCGCGAGGTTGACCGCGATCTCAGGACGCAAGGGCTTGCCGTCGCCACCAGGCAGAAACGCCTGTACTCCAAGCTTGCCTGCGTCGCGCACGGCCTGCGCCGCGCCAGCGGTTGCAATCAGACTCTTCGACGGCACAACATCGGTGAGCACCGTCGATCCACCAACGCCCGCGCGTTCAATGAGCGTGACCTCGGCACCCAACTGCGCGCCGGTGAGCGCGGCTTCATATCCGCCCGGACCGCCGCCAACGACAACGATTCGATGCTTTCGTTCTTTCGCCATACCTCAAGTCTAGGCGCGCGCAGGCATGGGTCGCACCGTATGATCAGGGAGGCGGATCGCAGCACAGGGGTGTTGCTCGCGTCGCCACCGTGTGAACAGTGCAGTTGGAGGCGAAATATGTCAGACCCGCAGGCAGAATCAGTGCTTGAACGCGACTCGGGTATGCCCGCGAGCACCTGGAGATTGCGAAGCGATGCCTGGGAGTTTCTGAGGTTCGCGGTGAAGCGCCTCGTGTACGGCGATGGATCCGAGGTTTCTGAAGCTCTTGCTCCGGACGGCGAGATTCGGCGCTCACTTCGCACACTTGAAACCGTTGAGATGTACTGGGCGGGGTTCGGCAGACGCTACACCAGGGAGATTGGTGAGCTCCTCGATGAGGGCAAGTTCCAGATCGCGCTCGATCGCATCGGCAAGGTCGTCAACCGACTCCGCACCGCGGGCACGCCCGAAGAGGCGACGAATCTCGCGGTCGAAGAAGACGAAGTTGAAACCGACGTCGACCCCAGGCCGCGCTTCGAGGTGCTCGTTATTGATGAGACGACCGAGGCTGACCGCGAGGCGATGCACGCCGATGTGCTGCGCATGCGAAGCTCTGCCGACGCGTTCGTCTACGAATACGTCATCGTACCGTCGGCGGACGATGCGGTCGCTGCGGTGCTCACCAACCCGAACATCCTCGCCTGCGTAATTCGCCCCGGATTCAGCGAGCGAACCAAGCGCAGCCTGAGTTCCGATCTTCGTCGGTCGATCGAACTCGCGCACGGGGCGGTTACTGCGCCGCAAACCTCGCTGCGCAATCAGCTCCAGTCAGTACAGCGCGTGCTCGGACTTGCCGACACACTCGCGAGCGTCAGGCCCGAGCTCGACCTCTACCTCATGGCGGGCGCCCACATCGAAGACCTTGCGGGCTCCCTCACCAAGCGTTTCCGCCGTATTTTCCGCCGCGAGGACCAGCTAGAACTGCACCTCTCGCTGCTGCGTCGCGTCTCGCACCTGTACGACACTCCGTTCTTCTCCGCGATCCAAGACCACGCACGTCGCCCGGTCGGCGTGTTCCACGCGTTGCCCGTCGCTCGCGGTGGCTCGGTGGTTTCGTCGAAGTGGATCCGCGACCTCGCCGACTTCTACGGCCTCAACCTACTACTTGCCGAGACGTCTGCGACGTCAGGCGGGCTCGATTCGCTGCTCGCTCCAGTGCACACGCTCAAGAAGGCGCAGGAGCTCGCCGCCCGCGCATACGGCGCGAAGCATACGTTCTTTGTGACTAACGGCACGTCGACCGCAAACAAGATCGTGCACCAGGCGCTCGTGTCTCCCAACGAGGTCGTGATGGTGGATCGCAACTGCCACAAGTCGCACCACCACTCAGTAATGCTCACGGGTGCCCGACCCGCCTACCTCGAGGCGTACCCGCTCAACGAGTTCGCGTTCTACGGCGCGGTTCCGCTCAGCCAGATCAAGCAGATGCTGCTCGACTACCGCGCCGCTGGCCGCCTCGACGAGGTGCGAATGGTGACGCTGACCAACTGCACCTTTGACGGCATCGTCTACGACCCTGCCCGCATCATGGCTGAGTGCCTCACGATCAAACCAGACCTCGTGTTTCTCTGGGATGAGGCATGGTTCGCCTTCGGCGCCTTCCATCCCGTCACCCGCCGCCGCACGGCAATGGCCTCGGCGAAGCAGCTGGAACAGCAGCTCAAGACGTCGGCACACGCTGCCGCGTATCAGGAGCAACAGGAGCGGCTGTTCGACGCCGACGGTAACGCAGCCCCCGATGAGGTGTGGATCAACGAGCGTCTCATCCCTTCACCCGATGCCCGTATTCGGGTCTACGCCACCCAATCTACGCACAAGACTCTAACGGCGCTTCGCCAAGGTTCGATGATCCACGTTTATGACCAGGACTGGGTACGCGACGCGGAAGATCCATTCCACGAGGCGTATATGACTCACACGTCAACCTCGCCGAACTACCAGATTCTCGCCTCGCTCGACATTGGCCGTCGCCAGGTCGAGCTCGAGGGTTTCGAGCTCGTGCAGCGGCAGCTCGATCTCGCGACGAGCCTGAAGCAGTCGATCTCGCGCCATCCGCTCTTGAAGCGCACCTTTAGGGTGCTCACGGGGCACGACCTGATCCCCGAGGAGTACCGAGGCGTGGGCGGCCCGATGCCGCTCCGCGAAGGGCTCTCGAACATGTGGGAGGCGTGGGATCACGACGAGTTTGTGGTGGATCCGTCGCGCATCACCATCGAGATTTCTCGCTCTGGCGTGAGCGGAGACACCTTCAAGCACGAGCTGCTCATGGACCGCTACGGCATCCAAGTCAACAAGACGAGCCGCAACACCGTGCTGTTCATGACGAACATCGGCACCTCGCGCAGCGCGATCGCATACCTCATCGAGGTACTCGTGAAGCTCGCCGAGCGCTTCGAGGAGGAGAGTGCGCAGCGCGATCCGGACCAACTGGTGCCCGAGGAAGTGCCGATGCCTCCGCTCCCCGACTTCAGTTCATTCGCGCCCGAGTATGCGAGCGACGAGGTACTTCGTGACGGAGACATGCGCCGTGCGTTCTTCAAGGGCCAGCGACGCAACAATGTTGAGTACGTGCTGGGTGATGACCTGCGCGCCCGCGTCGAGGCCGGCGAGCAGCCGGTGTCTGCCGCGTTCGTGACGCCGTACCCACCGGGCTTCCCCGTACTGGTTCCCGGTCAAGTTGTCTCGCGCGAGGTGCTCGCGTTTATGCAGGTGCTCGATACGCGCGAGATCCACGGCTACGACCCGCTTCGCGGATACCGCATCCTCAAGTAAGCGAGCAACGGCACGGCGAAGTACGCTTGTGCTCATGGAGAACTCACAAGACCCGAAGGCCCTTGCTGCCGAAGCCGCAGCAGTCATCGCTGACCTCACCGGTGTCGCTCACCACGACATCGCGCTCACGCTCGGAAGCGGCTGGGGCAAGGCCGCAGACGTCATCGGCGAGACCGTGTCGGTGCTCGACGCCGAGCAGGTGCCGGGCTTTCACACGTCGGGCGTGCCCGGTCACTCGGGAACGCTGAAGTCGATCCGCCTCGAAAACGGCAAGCATGCGCTCGTCATCGGCGCCCGCACCCACTTCTATGAGGGGCGCGGCGTGCGCGCGGTCGTGCACGGGGTGCGCACCGCGGCCGCCACTGGCGCGAAAATCATGGTGCTGACGAATGGCGCGGGTGGCGTGAACCCGAACTACGCGCCGGGTCAGCCGGTGCTCATTCGCGATCACATCAATCTCACGGCGGCGTCGCCGCTCGAGGGCGCGACATTTGTGGATCTCACCGACCTCTACTCGCAGCGACTGCGCGCACTTGCCCTCGAGGTGGATCCGACACTGAACGAGGGCGTCTACACCCAATTCACTGGTCCTCACTACGAGACTCCGGCGGAGGTGCGCTACGCAGGGATCATTGGCGGCGACATCGTAGGTATGTCGACCGCGCTCGAGGCGATCGCGGCGCGTGAGGCTGGCATGGAGATTCTAGGGTTCTCGCTCATCACGAACCTTGCCGCCGGAATCCAAGAGACCCCACTAAGCCACGCCGAGGTGCTCGAAGCCGGCCGCGACGCCGAGCCGCGCCTCGCGAAGCTGCTCAGCGAGATCGTCACTCGTTTCTAATCAAGCTCACCGGGCGCCTTAGGTCCGTCGAACTCGTCATGCACATCGGGCCAAACAGGCCGCACAGGACCCGGCCCGGAATTACCAGAAAAAGCAGAAGGATCTCATGCACACTGTCGATGTTGTGGTGATTGGTGCGGGCTTCGCGGGGCTTACTGCATCGCGCGAACTCTCGAACGCGGGCTACGAGGTGCTCACGCTCGAGGCGAGAGACCGCATTGGTGGACGCACCTGGACCGACTATCGCCTCGGTCACGACCTCGAACTCGGCGCGAACTGGGTTCACTGGGTGCAGCCGCACGTCTGGGCCGAGATGACCCGCTACTCCCGCGGCATCGAGCGCAGCCCAAGGGCCGAAGAGGCCTACTGGCACGGTGCCGATGGCAAGCCGAGGCAGGGCACACTCGAGGAGTTCATGGCGCTCATCGACGAGGGTCAGCAGCTCGTCATCGACGATGTGCGCGAGGCGATGCCGCGCGGCGCAGAGCCAACAGTGGGGCGGATCGAAGAGCTCGACCACCTCTCAATACAAGATCGGTTTGACCGCCTCGGCCTCGCCTCAGAGGCCAAGGCAGCGAACGAGTCGGTGTGGGTCGGGCACGTGAACGCTCCGCTCTCAGAGGTCGGCCTATCGAGCGCCCTCCGCTGGGTGGCCGCCACAGGCGGGCACTGGCAGCTCATGCACGAGGCGTCGGCAACCTACCGAGTGGCGGGAGGGCTCAAAGCTTTCACCGCCGCAATTGCGAGCGAGATCACGGGCGAGATCCGCCTGAACTCGCGCGTCGCCTCGGTGGCCCAGTCAGGAACAGGCGCCGACGCGCACGCAGTGGTCACGCTCGAAAGTGGCGAGCAGATTCGCGCGAAGCGCGTCGTCTCCACCCTCCCCGTGAACGCAATTGGCGAGATCGCCTTCGAACCAGAGCTTCCGCTCGCCTGGCGTCGCCAGCACGCCGAGCGCGTTGCGTCACAGGGCACTAAGGTGTGGATCCGCGTAGGCGGCCACGTGTCCAGGTTCTTCGCGTACGCCAACCAAAACGACCCGATCTCGGTGCTCAAGGCAGAGTTCTACTGCGCGGATGAGCGCGGTAACTACACGATCCTCGTTGGGTTCGGCCCCGACCACAGTCGCGTCGATGTCGACGACATCGCCTCGCTGCAGGCGGCAGTTGACCGCTGCAGGCCGGGGCTCGCCGTGGAAGAGGCGACCGCGCACGACTGGATGGCCGATCCACTGTCTCAGACGACCTGGATGACGCATCGCCCGCACCAACTCACCCGCGACCTCACCGAGCTACAGGCGACGCAGGGCATGCTGCACTTCGCGACCACCGACAACGCGAACCTCTGGGGCGGCTTTATCGATGGCGCGATTGAGAGTGGGCTTCGCGAGGCGCGGCGCATCATCGATTCGCTTCCTCGGCCGCAACGTCGATCGGGGTCGTGAGCGGACCGCAGCAACCTCTCACGCCCTCAATGCGGGGTTCGTCGCAACTGGGTGGTAGCTTAAATGGCGTTACCTAGACATGTCGGTAAGGGGGAGATGGTGGAACAGGAACAGCTCGATCAGCTGATTGCGCACGCAGAACGCTGGGCTGCAGACGATATTGACGACCTCACCCGAGCCGAGGCAACACGCCTCTTGGAACACGCACGCGAGGGCGACGAAGCTTCAATTGCCGAGCTCGAAGCCTGCTTTTCCGATCGGCTCGCCTTCGGCACCGCGGGTCTTCGAGGCAAGCTCGGCCCCGGCCCCTCACGCATGAACCGCATTGTTGTTTCACAAACCAGCGCGGGCTTCGCCGCGTTCTTGCTCGCCCGGGCGGCTGCCGGTGAGACCACGTCTCCTCCATCTGTCGTCATCGGATACGACGCCCGCGTGAACTCAGACGTCTTTGCAAAGGACGCGGCCGAGATTATGGCGGGCGCGGGCGTTCGCGTCATCCTGCTACCTCAAGCCGGCCCGACTCCGCTCACCGCCTTCGCTGTTCGGCACCTCGGCGTCTCGGCTGGCGTGATGGTGACCGCAAGTCACAATCCTCCGCGCGACAACGGGTACAAGGTGTACCTGGGAGACTCAGACGGTGGATCGCAGATAGTGCCCCCGGCCGACGCCGATATCGCGAAGCGTATTCTCGAAGCCGCCTCGCAGCCAGTTAGCGAGTTCGCCCGCAGTGACAAGTACGAGGTCGCCGACGAGGAGATCGCGAACGCGTACGTGCAACGGACCGCCGCGGCCCTGGTTGCCGGATTTGATGCCGACAAAGATGGTGCGGTGCTCGGCAGTGACACCCCACTCACCGTCGTGTATACGGCAATGCACGGGGTCGGCGCGGAGCTCGCGCAGCGTGTCTTCCTTGCGAGCGGGCTGCCGAAGGTTACTGTTGTCGCCGAGCAAGTCGAGCCCGACGGGAATTTCCCGACAGTAGATTTCCCGAATCCAGAGGAGCCGGGTGCACTCGATCTCGCGATCCGCACCGCGAACGAGACCGAGGCAGATCTCATCGTCGCCCACGACCCCGATGCCGATCGCCTGGCGATCGCAGTACCCCACCCCGATGCCGAGGGCGGGTACCGCAGGCTCACCGGCAATGAACTCGGGCTGCTGCTCGGGTGGCGCGCGGCAGAGCGTGCACAGCAGGCGGCCGAACTGCGCAACGAGGAGTTCAGCGGTTCCCTGGCTTGCACCATCGTGTCCTCTCCGGCGCTCGGTGCGGTCGCACGCGAGTTCGGACTCGACTACGCGGAGACGCTGTCGGGCTTCAAATGGGTGTCTCGCGTTCCGAACCTCATCTTCGGGTTCGAGGAAGCCCTTGGCTACCTCACGCACCCCGATGTAGTGCGCGACAAAGACGGCATCTCTGCGAGCGGTGACGCCATCGCGATGGTGCGTGAGTGCAAAGCCCGCGGCATTGATATCTGGGGTCTTCTCGACGAGGCTGCTGAGCTGTTCGGGCATTTCTCGAGCACCCAGGTCACGCTGCGGCTCGACTCGATGGCTGCGGCTGCAGACCTTTCGAGCAAGGTTCGCGATACTCCCCCGACCTCGTTCGGTGTGCGCGTCGTCGAGACTACGCAAGACTTGCTCGAGCCGGGTCTCGCGGAGATTCCCTCGAACGTGCTGCGCTATGACCTGTCAGACGGCTCGCGCGTCATGATTCGCCCGAGCGGCACCGAGCCGAAGCTCAAGGTATACCTCGACACGTTTAGTGATCGTGGCAATGCCGCTGCTCGGCGCTCGGCCGCGGAGAGCGCTCTCGCAGAGCTCGAGACCGACGTGCGGTCGTTCCTCGACAAGCTGCAGTAGCTTACCCAGCTCCGGCGTCTAACAGCCTGGCTCAGCCGAGCCCGGCCTAGCCCGACCCCCAGCTCCCAGCCTTTCTACCCACCCCGGCCCAGCTCCCACTCCTGGCCCGGCCCAAACTTCGAGTCAAAGTTTGCCCTTATCCCTGGCCTCTTGCCAGCAAACTTGCACTCGGATTTAGGCCGCATGAGTACGTTGGTAGATCGCATGAGCCAAACGACCAAGATACTCGCGGGGATCACGAAGATCACGGGCAGTTGCCTGCAGCACGATCCACCCAGCATCGACCATTGCTTCGCGCCGAGACACATCGCGCCTAGCTTGTTCAACTCCGCCAGTGAAGTGGTACTCGCCCTCATATTCACAAGCGATCTTCCACTGCGGGTACCCCAAGTCTGAGTGGAAGAGGCGAATATTGGTAGGAACAGGACAGCACGTGACGAGGTCGGGAAAACCAGCGCGAAGAATATGAAGCCGCAGTTGGCTCTCAGATGGCGATTCGACGCCGGTGCGCAAAAGCGGAAGGGCCACGCGCATCTTCTGGGACCCGGCGCACCCCGAGAAGCGAAGCCGAGCTGCCTCTAGCTCTTCCAGTGAACTCAACGGGCGGCTGCGGCGAGAAAGACCCGAAATGAGTGCGTCACCGACTGCAATGAGCTGATCGACAGTGAGTACGGCCGCGAGAAGTGCCCATACATCGGCTGGCACGGGAAGCCAGTCTGGTGCGCTTGGCAACTGCAGTAGGCACCCCTCACGCACCCTGTGAGGAGAAATACCTACACGTCGAGGAGGAGTCGTCGGCCAATGGACCCCAACGTCAATTGCTCCATCGCCACCGTATTCCGGGAGGTCGTAAAGTTTTGCGGCCGTACGTCGAGAGAGAAAACTGCCTGGTTTGAGGAGTAACTTCGCGGCTGCAACACGTGTTGTGAATGCGTCCGGATCTACGCCTGGCGCTGGCACGATTCCATAAATAGTGCGGGCCTGATCACTCGCATAGAGTCGGTGGTGAGGCACACCCGATGCGCGCAAATCAGCAACGCGCGCGATTGGTCCAGATGTGACGATAGGTGGCAGCGGTCTCATTCGAAAACCGTAGGGGTGGATCGCACCTCTAAAACGGTTCTCCACAACAGAAGCACCTGGATCTGAGCAATCGCCCACTGTGGACGAGGCTCTCCCCGCCGGACCAGGCAAACCCACCTGGCCCCCCAAGTATCACGCCGATCCGAGTCAAAGTCTTCGGTAAACCGTGGCCGAATTGCCACAGACATTGACTCGGATTCACTAGCACAACCAAAGATGCAGCTGACGAGGCTGCATCAGGATGCTACGGCCCCAATCCGAGTCACAGATTGCGGTTAAAAGTGGCCAGATAGTCGCAAACTTTGACTCGAAGTTGGTGGAGGGGTGGGGTGGGGTGGATCAGGCAAGGCCCGCCAGGCCCCTAGAGCACGTCGCGGTGGGCCTCGCGAAGGTCCTCAACGGCGCGGTCGAGCGATGGGTCGTCGCCGCGGGCGAGCCCCGCGTACTGCAGCACGATGCCGTCGTCTGTCGGGATCGCCTTCACCCAGACGCGACGCCGCGGCACAAAGAGTGACCAGAGCAGGCCACCGAGCGAGAGCAAAGCGAACAGCAGCACACCGATCTGGAACGGGTTCTGCATGACGTCGAACGATGCGTAACGCGGCACGTCGGTGAGGGTGACAGTGCCGAGGCCGTCTGGCAGATCCACCGTATCGCCCGGGCGCAACTCGAGCGAAGGCACATCGATCGCGCGACCTGTCAACTGAGTCATGCCGTCTGTTTCGAGCACGTAGACCGACTGCGGAATGCCGTTGTCGACTCCGAGGTCGCCCTCGAATGCGTCGAGTGTGAGAACCGGGTTCTCAAGGTCTGGGTAGTTCGACGTGTACGCACCTGATTCGAGCTTGGTCTGGGTCGGGTAGAAGAAACCACGCAACCCGAGCTGCACCGTGTTGCCGTCGGCATCGGTGAGCCCGTTGAGCACCTTCACGACACCGATGGAGGTGAGGTTTGGATCGGCTCCCTGCGGAATGAACGGCACCGACTCCTCGAACACAACTTCACCGTCAGCGTTCTTAATGGAGAGTGTCGGTGCGTACCCGTTGGCCAGAAGATAGACCGGCGAGCCGTGCACGCGCAACGGGTGATTCACACGGATAACCTCGCTCGACTCCGTGCCGTCGGGGCTTGTAAGGGTCATGCTCGCGACGAAGTCTTTGACCTGACCGATGGCGTTGTTGTTGCCGTCGTCTGGGGTGATGTAACTCACGTCAAGATCGTCGAGCCTGAGACTGAAAGGTTCGAGTGTGGCTGGGTTGAACGCACGACCAGACTTCGCCGAGTCATAGTCGATGAGCTGGTTCACAAAGGTTTCGCCCTCGTAGATGACTCGCTGTCCGTTAAAGGTGAATGCGCTTCCGAGCCCCACGCACACGAGCACGCCGAGCAGCGCGAAGTGGAAGATGAGGTTACCAGTCTCGCGAAGGTAGCCTCGCTCTGCCGACACCGAGACCTCTGAAACGCCACGCACGGTAGCCTCTTGCACCTCAACGCGGTAACGCTGGCGCTTGAGCAGCGCCGCTGCCGATTCGACAGCTTGTTTCGCAAAGCTCTCACGCTCTGCGGCACTCGCCTCAGCGTTGGTGACACGAATCTCAGAGAACCCGGCCATGCGATTCAGCCGGGCGGGAGTCTTCGGCGGCGTTCCGCGCCACGCCTTCCAGTGGTGCACGAGTCGTGGCAGCACACAGCCGATCAGCGAGATGAAGAGCAGCAAGTAGATGGCCGAGAACCAGACCGAGCCGTAGACATCGAAGGCCTGGATTGGGAACGCATCAAGCACCTTGAAGAGCTTCGGGTGTTCCTCTTCATACTGGATCACACCATTGGGGTCCGCGCCACGCTGTGGCACGAGTGACCCGGGGATCGCGGCAACCGCAAGCAGGAGCAGCAGGATCAGCGCGACCTTCATGCTCGTGAGTTGACGCCAGAACCAGCGCCCCCACCCGATCAGGCCGAGTTCGGGGTTTGTGATTGCGCGCTCTGGGGCGCCCGATCCATCATCGTAATCAGAGGGGCGTGACATAGCCGCCGATCACCACCTGCAGTTGGTTCATAATTAAGCTCCACACGCCCGTCACCATGAGCAAGCCAATCACAATGAGCAGTATGCCGCCGACGATGTTCACCGCGCGAATGTGTCGCCGGAAGAAGCTCAGTGTCTGTGTCATCCAGCCGAAACCGAATGCAGCAAGGATGAACGGCAATCCGAGTCCGATGCAATACAGTGCTGCGAGGATCGCGGCTCTCGGTGCTGACCCCTGCTGCATTGCCAAGAGCCCGACCGTGCCGATTGTTGGCCCGAGACACGGTGCCCACCCGATCGCGAAGACCACACCGAGGAGCGGAGCACCCGCGAGCCCAACCTTCGGGCTGAACTTCATGCGACTGGTTCGCTGGAGTCGCGAGAACGCGCCCATAAACACGAGGCCCAAGACAATGACGATGACGCCCATCACGCGCAGAATCACGTCTTGCCAGTCGAGATACCAGGTGCTCGCCCCCACCGCGCCAGACAGCATGAGCAGCAGCACGAACACAGCGGTAAAACCAAGCACGAACAGCAGCGCACCGAGCACCATGCGGCGTCGTTCGCGAACTGCGGCGCGCTTCGGGTCGGCCGCAGCAGCGCTCGGGGCACCCGCAATGCCCGAGACGTAGGCAAGATAGCCGGGAATGAGTGGAAGCACGCACGGCGAGAGGAACGAAACGAGTCCAGCGGCGAGCGCAATCGCCGCAGCGACGAGCAGTTGACCGTTAGCGATCGTCTGCTGGATATCCATCAGCTCGCGTCCGATGCAGCGGCATCCGAGGTTTCAGCACCGGTGGTCGCTGCATCCGAGTCGGTCTCTGCGAGGGTCTCTGAAATGAGGGTGCGCAGCTGCGATGCACCTGCGATCTGCCCCACTACGCGGTGTGCTACGCGCCCCTCGGTATCAAGCACAAGAGTTGTTGGCACCGCGTTCAACGGGATCTGGCCCGCAAACGCGCGCTGCACCGAACGGCCGCCCGGATTGTCGAGAATCGACGGGTATTCGATGCCGAACTGCTCTGCGAACTGGATCGCCTGGGCGGCTTGGTCTCTCGTGTTCACGCCGACGAACTGCACGCCCTCTGGTGAGAACTCGTCGTATGCTTCTTCGAGGTCTGGCGCCTCGGCGCGGCAGGGCGCGCACCCGGCGTACCAAAAGTTCACGACGGTGACGTTGCCAATGGTGTCTGTCGACCCAAATGATTCACCGTGCTCGGTTTCGCCCGCAAATTCAACGGGCTCACCGCGTTCTGACGCGGGCAGGGAGTACGACGATCCATCGCCAGCGACATAGCCCTTATCGCCACCGTCTTGCCACTGCTGTGAAAGACTGTCGGCCTCGTTCGTGCTGCATCCCGTGAGTGCGAGCGCGGCTACAGCCGCTACTGTCACTGCGAACTTCGCGCCTCTCATACAGCACCCACGTCGAGTGCGCCGTCGAGCAGCCCATCTGCGGGGGTGCGGTAATCGACCTCGAACCAGCGCTCGCCACGGCGTTCGAAGCTCGTGATACTCGAAAGCGCGCAGCGGCGCGATGCCGGGTTGTGAAAGAGGGGCTTGCCCGCGATGTCTAGGTGCGCCATCCAAATAGGCGACTGGTGCGAGACCATCACGATGTCACCATCGGTGGTGTCCTCCCACGCATCGTCCATTGCCTCGCGCACGCGCGCCGCCACCTGGCGGTACGGCTCGCCCCAGCTCGGGCGGAATGGGTTCGCAAACTTGTACCAGTAGATCGGGTTCTTGAACGCAGCCTTGGGGCCAGAGTTCACTTTGCCCTCGAAGAAGTTCGTGGGCTCGATGATGCGCTCCTCGGTCTGAATGTCGAGGTTTAGCGCGTGCGCGATTGGCTTTGCAGACTGCTGAGCGCGCTCAAGCGGAGATGCGTACAGCGCCGCAACCTTTCGGTCGCTGCCTGCGAGTTCGAGTGCTGCCGCTTCGGCCATTTCGTGCCCGCGTTCTGACAGGCGAAAGCCCGGAATGCGCCCGTACAGCACGAGATCAGGGTTGTGCACTTCACCATGGCGCACGAGATGCAAGAGTTTGTCGCTCACGCCCTTATTCTAGGCGGGGTGCACCTGAGAGATTGGCCAACGGCGTTGTCGCGGCAAGCACGGTGAACGTCTTGTCACGCGCGAGCTGGCGCACAGGCCCTATTGCGGCCTCGACGAGCGGTCGGTGTGCGAGGTGCGAGTTGTAGACGATTCGCAGTTCGCCGCCGGGCCGTAGCACGCGCGCGCAGTCGCGAATGAGTCGGTGCGCGACCCCCGCGTGCACGGTTGCACCGGTGTGAAACGGCGGGTTGAGCAGCACCAGGTCGATCGATGCGTCGGGCACGGCCTCGGTTCCGTCTGCCCGGTGGATCACTAACCGCTCCGAGACTCCGGCAGCCTCTGCGGTGAGAGCCGTCGCTCGAACCGCTGCCTCAGATTGGTCGCTGGCAACAATCTCGGCGTCCGGCCAGGTCAGAGCCGCCGACACGGCAAGCACACCGTTGCCGCACCCGAGATCGAGCACGCGTTTGGGCTCACGCGCGGGCGGCTGTGACCGCAGCGTCGAGAGCAGCAGCCTGCTGCCGTGGTCGAGCTTTGGGCCGCCGAAGGTCGCGCCGAATGCGGCGAGTTTGAACGGCAGTTCGCGATCCACACCCCACTTGGGAAATGGCGGCTCAGCGACCGGGCGTGGCACAGCCGTCTCGAGCACCCTGGCTTTGCGCCAGCCGAGCCCTGCCTTGACCTCGCCAAAGTACCGCCTGAGCACTTCGTTCTGCGCGAGCATCATGTGCTTCACGCGGCCGCCCGCGAAGACCCTCACGTCTGGATGCGCGCGCTGCGCGATCGCCCACGCGATCTCGTCAAGCGCTTCGAGGCCGCGCGGCAGTTGCATAATCACCGTACGAGCGCCCGACAGCAGCGAGGCATCGAGCGGGTGAGAGCTATAGGTTTCACTAAGCCCCAGTCGATCTGCGTTACGCGCGAGGGCTCGCTCGCCAAGCAGTGGGTCTTGGTGGGTGCGGATCCCCCGTGCACCCAGCACAGCCGCTGCGCCCAGGGTGAGTGCGCCGTGCCGATCGCCGATGATGGCGAGCGAGCCTGGAGCAGGAGGCTCGCCCGCATCGCTGAGCAGTTGAGGCGCCGCGGTGCGCATTAGCAGCGCGTCGGCAGCATCGTGTGCCAGCAGCTCTGGTGCATCAAAGTCTGGTGTGCGCTCTAACCGCTGGAACAGCGCCTCGAGCTCCGCGGCGATATCGTTCGCGCGAGCATCATTCTCGGTCACCTGTGTACGACTACGGCTTCCATACAACGATCTCGGCGTTGCGGCGCACTCGGGTCCCTCGGCGGATCGTCACAACCTCGCCACCCGCGCCAGCTGCAAACACCCGGCGCTCGGGCCGCTTGAGCACCTCGTCAGAAAGAGCTCGTTCGAGGTCGCGCACCTGTAATTCAAGTTCGCGCACCCGATCTTCGAGACTGAGCACCCTGCGAATGCCCTCGAGGCTCAGCCCTTCGGCCGACAGCCTCGCGACTTCTTGCAGGCGCTGAACATCGTGCAGCGAGTATCGCCGCGTGTTGCCACTCGTGCGTTGCGGCACGACAAGGCCAATGCGGTCGTACTGCCGAAGGGTTTGCGGATGCATCTCGGCGAGTTCGGCCGCAGCGGCGATCGCAAATACCGGGGTGTACCGATCCATTTGCACTCTCGCCACTGCGTCCCTCCCTACGTCGTTCTATTCAGCATATGTGCGAACCCTACGCGCGCGCCCTCGCAATGAGGTCTTCACGTGGATTCTCTTGCGGTTCAACCTTTTGGAATGCCTCGAGGGCTTCCTTCGCCTCGGCGCTCATGTTGCCGGGAACGGCCACTTGAACTTCTGCGAGGAGGTCGCCAGTGCCCTTTGAGGTCTGCACCCCGCGGCCCTTCACGCGAAGCACACGGCCGCTCGGTGTGCCAGGCTGCACCTTGAGTTTCACACTCGGGCCGCCAAGAGTCGGCACCTCAACGGTCGCCCCGAAGACCGCCTCAGTGAACGTCACTGGCAGCTTGAACTTGAGGTTCAAACCGTCACGCTCAAAGATGGGGTGCTTGCGAACCGTCACCGTGAGTAGCAGGTCTCCAGCGGGCCCGCCGCTTGGGCTTGGTTGGCCTTTGCCCTTCACTCGGATCTTTTGCCCGTCTGCGACACCGGCCGGAATCTTCACCTTCACGGTGCCGCTCGTGGACTGCAGCGTCACCGTCTTGCCGTTGACTGCGGTTTCGAAGTCGATTGTTGTCGTTGCGTTCGTGTCTTGCCCCTTTTGGGGCCCACGAGGTGCTCCGCCACCAAACATGTTGAAAATATCTTCGTAGCCGCCGCCCTGCTGAAAGTTGAACTGGGTGTTCCGACCTCCAGCACCGCCAAACATGCCGCCAAAGATGTCGTCGAATCCTTGACCACCGGCACCGCCCGCGGTGAAGCGGGCGCCGCCCGCGCCCATGGCTCGAATCTGGTCGTACTCCGAGCGCTGCTCTTTGTCGGATAGCACCGAGTATGCCTCGCTGATCTCCTTGAACTTCGCCTCGGCCGCAGTGTCTCCCGGCTTGGAGTCAGGGTGATACTCCCGTGCGAGCTTGCGGTACTTCTTCTTCAGCTCAGCGTCACTAACGTCTTTCGAGACACCGAGGATCTTGTAGAAGTCTTTCTCTAACCAGTCTTGACTAGCCATCAGCCCCCACCGCCACCGCTACCTTCGCGGGGCGTAACTCGACATCTCCAATGCGATAGCCCCGTTCTACAACGTCGAGCACAGTGTGCTCTTCTGTGCCAGGAACCGGCACCTGGGCAATGGCTTCGTGGAACTGGGGGTCGAACGGATCACCCTTCTCCCCAAAACCTTCGAGACCGAGGCGTTCGAGCGTGCTGCGCAGCTTCTGAGCAATCGTTGCAAACGCGCTGCCCTCTTCAAGGTCGCCGTGTTGTTCAGCACGATCGAGATCGTCGAGGATCGGAAGCAGTGCGACAACCGCCGCCGCGGTTGCGCGCTGCTTGTCGATCTCTACGTTCGCCTCAGTGCGCTTGCGATAGTTTGCGTACTCGGCCGAGAGCCTCCGCAGATCTTCGAGGTAGGGGTTCGCCGTGTCCTCGAGCGGATCAACGGCCTCCTCAGCCTCTTCCGCGTTAGTTGCCCCCTCAGCCTGAGCAGCCTCATCGGTCTGCTCAGCACCGAGAATGTCTTCTACCGTAAGGTCTTCGTCCTGCGGCTCGGGGCCGGAGCCCTGAGGCTCCGAGCCCTCTGCAGGAACGCTGTCGTCCCGGTTCGCCATTGTTACTTCTGCTCTCCGTTCGCTTCAGTCTCATCGTCTTCAACGACCTCAGCATCGACCACATCTTCGTCATTCGACTCGGTGCTGTCGGCCGGTGCCTCTGCGTCGTTCTGAGCCTGAGCATAGATGGCTTCGCCGAGCTTTGTCTGGCTCTCGCCCAGCTTGTCAGCGGCTGCCTTCACTGCGTCCTCGTCATCGCCAGCAAGTGCGGCCTTGAGCGCGTCGAGATCGCCCTGCACCTCAGTCTTGACGTCTTCAGGCAGTTTGTCGGCATTCTCCGAGAGCAACTTCTCGATCGAGTACGCGAGCTGTTCTGCGTTGTTCCGCTGCTCAGCAGCCTCGCGACGCTTCTTATCGTCTGCAGCGTGTTCTTCGGCCTCGCGCACCATGCGCTCGATGTCTTCCTTCGAGAGCGTCGATCCACCAGAAATGGTGATCGTCTGCTCTGTGCCAGTGCCCTTGTCCTTAGCCGAGACCTGCACGATGCCGTTCGCATCGATGTCGAAGGTCACCTCAACCTGCGGCACACCGCGCGGAGCGGGTGCAATACCGGTGAGCTCGAAAGTGCCGAGGTTCTTGTTGTCACGAGTGAACTCGCGCTCGCCCTGGAAGACCTGGATTGCAACCGAAGGCTGGTTGTCTTCGGCGGTAGTGAACGTCTCCGAACGCTTCGTCGGAATAGCGGTGTTGCGCTCGATGAGCTTCGTCATGATGCCCCCCTTGGTCTCGATACCGAGTGAGAGCGGGGTCACGTCGATGAGCAGCACGTCCTTGCGCTCACCCTTCAGCACACCAGCCTGCAGTGCAGCGCCAACTGCAACAACCTCATCAGGGTTCACACCCTTGTTCGGCTCCTGGCCACCGGTGAGCTGCTTCACGAGCTCAGAGACAGCGGGCATACGCGTCGATCCGCCGACGAGCACGACGTGAGCGATCTCCGAGACCTTCACGCCCGCTTCCTTGATGACATCTTCGAACGGCTTGCGCGTACGCTCGAGCAGATCCTTGGTGAGCTCCTCGAACTTTGCGCGGGTGAGCGTCTCGTCGAGGTTCGCTGGGCCGTTCTCGGTGAGCGAGAGGTAGGGCAGCTGGATCTGGGTGCTCGTCGAGTTCGAGAGCTCCTTCTTCGCCTGCTCAGCGGCCTCCTTGAGACGCTGGAGTGCGATCTTGTCGTTCGACACGTCGACACCGGTCGAGTTCTTGAACTGCTCGCTCAGCCAGGTTACGACCCGCTGATCCCAGTCATCGCCACCGAGGCGGTTGTCGCCCGCGGTCGAGCGAACCTGAATGGTTGAGAAGTCTTCGTCTTTGCCAACTTCGAGCAGCGAAACGTCGAAGGTACCGCCACCGAGGTCGAACACGAGAATGAGCTCGTCTTCTTTGCCCTTGTCGAGGCCGTAAGCGAGAGCCGCAGCGGTTGGCTCGTTGATGATGCGGAGTACGTTGAGGCCCGCAATTTCACCGGCCTCCTTCGTTGCCTGGCGCTCTGCGTCGTTAAAGTACGCAGGCACGGTGATAACCGCGTCAGTGACCTTGTCTCCGAGGTAGGTCTCTGCGTCGCGCTTCAGTTTCATGAGTGTACGCGCGCTGATCTCTTGCGCGGTGTACTTCTTGCCGTCGACCTCGTCGCTCTTCCAGTCGGTGCCCATGTGGCGCTTGACCGAGGCAATGGTGCGGTCAACGTTGGTGACTGCCTGGCGCTTCGCGGTCTCACCGACAAGCACCTCGCCGTCTTTCGTGAATGCAACGATCGAAGGAGTCGTGCGGAATCCCTCGGCGTTCGCGATAACGGTAGGCTCGCCGCCCTCAAGCACAGCGACGACAGAGTTAGTGGTGCCGAGGTCAATTCCTACTGCACGTGACATATGTGATCTCCTTGGTGTTGGTTCGTTCCGGTGGCGATCGCCACTCGGTGGATCGAAGCGGCCCAACCGCAATATCCACGCAAGTTGAGCCTTATGCACTCAAGTTTAATTGATCTCACAATCACGTCAAGTTGATTCTCCAAAATCTGAGTCGAGTTCACTCAACTCTCAGGAAGCACCCACACAAAGGGGAGTGCCCGAAACCACTGGCTCCGGGCACTCCCCTTTTCATGCGCGCTCAGGCGCGATGTTACTTCTCGTCGTCGACGAGCACGACTGCGTTCTCAGTCGCCCATCCAACGACCACTGCGTCACCAATCTTCGCGTCAACCGCACGCTCAACCGGCACACGCACAACAGCCTCACCAATCTCGGTCGTGACGTTGTACTTGACGCTCGAACCGAGGTAGACGATGTCGTCGATCGTGCCAGGAACACGGTTTGCGACCGATTCCGACAGCTGCGATCCTGAGATGGTGCGCCTCTCGCAGTTGTCATTCAGATACAGATTTCGAGCAGTCATCGTGCCTGAGTACAGTGGCATTGTGTAAAACAGGTCACAGTTTGGAATCAATTGCCCCCACTTCCGAGGGGGTCACGCTACCGCCCGCTGATGAGGTTCGCGACGCGCGCCGAGATGTGCGTCTTGTCCTGGCCGGTACGGTACTCCTCCTGGTCGGCAAAGCGATACGCAGCGTACAGCGCGGTCGCGGCGATCCACCGCAATGGCTCGAACTCCCAGTTGCGAGCCGCGCGACCGACCCACGGAAGGCGGGTGATCTCGGTCGATTCACCGAGGATCAGGTCGCGCAGGGTTCGGCCAGCGAGGTTGGTTCCGGTCACGCCGTGACCCACGTAACCACCAGCGTCGGCAAGACCTGTTGCAGGGTCGTAGTTCACGCCCGCGCACCAGTCGCGCGGAACACCAAGCACTCCTGACCAACTGTGGGCGAGTTTCACGTCACGAAGCCCCGGGAAGAGTTCAACGATGCGAGCCCCGAGTTGCTCAACTGCCACATCTGCGGTGCGACCGTCGCGATTGAAGCTCGATCCAAAGTTATACGGAACCCCGCGCCCGCCGAGCGCGATGCGGTTGTCAGCGGTGCGCTGAATGTACGCAAAGTTGTGTGCAACGTCGCCCATCAGTTCGGCACCATTCCATCCGACCGAGGCGAACTGCTCGTCGGTGAGTTGCTCGGTGACCACCATCGAGCTGTTCATCGGCAGGAAGCGTCGGCGCTGCCCCGCGAGTGTGAGCGTGTACCCCTCGAGCGCCTGCACGATGTGCTGCGCTCGCACGTCGCCGCGATCAGTGTGCGCGACTCGCGGTTCGATGCTCGTAACCGTCGTGTCCTCATAGATCGTGACACCGAGGCGCTCAACCGCGCGCGCGAGTCCGAACGTGAACTCCGCAGGGTTAATGCGTGCGCAGTGAGGGCTCCAGTACGCTCCGACTGCGTTTGCAACGTGCACTCGCTCGTCGAGGTCAGCGGGCGTGAGGTACTGAAAATCCTCGCCTTCGACCCAGCCGTGACTCGGGAGCTTGCCAATCTCGGAGCGAAGACGGCTGTGCTGCGCCTCGCTCGTCGCTACGTGGATAAGCCCGTCGCGCACGACGTGCTCACCGAAACCTTCGGCCTGCGCCACGTCGACTGCCTCTCGCACCGATGAGAACATCTCCCGCTCAAGCGCAACTGCGGCTGGTACCCCTCCGGCTTTTGCGTAGCGGCGGAACTGTCCGGGTGCCTTCGCACTGAGCCAGCCGCCATTGCGGCCCGACGCACCGAACCCGGCGAACTCTTTCTCGAGCACGACGACGTTCAGGTCTGGGCGGGCCTTCTTCAGGTAATAGGCAGTCCACAGACCGGTCATTCCGGCGCCGACAATCGCGACGTCAGCCTCGATCGGGCCCGGTAATGCAGGCCGCTGCGAGGGACGCCCCTCTTGATGTACCCAGAAAGATACGTTGCCATTGACAAAGTTCGATGCCACGTTGGCACTCATTACTGAACCTTCTTAGTCTCGATTGCTTGCGACTGCGTCCGTGCACTCGCGCTCGAGACGAGCGTAAACTGTTCCAGCGAACAGGTCGACTGTACTGGAGTATGAAATTTGGTTCAGCCGTGAACTTGGGTAACAGCCCCGTATTTCTGCCAGGCCTGTGACGCGATCCAGAGCGCCGCGAGATCCTCAGTCTTAGCGATCGATCTACCCGTTAGTGACTCAACCTGACGCAGTCGATACGACAGTGTTTGGCGGTGGATCCCAAGATCTGCCGACGTATCGTTCCAACTGCGCTCGTGGCGAAGATAGGTGAAGAGTGTGTCACGAAGCACGGCCGCCCGCTCGGTCGACTCTCCCAATGGGCCAAGGACCTCCTTGATGATGTCGTGGGCCTCGCGCTCACTTCGAGAGAGCATCGCGATGCGACTCCCCGCAAATTCAGACCATCTCGTTCCGGTTGACTCCGCGTCCATGAGCGCGCTCTCAGCCTCGGATACAAGGCTTCTCGCATCTGAAAGCTCGTCAAACAGACTCGAGACTCCCGCGAGCATGTCGCATTCTCCGAGCAACTGTTTTACCCGCCCAATTTCGACCGCTGGCGCGACGATGATTCCCAACGACCTGTTACGCCCCACAAGTACCCGGAAATTTCGCACTATCGCTGCGCGTGCTACGAGCTGAGCGCCCTCTTGGGGAAACGCGATGATTCGAAATGCACCCCCGAGAGAGTGCGCTGCAAAGAGTTCTGCCGCGCCCTCGGGCTCGTTACCTTTCAGCAACTGTGCAAGGTGCTCCTGGAGAGCGTCGGCCTGAGCCGACACCTCAAACATCAGTCGGTCAGTCTCAACCTCAAGCACGCGCTTGAGGTGCACAAGCACCATTGCCCCGAGTCCGGCTCCCGGGTATTCACCGACCTCAAGGCTCGCCGCGAATCTGCTCGAGAGTTCGTGAGTTCGCACGCGCAACGACACCGTACTGTCGTCTTCCGCGCCTTCATCATTGCCTGTTGTTGTGTGATCGCGAGAGCTCATGATCTCAAGACCCGACTCAGTCTCGTGCACGGTGAGCTCGATCCGAAGCAACGTGGCGATGTTGCGCGCGAGCTCGGTGGCGTTTGCACTCATTGCAGTGAGTTCATACAGCTTCGCGAGCGTCATCACTTGCGATGTCTGACTGGCACTCGTCGCGGCCGCGACGTGCCGCGCGACGGCCGACCACGGCACCTCGGGCGCAGTGTTCATGATCGGAAAGCCGAGTTGGTTTGCTTCTTCGAGCATTTCAGGGCTGAGCGTCAGATCTTCGATCCGCGCCCCGATCATCGCCCCCACGATGCCTGCCCGACTGAGTTCGCGCACAAACTCAACCTGCTTCGCCGCAGACTTCGGCACACAAAACCCGACCGTCATGAGCAGCTCATCGGTACCGAGCCACTTCCACGGCTCGTCGAGTTCGCAGCTGTGCGCCCACTGAACCCGGCGGTCGAGGCCCGAAGCACCCGCGATGACGTGAGTGTGCAGAGTATCGATCGAAACGAGCTCCCCGAGAGTCATGGGTGAAGTGTTCATCGGCCGTTCACCCCTTCTCCCTAATACGCGCGCCGCGCCAGGCGGTGAAAGTACTGTATCGCGCTACGCTGAGACCATGAGCGAGACACCGACGACCTCGATACCTCCCGCCAAACGACGCACCGTCGCATCGTGGGCGCTGTGGGACTGGGCAACGCAGCCTTTTAATTCCGTCATTCTGACGTTCGTGTGGGTGTCGCTCTACCTCGTCTCTGACACCTTCCTTCCGACTGAGGTCGCGGCCGAGAACGCAGACGGCAGTCTCGTGTGCTCGCGCGCAGCTGATGCGTCGACCGCGTACTGTTCGGGGCTCTCAGAGCTGTCAGCCTCGTATGGGTGGATCACGTTCGCCGCCGGCATCGTCGTCTTACTCATCGCGCCGGTGCTTGGACAGCAGGCCGACGCCCGCGGTAACAAGAAGCGCTGGGTCATCGGTGCGACGGCGGTGCTCGCGCTCCTGCAGTTCTCGCTGTTCTTCGTCTACGCCGATCCACAGTATTTCTGGTTCGGTGCGTTTGCCGTCGCATTCGGCTCGGTCGCTTCTGAGATCGCGGGAGTGAACTACAACGCGCTGCTATTCGACGTCTCAACGAAGAAGACCGTCGGGCGCGTGAGCGGCCTCGGCTGGGGCCTCGGGTACATCGGCGGCATCCTCGCGCTCGTCATCGTGGTCGTGGTGACCCAGCTCGACTGGTTCGGTATGGACACATCGAACGGTCTCGCCTACCGCTTGATCGCCGCTGGCGCAGCCGTGTGGACGGTGATCTTCGCGATCCCATTCCTGCTCTGGGTTCCCGAAGCGCCCGCTCGAGACGAACGCCCAAAGGTCGGATTCTTCCGCAGCTACGCCGTGCTCGTGCACGACCTCCGCGGGCTATTCAAGTCGAACCGCACGACCTTTTGGTACCTCATCGCCAGCGCTGTGTACCGCGATGGACTTGCGGGGGTCTTCGCATTCGGCGGCATCCTCGCGGCCGTGTCGTTCGGGTTTTCAGCGAACGAGGTCATGATCTTCGGCATCGCCTTGAACCTCGTTGCGGGCGTCGCAACCATCTTCGTGGGGCGACTCGACGACCGGTTCGGGCCGCGAACCATCGTCGTTTGGTCGCTCATCGTGCTTATCGCGAGCGCGCTGTTTATATTCCTGTTCCGCGAAGAGGGCAAGATTATTTTCTGGATCGGTGGGCTCGTGCTTTCCGCTGCCGTGGGCCCCGCGCAGGCTGCGAGCCGCTCGCTACTCACCCACCTCACGCCATCGAATATGCAGGGTGAGGTCTTTGGACTTTACGCCACGACCGGGCGCGTGATGAGCTTCCTCTCACCATGGCTCTGGGCAGCATTTATCGGCTGGTTTGGGGCGACGCACTTCGGCATCCTTGGCATCACCATCGTGCTCGCTGCGGGCCTCGCGCTCATGCTCTGGCTCGTGCGCGCTCCGAAGAGTTCGATTGAGCAACTCACGAACGCCTCGGCCTAACTTGCAGACTTAGTCGAACATCTCGCCGATGGCGATTCCGCTCGTGTCGACGTTGCGACCCTTGTCCCGACGCTCAACCGCGAGGCTGGCGAGCATGAGTACGAATCCGCCCGCGGCAAGCATTGCACCGAGCCATCCGGGAGCGAGATAACCGAGCCCCGCAGCGATCACGATTCCGCCAAGCCAAGCACCGAGGCTGTTTGCAATGTTTCCGGCGGCGTGGTTCATCGCGGCGCCGAGCAAACGTGCCTCATTCGACACACGAATGAGGCGTGCTGATAGCGCTGGGCTGAACGTCATCGTTGCTGTGCTCACGAGGAACGCGAGCAGGAACAACGACACCGGAGTTCTGGCGAACGCCGCGTAGAGCACGAATGCTGTTGCAGACACCGCTAGGCCGAGAAGTGCTGCCATGCGCATGTTCTTGTCGGCGAGCAGGCCACCGATCCAGTTGCCGACCACCATGCCGAGCCCGAGCACGGCAGTGACCCACGGAACCATCGATGGAGCAAGCCCGATCTCGCGCGTGGTCACGTCGGCGATGTACGAATACACCGCGAAGAACCCGCCGAAACCAATCGCCGTAGCACCGACCATGAGCCACACGCGAGGATTTGCGAGGGCGCGCACCTCGTGCCTGGCGCTCCGACCCGGGTTTCCCGGTGTCGCTGGCACGAACAACACGATGAGCAGCAGGGTGACCGCGAACACCGCCGCAACTACGACGTAGACCCAGCGCCAGCCGAACTGCTGACCGAGCACGGTCGAGAGAGGCACCCCGATCACGTTGGCAATTGTGAGGCCACTCATCGAAATCGCAATGCCCTTGCCCATGTTGCCGGGTCCCAACAGTTGCGCAGCCAGAAGCGCTGCAGTGCCGAGGTAAATGCCGTGCGGTAGGCCCGAGGCGAACCGAAACGCGGCGACCGACCAGAATGTTGGCATAATCGCTGAACCGAGCGTCGCAAGCACGAGCACACCGAGACTCCAGCGAATGAGCATCGTCTGAGACATGCGCGCGAAGAGGATCGCGATAACCGGCGCACCCACGACCACGCCGAGTGCGTAGATGCTGATGAGTGTTCCAGCTTGTGCGATCACCTGCGTGGGATTCTCGTCATATCCGGGCAGCAATCCTCGCGCGATATCGGGAAGCACACCCATCGTCGCGAACTCGGTGATACCGATTGCGAACCCTCCGAGGGCGAGCGAGAACAGCGCGAAATTTCGTCGCAGAGTGTTTGTCAGCACCGAGTAAGTATGCCACTGCGATGCTACTTACTGTGCCGCCGCCGTGCCCCGTGCCGATCCACGACGGCTTCTCACGGTACCCTAATCGAGTGCCCCGCCCCGAACTCAGCCCCGAACAGCTTGCCGTGTACGAGCGCATCGAGCACACTCGCGAGCACCTCTTCATCACTGGGCGTGCGGGCACGGGCAAGTCGACTATTCTGAACCACCTCGCATGGAATACCTCGAAGATCATCGCGGTCTGCGCGCCGACGGGGGTTGCTGCGCTGAACGTGGGCGGGCAGACGATCCACTCGCTACTGAGGTTGCCGACCGGCATCATTGCGGATCACGAGCTCGACCAACCCGCTGAGCTCAAGAAGATGCTCGCATCGATCGACACCCTCGTCATCGACGAGATTTCGATGGTGTCTGCCGACCTTATGGATGCGATTGATCGCTCACTGAGGTTGGCCCGCGGCAAGAAGCACGACCCGTTCGGGGGCGCGCAGATCATTATGTTTGGTGACCCGTTTCAGCTGCCGCCGGTGCCGCCGCGCGACCCGCACGAGCGCGCGTACTTCGACGACACGTATCGGTCCCTCTGGTTTTTCGATTCAAACGTATGGCAATCGACACCGCTCACCGTCATCGAACTCACCGAGGTGCACCGTCAAAGTGACGACCGGTTCAAACAGATTCTCGGCGCCGTGCGCTTCGGGGTTGTTGAGGAGACGCACGCGAGCGAGCTCAACACCGCGGGTGCGAGGCCTGCGCCGCGCGATGTCATCACACTCGCGACCACGAACGCGACCGTGAACCGCATCAACGCTGAGCGCCTTGCCGAGATTCGTGGGTCGTCACTGAAGGCGGTTGCTGAGGTCACCGGCGAATTTCGCGAGAACACGTACCCCGCCGATGAGGTGCTCGAACTCAAGGCTGGCGCGCAGGTCATGTTCTTGCGCAACGACCCCGACGGGCGCTGGGTCAATGGCACAATCGGCACGGTCTCGCGCATCGACGGAACGGTGTGGGTCGAGATAGGCGATGGAACCTCAGACCCCGAAGAGTTCGAAGTTGAGCCCACGGTGTGGGAGCGCTTCAGGTACCGCTACGACGCCGACACGAAGAAGCTCGAGAAAGAGGTCGTTGCCGAGTTCGAGCAGTTTCCGCTGCGACTGGCGTGGGCTGTTACGATCCACAAATCTCAGGGACACACCTACGATGCCGCGCAAATCGACCTCGGGCCGCGGGCTTTCAGTGCCGGTCAGACGTATGTTGCGCTCAGTCGAGTGCGCTCGCTTGAGGGGTTGTATCTCGCGAGGCCGCTGCAGCCGCGCGATGTGATTGTGGATCCGAACGTGGTTCGCTTCATGCGCGAGCGCGCGGAACTCGGGTAGTTCAATCCCTAGGCGCTGAGGGCTGCCTCGATAGCTTTGCGCAGTGCGGGGTCTTGGGGCTCGGTGTCAGATCTGAAGCGCGCGATGCGGGGCGAGCCGTCTGCGGGGTCGCGATCCACAACGAACTTCTCGAAATTCCACCGCACGAGCCCGCCGTGACCCTCGGGGTCTTTGCCCTTACGCAGTTCTTTAAACAGTGGATCGGTGCCGCGCCCATTCACCTTCGTCTTTGCGAGCAACTGAAACGTGACCCCGTAATTCAGTTCGCAAAACTCCGCGATCTCTGCGTCGGTGCCTGGCTCCTGCATCATGAACTGGTTGCACGGCACCCCGATCACCGTGAGGCCCTGGGGCGCGAACTCCTTGTGCAACTCTTCCAAGCCCGCGTACTGCGGGGTGAACCCGCACTTCGACGCCACATTCACCACGAGTGCTGCACCCGGCGCGATGTCGCCGAAGCGCTTCGTTTCGCCGCCGGGCAGCTGGACTTCAATGTCTCTGATCATGGGTACACCGTACTCCCCCTTGCTTAGCCGGTGCTCAGGTCGAGACGGCAGTAGTGGTTGCTTCGCGTGAACTCAAGCAACCACTACTGCCGGGTCGACCCGCGAAACTACCGCACGGTCGCGCGGCGCATCACCCACCAGGTTGCAATGAGGGCGAGCACCGCAACCCCAAGCCCCACACCAGCAAGCAGCGGCCGGGTAACCGCGGCAATGATCGACTCAAACTGCGGCACGAAGATGAGCATGAGTACAACGAGGATCAGCGCGAGACCGAGAGCCACAAAGGTCGGCCCCTTGCTCCCGAACCGCACCCATACCGCTCCGAACATTCCGCCGATCGACGTCGACACAAACGTGAGTAAGAAGGTCGTTACGAACAACACCAGCGGATTGCCCGCGCCGAGCATGTAGATGTCGAGCGCGTAGACCGAGAAGAACCAGTGGTTTGTCGCGAGCTCGATGCCGAGCAACAAGAGCATGAACAGCGAGACGTAGAGCGACAACACGAGGTTCGCGACCGCGGTGCCGAGCACGTGGGCTCGACGCGTCGCGCCGAGTGCCAGCGCAAACGGGTAGGTGGTCGCGACAGCCTGCACCCCGTAGTAGATAAGGAACCCTGGGAGCGACCAGATCATGCCCTGATTCCAGCGCGCACCATCGGCGTAATCTGGCGATGATGGATCGAGCCCCGCCCGCTGCAGCATAAAGGAGATTAGCGCAGTGACAACGAGCACGATAAGGATGATGAAGCTAGGAACCCCGAACATCACCATCGGCTTATTGAAGTGGAGTTTTGTGACCTTCAGTATGTGATTCATGAGCGTGCCTCCTCGAGCTTTACGGGGCTCTCCACATCGTCGAAACCGTAGGCTGCGACGAGTTCTTGCAGGGTGACCGGCCCGTATTCAAGGTCGGTTGCGGTGAGGGTGTCGTGATCCGCCTGGGTGAGTGTGCCCTCGATGACGAGGGTCGCGAGCCCGCCGACCCGGTGGCTGCTCAACACCCGGCGACCTTCAGCGAACGCATCGACGGCCTGCGCTGGCCCCGAGATTTGGTACGCCGCGCCGCGAAGCTCGTCGACGTCAGCGTCTTGCACAATGCGGCCCCGGTCGATGATGATGACGCGCTCGAGCAGCCTGTCCATTTCGTCGATGAGGTGCGTCGATAGCACGATGGTGCGCGGGTGCGCCTGGTAGTCGCGCAGCAGCACGTCGTAGAAATAGTGTCGCGCGGTTGCGTCGAGACCCAGGTACGGCTCGTCGAAGAAGGTGACTGGCGCTCGCGAGGCGAGGCCGAGCACGATGCCGAGAGCCGAAGTCTGCCCACGTGAGAACTTCTTCACGATGGTCTTTTTCGGAATCCGGAACATCTCGACGAGTTCATCGGCGAGTTCCTGGCTCCAGTTCGGGTAGAAGATTCGCGCTGCACGCAGTGCGTGCTTGAGCGAATAGTCGTCGGGATACCGCTGGTTGTCGCGAATGAAGCAGAGCTGGTCGAGCACTCCCGCGTGCTCGAATGGCGCCTCGCCGAGCACGCGAACCCGACCAGAGGTCGGCCGGTCTTGCGCAGTCGCGAGCGACATGAACGTCGTCTTGCCCGCACCGTTGCGCCCGAGCAGGCCGGTGATGGTGTTCTTGCGAATGTTCACGGTCACGCCGTCGAGCGCGCGCGTGGATCCGTGCACCCTCGTCAGGTTCGTCGTTTCTATTGCGTAGTTCATAGCCTTCTCAATCTTTCGTGGGCTGTGGCTGTTGGTCAGTTGCGAGGTTGGTTGATTCGCTGAGCGCTTCGTCGACGAAGCGGATCACTGTCGCGCGATCGAGTCCAATCGACCGGGCTTCACGAACAAGCGGCTCGACGAAATCGCTTACAAAGCCGCCGCTTCGTGCTGCGGCGATCCGCCCCTTTGCCCCCGCGGTGACAAACATGCCGATGCCGCGACGCTTCTCGAGAATTCCCTGCTCGACCAGCAGCCCAAGCCCCTTGCCCGCGGTTGCGGGGTTAATGCGCAGAAACGCGGCGAGTTCGTTCGTCGACGGCACTTGCGCGCCCTCTTCGTAGCGGCCGCGCAAAATGTCGTCGACAAGGCGCTCTGCGAGCTGAACAAAGATGGGCCGTGAATCGTCAAACACGGTTCACCTCGCTTCTTGGTGGATCATCGCTGCGCTCCCGCAACCTCTTTGGTTAGTTACTTCACTAATGAACCTACGCACCTGTGCTGGAGCTGTCAACCCCCAATCTCACCCGTCACCATTTCGGCCCCACCAGGCTCGGCCTCTGAAAAAAGTCCGAGTCAGTTTCTGCCCTTAAAGCTCACCGCTTAAGGGCAGAAACTGACTCGGATTTGAACCGCGGTGGGGTGGCGGGGCCGGGGTGGCGGATCGGGCCAGCCAAGGCCCCGGCGGGCGCCAGCCCTTAGCTCTTCAGCGCCTCGCGGATCTTCACGCGTGCCCCGGTGCGAAGGATCGACCCCTCATACATGCGCGCGGCAAGCCCGACGATGAGCGCGATCGAAGCAACGAGGATCCCGAGCGAGAGGAACGGCTCCCACCACTCAGCGGTGCCGAGGTACAACCGCATCGGCATGCCAACGGGCGCAGAGAATGGAATGTAGCTCATGATCGCAAGCGCGAGCGGGTTGTCATGGAACAGGATGATCGCGATGTACGGGAGCATCACCAGCATCATGACGGGACTCGTCACCGACCCGATATCCTCCTGCCGCGATACCAGCGAGGCGAGCGCCGCGTAGAGCGTCGCGAGCAACACGAACCCGAATGCGAAGAGCACCGCGAACCAGATGAGCGAGGTGCCGAGCTCCCCGAGCAGCAGATCTTGACCCGTCGCGAGCAGGCCGACCGACGCGAGCGCCGCAATCGCGACCACCTGAGCAAGCGCAAGGATCGAGTTACCGAGAATCTTGCCCGCAAGCATCGTGCGCGCCGACACGGTCGCGAGGAGGATCTCGACGATGCGGGTCGCCTTCTCTTCGACCACGCTCTGCGCGATCGTCGTGCCGAACGTAACGGCGCTCATCATGAAGACGACGCCGAACGCAATCGCGATGAGGTAGGCAAGGAATGGGTTGCCAGCGTCTGGGTCCTCTGGCGCAAGGATCTCAACGTCCGGCGACACCGTGAGCGACTGCAGCAGGTCCACCGCACCAGCATCCTCAATGAGCACGGTGAATCCGAGTGGGCCTTCCCCGCCGGGCACGAGCGCGGCTTCGACCTCACCGGAGCGCACGAGCTCTTCGGCGGCAGCACGGTCGGAGACCTGATCCACTTCGAACCCGGCCTGCTCAGCAAAATCGCTCGTCTCACTGACGGTCGCAACCCGCGTCGGCTCGTCACTGCCGAAGCCGCCGGTCTTCGCCATGAACCCGCCAAACACGACAGCGGCGAGGGTGAGAAACAGCAGCACGCCGGTCGAGATAAGAAACGCCTTCGACCGCAGCCGGGTGGTGATCTCGCGCTCGGCGACGAGCCAGACGGCCTTGGGTGCGCTCATCTGTGTGGCAGATGCGCTGGGGGAAAGCTGCGTGGTCACTGTACGACCTCCTTGAAAATCTGGGCGAGCGTTGGAACGACCGGTGCAAAGCGTCGCACTGTCGTGCTGGTCGCGGTCGAAACTGCACCGGCCGCATCGGTCGCAGCGCCGGGTGTGGATCGCGATCCACTAACCGCAACCTGCAACACGGCCTGTGCAGCCGCATCACTCTCGGCCTCAAAGCGGGCGTACCCGCCATCGAGGTGCGTCACCGTAACGCCCGGCTGCTCTCGCACCCAGCCGGCATCGGCTGAGTCACCCGAAAGCTCGATCTCGAACTCGCGCCCGGCATGCGCCTCGCGTAGGCCCTCGCGCGACCCCGATGCGAGAATCTTGCCGCCGCCGATGACCGTGATGTCGTCGCAGAGCCGCTCAACAATGTCGAGCTGGTGCGACGAGAAGAGCACCGGCACACCCTTGGCCGCGTAGTCGCGCAGCACACCAACCACCACGTCGACCGCCATGGGGTCAAGACCCGAGAATGGCTCATCGAGCACGAGAGCGATCGGGTCGTGCACCAGCGCCGCCGCAATCTGCGCGCGCTGCTGGTTGCCGAGCGACAGGCTCTCGAGTGTGTCGTTCGCGCGCTCCGAGAGTCCGAGCCGCTCAAGCAGCGACGAAGCTGACGCCTTCGCGGCCTCAGCGCTCACACCGTGCAACTTCGCGAGATAGACGAGTTGCTCCTGCACCCTCATCTTGGGGTACAGCCCGCGTTCTTCGGGCATGTAGCCGAAGCGTGCGCGATCCGCCCGCGTCAACTCGTGCCCATCGAGCGTCACCCGACCCGCGTGGGCGGCCAACACTCCGAGCAGGATGCGCATCGTCGTCGTCTTACCCGCGCCATTGCCGCCGACAAAGCCGGTCATGCGCCCTCGGTCGACCGTGAAACTGACGTCGTTCAGCACCAGGCGCTCGCCGAAGCTGCGCGAGATGCCCTCTATCTGGATCATGCGATACCTTTCATTGCGTCGTACCTCAACGGTATTCCCGGGCGGGGCCGCACCGCCTCCCCCTCGCGATTGAATTCGGGCAGCGGTGGATCAACCCGCTCATCCTTCTGGCGGAGGCGATCCACCCCACGCGCCCCTACGCTTGAGGTATGGCCACGACTCTCGATGACACGGTGATCAGCGCGCCTGCAGCGGTGAATGGAAGCTGGGTGCGCCCGCGACCTAGCGCCGCTGAGTTACGGGTGGATCTGGGGCTCGCGCTCGCGCTCGCCCTCGCGGCGCTCACGACGTCGCTGCTCTACATGCGCACCGGAATCTTCGACGAGTACGCTGCGCCATGGGTGTGGACGATCTCGCTGGCGCTCGGCACGCTTCCGCTCGCGTGGCGAAGGCGCTACCCGTCGTACGTCGCGATTGCGGTCGCCATCGGGTTCTTCATTGCTGGCCAGTTCGGGGTTCCCGAGATTCTCATCTTGAACATCACGCTCTTCCTCGCGCTGTATTCGGTCGGTGCGTGGGAGCCAAATCGCAGGCTCGCCTTCTGGGTGCGCTTCGGCATCGCCGCGGGCGTTATCGTCTGGCTTATCGTGGCACTCGTCATCTCATCGTCGGACACGAGTGCGTTTGAGGGCATCTCGCGCTCGGGCTTGTTCTCTGCCTACGCGACCTTCGCGGTGCTGCAGATCATCACGAACCTGATGTACTTCGCCGGAGCCTTTTTCTTCGGCGAGCGCGCCTGGCGCTCGGCCAACGCGCAGGCGCGGCTCGAGGCGCAGGCTCGTGAACTCGACCGCGAACGTCGCACGAGCGCGGCCCAAGCCGTTGCCCTTGACCGCGTCGCGATCGCCCGCGAGCTGCACGATGTGGTCGCGCATCACGTGTCGGTCATGGGCATTCAGGCGGCTGCTGCTCGGCGGTCGTTTGAGACCAATCCTGCGGCGGCAACGAGCGCCCTCGAGATCGTAGAATCCTCGGCACAGGCGACCGTCGAGGAGCTTCGGCAGCTGCTGCACACGCTGCGCGAGCCCGGACCCGAGGGCATCTCGAGCACACTCGGCACCACGCAGATCCCTGAGCTTGTGCGTTCCTCGCAAAGCTCGGGAGTACCGACGACCTTCATCGTGGCCGGCGAAACTCGCCCGCTTCCGATGCTCGTCGACGTCGCGCTGTACCGGGTCGTGCAAGAGGCGCTCACGAATGTGCGCAAGCACGCGGGCCGCGGAGCTGAAGCGACGGTTAGGCTGCGCTTCGCCCCCGAGTTTGCTGAGGTTGAGGTCAGCGACAACGGAGTGCGCACCACCCTCGCGCGCGAATCCGAACTCCCGGGCCTCGGCTTGCGCGGCATGCGCGAGCGCATCGGCGCCGTCGGTGGATCAGTAACCGCAGGGCGCCGCGAAACCGGCGGCTTCATCGTTCGCGCAACGGTACCCATCAGCGATCCTGGAATACTTGAAGCATGATCCGCGTACTCCTCGTCGACGACCAATCACTCGTACGATCGGGATTTCGCGTGATCCTCGACTCAGAGCCCGACATAGAGGTTGTCGGTGAGGCTACGAACGGGTCAGAGGCGGTCGCGCTCGCCGCAGAGCTTTCGCCCGACGTGATCTGCATGGACGTCGAGATGCCCGTCATGAACGGTATCGAGGCCTCACGGCAGATCCTTGGGGCGGGTGGATCCGGTGGGCCCGACGGTTCGAAACCGGCGGTGCTCGTGCTCACCACCTTCGGCCACGAGGAGTACCTCTTCGACGCGCTCGCCGCAGGCGTGAGCGGGTTCCTGCTCAAGACCTCACGTGCCGAACAACTCATTGACGGCGTGCGGCTGCTCGCCTCGGGCGGGTCGCTGTTGAGCCCAGAGGTGACGGGCGCGGTACTCTCGCGCGTTCGAGGCAGTGGGGCGCCGGGCGGTGGATCGGCAGCGCCCACAACCTACTCGGCTCAAAACGCGAGTGGCTCCGCTGGCAGCAACGCGGGCGGTACCGTAAGCAACTCCGCCCTCAACGTAGCGGTCGAGGCTGCGGGCCTCACCGAACGGGAGCGCGAGGTGCTGGGGCTACTCGCTCACGGACACACGAATGCTGAGATCGCCGGTTCCCTATTCCTCGGCGAGGCGACAGTGAAAACTCATGTGTCGAACCTGCTGCAAAAACTCGGGGTGCGCGATCGCCTGCAAGCAGTCGTCTGGGCGCACACGCGGAGCTAAGGATTCACGCGAGCACCGCCATTTAAGGCAGCGGCGCTACGCCTCGCGACTGCTCAGCAAGCTGCTTACGCTGACTGGGCAGCCTTCTCTTTGCTCATGTCTACGAACACCGCGGTATTGAAGGCGTAAGCACGGCGCACCTCTGCGACCATGCGCTGCTGCTCTTCCTCGTCGATGCGCTCGCCAAGACGATCGAGGCCTGCGCGGTACTCGTTCTTGAACGCTGCCAGGTCGCCGAGCGACTCGAAGTTGTAGAACTCGACGCCCGCACCGTCGAAACCGTGCTGCTTCGAGACACGCTTCGCGATCATTTGGCCGCCAGAAAGGTCTCCGAGGTATCGGGTGTAGTGGTGTGCGATGATTCCCGCGATCCACCCCTCTGCGCCAATTTCGCGAATGCGCGCCGCGTACTCTGCGGTCGCGGGAACTGGCTCGATCTGATTGCGCCAGTCGCCACCGATGAGGTACTCAAGGTCGGCTTCGAGGGTTGCGAGTCGCACGAGGTCTGCCGGGTGGAACTTCGCGAACTCAGGGTCTGAATCGAGCTGCTGCGACACCTCTTCGAGCGCGTCGTACATGAAGTAGTGCTGTGCGACGAGGTCGATGTAATCCTGCTTCGTACCCTTGCCACGCATTATGTCTTCCATAAACGTGGAGCCCTCGCTGCTCGAGTGGTCGCCCCACGAGCTCTCGCGAATCACCTGCGAGAACGACTTTGGGCCGCCCTCTTCCTCACCTGTCGCGCCGTGTGGGTGACCATGGCCGTGCACTCCGTGCCCGTGGCCATGCGCACCAGAACCCGCAGGCGCCTGGTGCTCTTCACGCGCCGGAACACCGAGCTTCTCGCACGCCGCCTTGTACAGGTGCACGACCTCGCGACGAATCTCTGGCCGCTCCGAGATCTCACCCGAAGGCCACTCGACACGAAGCTCGTGCTCCCCGGCACCGTCGGTCACGCTCCAGATACCGGCCTTGGCGTCGAGCCCGACCATCTTGCTCGCCTTCGCTTCGGGAAACCCAAATGCGCGCGCAATAAGCAAGGAGTCTTCAGGGTGGTCGCCATTCATATGGCCCGTAACGGCAGCGGTAACAGCGTCGTCAAAAATCATCACATGTTTCATACTACTCGCCGAGTACACTCAGCGTCGACGCGGGTGCCACAGAGTATCATCGGAGGGTTCATGCCCTCGTCATTCGCAGGTCAGGTTAGGCGGTTCCGTGTTCTCCAAGCTCAAGTCAGTACGCAAGGTAGCGATACTCAGTGTGCTCACTGTCGCAGCTCTCGGACTCACCGCATGCACCGGCGGCGAAGCAGGCACGCGCGATTCCGACGTGAATACCGTAAGCGCTGAGGTTGCAACGTCGTTCGACGAGGCAGTCGCGAACGCGCTCACTCTGAGCGGATCCACAGAGGCAGTCGTCGGCGTATGGAACGGCGACACCGCCTATGTGCAGGGATTCGGCGACGGTGTTGACGCTGCGACTCGCTTTCGAGCGGCCCAGTCTTCGCAGCCCGTCATGTGCGCGTTGCTTCTGAGCCTCGTCGAAGAGGGCGAGCTCTCGCTCGACCGAAAGATCACGAAAGACCTCACGCGCCAGTCAGGCGTTGACGAGGTAACGTATCGCCAACTTTGCGACCAGACCTCGGGTCTTGCCGACTTTAAGAAGGGGCTCTCCGACCGAGTCACCAACAACCCCACGCGCCCATGGCCCGAACAAGAACTCATCGCGTATGGGCTCGCCGAGTCCCCCTCCCCTGGGCAGGCGAAAACGTGAACCTTTCTGACACGAATGCGCTTGTGCTCGACCGGTCGATCCGCCTGCACACCCATCTCAAGACCGCGAATCTCCTGCAACTGCGCGTCTTCACGCCCGCGGGAATGACCTCAAGCTCGTATCCCTCGGATTTTGATGACACCGAGATTCCCCAGAGCAGCCTCACGCCGCTCACCTACCCGTCAAGCGGCGGAGCACCGGTGTGCGAGGCCGAGGCGGGCACGCTCTCGGGGCTCTCCACCAGCATGATTCAGGGTGCGGGCGCCTCGCTCACCACGGTCACCGACCTTAAGAAGTTCTACGACGCGTACCTCTCGGGCGACTTCGGTGGCGGGCAAGACACCACTGAGGTGCGCCCAGCGAAGAACCCCGAGCGTGACGAACAGGGCAACCCCACAAGCGAGCCCGACACCGAAGGTCGCCAGATTGGGTTTGGTGGTATCGAAAAGATAGGCCCGCTCTTCGGTCGCAGTGGATCAGTCACCGGCACCATCAGCGCCGCGTACTCCGATCCTGAGACCGGACTCACCGTGATCGTTGCACTGAACAACTCGTCGGCGGGATCTGGTTTCGCCCAGGCTCTCGCGTTCCAGCTGGCTGCACTCACCGGAGCCGAGCTGCCATGGACCGCTGAGGAACAGGGCGCCTTGCTCACCGAGCGCGCGGTGTGCCAGACACCACCAGAAGAGGCCGCGGAGTAAGTTCCGCCCTCCTGCAGGTGAGGCGTGCGCCACAATTCTGCTAGGCTCATACAGGCTCGCGAGCACGTAATTGCTCGTTCCGGGGCCGTCGTCTAATGGTAAGACATCAGCTTCCCAAGCTGAGAACGCGGGTTCGATTCCCGTCGGCCCCTCCACATAGTGTCGGATACTCCGGGAATCCCAAGAACCCGTAACTGGCTACCGCCAGCGCCGTCGCCGTGCAACGCGATGCGTTGCCCCAAGCGGCTTGCCGGGGTTCGATTCCCGTCGGCCCCTCCACTCTCCGCATACACTGATCAACATGATCCGCCACGGTGTGTACCCCACCACGCTCGGCGAGCTGTTGCTCACCGCAGAGGGAGATGCGCTCACGGGCCTGTACTTTCCAGACCACAGGTACCCACCGGCGCCAGAGATGCTCGGCGAAGACCTCGGGTTCGAGCCAGAAGACGCCGTGCTCGCTGAGACTGCTCGGCAACTCCGCGAATACCTTGCGGGCGAACGAACCGAGTTTGACCTGCAACTCGCTCCGAACGGTGACGAGTTTTCGCAGCAGGTGTGGAACCTGCTGCGCGACATTCCTTACGGCGAAACCACTACCTACGGCGAACTCGCTGTGACGCTCGGCAACCGGGCCCTTGCGCAGAGGGTCGGGCAATCCGTGGGGCACAATCCCGTGTGCATCATCATTCCGTGTCACAGAGTGCTCGGCTCCGATGGCTCACTGACCGGGTACGCGGGTGGGCTCGACCGCAAACGGGCGCTCCTCGAGCTCGAGGAGCCAGAACCCGCGACTGCGGGTCGCCTGTTTTAGAAACCATGTGAACACCTGCCGATTGACATGAGGCACTTTCAATCGCTTTCCAACCTGTTTGTTACCCTCACTGAAAGTAATTTCAGTATGTACACAGATCTTAAACAGTCAGAGTGAAGGTATGCCGCCAAAATCAGACCAAGTACATCAAATTGCTGCTTGAGTTCTAAGAAATATGAACAAGTACTGTAGAAATCTTCACTAATGATGTAAAGTCGTGTCTACGTCCCCCAGTCGGGAGTTCGCAGTGAGGCAGGCTTATGGACCACGAAGACATCGGACCAATGGTCCGACGCATGCGCAAGGGTGCTGCCATGACGCTACAACAGATGTCTATGGCAACTGGTCTATCCCAGAGCTTCCTCAGCCAGTTCGAACGAGGAAGGACCCAAGCCAGTATTAGTTCATTACGACTGATCACTGAAGCGCTAGGGATGAATATTCACGACGTGTTCGGTGCGGTAGGGACAGGCGGCTACTCAGCAGTTGTGCGCGCTGCCGGGCGGCCCGGTTTACCCTTTGGGGATAAAGCCCTTAAGACGATCGTCAACTCCAGAGGCCTCAGCAGATTCGAAATTCTCGAAGTATCTTTCGAACCGGGAGGTTCCACTGGTGAGGGGCAATATTCGCATGGGCATCACGAGGAACTCATTGTCGTACTCGGCGGAAGCATCGGCGTAGAACTCGGTGAGGAACGGCATCTTCTCGATGCGGGAGACTCGCTTTCATTCCACTCCACGACACCCCACCGTGTCGTGAATGCCGGCGGAGATATAGCGCGAGTGTTCTGGGTAATAAGTCCTCCTGGCGCACATCGGATGACTCCCCCAGATCTACACACCGTAAGCCCTCGAATACAGCAACAAAACTTTCAAGCTCTTCCACAATGAAAAAACCAGAAAGGCATGAAACGCAATGAAATCAACGAAGATTCAACGGCGACTAGGTCTCGGCAGCATCGCTGCACTCGGCTTAGCTGCATCCCTCGGCCTCGTAGCTTGCTCAAGTGGCGGCGGAACGACAGGCGAGGGTGACGAGAATGGAGGAGAGGTCTCACTCGTAATAGCAAGCTGGGGTGACCCGTTCACGTCGGCAACTATGGAGTTCCTCGCAGAACCGTTTATGGCGGAAACTGGATACGACGTGCAGATCGTCGATGCGCCCGGCAAGTACGTCGCGAGCCTTGAAGCGCAGAACCAGGCGAATAATGTCGAATGGGATTTGCTTGATTCGACCTCTGCACCTGATGCATACATCGCCTATGACAAGGGCCTTGTCCAGAAGATGCCCGATGACGTCAAGAAACGTATCCTGGAAGCACTGCCAGAGGACGCAGTCACTGACTTCGGTATCACTTGGTCGATCCTCGGCTATACCACGGCGTGCAACGCTGACGCAGTGACTGTCTGCCCGCAGAACACCACTGAAATGTTCGACACCGAGACGTTCCCCGGGTCACGCACGAGCATCTCGACGTCACCCCTTGTCAATTTGAGCCTTGCGGAGATTGCATCGGGAGTCGATCCTGCCGAACTCGCTAACCATGAGATCGATATGGATCGCGCATTCGCCAAACTCGAGGATTTTAAAGCGGCTGGCGGCACTTGGTGGAATAGTGGCGACCAATACATGCAGATCCTCTCAACCAACGAGGTGGATATGGGGATCGGATATAGTGGCCGATCGTACGCCATCTCAGATGAAATGGGCAACCTCGAGATCCACTGGGATCAGGGGCTTTACAACCCTGGCTTCTGGAACGTAGTCGAAGGGTCTGAAAATTCAGACGCGGCCTGGGAGTTCGTCGAATGGATTGCGACCCATCCGGAGGCTGCAGCGAACTGGGGCCAGGCACTCGGCTACTCAGTACCAAACCCCGAATCATTCGATTACATCGATGCTGATGTAGCGAAGACCCTTGCGGACTACCCCGAGAATCGCGAATTGCTCGGTGGCATGAACTTCAACTGGTACGTGGAGAACTATCAGGATATCAACGACCGTTGGCAAGAATTCCTCCGCGGCTGATTTCGCATAACTAAGAATAGGAGAACGGGGATGTCCAATCCAACCATGACAGAACTGCTGGCTGCTGTAAGCAGCCGAAGGCGAAAGTCGTGGACCGCGAGTTTGCCGAGGCCGACCGCGATCCTAATGGTGATCCCGCTCGTCATCCTCGTTCTTCTCTTTGTGGTCTACCCACTCGTGAAATTGACCGTGGACGCATTCACCGAAGGCGAAGGAGGTTTCTCAAACTTTGCAGCAGTTTTCGCGTCGGGTGCGATCCGAAATTCGATGATCAACACAATGGTCATGTCGATCATCGTCACGGCTCTGTGCCTGATACTCGGCGGGACCCTAGCCTGGATTCTTGCCACACCACAACGTGGTTGGGTAAAGGGTCTCGTATGGGCTGCAGTACTGTTGCCGTTTTGGATGGGTGTTGTCGTGAAAACCTACGCCTGGGCGGTGCTGCTCGCAAAAAACGGCGTCATCAACTCGTTTTTAATCTCGATTGGGATGATTGACGAACCGTTATCACTGCTGTACACGCCATTCGCTGTCATTCTCGGCATGACGTACACCATGTTGCCGTATGCGGTGCTCGCGATGTATCCGACGATTTCCGGATTCAACCTCGAGCTCATCAATTCTGCCCGAATCCTTGGATCTTCTCGGACCGGTGCGATGTTGAAGATTTGGCTCCCCAGCGTCATGCCGGGCCTCGTTGCTGCCGCAGCGATTGTATTTGCGATCAGTATTGGCTTCTACATCACCCCCGTCCTTCTGGGCGGAGCACAAGTGCCATTCATGGCGTCAGTGATCGGCGACGACATATTCAGCTTCTTTAATTACCCACGAGCTGCCGCATCCTCAGTTGTCCTGCTAGCGATAGCACTCGTAGTGCTGCTCGCGACACTGCGTTCAGTCGGCGCAAAGGCACTGAAGGGAGGGCTCGGAGGATGAACGCATCAAATCTGAATCAGCGACTACGGCGCGGGCCGCGCCTGACAGACCTTTTCAGCAAGTGGCTGGGTCGAACTGTCGCTTTCGTCGCACTACTGTTTCTGATTGCTCCCGCGCTCGCCATCGTAGTGATGTCATTCGCCAATGATGCGCGCATTCTTTTCCCACCGAAGGAGTGGGGATTCGCCAGATATATCGAGGTGTTCACCTCGGGCAAATGGGGAGCTCCGACGGTTCTTTCCATTGAAATCGGACTTTGGGTAGGCGTTCTCTCACTTCTCATCGCCCTGCCGCTCGTGTTCGCGTTGAAGCGCAGCACGCTCAGGGGGAAAGGTGTACTCGAGGGTTCTGCGATTGCTCCGCTTGTCATCCCGGTCGCCGCCTATGCGGTTGGTCTTTACGGCGTGTTCGCTCAGCTCGGATTACTCGGCGAAAAAGTCGGCGTCATTCTCGCTCACACCGCTTACTCACTTCCGCTCGTCGTCATCGTGCTATCTACTTCGCTCGAGCAAATCAAGCCGGATCTCGAGCTTGCCGCCATGACAATGGGGGCCTCACGAATGAAGGCATGGCTCACCATTACGCTGCGTCTCCTCATGCCGTCACTGCTCGCTGCATTCCTCATGGGGTTCATCACGAGCTTCGACGAGGCAGTGCTCATTACGTTCCTCGGCGGGGTGGGCCTCGTCACTCTGCCGAAATTCATCTTTGATTCAGTGCAGTACGCAGTAGATCCTGCAATCACTGCAATTGCCACACTGCTCATGGTCGTCACCACGGCACTAATGCTTATTGCCACCTCGCTTCGAAAGGGAAAGAAATGACAGCTGCAGGCACCCGGGATGTGAAACTTCACATCCGTCGGCTCGTCAAGAACTTCGGTGACACTGAAGTGTTGAAGGCGCTCAACCTCGACGTGAGTGACGGTGAGTTCCTTACTCTGCTTGGGCCGTCGGGCTCCGGCAAGACTACCTTGCTTCGTATTATCGCCGGCTTTGAAAACGCAACAAGCGGCGAACTGCGAATCGGTGACACCGATCTCAGGAGCCTCACGCCTTCTGAACGGCAACTTGGGATGGTCTTCCAGAACTATGCGCTCTTTCCTCATATGACCGTGGCGGAGAACGTCGCGTACGGACTAAAGGTGCGCAAAGTTCAGGGAGGTCAGCGCAATAAGCGCGTTGCGGAAATGCTCGATATCGTCGGGCTTGCTCACTTGCGGGATCGGAAGCCAGCACAGCTCTCAGGGGGTCAGCAACAGCGCGTCGCGCTTGCCCGTGCCCTCGCGTACGAGCCGGAGATCCTCCTCATGGATGAGCCACTAGGTGCACTTGATCGAAGTCTTCGTCTGCAAATGGAATCAGAGATCAAGCGTGTGCATCGGCAAATCGGCACCACGGTAATCTACGTCACGCATGATCAAGAGGAGGCACTTGTGCTCTCTGACCGGGTGGCGATTATGAACCAGGGAAACTTTGTCGGTCTCGACACACCCATGCAACTGTTCAAACAACCGTCGAACTCGTTTGTCGCCAAGTTCTTCTCAGATTCGAATATTTTCGACGCTGAGCTCTCCGGTGGTGTGCTCCGTGCGTTCTCGCAGGCAACTTCACTCAACAGTGCCCTGTCCGGAGAAGTGAAGTTCGCTGCGCGGCCCAGCCTCACGCGGATCGGTGAACTGCCCGCAGATACCCCAGGATTCGAACTGCGAGGGACAGTGGAAGAGATCAATCTGCTCGGCGAGAATGAGCAGCTTGAACTCTCAATCCCCAGCATCGGTCGTGCGGTCGCTCGTCGCCCAATCGGCAGCGGCAGCGTCGTCAACATCGGAGAGACTGTTCCTCTGCATTTCAGGGCAGATGAAATCACTGTTATGTCCGACTAAGCATCCTGAGCCAGCATCTGTGGCCACCGCACCACGTAGATCATGAAGAAAAGAGAGAGAGAACAATGACGAAACACATCGCTATCGCAGGTGGCGGCATCGCCGGACTCGCGGCCGCGGCCTCGTTCGCGAAGTTAGGCTTCGACGTCGATGTCTACGAACAGGGCAACAATCTGCGCGAAATCGGTGCCGGAATTTATGTCAAAGAGAACACTTTCGATGTTCTGGACGAACTTGGCCTCAGCGAGCGCATCGAATCCGCCGGCGTCCGAATCAATGCAGCCCGAATTGTTGATCAAGATCAGGTGATTGTTACGAGTCGCGATGTGAGCAAGGAACGCTTGGTAGTTTGCCTCCGTTCCGAATTGCACAATGCGCTGCGCGACCGCGCGATCGAACTCGGAGCCAAAATACACACTGGTCGTCGGGTTGTCGGTGCTGACCCAAAGGGCGTGCTGCACTTCTCAGATGGCGAGCAGGTCGAGGCGGATCTCGTCATCGGGGCGGATGGTCTGCACTCGCGTGTGCGCGATTCACTGCAGCTCGCTCGACTCAAAGTCGGTCTCGGCGATGGGGCCACGCGCGTACTAGTTCCGAAACATCCGAACGAAGCACCCTTCAGCACCGAACATTGGTCCGGTCAGCTGCGTGTCGGTATTGCGCCGTGCTCCGAAGAATACACCTACCTTTTCATTATTGGTCCGGAGAAGGACCGTCGCGCGACACGCGTTCCACTTGACAAGTCGTACTGGAAACGGAACTTCCCTCACCTTGCGCAGTACTTTGATGCTGTTGTCCCGGAGATGTCCGTTCACCACCGCCACGAGGTTGTGTACTGCGACAGTTGGGTGAAGGGACGCGTTGCGATCATTGGTGATGCGGCTCACGCACAGCCGCCCAATTTCGGTCAAGGTGCAGGTGTTGCCATCTGCGCAGCATGGGAGCTTGCCGAATGTCTGGCAGCAGAAGAGGATGTGCGCGATGCGTTGCACGATTGGGAGAAGACCACTCGTCCGCGCATCAATATGGTGCAGGGATTGACAACCGCCTACGACATCCTCAACTACAAGTGGCCTCGACCATTGACGCCGCTTCGGTCGAAGCTGTTCACCGCCATATCGAAGTCGTCTGTGCTTAGTAAGCCGTGGGAGTTCTATTGGCGTGGTGGCCGGGTCGAACCTCGGGAGCTCGGTAACTATGCGATCGGTGACCCGCGTCCATGAGCGTGCGACCTGATTTGTATATCCTCCACGGATGCAGTGTCATCACGATGGATGCGGACATGCCCCGCGCCGACGCGATCGCCGTATGGGGAGGGGAGATTCTCGCCGTTGGCGACCTTGCGACTGTACGAGCGGAGGCGACTGCAAAGGTAGGACCCAACTTTCTGGAATATGACCTCGGAGGAGCAACGATCCTCCCGGGATTCATCGATGCCCACACCCACGTCGAGATGATCGCACTCTCTCGCCACCTCTGGATTGATGTGCGAGACCTCACCTCACCTGAAGCGATCGTGGAGCGTCTTACCAAGCGTGCTGCTGACCTACCCAAAGGCGAGTGGGCAATTGGACAAGGAACTTTCGGGCAGGAGCTACCAACCAAAGCCCAACTCGACGCGGCATTCCCTGATCGAGCCGTTGCCGTGCGATGGACGATGCACAAATACGTCGTGAATCAAGCTGCGCTCGAAACCAGCGGTATTGATGAGCTCACAACCGCTCCTCCCGGAGCACGGATCCAGCGAGACGAACAGGGTCATCTCAATGGTGTGCTCGAGGAGGCATGGGATCTCCTCGCCATACCACCGTATACAAAAGAACGGCTAGAGCTGGCCATCCAGGAGTCTCTCCGCGAGCTGTTCCTCAAGAACGGTGTCACCACAGTGCACGAGATCGGGTGCACGGCTGAGGGACTGCAGGCGATGCAGGTTCTAGCTCGCACACACGAAATTCCTCGTCTCGGCGTGCTTCTTACCGCACGGCCTGGCCACCAGCCGCTCATCGATGCGACGAAAAACACTGCTCGAGTGCTGGGCGGTCAACTTGGCGATGATCGATATTGGATCCAAGGAATCAAGGTTTTCATGGATGGTGGACGAGATGGAGCCTTCCGGTCTGAGGATCTTAATGCTCCTGCCGACGGGTGGGGATTGCTGACACGGCTGTACCCAACACTTGTTGAAGAACTTGTCGCTGCCGTGCGAGCCGGTATGCAGGTGTGCACGCATGCTATTGGTGACCTAGCCCAAGAGATTGCAGTGTCGGCAATCGAGCGGGTACATCAATTGTTTCCAGAGATCGACCATCGTTTACGAATCGAGCACTTCTTCAATGAGAGTTTCGGCACCAAACATCTCGAGCGACTCGTGGCTGCTGGGGGAATTGCTGTACCGAACCCCGGTTTCGTATTTGCGGAGCCTGACGACCCCGCGAAACGTCAACCACCTGGAGCAGCGAAATTCTCCCTGAGAACACTCAATAGGATCCAGGGGCGCATACCCGGCAATTCCGATACGGCAGGTGCGCAGCCATTCACTACGAACCCGTGGTTCACAATGCAGTGCATGTTGCAACTCACAAACAAGAATGGTATCGAGGTGAGCCCCGGCGAAACCGTGGATGTGCAAACCGCGCTTAAGGCGTTCACTGTCGATGCGGCCTACGCCACCATGCAGGAGACAAAGAAAGGTCGACTCGCTCCCGGGTACTTCGCCGACCTCGCAGTAGTCGACAGCGACCCCTTTGAACTCGCGACAGAGGACTTCGCCGGTGTGCAAACGCTCGCAACCATTGTGGGCGGTGACGTGGTGCACGGTTCGTTGTCGGCGCGTGCCGCCGCACCCAGTGGAGAAGGACAATGACCGCAGCTTCACAGCAGTCGGCGTACCCCGAGGGCAGTTCCGCAACCCGTGCGTCGGCCGAAGCGGCATCGATCGACCTGACAGTCGCCGATTCGATTGCGCGTCGGCTGGCACAGTACGGTATCGAGCGTGTCTTTGGCATTCCCGGCACGCATAACCTCGAGCTATTCCGATCTCTCGGCGCGGCTGGCATTGAAATCATATCCGCTCATCACGAGCAGGGCCTCGGGTATGCAGCAGACGCGCATGCCCGACTGACCGGAAAGCCTGCTGTAGTTGTTACCACTACGGGACCCGGCATCACGAATCTCGTCACTGCCCTCGCCACGGCGCGTGCAGCATCGGTGCCTATCCTCGCCATTGCCCCTGGCATACCCGAAAGCGGGGTGGGAAGGGACGAGGGATGGCTGCACGACTTGCCATCCCAGCTCGGACTAATGAGCCAACTCGTGCGGAGCCGACGTGCACAAAGCGGTTCAGAGGCTATCAAGTTCATCGACGAAGTCGCCCGCTCTTGGGAAAATGAGCGACCACTGCCTGCCTACCTTGAGATTCCTTTCGACATGTTTGGTGCCCCTGCGAACATATGCAGCGAGGGTGGGTCAACAGTTAGTGCGCTTGGCGAGCATACTAACGCTACGAAACACGACATTGATCGGGCTGCCCAATTCCTCGCCTCCTCGTCGTCTCCCCTCATCATTGTGGGGCGCGGCGCGACAAATCATCTCGCGGTAGGCGCGGTGCGTGAAATCGCGGAAGGGTTGGGCGCGCTGGTGATGACGACCGCGAATGCCAAGGGTGTACTCGACGAACGACATCCGCTCTCGCTAGGCGTGTCGCTGCGTACCGCATCGGGTAAACGTCTCATCGAGAGTTCCGATGCATTGCTGGTCGTCGGCTCAGATCTCGGCAGGTCCGAGTTCTGGGGACCCTTCCCAACAGGAGGTGGTCGGATGGTACGCGTGGACGTCGACCCTCAGACCATTTCTGCGAATGCCGATCCTCAGTTCGCGCTTCGGGGCCGCACCGAGGAAATCATGCCGCAACTTTCCGCACGCATCTCTAAATTGGCAAGCAAAGTGAAACGAGAGGATGTAGACGCATCTCTTCATACACGGGCGAGTGAGGCTGCCCGGGAAATCTCAGCTGATCTCGTTCAGGGAGGGCAGGTATATCGGGCGTTTCACGAGCATCTTCAGGATCTTACCGCAGGCCTCGACATCGCTGTTGCGGGTGATTCATCTCAGGCGACATACTTTGGTACCGCCACGTTCTGGAAGGCCACTCGACCGAATCGCTTCCTCTATCCCGCGGGCTACGGGACTCTCGGCTATGCGTTGCCAGCAGCTATAGGCGCGGTGCTTGCACAGGAGGTCGACCGCGTCGTGGCCTTCACTGGAGAAGGTGGCATGCTTTTCAGCGTCCAGGAGCTTGCGACAATCGCGGAATACTCCCTACCCATTATTACTGTCGTTTTCGTCAATGGCGGTTACAGAGAAATTCGCGATGGTATGGAGCAAGCTGGTATCGCACCCGTAGGAGTCGACTTCCCACCCCCTGATCTCGTGGCTATTTCTCGAGGATTCAGGATCGATGCGCGATCGATCGTTGCCGACGGAGAAGACGAAATAGAGTTTCGTGAAGCTTTAGTTTGGGCATTGCAACAGGAAAGTCCAACGCTAATCTCTGTTGATATCGGAAGAATTGAATCTTAGATGAGACTTCTCTAGATGTCGTTCTGTGCGGACGAAATCACCCAGAGCACGACGGCATTCTCGTCGGTGTTGTTCGAAAACGAATGATCAAGTTTCGGGTCTATAAGGATCGCATCACCCGGACCTAAGTCGTAGGGATTGCCATTCCATTCGAAGTGCAGTCTGCCCTCAAGCACGAGTACACACTCTTCATTTCCTTGATGACTGTATGGCTCGGCTCCAGAGCTTCGCCCCGGTGCGATCACATTGTGATGGATCTCGAGATCCTTAGCGATCTTCGGTGTAATGAGATAGTTAGCGCTGCCATCGGGCCGGAAAATACGACGTCGGTCTTGGAACCGCACGAGGTGCTGATCAACCTGCTGTGGTTCATGTGCGTCGTTGAAGAGCGCGCCCATATTCTCTCCAAGCGCCACGCAAATGCGACGCAACGACGAGATTGAAGGGCTGGTGAGTCCACGCTCTATTTGCGAGAGGAAGCTTTCGGAAACTTCTGCCAGGCGGGCAACCTCACGAAGAGGCATGTGCTTTGCCTTCCGAAGCGCCCGCAAGCGGCTACCAAGCGCACGTTGCTCGTCGGCTTCCGGATCGACCGCTTCCGCCATATGTACATGGACGGTCACGGGAGCCCCCTTAAAGGGTCAGACAAAAACAAAGAATCTTACAGTTGGCATAATATCAAGATATCCGCGGAGAGGTCGCCGACGCATCTAATTGTGTCGTACTTGACGGCTCGATTCTCGACTAAGCGTGGGCGAACGCATTGTTCATGTGGCGTCGAGTACGAAGTACGAGCGGAGTACTTAGTCATTGCTTTGTAGCGATTGAGCTGGTGTATTCAACAGATTGATTCAACACCGTCATTTTGAACAATCACAGACTGTTCGTCGAGTCCAGTTCTGGGCAGTTTGTCCCCAAGCACTTTCTCGAGTGTACGAGCAGGCGCGTGTGTTACCTCGTTGACGTCGTCCGAATCTCAATGCTCCAGGTCACCACACACTGGGATGATGCCAGCTAGGACATTCCGAGATGAAGTTCGTACAGCATCCCCGTGCTACTCCCCAATACCCGTTGCGCAAAGGTACTGCGAATCAGTTGAGCGAGCGGGGTGCGAGCGGGGAGTTCTGGGTCACCCACGAGTACATGGCCACCGCGGCAGCGGCTGAGGCGTTGATCGATCTCGTGGATCCATACTGCGTGATCTCAACCACCGCTTCGGCGGCGGCGATCGCCTCGTCAGAGAGACCCGGCCCCTCTTGACCGAACAGCATGATGCAGCGCTCGGGCCACTCGAACGATTCCATGGGTACACAGCCAGGCACGTTGTCGATTGCGATGATCGGGAGGTTCTGGGATGCTGCCCACTCGGTGAGTGCCGCGACATCGGGGTGATACTGAACGTGCTGATAGCGGTCGGTCACCATCGCGCCGCGCTTGTTCCAACGCCTGCGCCCCACGATGTGCACGGTGTCGGTTGCGAACGCGTTCGCGCTGCGCACGATCGAGCCGATGTTCATGTCGTGCTGCCAGTTCTCGATCGCGACGTGAAACGTGTGGCGGTGTTCGTCGAGATCCGCAACGATCGCGTCCATGCGCCAGTACCGGTACCGGTCAATTACATTGCGGGTATCGCCGTGCTCGAGCAGCTCGGGGTCGTAATGCTCTTCGTCGGGCCACTCGTCGCGCCCACCCGGCCACGGTCCGACACCAGCGCTCACGCGTTGTGGATCAGTGCCCACACCACCAATACCCGCTTCCGCAGTAGCTGAACTCTCGTCCCCAATTTCATCAGTCTGGCTCACCCACCCATTCTCCCAGGTTGGTTACTCACATCCGATTCCGTCGCCGTCACGGTCGAGATGCCTACCGTAACCAGGATCTCCTGAACGAACTGGCGCAGCCCCCGCTGCTCGTGCTGCTGTACAGTTTGCAAAGTAGCTCGGAGCACTCGGTGCAGCAGGAGCAGGGGCCGGGGCGGGTGCCGGCGAAGCAAGAGGAACGGGAGCAGCCGCGCTCTCGGCCTTTGCCTTTGCAAGTTCTCCTTCGAGACGCGTGACCTCGGATTCGAGATCAGCGACCTTCGACTTTAGCTCTGAGATTTCTCCCTTATGTGCGTCATGCTTTTCGGCGAGCACCGCTCGCTCATCCTCGACTTCAGCAAGTTCGGTGGTGACAGTGAGCCTCGTCTGCTCGAGCGTGTCGACTTTCGATTCCAGAGACAGTTGAGTCTCCTGATATTCCTCGATCTCACCCTTTGAGGTTGAGGAGCCGATGCCCGAGCCGATTCCTAGCGCAAGCACCGCAGACAACACCGGTATGCCTACCGACTTCCACTTACCCCAGTTTCGCTTTTTGTCCGCCGAGTAGCCGGCCGATACTTCGCCCATTTATAACTCCCCCATTACCGCGTTCCCAAAGAGTCCGCACCAATTTCCTCAGCATACGCGAAGTTAAGACATAGGCAACATTAATGTTCAAGATGCATCGGAGGATAGGTGGGTTCCCGATGAGTGAATGGGATCAAAGCGGCCACCTCTACTCAGCGTCAGGCGAAAAAAGAGCGTCGCGCGAACAAAAATCGCGGTTTGGGTTCGCGTGGTGCTCAAACTTCGCCTGACGCGAAGTTCGGGGTGGATCGGCTAGCCGACCCTAAGCCGAGACGGCGGTGAGGGCGTCGAGCTCGGGTGCGGAGAGCTCAAGGTCGAGGGACGCGAGAAGCGCGGGGAGTTGCTCGGTGTTGCGGGCGCTCGCGATCGGTGCGCCTACAGTCGGCTGCTGCCTGAGCCACGCGAGCGACACCGACGCAACCTCTACCCCGTGCGACGCGGCGATCTCGTCAAGAGCACCGAGCACGCGGCGGCCCCGATCGTCGAGGTACTCCGATGCCAGGGCAGCGCGCGGGCTCGCACCCGGCAGCGTAGCGTCTGCGGCGTCGCGGTACTTTCCAGCGAGAAAGCCCCTCGCGAGCGCGTAGTACGGAAATACTGTGAGACCCTCAGAAGTAGCAACTTCACGCAGCCCGTTGGACTCGAAACCTCGCTCGACCAGGCTGTAGAGCGGCTGCAGCGCGACGGGCAGGTGATAGCCGCCATCCTTGGCAATCGCGAACCACTCCGCGACTCGCTCAGCGGTGTAATTTGAGACACCAATCGAGCGGATCTTCCCAGCGTCTACCAACTCCGAGAACACAGCGACAGTCTCCTCCAACGGCGTGTCAGCGTCGTCGAAGTGGGCGTAGTAGAGATCGATACGGTCGGTCTGCAGCCGATTCAGCGACGCATCAACCGCCGCACGAACATTCGAGGCAGCGAGCCCTGAGAACTGTGGGTGAGTCGACACTTTCGTTGCGAGCACCAGCTGCTCGCGCGCACCACGTGAGGCGATCCACTCACCGATAATGGTCTCTGACTCACCACCACCGTTGCCCGGCACCCAGTGCGAGTACCCATCGGCGGTGTCGACGAAGTTCGCGCCGCCAGCAACGTACCCGTCGAGAACTCCGAACGAGGCGTCGCGGTCTGCCGTCCACCCAAAGACGTTGGTGCCGAGCGCGAGCGGCGCGATGCTGAGGTCAGATGTTCCGATGCGGATCGATGCGGCCATGGGCAGGGCTCCTTCGTTAGAGATTGACCCCTCGCCAGTCTTCGAGCGCAACGGGGTTATCGGTGATGATGAGGTCGATGCCGCGATTGCGCGCCTTCGACCACTTGCTCTTGCTATTGAGCGTGTACACCATTGTGCCAATTCCTAGGGTGCGAGCCTCAGAAATGAGCCCAAAGTTACTCGAAAAGACACGGTTTCTCGCTCCGACTGCCGATGCGCCGAGCACCGAGGCGGTTTCGAGGGTCTCACGGTTCCACTCGCGCGTGAGCATGACCCGGGCGAATTCGGGCGCGAGCGCCTCAAGGCGCACCAGGTTTTCGAGTTCGAAGGATTCGAAGGCGACCCGATCCACCAAATAACGATCGTGGAGCAACTCGACCGCGTGCATCACCTGCTCATCGTTCCACTGGCCCTTGAGCTCGATGAGCGCGCGACTATTGGTCGGGGTGAGTTCGTCGAGAAATTCTTCGAGCGTCGGCACCGGTTCGCCGGCAAACTCTGGGCCGAACCACGAGCCCGCATCGAGCGCCTTGATTTCGGCGAGCGTGAGGTCGGCGACCTCGCCAGACCCGTTCGTGGTGCGGTCGACGGTTGGATCGTGCATGAGCACCGGCACACCGTCGGCCGTGAGATGCAGATCTGCTTCAACAAAATCGACGCCACGGTCGAATGAGATGCGCATTGCGACGAGCGTGTTCTCTGGGGCATCGGAGGCCGCGCCGCGGTGCGCGATAATTCCGAAACCTTCGTCACGGCTCAGAGCGCCGTGCAACTGGAGGGTACTGGCGTTCGCGGCGTACGGATTCGAGCCGAGCGATGCGACCAACATGAGCACGAGAAAGGCAGCAAAGAGCGCCATACGTGTTCCCGCTGACTGGGCGCGGGTAAGTACCGCGCTCAGGGAGTAGGTGTGGCGCATCCTCGGTCTCCTTGCTCCGCGCCCCGTCGCGCGGTGACCCAAGCATAGCGAATTTCGTTACCGTTCTGTGATATTTGTTTTTGGGGTCGGTTTTCGTGCTCCACGCGTACCCTGAAGAGAAGGAAAGTGGGAGCAATGAGCGATTCAGTGAAGCACCCGCCACAGGTGCGATACCTCACCGTCGTGCGCACCGCGCGCATCACGCCATCAATTGCTCGCGTCACGCTCGTCGGCGACGACCTCACTGGGTTTAATGCGCCCGGGTTCGACGATCACGTCAAGATTTATTTGCCCGATTCGCACGGTGAGATCTCGGCCCCGGCACTCGTCGGTGGATCGCTGAAGCACACTGGCAAGAAAACCTCTGCCACACGCGACTACACAGTGCGGGCGTTTCGAGACGCCGTCGGCGATCGGCCCGCAGAGCTCGACATCGACTTTGTCTTGCACGGGCACGGTCGCGAGGGTGAGGGCGCTAGCGACGGTGCTGGTGGTGGTGGTGACGCCGCGGGACCCGCGTCGGAGTGGGCGGCTGATGCTGGTCTTGGCGATCCACTGGTCATCACCGGGCCGAAGCGGTCAGAACTCGCGCCCACGTGGGCGAAGTCTGCGGTGATTATCGCTGACGAGACCGGTTTTCCCGCGGCCGCCCGCCTCATTGTGGATCTCGGGGATGTTCCGATCGTGTGCCTCTTCGCCGCTTCAACTGAGTGCGTCGACGCGTACTTCGCCGAAGTGCCTGGGCGCGAGCGCCTCGATCTTCGGGTGGTGAAGTACCCGGAGGCCGCGGACGAGCACGAAGCCGCGCTTCGAAACCTGAGCATCGATGCCGAAACTTTCGTGTTTGCCGCGGGCGAGAAGCACTTGCTTGCCCCGCTGAGGCGCTACCTCAAGAAGCAGCTCGAACTGCCAAAGCAGCAGCTCTCGATGCACGGGTACTGGAAGCGAAGCAGCAAGCACCACACCTAAGCCCACCACCCCACCCATCAACAAAATCGGACCAAGAAACTCAGTTCGAATTGCGGAAAAAGTCGGACTTTCTTGGACCGATTTTGAAGGATGGGGGCGAGGTGTCGAAGTGGATCTAGGAGGTTGGGGGCTCCATTCCCTCTGGGGGCTTCATTCCCTCCGGCATCTCCCCTGAGTTGAAGCCACCAAGCGCACCTGGAGCAGCAGCACCATCCCCGGGCCCGTGGCCGGCACCACCGGGCGCACCGCCAACTCCACCGGGCCCACCCATGGATTCTGCGCCCTCACCAGCGACTGCTGCACCAACCTCGACACCGTCGACGTTCACGGCGTAGGTCGATCCATGTTCAATATCGGCGGCCGAATACGTTACCGAGCTCGCCTGTTTGCGCGAGGTGAAGGTCGCCACCACCGCACCAGACTCGTCGACTATCTCGGCCTCTTGACCCGCCCCGAGCGACGCGCTCACGAGCACCCAGCCCTGGCCGTCATCACCGAGGCCGACCTCCATGCCTCCAGCGCTCAGCGAACGTACCGTGCCGCCGGTGACTGAGATGGCACCGTTCGCATCGATACCACCATTGCCGGCACGGGTCGGGCCGTACACCACGGTGTCACCGCCCGAGATCGAGAGCGATCCGTTCGAGTCGATCCCGTCGCCCTCAGCATCGACGGTCACCGATCCACCAGAAATTTCAAGGCGCTCACCCGTGTCGGCCATGCCACCACCGGCCATGCCACCACCCGGCCCCACTGCAGATTCTGCTGCAGGCTCGGCTGCACCCGAGTCGGCTGCTCCGAGCTCTGTTGCCCCCGACGCGTTAATGCCGTCATCTGAGGCGGTGAGGTCGATCGTGCCACCTGAGATGCCGATGTACGCGGCCTCCATCGCCTCTGTCGACTCTGTTACGGTGACCTGCCCGTCGCCGACCGAGAGGATCACCTCTCCCTTCACACCGTCGTCGGCGGCCGACACGGCGAGCGATCCACCCGCGATGATGGTGTCGGTCTGCGCCTGCACCCCATCGTCACCCGCTGCGATGTCGATCGATCCGCCCGAGATATACACATAGCCTTGGGTTTCGTCGTCTTCTTGGTCGCTCTTCAAGCCGTCACCAGCGGTAGCATCGAGCACGACTGAACCGCCCTCCACGACGAGCGAATCCTTGCCGCGCAGTGCATCGTCGGCGGCACTGACGGCCACATTGCCTGAGAGAATCACAAGGTCATCCTTGCTCGTGATTCCGTCGTTGCCGTTCGCCTGAACGGCGAGAGACCCTGAACCAGAGATCGTGAGGTCCTGCTCCGAGTAGATCGCTGCGTTCGCCTCGGCATCCTCGGCGTACGATGAGGCGTCAGACACTAAGTTCTCACTGCCTTCAGCCAGGTGGATCGCCACATCGTCAGCCCCCCGCACCTCGATCGCGGGGCCATCGGGGTTGTCGATGTGCGCGCTATCCAAGACGAGCACGACGAGTGCGTCCTCCGCAGCCTCGACGAGCACTTGACCCTGGAGCGATCCGCTCAACTGGTATACGCCAGCTTCGCTGATCGTGACGGGAGACGACGCGGCAGACAGATCGATAGCTGTTGCATCAACCGCTGACCACTCATCCTCGTTCACGGTCGTGTAGTCGGCATTGTCAGCGAGCGCAGGCGGGGTGAATAGGAGCGATCGTTTCATGAGTGAATCCTTGGGTGTAGTGGTGCGTTGTGCGAGAACGGGCCGCGCAGCACGCGCGCCCACTTGTTGCTCGGTAGTTCTGGGTGCAGCGCCGCCGTTCCTGTGCCGAACTTGCTGATTCCACTCGGTCTGTGGCCGAGGCGCCAGAGGGTGCGGTCGATCTCGCTGGGGCCTCCGAGCGACTTCGATTCGATGATCGCGTGATCGGTCATGCTCAGGGTGCGTGCTGCTCCGTCGTGCCGCCACGAGGGGCTCACCCAGGCGAGGTGGGTATCGATCGTCGCGCGGCTGCCGCCACGTATGAGCAGGGTGGATCGCGTATAGGTGCTCCGCAACGCAGGATGCAACCGATCCACAACTGCGGGATCGACTCCTTGCTCCGCGAGGGTTGCCCGCACGAACCCCGCCGCTTCGGGCGTGAGCTCACCGCGCGCCTGAGGGTCGATCGGCATGCGCCGCTTCACCGTCGTTCCGCGCCCACCCTTAGTCTTGACCTCGACAAACGATTCGCCCGTGTCGCAGTAGTGCCTCGTGCGGATCTTAAAACGCCGCCTACGCCGCTGAGCGGTGAGCCGAAAACTTAGACGGTCGAATGTGTCGAAATAGAGAGAGTCATACGAGAGGCGTCGCGTTCGATCAATCTCAAGCACTCTGGTGCCCGAGTCGAGCCCATCAATCAGCGTTAGCGCGGTGTGGATCGGCACCAAGTACTTGCGGTCCACCCTCGTGAGCAGTGCGGCTTCGCTGGCGAGCTCATCGAGCCCTACCGGGGCGAACCTCGCGAATGATACGTCGATCATCGGGGGCCGCCAGAGGAGTGGTGCGACGCCGATACTGAGCGAAAGATCTGTTGCTCAGCGTGCGGTTGGTGGGGTGCGGCTGGTGTCGCTGGCTGAGCTGCCGGGGCCCGCGACTTCAGCGAGGCTGCTCCCGAAGTGACGGTCGGCACGCGGTAGCGCACGTCGACGAGCGTGAGGTCGTTCACGTAGTCCGTGCTCTGCACAGTGAGCGAGGTGACGGTCGCCCCGAGCTTGCGCTCGAGCTCGGTCTTCAGCTCATCCTCATTGGCAATCGCGCGATCGAGGCGGATCACCTGTTGCCTGCTACGGGAGAGGAGCGATGGGTGATCCGCCGCCCACATCACCACGAGAATAACGAAGATGAGCACGCTCGGAACGATGACGCTCGACTGCGCCAGGCCGCCGATGAGGCCCATCGCGAGGGCCGCGAAATAGTAGGCGACTTCGCGCTGCGAGATCTCCGAGGATCGAAGCCTGATGATCGAGAGTACACCGAACAGCCCGAGCCCCAGCCCGATCGCGACCTCGGCAGTGCCGAGCACCGACGCGACAGCGAGCACGCCGACATTCACGCCGAGAAACGCAACCACCAGGTCTCTTCGCCGATGCCTTGGGTAGTAGATACCGAACACGAGCACGAGGGCAGCGACGATATCGACGGTGATGAGTATGAGGGCGTTGACGGACAAAGGTTCTCCTGAAATCAGCGCGCGTGTTGCGCGGTGATCCCATCCCACCGAAAATGCCTATGCGAGACCTATGATTTCACCCCAAGTAGGTTGAAAGCGGGAATATCTGCGCAGAGAAATCCGCTCTTTAGCGCCAGATTTACAGACATTTCTGCGCATATTTAGCCGAAGAAGCTACGCCTTCGCCTGCTCCAGGATCTCGAGCACCTCGGCGTCGGAGACCTGGCGGAAGTCAAGATAAGCCATGCCTACCGCGTGAAGTCTCGGCGCGATCCACGGGCACAGCACTTCGTCGACCTCCTCCAAGAATGCAGCGGGCACAGAGCCGACGATGACCGGTAGTGCGAGTATGACGCGGGCAGCGCCTGCGGCCCTGGCGGCGCGAATTGCGGCGAGCGCAGTCGCACCGGTCGCAACGCCGTCGTCGACGAGGAGCACTGTGCGGTCGGCGAGGTCGAGGTCTGACCGACCGCGCCTGTAGTCTGCTCGTCTTCGCCGAAGTTCGGCGACCTCGGCGGCTTCGATCTGTTCGGCTTCCTTCGCGTCTGCACCCCATTGCCGAACGGCTTCGGCGAGCTCCGGGTTTTCGACGCGCACGATCGTCTCGCCCACCGCTGCAACCGCACCCATCGCGACCTCTGGCTGCCCAGGCATGCCGAGCTTTCGCACAATGAGCACATTGAGCGGCACGCCGAGGGCGGCGGCGACCGGTTCTGCAACGGGCACGCCGCCGCGAGGCAGCGCAAGCACAATTGGTGGATCGTCGCCTTCGGCTCCCTGCGCCGCGAGAGCCTCGGCAACCACACCGGCGAGCACGGCCCCGGCGGCACTGCGATCCGCATACGGTCGAGAGTCGCCACCGTTTTCCATCACGTACTCCAATCCCGGGCGCCGATATGGCAGCTACTCCTCGACGATCTCCCCTTCAATGACCTCGTCCGAGCCGTCGATCCCATTGGTTGTCCCTGCGGTAGGGATCCCCCCGGGCCGTGTCGCATCGAGCGCGAGCTCGTCGCCGCTCGTCGCCACGTCGACGCGCACCATGTCTCCATCGTGCGCCTCGCCACCGAGGATCGCGCGGGCAAGCCGGTCATCGATCTCACGCTGCATGAGTCGGCGCAGCGGACGAGCGCCGTAGATCGGGTCATACCCGCGCTCGGCCAACCAGCTGCGTGCGGCGGGCGTGACCGCAAGGGTGAGCCTGCGTTCGGAAAGACGCTGCTGCATGCGGTCGATCGACAACTCAACGATCTGGCCTAGATCCTCTTGCGAGAGCGAGTGGAAAATCACCATCTCATCGAGACGGTTCACAAACTCGGGCTTGAACGCGCGACGCACAGTCTCGCGCACTGCCTCTTCCTTTTCAGACCACGCCATGTCGGGATCGATGAGGTACTGCGACCCGAGGTTCGAGGTAAGAATGAGGATTGTATTGCGGAAGTCAACCGTGCGCCCCTGACCGTCGGTGAGGCGACCGTCATCGAGCACCTGCAGCAGCACGTCGAAGACCTCGGGGTGCGCCTTCTCAACCTCGTCGAGCAGCACGACCGAGTACGGCCTGCGGCGCACAGCTTCGGTGAGTTGGCCGCCCTGTTCGTAGCCGACATACCCGGGAGGGGCCCCGACGAGGCGAGACACCGAGTGTTTCTCGCCGTACTCCGACATGTCGATGCGAACCATGGCGTGTTCATCGTCAAAGAGGAACTCGGCGAGAGCCTTGGCGAGCTCGGTCTTGCCGACACCAGTTGGCCCGAGGAAGAGGAACGAGCCGGTGGGTCGGTTCGGATCCGCAATGCCTGCTCGGGTGCGCCGAACCGCGTCGGCCACCGCGCGCGCAGCCTCCTGCTGCCCCACAACGCGCTTCGCGAGCTCGTGCTCGAGCGCGAGCAGCTTCTCGGTCTCGCCCTGGAGCAGGCGACCGACTGGAATCCCTGTCCACGCGGCGACAACATTTGCGATGTCTTCGTCGGTGACCTGGTCGTTCACCATGCGGGGTTCGCCGTCGGCCGTAGTGCCCTCGCTCTCCGCACGCTCTGCCTCTGCTATCTCGCGCTCGATGTCGGGAATCTCCCCGTAGAGAATCCGTGAGGCGCGCTCGAGGTTTCCCTCGCGCTGGGCAATCTCAGCCTCCATGCGCTTGCTATCGCGCTGTTCGCGAAGCTCACCGAGTCGGTTGAGTGACGTGCGCTCGCGTTCCCACCGCGCCTCGAGCACGGCAAGCTCAGCCTCACGGGTCGAAAGATCCTCGCGCAGCTTCGCGAGCCGCTCTTTCGATGCGTCGTCTTTCTCTTTTTTCAGTGCAAGTTCTTCGAGCTTCAGCCGATCCACCGCGCGGCGCAGCTCGTCGATCTCCATTGGCGCCGAGTCGATCTCCATGCGCAGGCGCGACGCCGCTTCGTCAATGAGGTCGATCGCCTTGTCTGGCAGCTGACGCGCGGTGATGTATCGGTTTGAGAGTGACGCCGCTGCAACAAGGGCCGAGTCGGCGATCGTCACCTTGTGGTGCGCCTCGTAGCGCTCCTTGAGCCCGCGGAGAATCGCGACCGTGTCTTCGACCGACGGCTGCCCCACGTACACTTGCTGAAAGCGCCGTTCAAGTGCCGCGTCTTTCTCGATGTACTCACGGTACTCGTCGAGCGTTGTCGCACCGATGAGGCGCAGCTCGCCACGCGCGAGCATCGGCTTGAGCATCTGCGATGCGGCCACCGAGGACTCGCCGCCGCCAGCACCCATGAGGGTGTGCAACTCATCGATGAACGTGATGATCTGCCCGTCGGAGTCTTTGATCTCCTGCAGCACCGCCTTCATGCGCTCCTCGAACTCGCCACGATATTTGGCACCCGCGATGAGCGCTGAAATGTCGAGCGAGATGAGCTCTTTGTCTTTGAGCGACTCGGCGACATCGCCCGCGACGATACGCTGGGCGAGCCCCTCGACGACGGCTGTCTTACCGACGCCAGGCTCACCGATGAGCACTGGGTTGTTCTTCGTGCGCCGGGTGAGCACCTGGCTCACACGGCGGATCTCGCTGTCGCGCCCGATCACCGGGTCGAGCTTGCCCGAGCGCGCGACCTCGGTGAGGTTCACGCCGAACTGTTCAAGCGCGCTTTGCTCGCCGCCCTCTGGGGCGGGCTGCCAATTTGCCTGCATGGTGTTCCTCTCATGGTCCGTAGGTGTTGTGTGGATCGGCTCACGCACCGAAATCACAAACTTGAGTGCAGTTGACTCAAGTTTATAAAACTTTGTCGACGGCCGCTACTGCCGCATGCTGGGAGATTGGCGCACGAGCGAGCGAAGCCTGCGAAGCGCGACCGATAGCGTTGCGAGCCCCGTTTCCTCACCTGCACCCGCAGCGGCCGCAGCCTCGTCGAGCGCACGCGCTGCAGCCGGTCCGCCACCCGCGATCCATGCGTCGACGCGGGCCACTGGATCCACAACCGCCGCATCGCCACCCGCCGTGCGCTCGATGGCCGACGCGGTGAGCTCGCTCATCACCGCGTAGAGGTCGTCGCGCATCGCAGCCCTCGCGAGTGAACCCCACCGGTCGTCTTGCGGCAGCACCGTCACGCGGGCAAGCAACTCGTCGATGTGCACGCGCGACGATGTAGCGAAGTAGACGCCCGCGACCTCGTCAATGCTCCACCCACGAACCCGCGACTGCTCGATGATATCGAGCAGAGCGAGTGAGTCGAGCAGCCCAGCCCCTCGCTGTGCAAGCTCTTCGGGAACACCGGCCTCCACGAACTCCGCTTTCTCGGCGTCGAAGCGCTCTCGCTCTACACCCTGCTGCAGCGACCCGAGTTGCGGCGCGAGCTGCGACACCGAGTCTGCAAACAACTCGACCTCAGCACCGATGTCAATGGATTCTGATCGGTGCTGCACAAACCACCGGGTTGCGCGATCGAGCAGCCGCCTGAACGTGAGGTACAGCTTCGTCTGCACCTCGGTCGACACGACATTGTCTGTCGCCTCGACCTGCTCGACGAAGCCGCGCAGGTCGAAGATCTCTCGCGCGGCCACGTAGGCGAGGGCGATCTGCTCGCTCGTCGCACCGGTCTCGTCGGCGGCACGGTAGGCGAAGGTGATCCCTCCGCGATTCACCATCGAGTTGACGACCGAGTTGACGATGATCTCGCTGCGCAACGGGTGCGCGGCGAGATCATCACCGTACACCTCACGAATCTGCGCGGGAAAATACTCCGCCATCGTGCGCTCGAACCAGGGGTCTGCGGCGAGCGCGGTCGACGCGAGATCCGCCTTCAACGCGAGCTTCGCATAGGCGATGAGCACGGCGAACTCGGGCCGTGTCAGACCACGACCGGCCGCAATGCGCTCGTTAACCTCGGTGACGCTCGGCAGGCCTTCGAGTTCGCGGTCGAGCTCGTCTCGCCCTTCGAGCCACTCGATGAGCCGCTCGTGTGAGGGCAGCATCTCTGCGGCGTTGGCCCGAGAGTTGCCGAGGAGCACGTTTTGCTCGTAGTTGTCGCGCAGCACCTGCACGCCGACGTCGTCGGTCATCGAATGCAGCAGCTCGTTGCGGGCATCGCGGGTCAGGCGTCTGTCGCGCTCCACAGCACCGAGCAGAATCTTGATGTTCACCTCGCGGTCTGAGGTGCCAACCCCCGCGGAGTTGTCGATCGCATCAGTGTTGATCCGCACCCCGTGCATCGCCGCCTCAATGCGACCGTGCTGGCTGACACCGAGGTTGCCGCCCTCGCCAACGACCCGCAGCCTCAGCTCGTTACCGTTAACTCGCACCGCGTCGTTTCCGCGGTCTCCGATCTCGGCGTTGGTTTCGCTGCTTGCCTTGATGTAGGTACCGATCGCACCGTTCCAGAGCAGGTCGACCGGCGCAAGCAGCACCGCGCGTTTCAGCTCAGCAGGTGTGAGCGAGTCGACACTCGGTTCGAGTCCCAAAGCGTCCCGCATCTCGTCGCTGATCTTGACTGATTTAGCCGTGAGCGGGAACACCCCACCTCCTGCCGAGATGAGCGACTCGTCGAAGTCGCCCCATGAAGACCCCGGGGTGTTGAACAGGCGTTGCCGTTCGACAAAGGTAGACGCCGCGTCGGGCGTTGGATCCACAAAGACATGCCGATGGTCAAACGCCGCAACGAGTCTGATGTGTTCAGAGCGAAGCATCCCATTCCCAAAAACGTCGCCCGACATGTCGCCAATGCCGACCACGGTAAAGTCCTCGCTCTGGGTATCGTGGCCCATCTCGCGGAAGTGCCGCTTCACCGATTCCCAGGCCCCGCGCGCCGTGATACCCATGCCCTTGTGGTCGTAGCCCGCCGATCCACCAGAGGCAAAAGCGTCGTCAAGCCAGAACCCGTACTCGGCCGAGATACCGTTCGCGATATCTGAGAACGACGCCGTGCCCTTGTCTGCCGCGACCACGAGATACGAGTCGTCGCCGTCGTGGCGCACGACGCGCTCTGGTGGCACGACCTCGCTCCCAACCCGGTTATCGGTGATGTCGAGCAGCCCCCTGATGAAGGTGCGGTATGCGGCCTTACCCCCCTCGAGCCAAGCGGGTCGATCCGCCGGATCGGGGAGCCGCTTCGCGACGAAGCCGCCCTTCGAGCCGGTCGGCACGATCACCGCGTTCTTCACCATCTGCGCCTTCACAAGCCCGAGCACCTCGGTGCGGAAGTCTTCGCGCCGATCGCTCCAGCGCAACCCACCGCGCGCGATCGCCCCGAATCGCAGGTGCACGCCCTCGACCTCGGGCGAGTACACCCAGATCTCGGCCATCGGGTGCGGTTTCGGCAAACCAGGTATCGACGCGCAGTCGAGCTTCATCGACACCCATGGCTTCGGGTCGCCGTGCTCATCGCGCTGGAAGAAGTTCGTGCGCCAGGTGGCGTCGATGATGCTGATGAAGGAGCGCAGAATGCGGTCCTGGTCGAGGCTCGCCACCTGCTCGAGTTGCTCCTTGAGTGACGCATGCGCCGCGCGGGTTTGCTCAGCGCGCTCGCCGGTCAGATCTGGATCGAAGCGCAGCTCAAACAACCGCACGATATCGGCAGCGATGGCTGGATGCGCGATGAGCGCCTGGTCAATGTATTCGACCGAGAACGCCGACCCGATCTGGCGCAGGTACATTGCAATTGCGCGGAGGATGACGATGCGCCGCCACGTGAGTCCACCGAACAACACGAGCGCGTTCAGGCTGTCGCTCTCTGCCGCCCCGGTCCACACGGCTGCGAACGCCCGCTCGAACTCAACGCCCCACTCGGGGTCATTCCAATCCTCGTGGCTTGGTGCGGTCAGCCCAAAGTCAGAGATGTAGTGTGTCTCGCCGCTCGCAAGAGTCAGCGCGTAGGGGCGCTCATCGACCACGTCGACGCCAAGGTTGGTGAGGATCGGCAGCACGCGCGTCAGCGGATACAGTTCTCGTGACGCGACGGTCAAAAAGCGCTTATTTGGCTCGTCTGGTTCGGGCGGATAGAGGTGCACCCCAAACTCGCGCTCGGCCATGAGGCCCTCGAGCAGCGCAATGTCTTCGATCGCTTCTTCCGGGGTGACATCTTCTTTGTAGGCCTCGGGAAACGCGTTGCCGTATTGCGCGAGCAGCCTGGCGGTCTCCTCTTCTCCGTGTGTCCGGTGCAGCGCGTCAACGAGCACCTCGCTCCAGCTCTGGATCGTGGCCTCGAGCTGCGCCTGCAGTTCTGCCTCAGACACGTCTGGGATTGATGACCCCTTCGGCAGGCGCACAACGAAGTGGACCTGCGCGAGCGGCGAATCACCGACGCGCGTCGTGTGATCCACCGTCTCTGCGCCGAAGACCTCGCGCAGCAACGCTTCAATTCGCAGCCTCACGACCGTGTTGTAGCGGTCACGCGGCAGGAATACGAGCGCCGAAACGAAGCGACCGAACTCGTCGCGGCGCAGGAAAATGCGGGCACGGCGGCGCTCACGGAGCCTGCCGACCTCGACTGCGACCTGCAGCAAATGCTGCGGGCTGTCTTGAAAGAGCTCGTCGCGCGGGTACTGCTCGAGAATCTGCAGCAGATCTTTGCCCGAGTGCGAATTCGACGCGAAACCCGACTCGTCGAGCACGGCCTGCACCTTCGTCGAGACGATGGGCAGCGTCATCACGCTCGCAGCATACGCGACCGACGTGAACATGCCGAGAAAGCGTCGCTCGCCGATCACCTCGCCGGCATCGTTGAACGTGCGCACGCCGACATAGTCAAGGTAGACGTCGCGATGTACCGTCGCTCGAGAGTTTGCCTTGGTCACTGTGAGCAGGCGTGGATCGCGCGCCGTGCGCGAGGCTTCTGGTCTGAGCTGCGACACCGCTGTTGTTGGTTTGCGCAAGATCCCGAGCCCAGTGTGCGGGAGCGGCCGGAGCACCTCCTCGCCCGTCTCTCCCTCAAGAAGATATTCGCGGTACCCGAGAAAGGTGAAGTTATCGTCGGCAAGCCAGTTCAAGAACTCAACCGTTGGACCGACCTCGGCCGGGTCAACCGTCGCGGGGGCATCCGCGCGAAGGTCAGTGACGATCTCAAGACACGCGCGCCGCATATGCTGCCAGTCGCCGACCGCCGCGTGCACATCAGCGAGCACGTCACCGAGCCGCTCCTCGAGAGCGATCCGCTCCTCATCGGTCGGCACCCGATCCACCTCGAGGTAGATCCACGACTCGAGGTCACCTCCGTGCGCCTCGATCTCAAGCAACTCGCCGGTGTCCGAGCGCCGCACCGACACCAAGGGGTGCATGAGTAGGTGAACGGTGAGACCCAGTCGGGCCACGGCCGCAGTAACTGAGTCGACGAGGAAAGGCGCATCGGCAGTACAGATATTCACAATCGTGCGGCGAGAGGTCCACCCGTGCTCGCGAAGGGTTGGGGTGAACGCCTTGACGAGCGTCTCGCTGGGTTCCCTGCGCTCGGCGAGCGACAGCATCGAGCGGATCGACCCCACCACGTCACGGGGTTCGCGCTCATTGAGATCTTCATCGTCGATGAGGGTGAGTAGGTGCTGCACCCCATGTCTAAATTCCGGATCGATCGTCTCAAGCTCTTCGTCAAGCGACGAATGGTTTGCGTTGGTGTCGTGTGCGCTGCTCATGAACCTCAGTCCCATCAGGCGTCCCAGCGAGTCACCGTCGACTCGTGATCCCAGCGTAGCCCCGTAGAACTATTTCATCTAGCGCCCGCCACCTCCCCCTCGGTCACCAATCACAAGCCACCAACCGAATGGCCCGCGATCCACACCCTCTGGCCAGCACGGTTGGGTTGTCAGTTTGGTGCGCGATCCACACTTTTAGCGCACCGAAGTGACAACTCAACGGCAGAGTGCCACTCAGCTAGGAAGTATCGAGCGACCCGGCGAACCCGCCCTGCCGTCCACAACGTTGAAACTAGCGATAATCGCGCAAATTATTCATATTCGGCACTTAGTGCTCGGGTTCAGAACGCCACGTTGCATCAGAATTGCCCAATGCCCATGACCCCCCGATCCCTCTCCAAGCATCTCGGCCCAGGGTTCTCGACGGCACAGGCAAGAGCAGCGGGAGTCGGCTCACGCCGTCTTGCGCGCGATGATGTTCGCCGGATCGCGCAAGGCCTCTACATTCGGCAAACCCACGATGCACAGGAACAGGGGCACCCTGCAGAGTGGTGGCGCGAGAGACAGCGCGCCCGCGCAATTGCGGTAGCTGATTCAATCGGGCCGAACCACTTCTTTGCACGCCGCACTGCCGCGGCACTCTGGGGGCTCCCGGTCCCACCGAGTAAATCCGACGTTCTCGAGGTGTGCGCGTATTACCCACATCGGTCAACGAGACGAACCGGCATCAGTTCGAGTCAGGTTCGACCACATCTTGTAAACGTGGTCGAACGAAAACATGTGCGGCTCACCGACCCGGCAACGACCTGGGCGATGCTCGCGGGCGCTCTAGATCGGGCCGATGCGATCGCGCTTGGTGATGCAGTGATCCGCCGCGTGAGAATTCCAGGCACTCAGCGACTCGAGCGACCGCCGCTCGCAACCCTGAATGATCTCGAGCAGATACTCGAGGCGGGTCGACGAGAGCACGCCGCAGTACTTCGACAATTACTGCCGCTCCTGAGCACGTCAAGTGCGTCTGCTCCCGAGAGTCATCTACGTATGAAAATGCTTGAATGGGGTCTCCCTGTGCCTGTGCTAGATCACGACGTATATGACGAACGAGGGCGTTTGCTCGGGTGCAGTGAATTCGCCTTCCCTACACAAAAGCTCGCTGTGGAGTACGAAGGTCGGCACCATCTCACGAGCTCGCATCAATGGAATCGTGACATCCAGAAGTATCGCGACTATGCCGATGCTGGGTGGGAAGTTCTGCAGGTGACCTCGGCACTGCTCTATCGACGCAGTGACGAACTCAAACGCCAACTTAGCGCGGCTCTGGCTCGCCGAAGTTGATTAGCCTCACTCAGTTGTCACTTTGGTGCCTCATTTCGGTGGATCGTGCACCAAAGTGCCAACTGAGCTCCGGGTGGGTGGAGAAGGGATACCGGCGGCAAAGGTTGCAAGTAGAGATGGTTGCAGTTACCGGCCCGTTGGCGCGGAAAGCCTAAACCCCATCCCCCGCCGAGTGACGCACCTCCCCTCAACGACGGTGAGCCGCACCTTCGTGTCGAGCAGCGCTTCGGGCGCATCAGCGAGGGGGTTTGCGTCGAGCACGACGAAGTTGGCGAGAGCCCCAGGCACCAGGGCCCCAACCTCCTCCTCCGCGCGGGTCGCCCACGCGCCTCCGTAGGTCATCGCCTCGAGAGCATCGGCGGGCGTGAACACGCGCTCGGGTGCGTAGGCCCGGCGATCCCGCTCGAGCACCGACCTCGCGGTCATCGCGATGAACAGGTTGTGTGGCGCCTCGTGCGGTGCGGTTGGCGCATCGGTTCCGAGCGCCATGTGCACGCCCGCATTCCGAAACTCGTGCCACGGAAACCCACGCTCAGCACGCTCGTCACCGAGCATCGCGAGCCAGTTATCCATGATCGCGGGGTCGCAGTGCACGGGCTGCATCGACGCGGTAATTCCAAGGCGCGCCATATTGTGGATCGTCTCGCTGGTCACCGACTCAAGGTGCTCGATGCGGGGGCGGCGGTCAGCACGCGGCCCGTTCTCTCTTTCGCAGGCCTCGACGAGTTCGAGCGCGAGCTCGCTCGCCGCGTCACCGATCGCGTGGATTGCAAGCTGCAGACCGAGCGAGTCCGCGGCAACTGCGGCAGCGATCGCGTCTTCGCGAGGCCAGATCGGCTCAGCGTTTGACCCGTTGGCGTACGGTGCACGCATGGCCGCGGTGCAGGCGTCGATGACGCCGTCGAGAATGAACTTCACTCCCGCGATGCGCAGCGTGCCGGCGGAATCCTGCCCCTCGCAGCGCGCGGCGAGGCGGTCCCTCCACTCGGCGGCGCGCTCGACCTGAGCCCGGTCGGTCCCAGGAGCCCCGCTCGGCTGCAAGATCACGTGAGCGGTCATCGCGAACGGCAGCCGCCCGTCGCGGTCGAGCATACGCTCGAAGGCAGCGAGGTCGGCCTCGTTCAACGCCATCTCGGTCGCGGTCGTCACCCCGGTTTCGATATAGGCACGAAACGCGTTCTGCAGGTACCGGTCGCGATCCGCCTCGGTTGCCGACTCTTCAATGTACGGCCACGCGTGCTGCATCGCGGCAGTCTCGAGCAGAAACCCGGTCGCCTTACCCTGAGCGTCACGGCGAATCTCCCCGCCAATCGGGTCGGGTGTCTCGTCGGTGATGCCGATCGCGTCGAGCGCCGCGCTGTTCACCCACGCGGAGTGCAGGTCGTTCGCGTCGAGTACGACGGGTACATCGACGACCGCCTCGTCGAGCATCGCGGCCGTCGGATCCGCACCAGCGAGCGCCTCAAACCGCCAGCTGATGCCGAGGATCTGGCGAGCCTCTGGGTTCGCGTCCCGAGCCGCGCGAAGCCGCGACTGAATCTCGGCCACGCTCTCGCAGTCGCGCAGTTGCACCTTTTCGACGGCCTGGCCGAGCATGAGCATGTGCGTGTGCGACTCGACGAACCCGGGTGCGACGAAGACGTTGCCGAGATCCACTATCGACGCTTCGGCACCCGCCGCGGCAGCGACCTCATCAGCCGAGCCGACCGCGAGCACACGCCCGTCGCGCACGGCGACCGCCTCAGCGAGTGGATTGCCAGCGCGCCCAGTAAATACGGTGTCGGCGCGGTAGATGGTGGTGGTCACAGCGCTGCTCATCACGATGTCGCCCCCTGACGAGCAAGTGCCTTCTCGGCTCCAATTGACACACGAGCGACCCAGACCGCAGGAACGATCGCGATGAAGCTCACAATGCCCATGAGCACGCCGAAGGTCGGAATGCCGACGGCGTCGATGATCCACGCACCGATGATCGGGGCAAAGCTCGAACCGACGAGGTACGCACCGATGAGTGGCGCCGACCAGCGACCGCGGGCGTCGAGTCCTGCGGCGGTCGCGAGGAAGAGCACGAACGCGAAACCGTAGATGGTGTTCACGACGATGATGAGCGCGGCGAGCGTGGAGGGGTCGGTGGCGAGACCGATCCACATCTTGACGGCACCGCCGAGTACGAGCGCAATAACCAGCGGAACAGCGCGACCCATGCGGTTGCCGAAGACGGTCACAATGATCATTGCGATTGCGCCGCCACCGGCCGCGGCGCTGAGCGCGAAGCCGAGGGCCGCGGGATCGAGCCCGACGTTGTCGCCGAGGACCGAGGTGAGCGTCCAGACCGCATCTTCGCTCGCGCCCCAGACTGGGAACAGCACGAGCAGCACTATGCCAGCAATGGTGATGCGGCGCGGCTCGGCGATTTTCAATGACTGGGTGACCTCGACGGGCTCGGCATAATCTGGCGCGTTGGGAAGCCAGGCAGCGAGTACCAGCCCAATGAGCGAGAGCACCGCGAGTGCACCGAACACGCTGATTTGGCTCAGGCCAATGATGGGAATGATCGCGAGCACGATCATCACGAGCACGCGGTTGACGACACCGCTCGTGGCGCTCACGCGGTTCGGGTTGCGGATCGCCGCGATCGCAGCGCCAGACGCTGCAATCGCGGTTCCAACGCCCGCCCCACCGATGATGAAGCTCGCGACAACAACCGCGGGCCCCGTCAGCATCGCGGCGACCGCGAAGCCGAGAGTCGCGACAACGAGACCAGCTGCGGCGAGCGCCCGCCGGTGCGCGCCTGCTGCGAGGCGTGCGGTGCCGAGGCCGACGACTGCCGAGGCGAGAAGTGCCCAGGTGAGGATGTTGCCCGATTCAACGATGTCGAACCCGAGTTCGCCGAGCACACTCATGATGAGCGGGGCGAGGTTCGCCATCATGAGGCCTGCGAGCGAGAGCATAAAGGTGGCGCTGCCGTTTTTCCACCCGAGGGGAACGCGCGGATCGTGCGGCGCGGGCGTGGAATTTGGCGCTGGCACGTGGCCGAGCGCGGTGGCGGGGGTCGTCATGAGGCATCCTCTCTGATGACTGCGAAACTATCTGCAGCGATTAACCGAAACAATTTCGGTTTACGAGTATGATGCACTTGAGAGATCGAATTTGTCAACATCTCGTCATCGGAGACCCTGTGGCCAGACCCAAAGCACCGCTGCTCAGCCGAGAGATTATCGCGCGCGCCGCCATCGAGCTTGTCGAAGAGGGGCACGAACTGCAGGTTGTACCGCTCGCCGAGCGCCTTGGAGTAAGCACGTCATCGCTGTATCACCACGTGGAGGGGCGGGTGGGCATCGTTCACGCAATCCGCGAAGTGCTCGGCGAGGAGTACTCGCTCACTCCCGTGCCCTCCTCTTCTTGGGAGGAGACGGTGCGCAAGTCGACCCACACGCTGTGGCGGCTTTACGGGGATCACCCGAAGGTCATGCCGCTCCTGCTCAGCGTCGTGATCACCGAGCCCACCACCGTCGACTTCTACACCCTCATCATCGACGCGCTCGACGAGGCCGGAATTCCCGAGGACGAACAGCTGAGCACCGTCGAGATGCTCGACGCCTTCGCGTTCGGCGTGGCGCTTGACGCGCTCTCACCAGACCTCATCTTCGAGCCCAGCGGTGAGCACGAGCGCCTGAATCGGCTCATCCGGAAACACCCGTCGGGCCGCGAGCGCAATGCGCTACTCTTCGAACGCGGTCTCGACGTCATCGTGCTCGGAATTCGTGAGCGCGCGAGGCTCGCGGCTCTGGGCGCGTAAAACACCAAGCACCGCGACACGGGTCAACTCGACGCAACGCCAAGCATCGCGACAGGCCTCAATCCGACGCCACGCCGAGCATGGCGTCGACCGCCCGCAGCATGAGATCCACACGGTTCTCGTCATCTTGCCAACCGACGAGTGAGTGGGCACCGACGCCGTCGATCATGCCGAGCAGCTGCCCGGCGACAGCGAGCGGATCGGCGACCCGATACACCCCCGCCGCCTCGCCAGCCTCAATGAGGTTTGCGAGTAGCGCCCGCCACGCATCCATCTGAGCGCGCACGCGTGCCGCGAGTTCTGCGTTCTCTCGGCCGAGCACCCACGACTCCACCCAGACCCGAGTGACTTCTGTACGCGAACCGTCGAGCACCGACTTGAGAAGCTCAGGGAGTGCCCGCCCAGGCTCACGAACTTGCGAGGCGAGTTCTGTCACCTCACCGAGCTCCGATCCGACGATCCGCTCAAATGTGTTGGCAACCAAGAGGTCCATGCTCTCTGCATGGTGAAGCACGAGGGTTGGCGCGATTCCGATCCGCGCCCCGACTGCGCGCATGGTCACACTAGACAGCCCCGATTCACGCGCAATGGACTCGGCTGTGGAGGCAATCTCGGCGCGCCGCTCAGCCGCCGACTTGCGGGTCGTGCGGGCTGCGGCTCTTGACGGCATGCGGATCCATTCGGTACATTTGCGAGCAATCTCACTGTTGATCACTTGATCAACAACTCTATCCAGTAGCGACTCCCACGGCTACCGACGAACGGAAGACACACATGGCCTGGCGCATGCCCTCAGAAACCGCACCCCACGAACGCACCTGGATGGCGTTCCCACGCCCCGGCTACACCCTAGGCGAATCGGCAGCCGAGCAAGAAGATGGCTACGCGGCGTGGGCCGAGACCGCAAATGCGATCGTGCAGTTCGAACCACTCACCATGGTGGTGGATCCGAGCGAGGTCGAGCGCGCAAAGCGCATGCTCGCGAGCGAGATCGAGATTCTCGAGGCACCGCTAGACGAGTTTTGGATGCGCGACTTCGGACCCACCTTCGTCGTGGACGACGAGCGGCCGGGCGTGCTCGGCGCGGTGAACTGGGTGTTCAACGGGTGGGGCGACCCCGAGTGGGCCGAGTGGGAACTCTCGGCCAAGATCGGCCGCACGGTCGCCGAGTCGGTCGGCGCTGAGGTCATCTCATCGCTGCTCGTGAATGAGGGCGGCGGGATCCACGTCGACGGCGAGGGCACCGTGCTGCTCACCGAGACCGTGCAGCTCGACCCGCGCCGCAACAAGTACGCCGATAAGGCCCGCGTCGAGGCCGAGATGGCGCGCACCATCGGCGCCTCGCACGCCGTGTGGCTGCCGCGCGGACTCACCCGCGACTACGACGAGTTCGGCACGAACGGCCACGTCGACATCGTCGCAACCATCACCTCGCCTGGCCACCTGCTGCTCCACTCACAAGAAGACCCAGCTCACCCAGACTTCGAAGTAAGCGCGCAGCTTCGCGAGTTCTTCACGGGCCAGGTCGACGCCGCGGGCCGCAAGTTCACCGTGCACGAGATTGCGGCGCCGAAGACACTCAAAGATGACGAGGGCTTCGTCGACTGGAGCTACGTGAACCACCTCGTCGTGAACGACGGCGTGATCGCCTGCGGGTTCGACGAGCCGGAGGCAGACACCCGCGCTCGCGAAATCCTCGCCGAGGTCTACCCTGGCCGCAAGGTGGTCACGGTCGACGCCCGCCCGATGTTCGCGCGCGGCGGCGGGATCCACTGCATCACCCAGCAGCAACCACGAGTCTAAGGATCTAAAGCATGAGTGAGCATTTTGACGTCGTCGAGGCAAGCATCGCCGACCTGCGAGGGGCACTCGAGCGCGGCGAAGTGACGAGCGTGGGCCTCGTCGAGGCGTACCTCGCGCGCATCGAGGCGTACGACGTAGCGGGCACCGAGACCGAGCTGAACGCGCTCGTGGTGCGCAATGACGATGCGCTGGCAGAGGCGCGCGCGTCAGACGAGCGCAGGGCTCGCGGCGAAACGCTCGGCCCACTCGACGGCATCCCGTATACGGCGAAAGACAGTTACCTCGTGAAGGGGCTCACGGCTGCAGCCGGCAGCCCCACGTTCAAGGATCTCGTGGCCCAGCGCGACGCCTTCACCATCGAGCGGTTGCGCGCGGGCGGAGCGATCTGCCTTGGCCTCACGAACATGCCACCCATGGCGAACGGCGGCATGCAGCGCGGCGTCTACGGCCGCGCCGAGAGCCCATACAACGCCGAATATCTCACCGCGCCGTTCGCGTCGGGCTCATCGAACGGATCGGGCACCGCGACCGCCGCAAGCTTCGCAGCGTTCGGGCTCGGCGAAGAAACCTGGTCGAGCGGGCGCGGCCCCGCCTCGAACAACGCACTCTGCGCCTATACTCCGTCCCGCGGCGTCATCTCGATTCGTGGCAACTGGCCCCTCGTTCCCACAATGGATGTCGTTGTGCCACACGCGCGCACCATGGCAGACCTACTCGAGGTGCTCGATGTCATCGTTGCTGAAGATCCCGAGACGCGCGGTGACCTCTGGCGGGCGCAGCCGTGGGTGAAGATCCCCCGGTATCTGAGTTGCGGCCCGAGAGCTATCGCGCGCTTGGTGGTCACAGTGGATCGGGCCCGCTCGCGGGCCGCCGCTTCGGCATTCCAAAGATGTACATCAATGCAGACCCCGAGTCCGGCACCGCGACAGACCCAGGTATCGGCGGTCCGACCGGGCAGCGCATCGATACCCCCGCCTCAGTTGTCGACCTGTGGGAGGCCGCGAGGCGCGACCTCGAGGCATCAGGAGCCGAGGTCATCGACGTGGACTTCCCAGTCGTGTCGAACTACGAGGGCGACCGGCCAGGCGCGCCGAAGATTCACACGCGCGGCTTCGTGACGGCCGAGTACCTGAAGCGCGAGATCGTCGATCTCTCGGCATGGTCGTGGGACGACTTCTTGCGCGCGAACGGCGATCCGGCACTCCCAGATCTCACGGGCGTCGACGGCGCACAGATCTTCCCGCAACCAGAGGGAGCGCTCCCCGACCGCTACACCGGCTTCGACGACGACATCGCCGAGTACCCGGGCCACGTGCGCGCGAACCCGGTCGCCTCATTCACCGAGATCCCCGAACTCGAGGCGGGATTCAGGGGCCTCGAGCGCACCCGTGAGGTCGACCTCGAACAGTGGATGGACGAGCTCGGCCTCGACGCCGTCGTCTTCCCCGCGGTCGCAGATGTCGGCCCCGCAGACATGGACGTGAACGAAGCCTCAGCAGACCTCGGCTGGCGCAACGGGGTGTGGATCGCAAACGGCAACCTCACGATCCGGCATTTCGGTATCCCCACCGTCACCGTGCCGATGGGGCTCATGTCAGACATTCAGATGCCGGTTGGTCTCACGTTCGCCGGTCGTGCGTATGACGACACGAGACTCCTCGAGTTTGGTGCGGCGTTTGAGGCGATCCGCCCCCGCCGCGTCGCCCCACCCCGCACGCCGTAAGCTGTGTTCGTGCCATCGAACGAACTCGCAACGCCCCACTCATTCGCCTCCGACAACTGGTCGGGGATCCACCCCGAGGTGCTCGCCGCGATCACAGCCGCGAACACCGGGGCAGCCCGGGCGTATGGCGGCGATGCGTGGACCGAAAGGTTTCAGCAAGTTGCGCGCGAGCTGTTTGGCGCCGAGACTGAGGCGTTTCCTGTGTTCAACGGCACTGGCGCGAACGTACTTGCGCTGCAGGCCGCGACCCCACGGTGGGGTGCGGTGATCTGCGCTCGCAATGCGCACATCAATACCGCAGAGACCGGCGCCCCGGAGAAAACAGGTGGCCTCAAGCTGCTACCTCTCGAGGGCGAGCACGGCAAGCTCACCCCCGAGATCGTCGCGCGCGAGGCATGGGGCTGGGGCGATGAACACCGCGCTTCACCAGACGTCGTCTCGATCTCGCAGGTCACAGAAGTAGGCACGTGCTACACGCCCGACGAGATCCGAGCACTCGCCGATCAGGCTCACGAACTCGGCATGCTGCTGCACGTCGATGGATCACGTCTCGGCAACGCCGCCGCGCACCTCGGAACGAGCCTGGCCGCGATCACGAACGACGCCGGGGTCGACCTGCTGAGCCTCGGAGGCACGAAGAACGGTGCGCTCGCGGCTGAGGCGGTGGTGGTGTTGCGGCCCGGATCCACCCCGGGAATCACCTCGCTGCGCAAGATGAACCTGCAGCTCTCGTCGAAGATGCGGTTCATCTCAGCCCAGCTCACCGCCCTGTACGGGGGCGATCTGTGGCTGCGATCGGCTCGGCATGCGAACGCAATGGCGGATCGGCTAGCCGAGGGACTCGAGCCGCTCGGCGCGACACTACTCCACCCCGTCGAATCAAACGCGGTGTTCTGCGAGCTCGACCCCGAGGTCGCAGCTCGGGCAGACCTCCGCACCTCGCGAGGCAAGGGAAACACCTACCGTCTCATGTGCGCATTCGACACCACGCCCGAGGCCGTCGACGAGCTACTCGCAACGCTTCGCGGCTAACCCGCGATCCCGCCAAAGGCGAGGCGGGCGGCGATCACGAGCATGGTCACGGCGACGACACCGTCGAGGATCCGCCACGAACGCGGGGTCGCGAAGAATCGCGTGAGCGCGCGAGCGCCGTACCCGAGAAGGAAGAACCAGCCGATGCTCGCAATCGCGCCGCCGGCCACGAACCACCATCTGGCCGGGTCGCCCTGTGCGTTGCCGATCGACCCCATGAGCACCATGGTGTCGAGGTAGACGTGCGGGTTGAGATATGTAATCGCGAGGCAGGCGAGCACGGTCTTCTTCAGTGTAGTTTCGCCGCCGGCTCCAGCTACGAGCACCTCGGGTCGCATCGCGCGTCTCGCCGCCGACCAGGCGTACCAAATGAGGAAAGCGACGCCGCCCCAGCGCACCACGTCGAGAACAACCGGAGCACGCTCGACGATGAGGCCGATTCCGGCGACACCGAGCAGCTCGAGCATCGCGTCAGTGACTCCACAAATGAGCACCACCGGCAGCACGTGCTCGCGCCGAATGCCCTGCCTGAGCACGAACGCGTTCTGCGCGCCGATCGCGACGATGAGCGAGAGGCCGCTGCCGATGCCGATGAGAAGTGGAAGGATCACAGCATCGAGGCTAGAGCCTGTGATGCCAAGTTCACGAATTTAGCGCGCCTCATTATTCTCACCCTCATTAAGCATTGCTTAATATGTGAGTATGGATCTCCCCATCGACCACCTCCGCACCCTCGCCGCCGTCGTGCACCAGGGGTCGCTCGAGGGCGCCGCTAAGCAGTTGCACATCACGCCATCGGCGGTGAGTCAACGCATCCGCGGCCTCGAAGAGCGGGTTGGCTCGGTGCTGTTGCGTCGCACCAGACCCGTGTCGGTCACCGAGGCTGGCGCCGCGGTACTTCGCGCCGCGCGCCAGGTTGAGCAGGTGGTAAGTGACCTCGCGAGTGAACTCGAGCAGGGATCCACCGGAGGCTCACTCATTCCCGTTGTGGTGAACGCCGACTCACTCGCGACCTGGTTCGTTCCGGCCCTCGCACGTGCGGCCCGCGAAACCGGGGCCCGCTTCGAGGTGATCCGCGCCGACGAGACGATCTCGACCGAGAAGCTACAGAACGGCGAGGCGATGGCCGCACTCACCGCGACGCGCGAGGCGGTGCCCGGGTGCACCTCATCCCCCATTGGGGTGGATCGGTACTACGCCGTCGCAACCCCCGAGTTCGCAGTCGAGTACTTCGCATCAGGGCTCAGCGCTGCAACCCTCGCCGCTGCACCGCAGCTCGAATTCGATCGACACGACATGTTTCAACAGCGCTTCATCAAGCGGATCACCCGGGCCCGAGTCGATCCACCCCGACACTTCGTACCCTCGTCTGCCGAGTTCGTCATGGCGATTGAGCTCGGCATGGGATGGGGCATGGTGCCGCGGCTGCAGTGCGCGGAATCGCTCGCTTCGGGGCGACTCGTCGAGATCATGCCGGGATCGCACATCGACCTGCCGCTCTACTGGCAACGGTGGAACCTCCGCTCCCCGGTGCTCGATGCGCTCTCCGAAGTGATTGCCGACGAAGCTCGACACGCATTTCTTTCACCGGTGAAGCAGGAATAGTAGAAGGATGCCTGACGTTCAACTTTGTGGCGAGGCAGAGGCTTCGCCACACGTATGAACTCAGGAGAACTTTCCGTGATAGTGAAGCACGCAACTACCAGCGCACCCATTCTCGACACGCTCATCGAGCGATGGAGCCCGCGTGCCTACGACGCCGATCACGCACTCACCGAGGGTGAGCTGCGAGGCGTCTTCGAGGCCGCACGTTGGTCGCCGAGCGGCAGCAACACGCAACCGTGGCGTTTCATCATCGCGCGCCGTGGGTCGGATTCATTCGCAAAGGTCGAAGCCGCACTTATGCCCGGCAACGCCGCCTGGGCAAACACCGCCGCCGCGTTTATCGTGAACCTCGCCGTGAACCAGACCGAAGACGGGCAGCCTATGCGTTGGGCCGAGTACGACCTCGGACAGGCAGTTGCGCACCTCTCAGTGCAGGCGCACAGCGAGGGGCTCTATGTGCACCAGATGGGCGGCTTCGATCCGCAGGCTCTGAGCGAGGCATTTGACCTCGACGCGACCCTCACGCCGGTGACCGTCGCCACAATCGGTAAGCTCGGCACCCCAGATCAGCTTCCCGAGCCTCTCAGAGAGCGCGAACTCGCACCGCGCACGAGACTCTCGCTTGAAGAGATCATTGTCGTCAACGACTGATCGCCAAGCGCCAGGGACGAACTTCAGCCGTTTGCGAAGCGATACCCACTGAGCTCAACCAGGTGACGCGGCTCCGGAGGTTGCGATTCCGGTGCCGCGTTACTTGTTGGTATCGACCCTGAACGGTTCGTCTGCGTCTTCGAGCCGAAGCGCGCGAACCAAATCTGCCGCGTGTACGGTGGAGATAATGACGCGGGCGAACGAGTCGAACTCTCCGATCCACCCTTTGTTATCTTCACTGCTCTCAGCGACATCGAGGTCGATTACAACTGCGGATCGACCACGCCGCGCCAGCACGAAGTCTCTGCCACCGCGCGTGCGCCAGGTTCCATACGCAAGACCGCCAGGAAGACTCGCGCCGGGTGCCCTGATCCCGCGGATCCACACCCACGGGTCGTCAGTAATGACCGCAGAGCGGATCGCCTCGCGGTCAAGCACCACGTCACGCCTGCGTAGCGACACCGCCTTTTCGGCCGCGGTGAGGCGAATGACCACCCGGTCGCTGTGCACCTCGATACGTGCCATGGCTAGTCCAGCATGTCTGAGTGGTCGATCGCAGACTCAACTGCATCGATGATGGCCTGCCTGAGCGTGGAGTTGCCCTCTGAGCAGCCGGGAAGGCCGAGCTCAGCGGCAGCGGCAAGCGTGTTCTCACCGACGCACACGACGAGCGTGTCTTTGGGAACATTGACGAACTGCTCTCGCACCTGTTCTGCAATCTTCGCTGATGCAACGAGAATCGCATTGATGCGGCCCGAATCGATGTCTTCACGAATGTGCACCGAGGCTGGAACCCCAATGGTTCTAAACGCGAGCACTTGGGTCACGTTGTGGCCGCGGCTGATGAGACCCTGCGTGAGCACGGGAGTCGCAACATCTGAACGGAGCGTGAGCACCCGGAGCACATTGCCCGCGTCGATCTCGTGCCACTCCTTGAGCAACTGATGCGTTGAGTTCTCGTCTTCTTTCGGTGTGAGAGTGACGGGGTACCCGGCCTCGCGAAACGCTACTGCGGTCGCCTCGCCAACAATCGCGACCTTGGTGCGCTCATGGAACACCGCATTGTGGTGTTTCAACACATCGGCAACCGTTGCACTCGTCGCCGTCATCCAATCAAACTCGCCATTTTCAAGATCATGCAACGCAGCGACGAGCTTCTCTTCTTCACTCGTGTGCGCAAAATCTACTAGTGGCGCAATTACCGTTTGTGCTCCTTGTTCACGGAGCGCCTGGGAGACGAGGTCGCCCCAGATCCCACCGCGAGGAACGAGCACACGAAGGCCACTGAGCGGCTTCGCCTGATCCGACATACACCCCACTCACTCGAGCACGAACATGGAAATATAAACCCAAAGGTCAATGAATACCCAAAACGAGAATAACCTGTTCACCCTATTCTTGCCTTGCATTGCGCAAGACGCAAAACGTGCGTCGTTTTCAGTTGAATCGCAACACAGCCGTTATGCGGAAATAGCGCGATTTAGCGAATTCTCTTCGCTATTCCACTCGCAACCGCCCACACAACCGCACCAACTGCAGCCGCCGCCACAACCACGCCGGCCGCGAACACGGCTGGCCGTTCCTCCTTGACCTCCTGAATTCGCACCCCCACCCGATCTACCGCGTCGTCAAACCGTTGGGCGTAATTCAGCCGGTCACGCAGCTGACCAAGAGTGTCATAAAGGTCTGCGCGCGCGAGTTCGGCTTCAATGATGCCCTGTGCCTTGCTCTTGTTCATCGCACTCCTCCCGGGCCACCGAACGCTGGCCCGTCGTTGTTGACGCGCACCTCGCCCATCGCGTGAATATCGCCGGTCACCCGATCAATCGTTTCGTCGGGCACAGGGTTGCCTCGCTTGATAAGCATGACGCTGGCGAGGATCGCAAGCGCGGCGAGCACCAGTAGGCCCGCAGCCACAACCAGCGCCGCAAGCCACCAGGGCCACACCAAAGCGAGCGCTGCAACGGCTGCGATGACGAGTGCCTCAAGCATGAAGAAGAGGAAGAACAACGCGACGACAATGCCCGCCGCCCCGATGCCAATCTTCTTTGCCGCTGACAGCACCTCGCGCTTTGCGTTCGCGAGTTCGATCTTCGCGAGGCTCACAATTTGCTGCGGCAGCCTCGTCAAAAGTTCGAAGGTGCCCGGCTCATTGCGCTTTCGGCTCATACCAATGTCTCCTCCGCACCATCAGGCTTCGTATCCCCCGGTGCGGAACCCTCGTGTTTTGCCCCAGAATCGCTGGCCCTTGCGCCCCGCGGTTGCGTCGCTGCACCACGCGGCTGAGTTGCGGCGTCGAACGCTGCCTTCGCAACATTGGCCGCGGCAGCCTTCACGCTGTCGAGTCCGTCGCCAATCTGGTGTTTTACTGCCGAGACACCCTGCTGAACGAGCGGTGTCTCCCAGACCGCCGAGGCGCCTCGCTTAATCTGCTCGTAGCGTTCTCTGCCCGCTCGGCTTCCGAGTACGTAACCGAGCGCAGCTCCGAGAACGAAACCTATTTTGCCCTTCATGCTGCCTCCAGTTCGCGGTTGTATCCACCCTAACTTGCAAGGGACGACTGCGATACATTCCAGATTTGAAATATACAGGGCAATACTTGCCCATTCAAGGGGCTTGCAAATCTTTAGGCGATACCGGTAAGCCTTCTTCGAAGATGCACCGCACGGTCCCTGGCATCGGCAATGGCGTCGCCAAGCTCCCCACCGAACAGCTCAGTTCCGCAGAGCACAACGTTCGGGTGAGCGGCGTTCCAGTCGTCGACTTTGGTCTTTGCGCTCGCGCGCTGCTCGAGTGTCACAAATGGTGCCGGAACCGTGTGCGAGGTCGCTGAATTCGGTACAGGATCGAGACCTAATTCTTCTGCGAGGCCTGCGAGAGACTCGATCGTGTGTGTCTCTTCCGTGCGGTCACGACGACCGCTTGCGAGGGAGAGCGACCACGACCCATCAGCATGCAGCCTCGTACGAGCCGCCCACTGCTCTCCCGAATTCGAATTGATAATGCGCAATTTATCCGCATGTCCACCCTCAACCTGAGCGGTTCGCTGGCCATCAATTCCAATTTCAGCATATTCGCGATACTCCGAAGCACGAAGCTCCCGCGCTGACTGAAAGTCGTCGCTCGCACCTGAGATCGTTTGCTCAGGATCCGTAATGACTGCGGCAACCTCGAGCACGCGGCCAGTATCGTCCCATGCAGCCCAAGCGCTGCCATCGGTCGTCGATCGAAGATCAACGATCGCGGCATCGAGCCGCTCTGCACCGTATAGCTCGAGCCGCTCGTATAACACCTCAACAGCTCGCGCCCAACCCCGTGCCGGAGCAACGAGAGTTTCACGTGCAACGTGTCGCTCTAGGTGAAGCAGTGCGCCGCCGCTCAGCGAACCCGCCCGCGTCAGGCTCTCATTAAGCCCCGGAGCAACAGCAGCGACTTCAAGTTCTTCGGCGTGCGCACCGAAACGTTCAAAAACCAATGGTTCAACAAGCAGTTTGAGCACCTGTGCACCCATGCGTGACTGCACGAGCTTTGCAAGGTTCTCCTCTTTGCCAATCGTGAGCACCGGCTTGAGCCGGTCGAGGTACGCGCGCATGGCGCCTCCGAACCCGAGCAGGTTTAAGCAATCGCTCGCGAGTGGCACCGTCGGAATCCCCCACGGCGCCGCCTCGGGTACCGGTTGCCATCTGCCGTCGTGTCCCCGAAGCTGCACGGGCGCCGGCGCGCTCTGGGTCGGTCGCACACTCGGTTCGGGCCGACCACCGTCAGCAATTGGCGCGGCAAGCTCGTCGAGCAGTGTCTTCACGGTGCCATGTGGATCGCGTACCGGCCCATGCGGCACCCGGCCTGGCACGTCGGCGATCCACACCTTTACACCGACCTCTGCGAGGTCGAGCGCGGCCGCAAGCGCGGAGACACTTGAGCTAACGAGCAGCACGCCCTTCATAGTCAGCTGCCCGGGTGAACTGGTGGGGTCGGCTGTGGCTGTTGCTGCGGCTCGACCGGTGCTGCAGCCGAGGGCTGAACCGGCTGCATGACGACGTCAATGCGCTCGCGCCCGTACCCGTGCTTGCGGAAAATGCGAATCACGAGCCACGCAAAGACAGCGAGGCCAGCGATCTCGCCGATGATGCTCTCGATGCCGCTGCCGCTTTCAACCTGGGCAGTCTCACCGGTGATACCCGAAGCCATGAATGCGAATGCAATTAGGTTATTGAGTACGTGAATCGCGATCGCTGCCTCAAGACCACCGGTCTTCCAGGTAAGCCAGGCGGCAACGAGTCCCATAAGGCCAACTGCGATCAGCCCCCAGATGTCATAAATGTGCATTGCTGCGAAGGCCACTGTCGAGAGACCGATTGCAAGCCACGGCGACTTCATCCACGAACCAAACACCTGCAGCAAGAGACCGCGGAACGCGACCTCTTCGGCTGCCGCTTGAAACGGAACCAGGAGAACGACGAGCACCATCGAGATGATCGCGGCGTTCACGTCAAAGTCGGCGGGGAGTTCGGGTGCCTCGGCACCCGTCGCACCTGTGATTCCATCGATGACCATGTCGGCAAGAATGCCAACCCCGTTCATCACGATGACGCCGACAAGCGCGGCACCTAAGGTTCGGCCGAGCAATCCCCAGCGAATGCGCCCCGCGACAGACCACACCCTGCCGGTTGGCCGGATTCCGAGCGACAGCATCGCAAGAATCACCGCAGGAATAAACAAAATGATGAGAGTCATGCTCATCACCAGCGACCACGGGTGCTGCGTGTCGAGTATTGCCTGATCCTGTAGCAGGAACGCGCCCTGCGCGTATTCCGGATCAAAAACCATCAGGAGCGGTATGAACAGGAGACTTAGCGTCAAGTTCATCGCGAGGTAATAACTCACCGCGAGCAGAAATACGAGCAGCGGCTTCCACCACCGATACTTCGGGGCACCCCGGTACAGGCGGTGGTACTCGAGCGGCTCGGTCTCGACCGGAACGTACACCGGCTGCGGCTGCGCCCACGCCCACTGAGGTGGGGCGGTGGCAGGAGCCGTCACCGTGCCCGGTTCAGTGGGTTCAGATGGTGGGATGGTCATTGCTCAGGCCACCCCTCGCTTCGCTCCGTGGGCTGCCGCAGTGGCGGCACCGCGCGAGACTCGAAATGCGATGCATTTCTCATGCTCACGCGCCACGGAGTCTCGTTGCCAGGTACGCGTGCAGATCCGCAACTGGAATGCGCTCCTGCTGCATCGTGTCGCGCTCGCGCACCGTCACCGCGTTGTCATCGAGCGAGTCGAAGTCGACCGTGACGCAGAACGGGGTGCCGATCTCGTCTTGGCGACGGTAACGACGCCCGATTGCACCCGAATCGTCAAAGTCGATGTTCCAGTCGTCGCGCAGGTCGGCAGCGATCTCGCGGGCGAGCGGCGAAAGCTTCTCATTGCGGCTGAGCGGCAGCACCGCCGCCTTCACTGGGGCGAGGCGTGGATCGAGGCCGAGCACCGTGCGCGTGTCGGTGCCACCCTTCGCGTTTGGCACCTCCTCTTCGCGGTACGCGTCAACGAGGAACGCCATGAGCGAGCGCGTCAGTCCAGCCGCAGGCTCGATCACGTACGGGGTGTAGCGCTCGTTCTTGTTCTGATCGAAGAACGACAGATCCTTGCCCGAGTGCTCGGAGTGAGTCGTGAGGTCGAAGTTCGTGCGATTCGCGATGCCCTCGAGCTCGCCCCACTCGCTGCCTTGGAACCCGAAACGGTACTCAATGTCGGTGGTCTGCTTCGAGTAGTGCGAGAGCTTCTCTTTCGGGTGGTCGTAGAAGCGCAGGTTGTCGCGGTCGATACCGAGGTTCACGTACCAGTTCATACGCTCGGCCATCCAGTACTCTTGCCACTCGTCGTCTGTGCCTGGCTCGACGAAGAATTCCATCTCCATCTGCTCGAACTCACGGGTGCGGAAGATGAAGTTGCCCGGCGTGATTTCATTGCGGAAGCTCTTGCCGATCTGGCCAATGCCGAACGGTGGCTTCATGCGAGCAGACTGCAGCACATTCGCGAAGTTCACGAAGATGCCCTGGGCAGTTTCGGGACGCAGGTAGTGCAGGCCCGCCTCATCGTCGACGGGGCCAAGGAAGGTCTTGAGCAGACCCGAGAAGGCGCGGGGCTCGGTGAACTGGCCGCGGGTGCCACATGCGACACAAACGATCTCGGCGAGCCCATCTTTCGGCTCGCGACCCTTCTTCTCCTCGAATTCCTCAATGAGGTGGTCTTCGCGGTACCGCTTGTGGCACTGCATGCACTCGACGAGCGGATCACTGAATACCTCGACGTGACCCGAGGCCTCCCACACTTGCTTCGGCAGAATCACGCTCGAGTCGATGCCAACGACATCGTCGCGCTTCTGCACCATCGTGCGCCACCACTGGCGCTTGATGTTCTCCTTGAGCGCGGTGCCTAAGGGCCCGTAGTCCCAAGCGGATCGCGATCCACCATAAATCTCACCCGCCTGATAGACGAAGCCGCGGTGGCGGGCGAGGGCGATTACCTTATCAAGGCGGGACTGTTCAGCCATGTGAATTTCACTCCAAGGGGCAGACGGGGATCTTGGGTATTGTGCTGTGCGCCGGAACCCTGGTCGCAAGACCACGGTCAGGGGTACCAGAATTGCAGATACCCCGATCGCATAGACCTCTACATCCTATCCCTGCGTCGTTGAGCGTGAGCCGATAGCGTGGGTTGCTAACAAGAGAATGGACGGCAATGACGACACCCTCAAACCCGGTAACCGACCTTCAGCTGCAACACCGTTCGGTGCGCAAATACCTGAGCACCCCGGTCACCGATGAGCAGCTTGAGCTCATCGTTACTGCGGCGCAGCGTGCGTCGACGTCGTCGAATCTGCAGATCGCGACCGTCGTCGCGGTGCGTGACGCGAACCGCAAGCGTCGCATTTCAGAGGCAATAGGCGGGCGCGATTACGTTGAGAATGCGTCGGTTTTTCTGGTGTGGATCGCCGATTTCTCGCGCAACGTCGAGTTGGTGCGGGCACAGGGTGTTGAAACCGAAACCGTGGGGCTCATCGAGAACACGCTCGTGGGTGCGGTCGATGTGGGTATTGCAGCCCAGAACGCTCTGCTCGCTGCTGAGTCGATGGGTCTCGGGGGCGTGTTTGTGGGGTCTGTGCGAAACAATCCCGAGGCTGTGAGCACCGAGTTGGGCCTGCCGAAGCACGCGTTTCCAGTCGTCGGCCTCGCGCTCGGCGTGCCCGACCCTGAGGAGGGCACCGGGCTCAAGCCACGGCTGCCGCTTTCAGGTGTGCTGCACCACGAAACCTACAACGTGGCTGCTTGGGAGCACGCCGTCGAATCTTACGAAGAGGAGTACCGCGAGTACTTCGAGACGCAGGGCATTCCGGGTCGCAGCTGGGCGCGCACGGTCACCCGGCGCATCGCAACTCCAGAGGGGCTGCACGGCAGGCACACGATGCGCGACTCCCTGCGCTCACAGGGCTTCGACTCGGAGTAAGCGCTACTTCCACTCTCCGAGCACGATGTTTTCGGGGGTCGTGCCCGCCTGCAGGTGCCCGATCTGACGCTTGATGAGCGCGACCATGCGCGGCAGCATCGCCGATGAGTCCCCACCGACGTGCGGGGTGATAAGCACGTTCGGTGCATCCCACAGTGGATCATCAGCTGGGAGCGGCTCTTTCTCGGTTACGTCGACTGCGGCCCGCAGCCGACCGCTCTCAAGCTCTGCGATGAGTGCTTCGGTCTGCATGATCGGGCCACGGCCGACGTTCACCATGAGTGCGCCATCGGGCATCGCGGCTAGCTCAGCGGCACCGATGATTCCGCGAGTTTCGTCGGTGAGCGGCAGTCCAATAACCGCAATCTCTGCCTCGGCGAGCAGGTCGTGCAGTTCATTGAAGCCGTGTACGTGCACGGTTTCGCCAGCCTGGTTCACTTCGTCGCGGGCGGATCGCGCAACGCGCGTCACCGTCGTCTCAAACCCGGCGAGACGCGCCTCGATTGCCTTGCCCACGCCGCCGTAGCCAATGAGCAGCACCTTACGATCGGCGAGACTGGGGTACGACACCAAGTCCCACTTGTGCTCAAGCCCGTCTGTAATGAATTTCGGAAGACCGCGCTGAGCCGCGAGCATGAGCGCGAGCGCGAGTTCTGCGGTCGATGCCTCGTGCACTGTGGTGGCGTTCGCGACAACGCGACCCTCTGGGAGGTAGCGCTCCATACCGTTGTACCCAATCGACTGCCATTGCACGAGTTGCGTCGAAATATCAGCGAGCCTGGTGAACGGTTTCACCCCGCCCCAGTACGGAGGCACCACGATGTCGATGTGGTCGCGCGGTGCTGGGCTATCCAGGTCCCAGTCGACGATCTCTACATTGGATCCCTCGCCGAGCGCATCTACGAGCGCGTCTTTAAGGCCGGGATCACTGGGCAGCGAGAGCACGAGATTTTGCATGGTTCGAGTCTAGATGGGCCCACGGAGCGCGATCGAATCGCAGCTGCGCCGATCCACCGCTATCGGCCCGACACACACCCAGGACTAGTGAACGAGCACCGTTCGCAGCTCGTTCACGAACCTTGCGATCGTGGCGGTCGCGTCGCTGAGCGCCTGAGCTGACTCGTCGGGGCGATTCATGTATCCGTGCACCGTTCCGGCCTGCACGGTCTCAGAGACCGTCACGCCAGCAGCGCGAAGTTGCTCTGCGAACTCTTCGGCTGAGACCCTCAGATCGTCGGCGTCGGCATTCACGATGATCGTGGGAGGCAGCAACGCGAGGCGCGACGCCGGCAGCTCCCCCGCGATCGGAGCACCGGTCTCGCCAAGGTAGTACTCGTACATTTCGGCGATGCGCTCTGGCCCGAACCTCCGCTGCTCCGGCAGCTGCGAAGTCGCGGCGGCGACTACCGCATGATCGCGCTGCACGCGATGCAGTGTCGGGTATTCGAGTAGCAGGGCCTGCGCTTGGCGCGCACCCTGTCGATCCACCTGATTGAGCGTCGCGAGCACCGCGAGATGACCGCCCGCGCTCGCGCCCCCGACCACAAGCGGGGTCGTGTACTCGGCCGCGGCCCACGCGACCACCGCGGCGACATCGTTCGAGGGCGCGGGCGCCTTCACGGTGTCACTCGCCAACACGTAGTCGACCGAAATCACCCGAATGCCGGAGTCTGCGAACTGGCGCGAAACCCAATCGGCCTCAGGCCAATCGAGGGTGCCGCGCACAAACGATCCACCGTGAGCCCAGACGAGGGTTGCCCACGGGTCGAGCACTGGCGTGTACACCCGCACCGGCACCTCGGTAGAGCCTGGCAGCGATTGCAGCGCGGGCCCCGGCACCGTCATCGACACGACGAGCGGATCACTAGACGCCATCTCGCTCCCTTCGGCCTTGACCGTAATACACGACGCACAGAAGAGTAACGCCACGAGAAGAAGTGGCGCAGTGAAACGCCAGGCTCGCCGCATTGACCCAGTATATTTCTGCGTTTGCGCACTTGGGTAGGCCAGAATGAGCACATGAGCGAACAGAACAAGCGGCCTACTAGCGAAGCCTTCTCCTACGTCGACGCGCACGGCGTTGAGATCAGCGCGTACGCTTGGCTGCCTGACCCCGAGGTGACGCCCGAGCCCGTTGCGGTCGTGCAGATCGCACACGGCATCGGTGAGCACGCACTGCGGTACGACGCGTTTGCGCGCTTTCTCACGCAGGCGGGGCTCGCGGTGTACGCCGACGACCACCGCGGGCACGGCGAAACCGGCAGGCGTCAGCACGGGGGCGACCTCTCGTTGCTCGGCAAGCTTGGCCCTGGCGGGCTTCGCGCCGCCGAGGCCGCGATCGTGCAATTCACGGGCCTGATTCGCGAGCGGCATCCGGGGCTCAAGGTTGCGATGTTTGGACACTCGTGGGGGTCGCTCATGACGCAGCGGATCCTGAACGAACACCCGAAGCTCTGGGACGCGGTCGTGCTCTCCGGCTCCGCCTTCCGCACCTTCAAACACATGGAGAGCGGCGACCTCAACGCGAATTGGGCCTCCGTCGCAGATGTGAACGGATTCGAGTGGTTGAGTCGCGATCCCGAAACGGCGGCGGCCTTCATTGCCGATCCGCTGTGCTTCGAGGCGAACGTGCTCAAGCTGTTCGGCGTCGCCGATGGGCTCAGGCTCTACGGCAAGCCTGGGCCTGGCCTCGATCCGCTCACCCCGATGCTCATCGTCTCGGGTAGTGAGGATCCACTGAGCCGCGGCGACGGACTAAAACTGCTCGCCGACGCATATCGCGCTCGCGGAATGCGCGATATCTCGGTGAAAATCTACGCCGAAGGGCGACACGAGATGCTCAATGAGACGAACCGCGACGAGGTGTTCGAGTTCTTAGCGACGTGGATCCTGGAGCACACCGCCGAGTAGAAGTGGCCGCTCACGAGTTGGGCCATCATTCTGGCGGATCGCCGAGGGTTCCACGCGCTAAGACTTACGGGGCACGAATATTGGCAACCAGCGCAGGAACCCGGCGACACCTACGAGTCCGATCCCACCCATCACCCCGGTCGCGACCATGATCGGTGCGACTGCTGCGATGCCCGAAAACGCGAGGGGTGCGAGTACGGCACCGGAGTCAGTGAGTGTGCGCCACGAGCCGAGAAACGGGGCGGGATCGTGGCGCGGCGCGAGATCCGCACCGAGCGTCATGAGAATGCCGCTCGAGAGCCCGTTACCGAGCCCAATCACGGCGGCGAACACGGCGAACCAGATACCCGCAGCACCAAGGTCGTGGGTGAGCGATAGCGCGAGAAACCCGAACGCCATGAGCAGCATCGCGGGAGCGACCGCCCAAAGTCTGCCGAACCTATCCATGACCTGACCGCTCACATAAAACAGCGCGAAGTCGAGCGCGCCCGCGACACCGACCACGATGAGGATCGTCTGCGCGTCGAGGCCGATCGAGACTCCCCAGATCGGCAGCACAATGTCGCGCGCCGAGCGGATCGCCGAGAGCGTGGCGGCCGAAACCCCGATGCGGGAGAGCACCGTGCGGTGCTTGATCATGGTGCCGATTATGCCGTCGCGTTCAAGCGGAATCGGTGACGTCGCGGTTCCCTGCGGCTGCACGCGGGCAGCGAATTCGGTCTCTGGATCGGGTCCGAACCACACCAGCAAGAATGTGACGACGATGCATCCGACCAGGAACCAGATCGCTCCAGTCTGATGGCCGGTGAGACCGAGCATGAGCGCACCGACGAACGGGCCCACGAACGTGCCGAGCCGGAACGTGCCACCCAGCAGCGACAGTGCCCTCGCGCGGAAGGTAAATGGGACCCGAGTCGCCATGAATGCGTGCCTCGCGAGACCGAATGCAGACGTTGCGATACCGAGAATGAAAATCGCGATCGTAAGCACCGCCACGTTCGGCGCAAAGAGCATGCCGAGCGCGCCGACCATTGCGACGAGGCTCGCGAGGCTCATGGCGATGCGCTCACCCAGGCGCGCAACGACCCAGCTCGAGGGGAGATTGCCGCAGAGCTTTCCGATGACGAGCGCTGATGCGATTGCGCCGGTTGCTGCGAGACTCGCGCCGAGCCCGGTTGCCATCGTCGGGATGAGGGGAATGACCGCGCCCTCACCGAGGGCAAAAATGAGCGTCGGCCCATAGATCATCGGGGCGAGGCGAAGGATGAGTTTGCCGCCCGATGGTTGTGGGTCCGTCATTCAAATCCTCTCCAGAGGCAACCCTACCGCGGCGCTGGTTCTCACTAAGCGCAGCGGTTCGGTCAGTTTGCGCAGAGCGTGCGGTTCGGCGGTTTATGGCTACTACATTTGCGCGGAAGGGGGCTCAAGTTCGTTCGTTAAGTGAGTGAGGCTCCTCCCGGTGTTTGTGCGTGTGAATCCAGCCGCGATCGCGTCTGACGCCGAACAGGTCGGGTCGGTCGCAACCAAGATTCTCACCGCTACCACCACAGCGGGTTCGTCACTTTTGGCATGCCAGGGCATGGCCGGAATCGATCCGATGGCCGAGGAGTTCGCGCTCGGCACGAAGACCGAGGGCGGGTACGACCTGTCGGCCGCGTCGATGATTGAGTCCGGGGTGACGCTCGCGAAGGCCGTCGCGACCTTTGAGGGCCAAGTCCTGGGTCTTGCTTCCGCGTATCGGGCAATGGAGCTCGTCGGGCTTGGTGGTGGATCGAACCCGTACGCGACCATTACCCCCACCCAAATCACGGCGTCTCCGCCGTCGGTTGGTTCGTCTTTGGGTGATGAGCAGCGTGGTACCCCGCAGGGCGAGATCATGGAATGGGTCGAAAACTTCCTCAAAGACACGGCGGGGATTGTGATCCCGACCGCAGACACCGGGAAAATCACCCAAGCCGCCAGTGCGTGGGATGCGTACGCTGGGGAACTCACCACCGCAAAAGCAGAGCTTGAAGCGGCGCTCCCGCTGACGCTTGCTTCGGAGTTCCCGCAGCGCGGCGATGTTGCGGCGGTACACACGAAACTGTCGAGTCTCATTGAAGACCTCGCAGGCGATGCTGCCTCACTCAGCGAGGGGTGCGCGGCGTTCGCGAAGAGTGTCGAGGAGATCCGGGCCGAGCTCCTTGCAATGCTCGGGCAGTTAGCGGCCGAGATCGCGCTCGATATCGGACTCGGGGCGGTCCTGTCACTCGTGTCGTTTGGGGCTGGCGCGGTTGCGGCCGCGGGGAAGGCTGCACTCACGGTCGCGAGGTGGGTGCCAAAACTCCTCGCCGTGATCAACCGGCTGAAGACCTTGATTCAGTCAGCGAAGCGCACCATGGCGGTGATGCGCCGGGCGTCGATCGAGGCGATCGAATCGGCAGTATCAGGGACGGTCGCGAACGCGACCGCGTCGGCCGCGTTTGGGAACTTCTCCTGGGACGATGTGGGTGGTGCTGCGGTGTCGTCCGCGATTGGCGGCGCGATCGCGGGACCCTTCTCCCATATTGGCAGTAGCATCACCTCCCGCGGTGCCCGGGTCACGACCCGTGCCACGGTTGACGGGGTTACTGGTGGGGTGGGTGGTGTTGCGGGTGAGTTCGCCGCATCGCAGGTGACCGGGCAAGACTTCAATCTCCTGATGTCCACCCTCGTCGGCGCTGCGGGCGGCGCTGCTGGTGGTGGTCTGACATCGATCAAGAACCCGTCAGCGAGCTCGAGCGTTTCAGCCAACCCGAACGCGTCACTCACGAACACTTCACCTACGCCGGTAAGCAGTGGCGCACCATCGGCGACAACACTTGCGGGCGGGACCTCGTCAACCGGCAGCAATGCGATGAACACAGGTACGCCGAATGGCGGTCCACCGAACATAGGCGTGCCGACCCCTGGTGGAACTGCCTGCGGCGGCACCCCTACTCCTGGTATCGGTGATGGACCAGAAGCCCCAGTCGGTGAAGGCCCGGGCAACGGCAGTTCAAGTTCTGGAGGTACTGGAAGCGGTCCTATTGCAGGTGGCACGGACGTACCGCAAAGCAACATCGAGATTCCAGCATCACTACCCCACGACGCCGCTGCGGGTGAGGCCAGTACCCGCTCAGAGGTTTCCACGGCCACCTCAACCATGGAAGTGGATCCAACTGGTAGCGCTGGTCTAGAGACTACAAGTATCCCCGACACAAACGTCGAAGTACCGACTTCATTCGAGAACGACGTGCCACAGAGCGGTACGGGCGAATCGCCTACGACATTAGTGGATGCCGACGTTGAAAACGGCGGAGATCACAACACTGGTGGATCCGAGCCGAATCACCCAACGTGGCAGTTTGATGATCCGCAGGTGCAGGACCTGAAGAACACTCTCGAAGATGCGGTTCGAGCCAAGAACCTGCCGGATTACGACCCGACTGGTGGGCTCGGCTGGGAACAGTTCATGGATAGGTACTTCCGCGGGTTTGACACGGACGGCCGGGCGGAATGGAACTGGCCGGAATATCCACCACACAAGAACGGCTTCAAAAATGGTGAATCGACGCCGACTGACCTCAAACCTGGAGACACAATCGAACGCATCACTTTCTTAGACGAGGACGGCTTCCCGAAAGACGGACGCTTTGCCGCCCCCAAAGATACTCCCTTCGAAAAACTCTCACTACCGCCCGATAGACTCACCGACGAAACGATCACGGTACGATACCAAGTACTCAAGGATCTCCCTGATTTCATCCGAAAAGGAATCATTGCTCAGGGCTTTGGACAGCCTGGTCATGGGGTTCAGCATTACTTCCCCGATGGCCTAGAGAAACTGACCCAACTCGGCTATTTAAAGGAGATCACATGAATCAGCATGAGTTCAACGAAGCAATACTGGGAATCGGCGGCGGACCTAACGCATCCGAAACACTCGTTTGGATCGCTCCCGATGCCAAGACTCTGACTCAGAGGCCCTACAACTTTGTACCAGTCGGTCCAGGTCTTTACGAGATTTGGAAACCTGGTGGGAGGGGCGACTACTTTGCAGCTAGTGTCTTTGGACCAACTCTCGAGATGCCAAAATTCGTCGGCACATTAGGAGAAGCTTACGATTGGGTCTTCGCTGAACGCGAGCGTCTCTACGGCAGACGTGTTAAGCGCGGGAATGATCAGCCGAATGATGCTTGAGATGAAGCTCAGAAACAGGCCGCATCAGGCGTGGTGACCACTAATTGCGTTGAGCCACGAAAGTTTGGTCTATAAGGTAATTAACTCTCGAGGTGATGTCTTCAAAGGAAGCCTCGAGGAATCGTATGATCACATCTTCACCGCTTTACTTAAGCGTTTAGAGATTTATAAGGGGTGGACCCCAAACTGACTGTCTGGTCGCGCCTAAGGTGGCAACAATGCATCGTGATGAAGCGTTAGAAATTATTCGCAAGGAGAAACATGAGAATTATGTGTGGTTTGAGACACCTAAAAATATGGTTGATTGCGTAGCTATCTACGAAGATCATGGGTCATGGTTCGTGGTGAATACGGATGAACGAGCGGTAGTCGGGGCAGTGAAACAGTTCGGCAATGAGGCCGATGCGCTGGAACTGTTTATTCGTCGGCTACGTCTTTCGAAGCTGATTCGAGAAGATCAATTTGATCCACTTTCCCTCGGACAATTCCAACCTCGCACTGCGGACTTTCAACTTTGTTCGTGCGAAAGACGACCAATACGAAATCTGGCAGTCCGGCGAGCGAAATCTTTTCTTCAAGGCCTCAGGGAGCTACGGTGTGCCATTCCGTGGGTCGTTGGAAGATGCCATCCGCAGATTGTCTTGGATCGCAGAGGATAAGCGTTTCAATGAACTTAACTGAACGCGCAATTCTTGCGGCCCGCGGTGGAGATATTGAACTGCCAGTGCTCATAGCAACAATCCTGGAGTCCAATCTGCTGGTTCCTGCTCACGAATCGTATATCGCTGGCAAGGTCGACTTCTGCCCACTGCTTACGTCGCGTAACGGAGAAAGCTACGTTGTCGCTTTCACTCATTCCAAAGAAATAGAGAAAGCTGGGGTCGAAACCCAGTACGTTGCATCCTTTATTGGGTCCCAACTTTTTCGTGCAATTCCGGCTGGTACTGGCCTGATGATCAATGGCGGTTCCGACGACTCGTTTGCACTAAATGGCGAATCGGTCGCCAATATCGTCGCGGCAATGCCGAACCACTGACGGCCCCGACTGACCGCGCCTGAAGGCCAGCGCTGTTTGCAGAAAGGAGACTTCATGAACCGCGAAGAGTTTATTGAAAGCATGATGGTTCTCGGGTACACCGAATCTGGGGCTGACGATCTTATTTGGATTGCTGCCGATAGTACTGAGTCAAATCTAACTCTACGGGCGTTCAATTTCGTCACAGCGGGGGACGATCAGTATGAGATTTTCCTTCCAGGGGATAGAGGCGGATATTTCAAAGCCTCAGTGAGCTACGGTGTGCCATTCCGTGGGTCGCTGGAAGATGCCTACCTTTGGGTCTATAACGACAGGGCCGGACTCTAACGGATCCAGCTCACTTGCCTACGACGTTGGGGTTTGAACTGCTCAAGTGATCCACCCACGTGCCGCGCTGTAACTTGCGATCGCATCAACCAGGCTGTCGATGAACTTGCGACTGCCTTCGTCATCGAGACCCGGTAGTTGCCGCGCCTCATCACCAGCAGTGGAGAACGCCTCCGCAGTTTTTGAGAAGATCGCGTCAGTCAGCTCTCTTGCTTCAAGTTCATCGATGTCTAGAGACTTGGCGACGTTCACGAGCTGTTCTACACCCACAGCGTCGATCCGATACTTCCCGTCAATCGACATCGCTAGTTCCAGTGGGGAACCAGTTGCTGACGGGTACGCCGCATGGCTACCCAAGTCATACAGTGGCGCAAGCTTCACTTCTTTGTTGTTGAGTAGGAGCGAGTAGTTCTTTGCGTGCGCGTCTGTCCCTTGCATGGCGACGTTGAACACCAGCGACTTGAAGAAGGAACGCAGTGTCGATTGCCTGTTCGCTATATCAACCGAGCCCCTGAGGAGACGAGCAATCTGCTTCACACTCGGGCCACCGTCAGTTTGGTACTTCTGGTCCGGCATCACTGACATTGCTTGGCACAGGTCTTCTTGGTGCAGTCTTCGCCAGGTTCCGTCGCGCAGCTCACGGTCGTACCGTTGGGATACGAAAACATGATCCCCCGCAACTGTTCGAATGACTTCATCGCGGGCAACGTTCAAACCCAAGTGCCGCGCAGCAGTCATTGTCATGAACTCATTGATGTGGTGGTCTGAGTATGGAGGAACGGATGGTTTGAGAATATGTGTTGTCGGAGTTGAGTCGTTCGGCGTGGCCCAGTTGCCTTGCGCAGTCTTATGCAGTGCAACTTTGGGTTGCGCGCCTGGAAGGCTCCACTTGCCGCCACGTTTTGAGGCAGCCCAGGTTTCCTTGTTTCTGATGATCTCCGCAATCATTTCAGCAAACTCATCGTCATCATGAAGAGTTACGTCACCCTGACGTATGGCGGCGTCGCTGCTTTCGGCCCCTGAGGGGAGCAGTTGAACGGCCCCAGCCGCGTCAGATCCCATGTATTGCAGCAGTGCGACCGGATTCTTCCAATTGACTTGGTGTTGGCTTGCAATTGCTTTGAGACGACCCTCACTGTCAGGCAGCAGCCCCGCGAGAAATGCTCTGACCGGCTTATTCCCGTGCCGTGCTCGCTCCATAGGCATTGAGAGCGACAGTGGGGTGTGGTGGTTTGCCAGGTACTCGTCATCGTATGTGAACTCCGTTGACCCGCCGCTCGACTGCACCACTCTTCCAATCAGGGCCCCGTCGAGGTATGCGTCGAGTTCAATCATCGCGAGCCTCCTCTATTTCGGCATATATGGATACGCCAAGCACACTGAGTACATCCATTACGCGATACAGAACCGCTGAGGATCCATCTCGCTCGAAACGGGCCACCCAGGACCGGCTTACGAGGGCGCGGTCAGCAAGCTCCTGCTGCGTAAGCCCGAGGTATTCACGGCGCTCCGCGACAAATGCCCCCATACCGCGAGGTGAGCGCACCTGGCGGCGTAATCTACTCGCACCTTGTGTCATACGTGACACAATAGTCGATGTGTCATAGATGACACAATAGCGAACGTGTCACAAATGACACAAATTGGAAAGTGTCATCTGTGACACACAAGCACAAACGAGAATGACGAAAGCGCATCCGATACACAGAGGTTGTGGCGCTTTTGCCAGCAGAGAGTAGCCTGGTAACAACTTCGTGAAGGAGGCAGTGATGCACGGTGAGTACAAAGTTCCCGGCGGCAAGCTCGTGGTCGTTGACTTCGAACTTGTAGATGGCAAGATTTCAGACTTCAGTCTCTCTGGCGACTTCTTCCTTGAACCCGATGAAGCGCTGCACGACATCAATCGCGCGGTCGAAGGAATGAGCCCGAACGCGACCATTGAAGAGTTCGCTGATGCGATCCGCAAAGAATTGCCGAGCGAGGTGCACCTGCTCGGATTCACGCCAGATTCGGTGGGCATCGCGATCCGCCGCGGCGTCACCGGGGCCGCTCACTGGCGAGACTACGACTGGCAGATCTTGCACGAACCGCCCGTCGCCCCGATGCTGAACGCGGCGCTCGACGAAGTGCTCACGACCGCGGTTGGCGAGGGGCTTCGCGGCCCGACGCTGCGCATCTGGGAGTGGAACGAGCCCGCAGTCTTCATCGGCAGTTTTCAGTCGGTGAAGAACGAGGTCGATGAAGAGGCATCCCAGAGGCGTGGATCGAAGATCGTACGCCGCATCACCGGCGGTGGCGCGATGTACATGGAACCCGAGTCCTCGATCACGTATGCGCTGTACATTCCGGGCGAGCTCGTGCGCGGCATGTCGTTCGCCGATTCCTATGCTTACCTCGATGACTGGGTGCTCGAGGCGCTGAAGTCACTCGGCATCGACGCCGTGTATAAGCCGTTGAACGACATCACGAGCCCACATGGCAAGATCGGCGGGGCTGCGCAGAAGCGCCTCGGTTCGGGCGCGATTTTGCACCACGTCACGATGGCATATGACATGGATCAGGACGCTATGACCGACGTGCTTCGCATTGGCCGCGAGAAGCTTTCCGACAAGGGCACGGCGAGCGCGCAGAAGCGTGTGGATCCGCTGAAAAGCCAGACCGGGCTCCCCCGTGCAGAGATTGTTAAGCGCATGATCGAGGTGTTCCAGCGCCGTCACGGTGGTGTGATGGGCGAGGTCACCGAGGGTGAGTGGGATGCGGCGGAGCGTCTCGTGGAGCAGAAGTTCAACACCGAGGAGTGGCTGCGCCGCGTGCCGTAAGGCGCGCTCGTGCCGCGCCACTCACACGGCGGCGAGCTCGGCGGCAGCGCGCGTGAGTTCTGTGACCGCGGTCTCGACGATCGCGTCGGTAATTCGCGCGCTCGGGCCCGAAATCGACACCGCCGCAGGGGGTGTGGATCCGGGAATCGCGACCGCGATGCAACGCACGCCGACCTCCTGCTCCCCGTCATCAATGGCGAAGCCGCGGCGCCTGGCGTCGCGGAGATCCACCACGAGCGAATCGGCAGTGGTGTGCGTCGTCGCGGTATAACCAGGCATGCCCGTGCGCTCGGTGAGATCTCGAACGCGCACCTCGGACAGCGTCGAGAGCATCGCCTTGCCGACCCCGCTCGCGTGCGGCAGCACCCGGCGACCGACCTCGGTGAACATGCGCATGTGATGCCGCGAGGGCACCTGGGCAATGTAGGTCACGAGGTCACCGTCGAGCACCGCGAGATTCGCCGTCTCCTGCGCAACGTCTTCAAGCCGAACGAGCACCGGCCGGGCGCGCTCTGCGAGCCTCGGCGTCGCCCGCTCCCCGAGACGCATGAGCCCGGGACCGAGCGCGTACTGCCGGTTCTCGAGCTGGCGCACGTGGCCTAAGTCGAGCAGCGTGCGAAGCAAGCGGTGTGTTGTGGGCTGCGCGAGATCCGCCCGATCGGCGATCTCGGCAAGCGTGAGCTCACCGTCGGCCTGCGCGAGCACCTCGAGCAGCGCGAAGGCACGAACAACGGACTGCACTTGGCCTGCCTGGGACGATTCTGCACTCATAGATTCCACGATACGAAATAGGGATTCCAAAAACAAGAATTTCTCCTATCGTGAGGAGGTATAGGGCCAAATCGGCACCGACCCTCGAAGATCTCGGAGTACAGCATGACCACTTACGCCAGCCGCGCAGACCTGTCCGTCGCAGAACCGATCATCGCGTTCGCCGAGGAAAGCCTTGAGCGTCACAATCTCGACCCCGCAGGGTTCTGGGCCGGTGTGAGTGACATCGTGCACGATCTAGCTCCCCGCAACGCTGCGCTTCTGAAGATTCGCGAAGACCTCCAGGCGCAAATCGATATTTACCATCGCACCAACCCCGGCCGCCCAGACCCCGCCGCCTACCGCGCCCTCCTCACCGAGATCGGCTACCTGCAGCCAGAGCCGAGCAACGTGCAGGTCACCACAACCGGCGTTGCTCCCGAAGTTGCGAGCCTCGCCGGACCGCAGCTCGTGGTGCCCATTCTTAATGCTCGCTTCGCACTCAACGCGGCAAACGCGCGCTGGGGCTCGCTCTACGACGCCCTCTACGGCACCGACGCGATTTCGCAAGAGGGTGAGCTTGCCCCGGGCTCTGGGTACAACGAGACCCGCGGTGCCGCGGTCATCGCACGCGGGCGCGAACTGCTCGACACCGCAGCTCCCCTGCGCGGCGCCTCACACGCTGATGCCACGGGCTATTCGGTGCGCGACGGCGAACTCATCGTGTCGCTGCACGGTGGATCAGAAGCAAAGCTCGCAACACCCTCGGCGTTCGCTGGCTACACCGGCTCGGCAGAAGCACCCGACTCGGTGCTGCTCGTGCACAACGGACTGCACCTCGAGATCGTGATCGACGGCTCCGGTTCGATCGGGGCGACGGACGACGCGGGCGTGCAAGACATCGTGCTCGAATCAGCGCTCACCACGATCATGGATCTTGAGGACTCGATCGCGGCGGTCGACGCCGAGGACAAGGCACTCGGATACCGCAACTGGCGCGGGCTCATGGACGGCTCCCTCACCGAGGAGGTAGCGAAGGGCGGCAAGACATTCACCCGCGCGCTCAACCCAGACCGCACCTACACGGCGCCTGACGGAAGCGAGCTCGTGCTCCCAGGCCGCTCGGTGCTCTTCGTGCGCAACGTCGGTCACCTCATGACGAGCGACTCGATCCTCGATCGCACCGGGGCAGAGGCACCCGACGGCATCATCGACGCGATCATGACCGCGCTTGGCTCGCTCGACGACATTCGCGGCGCTCAAGCCAACTCGCGCACCCCGTCGATGTACATCGTGAAGCCCAAGATGCACGGCCCCGACGAGGCCGCGTTCACCGCCGAGTTGTTCGGTCGCGTCGAGCAGCTCCTCGGCCTCCCCGCACTCACGCTGAAGGTCGGCATAATGGACGAGGAGCGCCGCACATCGGCGAACCTCGCAGCCTCGATTGCCGCGGCGAGCGACCGTGTCGTGTTCATCAACACAGGGTTCCTTGATCGCACGGGTGATGAGATCCACACCTCGATGCACGCCGGCCCGTTCTTGCCGAAGGCTGCGATACGCGGCGAGCGCTGGCTGCCAGCTTACGAGGCGCGCAACGTCGATATCGGTGTTGCGTGTGGGCTCGATGACCATGCGCAGATCGGCAAGGGCATGTGGGCGATGCCGGATCTCATGGCCGACATGCTTGAGCAGAAGATTGGGCACGTGCGCTCGGGCGCTTCGACGGCGTGGGTTCCGTCGCCGACCGCGGCGACCCTGCACGCGACGCACTATCACCTTGTCGACGCATTCAAGGCTCGCGCAGCGCTGCCGCCCGCATCGCCCGACTCGCTCGATGCGCTGCTCGATATTCCGCTCGCGTCGCCCGCCGACCTCACTGCTGAGGTGGTGCAGACCGAACTCGAGAACAACGCGCAGTCGATCCTTGGGTACGTCGTGCGGTGGATCGACCAGGGCGTAGGCTGCTCGAAGGTTCCAGACATTCACGACGTTGCGCTCATGGAGGATCGCGCGACCCTGCGCATTTCGTCTCAGCTGCTCGCCAACTGGTTGCTGCACGGCGTGATCACTGAGGCACAGGTCGATGCGGCGCTCGAGAAGCACTCGGCGGTGGTGGATCGGCAGAACGCAGGCGACCCACTCTACGAGGCACTGTTGGGGGCAGATGGCCAGACACCGGGTCTCGCGTTCGAGGCCGCTCGTCGCCTCATCCTCGAGGGTGCATCGCAGCCGTCGGGGTACACCGAGCCGCTCCTCCACGCACTGCGCCGCGCGAAGAAAGAGTCGCTCGTGAGCAGCCCAACGGCTTAATCTGGGGTATGGCTTCAGAGCACATGACCACCCTCAAGAATCTTGCGGCACTGCTTCCGGAGGGAGCGGTCATTACTGACTCGGATCGCATGGAAGCGTACCGCCGTGATCGCGCTGCGGATCCACACGCTGGAACACCCATCGCTGTGGTGAGGGCAACCTCGACCGCAGACGTGCAGGCGGTCGTTCGGTTCGCAGCCGCGACCGGCACTCCCGTCGTGCCGCGGGGTGCTGGCTCGGGTCTCTCAGGTGGTGCGACTGCGATCGATGGCGGCATCGTGCTCTCGCTCGAACGCATGCGCGACATCTCTGTTGACCCGGCCACCCGCATTGCGACGGTGCAGCCCGGAGCGTTTAATGCCGAGGTGAAGGCCGCCGCTGCGGAGCACGGGCTGTGGTATCCGCCCGATCCATCGTCATTTGAGTTCTGCTCGATCGGCGGCAACGTTGCGACAAACGCTGGCGGCCTCTGCTGCGTGAAGTATGGCGTGACGACCGACTACGTGCTCGGCATGACCGTGGTGCTTGCTGACGGGCGCGCAGTGACGCTTGGTGGCCCGCGCATCAAAGATGTTGCTGGGCTGTCGCTTACGAAGCTCTTCGTTGGGAGCGAAGGCACCTTGGGTGTGATCACCGAGGTGCAGCTTCGATTGGTCCCTGCCCAGCGCACACCAACGACGCTCGTCGCCCTCTTCCCGTCGCTCACCAACGCCACAGATGCGGTGCTCGCAATTACGCGAACAATGCGGCCGTCGATGCTTGAGCTCATGGATCGCATCTGCATCAACGCCGCCGAGGATCAGCTACGCATGGGACTCGATCGCGGGGCCGAAGCGATGCTGCTCGTGCAGTCCGACGAGAGTCCCGACCAGGCGGCCACAGAGATCGCCGCGATCGAACAGCTCTGCAACCAGCACGAAGCGTCGGAGTGCTACTCAACCGATGACGCGGACGAGGGCGCTGCCTTCATCGTCGCAAGACGGATCGCCATCTCGTCGCTCGAGAAGCAGGGAGCTCTGCTGCACGAAGATGTCGGTGTGCCGATTCCTCGCTTGAGCGACCTCGTCACCGGGATTGCAGAGATCGGCGCCCGAAATGACGTCACGATCGCGGTGATTGCGCATGCTGGCGATGGGAACACGCACCCGCTCGTGGTGCTCGACCCGACCGACCAGGCGCAGCACGCTCGCGCACATGTTGCGTACGGCGAAGTGATGGATCTCGCGATCTCGCTCAGCGGCACCATCACCGGCGAGCATGGGGTCGGCAGGCTCAAACAGCCCTGGCTCGGCGACTATCTCGGCCCCGATGTGCTCGAGCTCAATCACCGCATCAAGCAGGCGCTCGACCCCCAAGGCATTCTCAACCCAGGGGTCGTGCTCGCTGCTGATCCACCTACGGAATGAGCACGACCTTGCCTGTGGTCGCGCGTGACTCGAGCGCGGTGTGCGCGGTCGCGGCCTCGGCGAGCGGGAAGGTCTGGCCGACCCGCAGATCGAGGGTTCCGTTCTCGAGCGAGTCGAAGAGTTCCTTGTAGCGCCACTCGCGCTCCTCGGGCGTGCGCAAGAAGTGTCCGAGCGAGGGGCGGGTGATCGAGAGCGATCCACCAGCGTTCAAACGTTGCAGGTCAAACGGCGGTACCTGGCCACTCGATCCACCGAAAAGCACGAACTCGCCGCGCGTGCGAAGTGTCGCGAGCGACTCATCGAAGGTGTCTTTGCCAACGCCGTCGTAGACCACCGCAACGCCCTCGCCGCCCGTGAGTTCGCGCACGCGATCGCCGAAACCGGCGTAGTCGATCGACTCGCTCGCTCCCGCTGCCGAACTGAGCTCGCGCTTCTCGGGCGTCGACGCCGTGGTGATGACGCGGATCCCGCGTTCGACCAACAACTGCGTCAAAACGAGGCCGACGCCTCCGGCACCCGCGTGCACGAGCACGGTGTCGCCTGGCTGTGCGTGTGCGGCAGAGGTTGCGAGGTAATGCGCCGTCAGGCCTTGCAAGGGCAAAGCTGCGGCGACCTCGGCTGGCAACTTCGCTGCGAGTTGCTCGGGCACTCGAACAGCGCCCTCGGCGGAGACAACGAATTGTTCGGCATAGGTCTTCTTCGCCTCCGAGGTGGTCACAAGATCACCTACTGCGAATCCGGTGACGCCCTCGCCAAAGCCGATCACGAGCCCCGACGCTTCATTGCCGGGCGTGAACGGAAAATCGACTGAGTAGACCCCCGATCGTTGGTACGTGTCGATGAAGTTCACGCCCACCGCTCGCGTTTCAACAAGCAGTTCGCCCGGCCCAGCTTCGGGGACCTCAGTCTCGCGAAACTTCAGAACTTCTGGTCCACCGGCCTGATCAGCAATGATTGCACGCATACCCCCACACTACGCCGGGGCTCGGAGTTTTCCACAAGTACCCGAAGCCGGAGATGACCACACGTCTAGGCATGTAGCATGGAAGTGACAGCGCCCCTCCAAGGCTAGAGCTTCGGCTTCCTGAAATCGGAGGGGCCTATCTTTTCTCCGGCGCTGCAAACGCCCCAAGCAACAATCTGGCGTTTGACGTTCAGATTTCGTCTCAACCTCGCAAAATGGCGGTTCAGGTTCAGCGGGATCCTTGGGCCGGACTGACATTATTGGAAAGATACCAATGGTGGGGCGACTTGAGATACTGTTCGCTGGCTACAGCGATGAAGCATCTGAAACTAGCTGAAGGGTAAGCAATGGGGCGACTTCACCTCACTCATTTTGGAGTGTTCGAGGCAGATTCCGACGGCAAAACGCTGAGAACACGGCCATGGTCTGGCGATCCCGACCCGCGCCCAGTTATAGACAATGTTGCAAGCAGTCAACACCACCCGGCGCGCATACTACGGCCGGCCGTTCGCCAAGGATGGCTTGAGCGCGGCCCAGGTGGTGCCGGGCGCGGCGATGAGCCATTCGTAGAGGTGGACTGGGAAACCGCGCTTGAACTACTCTCAGACGAACTCTGCAGGGTGTACAAAGAGCACGGATCATCGGCCGTGTATGGCGGCTCCTACGGTTGGGCAAGCGCAGGTCGCTTTCATCACGGACTCAGTCAAGTGCACCGATTTCTCAACAGTCTCGGGGGATACGTCTCATCAGTCGGAGACTATAGTTACGGCACATCTGGCGCACTCATGCCCCATGTGATCGGTACCGGGCCTGCAGACGTCATGACCAACGCCTCAACCTGGGAAACCGTAGCAGCGCACACTGAACTGTTTATCTCGTTCGGTGGGATGTCGGAGAAGAACACCGCGATTAATCCGGGTGGAGTGAGTGGGCACGGAACTCGCTCAGCGGTACGCACAGCGCGTGCACGAGGGTGCCAATTTGTCGACGTAACGCCGATCCGCGACGATACGTTCGCAGAAGCCGATGCCGAGTGGATCGCACCGCGACCCGGATCTGACGCCGCACTCATGCTGGCTCTCGCGTTCGTTCTCGAGACCGAAGAGTTGGTGGATCAGCATTTCATCGAGAAGTACACGACAGGGTATCGGCGCTTTATTGCTTATGTCCTCGGAGAGACGGACGGTATACCCAAGACACCCGAATGGGCGTCAGAGATCACGGCAGTTCCTGCGGAGACGATACGCAATCTTGCCCAGCGCATGGGGCGATCACGGACAATGATCAACTTGAGCTGGTCGATGCAGCGCCAGCCGCATGGAGAACAACCTATATGGCTTGGAATCACACTCGCTTCGATGCTCGGTCAAGTCGGGCTTCCGGGCGGCGGATTTCAACATGGGTACGGCACTGTCGCTTATGTCGGTATGGCAAAACGGGTCTCCAGCACCCCCTCGTTTCCACAGAGGAAAAATGAGGAGAAAGGTTTCATTCCCGCCGCGCGAATTGCTGACCTCTTACTCAATCCCGGGGCAACGATTCCGTTCAACGGCTCAGAAGTAACGTTTCCGAGAATAGAGCTCGTGTATTGGGTTGGCGGCAACCCGTTCCATCACCACCAAGATCTCGCTCGATTCCGTCGTGCGTTTCAGCAGCCGTCAACGGTAGTGGTGCACGAACAGTTTTGGACCAGCACTGCTCGCCACGCAGACATCGTGCTGCCTGCAACCATGTCGATCGAACGTGACGACTATGGTGCCGGCCGAAACGATCCACGCTTCTTCCCGATGCCTGCACTCACCGAACCGGCCGGAGAGGCACGCGATGACTACGCAATTTTTGCTGCCTTAGAACAAAAAATGAGCACCAAACACGAAATGCTTTGGTCGTTTTCAGAGGGGCGCACCGCATTCGAATGGCTGGAGCACCTATACGCCGATTGGTCTATCCACCTCGCTGCCAAAGGAATCGATGTACCAAAGTTCACCGAGTTCTGGGAGCAGGACTTTATTGAACTCCCTGCAGAGAATGAGAACCAGGTGTTGTTCTCTGATTTCCGTACTGATCCGGTTGCGAACCCGTTGCGCACTCCATCGGGCAAGATCGAGATTTTCTCTGAACACGTTGACTCATTTGGGTACGAGGATTGCCCAGGACATGCGGTTTGGTTGCCGCCGCAGGAGTGGCTCGGTGATCCGGCACGCAAGTTCCCACTCCATCTCATTTCAAACCAACCCAAAACTCGCCTCCACAGTCAACTCGACGTTGGCGCGGAAAGTCAAAGGAGCAAAATCCAAGGCAGGGAACCCGTGCGCTTGAATCCACAGGATGCCAAGGCTCGAGGACTCGTCGAGGGCGATATCGTTCGCATCTTCAATGACCGCGGGTCGTGCCTAGCGGGGCTCGCCATTTCAGATGCGCTGCTTGAAAATGTCGCCCAGATTGCCACGGGTGCCTGGTATGACCCAGACCCAAACGATCCATCTTTTTGCCGTCATGGCAACCCAAACGTACTCACTCCAGATCTTCCGACCTCACGTCTCTCACAAGGCACCTCCGCGCAGCACACGCTCGTCGAGATTGAGAAGTGGACGGGGTTGCTCCCAGCCCTCACCGTAGACGCTCCGCCGAGGTTCGCGTAGCCGCTGCTTTTTGTCGCAGCGCACTAACAAGCTAAAGAAAAAGTAGGTTGGGAGACCTTCTTTGAGGTTTCCCAACCTACTTTCGTAAATCCCCGCTGGGAGCCAGCTACGAGCACCGAAGTTATCGCTGGGCCTGCGGGCTCACAGGTCAGTAGCTTCTACTTTTTCCGAAAGTGCCCTCACGACCGAGGCCTCGTCAACGTAACCCATAGCTTCACCTGATGCGCTTCGCACCACTACCGGCCCGTTCGCCGCCGACAGGGATTCCATAACTGATTCAAGACGCGCATCTGCATTAACGCTATGGTCATTTTTCGGTGCTATTTCTGACAGCGCACGACCGTGCACGTGCGCTGCGAGAAGTTCCTCCGCCACTAGTAAGCGAGGCTCTGTCTCAGCACCCTCAAGTAGAACTGCTCGGTGCCCCTCACGCTCCAGCTTGGTCAAAATATTGCCCGGTGTTTCCGAATCAGATACTCTAATCAGCGGTTTCGTCACCGCAGAAGCTTTCACAACTTTCGCTCGAGGGGCTTCGACGGCAAACCGTCGCACATACTCTGTCGCGGGTCGCAAGACGATATCCTCTGGGGTTCCGACCTGCACCAGTTTGCCATCCTTCATAATCGCAATCCGATCCCCAACTTTGAGGGCTTCAGATAGGTCATGAGTAATGAAGATCGATGTCTGACGCATGACCCGAGCAAGTCGGATCAGTTCGTCCTGCAGATCAGTTCTGATGAGCGGGTCCAGTGCGCTGAAAGGCTCATCCAACAGAAGTAGTCGTGGGTTTACCGCGAGAGCGCGCGCCAGTCCAACACGCTGACGCATGCCGCCACTCAACTCTTGGGGATATTTACCTTCCACCTTCCCAAGACCAACGAGTTCAATCACCTCTCGAGCCCGAGCATAACGCTTCGCTCGCGGGACACCACTAATCTCGAGACTGTATGCAACATTGTCCAAAACTCGACGATGGGGAAGCAGACCGAAGTGCTGAAAGACCATTGACCAATCTTTTCGACGCATCTCAGTAAGAGCCGCAGATGACAACGATCGAACCTCGGTGTCGTCAATCCACACTTCACCAGCTGTCGGTTCGATCAGACGAGTAAGGCACCGCACGAGCGTCGACTTACCACTACCCGACAAGCCCATGACTACGAATGTCTCGCCAGAACTCACTGAGAAACTCACGTCATTCACGGCAACCGTGTGTCCGGCCAAATCTGAAATATCCTGCCCAGCCTGAAGCTTCGTTGCCACCCGTTCAGCGTGAGGTCCAAATACTTTCCAAAGGTTCTTCACTGTGACCGAAGTGCCAGCGCCAACGCCGACTGCGGTCTCACGTACTTCTTGCATAGTCATTTTTATTCCTTCTCAGGCGATCCCGCTGAGTGTCTTGCCTCAGCCAAGTAGTTCGTTGCCCCGTTGAAGAGGCGATCAATAATCACTGCCAGCAAGAACATGGCAAGCCCAGCCTCAAACCCGATCGCCAAATCTGCCTTGAGTACCGAGGTGAGGATACTCGAGCCCAATCCCGGAGCACCGATCATCGCGCTTACAACAGCCATAACCAACGACATGAGAATTGCCTGGTTTAAACCAATCGCAATCGTTTTGAGACCGAGAGGGATGCGAACTTGCCTCAATATCTGCCCAGGGGTCGCACCGAACATTGTGGCTGCCTCCACTACCTCTGGATCAGCTCCTCTCAATGCGGCATTCGTATATCGGATAAGGGGAGGTACCGCCGCAATTGCAGTAGCCAAAACCGCCGCAACTTCTCCAATTCCAAGCAACATTACGGCCGGAATTATAAGCAGATAGACAGGCAGTGCTTGCATCACGTCGAGAACGGGGCGCAACACTCGAGCCACCGGATCACTCATTGCCATAAGAATTCCGAGTGGAAAGCCAATGAGGACAACCACGCCGATGGAAGTACTAACGACGGCCATCGTTTCCACGGTTTCCTGCCACATCCCGAAAGCACCGATGAACATAACTCCAGCACCCAATAGCAAACTCGCTATACGGCCGACCAGAACGTACCCAATCACTACAGTCGCGACAACGACTACATACCAAGGGATGCTTCCAAAGAAATCTGCCAGCACATTCAGCCCATAAGTCTGAACGAAATTGCTCACGTCTTCGAGTACCGGCCCCCAATTCAAAGTGAGCCAGAGCACGAACGCATCAGCAGGTTCCCGAAGATTGACAAGCACTCCCCAGGGCGGATCTGAGAAATCTTGCCAGGTTCCCCGATGTAATTGACTGGCAAGAACAGCAGCTACGAACGTCAGTAGATAATAGTGCCCCTTGCCCCAAGGACGACCCCAGAGCGATCGGAGAATCTGAGCCGAAGCCCCTGAGACTCGCGTCTTGAACACAGTCGTGTTGCGACCACTAGGATCTGAGGCACGATCGATGAGTATCGCGATCAAGACGAGCGCGATTCCTCCCTCTAGCGCATCACCGAAAGCTAGCCGGGAAAGTCCGCTCCAGACCGGTGCACCGAGTCCCGCTGCACCAACCATAGCTGCCATCGTCGCCATCGCGATCGCATACATGATGAGTTGATTGGTTCCAGCCTGAATGCTGTTCCTTGCGAGCGGGAGTTTGACACCAAAAAGCAGCTGTCTAGGGTTTGCACCAGCCGAGATAGCGGCCTCGATCGTATCTTCAGAAGCAGTTCGAAGCCCCAAACTTGTCATGCGCGCAAGTGGTGGGAGCGAATAGATCACTGTGACGACCAATGCTGCAGTGTTTCCCATTCCAAATAAGAACACCGCCGGAACCAAATAAGCGAAGGCCGGGAAGGCTTGGAGAGAGTCAAGGAATATATTAACGGCTGCATTAATTCTCGGACCTATTGCACCGATCATGCCAACGATAATGCCCAAGATGAAAGCGGCACCCACACCAACCAGCATGAATGCCAGGGTTTCTACCGTATATTCCCAAAGACCTGTCGCTACCACCCATATGAAAGTTACAAGACCTAATAGTGCCAATTTCAACCCACGGAAGTAACCCAGAAGGCACAGCAAGCCCACGGCCAACACCACAGGTGAGATTCCAGTGAAGAGGTTTAGTAGCGCCGCATATGAAATATCTAACGCTGAGGTAAATGGTTCATAGACCCAGGTCGCGTCTTCTCGAAAAAGGGCAAAAGCTGATTCTAGTAGGCTACCTATTCGCAGTCTCAGAATTTGGGGGAATTCGCTCAAATTGAGCGTAAAAGCAGAGAGAATTACTGCTCCGATGGCGATCGGGAGCAAGTACCATTGTCTCCAACTAAATCCTCGTCGACTACCCCGGCTACCATGCCGGGTGCTTTCACGTGAACCTGAAGCTGATTCACGTGAAAGCACCCCGGGCACTGCATCGCGCTCTAAGATCGTCACAGTTCTAGTACCTACTCTTAGGCTGTCAGCCAAGCCTGCCATATATCAGTGTTTTCATCCATCCAGGATTCCGCTGCGTCTTCCGGCGACATTCCGTCATCCGTCACCAACGACTGCATTTCATGGAGTTGCTCGTTTGTGATCCCATAGTTTTCGACGATGCCGAATAGAGTCGGATGATCTTCTTGGACAGCTGTTGACGCGATTTTGTAAATAGTTGTTTCTGGCCACTGGCACGCATAGGTATTGCCCCAGCACTCGTCGGAGTACTCAGGGAAATCAACACGCGTGAGGTCATACTTGTGTGTCATGTAATTTGGTCGCCACATGAGGCCCAGCCATGGCTTGCCCTGCTCATATGCTCGTGTTAAGTCAGCAAACAGAGCCGCTTCTGAACCCGCAAAAACCATCTCATAATTGAGGTCGAGATTTGCTATACGGTCAGTATCACCGTACGCATCTGCCCAAGCCTCAGCACCCGTTGTGTATTGGCCCTTGTCACCTGTTTTAGCGCTCTTGAATACGTCCACGCACTCGTTAAGGGCCTCCCAGTCGGGCAAGCCAGGGCACATTGGTTCTATTCCCCGCTCCGTGTCACCTTCGACTACGTAGCTAGGAACATACCAACCTTCCTCGCCCGTGTATTCAGAAGTGCCAACTTCTACTACGACACCTTCTTGCTCGACATATTGTTCCCAAAGGTCCGGATACTGCCAACGCCAAATATCTAGAGAAACAATCGCATCTCCATTTGACATCGCTGCCATTGTTTCGGGGTGCCGACCTTGCAGAACGTCTGCTTCCCCTCCAGCTTCATTGATAACCGCAGCCATGAGATATGCCTGAATCGAACTCTCCATATAGAGGTTATCTGTAAAAGTAACCTTGCCTTCCGCTGCGAGAGCCTCGCTGATTTCGGCAGGTACTCCCTCCGCGGTCGCGGTTACCGACTGCGGAGCACACGCAGATAGCAAGGCCGCGGCCCCAAGACCGAGTGCGACTGCAGTTATGAACCGGCTTTGTTTCTTCTTCAAATGCACCATTGCTCCTCAAAGATGGGAAAGCGGGGTAAAAATAATCTGTAGTACTCCGCAATCAGTAGTTCGCAGGCGCCGTGAAGTGTCCTCCATCTGATGCCCGCGTGAACAATGCTTCCATCGAGCGAGATGCTAGATCATTGGTACTTTAACAATTAATTGGACCCGAGCCAGTATTTTCACTATGAATCCCGCGCTTTGGTTCGAAGTTAGGTGGTGGATTGGGCGGTCGCTACAGAAGTCGCGGCGCGCAGCAGTGGGCCGATGCGCTCGGCGCCGCGCGCACTCATGACGACCGTGTAGTGGTTGAGGTCGTCGAGGCGGTCGTGATCCACACATGGGAACGCCTCGAGTAAGCGAGCGAGATGCGCTGGCGCGTAGAGCCCAGGTGCCTCGTTCTGCAGGCCCCTCGGCACCGTGATGAAGTGGATCGGCTTCCCGAACCCAGGCAGAGCGCCGAGCGCATCGACGAGCGCGGTGCCCGTGTTGAGGTCGACGGTGTCTTCGGTCGTTGTCGCGAGGCTCGTTGCGGGCCGAAATTGCTCGCCGTCAGCGACGAGGTCATAGGTGAAGTACTCGTCGAGCTCAGCGCTCCACTCTTGAAACGCGGGGTGTGCTCGCCAGAATGAGAGGTACGACTCGGTCGTATCGAACCGCTTCGAAAGCCGCTCAGCGGTCGGCCCAAGAATCGCAGCGACGAGGTCTTCCGCTGAGATTCCAGCGGGTGCGTCGAGCGGCAGGCCGCCGTCGATGAGCATGAGGCGATCCACTCGCTCGGGTGCGAGGTGCGACATTACGACCGAAACGAACCCGCCCATTGAGTGGCCCAGGACCGGCAGCGACTCGATGCCGAAGTGGTCGAGCACCGCGACCAGGTCGCGCGCGTGAGTCGCCATGCCAGCGGGCCCCTCGACATCAGCGCTCTGGCCGCGGCCGCGCAGATCGGGCGCGATCAGACGCACGCCCGGGAGCTGATCCACAACAAACTGCCACGCGAGGTGCGATGCGGTCACGCCGTGGATCGCGAGCACGCTCGGCACGTGAGCGGGTGACGACTCGGAGGCGCGGGTGGAGTCGAAAGCGCCAGGCACCTCGGCGTCCGCAATGCTGGCAGGCTCCCACACGCCGACCCGCAGGTCGCCGCCAGCAACGGGCACATCAACCGTGCGATAGGTGTGGGTGCTCATCGTGCGCTCCATCCGCCATCCATGGTGTACGACGCACCTGTCACCATGCCCGCCTTGCCTGACACGAGCCAGCCCGCGAGCGACGCAACTTCATCGGCCTCGACGAGGCGCTTCACCGCGCTCTCGGTGAGCATGACCTGCTCAACCACTTCACTCTCGGGAATGCCGTGCACCTTCGCTTGGTCGGCGATCTGCCTCTCGACGAGCGGGGTGCGCACGTACGCGGGGTTAATGCAGTTGCTCGTGACGCCGTGTGGGCCGCCCTCGAGAGCGGTCACTTTCGAGAGTCCCTCGAGGCCGTGCTTCGCCGCAACGTACGCCGATTTAAAGGCGCTCGCACGCAGCCCGTGCACGCTCGATAAGTTCACGATGCGGCCCCACCCGCGCTCGTACATGCCCGGAAGCGCGGCACGGATCAGCAGGAACGGTGCTTCAAGCATAAGTCGCTGAATCAGGCGAAACGCTTCGGGGTCGAACTCTTCGATTGGGCTCACGCGTTGGATTCCGGCGTTGTTGAGCAGAATATCGACGTTGAGTTCGAGTGAGTCGAGCGCCTGCGTGTCTGACAGGTCGACGACCCATGACTCGGCACTGCCGCCCGCAGCCGAGACCTCTGCAACCGCCCGGTCGGCCGCCTCCGCATTGAGGTCGGCGATGATGACGTGCGCACCGCGGCCCGCGAACTCCTGAGCGCAAGCAAGCCCGATTCCGCTTGCACCGCCGGTGACAAGGGCACGACGGCCCGCAAGATCACGTTCTGTCATGATGCCTCCCCTTTTCGTTGCTCGTTTGAGCCGAGTGCGTTGGCGATGAACAGCATCATCGCGTCGAATACGCCTGGCTCGATCCGTGTCGGCTTCGCGCCCTCGCTGTCTTGCTCCCACAACAAGAAGCGCATGCCGATGAGTTCACCCATGCCCATGAGCGCCCAGGCGGCGACTTCTGGATCGAGCCTCGGGTCGATATCGCCCTCGCTCTGGGCTGCGCGAAGACCCGCAGCGTACCCGTCAACGATGCGCTCATAGTGCAGCCGCATGGTCGCGGGAGACACGAACTCCGCCTCGCGCACGACCCTGTACAGGGCCGGGTGCTCGGCCGTGAACCTGAAGAACCCCTCGAACCCGCCGCGCTCGGCCTCAAGCCTGGTCGTAGCCCCGGCCATCGACTCGGTCATCGACTGACGCACGCGAGCGTTGAGATCAATAACAAGCGCCTCAAAGATCGCCTGCTTGCTGTCGAAGTAGAGGTAGAACGTGCCGAGTGCGACGCCTGCCCGCTCGGTCACCTTCACGATCGACGCCTCGTGATAACCGAGGTCGGCAAACACGTCTTCGGCGGCCTCGAGAATGCGCCGCCTCGTCGCCTCGCCGCGCTTGGTGAGCGGTCGGCCTGTCGCGGGTGATACAAACACCTCATCGATTTGCGTCATGATCCGCCCCCTTCATTTCGCTGGCACCGCGTGTGTCGTGCGACTCAGTCGAGCCGGGCACTTCGAGTGCCTTTAGTGCTCGCCGTCGCAGCTCGCCGCGGTCAATTTTTTCAATGGTGGATCGCGGCAGCTCCTCCACGACCTCAACGTGACTTGGCAGTTTGAACGCCGCAAGGCGAAGCCGCGCGTGCGCAAGCAGTTCGTCTGGTGAGACGGGTGCCGCGGCCTCGACGAACGCGTAACCACGCTCACCCCACACCGGGTCTGGGACCCCGACCACCGCGGCATTCGACACGAGCGAATGTGTCATGAGCGCCGCCTCGACCTCGGCGGGGGCAACGTTCTCGCCACCTGAAACGTAGATGTTCTTGAGCCGATCCACCACCCGATGCACGCCCCCGGCATCGCGCGTCACAAGATCGCCCGTGCGCAACCAGCCGTCGTGCATGGCACGCTCGGTCGCCTCGGGATCATCGAGGTACCCCGCGAACAGGCTCGGACCGCGAACCCAGAGCTCGCCGGTTGCGGGCCCCGCAAGCGGCAGTTGGGTCTCGGGGTCGACGATCTGCGTTTCGACCGACGGGTACGGCATGCCAACCGCTCCCGGGTGCTCTTTGAGGCCGCTCGGCTGAAGGTGCAGCACGTTCGGGCCGGCCTCGGTGAGCCCGTACCCCTGCGTGAGCGGCACCCCGAGCGCCGCCGCGTCACTCGCGAGCTGCTCGGATATCGACGATCCGCCGACGAGCACGCGGCGCAGCGACGACAACTTCGAGTCGCGCACATTGGGCTGGTCGAACAGCATGCGGTACTGCGTCGGCACGCCCATGATCGTGGTGACGCCGCGCTCGCAGATGAGCTGCAACACTCGGCCCGGCTGAAATGATCGCTCGAGCACGACCGTCGCCCCAATGCACCAGGCGAGCAGCGGCTGCACGTTCCACGCGGCCACGTGATACTGCGGCAGCATCGACAGCACGACATCGTCAGCGGTCATGGGCATGGCCTGCGAGAGCGCAAAGTTGGTCCAGAAGCACGATGAGTGCGTGAGAATCACGCCCTTGGGTGCTGCCTCGCTGCCCGACGTGTAGATGACAAGCAGTGGATCGTCGCCGGTCGCCTGCCGCCTCAGCCGCGTCACAGCGGCGTTCGGCACCTCGCGCTCAACCCCCATCAGCCCGAGTTCGGCAGACGTCGGCGCCCCTATCCCCCCATCGGTGAGCGCGCGAAGCGCCTGCCCACCGAGGCTTGCATACTCGTCTTCCACGAGCAGCAGGTCTGGTTCGCTTCTGCGAATGAGTTCCCCGAGTTCACTCGCGGTGAGCCGCCACGACAGCGGCACGAACGCGATGCCGAGCTGCGCGCAGGCAAAGAATGCCACCACGTGATCGGTCGAGTTGCCAGAGATTGTGGCGATCCGCCCACCGGCCCCGTACCCCGCGCGGCTCAGCCGCTCAGCGAGCGCCTCGGCCCGCTCGTTGAGTGTTGCGTAGCTCGTGAGCACACCGCGGTCATCGATCGCGATGTTCGACCCCGCAAGCTGCGCGCGATCGCGCAACCAGTGGCCGACCGTGTATGCGTGTGAACCCTCACTCATGGCCGAACCTGCCGTCTGCGCTTCCATACCTTGTCGAGCGTACCCGCGATGCCGCCCGGGAGGAACATCACAACAAGGATGAACAGTGTGCCGAGAATGAAGAGCGGCTCCGAGAGCGGAATGCGCAAGACGTCGGGCAGATTCTGGATCACGTCGGCCTTCGCAAGCACCGTGAGTCGCTGGTCGAGCAGCGTGTAAATCACGCCACCGGCGATCGCGCCCCAGCGGAACCCGACACCGCCGAGCACCACCATGACGAGCACGGTGATCGTGAGATCCGCCGACACCGCGCGCGGCACGGTGCCCGACTGGAGCAGCATGTAGCCCATACCAGCGAGGCTCGCGAGCACTGCCGCGATGACGAACACGATGAGCTTGGCTGTGTACGGGCGGAGGCCAAGCACGCGCACCCGCTGCTCGTTCTCACGCGCGGCACGAGCGAGGTGGCCGAGGCGGCTGCGATCCACCCACAGTGCCACGAGGTACACAACGACAACTATGCCGAGAATTAGCCAGTAGAGATTGCGCGTGTTCACGACGCCGATGAGGAAGTCGGGAACCCCGTCGGTCTCGAGGCTCAGGCCCTCTTCGCCGCCGGTGACCTGCGCGTTGCGGCGCACGAGCACCGACCCCGCCTGGGCGAATGCCAGCGTGACCATCGCGAACGGAATGCCAGAGACACGGTTCGCGATTGCACCCGTCACCAGCGCGATGACGAGGCCGCCGATGATCGCGATGAGCGTCGCTGGCACGAGCGACACACCGAACTGGTCGAGCGTGATGCCGAGCAGATACGCGCCGCCGCCAAACGAGAGCGCGTGGCCGAACGACAGCATGCCCGCGGTACCGAGCAGCAGGTTGTACGAGAGCGCGAGTGCCGCGAAGACCATGCAGAGAGACAGCAGCGCGAGTGCGCCCGGTTGGTAGGTCGCGGTCGGCAAGATGCCTGGGAGCTGCAGGTTGAGCAGCGGCAGCACCGCCATGAAAACGACAAGCGCGACACCGACAATGATCGGGATGAGTCCGCTGCGTTGCCGCTGCGGGGTCGCCGCGGTCTCGAGCATGCCTGATTCTTGGGTCTGGATCGTCATTTTGCGACCGCCTTTCCCATGATGCCCTGTGGTCTGACAAGCAGCACCACCGCGAGCAGGATGACGACGATGAAGTCACCGGTGCCACCAAGGTAGAAGTTTGCGAACTGCTGCATCACCGCGACGATCACCGAGGCGATGGCCGCGCCCGCCAGCGAGCCCAGCCCGCCGACGATGGTTACGATGAACGCGAAGATGAGCAGGGTCTGGCCGATGTGCGGCGAGACGAAGGTCATGTAGTGCATCGTGAGCACGCCGCCGATGCCAGCCGCGGCTCCACCGATCGCGAAGACGAGCGTGAACGCCTTTCGCACATCGATGCCGAGCGCGGTAACCATCGAACGGTTCTCGACACCCGCCCTGATGATCATGCCGTAGCGCGTCTTCTTCAGGAAGATCACGAGTGCGGCGAGCACGATCGCGGCGGCGAGAATGAGGATCCAGTACACGTTCGGGATCTTCGCGCCGAGCACGAGCGTCGTCTGCTTGAGCCAGGCTGGCCCGGCGATGGTGACGGCGTCGGCGCCCCAAATGCCCTCAAACAGTGCGGTCGCGGCGAGCGCGAGGCCCACTGTGACGAGCACCTGTTCAATATGGCGTTCATAGAGCGGCCTGATGAGCAGCAGCTCGGTGAGCGTCGCGAAGATGCCGCCGACGAGTGCGCCGACGAGCACTGAGATCACGAGCGCGAACCAGGTGTCTGTGCCGAGCGCTTGCGCCGTCATCCACCCGATGAGCGCCGCGAGTGTGAGAAACGCGCCGTGCGCGAAGTTGAGCACGTGCATGAGGCCGTAAATGAGGCTCAGGCCCGATGCTGCAAGGAAGTAGAGCGCGCCAAGACCGACGCCCGTGATGAGTACGAGAATGATTGAGCTCATAGCTGCGCCTCCTCGTCTGCGTGAACGCCGAGCAGCTGCATGGTGAGCTGTTCGTCGTCGAGAATTTCGCGGGCCTTGCCTGTGTGCACGACGCGCCCGCTCGAGATGACTATGGCGTCATCGGCGAGCTGCTTCACGACCTCGAGGTTCTGTTCGACGAGCAGAATGGGCACGGTCTTCGATGCCTCCTGAAGCGCCTCGGCGACCTCTTGCACGATCTTCGGGGCGAGGCCCTTCGTGGGCTCGTCGACGAGCAAAATCTTGTTGTCATTGATGAGCGCGCGTGCGACCGACACCATTTGCTGTTGGCCACCCGAGAGGGTTCCCGCCTGTTGGTTGCGGCGCTCGACGAGGTCTGGGAAGAGCGCGGCGACGAAGTCGCGACGTGGATCCGCCTGGCGCTCCGCGAGCGACAGGTTTTCGGCGACGGTGAGCGCGCTGAACACCTCGCGGTCTTCGGGTACGTACCCAATGCCGCGCTGTACGAGCTTGTGGGTGGGCATGTTGTCGATCCGCTCACCCGCGAGGCGAACCTCGCCCGTGCGGTGGATCAAACCCATAATGCCCCTGAGCGTTGACGTCTTGCCCGCGCCATTGCGGCCGAGCACTGCCGTGATGCCGGTTGCGGGCACTTCGAACGTGACTTCTTCAACAACCTGCTGGCCCGCGATCGAGCAGCGAAGTCCGTTCACTGTAAGAATTGGTTCGGTCATGCTGTCTTCCCCAGGTAGGCGCTCTGCACGGTCGGGTTCTCCATAATGTTCTGTGGGGAGTCGAAGGCGATGATGTTGCCGAAGTACATGACCGCAACGCGGTCGACGAACCCGAGCAGCACATCGATATGGTGCTCAACCATGAGCACGGTGCACTGGGTCTCCTGCTGCAGGTCTCGAATATTCTGCACGAGACCTGTGACATCGCCCGATGCGACGCCAGCCATTGGCTCGTCGAGCAGCACGAGGCTCGCTTCGGAGACGAGAAGCACGGCAATCTCAAGCTTGCGCTTATCGCCGTGCGAGACGTCCCCAGCGAGTGTCTCTGCCTTGTGCGCGAGGCCGACCTTCTCAAGGCTTTCGAGTGCCTTGACGGTCGCGGTGTCGCCCCGCTTTGGAAAGTGGAACAGCGAGTTGCTGCCGCCCTCGGACACCTGCGCTGCGAGACGCACGTTCTCGAGCACAGTAAGCATTGGGAAGTAGCTTGAGGTCTGGAATGTGCGGCCCAGCCCCGCCCGCGCCCTGGCAGCGACCGAGGTTCGCGTGATGTCGTCGCCGTGCAGGTGCACGGATCCACTCGTCGGTGTGACGAGACCAGAGATCACGTTGAACAGGGTCGTCTTGCCTGCGCCGTTCGGACCGATGACGCCGACGATGGAGCCCTGCGGAACGTCAAGGTTGACGTCTTTCAGGATCGTGGCGCCACCGATCTTCAGGCCGAGGCCTTCGACGCGGAGTGCGGACGGGGGCTGGGTATGCACAGTGGAATTCCTTAGCTACTTGCGCTGACTTGCCGCGCGGTTACTGGGCTTCTGCCGGAGCAACGTCGTCGGCCGAAACCGTTGCGACGAGTTCTGGCGTGAAGGTGTCACCGTCTGCAACGAGCTTGACCTGGTACATCTCCTGGAGGAGTGCGTGGTCGCTCGCGCGAACCGTGGTCTTGCCCTTTGGCCCGTCGAAGCTGAAGCCCTCGAGCGCATCGATCATTGCGTCGACGTCGCCCTTGCCTTCCTTCACCGCTTGCACGATCATGAGTGCCGCGTTGAACCCGTCTGGGGTGAAGAGGTCAGGTGTGCCGCCAGCTGCTTCAACCGCCTCGACCATTGCGTCGTTCACCTCGTTGTCAGGTGCGCCCGGGAAGTAGTGGTTCAAGAAGCTGATCTGCTCAGAAGCCTCACCGTACGCGCCGAAGGTGATCGAGTCACCGAGACCCGTAACTACGGGGATCGAGTCGAAGACACCCTGCTGGCTCATTGCCTGCCACATTGCGCCGGTCGTAGCTCCAGCCCACGCGACAAACACGAGGTCTGCACCGGTGTCGAGCACCTGGGTGGCGAACGGCGTGAACTCGGTCACGTCTTCGGCAACGAGCACTGGAGTGATGGTTGCGCCCTGGGTGCCGAGGATCGCCTCGACCGCTGCGACGTTGCCCTGGCCAAACGCGGTGTTCTGTGCAAGCACTGCGATGGTCTTGCCATCGAGTCCGTCGAGGAACGTGCCCGCGGTTGCCACGTCTTGCGCGCTCTGGCGGCCGCTGCGGAAGGTGTAGTCGTTGATGCCGGTCAGCGCGTCAGCTGCTGCTGGGCCCGAGATGAACACGACCTTGTTCTGCTCGGCCTGCTCAGCGACAACCGCTGCAACGCCCGACGACGCGCTACCTGCGAGTAAGTTCACGCCCTGGCCGATGAGATCTTTCGCGGCCGTCACTGCCTTGTCAGGGTCGCCCGCATCGTCGATGTACTGAATGTCGAGTGCGATGCCGTCGACCTCGTTGGTGCCATCGGTTGCGTAGTCGAGTCCGGCCTTGAAGCCGTCGAGGTACTGAGCACCGTAGCTTGCGAGCGCTCCGGTCTCACTGGTGATGATGCCGACCGATACCGACTCGGGGCCTTCGCCGCCGCCCTCGTTGTCGTTTGAGCTGCTGGCAGCCGGCGCACACGCCGACAGGACCAGTGCAGCCGATGCGAAGAGCCCGACCGCTGCTAATTTCTTTCCAATGCGCATGTGCATTACCTTTCGTCCTTGGAAGGTTTATGAAACCTGATTCAGGTTACAAGAGTTCACATTAGGTGAGGCCCGTCGGCCCGTCAAGTGAATTAATAAATTAGTTACCTAAACAGCACGAAAGCCCCGCACCAAACGGGCGCAGGGCTCTCGTAGCTTCAGATTTAGAGGGCGCGCAGCACCACAGCGGATCCCTGCCCGCCACCACCGCAAATGCCGACGGCGCCGAGCGATCCACTGCCGAGGTCGGCGAGTTGGCGCGCGAGCGTGCCAACGATGCGCGCACCCGATGCCCCAATTGGGTGGCCGAGAGCGATCGCACCGCCGTGTGGGTTCACAATTTGTGGATCGAGGCCGAGCTCACGGCTCGACTGCAGCCCAACGGCGGCGAACGCCTCGTTAATCTCGACCGCCTGCAGCTCCGACGCCTCAGCCCCGAGCTTGTCGAGCGCCGCCGTGATCGCGCGCGAGGGCTGCGAGTGCAGGTGCGTGTCGGGGCCCGCAACAAACGCGGTGGATTCGATGCGCGCGATGGGGTGAAGCCCAAACTTCTCAGCCGCGGCCTCGCTCACGATCACGAGCGCTGCCGCACCGTCAGTGATCTGAGACGCGTTGCCCGCGGTGATCGTTCCATCTTTCGCGAACGCCGGGCGAAGACCCGAGAGCGACTCGGCGGTCGTATCCGCGCGCACTCCGTCATCAGTAGACACAACTGTGTCTCCGCGGCGGGACTTCACCGTGTAGGGCGCGATCTCACCCGCGAAGAAGTCGGCCGAGGCCGCCGCGCGCTGGTGAGAGGTTGCCGAAAACGCATCCTGATCCTCACGCGTGATCTCGAGCGGTGCGTTGCCGGTTTCGGTGAGCTCTCCCATTGCGACCCGATCGAACGCGTCGGTGAGCCCGTCGTGATCCACTGTGTCGACGAGCGTCGCGGCACCGTACTTCGTGCCGCCGCGCATCGGCATCACGTGTGGAGCAAGCGACATCGACTCTTGTCCAACCGCGACAACTACATCAGCCTCGCCAGCATTGATGAGCCTGGCCGCCTGCGTCACAGCTTCGGTACCCGAGAGGCACACCGCGTTCACCGTGATCGCGGGCACGTTCATCGGAATTCCGGCGCCAACGGCAGTCTGCCGCGCAGGGTTCTGGCCCGCCCCGCCCTGAAGCACCTGCCCGGCCACAACGGTGTCGACCTGATCGGGCGCAACACCCGCGCGCTCGAGCGCCGCCTGCACCGCATGTGCACCAAGCGCAGTCGCGGGCACGGATGCGAACTGGCCAGTGAACCGCACGAACGGGGTGCGGGCATATCCGGCAATGAGAGCAGTCATCGGTTTTCCTCCACGAGATCGACAGTGAACGACGCCCCGGTCACCGCCCTGATGTCGTCGACACTGAGACCCGGAGCAACACGCTTCAGTATCAGCGTACCGTCGACGATGTCGAAAACGGCACGGTCGCTGATGATGCGGTTCACGACGCCCGCGCCAGTGAGCGGCAGTGAGCACTTGTCGACGATCTTTGGCGACCCATCTTTTGCAACGTGATCGGTGAGCACGATGACGCGAGGGGTGCCCGCGACGAGATCCATCGCGCCGCCCATGCCCTTCACGAGCTTGCCCGGAATCGTCCAGTTCGCGAGGTCGCCGTTGCCCGCGACCTCCATCGCGCCGAGGATCGCAGTCTGTACGTGCCCACCGCGGATCATGCCGAACGACGTCGCCGAGTCGAAGATCGATGCACCCGGTGCAAGGGTCACGGTCTGCTTGCCCGCATTAATAAGGTCGGCGTCTTCCTCGCCCTCGTATGGGAACGGCCCCATGCCGAGAATGCCGTTCTCACTCTGCAGCTTCACATCGACCCCGTCTGGGAGGTGGTTCGCGACCAGCGTCGGCATGCCGATGCCGAGGTTCACGTACTGACCGTCTTCAAGCTCGGTTGCGGCGATTGCTGCCATTTCGTCTCTGGTCCACATGGTTACGCCTCCTGCATTACGGACTCGGCCACTCGCGGCCTGGTGGTCACTTGTTCAATAACCTTCGTCTGGTCTTCGCACTGCACAACGCGCTGCACGAACACTCCTGGGGTGTCAATTCGTTCTGGATCGAGGAATCCCTCGCTCAGATTCTCAACCTCGGCGAGGGTCACCTTGCCGCACATTGCAGCCAGTGGGTTGAAGTTGCGCGAGGTGAGGCGGTAGCGGAGGTTGCCCTCGGCGTCACCGGTGTGGGCACGGACGAGCGCGAGATCCGCCACGATGCCCCGCTCGAGAATGTAGCGGCGGCCGTCGAACTCGGCCTCGGGCTTGCCCTCGGCGATCGGGGTGCCGACGCCAGTCGCCGTGTAGAACGCTGGCACGCCGACGCCACCCGCACGCATGCGTTCGGCAAGAGTGCCCTGCGGCACGAACTCAACGTCGAGCGTTCCGTTCAGGTACTGCTCTGCGAAGAGCTTGTTCTCGCCGACGTACGACGAGAGCACCTTCGAGACCTGCTGATTCTCGAGCAGCAGCCCGAGCCCCTGTCCGTCGACCCCCATGTTGTTCGACACGACCGTCAGGTTCTTCGCACCCGAATCACGCAGCGCGCGGATCAAGTTCGTGGGGTTGCCGCTCAGGCCAAATCCCCCGACGACGACCGTCATGCCGTCGCGCACGACTTCTGCAAGCGCCTCCGCCGCAGTTTCGTAAACTTTTGAAGCCACGTTGCCTCCAATGTCCGTGATGTGGCCGCCGTTCATGATGTGACCGCGGCCAATTTGCACTCTTACCGTACGCCTGGCTAATGGCTGACTGCAATGCTGCAAGCCCCTGCGAATCAAATTGCTCGCCTGGTGAGGAAATTCCTTGCTATCGTTCACATTATGAACACCCTAGTTTCATCTTCGGGCACACAAGTCGTGAGCCGCATGACCAGGGTGCTGCGCGAACTCAGCACCCGCATGCCAGACGGCACCGGCACGAGCGACGTCGCCCGCGCGACCGGGCTCACCAGGCCAACCGCACACCGGCTCCTTTCTGCGCTCGCGGCAGAAGGGTTTGTGGATCGCAACCAGCACAACGGCAACTGGCTTCTCGGCCCCGAAATCTACCTCATGGGCGCGGTCGCCGCCGAGCGCTATGACGTCACCGAGATCGCCCGCGAGCACGTCGCAGCGCTTGCGGCCGACACCGGCGAGAGCGCGTTCTTCTCCGTGCGTCGGGGCGGTGAAACAGTCTGTCTCGTGCGGCAAGACGGCAGCTTTCCGATCCGCTCATTCGTGCTCTACGAGGGCAAGCGGTTTCCGCTCGGCGTCGCGTCGGCGGGGCTTGCGATTCTTTCGTTCCTTCCCAAAGACGCGGTGGATCGGTACCTCGCAGACGCGCAACTCACCGGAGAGTTCGGTGACGCGCACGACGTGGAGGCAGTGCGCGAGCGCATTCAGGAGACGCGGCGACTCGGGTACGCCGTGAACCCCGGGCTGATCGTCGAGGGTAGCTGGGGCATGGGGGCGGCTGTCTTCACACGGTCAGGGCAACCCGCGTGGGCGCTCAGCCTCACGGGTATCGAACCCCGCTTCAGCCCCGAACGCAGGCCCGAGCTCGGGCGGCTGCTTCTTGAACACGCGCACCGGCTCACAGAGCAGCTCGCGCGCAGGTAGTGGATCCACACCGGCGTTCACTCAACCACGGCGTATTAGGCTTTCTGCATGAGCACTGCACCCCGGCGATTCAGTCAGCGACGTCGGCGGAGGCTCTTCTTCACCTCACTCGTCGCCGTGCTGTTGCTCGGAAGTGGCGGATACGTTGCTGAGGCCGCGATGGCCGATCTGCCCGAGCCGACGCTTGCGCTCGCTTCAGCTGAGACGGCGATCGTGGAGGCGGATCCAAGCACCGCCCAAGCAGTCGTCGACGCGCAGACGCTTCCGACCGCAATCGGATGGGCAGACGATGATGATGTGTGGTCAAACGACGACGAAACACACCCACTCGGGAGCATCACGAAGCTCATCATGGTGCTTGTGAGCATGGATGAGGATCCACTCGAACCGGGCACCGAGGGCGAGACCTACACCTGGACCGCAGAAGACGCTGAACTCACAAACTATTACATCGCTCAAGACGGGGTCGCGTTCTATATTCCTGTCGGAGCAGAGCTCACTCAGCGCGACATGCTCAAGTTCATTTTTCTTCCGTCTGCCAACGATGTAGCTCATTCGTATGCGCTGTGGAGGTTTGGGAGCATCGAGGCGTTTCTCGAAAAGCTTGAGGCCTGGAAAATCAAGTACGATCTCCCCTCGATCACACTCGTCGAGCCGACCGGCATGGACACGAAAGATCAGGCGAATCCTGCGGATCTCGTGCGCGTCGCGAGGCTCGCGTTGGAGATTCCCGCGATCGCCGAACTCAACGGCATGCAGACCGCTGAGATGCCGTGGGGTATCGGCACGATTGAGAACTCGAACCCCCTACTCGGTTCCATGCCCGGGATTGTGGGTACGAAGACCGGCACAATCTACTCCTCGTATAACTTCGTCGTCTCACAGCACATCGATGTCGACGGTCGTGAAGCCACCAGCATCGCGGTTACGCTCGATCGAGCTTCGAAGGAGGACCGTGCGGCGTCAGGTCGCGAGGTGCTCACCGCGATGGGAGGGCTCGCGAGCGAGGTGTCCGTCGTCAAAGCCGGTGAGCAAGTCGCGACCCTCACCTCGGTCGATGGTCAAGTTGCACCGCTCGTTGCAGACGGTGAGGCGAGCGCTGTGCTGCTGCCGGGCGAAACTGCCGAGCGCTCAATCTCTGCTGATGCGAGTTCACTTACAGTAACGGGCCCGGCGGGCGAAACCGCGATCCCGATCGTGCGCACCTCAGAATTCAGCGAGCCGGATCTTTGGTGGCGCATCACCAACCCCGGCCTCGTATTTGGGTAAGTGAGCAGCTCGTAGAGAGACAACGAACCAGGCTCCTCATGTGTGTTTTCTCTAGGTTCGGCCTAATCTTCGTGATTTTCACCAATGTCCGCTTTCCAGTTCCTCTAACACAATGAGAAGTGCGCGCGGTGAATGGCTGCGCCTCAACCGTCTGACTTCGACGTAGCAGACCCTATAAGAAAGACAGCGAGGACGCTTATGGGTACCCCAATCAATCGCGAACGAGTAGATGAACTGACCGAGCAGGAACTAACCAAGCTGATCGAACGAACCCCAAATTCGAAGAAGCGCTGGGAGGAAGCATCGACACACCTCTCTAGCGGCGTCGCCTCGTCGTATCAGTTGATTGAGCCGTATCCGATTTCGATCGAGCGTGGACACGGACCGAGAATTTGGGATGTTGACGGTCACGAGTACATTGACTACATGAATGGCTTCGGTGCGATGATCCAAGGCCATTCAAACCCGGTGATCGGCGAGGCGATTGCCGAGCGCTTCCCGCTGGGCACCCACTTCGGCGCACCAAGTGGCGATGCCGCAATCGTGGCGAAAGAACTCGGGCGCCGCTTCGGACTTCCCAAATGGCGGTTCACGAATTCTGGTTCCGAGTCCACGATGGATGCGATCCGTATTGCCCGCGCGATGACTGGTCGCGACACTGTGATGAAAATCTTCGGTTCCTACCACGGCCACCACGACGCGGTCATGGTGTCAGTGGGATCCGCAGGAATGGATGATCCGGAGATTCGAGGAACCCGGGATAATTACGCCTCGATTTCGTATGGAGGGGGCATACCCCAGAGCATCGTCGATATGACGGTTGCAGTACCCTTCAATGACGCCGAAGCGATGGAACGGCGTATCGAGGAACTCGCAAACGAGGGCCGTAAGCCGGCGTGCGTCATCATGGAAGCCGCGATGATGAACCTTGGCGTCGTGTTTCCGCTACCCGGCTACCTCGAGAAGGTGCGCGAGATCACACGCAAACATGGCATTGTTCTCATTTTCGATGAGGTTAAGACTGGCCTGCTCATCGCAGCAGGTGGTGCCACCGAGAAGTTCGGTGTCACTCCAGATATTCTCACGATCTCAAAGGCGCTCGCAGGCGGACTCCCGAGTGGTGCGGTTGGCATGACCGAGGAGGCTTCGAAGCTCGTTGAGAGTGGCGAAGTGAATCAGGTCGGAACCTACAACGGTAATCCGCTCACAATTGCGGCTGCACGCGCGAACCTTTTTGAGGTGCTCACCGACGATGCTTACGCTCACCTCGCGCATCTCAATGACCGGATCCTAGCTGGGTGCAATGAGGTCATCGCCAAGTACGACCTCATTGCTCACACCGTAGGCATCGGGGCAAAGGGATGTATCGTATTCTCGGACACACCTGTCACCGATTACGAAAGCTATTTTGTGAGTGCTGAAGCCATGGAGCTCACTACGGCACTCACGACACTGGCGTGGCTCTTCAACGTGAACCGCGGGGTCTTTATGGCACCGGGTCGCGAGGAAGAATGGACGCTTTCGGTCACACACGGCGACGCCGAGGTGGATCGTTACGTTGAGGTGTTTGACGAACTGGCTGCAGCTCTACGAGCGTAACCATGACATCGTAAAAAGGAGGGGTGGAGATCGGTTGATCTCCACCCCTCTACGTTTTCTGACCTACCTACGTCATATGCGGGTACACGCGAGGCTCAGCCGCCCGATGTGCCCAGTCGATGAGTGTCATCACATCATGCACAGGAAGACCCGTTGCTTTTCGAATTGCAGGGGCGTACGGAGGCAGGTCCGTACATTCGAGCAAAATCGCCCCAAGATCTGGATTCTGTTTCTGCATCTCCAGGGCTTCAGCTACGAGATCCGCTTCCATCTCCTCAAACTCGAAGCTTCCGCTTTCCTCAGCCACCGCAGCGCGAAATGCCGGTCGATGTGAGAGGCCGTGAATTACGTAGCGCAAGGGCAAACCGGCCGTTGCGATTTCCATGTGACGCGACGTCAGCGACTCGGCGGAGAAGGTGAGGATTCCCACCTGCTTAGCCGGAGAAATCGTTTGAGAGATCAATGGCAGTTGAATGAGGCTCGATGAGTAAACGGGTACCGGTAGGGCCTCGGCGAGTTCGCGCTGAAACAGCACCATGAATCCACAACTGCCGACCACTGCTTTTACGCCGCGCTCAACCAGTCGATGTCCAGCTTCAATGAACTGATCGCGCAGTTTATCGAAGGCAGGAGCGTAGATGAGTGACTCATAGTTCGCTTCAGCGATCGTCTCGTGTGTGACCGGGTATTCAAACGTGCGCGCATTGTTCGGAGATCCCGGCGGGTACGGCACCTTCGCGTTCATCATGATCACCCCGATCGGTATCCCGGCGGGGTGGATCCCGGTGTTCGCGACGTATCGCATCATGAGCCTGACTGAGTTGTGTCTACATCCCACCCAGCGGCGGCCATGTCGGCCTGCAGGTCGAGCTCGGGCACATCATATTTAGCCTCGCTTCGCTGTACCTGGCGTACAAGGCGCCCCGAAGTGATTTCCTCAGTAATGTGTGCGGCTACACCAGGGAGGGTACCTATAACAGCAAGGGCAGTTGCCTCTTCAGGTGTAAACTCCATCGCCACGCACAGAGCGGCAAGCATTCCAACGTCATTAATTGGGAAATGTGCAACCTTCGGGTTCTTCACGAACTCAGCGTGAATTGCTTCGTAGAGTTTCGCTGGGCCTTCCCAAATTCCCGCCTCGACGGCGATGCGCTTGAGCTTTTGCGCCCGCGGGTCCTCGCCTCGGAAAACGGGGTGACCAAAACCAGGAATTCGGTATCGTTTGGCAGAGGCGTCGGCAACGACACCCGCTGCGAACTCTGCCATGTCAGCACTTCCCGACTCCTCAAAAGCTGAGTACTGCTCCTGAATGAAGCGAGCTGCGTTCTCCGGGGCCACGCTATGCTCGCCCGCGCCCAGAATTGCCGTGGCAAGGCCTGCCTGCATGTTTGGGTTGCTTGAGACAATGAAGCGCGCCGCTGCGGTGCCTGCCTTCTCGAGCCCATAATCCAAGATGCTAGTGAGGATTGAATCGACTACGCGTGCCTCCCCTGGTGAAGGCAACCGCCCCCGAAGCTGCAAGAATGTCGTCGCAGCGAATGGGAGTCCTATGAGCTGTTCAAGGTCGTAGCCGCGGATATAGATATGTTCTGGTTCGATCCGGCTAATTCCGGTCTTCCAGTACTTCTGCTCAGCAGCTTGTTCGTTCGTCATTCCAGTAGTCTCCTTCTTTAGTTCTAAATTTCGCGCCGACTACTTCAGACCTGCGACCAGTTCTTTCGCCAGCACGAATCGGAGCACGTCGTTCGATCCCTCTCCGATCGGCATGAGCGCCGAATCTCGGAAGTATCGTTCGACAGGGAATTCCTTGATGTACCCTGATCCACCGAGTATCTGCATTGCGTCATACGTGACCTTGAGACCGTTCTCGGTCGCAAATATCTTTGCCATCGCAGATGCACCGCTTGCGCGGCCTTCAGCCATCGTCTTCCGCGCTGCATTGATATATAAGAGCCGCGAAGCCTCAATCGTCGTCGCCATGTCTGCGAGCTTGATTTGGATAGCCTGTCGATCGCTGAGAGGCTTACCAAAGGTCTCACGCTGAGACGCATAAGAAAGGGCCTGCTCCAAGCTCGCCTGAGCCATGCCCGTGGAGGCAGCGGCCATGTAAATGCGACCGCGATCGAGTGCCGCCATCATTTGATAGAAGCCCTTACCCTCTTCCTCGCCGAGCAGATTCTCGGCGGGGATGATTGCATTCTCAAATACGAGTTCGGCGAGTTCAAGACCTCGATGGCCGAGCTTCTCGAAATCCTTCCCATAGCTCAATCCGGGCGTATCGTGCTCGAGCAGCATCAAGCTGATGCCACCTCGGTGGGCAGGCTCAATCGTTGGATCGGTCTTCACCATGAGAAGCAATGGATTCGCTCGGCGCCCATGCGTAATGAAGATCTTCGACCCATTGAGCACGTAGTGATCGCCTTCTCGACGGGCAGTCAACTTGATTTGTTTGAGATCGCTACCGGTCGACGGCTCGGTCATGGCGATGCCACTCATCCGCTCACCCGCGACTATGCCTGGAAGGAATTTCTCCTTCTGCGCCTGGGTGCCAAACTTGTCGATGAGGTACCCGCCACTCGTATTTGTGTATACGAGACTTGCGAGGCTCATCTGTCCTCGCGCGAGTTCTTCGAAGATCACGCCGTAACTCATATAGTCGGCGTCAGAGCCTCCAAACTCCTCGGAAATAGTGAAACCGAAGAGGCCGAGCTCGGCGAGTTCGGGCAGGAGCTCTTCTGGATAGATATCTCCCCGATCACGCTCTCCAGCACCTGGAATCACTCGCTGATCAACGAAATCTCTCACCATCTCTCGAAGCGCGACGTGTTCCTCATCGAGTCCCGGAGTAATGTATTTGCTTGCCATTTTGGAGTCCTTTGCGAAGAATACTTATTTGACCGAGTTGGCCGGTGCGTTATCGTCGGTACGCCAGGCATCGACGACTTCCGAGAGAGTTGGGAACCACACTCCCTCGTGCGATTGCATGTACTCGATGAATCGTTCGAGCATTAGCAGGTTGTACGAACGCCCAATGGTCTGCGGGTGGAGTGTCCATGTTGCGATGCCGCCGGGGCAACGTTCATATGCGAAATCGAATGCATCCTTCCACCGCTGAAACACCGCCTCGTTCGACTGCTGCGTCGCATTTCCCTTCAAGAGTTCAAGTTCAGGGAAATCATCGAGACCCCACGACACAGGTATCTCGAGAACTGAAGAAGGCTTTCCAAATGAATTGCCTTGCTCAAGATCAATCGATGTCACAAGACGAGGATGGTAAGGCTCGAAGTCCCGTCCCATGAGCGACGAATCCCACTCGAGTCCGAACTCCTCAAGTACGCTGAGAGTGTTATCGGTGATGTCGAGCGCAGGAGAACGGTACCCGCGCGGTCGACGACCGATGTGCTTCTCATGCAGGTTGAGTTGAAGCTCCATGAGCCTGCGTTCTTCATCGAGTTCTAGTTTTGGTACGTATTCGTGCCAAACACCGTGCGCGGCGACTTCATGACCAGCGTCGACTACCGCTGCTACACGTTCAGGGAACGTCTGCATGGTATGGGTCGGAATACACCATGTCGTGGTGATCCCGTATCGGGCGAACGTCTCCAAGAGTCGTGGCGCACCGACCTCTGCCCCAAACTCGCCCCGCGAAAGTGCAGACTGCGATGAGGTTCGGAATGTCCCGATCCACACACTGTGCGCGTCAAAATCGGGGCTCAGCGAGATCGCAAGCCGCTTACCTTCTGGCATCTGCAAAGACATGATGCTACCTATGCCGCTATCCAGCCACCGTCAACGTGAATCACGTCGCCGCTGATGTAAGAGGCGCCCTCGCCAGCGAGGAAGAACACGGTAGATGCAACCTCTGACGCCTCAGCAGCTCGACGGAGTGGCACGAGCATGTCTCGGAGCTCTGGGTTTGTGCCGACACCAACATTGGTGTCCGGAACAAGTTCGCCCAAGATTTCCTCAGATGTCGCGCGAATACCAGTACGAATGACGCCAGGTGCAACGATGTTTGCGTTAATGCCATGTGGACCCAGATCGACTGCAAGGCGCCGCGTCATTCCTTCGAGGCCCGCCTTCGATGCATCGTAGGCAAGGCCATCAGGGGTTGCCCGGTGCGCGGCAATTGAGCTCATGAGCACGATGCTTCCCGACTTCTGCGAAATCATCTGAGCCGCCACCGGTTTGACCACATTGAATGTGCCGGTGAGGTTGATATCGATAACGCGGTCCCACAACTCGCGAGTCGTTGTCTCCACAGTCGCAAGACCGTCGAACACACCTGCGCAACCAGCAAGTACGTCGATGGATCCGTGGGAAGCGACCTTCGCCACTGCCTCCTGCACGGCGTCAAAGTCAGTGACGTCTACGGGGTACTGCTCAACAAGCTCAGTAGGGAGCTCCTGAGCAACCTGGGCGAGTCGATCTGCTGAAATATCGAGCAGGTGAACGCGATCACCGGCATCGGTAAACACCTTCGCGACAGCAGCGCCGATTCCGCTGCCAGCACCAGTGATGAGAATATTGCGGGGAGTGGTCGTCATGTCTGTTCTCCTAATTTGTAATTCTTCGAATCTCAGTAGATGCTCGACAAGGCCTTGGCGCCGAGCTGATAATCTTCGGGCGTCGCGTCGATGATTCGGCGCTCACGAATAAATGGCAGCGGCTTCGCGGGATTCTCGGAATCGATCTCACGGGCGAGGCGATGCCCTGAGAATATAGCCTCGGCAATGAAGTGTGGTCGCACACTGTCGCCGATTCGGTGCACCATTGAAACGTCATTCTCAGCCCACTCGTTTCTTCGATCAAGCAGGCCCTTGAAGAGGCCATTGTCTGAGGTTCTTGGGCCGACCAGCACGATATTGTCGAACTCGAACTCCTCTTGCCAGTCGGGAGAAACCAGGGCGACCTTGGAATCTCCGGCCGGTATCACTGAGGTTTCGGTGCGGAGCTTCACTCCGAGATCTCGAAGGTCGCGAAGTGTGTGCGAAATCTCAAGCGTGTACCGCTGATACTCGCCGATATGCTCGCCCCTTGTTGCCAGCACGACTTCACACCCTCGCTTCGCTAGCATCTCTGCAATGCCGGGCCCCATGAAGTATCCGTCGTAGTCGACTACAACGACGCGCTTACCGACCTCAACTCCATCGCGCACTACTTGTTCCGGCGTGAGAACCCTCTCTCCATACACAGGATCGAGACCGATTGGCAGCCGGTTGTAGGGGTCGATGCCGTTACGCATGTAATGCGACCCGGTAGCGGCGATGATTATTCCGGCGCCGTACTCAAGCGCCTCTTCTGCGGTGAATTCGGTGTTGAGGATCACTTCGACGTTGTCGAGCTGGCTGAGTTGTAGCTCACGGTACTCGACGAGGCGACGCCATTCGTGTCGGCCCGGGATATTGGAGACCCAATTGATGCTGCCGCCGATCTTGGAGTCCTTCTCAACGAGGTGCACGTTCTCGAACCCTCGCTTGCCGAGAATCATCGCGCATTCCATGCCCGCTGGACCAGCGCCGATAATGAGCACGGGCTCGTCTCGGTTCTTTGCGGGGGTGAAGTTCTCGGGGTTCCAACCGCGCCGGAATTCCTCGCCCGCTGTCGCATTCTGCGTGCACTGCAGCGGCATTGAAATCATGTCGCGTGAGACACAGATGTTGCATCCAATGCACTCACGAATGTCGCCGATATTATTCGTGCGCACCTTTTCGGGCAAATATGGGTCAGCAATACCCGCACGCGCCGCGCCGATGAAATCGCACTGACCTGATTTCAGCACCTCGACCATTGTGTCTGGGCTGTTGAAGCGCCCGACGTTGACGACTGGTTTTGTTGTAAACGCTTTGAGACCGTCTACCCATTTCTTCTCGTGGTTCTCGGCAACCGTTCGCGAGGACTGCGCGTCAATCCCCCAGTCGACGACTCCCGGGACGAAATCCCAGTAGTCAACGAGGTCATCGAGCTGCTTGATGACCTCTGGTGTGTCGCCATCAGAGCGAAGTCCACGGTCTCCCAGTCCGATGGGCTCGTCGAGCGTATCAACGCCAAGCCGAAGTCCGAACGCGATACCAGGCCCAACTGCGTCACGAACTGCCTGAAGCATTTCGCGCGCAAAGCGGGTGCGGTTCTCAACCGATCCCCCGTACTCATCGGTACGCGTGTTGTAGTAGGGAATGAGAAAGTGAGCGATGATTGACGCAGCGTGACCGGCGTGGAAGGTCACGAGATCGAATCCGGCATCGCGTGCGCGGAGTGCTGCAGACACATAAATCTGCTTGATCTCCTCGATACCTTCACGGTCAAGCTCGAGAAGCGTGCCGGCGTATGCCACTGAGAGGCCCGAATCACCGATTCCGCCAGAAACCATCTTTGGCTGAAGCCCACGGCCTTCTGCCATAGGGTTCACGGATACGTTGTACTCGAGTTCAATACCCGCAAGAGCGCCGTTTCGGCGAATCTCGTCTACGACGAACCTTTGGTTGCGTACGTCTCCCTCGTCCCACATTCGCGACATCTTGAATGGAGTCTTGTCCATGTCTGGAGAGATTGTGTTCGCCTCAGTAAAGACCACACCCCAACCCCCAGCAGCACGTGTTGATCGCACGCCTGCCTGAGAAGCCACATTATCGATGCCGTAGCCAATAGCGTGCGGAGTAGACCAGAAACGGTTCTTCGCAGTGTGCGGCCCGACCTTGATCGGTTCAAACAGTATTGAGTAACGATCTGACAAGGTCATGAGCGCTTCCCCTCTCGCGGCACAAAAACGACATCGAATGTACTCTGAGCGTACGCAACTCCGACGGGTTCATTTCCTGTAAGAATCACAACATAGATCCATTGCTTGCGGAATATTTCCTATCCCTGGAAGCTTGCTATAGAGAGGGAACCCTATTCAGGCTTCTTGCTCCAGAGAAAGACCCATGTTCCGCGCTGACATACCTTGTGTTCGTGGGTGCGAATCTCGAACTCAAACTCCACGATCCCGCGATCAGGCTTGCTTCGGGAAGGTCGAAGCGCAGCAATACGCTGCATAACATAAACCGTGTCCCCGGAGCACACTGGCTCGATGAACGACCAGTCTTTCATCCCGAGCACGGCCATTGCAGTTCCTTCATTGATGCCGAGTCTCACCCAGGCAAGTCCCGTTGCGATCGCGACCGCACCGGCCTCCGGCATTATCAACCTGCCGGAGGGATCCACGTCGACCGCCGACCCGGTAAGACCGACGAACCCGACCACATCTGCGTCAGTGATTGTCCGTCTCGGGGTAATCCACTCTTGCCCAAGAGTGAATTCCTCGAACCAAAGTCCCGGCGCATTCGTCACGATGTCTACTCCTGTCTCGTGCGCTTAACGACTGTTTGCGACCGCACGCCCAATGGTTCGCGCAACAAAGTCGAGTTGGGCATCTGTGATCACCAATGGAGGCCGGATCTTGATCGTGTCCCACGCGAATCCTGTGGCGCTGAGCATGACTCCCTCGCGCCGCGCGAAATCTACGATCGGCTTGCCTGATCCATGGCCATCGAATTCGACACCGAACAGCAGCCCGATTCCCCGGAACCCCTTGAAGTTCGGCGATCCGCCAATTTCCTCGAGAATTCTCTCACGCAGATACGCTCCCTTTCGAGCAGATTCGGCGATGAGGTTTTCGTCTCGAATGACATCGAGCACGGCGAGGCCGGCAGCGGCCGCGACTGGCGACCCGGCGAAGCTACTAAACAGCTCCTGGTGTCGTCCGAGCGCATCGACATCGCTTGAGCGCGCCACCACGGCAGCGATCGGGTATCCATTGCCCATCGGCTTCCCGAGAGTGACGATGTCAGGGCGGAGACCAACAGCCGCAAACGACCACAGATGCTCGCCAGTTCTCGCGTAACCGCCCTGAACTTCATCGACGACGACACGGATTCCGGCAGCGTGTGCCGATGCGCTGAGTGCGGCGTGGTATTCCTTGCTGAAGGTGAGAATTCCGTCGGACCCGTATACAGGATCAACGAACATAGCGGCTGCTTTGAGGTTACGTGAAGCAAGAACATCGATTGCATTCTCAATTGATCCACCGGGCGTGAAGCGCGCTATGCGATCAGCCCGCATATCCTGCAACCACTCACCCGGCGATAGCTCTGTACCGGCCATCGTCACACTGTGGAACGCCATGTCAGTAACGATCGCACCGTCGCGCTCCGAAGCCGCAGACGCGATACGCCATGCGAGATCGTTGGCCTCGCTTCCCGAGTTCATGAACAGTACCGTGTCGAGACCGAGATCCGCAGGCATCGACTCAATAATTCGCTCAGCTAATTGAATCGCGCGCGGATGCAAGTACCGCAAGTTCGTGGAAAGTGTGCGTGTCTCGTCTGCAATCGCTCGGGCAACTCGCGGGTGAGCGTAACCAAGCGAAGGAATGTTGTTATACGCATCGACAAGAACTGTGCCGTCAGCCTCGGTAACGGTGGCGCCACGGCCAGACACCGGGTACAGCGGATCGCTATACGTGAGTGGGACAAGTCCCGACCCAAATACGCGATTCCGCTCTTCAAGGAGAGAGGATTGGGGCAACACCGTCGGATATACGCCAAGCTTCTGCGCAACCGCCTCCGGTCCAAGCTCATCGAGTTGTTCGAGCTGGCTCCACGCAGCACCCTCCCATGCCTCGAGAAAATCAGCATTGTTTGGATGCTCGGCAGCACGCCATGCACCGAGTGTCACCGTCGTAGCAAGTCGTGCTGCAAGCACGTCGCCGAGCAGTTCGCGCTCAAGGGGCTCGAGCGGAGTGATCCTCTCATAACCATCAAGGAAGAGGCGAAACGCTGTGAACAGATCGTCGCCTTGTCGCATGTCACCAAGCGATGTGAACGCTGCAGCAACATCGGCGACGAGTGCGGTATGCGTAAGATCACCAAGATCGATAATTCCGCTCACGATACCGTCATCCATGAGCACGTTATCGAGCAACATGTCGGAATGCACGACCTGCGCGCGCAATGAATTCCAACGCGGCGCAACGCGCGCATCAAAACGCTCGAAGGTCCGCTCTACCATTTGGCGGCGCCCTGACTCACCGAGGTGATGGGTCATATTCCGAACACGGTCGAGTGACTCGATATGCCACAAGACTTTTCGGTCGGCAGAAGGGTGAAAGAAGCCGCGGAGCGCCTTAGCGAATCTCGCGACTGCTTCGCCATACTGCTTGATCTCATCAGACCCAAGGGTCGATCCATGAATCGACGCGGTTCCCTCGAGCTTCGGGTAAACCCGAACGAAATGTCCGTCGAGTGACCCGCTCAGTTCTCCTGTCAAAGTTGGCATCGGTCCCGCGAGTGGAAGATCGGGATCCGCCCGCCTCACCCATTCAGCTGCCGCATTCTCAAGGCTGACATTGCTCTCAAGCTCGGCAGAATTTGAGACTTTCAGAATTCTCTCTTCACAGGATTCACCACGGAGGAGCACAACTTGGTCGCGCTCGCTCGACAGGACTGTCTGAACCTTGCTCGTGAACCCGTAGAGCCGTTCCATAGTTGACTCGAGTTCAGCATGCGAAAACGTCGGAGTTTCATTTGCAAGGATCTGTTCGAGTGTTTCCATATGTCATTCCTACCTCTCGTCTCTCGCATGGACACATGGTTGTTTTACCAAGTGAGTCAAGACTGTCTGGTGTTTCTACCGCCCGGAGCACGCATAACGAGACCAAAAGTGGAGAACGTACTACTCAGCAAACAAAGCTCCCATACATAAGATCTGCCACTCGCGAACGGTTTAGCGAGTGGCAGATCCATCTGGGGCTTAAATGACTACTAGTTGTCTCGCCGGCCGACGTTAGCGTAGATGTCGGGACGGTTCTTCTTCAGGTAGATACCAAGGACGACACCGCTAAGAATGAAGAGCCAGCAGACGGTGAGCATGACAATTGCGGGTGTTCCCACTAGACCACTGAGCAAGTCGAATCTCACGCTCGCGAAAATCATCGCTGCAGTAAATATTGCACCGGCGACGAAGATCAATATAGCGTGCAAAGCGCTGCTCGTTTTGTTCCTAAGAATGTACACACCGATTCCAAAGGACAGAGTCGAGACAAGAATGATCATTCCATATGTCACGAACGACACGACGGTCGCGTAGAGCGTGGCATTCGGGATTCCTGAGACTGCGACGCCGAAGACGCCGACGACAGCGACAATCGAAACTGCTGCAGATGCTTTATATGGTGAGACGTGCCTCGGGTGAGTAGCAGCCATTGCCTTCGGGAAGATCTTATCGACCCCGAAGTTGTACACGTAGCGAGTCAGAATATTGTGAGATGCCAATTGCAACGCAAAGGCGCTGGTAAAGAGCAGAACGTTCGCAAACAGGTAGCCGATGTCGCCAACGTACTCACGCACGCTCGCGCCTGAGGCTCCAGCGACGTCTTGGGTGAGGATCTCCATGACCACTGCAGGACCATAGGCATTGATAAACACCCACGCAAGTACGGCGTAGCTGCCGGCGAGCAGCGCGATGACGCCATAGGTCGCACGCTTAATCGTCTTGTCTGGGTCACGCACCTCCTCGCGGAAAATTACGGTCGCTTCGAATCCACCGAAGATGGTAATTGCGAATAGTGCGCCTACTGCGAGGGCCCCCGAAAACATGTGCTCGGGCGTGAAGGATTCAAAGCTAAATCCGTCAGCACCGCCTTGCGCAAGCACCGCAATGATGTACACGAGAATGAGCAGGAACTCGAGCGAGAGAAATACCGCGAGAACCTTCGCAGAGAACTGAATGTTGAAATGGCCAAGGATTGTCACTACCACGAGGCAACCCAAGCCGACGATCCACCAAGGAATGGGCTCTCCGCCCATAAAGTTCACGACGAAGTCGGAAAATGCTTGGCCGCCAATTACGTACACACTCAGCAGCGCAGCAAAGTAGGTAAGCAACGCTGTAAAGCCGGTACCAAGCCCGACGACTCTGCCGAGGCTCGCTGAAACAAGCGCATAGAAACCGCCGGGGCGTTTGATGGATTCAGAGACATTAATAAGACCTGTTGCAACCACGGTGAGCAATACGCCGGCAGCAAGAATCATCGCCGGCGCACCAAGGCCGTTGCCCCAGAGGATCAGAACGGGAAGGAACCCCATGAAAACCACAGCAGGACCGTTGTAAGCAACAACTGTGAATATGACATCGAGTACGCCTAGGTTGCCATGCAGCTTGCCCTGGGCTTTGGTGTCTGGCGGAATAATCGCCGCTATACCGGTTTCTGAACTCATTAGTTTGTGCTCCTTTGCAGTAGAAAAATGAGACATGACTCAAAAGGTCAAGAAATATCCACCTCAGCCATCTACGTTAGGCTGACCAAAAAATCAACAGCTTGTTTATTTCACGAAGCCGCGCTATCGAATTGGAAATTTCCCAGAATTTGACCAACGCATACAAGTTGGATGGCAGCTGTGTCGTTGAATCCGATAAGAGATCTTCCGCTATTTGGGCAGCGATAGCCTTTCAGCTCGCTATGACGCCAGAGACCCACCCTGTACGGAGATTTGGATGGTCGGTCCCTGCAAAGTACACATTCCTGTGAGGTTTCTCGAAGGCGCGATAGTCGCCGCTCGAGATCCAGCCAGGGTCAACAAGCATCGTCACCCAGTCATGCGTGTCGACGGCGAGCACTTCAACCTCCGGCAGGTATTACACCCCCGATTTCAACCATGTGGTCGGTACCAGAAAACTTCCGGTACCAGGTCCGCCCACCCGGCCTATCGCGCGCCCCCCCTAAAACGAGCACACGATAGCCCTGCTCGGTCAAATCGCGCGCAGCTACCAGCCCAGAGAACCCTGCTCCAATGACAATAACGTCCCACTGTTCCCCCGGCATGGCCTTCCTTTCAAACACTCGTTACGTCTGCAAACGCCACTACCCGTTGCACGGCCCTCCGCGCTTGACTACGGAGTGATGAGACGTGGAATGACATGTCGGCCACTCCTTCAGCCAACGTGTTGTACAGAAATTCCACTTCACTATGTTTGGCACCGCAATATTGCGCAATTCCCACATTGAGGTAGCGCTCCATCATTTCGTCATAGTTACGCTTTGCAAAGGCTTCTTGGGTATCTCCGGCCAGAGCAACCCACAACACCCTTTCGAATCCAATCCTTCGTCCACCTCCGTAGAAGTAACCGTGGTTCCAGACGCGATCGACGTACCCTTTCATCAGGGCAGGAAATGAGTACCACCACACCGGGAAAACAAACACCACTGAGTCAGCCTGACCATATTCTTTGATGTGTTCCATGACATCAGGGCTGTACTCTTTATCGAGATTTTCCCAATCAGGCTCGTCTGGTTCACGGAGAATAGGTTCAAAAGCAGAGCGATATAGGTCGACCACGGTGAGATCATGACCTAAACTCTGCAGCTCATCGATAGCGTCGCTTGCTACCTTCCCAGTGAGCGAGTCCTCCCTTGGATGCGCCCACACCACGATGGTCTTCAGTGTCTTGTCACCCAATGCAGCCCTACTCCGGGGTTGGAACGTAGATTGGTCCGCGCTCGATCACCGGCGCGATGAGCTCTGGCGAGACCAATTGGTCAGGAGTTGCTTCCGCGACTGGGACGCGGCCCTGACCCGGGTAGTTCAATGCCTGTCGCACGTCCTTCGACATGTAGTAGGCGGCATGCAATGCAAAGACGAGACGCTCCGTGTCCTCACCCATCCATTGCTCGACGTCAGCGAGCGAAATCTCGCTCGTTTGAGCTGCCTGCTCACCACATCTGCGAACAATCGGCTCAAGCTTCGGGTCGGCCCGCAGCACTCGATCAAGTAGTTCTCCCTGAGCATCGACGGCAGTCGCTCGAGGCAACACTTCTGTGCCCGGCAGAAGAACATCCATCACCCGGGCTACTCCCTGACGCGTCACGTCATCCATTGTGACCTCTACTTCTTCACACACAGCGGTACCTCCTGATTTGCTGCATTCTCAACAAGATGCTCGGTAGCCCGAGCTGCGAAGGCAGCGATTGTCACTGTCGGATTCACTGCCGACGATGTGACAAAGACGCTGCCGTCCATAACAAACAGATTAGGCACGTCATGCGATCGCCCGAACTCATCAACGACCGATGTTGACGGGTCAGTGCCGCACCGCGCAGTACCGAGTTGATGCCAACCCACACCGGGCATCCAAGGAACTTCTTTGGTTTCATAAGCGCCTGCCGCACGGTGGGCTTCATGCATGCGTTCTACATTCCACTCAAGATTGCGTCTGCTGTCTTCGGAGATGGTGTAATGAATTTTCGGCGCAGGCAATCCTGAGCTGTCGACGAGATCCGGACTCAATGAAACGTAGTTTCGCTCATCTGGAAGATCTTCAATAGTGGCTGCCCACTCAAATGCGTGCCCGAGCGCCTTCTCGACGAGCTTCTGCCCGGCCGCGCCGGTACGCTCCGCGAGCGGCACGTCGTGGTAACGCTCGAGGATATCCATCGGCCCCGGTATTGGCATGAGCGACCACTTGGTTCCGCGAGCAAAGCCTCGACTCAGATCGGTCTCAGCAAACTGCATCGAAAACAGACTTGCGCCGAATGGCCCCATCCAGCCCTGGAGATCCTCTTCGTAGATACCCATCACACCCACGAAGGGGTGGAGCATCAGGTTTTTGCCCACGAGTCCCGATGAGTTGGCAAGACCATTTGGAAAGAGGTTGGAAGTGGACATCTGGAGAATTCTCGATGTGCCAACGCCGTTCGCGCACATAATCACCACTGATGCCGCTGTATGGTGCTCCACTCCCTCGGCATCAATCCAGGTCGCACCCGTCGCGAGACCTCGGTCATTAACGGTCACCTCACGTACTCGCGCCTCGGTGATGATCTTCGCTCCTGCTGCGATGGCCGCGGGCCACATCGCGATATCAAACGACGCCTTTGCACCCTCAGGGCAACCCCACTGGCACATCGCCCAGCGCGCACATGCACCCCGATCACCTTCACCCTTTGAGCGAATCGCCTGGGCTGCTGGCCACCAATGCCAGCCAAGCTTGTTCATTCCCTCGGCGGCTTTCACACCCATTCGTCCAATTGGGAGTGCGGGCAGCGGATGCTCGAGCCCAGGCGGGTATGCGGTATCGCCGGGGTATCCCGACGAGCCCACCATCTCGTTGATGAGGTCGTAATAGGGCTCAAGATCTTCATAGCTGATTGGCCAGTCGTCGGCGATTCCGTACAGGCTATTGAGCTTGAAGTCGGAGGGGATGAGTCGCGGCCACTCCCCCGCAAAGAGCACGGTGCCTCCGCCGACACCATTGAAGTTGATTGGGTGGATCTCAGCTTCGCTCACGTCGCACGGGTAGTCAGTGCGTCGGCCGCGCACATTCGGATCGATCGACCACGAACTCGCACCCAGGACTTCACGCTCGAGCTTGTCACCCGCAATTTCGAGTCGGTTTGTCCATGTGCCCTGCTCAAGCACAGTCACATTGAAGCCGCTCTCAGCCAATACCCGCGCTGAGGTCGCGCCCGAGGGGCCAGCCCCAATAATAAGTACGTCCTGAGCACCGTCCGTGCGGCTCATACTCTCTCCTACTCTCGCCAACGAGTTGCGGTGACCAATTATCGCGAATACCAGGTGGATCGCTGAGGTCTCCATCTCAGTAAAGTGTGAGGAGGGTGAATTCCGTATTGGAAGAAATACATAAGCCCGTCCGGTTATTCAGAAATACTCACGATAGCTATTCTGGCCAAATCGATCATGCTTGAAAGTGGCGAATAAGACGAACTCAACTCGCCCCTTTTACTCACGTATGGCCATTGGAGGCTCGACATGAACGTCAAGACAAAACAGCGGGTACTATTTCTCACCCCGTTCAATTTCAATGATGAGCGTTTCGACGACGAGTTCGACGCACTTGTGCAAAAGCAGTTCGAGTCGCTTCCCGGTGTCGAGGTTGTCGCCGATCACGTAAATCGATTCGATGCTGATGACGATTCTTACGAATCGGTCCAGGAACAGATCGTCGTTGATGCCGTTAAGAATGCAGATGCGGACGGTTTCGATTCGGTGGTTATTGCGTGCTACTACGATCCCGCAGTGCCAGCAGCCCGTTCGGCTGCTCCCGTCCCTGTAATCGGGCCTTTGCAGCTCGTGGCAGGAATGGCAACCCAATACGGGCCGAAGTTTCATCTGATCACCGACATTGATGAAGCTGTTGAGCCTACCGAGCAGCTTCTTACAAGTTATGGGTTCAGCAATGCATCCACCGGAGTCACTGCACTCGGCATCGACGGTGACACTATTCTCAGTGATACGCGAGCGGCCGCAGAGCGTGCCGATCGAATCATTCAGGAGGTTGCAGAAGCAGGTGAAGCGCAATCGGTCATCATCGGTTGCACCATTGTCTCGGCGGCCTATGAGAAGCACCGTGATGAGTTCCCCGACCACGGAGTTCTTGTATTAAACAGCAACAAGCTCGCGCTTGAGGGAGCGGCAATTCTCAGTCGATAGCTGCCACTTCAGTCGGCCCAGTGAGGGGGTCGCCGCTCGAAGAAAGCGGCGATTCCCTCAGCCATTTCTGGGCCGCGGCGAACGCTCTCAAGATGCTCCTCAGTAGCATTCCACCCTACGGCTTCCACGTGTTCCCACACTTGGTCGCGAACCGCGAGAGTGGCTCGAATTGATGCGGGAGACGCTTTACGAATACGCCGAGCAAACTCGACCGCTGCTGACAAAGCTTTGCCAGGCTCGCAGAGCTCATTCACGAAACCGAACGCATACGCGCGCTCAGCGCTTAACGCTTCGCCAGTGAGCAATAGCTCATTGGCTACGTTACGAGGAAGCGCTCGCTGCGCACGAAACATGCCGCCGGATGCTGCAAGCGTTCCACGAGTCGCCTCCGGCAGGGCAAACCTTGCTTCTCTCGACGCAACAATGAGGTCACACGCGAGAGCGATTTCGAATCCGCCCCCGAAGGCGACGCCCTCAACCGCCGCTATAAGCGGTTTCGTGCGTCGCCTTCGAATCACTCCGTATTCGCCACCCCTCGGCATATAGTTTGAGCCGATTTCTGCTTTGAGGTCGCTTCCCGCGCAGAACACGCCTCCAGTCCCGGTAATCACTCCCGCACGAAGCGACGAATCGTCTTCGAGTTCATTGAGCGCTGACTCAATCTGCTCCGAGGTATTGCGATCGATCGCATTCCGTTTTTCATAACGATCAATCGTCACCACGAGCGTCGAATCGAATCGCTCAGTCACCACAGACATATGCGCGTCCTTCGAGTAAACGGTAGTTAATCTTCCAGGAACTAAAGCCTTACGACGTCTGCGTCATCACGTGCTTGTAGCGCGAGTACTCCTCGAGAGCCATCATTGAAAGCTCCTTTCCGTACCCTGAATTTCCGAATCCGCCGAACGGTGCCTCAGGCAGTACTTGGAGGTGGGTGTTAATCCACACAGTCCCGAAGTTCAGTTCGCGCGCCGCCCGTTGCGTGATGTTCTGGTCGTTGCTCCAGACACTTCCCGCGAGACCATACTGGCAGTCGTTTGCCCACCGCAGCATTTGATCTTCCGTCTCTGCGCGCTGAATGGATACGACTGGCCCGAATACCTCTTCTCGAATAATCTCGGAGTCCTGAGCCGCATCCAGCACGACCGTAGGCGAAACGAAGTAACCACCGTCTCCGGCAACGTCTCCACCCAGCGCAATATTTGCATATCCACGAGCACGGTCAACGAATCCCTGCACAGAGTCACGGTGCACTGCAGACACGAGCGGCCCCATGGTTGTCGTCTCATCGAGGCCCTGGCCCATTACGATCTGCTTGGCGAAATCGAGGTAATGCCCTACGAATTCGTCGTAGGCTGCTTCGTGAACAATGACGCGGCAGGCGGCAGTGCAATCTTGCCCCGAGTTGGCGAAGCCGGTACCGACAAGGTATTCTGCAGCGGCCCGGAGATCGATATCGGGGTGGACCATCACTGGTGCCTTACCTCCAAGCTCGAGGTGCATCCGCTTCAGGGTTCGAGCTCCCTCAGCCGCAACCTGCTTACCGGTACTCGTGGCACCTGTGAGTGAAAGGAGTCCGACACCTGGGTGCGCAACGAGCGCTTTGCCGCCCGTCGAGTTGCCGAGCACCAGGTTCAGCACACCTGGGGGGAAGATCTCTTGAGCAATTTCAAACAATCGCGTCGTCGATAGTGGGGTTATACCGGTAACTTTCATGACGACCGTGTTGCCCGCAGCGAGCGCCGGACTGATCTTCCAGACCGCTTCGAGAAGCGGGAAGTTCCACGGGATGATGAGGCCGACGACTCCGATTGGTTCGCGCTCGACACGCGAGTACAGGCCTGGACCAACTTCACCTAGTGACGAGCCATGCGCGAGACGCGCCGCGCCGGCGAAGTATCGAAGTGGATCGGTGTGGAAAGGGATCTCATCGCGTGCAGTCGAAATCGGCTTTCCGACATCGAGTGACTCGAGGCGCGCAAAGGTCTCACCCTCGGCCTCGATCGCATCCGCGAGGCGGAGGAGCATTTCGGACCGTTCGGCAGCGGTCGTGCGACGCCACGACTGGAAAGCTCGAGCGGCTGCCTGCACTGCCGCGTCGACGTCTTGCTCCGTGGCAACCGCCTGCGCACCCACCTCTTCGCCGGTGCTCGGATTAAATACCGCCTGCTTCTCTGAGCTATCAACGCGCTCACCGCCGATTACATGGTGTAAGCGAGGTAGCGTCGGCATTGTTACGAGAGTCATTTTCTTTACCTAACTATTTCGAGAGAGTTCCGGTGCGAGCAGCAATCGGACGTATGAATATTGGTTGAGTGAGCCACCATGCGGCAGCGATGACGACGAGCGATCCACCGAATACTGCGAGGCCCCACCAGTCGACGACGTCTCGCGATGTGAACATGTGGTTGAGGTTGCGAAGGGCGCCTGTGAAAAACACAAGGAATATGTGGACAATGGTGAACCCGACGAAGTAGAGCATTACCGGGAAATGGATCGCCCGCGCAATTTCGACGGGATATATCTTCGTCAAGCCCGCGTGCTGATCAGGCCACCACGTGGAGAACCTAATGCCTGAGATCACAGCAAACGGCGCCGCAATAAACACGGTTATGAAGTAGGCGAACACCTGCAAGGCGTTGTAGTGGATCCAGCCATTCTCCAGCGGCCAATTCAGTGACGCATACTGCAGCCCCGAAGAAAGGGCGTTCGGGAAGAACTCCCAGCTTGTCGGCACGATTTTCTGCCAGTGCCCCGTGACCAGGAGGAGCACGACAAACACAATACCGTTCACTACCCACAACACATCGAGCGACTGGTGCACCCACTGGGTAAGGCTCACCTTTTTCGGGGTCGCCCCTCTCGGGGAGAAGAAAGAACGCTCCTTCGGCTTCCAGTATCCGGGTGACTTCTTCTCGAGCCGCACCTGAAGGCCGGTGCGAACTATGAGCACCATGAAGAACATGTTGAAGAAGTGCTGCCACCCGATCCAGGCAGGCAGACCCACCGGTGCCGACTCCGGGAGTGCGACGTGTCCGGGATAAGTCGTCAGGAACTGCTGCACCTCAGGTAAGGTTCGCAACCAACGAGCAACGAGAACCACCCCAACCGCCGCAGCAACCAGAATCGCGCAGAAAATAGCGCGTCGAAGCCACCGCTTGCCTGGTTCGGTCGCGTTTTGCGATGCTGTCGCTGGGACGGCAGGTTGTTCCGCGGGGACCTCGGGCTGTGGAGTAACAGTGGCGGCCCCCATCCGGGTACGCTGAGCCGATGCCGCCGGCGCATCAGCCATTCTTGTGCGGTTCGCAGGAGCTGCCTCCGAAACCGTAGCTGATGCTCCCATACGCGTTCGATTCGGAGCCGGCTTTCCAGCTTCCAAGCCGCTTGGGGCTGACGCGGCGGAGCGAGTTGGGGCAGCATGCTGCCCCATCCTCTGCCGTCGCGGACCTTCTGGTCGACTCTCATCAGACATTTGCTTGTTCTCTCTTATCGCGCGGCTCAGGCGCCGCGTCGAGCCTTGATGCCTTCGATTACCTGCGGCACGACCGTGAAGATGTCGCCTACGATTCCGAAATCTGCGACTTCGAAGATTGGCGCGTCCGCATCCTTATTGATGGCAACGATTGTCTTTGAAGTCTGCATCCCAGCGCGGTGCTGAATCGCGCCTGAGATGCCGAGTGCCACGTACAGTTGAGGCGTTACCGTTACCCCTGTCTGACCCACCTGGTAAGACTGTGGCACATACCCTGCATCGACAGCGGCGCGTGATGCCCCAACTCCGGCACCAAGCGCGTCGGCAAGTTGCTCGACGATTCCGAAGTCTTCCTTTGAGCCGACACCGCGACCACCCGAGACAACAATATCTGCCTCGCGAAGTGCGGGCCTATCAGACTCGGCAACGACGGGTGTCGCACTAACCACCTGTGCGCTGCGACCGGTAACCTCGGGGCGGAGTTCGACGACCTCAGGGTTGTCTTGAGCCGGAGCTGCACCTTCAACGGCACCAGAACGGAGCGTGATGATGAGTGGACCGCCATCAACAGCTGACTCAGTGATGTAGTCGCCGCCGAAGACTGAGTGTTCTGCAATGACTTCATCGCCTTCAGAATCGAAACGAAGACCCGTGACATCGACTGCAACGGAACCGCCGGATCGCACAGCAAGGCGACCCGCAATTGAGCGCGAATCATTTGTATTCGGCAGGATCACCGCGTGCGGCGACGACTCAGAAATGGCTGCTGTGAGGAGTGCAGTCGCATCGGCGCCCAAGTCCGCTGGATTGCTCGCTGCGGCTGTGTAAATCTTGGCAGCACCGATGGCACCGAGTTGGGCACCAAGAGCGGTGTTATCGCCCGTTTGAGACGGGACTACCACGGCAATTGGCGTCCCGACCGAAGCGGCGGCGGCGAGAATACCGGCTGCGTTCGGCTTGATTTCGCCAGTATCGGTGGTTTCAATGAAAGCAAGTACGTTTACCATAATTCTGTTTCCGTTCGAATCTTGTAATGCCCGCGCGCCTAGATAACCTTCTGCGCGGCGAGGAAATCGATGAGTTGGGTCGCTGCGCTGCCATCATCAACAACCTTCGGACCGGCTGTACGTGCTGGCCGCTCTGTAGCGGAGACCATGACCGAACTCGCGGCGCGAGCCTGACCAGCGTTAGGCAGGTCGGCCAAGCTCCATGTGGTGTAGGGCTTCTTCTTTGCCTGCATAATCCCCTTAAAGTTCGGGAATCGCGGCTCTGCGGAACGCTCGGTAATCGAGATGATAGCCGGGAGCTCTGCGGTCAGCTGAATCTGCTCCGCCTCTGCTGTGAGATCGCCGCTCACCGCTGAGTTCGAGATCTCCACCGTGTTCAGAGCCGGAAGCACCGGCCAACCCACATACTCAGCGATCATCGCCGGCACTACTCCGCCACGACCGTCAGTTGACTCGTTACCCGCAATGACGAGGTCAGGATTGAGCTTCTCTACAGCCGATGCGAGAATTTCGGCCGTCCGTGCGGCATCGGAGCCGGCAATAGCATCATCCGTGATCACTACAGCAGAGTCCGCACCCATTGCGAGCAACTTGCGGATCGACGGTTCGGCACCAGCAGGCACAACAGAAACGACGATAATTTCGGCATCATTTCCCGAATCCCTGAAGCTCAATGCGTGCTCGAGTGCCCGCTCGTTGATCTCATCGGGCACAGACTCGGCCGACGCGCGGTCAAGAATTCCGCTATTGGGATCTAGCTTTCGAGTGCCCGCGGTGTCGGGAACTTCTTTTGCAAGAACGACGATCTTCATCTTGAACCTCTCTCAGATTTCAATGTTTGGTGTTGATTTGTTCAATCACGGCTGCTGTGAATTCTTCGGTGCTCAGGCTGCCACCGAGATCCGGCGTAGAGTGTCCCAACGCAACGACGGACTCAAATGCCCCAGTGAGCTCGGCTGCGGCCGCTTTCTGACCAAGGTGTTCGAGCATCATGGCTCCCGCCCACATTTGCCCAATAGGGTTTGCGAGACCCTTCCCTGCGATGTCGGGCGCGGAGCCGTGAACAGGCTCGAATAATGATGGAAACTCGTGCTCGGGATTCAGGTTGGCCGAGGGCGCGATTCCGATCGAACCAGCGGCAGCAGACAACAGGTCCGAAAGAATGTCGCCAAATAGATTCGAAGCAACAACTACATCTAAAGTGTCTGGCCGAAGCACTCCGCGCGCTGCAAGCGCATCGATGAGTACCGGTTCGATTGTCACGCTACTGAACTCTTTGCCCACCTCGTCAATGACCTCATCCCAGAAGGGCATCGAGTGGATAATTCCGTTCGACTTCGTCGCGGACACGAGCCTTCCGCTCCGCCTCGAAGCGAGGTCGAGGGCGAACCTTGCAACACGTTCCACTCCACGTCGGGTGAATAGCGCTTCCTGAATTGCGAGCTCTTCCGGTCTTCCTCGATAAGCGCGGCCTCCGAGCTCAGAGTATTCCCCTTCGACATTCTCCCGAACAACGAGAAGATCGATAGAGTCTGCCCCGGTAACACGAGGCTTCAGCCCCGGGAGCAACTTCGTCGGACGAAGGTTTATGTACTGCATAAAATCGCGGCGAATTGGGATCAGCAGGCCCCAGAGCGTGATGTGATCGGGAATATCGGGTGTGCCTACCGCGCCGAGAAAGATTCCATCCCCGTCTGCGAGTTGTTCGATACCATTTGCAGGCATCATGGTTCCATCGCGAAGGTACCGCTCCGAACTCCAATCCCGTTCACGCCACGTAATCGTAAAATCATGTTTCGCGGCCAACATATCGATGCAGGCGATTGCCGGCGGCATTACTTCTTGGCCTATGCCGTCACCAGCTATGACATCAATTGCGTAAGACTGTTTGATCTCACTGTTTTCCATTTGGATCCTTCTCACTTCTTAACGCTGCCCTAAGAGCGGTCGCGACTTTTTCGGGGAGAGGTACAGACTTTTCTTCTTTGGCATCGACATTGACGTGCACCATCGTGAGTTCGGCTATAAGTTCGCTCTTTCGAGAGATCACATTGCGTAACTCGAAACTGCTCGTGCCCACCCGCACGCACTGCACATCAACATCGAGTAGGTCGTCATAACGCGCCGGCACGGCAAACTGCGCATTAACACTGACCACCGACGGATCCGCACCGAGCTCATTGAGTTCCCCGTAGGTCCACCCAAGTGTCCGGATGAATTCCGCGAAAGCTACGTCGCAAATCTCGAGGTATCGGCCGTTGAAGAGAAAGCCCTGTTGGTCAACCTCGTGATAGCGGACATGGTGAGAATAGACGTGCATTTACACGGGCTCCTCACGCAGCTTGCGGTAGAGATCGGGTCGGTGCAGTTTCAGTCCGGGAGCCTCAGGCTTCTCGCGTGATTGAAGTAACAGTTCGCGGTCGAGATCCGCATACAGAATCATCTCCCCGGCCTCCTCTGAGGCAGCGAGCAGGCCATCATTCAACCCGAAGGTGCGATCCACCGGTGTAGCGACGAGCGATTTACCTACCGCATGCATCGGCGCATCAAGAGGAAAACCACTCGAACCGACGAGAGGCGACATCACAACATACATTTGATTCTCGATAGCCCGCGCCTGGGAGCCGGTCTTTACCCGATGCACTCCTCTGCGGTTCCACGTGAGCGACGGGCAGACGATAAGTTCGACTCCGCGTTCCATGAGGTACCGAGAGAGCTCGGGGAACTGGATGTCGGCGCAAATAAGCAGACCCGCAGTAAATGGCCCGATCTGTGTCACGAGCAAATCGTCCCCGCCACGGGCACCCATGTCATGCTCCGGCGGCGTCAAGTGCATTTTGTCTTGCGTCTCGAGTCGGCCATCAGGGTGGGCGAGAAACGCGGTATTTCGAAGTGTGCCGTCATCAGCAATGCGGTTATGACTACCGCTCATCACCCAAACGCCATACTTCTTCGCGAGATCTTGAGTTGCCTCCGCGATCGCGTCGGAAAACGGCGCGAGATGCTGCCAGTAATCGTCACCAATTGTCTTGCCGGTGACTTCGTGATCCGAAATGGTCGCGAGCAAGCCACTACTCGCGAATTCAGGGAATACGACGAGTTCGGCACCGTGCTGCACAGCTTCGGCAACGAGTACCTCAGTGTGGCTGAGGTACTCCTCAAGCGTCGACTCCTTGCGCAATTCGAATTGCACACTTGCGACTCGAAACGTGGTCATGACCGCACTCCTTCTTGAAGCATCTGCCGAACCTTTGATCGATTGATCTTCTGTGTCGTCGAGTTGAGGGGAAGTTCGTCAACGCGCACGAATCGCGACGGAACCTTGAATCGGGCAAGGCGCTCAGTGACAAACGCTTCGAGCTCCTCATCTGCAATGTCCGCACCGTCGGCAAGTTGAATGACTGCGACGACTTCTTCACCGTATTCCGGGTCGGGTACTCCGACTACGGCGGCCTCGAGTACGGAATTATGTTCGCGCAGTGTGCTCTCAACTTCACCCGGCGAAACGTTGCTTCCGCCACGAATGATCATGTCGGAGAGTCGGCCAACAACATACACATAACCGTCGGAGTCAACCCGCACGAGGTCCTTGGTCTTGTACCAACCGTCGTCGGTGAGGGATTCAGCCGTGAGTTCTGGGTCGTTCCAGTATCCGAGCATAAGTCCGGGTCCACTTGCGAGCGCCTCACCAGTCTCTCCTGGTGCGACGTCACGACCTTCCGCGTCGACCACCCGCATCAGGGCGTTGGGAACAATGCGCCCTGCCGACCCCTGCTTTGGCTCGGGGTCGAGTCGCGGATCATAAGTAATGAGAGGGAAGCTCTCTGAGGGGCAATACGTGTCGTGCACGGGGATTGACGTGTACTTGCGGAGCAAGTTGAAAGCCTGCTCGTTCCGTGGCTCGCCACCGGAAACGATAAGTCGAAGAGACGACAGGTCCCAACGGCGCTCGTCGCTATCGAGGAATCTCGCCAACTTTCCTAGCACCGTCGTGACCGTTGGGAAGATAGTGACCCGACGGCGCTCGATAGCTTCAGCAATCAGTTCGGGACGCGACCTCCGGAGTGAAACTACGGTTCCCCCAACAAGGAGGGTCGACATCGAGGAGGTGTCGAGACCGTAAAGCCAAGCCATGGGAAGGCTCACAAGTGTGACGTCATGAGATTGCAGCCCCCACACATCAGCGTAGACACGGGCACCGTTGTAGAGAGCTCTTGCGCTGAGCATGATTGCCTTGGGCCGCGAAGTTGTTCCCGACGAGTAACAGATCAGGCTCAGGGGCTCACGAAGATCCGTGGGAGTGGGAGCTACATCGGTCGCAACGCTCTCAACGACAAAGTCTGCAGTGTCAATGAGCGTGATGGGGAGACCCTCCCTCACAGCCCCTCGTACGAGATCTTCGGTTCCGGTGTCGCTGAGCACAAGCACAGGGTCGGAGTCTGCGAGCGTTGACTCGAGATCTTTCTGAGGGATCGACGGGTAGATGGTGACAAGCACGCCGCGCGCGACCCATACCGCAATTGCGGTCATGATGAAGTTTGCGGAGTTCTCGGCGATGATAGCCACCCGACCCCCTGCCTGCAGACCGCCCGAACGCAACTGCGCTGCCCGGTCCTCGACTGTCTCACGCATCTCGCTGTAGGTGACGTGGTCTTCACCGTCGATAAACGCAATCGCGTCAGGAGTGGCGTGTGCGATTGCGCTCAGTTCTGAGTAGTACCGTTCCTGGTCAGTAGATGCACGCATCAGGATCCTCTTTCTACTTGGCGCCACACTGAGAGGTGCTTCGACAACGAAGCGAATTTCTAGGTGTGAAGCTTCCCTTAGCCAAAGTTAACCCGGAAGAGCGGTGTCACACTTTGGTGGGTTCACAGAACTCAAGTGGATGTGTTGGTGATTCACCAACACATCGCTTGCCAGGAGGCAGAGATCACTTACGAGGGAGTCGGCTGCTTCGAAGTGCGTGATGAAATGGGCCCGTTTCACCCATAACGGTCTCCGCCATGAGTTGCCCACCTATCGGCCCCGTGGCGATGCCATTTGCATGGCCGACGTTCACATACGCTCCGTCAACGCGATCAATGACGGGCAATGCGTCATCCGTCCAAGAAGCGACGCCCGCCCAAAGACCGACGATTCCAAGATCAACTTTTTCTGGATATCGGTCGAAGGCTGCGTCTACCATCATCTTTGATGCTGCAAGGCCGATGTGGGGATTGAGCGACCCGTATCCGTCGAAGCTTGACCCGATCCACAGCACTCCCTCGCTACTCTGCGAAATCATGTCTTCGTAGCTGAAGGGGAGTCGCACATCCTCTGTCAGAGATCCGACACCATCGTGCTCAAACACTGAATATTTGAAACTGGGTAGTTCGGCAATCGCGGTACAAGTTGCGACCCCTCGGGGCCCCTTCATTATCGGCGCATCAGGAATAGGGGTGGTCGCCTGCATAATGAGTTGTCCCTGCCTCGCGGTAATAAGGGGGATCTCAATTCCCTCGCTATCGAGGCTCACAGACCAGGCACCAGTCGCCCACACAAGCGCAGGCGCCATAACGTCTCCTCGCACCGTGCGCACCCCGCTGACGATATCACCATTGCGAATCGTGGAGAGGGCTGAAGTGTTCTCATAGATCCGCACGCCCGCGCGAGCGCTCGCCGAGGCTACCGCACGCACGAACTTCGGCGATGACAACTGCGCGTCCTCGGCGCAGTAGACCGCACCGATCGCAGTTCTCGGAACTAATTCTGAGCGTCGTCGAGCTGACTCCTGGTCAAGCATCTCGATTTCGAGTCCGAGCGCACGTCGGTCGGATACATATTCTTCAAGAATCGTCCCCTGTTCCTCGGTTTCGAAAAAGAAGAGCCCTCCATTTTGACGATAATCGAATGTGTTGCCGAGCTCATCTATATAATCGAGGTACTTACGCTGCCCTGCGCGCGAGAGTTCGAGTTCAGTACCGCTGCGGCAGGTCTGAATCCACAGGCTGCCCGCGTTCCGACCCGAGGCACCATACGACGGAAAGCGTTGTTCGAGCACGACGACGTCAAATCCGCGAGATTTGAGTTCGAACGCAGTCGTGATTCCCGAAATTCCCGCACCGATAACAACGACGTCAGCAGAATCAAGTAACGCTTGCATTGCGACCTGCTTTCTTGAGGCTTGTACTCCAGAACCTCGCTGGATGCTTCACACGATAATGGTGATGTCTGCAACCATCATTAGTATTCACACCAAGAGTATCCGGTTCATCATGTAGTAATACCAAAGTATGCTTCTCTCAGAAGAGTGGATAATCCGGGGTAGAGATATTCTGACGGTGGAGGGGGCCAGCTCATGGATTCGGTCACCCGCGCAGTTCGACTCTCCGAGTTGTTTCACCTCTGGGATGCACCAGTGCGTTTTGCCGCGCAACCGGACATAGCAGATCCAAGTGTCACCGGAGCTCTCATTTGGGAGGCTGGAGCCGCATCTCAATCCGATCTACTTGTGCTCGTTCCCCAGACGGATTCCGGCTCCTTTATCAAGGAAATGACCGGTCTTGCGAAAGGTGATCAGGCAGGCACCTACCTTCTCATCGGTTGGGGCGACGCAGATATTGCGCGCATCGAAGACGTACAAACGCGTAGCACTATCGCTATCGCGCCCGAGGACATCAGCACTACTGTCGCGATCGAATCCGTCATTCGATCTACAATCGATCCAACTGCCGCCGAGTTGAGACGATTGACGGCGCTGCAGCGATCATTCACACAGGAACTCAGTAGTGAAAGTCCAACGCAAGCGATCCTGGAGCGACTCAAGCGACTCTCGAATGCCGTCTCACTCGTGGTGACGACCCGGGGCACTGTGCAAGAGAACACGGGTCAAATCCCCCTACAACAGGTTCTCGAGCAACTTGGCAGAACCGACTCTCCGAGCCAGTTCATTTCTGTTGGCGACTGGCACGGGCAGGCAGTCCGACTCCAAGAGGTCGACATGGTCGGAAGCCAGGCCGGATGGTTGGTAGTGGCCTGCCGTCGCGAAGGGTTTCCGGACTCGTCTGCCTCGGCCGCAATACATATTGCAGCTTCACTTATCGAGACCGTGCGACATATCAATGCTCAAGCGAGGTCGCAGGAAGAGGCAGTCCGTACTTCCCTGCTCGAACAAACCTTGGCACTTCGCCCGCAGTACAACTCACCAGAACTCGAGAGCCGTGTTGCCGCGATTGGTCTTTCATTCGATAACCCCCTTCGCGTTATTGTTGCCTCACCTCACGGTGGCAGACCGGCTAATCGCGCACCGGTGAAGGATGTACACGAAGAACTCAACAAGATTTTTTCAGAATCTGACATCGTGTCGCTCTCGACCGCGAGAGACGACGGTGCGATATTCCTGGTGCAGGCGAGCGAAGCTACTATCCAGCGGCTCATACGCAGCAACAAGCAGACACTCGCGAAAGTTCACTTTGGGCTCGGGCGAAATATGCGTCACGTTGGAGATGCCGCAGACTCGTTAGCAGATGCCTGGCTCGGGATCCGCACGCTACGTGCCGGCGGCCATTCTGAATCGCACATCTCATTCGAGCAGTTCGACTTTGCCACGAGGCTCTTTTCGAACGTTGGCATTGATGTGATGGCTGAGTGGTCGAGAGATTATCTCGAACCTCTCTTGGAGCGTGACCAGCTCATCTCAGGCCTGAGGCAATACTTCCTTCACTCACAAAATATTGCCTCTGCAGCGGATGCACTAGGTATCCACCATAATTCGCTCAGGTACCGCCTCGCTAAGGTCGAGGAGTTGTTAGACATTAATCTCCGCGACCCCGCGGCAATTTCGTCTCTGTACCTTGCAATCACGTCGCTTGACCTCGCAGTACTCAGCGGTAACACGCATGCACTGGCACAAACCACCGAAATTGTTGGCACCCGTGATCTTGCTCCAGCAAACTCTGCACGATTTCCGGGCGATCAAGAAGGCTCTCGCCGGCCTGGTGCTCGAATGTCTCCCGCAGGCATGCCTGCGTATCGAACATCACAGCCCCACTAGCCTTTTGGAAAACTTCCAAGAAATGCGCCGATAAGTCGATTGCCTCACACTATCTGCGATCCACGTGTTCCTTGAGAATCGTTATTAAGGATCATTGGAAAGGATTTACTCATGGGCGATTCTGCCGTACTCACGAATCAGGCTGACAGAGGGCTCTACCTCGACGACTTCTACGTAGGACAGCATTGGCTGAGCCCTCGTCGTACCATCACCGATGCAGAACTCACCGCGTTCGCCGGAATCTCCGGAGATTTCAATCCGCTCCACACTGATGAAGAGTTTGCCAAAACTACGCAGTTCGGCGGCCGAATCTTCCATGGTCCAGGTGTGTTCGCGATTGCAACGGGGCTTGAGTCGCGCCTCGGTATCAAAGAGGGAACGGCAATTGCGTTCCTTGGAATGAACTGGAAGTTGACAGGCGCCGTTCGCGTCGGCGACACCATTCATGTTGACCAGACCGTCGCAGAAGTTCGGCCTTCAAAGAGCAAGCCTGACCGGGGCATCGTCACGTTCGACGTCAAGGTGCGAAATCAGCATGGCGAAATTTGCCAAGAAGGCGAGTGGATCGTCATGTTCAAGCGCAAAGAAAGCTAAGACACGTATAAAGATCCCGGTTCGGTGAAGTGCCAGAGGCCAAGCACCGAGCCGGGGTCTTTCTGTTGTAACCACTCATGGAGAAAGCACATAATGAACTTAGAACGCAAAGAAATTTTCGTCACTACGCCCGGCAATGGCCAGTTGTATTCGGATGCTGTTGTAGCGGGCGGACTCATGTACACCACCGGGCAGATGCCCCTTGATGAGGATTGGAACCTCATATCTGAGAGCTTCGAAGAACAAGCGAGCTACGTCTTCGCGCAACTCGAAAAGGTGCTGGAGGCCGGTGGATCGGGTGTTGATCAGATCATACGACTGACGATCTATCTGGCCGATATCGATGACACATCACGTTTGGCACCGCTGCGTCGCGCCTTTCTCGGAGACGCCAGGCCTGCGAGCGTTATTGTGCAGGTCGGTGCCTTCGGAACACCAGGGATGCGTCTTGAGGTGGAGGCTATCGCGGCTGTCAAGTAGCGTCACATATAAAGTTTGGCCCGGCATCACGAAGGTGGTGCCGGGCCAAACTTTTATTAGACTGACTTATGCAAATTGGTCGACGTCTACGATGCGAGGATCAAGACCGTAGGTCTCGACAATCTTTGCGTAGTCGCCATTCTCGTGCATCTCGTTGATCTTCTCGTTCAATGCAGCGGTGAGTTCGTCGTTGCCCTTGGTGTGGCAGATGTTTGGCAACTGAGGCTCTACCGAGCTCGAGATGACTGGATTCGGATCCATGAGTTCCGTCTTGATCTCTGAGAGCGCTTGCGTCTGATCCACAATGTACGGGGCATCGATACCTCCTACAAGCGCATATTCGATGCGGCCGGCCTGAAGGTCCTGCAGCGTGGCATCACTGCTCTGGTACTCTTTCAGCTCACCCGCAATCTCAGCGAGCTCTTCATTCCATGTGTACCCGCTGATGGTGCCGACAACTTTTCCGCGCAGATCTTCGATGTCACTGGTGCCGTCTGCCGATGCAATTGTTGGTAGCTCAACATAGATAGGATCCGAGAGGCCCACGATCTCGCCACGTTCCTCCGTCGCGTACCAACCCCCTCCGGCAACATCAGCTCTGCCAGAGGCAACAGCCTGAATGACCGATGAGGCCGGCTGTACCTGCCAGTCGATGTCGAGGCATGCATCAGCAGCGAATGCCTTCAAGAAGTCTGCGTCGACGCCCTGCGGGGCACCGCCGTTTTCACTGAAGTACGGCATCAACTCGTTGATCGAGACAGTTAACATGCCATCGGAAATGGTAGGAAACTCCCAACGGGGAGTGCAGTCTTCTGTTGTCGCACCGTCGCCAGTGTCGGACGACGATGAGCAACTTGCAAGTGTGGTTACCGCAAGCATTGCGACCGCAATTGACGTGGCAACTTTATGGATCTTTTTCATTTCAACTCCATTGTGTGATGTGGTTACTTGGATTTGCGAACGTTACTAAGAGACGGCACCGTTCAAACTGACGACTTCGAACTACGCCTCTCAAGAGCCGCCACGAGCTGCGACCCTGGAATTGAGAATGCGGCGTAGATCATGCCGACAAGAATAAATAAGGTGAGGTACTGGAAATTCTTTGAAGCAATCGAGTACGCAGCGCTCATGAGTTCAGGCACAGCGATGGTGAATGCGATCGCGGTCGTCTGGAAGTAGACAATGATCCAACTCAGCAAAGGAGGGGTGATGATTCGGAAGGATTGCGGAATTGTCACGAAGCGCACTGTGTGCCAGCGATTCAGCCCGAGCGCTGATGCTGCCTCGAGTTGACCACGTGGAATACTATCGATCCCCGACCGCATCGTATCGCTGACGTAACCGATGTAGTTAATGGACAGCGCTATCGTCGCTGCAACGAAGGATGTCAGGGTTAGGCCCACTGATGGCATGCCGAAGTAAATGAGGTAGAGCATGATCAGTGACGGTATTCCGCGGGCGAACTCGATGATTGCAATGAGTGTCCACCGAAGGATCTTAAATCGGCTCCGGAGACCTATGGCGGCGAGAAATGCCAGAGGAGTGCCTACCCCAACCAACGAGGCAAGCAGCAGCACACTGACCCACAAGCCCTTCAATAATTGCGGAAAGTACTCAATCGCAATTGAGATCGGATCACTCATTTGATCGTCACCGCCTCGGTGAGGGTCGTCGCCGACTGTACTCGTGTTCTCCTGCCAGAGAACCGTTCGTCAAGCCAGCGTCCGAAGATACCGACGGGCACGCTGATCGCAAGATAAACAAGGCCCGCTGCGAGAAAGACAAGAAGTCCTTCTCCACTCGATCGATTCAGGCTGGTTGCGATCGAGGTAACATCAGCGACCCCGACCACCGAAACGAATGCGCTGTCCTTGAGAATCGCTATAAGGTAGCCGACCGCAAGTGGAAGGATCGTCTTGACCGCTTGCGGAAAAACGACGAGCACATTGACTTTGAGCCTGCTCATTCCGAGCGCGGTACCGGCCTCTACCTGCCCCGTGGGAACCGCCCGAAGACCAGACCGGTAGATTTCGGTGAGATAGGCAGATGCCACTAGGGAGAACACCCAGATTCCGGTCTCGATCGGGCTGAGCCTGAGTCCAATTATCGGGAATCCAAAGTAGACGATAAACAGCCAGGCGAGCGGTGGAACCCCTCGAAGGATCTCGACCCAGGCACCGCCAAGAAAACGAAGAATACCGAAACTCGATCGGCGGGCGGCAGTAATCGCAATAGCTAGGAGCCCACCAGCTACAAATGAAACCACTGCGACGAGCAGCGTGTATTGCAATCCGCGGAGCAGTGCGGGAAAGAACTCAAAGAAGACCATCATCGCTCCAGAACTGCATGCAGGAAACGTTGGGTTCGCGGGTGCTGCGGATTGCGCAACACGTCGCGAGGCTTGCCCTCTTCGACTATGCGCCCGTCTGAGATAAACACAAGACGGTCTGCAACGTCTTCCGCGAACTGCATTTCGTGCGTGACCACGATCATCGTCATTCCCGCTTCTGCGAGCTCACGCATAACTGTCAACACCTCCGCACCCAGCTCGGGGTCGAGCGCTGATGTGGGCTCGTCGAAAAGCACCACGAGCGGATCAAGCGCCAACGTGCGGGCAATTGCGATTCTCTGCTGTTGACCTCCTGAACACTCGTCTGGTCGATGATTCGCACGTTCGGCAAGACCTACCCGGTCGAGCAACGCGAGGGCTTTCTCGCGGGCCTCCTGTTTCGAGCGACCGAGTGCGTGAATCTGCGCCAGCATCACATTCTCGAGGGCGGTGAGGTTGGGAAATAGGTTGAACTGCTGGAAGACCATGCCAACACGACGTCTGAGCTGGGCGAGGTCCCTAGCATTCGGGTGACGATCCCTGCCTTCAGTGATTGCAACTCCATCGATGCGCACTGTTCCGCTCGTGGGTGATTGCAAGTGGTTGATACACCTAAGAAACGTGCTCTTGCCCGAACCGCTCGGTCCGATAATGGCGACGACTTCGCCACGTTCGACGGTGAGACTGATGTCTTGCACAGCGGGTTTGCCATTGAATTCGACACTGATGTTCTCTGCTACCAGAAAAGGCTGCGTGTCTTCAGAGTGCTGCGCCATTCGATACCCCTTTGAATAACCCGACGATTGCGTCGCAACTCCATTGAAGACCGTTGCATCGGATCGTGGTACTGAAGAAACTCTCAAGAAGGACCAGTACCTTTGGATTCCTACCAATTGGGTCGTCGTAGCTACACCGCGACGACGACCCAATTGGTAGTTTCTCTAAGTCGCGTCCTTCACCGCTGGTTGAGGTACGCTGGCAGAACTCGTGGCCGCAGTCTCCAAAACCTCGGTCGAGATCGTCTGCCTTCCAATCCGCTCGTAGACGTCAGGCTTGTTCCGACGCAGAACGAGGGACCACACGAACCCGATGACGAACGCAAGTGCAATTATCAGAAGCAGCACCGTCGAGGTCATCACGTTTCCGCCGATAAGGTCGGGGAAGTTCATTACGCCGAGAACAACCATGGCGAGAAGGGCCACACCAGAGATGGCGGGAGCCGTTTGGCGCTTCCATCGAGAGATTGGAATGTGTGTATTCTTCGAGAAATATCTGAAAATCGCAAAGCTCGTGAGTGTCATGGCAGAGAGAATGCCGACAGAGGCGAGACCCGCGAACCAGCCGTAGGATTCTTCCGCAGTAAGACCCCAGAACACGACAATTGCGACGAGTAACGCGTACACCGCACTCACTACCATGGATGCACGGTGAGGAGAATGATGCTTTTTGTGTGCGATACCCAGAGCCTTCGGCAGTACTCCGTCAACCGAAAGCGAGTACACGTAGCGCGTCGTCACATTTTGGATGGCAAGGTGCGCCGCGAAGATACTCGTGAGCAAGAAAACATTTGTGATGTCCACGAACGTCTGCCCGGCAAACGTACGCGCTACGGTAAAGAATGCGCCAGCAGGGTCATCTGACGCCATCTGGATCGCATTCGATGCTCCCATGCCGGTGATAAATGCCCATGAAGTGACGAGGTAGAGCACACCAATAAATATCGCGACCACGATCGTCGCCCGGGGAATCGTGCGCTCAGGATCCTTCGCTTCTTCACGATAGATCGCAGTTGCTTCAAATCCGCAATAGAGGCAGGCCGCAAAAACAAGCGCGATGCCGATCCCGCCAGATGCGAAGTTCTGCGGACTGAACACCTCAAGTGTGATCCCTTCGGCACCACCCTTCGAAAAGACGATGACGTCGAAGAGCAGTATCATAACGAGCTCAATCATGAGTAGAACGCCGAGCACTTTGGCGGAAATAGCTACGTGGAAGTAAGCGAGTGTTGCTACCAGCGCCCAGAACGCAGCGCTATACAGCCACCAGGGAAGATCTGGGCCACCGCGCGACGAAACAAATGACGCAGCTGACAGACCAGCAAAGGCATAGAATCCCAGGCCGATTGCAAAATATGAGGCGAGGATCATGAGCCCTGACCCAAGTCCGGCGCTTCGCCCAAATCCAGCGGTAACGTAGGCATAAAACGCGCCGGGATTCTTGACGTATTTCGTCATTGCCCCAAACCCAACCGCAAATATGAGGAATGCGATTGTGACCGGAATAAACGCCGCAGGTGCTCCCAATCCGTTACCGTAGGCAATGATGAAGGTGATGTAACCCACTACACCAGTGAGGGGCCCAGCGTACGCGAGCGTCGCCAATGTGATATCGAATGTCCCGAGCCGTCCCTTGAGGTCCGGGTTCTTCGAACCAACTGTCTGTTCTTGTTGTGACACAGATACGTCTTTCATTGTTTATTGATCGTTGATTTTGTCTTTCGAGAGAGCAAGCGACTAATTTGGGCTTATCTGCGTCGTTGCATTCTCGACGAGATTGATAGCACCACGTGCAGCGAACGCGACGACGGTGGGCGTGGGGTTGACTGCTGAAGAGGTCACAAAGACACTGCCGTCGAAGACATAGAGGTTGGGTACGTCGTGGCTTCGTCCAAACTCATCGACCACGGATGTTTCAGGATCGTTGCCACAACGCGCGGTGCCGAGCATGTGCCAACCCACCTCCGGCATCCACTCGACGCGTTTCGTCTCGATCGCGCCGCTGGCGAGATGCGCCTCTGTCATGCGCTCAACTTGAAACTCAAGGTTCTTTCGGCTGTCTTCTGAGATCCGGTACGTGATCTTCGGTGCAGGAAGGCCGGAGCTGTCTACGAGTTTGTCGCTCAAGGTCACGGTGTTGGATTCAAGTGGGAGATCTTCGATCTCGGCTCCCCATTCGAAGGAGCGGCCGAGCGCGCGCTCGACAAGGCGATGTCCCGCAGCTCCTGTGCGCTCTTCAAGTGGAAGGTCTGCGTACCGTTCAAGAACCTCTATTGGGCCTGGAATCGGCATAGAGAACCACTTAGCACCGCGGACAAACCCTCTTGCTGGATCAGATTCAGCGAATTGCATCGAATTGATGTTGGCACCGTGCGGGCCAAGCCAGCTTTCAAGTGGATCCTCGTATACACCCATGACAGTCACGAGCGGGTGCATCATCAAATTCTTTCCCACCAGTCCTGATGAATTGGCAATCCCATTTGGGAATCTCTTCGAAGTTGAGAGAAGCATGAGACGAGCGGTTCCGACTGCGTTTCCGCAAACGATGACGAGAGAGGCAGACGCGTGATGTTCGTTACCTTCGACGTCGATCCAGGTCGCTCCGGTCGCTAATCCTTCGGCGTTGACGGTAATCTCGCTGACCCGAGCTTCCGTAATGAGCTGGGCGCCAGCAGCAATCGCGGCGGGCCACATCGCAACGTCGAAAGAGGCCTTCGCACCCTCTGGGCAGCCCGTCATGCAGGTGCCCCAGCGCGCGCACGCTCCGCGATCGCCAATGTTCTTCGTCGTGATCGCGTGACTATTCGGCCACCAGTGCCAACCCAGTTTGTTCATCCCTTCCGCTGCCTTCACTCCAATGCGACCGATCGGCACACCATCAAGAGGTGGTGCGACATTCCCGGGGTAGGCGGTGTCTCCTGGGAAACCAGATGAGCTGATCATCTCGTCAGCGAGCTCGTAGTACGGTTCGAGATCTTCGTAAGCAAGCGGCCAATCATCGGCGACCCCTGTCAGGCTCTTCACTCGAAAATCTGAAGGCACGAATCGAGGCCATTCGGCACCAAACATGATCGAGCTGCCGCCAACGCCGTTGAAGTTGTACGGATGCATCTCGGCGTCTTCGACATCGCAAGGGTAATCCCAAGAGTTTTGTCGCCTATTAGGATTCGCCGACCATGGTCCGCTCGCGAGAACCTCACGTTCGAGCTTGTCACTCGGATAATCGAGTCGGTTTACCCAGCCACCTTGCTCGAGCACAGTTACCGAGTATCCACTCTCCGCAAGAATGCGGGCAGCGGTCGCACCAGACGGCCCCGCACCGACTATCAACACGTCGGAATGCTCGGCACCCCTGAGGTTAATCGCGCTCATCTTCTTCCCCTCTTCATTCGCAACCCTGGACGTCGCGTGCTACTGCAAAGAGTGCGCAACCTGTTCGGCGACATCGACACCACTCGAGAGTGCTCCCGCGATCCACCCCGTCCACACCATCGAGTGGTCCGCCCCAGCGAAATATACATTTCCGTGAGGCGCGGCAAAGGCTTTGTGTTCCCCGCTCGCGACCCAACCCGGATCAATGATCATCGAGGTTCCGTCAGAGAACTCATCGCCGATCCAGTCGTGGGTATCTATCGCGACAACCTCGACGTCAGGAAGATAGTTGCGGAGCGCCTGCTCAACACTGTCTTTGCTAAATGTGTCGACTTTAGCCACGTCATATCCGAAGTTGCAGAGGAGTGACGTGCCGTCTTCGAGTCGGTAGATCTCGCAAGTCCACTCGAAGCCCTGGTCCCACCCGACCGCAAGGAATCCCTTTGGAACATTTCGGCACTGCGCCCAAACCTTGAATGACTTCGACTTCGTTCCCTTTTCGACTTTACCTGCCGCAAGTTCGGGAAGTGCAGGGGTGAATTCCACTCGATGGAGCGAGTTGATCGGGACCGTGCATATCACTCGCTTCCCGGTGAAACTATCGTTGTCAGTTTCAACCGTCACAGTTCCGTTATCGGACTCCAGGACGCGACGTACCCGCGCACCAAACTTGATCTCGCCCGAGAAAGATCCCGCAATTGCTTCTGCTAGCGATCGCGTTCCATGCGTGAAGCGCTGAGAAAGCCCGTAGTGCAAACTCGTTATGCGGTTGTCGAACTGGCCGAAGATTGTGAGGAAGTGGAGCAATGACACATCTACTTCATTCGTCCCGCTGTACATGGAGGCCCACGCATAAATGAACTCTCTTGTGGCGAGCGGGAGCTCTTTGAAGGGCGGCCAATCAGCGAGAGGAACGTCAAGATCCGAGTAGTCTTCTGAATCGAGCACCTTACCGTTCGGAACTCGCTTGAGCGCCTCATACAATGCCGAAATTGCTCTCTCGGCTAGAGGAAATTCGTCGGCTGGAATCGGCGCGTGCTTGCGCCTTTGCCCACCTGTGACCCAGAGCATCTCCTCACAGCCATCTTGATCAACTATTTCGATGCCATAGCGGTCGACCTCACGCATCAAGGTAGGCATCGAGTCTTTCGAAAACCATGTGCCGCCCATCTCGATTTCGTGATCGGTGTCGCCAAACTTTCGATACCAGGTGCGACCACCGATGCGATCACGACCCTCAAGCACGAGCACACTGTGACCCTTCTCGCTCAGGTCTCTCGCTGCCGAAAGCCCGGAGAATCCCGCTCCAATAACGACGACGTCAAAAGTTCCTTCAGACATAAAGCCCCTCACCTCACTGTGATCTAAATCGAAAATTGCAGTTTATCTAAACTGAATGAGCGGCTTCAGTACTCCGACGCTACTGTCACCGAGTTCTGTCAACGCACGCCCGACCTCGTCAAATGAATAAGTGTGTGTGAAGAACACATTAGGGTCGAATGGCTCGCTCTCGAGCAAACGCAGCAAACGCGAGATACGTTCACTACCGCAGAGTTGAAAAGTGCTCAAGATTGTTTTATCTCCGAGCCCCCATCCCCATTGCTCGATGGGAAGTGACAAGGACGATTCGGCGGCGCCGTCGTACGAACTGAGCACGCTCGTCGTGCCACCAAGGCGCGTGAGCTCGATCGCGAGCGGAAACGCTTGGGTAGAGCCAGAGGCCTCCACGACAAGATCGGCGCCTGCGCCGTCGGTGAGCCGTAGCACTTCAGCTCGGACATCATCATCCGTATGGTTCAACGTCACTGTTGCTCCGAGCGCGCGCGCACGATCTTCGCCGCCCGGTCGATTCTTCACAACAATGACGCGGGCCGCGCCCTGCAGTTTCGCCGTCACAGTTGCTGCAAGGCCAACATGGCCTTGACCAATCACTACTACTGTGCTTCCAAGTGCAATGTTCGCCGCTTCCACACCAGAGCTACCGGATGCAAGAGTGTCTATCGCGAGCAACGCTGCGGCGTCGCTCACCCCGTCCGGAATCCGCACGAGGTTCTCGCGGGCATCTGTCACGCGATAGAACTCTGCAAGGTACCCGTCTCGGGAAACTCCGGCGGTGTACCCACCCCAGATGGTTCCTCCACAGTGACCTTTAAACCCGCGTTGGCAGTTTGTACATTGCCCACACGGGGAAGTCGAGGCAGCTCCCACGCGATCACCAATTTCGAAGCCTTCTACAAGTTCACCGATCGCGTGAACGGTTCCGATCGCCTCATGCCCGACTACGATTCCCCGCTGGTCGACGGATCCCGTTGCGAAGTCGAAGTCACCCTTAACTGTCGCAATATCAGCGGAACACATCGAGGCTGCCGTCGTGCGAACGATCACATCGTTTGGGCCAGGCTGAGGCAACTCGCGCGTTTCGATCCTTGCCCCGCCGCCGCGAGCAACAAACGCTCGCATGTCCCTCCGAGAAACGTCGCCGCGATCACCTACTACTTCGGTCACGTCCACCCCGCCCCTTGCATCTGCAATCGACCGCAGCTCATGATGCACACGACTGCTGCTCGTACTTCACAGTAGTAACGACCAGACTTTTTGCGTTTAGAAATTCGCCAATTCTGCCACGCAGGACCTGGTGTACTTCACAACGGACGGGCATGAGCCCAACGCCGTAAGGTTGACGATAAGACTGAGGATAAGGAACGATTCATCATGAGTCTCTCTGAAGCAACGGGTATGTCCACTGATTTCCCCGAGATGAGAGCCGTTATCGCTGGCGGCAGTTCAGGAATAGGGTTTGAGAGCGCTCGGAAACTTGCCTCACTCGGCACCAGATCGTTCGCCCTCATGTCATTCAATCAAGTTCGCCTAGAGGCAGCTCGTGACCGATTGCTCACTGAATATCCAGACGCAAGCGTCTCAGCGATTCAGTTCGATGCAATGGATCCAGAATCGGTGCAGACCGCGATCGACAAAGCCGCTTCCGAGCTTGGGGCTATCGATACCCTGATCGCCTCTATATCGGCACCGAAGTTTAAGCCCGAACTGCTGTTCCGCACTCCAATCACTGACATTCCTGAGATGCTCCTCGCGCAAGCAGTCGGCCCTATGCTCCTATCCAGAGCCGCACTCGACCATATGCGCGAGCAGAAATCGGGAAGCATCATCACTATCGCTTCCGACGCAGCAAAGGCCGCAACACCCGGTGAGACAGTACTCGGCGGCGCGATGGCGGCGATCGTCATGTTCACCCGATCGCTTGCACTCGAGGCGAAACGTGACGGGATCCGTGCGAACTCCGTCACTCCATCACTCCTCACTGGCACGCCCACGACTGATCGTGCACTGTCAGATGGTTTCAGCAAGAAGCTCTTCGAGAAGGCCGCTCAGCTTGCAAATCTTGGCGTGGCGTCTGCAGAGGATCAGGCGGAGATTGTCGCCTTCCTCGCCGGTCCCGCGTCTGAACGCATAACGGGCCAGGCAATCAGCGCAAATGGCGGAATCAGCGCGTTCTGATTCCGCCACTAAATGAAAACTCTTACAGTCCGAGAAGCTTGTTAAAGCTGGTGGTATATTTCACGTCTTCCTCATCGGAGATTCGGCGGTACGACTTCAACCTACTTACGATGGTTTCGTCGGGGAAGATGCTGGAATTCTCGACCTGAGTCGGATCAACTTTCTCCATTGCTTCTTGGGCTCCGCGTACAGGGGTGATTCCTCCGACGTATGCGGCTACGTGAGCAGCAACAGTAGGATCAAAGTAGAAGTTGGCTAACTCCTCGACCCATTCCTTACGTTCCTCCGGAGTTCCATTTGGGATCGTAAGCGAATCGGAGGCGAACGGTGCGCCGAACTCGGGTACTTCGTACGTCCATCTATCACCGAGTTCGGCATTCATAATCGCAATGTCACCAGACCATCCGAGCGAGGCAAGCAAGTTGTCCCTCTCTAGCTCGATGGTGTAGGAGTTTCCGAGAAGATTGGCGATGTGCCCATCGCTAATAGCGCGATCAAGCCATTCGAGAGCGCGCTCGTATTCCGGGTCTCCCCACTCCCCGCTAATGTCCACGCCTTGACCTGACATGATCACACCCATCGTGAACCGCCATTCGCTCAATAGCCCGACGCGGCCTTTGAGCTCCGGAGCTAGTAGATCGTCGAGAGTGTGGACCCCTCCAGGAACCAGTTCCGTATTCCAAACCAGCCCGCAGCCGGCGGCGTCCCAAGGCACCGAGAAGTCCCGGTTAGGGTCATTCGGAATTATGCTTTTGAAGAGATCAATAGTGTTCTCGTACACGAGTGGAATATTGGTGCGATCGAATTGCTGCACCGACCCCGACTCGATTATTCGAGCGTTCATCCAGTCCGTGAAGGTGATGACGTCATAACCGGTGAAATCGTTGAGACTTAGTTGATCCTTGATCTTTGCAAAGAATGTGTTGTTGTCATCAATGTCTTCGAGGTATCGAACGGAGATCCCTGATTCCGCAATGAACTCGTCGAGAGTTGGATAAGTCTGTGCGTCAGGATCGTAGTCAAGCAAGTACGGCCAGTTACCCCAGGTGATCGACTTCTCACCTGCTCCACTGGTACATGCGCTTAAAGTGAGTCCGGCCGCGCCTGCGAGGCCTGCCTTGATGAACCCTCGTCGATCGAGTTCAAGGATCGACGCTATTCGTCTCTTATGTGTCAACTCTCCAGGCACGTTCGTTCCTTCCTGTCGATGGCCTGCGTAGGCCAATCGGGCGAGATCTCGGCACCATTGCCAGCCTCTTGTCGTAACCTACTGGGTTTACGTAGTTGGCGGTATTGGTAAATGCACGCCTTAAAACTGCTGGTTATGGACAAATTCCGAACCCGCGCTCTCTAGAGGGAGAACTGCAGGCCTGTCTGTTCCTAGGCGACCTCTCGCGCAATCTCCAACCCATTTTTCGGAGTATGGCGTTCTCGCTGACTCGGCAGCTGACCCGCGCTCAAGAATCTCGATCACAACCGTGGCGGCCGACGCTGCAACATCGCTCCCTCGTTGTCGCGACAAGCTCGACCTTCAAAGGACGTCTTCCCGATCTGCTCTCGCAGTAATCACCGCGGGTCGGTACGCGTACACCTTAGACAACGGTGTACACGTCATTCCTATCAGCGCACTCAGGGACTAACACCTAACTGTCAGGCGAATTTCGGGCGACACACGGATTAGTCCACAACTACAGTTCTTGTTTCGCGCGTCCTAAGCCCGTGAGTCGTAGCTCAGTTCTCCGCCGAGCACCGTCGCGACGACATCGATCTCAGCGATGTTCGCGGCTTTGACTGGCGACTCCGAGAACACCGCGAAGTCGGCAAGCTTGCCACGCTCGAGCGTGCCCTTGTCACCGATCTGCCCGGTCGCGCGTGCTGCCCACTCGGTATGCGTGCGCAACGCATCTTCGGGCGTGATCGCCTCGTCGGCCGCGAGCGATCGGCCGGTCTCGGTGAGGCGGTCCACGGCCGACTGCATGCCACGGCGCAGATTGTTGTCGGCTACCGGAAGGTCCGACGACCCCGCAAGGATCATGCCGGAATCGATGATCGAGCGGCCGCGGTAGAGCCAGGCTTCACGGTCTGCGCCCACGCGATCCATCATCTGGTCGCCGATAGGCCCAATGAAGCCGGCCTGCGGCGTGACCGCGATGCCGAGCTTCGCGCCGCGCTCGACCTGGTCGGGCCTGGCGATGCCAAAGTGCTCGATGCGGCACGGCGCCTGCAGCAAACCGTACAGCTTCTGCGCCTCGTCGATGAGCTCGAGGGCGAGGTCGATCGCGGCGTCACCAATCGCGTGGAGCGCAAGCGGCCAGCCAGCTCGATACGCGCCGAGCACGCGCTCGCGGTACGACTCTGGGGTGTCGAGCAGGTAGCCGCGGTTGCCATGGTTCTCGTGCCCGCAGAAATCTTCGGTGACGGCAGCGGTTGCGCCGAGCAGCGACCCGTCCATGAACACCTTGACGTGACCAAATCGCACGAGGTCGTCGCCGAACCCGTAGCGAATGCCGAGATCTAAGCCGTTGCCCTCACCCTGGCCGTGAAGGTCGCTCGCGTGCCCGGTGATCGAGTGGAGTGCATCGAGCGCTGGCATGAGCTGAGCCCTGGCGTGCAACTTTCCGCGCTCTGCCGCCGCCTGGTATGCGGCGACTTCGATGGTCGAGTGGCCGATCCACCCGCCACCAACGCCAGCCTCTGAGAAACTCGTAATACCCTCTGCCGCATACCGCACGGTCGCCGCCTCGAGTGCGCCAACAAGTTGCTCGGTGGCGTACGGAAGCAGCAGTGCCTGCACGAGACCCTGCGCGGCCTCTTCAACCACGCCCGTTGGATGACCCTGCTCGTCGCGCACGACAACGCCACCGGTCGGGTTCTGAAACCCGGGCTCAAGCGCGCCAACAAGTTTGAGCGTCGCCGTGTTCGTAATCGAGGCGTGACCCGAGGTGTGCCTGAGGTACAGCGGACGGTCGCCCGTCAGCTCGTCAAGGCGCGCAATGTTTGGGAACTCGCCACTGTGGTGCGATTGGTTGAACCCGGTGCCGTGCACCCACGCGTGTGGATCGTCGCCGAGCCGCTCCACCTCAGCCTGAACCAGCGCGTACAGCTCGTCGAGCCCGCGCGCCTTGCTCAGGTCGATCGCGGAGAGCCCAAGCCCCCACCAGGGGGTGTGGCAGTGCGCGTCGATGAGTCCCGGGGTGACTGTCGCGTCGGGGTAGTCGAGGGTGCGCTCGGCGTCCAAGCCAGCGATCTCCTCGTCGAATCCGACGATCCGCTCACCAATCACGCCGACCGAGGTCGCCGTCGGGCGCGCCGGGTCGAGCGTAATGATCTCGCGCGCGGTGATAATCAGATCGAGTTTCACGCCGCTTTCCCTTCTGCTGGCACGTCGCTCGCGGCGGGCGGCATCACGGTGTCAGGTATGAGAATGTGGATCAACGCGGGCCCGTCGGACGCGAGCGCGCGATCGAGTGCGGGAGCGAACTCCTCGGTACGTTCAACCCGTTCGCCGTGCCCGCCGAAGGACCGCATCCACTCAGCAAAGTCAGGATTCGACATGCGCGTACCAGACGGTCGGCCCGGGTAATGCGCCTCCTGATGCTGCACGATCGTCGCGTAGATGCCGTTGTCGACCACGATAATGAGCGGCTTGCCGCCGTGGGCAACCGCAGTCGCGATCTCTTGACCGTTCATGAAGAAGTCACCGTCGCCGCACACAGCTACTACATCACGGTCAGGGAATATAAGGGATCCGGCGACAGCCGCGGGAACCGCGAGGCCCATTGCGCCATTGCGTGCACCCACAAGGCTCGCATGGGTGAGGTGACGCACGAAACGGTGCGCCCAAATCGTCGCGTTGCCCGCTCCAAAGGTGAGCACTGCCTCACCGTTCAGGCGGTCATCGAGCTGACCGAACGCAACGCCGAGATCCATCTGCTGCGCCTCGCCGTCGACACTTGCGTCGGGGCGGTGTGCTGCGGTTTTGGCCTGCGCGTCAGCACGGCCCGCCATCCATGCGTCCGTGCGCTCACCGCGTGCGGCCTGCACGTCAAGCGATGAAAGCGCCGCAGCGAACGTTGCCGGGGTTGCAAGCACCTGCTGGTCAATACGGCCCGCATGCATCACCGCGTTCGGATCCACATTCACCAGCACGGTCTCAGCCTCGAAGCCTCGCGTGTACCCGTCAGAGAGTACGTCAGCACGGCCGCAGCCAACAAAGATCAAGAGGTCAGCTTCACCGTAACCCGCGGCGACCGCGTCGGTACGCCCATAGCCGAGCCACCCGGCCCAGGCCGGGCCCTCGTTCGGTACCGCGTCGTAGGCGCGCCAATCCGCGAACACCGGAATACCCGCAGCCTCAGCAAAATCGAGCAGCTCGCGCCCGGCGCCCTCGTGCCACCCGTCACCGCCGACGACGAACGCGGGCCGCGCAGCTTTCGCGAGACGGGCCGTGAGCGCATCAAGCTCAACCTGAGCGGGCGTAGGCGACACCGGCGCGATCGGCTGCGCCGCGTCACGATCCGCCAACTCAACGAGCACATCTTCGGGGAGCCCCACCACGACGGGTCCTGGGCGGCCAGTGGCCGCGATCCGCATCGCCTCAGCGGTGAGTTCGCCAGCGCGTGCCGGGTCATCGATCGTCATCACCCGTTTCGCGGTCGACCCAAACCAGCCCGTCAAACTGAACTCTTGGAATGCCTCCCGCTCCCGATCATTCACCGGTACTAGGCCAACAAACAGCACCAGAGCGGTCGCGTCTTGCCACGCAGTGTGCAAAGCAATCATCGCGTTCGCAGCACCCGGCCCACGCGTCACCATCGCGATACCCGGGGTGCCGGTGAGACGCCCTTCGGCGAGCGCCATGAACCCAGCCCCGCCTTCTTGGCGGCACACCACGGTCTCAATGCCGGAGTCGTGCAGGCCGTCGAGCACGTCAAGGTAGCTCTCCCCAGGCACCGCGTACACCCGCTTCACACCGTGAGCCTCAAGAGTACGAACAATAAGATGACCAGCCGACTGCGCCATGATCGAATCCTTTCGGGAAGACAGGAAGTGTGTTGAGACGTTTGTGCCACACCAAAATGGGCGGCGCAAAGTGAGTGGCGGGGCGGTATGTGCCCGCCCCGCCAGGGTGATTAGTGCTTGAACCCTGGGAGATTCACGCTGAGCTTTGGTGCGATCCACCCGGCAAGTGCCGTGAGCAGCGAGAGCGCAATGAGCAGAATCGCGGCGGGCCACCAGTGGTTATCGAAGCCCGCAACGAGCGCGGTTGCGGCGAGCGGCACGAAGCCAGCCATCACGCCAGCGCCGTTCTGCGCGAGGCCAACACCGGTGTAGCGGGTCTTTGCCGAGAAGAGGCCGGTAAGCACCGTGCCCGAGGCTGCGTATGGGAATGAGAGGATCGAGACCGCAAGCGCCATCGCGATGACTACGAGCACACCAACGCCGCTCTGCAGCATGAGGAAGCTTGGAACCGACACGATCGCCGACGCGATACCGCCCCAGATGATGACCTTGCTCGCGCCGAATTTCTCGCCGAGGCGACCACCGTAGATGAGCACTGGAATCTGAACCGCAGCACCGATCATGCTGCCGAGGAGCATGAGTGACGGGTTGTAGCCGAGCACGTTCACGCCGTACCAAACGATGAACGCGGTAACGAGGTAGAAGCCAGCGACGCCGAGGAGCGCTACGAACATACCGGTGATGATCTGCTTCCAGCTGTCCTTGAACGCTGTGCGAATCGGTGCGGGCTCAACCTCGCCGAGCTCTTCGAGCTCGCGGAACACGGGCGACTCTTCAAGGCGCGAACGAATGTAGACGGCGATGAGCAGCATCGGGATTGCTGCGAGGAACGGCACGCGCCAGCCCCACGCGTCGAAGTTCACCTGCGAAAAGAGAATCGTCATGATGAAGAAGCCACCCGACGAGAGGATAGTGCCGATCGGCGAACCAATCTGTGGGATCGCGGCGTAGCGTGCGCGCTTGTGCAGTGGAGCGTTCTCAACAACGATCGTCATAGCGCCCGACCACTCGCCACCCACGAAGAGGCCTTGGAGCACGCGCAGGAGCACGAGGAGGATTGGGGCAGCAATACCGATAGCGGCATACGTCGGGAGTGCACCGATGAGGCCTGTGACGATACCGATGCCGACGATCGTGATCATGAGCACCTTGCGGCGGCCGATCTTGTCGCCCATCGCGCCGAAGATCATGCCACCAATGGGGCGCGCGACGAGACCGACACCAAACGTTGCGAACGAAGCCATCGCTGCTGCGGTGGCGTTCTCACTCGCGAAGTACTGCACGTTGAATACGAGCGCGGCAGCGGCTGAGAAGAGGAAGAAGTCGTACCACTCCATCGCGGTGCCAATGAGGGCACCGAGCACGACCTTGTTCGCGTCTTTCTCGCTGAGGGCCGCCGTGGCCCCATATTCAATCGTTGATGTACTTGATGTAGTTGGTGTTTCGCTCATGTAGCTCTCCATCGAGGATTACGGATCCCGGATATACGTCTACGGATTACACCCGGGAAATGGGTACATCTTAGGATGCCAAGGGAAACGCACTTATTAGCGGGTCATTCTTCGCCAGTTTTTCCACCAAAACAGTGCATTTGCACATAATCTGGGTGCATGGCCCCGTCACACACCCTGAGTGCGGTTCCCGCACCCCACGATGCCGAGCGGTGGAACGCACTGTTGAACATGCTCGACGTCGAGCAGCTCACCAAAGACTTCCTCTCCGTCGTCGAGCGTGTTCCGGGCTACGATCCGGCGCCAATCCCACAGGCCGAACTCGTGCGTACGGCCATTCTCTCGTTCGAGGCGCTCATCGCTGGTCTCCGCGCCGGAATGCTCGACGAAGAGATCAGCATCGCGCACCAGGTTGGAGTATCACGGGCCCGGGCAGGAGTGCCGCTCGCGGCGCTCATGACCGCGATCCACAACGACTTCACGGTGCTGTGGGAGGCACTCATTGCCGTGTCTGAACCCGAAGATGCCAAGCTCATCGTGCGGCACACCGCCATTGTGCTGCATACGGTGGATCAGTACGTGCGCCAGACGCAGGAAGCCTACGTTGACGAGCAGCGCCGCATGGACGAAGAAGCGTCGTCGCTGCGGCAGGGGCTCATCGCTGAGTTGTTTCGGGATCCACAACCACCCGCCGAACGCCTGATTGCGATTGCCCAGGTGCTCAGCATACCCGCCAACGCGCGAATCGATGTTGTCGTCGCGCTCGGTGACGACATCGAGTCTCTTCGCGTGTTTGTCTCTGAGAGCGAACGTGCCGGTGCGCGCGTCTACACGCACCACTCGGGTGATGCGCTGCTCGCCTTTTCGCACACGCCCGTTCCTGCGGGGTCGAGGCTTGAGGAGGTGCGTACGCAGCTTCTCGCGCAGCGCGTCGGGGTGAACACCGCGACCAATATTCGGACCCTTCGCGAGACCGCGAACGCTGCCCGAGAGCTTGCGCGGTTGCTCGAACCCACTGAGACAGGCGCGATGGATTGGACTCGCGGCTGGGCCAGACTCGCGAACCGTTCGCTGCTTGAGACTGGAACCCCGGTGATCTCAGACGTGACCACCGCACTCGATGACGCGGGACCGACCGAGCGTGCGCGGCTCGAAGAGGCGGTGCGCAGCTACCTCGCGACCGGCAGCATCAGTGAGTCGGCCGCGCTGCTGTTTTGCCACCGCAACACGCTCGCGAACCGTCTGCGTCGCTTCGCCGAGATCACCGGTGTGGATCCGCTCCTCCCCACCGATGCCGCGAGGCTCGTCGTCGGGTGGGCTTGATCCCCTCTCTTAAGACGCTGCGCGCCGCGGGAACACCGGGGGAAAGAGTTCGCTCTCGGGGGTAGGTTCCGCGCCTGCGAGCGGGTCGCGCTCTCCATACGCGGCTCGAAGCTTCTCGAAAATCCGTTGTCCCTCCGCGCGGAGTGCCTCCGTGTCGAGGTCGGCAATCCGGCCGTCTCGCATGATGACGCGTCCTGCAACCATACTGAAATGCGCGTCCCTCGCCGTTCCGGCCAGAGTGAGCGCGCGAATCGGGTCGTCGACCACTCCCATCCGCAGATCACTCAGCGAGAAAGCGACCATGTCAGCCTGCGCACCGGGGCTGAGACGCCCGAGGTCAGGTCGCCGAAGAGCGGCCGCGCCACCGAGCGTCGCCGCTTCAACATACTCAGCGAGCATGCCCGCGCCGAGGTCATTGTGCTGCGCCTTCGACAGTTGCACACCGGTATCGATCGCGCGGATGAGGTCGGGCGGGAAGGAGTCTGTGCCGAGCGCGACCCCGACTCCAGCCTCTAGGTACTGCGAGAGCCGCTCGAGAAGGAACGCGTAGCGCGCGTTCGTGAGCGGACAGTGCACGATGTGCGCGCCAGCCGCAGCGAGCCGGGCGAGGTCACCGCGATCCTCACCGTGCACCTGCGGGTGCACATCGAGATAGACGCCGTGGGCGAGAATCAGGCGCTGGGTGAGAAGGCCGACCCGCTCGAGAAGCTCGAGTGGCGTCACCCCGCCGCGCTCGCGCTGCAATATGTCGAGCTCATCGCCGAGTCCCTGCGCTGCGTGCACCCGCACGAGTACATCGCGCTCCGCAGACACCTCGGCGGTGCGCTGCAGCAGCTCATCACTCACCGTCTCGACGCGGCACGGCACGAGCACGCCAGTTACGAGTGGATCGCCGAGCGCGCTGACGGTGTCGAGAAATCGCACCGCCTCCGCGAACCCTGTCTCGCCGCGCCGCTCGTCCCAGTGAATGGCGCGTGAGCCATCGACCCGGGTGACGTGCACGCCCGAGCGGTAGGAGGGCCCGAGGAACACCCGAATACCGAGCTCAGATGCCGTGCGCGCGGTGTCGAGAAGATCGTCGTGCGTTTCCGCCCACGCACCATGCACCTCGCTCGAGATCGGCATCGCGCTCGTAATTCCGTGAAGAACGAGCTGCACGAGCCCATAGCGACGAAGGGTGCTGCGTTCGGCCTCAGTGAGCACTTCACGAAGGTTCAGGGCATATGTCTCCGACCACTCCAGGCGTGCAGCGTGAGCGTCGCTCCACCAGGAATCGAGTTGGAGGTGATCGATATCGACGAGGCCTTCGAGGTCGATGAGGCCCGGCATAAGAAGGCTCTCCCCAAGGTCGATCGTCGATTCGGCGGCCCCAGCGAGCGCGTCCCCCTCTCGCCCCGAGGCGACATCAATGACTTCACCCCCCGAGACGAGAACCGTGGCATCCCGCAACTCGACGAATCCGCCACCGCCTACCTGACCTTCTTCCCAGACCAGCGCGTGCGTCGCACGGATCGCTTGCGATCCACCGCTCACTACGCCTCCAATGTCGCTCTGCGCGACGGTCGCCAGCCAGGCCCCGGCACGGCGGCGCGTAGGGTTCGGGTGTAGGGATGGGTCGGGTGCGCGAGAAGCGCGCTCGTGTCTCCAGCGTCGACGACAACACCGTTCTCCATCACGATCATCCGATCGGAAATCTGATGAACGACCGCGAGGTCGTGAGAAATGAACAAATAGCTCACCTTACGCTCCGCCTTAATATCCGCGAGGAGATTGAGGATCTGCGCCTGGATCGACACGTCGAGCGCCGCTACCGCTTCGTCAAGCACGATCACCTTCGGCTCTGCGGCGAGCGCGCGAGCTATCGCCACGCGTTGCCGCTGTCCGCCAGAGAGTTCCCGTGGAAACCGATCGGCAAACGACCAGGGCAACCCGACGGAATCGAGAATCTCCTTGCCGCGATTCTCGAGTTCCTTGCGAGAGATTGCGCGATCCGCATGCAAGCGCACATTGTTGAGCACAACCTCGCCGATTCGCTGCCGACCGTTGAGCGACGAGTAGGGATCCTGAAAGACATACTGCACCTCGCGTGCGCGGGCGCGCCGCTCCCGGAGGTGCTTCGGCGCGGCGGTGCGATCCTGCCCGAGCACCTCGACGGTGCCGCTCGTCACGGTTTCGAGGCCGACGATCATGCGCGCAACCGTCGTCTTTCCAGAGCCCGACTCGCCGACGATCGCCAGGCACTCATCAGCCTCGAGGTCGAAACTCACCCCGTCAACGGCGAGCACTTCGGCGCCCTTCGTGCCGCGGGGTGCCGGGAAGACTTTACGCAGATCGCGCACGCTCAGGAGTCGCGTGGATTCGCCGTCGACTCGTGAATCTATAGTCATGACGCGCTCGCTTTCAGGTCATCGTGGAGTTCTCGGTTGTACGTGAGCACAGGCAAACGCTCAAGTTTCTCGTCGATGCTTGGGCGCGCTCCGAGGAGCTCTTTTGTGTAGGGATGGCGCGGATCCTTGTAGACATGCGCTCCCTGCTCGACGATCTCGCCGGCGTACATCACTGCGAGGCGATCACAACATGCGTTTGCCAGTTCGAGGTCATGGGTAATGAAGAGCAGAGACAGTCCGCGAGCCCTCCGTTGCTCGTCAAGAATCGCCATAACATCTGACTGGGCCGTGACATCGAGCGCTGTCGTCGGCTCATCGGCGAGGATGAGCGTCGGCTCGGCGAGCAACACACTCGCGATCATGACTCGTTGCAAGAGCCCACCCGAGAGTTCATGCGGATACTGCCTCAGGCGACGCTCGGGATGACGCACGCCGACCTCATCAAGGAGTTGCACCGCGCGTCGCTCAACGGCGTCGCGCGACTGGCCGCGCTCACGCATAAGCGCTTCGGTAAGGAAGTCACCAACGGTGTGCACCGGGTTTACGTGTGCGCGAGGATCCTGGAAGATGATCCCCACGTCTTTCGCCCGGTATCGCCGCAGTTCCTCTCGTCCGAAGCCCAGCACAGATTTTCCGTCGAAGCGAATGTCACCAGTCGTGCGAAAGCCTTTCGGCAGCATCCGCATGATGGCTCGAGTCGTGAGCGACTTGCCGGATCCGGACTCGCCGACGATGCCGAGAGCCTCCCCGCGGTCGAGTACGAGATTTACGCCATTGAGCAGATCGAGTCGCCGGTATTTGGTGATGAGGCTGGCGTGCAGGTCCTCTATCTCGAGAAGCGTTGCGGTCACTTGACACTCCTTGCGTTGTCGGTGAGTCGGTCCCCGATCACCGTGATGCTCCAAACGATGAGCACGATCGCGGTTCCGGCAGTGATCGCTTCGATCGGATGCCCACGGAGCACCGAATCAAAGCCGCTCTTCACCATGAGGCCGAGGTCTGCCGTGGGCGGTTGTACGCCGAGGCCAAGAAACGAGATCGCAGCGAGGTCGACGACGGCGAATCCGAGCGACGAAACCGCCTGTGCAACGACGATCGGCTGCACGTTCGGCAGTATCTGTCGCAGACTAATTCCGACGCCCGACTGACCCTGCAGCCAGGCTGCTTGGACATACGGCATATTGCGTTCGCGCAGCGCTGCGCCGCGCACGAGACGGGCGACGTACGGGATGTACCCGATCGAGAGACCCACGATCACTGTCGGGAGGCTCGGTCCGAAGACTGCGACCGCAATCAGGCCGAACACGATTCCGGGCACTGAGAAGAGCACGTCAAGGCACCAGGAGATCACAGTGTCAACGATGCCCCCGTTCCATGCGGCGAGCAGCGCGAGCAGCACGCCGACCACGGTTGCAATGAGGATCACGAAGGTTGGACCGATGAGGGTGATCCGGGTTCCCCACATGAGCCGAGACAGGAGATCTCGACCGAGCGTGTCCGCCCCGAGAAGATGATCCACAGTCGGCCCGGAGAGCGCCGCGAGAAGGTCGGGAGCGTTCGGATCGTACGGAGCAGCCCACGGCGCGAGCAAAGCCGCGAGCGCGAAAACCGCTAGGACAGCGCTCGCAACGAGGCCGAGCACACCGAGTTTTCTCATGATGAGGGTGAACGGGCCCGGATCCTGGCTTCTCGACCTCGCAATTGCGAGCTGTGTTGTGCGCGGTGCGGAGGTCATTGCTTGCTCCCAAGTTGAATGCGCGGATCGATGATGGTGTACAGGAAGTCGACGATCGCATTGATCACCACGAACGCTACGACGAGCACGAGAATCACCGCCTGCACGAGTGCGAAGTCGCGCTGAAGGATCGCCCGAACGAGGAGCGATCCAAGCCCGTCAACCGCGAAGACGCTTTCGATCACCACGGCACCTGCGATGAGCGTCGCGACGGTGAGGCCGATCACCGTGGTGATCGGGATGAGTGCGTTACGCAGCACGTGCCGAGCGACGACAATTCGGGGGCGAAGCCCGCGAGCCACCGCGGTCTGCACGTGCTCCCTGCCGTTCTCTTCGAGTATCGAGGCCCGCGTGATGCGCGATAAGTACGCCGAGCTCGCGACCGCAAGCGCGATCGCCGGCAGGGTGAGATGGACAATCGTGTCGAACCCACCCGATCCACTGCCATTTGTCGGGAACCACCCGAGTCCCACACTGAACAGGCTGATGAGGGCGACACCAATGACAAAGGTCGGCGTCGCGAGACCGAGGGTCGATAGCGTCGTGATGACCTGGTCGATCCACCCACCTCGCAAGGAGGCGATGAGACCGAGGCTCACACCGATCACCACAATGATGATCATGGCGAGGGAGATCAGTGCGACGGTGGTGCTGATGCGGCTACCGAGCAGATCGGTGACGCTCTGCCGATAGACGATCGAGTCGCCGAGGTCGCCCCGGAACACATCTGCCAACCACGCGAAGTAGCGAACGAAGAACGGGTCATCGAGGTGGTACTGCGCGGTGACCTGTGCGACCTGTTCCGGGGTCCCGCCCCGGGGCCCAAGCACAAAGAGCAGTGGGCTTCCCGGAGCGAGATACATGAGTCCGAAGACCAGGAACGATGTCACCAGTAGCACGAGAAGCAAGCTTCCCAAGCGCCGCAGGATGAATGTTGCGATGGACACGGACTACTCCACACCGCCGATGGTCGCGGCCCACGGGTAGTAGAGATACGCGATCGACGCGGTTGCGCCCGAGATCCGGTCACTCTGCACGAGGATCGGCGGCATGTACGTGAGCGGGAGCCACGGGAGTTCCTCGGTCACCTGTTGCTGAATGTCGACGGTGAGTTGCGCTCGAGCCTCATCATCGAGCGTGGCCCGCGCCTCGGCTACCGCATCGTTGACACCCGTGTAATTGCCGAAGTTGCTCGCCCCGTCGGTCGTGAAGACGGCATACACATCGAGCGGATCGGTCACGTTCCCGTACCAGGTCGTGAAGAAGGCGTCGATGCCTTCGCGGGCAGCAGGGTCGTAGTACATGTTGCCGTACTGTTCCACGGGAATGACCTTCGTCTCGATCTTGAGTCCGATCGATTCGCCAGCGGCCTGAATCAGGTTGGCGGTCTGCTCGTGCACCGCCGACGATCCCTGTACTGCGATCGTGATCGTCTCACCCGCTTCGGGCAATCCCTCGATCAGGCGCTTTGCCTCCTCTGGGTCCGAGGCGACGTCAAACTCTGCGAAAGCCGGTTCGTAGATGGCCGCTTGATCACCCCAAAAGTCGGGGCCAGCGAGCGTGGGCGCAGGCGCGGCAGCTCCCTGGAAGACGACGTCGGCGATCGCCTGACGGTCAATCGCGAGAAGTAGCGCTTGACGAATGGTCGGATTTGCGAATGGACCCTCCTGATTCGCACCGGCAAGGGTGAAGTACACGAAGGACTTGCCGAATGTTGTCGTCGCGCCACTGTCGCCCTGGAGTTGATTCAGCCCTGTCGGCGGGAGGTAGAAGTACTGCCCGTCGACGTCGCCAGCGCGAAGCGCATTGACTGCGGTCGTCTCGTCGGCAATGAAGGTGAAGCTCAGCTTCTCAGCCTTCGGAATGAGCGACTCATCCCAATAATTGGGGTTCTTCGCGAGCACGATCGACTTCCCGGCGCTCCAGGACTCAAGCGAGAACGGCCCGGTGCACATGAGACCACCCTGTGGTGTGCCGAATGCGGGACCCGCGGATTCCGCGAAGGCCTGCGACACGATCGCCCCAGCAGCCGTGGCCATCGCCTGGTTGAAGAGCGCATCGGGCTCGCTGAGATGCACGGTGACCTCGTGCTCACCGGTCTGCTCGACTGATTCCACGCTCGTAAGGTACTCACCAAAGTAAGAGTCACCGTTGTGCTCGCCGCTCTGGCGGGCGAGTGAATACACGACGTCCGCGGCCGTGAGCGGAGTTCCGTCCCAGAATGACACGTCATTGCGGATCGAGTACACGACCGTCGTGTCATCAGGCATGTCCACCGACTCGGCGAGGCCAGGGCCCGTCGTGAGGTCGGGGTTCAGACGCAAGAGACTGTCGCATAGGTTCGCATCGACAGTGTTCTCGGCGTAGTTAAAGCTCAACATCGGGTCGATCGAGAGCGGCTCGTACGGGAGGTTCCACGTCACCTCGTCGATCGGAGCGGTTCCCGGTTCGGTCGTGGTCGCGAGGTTCGAGAGGTCAACATCGAGCTGGTTATTACCCGATGCTGTTCCTCCCCCTCCCGAGCAAGAGGTCAATACGAGCGCAGCGACGGCAACGGCGCCGACGACTGCGATTGTTCGTTGGGACACGGGGTCCTCCTTTTGATTGCGGTTCATCATTCGGTTGACTGGCCAGAACTGGCTGCTTAGGTCGCTCAGAGCGAGGAGTTCGGGTGTATGGGGTGGCCTCGACGAACGACACTGAACGGGACTGGGCGATCGACCACGAGTTGAGCGATGCTCTGTGAGTGGAACTCGAGATACGTTCCGCCTGAGGCACCATCCCAGGTGGCGAGATCCGGGATGCGGAGCATCTCACCCCCAGCCGTCGAGCTGAGCCGGAACGCGCGCTCGAGCTCCGCGTCAGTGATTGCCCCGGTTCGGTAGGCGAGAAGATGTGCGCGGTCGACCATGCTCCCTGTGCCGAACGGGCTCCAAGAATCGCGCACACCATCGGATCCGGCAGCCAGCCGCACGCCGTGCTGTTCGAAAAGCCCCAGATCGGGTACAGGGTCTGGGCCGAGCGCGCATGTCGCGATCCACATCTCAGCCTCAGCGACGCGCTCGAGAGTCTCGCGCAAACTTGGAAGCGTCGAGTCGCAAAGCGCGAAGGCATGACCGATAGTGACGCAACCTTGCAGTCCGGCTGCGACTGTACGCGCGGCGATCTCGCGGATCTGTGCAAGTCCTTCCTCTCCTCCGTCATGGAGGTGAATGTCGATGTCGCGCCCTGCCCGGTCGGCGAGTCCGAAGACAGCATCGAGATGGCCTGCCATGTCGCCGTCGACTCCGATGGGGTCGATCCCACCGACAAGATCCGCCCCCGCCGTAAGCGACGCGGCCATTGCGTCGAGCGTGCCGGGATTCGTGAGCAGACCGAACTGGGGAAACGCGACGATCTGCACTGTGAGGTGAGGTGCAAGCCGCTCGGCCGCGGCACGAACACCCTCAACATTCGCCGTGCCGAGCTCAGATGAGACATCGACATGGGCACGCATCGCCAAAGTTCCATTGCGAAGCGCGTGCGAGAACAGGGCGTAGGCTCTCGCCTCAACCGTTTCCGCGAATTCTCTTTGCGTCGCAAGGTCATTCGCGATGAAATCCTGGAGCGTAGAGGCAGGGCGACGTGACATCCACGGCCCGGCCCAGCCTGTCTTATCGGGATGAATGTGCGCATCGACGAGACCCGGAGTGTAAACCACGGGTGCTACTTCTGGGTTTTCCGCCATTGGAAACCTTCCTCGAATCGTGCCCGCGTACCGGGCGTCGCAATCACTCTAGCGTGATCTGGTCATCAGACATATGATAACCATATAACTAAATTATTACCGATAGGATGGACAACGTGCAACAGGTTCAAAGACGTTCTCTCGTCGACACCGTCGTCGACGAGATGAAGCGTGAGATCGCCACCGGCAATTGGCAGGTCGGCGACCGCATTCCGTCGGAAGCCGAACTCACCGCGCAACTTGGCGTGAGCCGACCGTCTGTACGGGAGGCAGTCCGCTCACTCGTACAGCTCGGACTCCTCGAGACTCGACAGGGCGACGGCACGTATGTGGTTGCAACTGATGCGACGCAGGTCGCCCTGCGTCGCGCTCTGCACACCGCAGATCGGCGCGAGGTCATTCTCGTACGCAAGGCTCTCGACGCTCTCGCGGCGGGCGCAGCCGCCGAACAGCGAAGCGACGCCGATCTCGAGTTTCTCGCGGCCCAACTCCGCGCCCGATCCGCCGCCATTCGCGACGGCGACGTAGCAACATTCACGGACGCCGATGTTGCGTTCCACCTCGGTGTCGCAAGGATTTCGGGGAACCGCTTGCTCTCCGACATCTACGCAAGCTTCGATCATTCGCTCCGCGAATCGATTACCGACGCCTCATGCCTCGCCCGCGGTGACGACCCTGACCGCGCAGACCAACACGAGACCCTCTATCAAGCCATCGCCGCCGGCGATCCGGAGGCCGCACGCAATGCGGCCCTCGGTGTGCTCGATCAGCAGGAACGTCTCCTCGATGCTAGCGAGTGATCGTCGACAAGGATTCTCGGCGGGCCTGCTCGTACTCGCCATCGGCCTGAGCGTTAGGTTTCCGATCACCTCCGTCTCGCCGGTGCTTCGCGAGATCGGTGACGAGTTCGCGCTATCCCCGTCTGAACTTGCGCTTCTCAGCGCGATTCCGGTGCTTCTGTTCGGCGTCGCAGCGCCACTCGCACCCGTGCTTGTAGCGCGGCTCGGGCTCAACCGGGCGATTACGATTCTCCTTGCGACGCTCGCGATCGCGACCCTGCTCAGGCCACTCACGACACCACTTCTCTTCGCGGGTACAGTCGTCGTCGGATCCGCGATCTCCCTTCTCGGCATCCTCGCACCCCAGTACATCCGCCAGTCACTTCCCGCGCGTGGTGGGCTGTGGACCGGTGTATATACGACGTCCTTCGGGGTAAGCGCCGCGGTCGGTGCTGCCTTCACCGTTCCACTGTTTCACGCCTTCGGTGAGCAGCTCGAAGCTGCGCTCATGTTCTGGGCGATCCCCCTCCTCATCGCGTTCGGAGTTGCGCTCGGTTCCACGCGAGCGAGCAACGGTGGACCGCATAGGGCGCCAACACCGCGCACGCGTGGGAATATATCGACGTTCCGTACTCCGGGCATTTGGCCCGTGACCGGCTTCTTCGCTTGTCAAGCGCTTATCTACTTCTCGCTCACGGCTTGGTTGCCGACGCTAGCGGTAGCGCGCGGAATGGGAAACGCGGAAGCGGGACTCACCCTTGCGTGGATGAGCATCATCGGTCTGCCCGCTGCACTCATCTTTCCGACCCTGGCAAGCCGGGCCCGTTGGCGCACGCGGCTCGTTGTCGGTGTCGCCATCGTTTCGGCGGTGGGACTCGGAGGACTCGCCCTCGCACCGGTCGGGCTTCTTCCGACGTTCGTCGCGTTGCTCGGACTCGCACAGAGCGCGGCTTTTGGCCTCGCCGTCGCGCTCATCGTCTTCACTGCTCCGTCATCCCATGAAACTGCAGCATTCTCAGCCGTCAGTCAGGGCGTCGGCTATCTCGTCGCCGCCATCGGACCGCTCGTCGTCGGCCTCCTCGCTGACGTAGGCATCGGATGGCGGGAAATCGTGCTCACGCTCATCGCCGCCTCCGTCGGGGAACTCCTCTTCGGTATCGGCGCTGCCCGGGCCTCGGAAACCACATAAGCCATCACATAACCGATCACTTTTATCGCGCGACGGAGGCCACGTCTAGACTGGTGCGCGTGCCAGAACGCAGCGTCTCTCGGTTATTCAAGAACCAGTCGGAGCTTTCGATTGCCGTGGCGGCAGTCTTTGTCGCGGGCGGGATATTCGCAGTGCTCACCGCGATCCTCTTCCCACCCGAACGGCTGTGGACCTGGCCGAACCCCCATATCGTCGCGTTAGCCACGTTCACGATCGCAATTCTCATCCTCTTACGAGGGCGACGACTACGCCGCCCCGCCGCTGTCTGCACAACCGGCGCCTACGTGTGCACGCTTATCGTCACCGCTGCCTTTGTCGAGAACATCGAGCGTGCGCTCGCCGCGGGGCTCCTCATCATGGGCGTCACACTCATCTTCGCCTGGTTCATGCCGCCGCTCGTAACCCGCCTGTTTGGCCACACGAGCCTCGCCGCCTACGGAGTCGTGCTACTCATATGGCACCCCGGAAATGGCACGGTGCTCATCTCACTCGCGATCGCCGCGCTTTCGGTTCTACTCACAGAGATTTACGGTAGTTTCAAGCGCGAACTCCAGCGCACCGTGCTCACCGACCACCTGTGCCAGGTGTGGAACCGTGCCGGTTTCGAGCGGATGCTCGAAAGGGAGATCCGATCGGTCGTGCGGTCGAAGGCGCCGCTTTCGCTTCTCTACCTCGACCTCGACGGGTTCAAATCGGTGAACGACACGGAGGGCCACCTCGCGGGCGACCGAGTTCTCCAGCAGGTAAGTCGAAGTCTCGAGGCCTCCGTGCGCGGCCCGGATACCGTTGCGCGCATCGGCGGCGACGAATTCGTGCTCATTCTGCCCGAGACGACAGCGGCCGCAGCCCGTGCGCTCGGGTTGCGGCTTCGAAATGACGTGACTGCCTGCGAGTGGTCGTTCGGCGTCGCCGAGTATCAGAACGGAGAGAGCGCGCAGGAATTCATCGAGCGTTCAGATGCCGAGATGCTCGAGTACAAGCGGAAGCGCCGGCACAAGGCAAGTGCGGCAGTGCAAGGTCGCGGCTAACACGAAGAATCCCGTTCGAGAGATTTTACGTGCGCTGTAGTTCAGCGTTTTTCTTGGTTCGACTCAGCCGCTCTTCCGACGGTGCATCCGCTTCTGCACGGCGGGGCCGGTGTGAGCCGACTGCACGCCGCCATTTGGGTTCATGCCTGGGCCGTGGTGGCTGAATTTCTTCTTGTCGAGCGCCTCACGAAACTTGCGGCGCTGCGCTTCCTCGGGGGTCTCGGCACCCTCTGGAGTGTCCTGTGGTGTCGCGGGCTCGGTTTCAGCGGGATTATGATCATCCATGCAACTACCTTGCCCTCTACTGCGCAAGATGTCGACCCTAGAGGCACCTTCCGTCATTGCGCAACCCCCTACAGGTGTCGGCAATAACCCGGAATGCTGGTTACTCCAAACCCCATAAACTCACACCAGGAGGTCACCATGTCAATGATTGACGATGCCGACGACCAGACTAAAGACTCCATCAAACAGGCCAGGGAGCGAGCCCAAGAGCTCGGCGATCACCCCGAGGAGACAGATAGTTCGGATCAAGACGAAAGCGACGAGCCCCGTGACACGAGCGGCGACGTTCCTGTCGAGAATCTCGAGTAACACTGACCGGACACCCATCGATTTCACATAGGCAGGAACACTATGAATACGCGTAAGAAGGTTAGGAAAGCAGCCGAAGCTACCGCCTGGAACCCCATGAGCATGCTCAGCGACTGGGGCATCCGCAGTTCACATCTCTACTGCGCGGGCGCGATCGCTGCGGGACTCTCGATGCTCCGGTGGATGATTTCCCGCCGAGGCGACAACCCCAGTCGCCTGCACGTGGGAACATTTGCCCCCACACTCATTGCGCTCGGAGTGGGGTTGAAGATCGAAGAAGAGTCGTAACGAGACCGTGTCAGCACAGACCCGCGCTGCGGCTGGTCCGGCACCCGTTGGAGTCGGTCGCCAGATTCTTGCTGGCGTGCTCTTTCTCGTCGCTGTAGCCCTGATCGCGTTTCTCGGGTCACTTGCGACCATGCCGAACACCGAGGGCTGGTACGCCGAGGCCACGAAGGCACCGTGGAGTCCACCGAACTCGGTATTCGGTCCAGTGTGGTCGGTGCTGTACGTACTCATCGCGCTCGCCGGATGGCTTATTTGGCGGGCCGGGTACCGCGTCGGCGGGCCGAACGCCGCGCGAAGAACACTCGCGCTCTACGTCGTGCAGCTCGTGCTCAATGGTCTGTGGACTCCGGTGTTCTTCGCCGGGTACCCGCTCATCGGCGACATTGCGTGGTGGATCGCGCTCGCAATCATCCTCGCGCTGATTATTAGCGTGATTTGGCTCGCAGTCGCCGCCGTAAAATGGTCACAGGCCGCAATGTGGATCATGATCCCTTACCTGCTCTGGCTCATGTTCGCGACTTCGCTCAACCTCGCCATCATTGTGCTGAACTAACAGGAATCGGACGAATGGATCCAGCAGACGAGCAATCACTTCTCGCCATCCGAGGTGAAACTTCTACAAAACTAGACTTCAAACTCCTGCAAAACACGTAATGGCAGTTCAAAACCTAGTATCCAAGGACTCGCTGGTAGGCCTGCGAATAGCGGTTATCCTCCTCGGAACTCAATGGGCGCAGGTCGAAAATCTGCGAGACCATTTCGTCGTCTGGGAAGATGAGCGGATCCGCCGCGAGTTCTGGATCGATAACTTCCATCGCCTCCCGCGCGCCGGCAACGGGAGTGACGTACTGAACATAGGCGGCGACCTCGGCCGCGACCTCAGGCTCATAGTAGTAATCAATGAGCTTGTGGACCTGGTCGTACGCATCCACCGCCGTTGGCATGACGAAGGAGTCGATGAACTGCGTCGCACCGGCTTCAGGAACCACGAACTTCCAGACTTCCTCACCAGCTGAATCGTTGATCATCGTGATGTCGCCAGACCAGGCCATGCCCGCCCACACGGCTTCAGTCTCGAGGTCCTGGGTGTACGAGTTGCCCTTCACCGTATAGACCTGGCCGCTCGCGAGATGCTCTTCGACCACCTCAAGAGCGGCGTTAAACTCATCGTCACCCCAATCACCGGTGATGTCGATTCCCTGTTCGAGCATGATGAGACTGATGGTGTCACCCTGTTCGCTCAGCAAGCTGACTTTGCCCTTAAGTGCTGGATCCCAGAGATCTGAGACTGTTTTCACACCCTTCGGATACAGCTTGGTGTTGTACACGAGCCCCGTCATACCGGCCTGGTATGGAATCGACCAGGTCCGATCCATATCGAATGCCGCGTGCTGCACCAAATCGATCATCTGCTCGCTCACATTCGGCATAAGACTGCGGTCGAACTCGGCGAGTTGCTCGCGCTCGAACAAGCGCAAGACCGTCGAGTCGGTCAGGCAGAACGTGTCGTAGCCGGTGTCTTGCCCGAGCTGCAATTGATCCTTGATCTTCGCGACGAACGTGTTGTTGTCGTCGATGTCTTCGTAATACTGCACCCGGATATTCGTCTCAGTCTGAAATGCGTCAAGCGTCGGGTAGGTGACGGCGTCTTCGTCGAAGTCGAGGTAGTAGGTCCAGTTTGCCCACCGTACCTCACCACCGGAACCGTCTCCGGGCCCAGAATCAGACGAGCAGCCTGCAATTCCCGCCGTGGTCATTGCGGCCCCGCCGAGGCCGAAACCTTTTAGCAGGTTTCGCCTGCTCATCTTGGCGGCCCGCGCCTGCTGCAAGAGCCTGCGAACCATTGGATCTTCGGGAAGTTGTCGACGCATTGCGAGCTCCTTTGCTGCATACCGTTCTGGCCATAGTTGCATGAATTTGGCAGGAACGCTGGAGACATCCGGAGATGCGACGTACTTGATTCCTGCTGACCAACACGGATTCCTTGCGCTGCTCTCTGGCGCAGCCCTACTCACCACCAAAAGGCTCACGAAGGGCTGAAACCCACTGCGCGTTGAAAAAGCTGGTGTATCATTGGTGTATGACACGCACAAACATTGAAATTGACGACGACCTCATTCGAACCGTCATGCAGCGTTACGATGTGCGCACCAAAAAAGACGCGGTCGACCTAGCGCTTCGCAGACTCGTCGGCGTACCGCTCACCTCTGAATTCTTTAAGGGCATCAAAGGAATCGGGTGGGGCGCCGACCTTGATGAGATCCGTATGAGCGACAACCCTTGGGAGGCTCGGTGATCCTCGTCGACACATCTGTGTGGATCGAGTATCTGCGCAATGGCGACCAGCCCACAGTTGCCCGACTCGAAGCGCTTATTAATGCGAACGAAGACCTCCGCATCACCGAACCCATCGTTATGGAGTTACTTGCTGGCGCAGATACTCCGTTGCGAGACTCCCGTATCTCCCAGTTGGTAAACGGGCTCCCTCTCCTACCGCTCAATCCAGCACTGGACTACCGCGCTGCTGCCCAACTTTATGTCTTGAGTCGCAAGAACGGTCACCCGATTCGCAGCCTCAATGACTGCCTTATCGCAGCTGTCGTGGTTCGCTCCGGCGCACACCTCTTACATCGCGATCGAGACTTTGAGTTTCTGGCCGAGATCACGCCTCTCTCATTTCTTCAGGACTAAGTGGTTCGGACACACTGAACTATGCACTGCTTAGACCCGGTCGTGACGCAGTGCGCGATCCTCTACGCTCATCTCCCAACGAACGCATCGAGTTGACTCGGTCTGCACATAGGTTCGACGTCGTCGTTCGAGACCCAACACGTACCACCAAGGCGGCGTTATCGCTCCCTTTGATCGATTATGTGTTCGACACAGCGCTTGAGCGTTGCTCACTATCGTGGCGCCACCCTTCGACCAAGGGTAAACATGATCAGCTTCGACGGCATCTTCGCGACAGCGACCCCAGATGACGAAAAATGCAGCCTCGCATCGGCCGCCGGCCCGCTCGAACACTTCTCTGCGAGCGGCAAAACGGTAGCCCCGCCAAGGGTCTCGTTTTGAGCTCCACGATCCTCTACCGAGCGGCGGAAATCTAGCAATCGTCACAATGACAAGCAAGCCAATCATCCATGGGAAATAGGGCTGCAGCGCAAACCAAAGTGCGTCAATTACTTCCAACACAGCCACAGCCCCCAATTTGCGCATTCCCTATTCAGATCGTAACCCAGGGTGACCTCCGTCCCGTTTCAGCACCAGGCGAAGATGGAGCACCAGGCTAACTCTCAGGCAAAAAGTCTTCGTATGACGCCAGATTTTCGCCTGACGCTCACTGCGCAGACTGACGCTCACTTCCCACGCTCGCTGCGCACGTGCACCGCGCAGACTGAGGCGCACGGCAAAGGCCCGAACCCGCAGAAAATACTGGGAGATCCACACCGAGTGACCTGGGAATCACCGCGTCGATGGTGAAATCGAGCGAGTGGTCGCCGTCGGCGTTAGTCCAGGTCGCAGTGATCGGGAACTCGGTGCCGATGAGCAGGTTCTCGCCGAGCGCGACCGGGGGTTCCGTCGGTCGAAGATTAGTTCATGCTGACCCGGGCTGTGATGCCGAGACCCGTCAAGGCTGAGTCGACTCGGTACCGGCATCAAGCAGATGCGAGAAGCTGCACATCCGCTTAATGTTATAAACATGCGTTCACGAGCGACCACGCCTCCGATCATTCAGTGCGAGAAGCTGACCAAGAGGTTCGGCAGCTTCACCGCCGTTCGAGATCTTGACCTTGACCTCGAACCGGGGACTGTGCTCGGTTTCCTCGGGCCGAACGGCGCGGGCAAGAGCACCACTATTCGGATGATGCTCGGCCTTTCCACGCCGAGCTCTGGAACAGTTCGTCTCTTCGGTGAGGATCCGCTACGCAACCGAGATGCACGCGCGAGAGTCGGTTACTCACCAGGTGAATTGCGTCTTGACGACAGGCTGACCGTTGCTGCGACGCTTAATAGTTGGGCGCGACTTCGAGGTGGTGTCGATATATCATTCCGAGACAGCCTTATCGACCGGTTCGGTGTGCAAGTGGATCGGCACGTGCGCGGCCTTTCGACAGGAAATCGCCGTAAGCTCGCGCTCGTTGGTGCGCTGATGGCACGCCCCGAGCTTCTAATTCTTGATGAACCCACGAATGGTTTAGACCCGCTTGTGCAGAACGAATTCATGTCGGCGCTCGAAGAAGTGACTGCTTCTGGCACGAGCGTGCTGCTCTCGTCACACATACTCAGCGAAGTCGAACGCATCGCAGACCGCATCATTGTCATCCGTGCGGGCGTCGTGGTAGCAGACGGAACGACCAACGAGCTCCGTCGTGGTGCAGCCCAGGAGTACCGAGCTGTTTTCACAGGCGCCGCACCCGATACATCCACCTTTGCGTCGCTCTCCGGCGCGCAATCCGTAGATTCCCCGCAAGCAGATGAATTGCGTGTTCAGTGGGCCGGGCCACCGCGTGAGCTGCTCAACAAGCTCGCCGAGTATGAACTCGAATCACTCACCGCACCCGAGCCTGACCTCGAGCAGGCGTTCATGTCTTACTATCGCAGCGATCCACCACACGTCCAGTCGGAAGGGGGTGCATGATGAACACAGAACTCCTGCGTCGTGGACTCGGCGCACAGCGACGCGGCGCACTCATTTGGGGTGCTGCGTTGTTTGTTCTTACCGTCTCTGTCGTGGCTATCTGGCCGTCGATGAACGAGTCAGGCTCCCTTGACACGCTGGTGGCTGACATGTCTCCCACGCTCATCTCCGCGCTCGGTCTTGAGTCCCTGGCATCTCCGGCGGGTTTCCTTAACGGCAACCTGTATGCATTACTCCTCCCGCTACTCTTTGCGGCCCTCGGCATCATGCACATGAATGCTCTTACCGCTGGCGATGAGGACGCCGGGCGTCTCGAGCTGCTGGTCGCGCTCCCTGTGAGTCGAGTGAGCATCTATCTCAGCCGATTCGTTTCGGTTGTACTCGTACTTGCAGCGGTTGCTCTCCTCGTCGGACTCACAGTCGGCTTTGGTGGTGCAGCCTTCGATATGGAGCTCGACACCATGGGCGTTGTCGCGGCGACCGTGAATGTCTTCCTACTTGCACTGTTCCATGCTGCTCTCGCACTGGCTCTTGCAGGACTCGGGTTGCGAACCGGAGCCGTGCTCGCGGGGTCGTTCGGAGTGCTCATCTTGGGATACCTCGTATACGCGTTGTTTCCGTTGATCGAATCGTTGGAGAGCGTGAGCAAAGGATCGCCCTGGCATTGGGCGCTCGGCGGGCAGCCTCTTGAAACCGGGTTCGATGCTGCTGGCACCGCACTGCTCATCTGCGGCACTGTTGTACTCACCGCCGTGGGCCTCCTCGCAGTGCGTCGGCGAACCATACGTACGGCGTGACCCCACACATCCAGTTGAGAGAATAAGCGTATGACGAACTTGGTCACGCAACTTGCCAGCGGGCTCTCGCAGATGGATCCTTCGGCCCGACTTCAGACGGCTCTCACGGCGGGAACCTATCCCGACGACGCTTTTTTAGAGGTCCTGGTTGAGCGGTGCGCGATCGAACCCGATTTTTCTGTGCGCGAGATGCTGACTTGGGCGTTGACGCGACTTTCGCATGATCTCGTGCTCGAGCGCGTCATCGCAGAGCTTGACTCACCCATCGCGCAGGCCCGTTCGCAGGCGCTTCACACACTGTCCAAACTGCGTGACGTTCGGGCTTGGCCCGCAATCACGATGGCGCATCTGCACGATACAGATGATGAAGTCGCCCGCACCGCTTGGAGAACCGCGACAGGTCTCGCACCACTTCAAGAGCACGATGCGCTAGCTGGTGAGCTCAAGCACGAGTTCGGCAGAGGTGACGTCGACGTGCAGCGCAGTCTTGCACGTGCAATGGTGGATCTTGGTGACTCTGGCGAGAAGGCCACGCGAGAGGCACTTCTTGCCGGTGCCCCCAGGGTACGTATTCACGCGTCGGCCACACTCCGTCTGATCCACGACCCAGAGGCGACGTTCTACCTCGATCCCGGCGACGAACTCTAAGAGAACAGCCAATATCGTGCAGGAGCCCGCATTGGTCCTTCAAGCCAGAACTTCTTTCCCCATGGTGCCCGCACCCACCGGACCCTGCATGCCACACCGAATGGGTGTTCCTGGTCATTTCCGTCTTCCTCTGTTATCGAGCAGAGGGCATGAAAAAGGCCCGAGCCCGCGAGATTTCGCGGATCCGGGCCTCTGACCAGGCTTTTCAGCCGGGGCGCTTCAAGAAACTTCTAGAAATCCCAGTTCTCGTCATAGGTCGCATTATCATGCGGAATCTCAGGGGTTGCAGCGGGGCCGTGCCCTCTGCGTGCCACTCATGAAATATGGGCGCTTCGCGTGCAATTGCGAGACCGCGGCACAGTCAAATTGTAGCAATGCTGCTACGCCCGCGAGCAAGCAGAGCGCTGAAGTTCGCAGCAGTACGGGCCGATCAGCGACAAGCAGCGCGACTGACGAAACCTACGATCGCACTTCCTCTATCGAGCTTTGCGAGGATCGAGGTAGCCTGATAACGGTGGCACGCCACCAACAGCACTTCCACGTGGCAATTACGTGAATCATCGCGGAGAGGCCTGAGCACTACAGGACATGTCCGGATGGGGTGCGGCGCACCTACACGCCGACTTCATTCCGCCGATGCTAAGCATCGGCTGACGAAAGGACAAGACATGTCGAAAGACGAAAAGAACCTGGCTCAGGTCATCGACAAGATCGCGAAGATGGACGAGCCGAGACGTTCCGTCGTGCAGCGTGTGCACGACGTAATCATGAACACCGCTCCAACTCTCAAGCCACGCATCTGGTATGGAATGCCCGCCTACGCAATCTCCGCGAGCACGCCCGCATTGCTGACGCTACGCAATGATGAGCGGCTGAACCTTGCCATCACCGAGAAGGCACCCTTCCGCGCCGGGGGCGGCGTGGACGGCAAACTGATGCCAACTGCATGGTACTTCGAGAACGTAGACGAGGATACCGAGCGGCGGATCGCTGACATCGTGCGTTCAGTGCTCAACTGACAGCACAGGCCCGCCCGGCAATGCCCACGCACATGTGTCGGGCGGGCCCCGTACGAGTGGCCGGGAAGCCAACTGCCCAGATGGGTTACGGTCTACAGAAACCAGGCAATAACGGCGCTGACGACCAGCACGACGCCGGTGATCAGACTGGCGCGCCCGGCTTGCATGCTCGAAGACTGTTCTTCTGACCTGTCGGCACGACCCTTAATTCCCATAGCTACTGTGACACCGATGGACACCGCAGCCCCCAAGATCAGATACAGCGGCGTGGCGTAAAGCCACGAGTAAGGCGCGAAATGCACCACGAGCACGATCGCCATTGCCAACGGCACCTGCGTGTACCGGCGCGTAGCGACCAGAAGAATCACGAGTGGCAAAGCGAGCAACTGGCCAGCACTGAGCAGCACGGACAGTGTGTCCATGCCTTCCAGCACCGGACGATCGGCACCGGCGGTCAAGGCGGTCAGGCCCAATGCAACTGGCAACGCGGCCATGCCTTGGAACAGGGTTGCGTAAGCAGCCGTGCGCGGACTCGTCCGGCGCCACAGTAATGCGCACACCAGCCAAGTTGCCCCGTACGCAGCAAGGAAACCCCAACCGTGCCTGGTCGCCTCTCCCAGTGCGTGGGTATATTCAGGTATCGTCAATAATCCTCCGCAGGTCGTCGTAGTACCAGTCTGGCAGACGGTCCGTCCGGACCGACATCGACAGCGTTCACATCTTCAGCTTTTCGGCCGGGTCACGTCAGGCTGGCTGAGCAATCAGTCGATCACAATGACCCACGAATGCGAGAATGAGTCCCATGAGAGTGGAACGTGTCGTGCCGAACCTCGTGGTCACGGACCTATCAGGTGCGGTCGCCGAGCATCAGGATGCGCTGGGATTTTCTGTGTTGATGGATCACGGTTGGATCGTGACACTCGGCGATGACAAGGGCCACCAGCTCAGCCTCATGACAGCAGATGCCTCAGCGCCGGTCGCTCCCACCGTGTCTGTCTTCGTCGATGACGTGGCCGAGGCATTCTTGTAACATCGTGCGTTTCTGGGCTGACGATCCTCGGAGTTTGCTCGAGGAAGTCAGGGAACATATCGGGTAGATTTCGCTGTTCGTCAGCGCCTCGAAGAACCGATGCATGATTGCGAATCACCTCCCAGGCGCGGCAACTCCCAAAACCCCACGGTATTGTGCACCCAGAGGGAGATGACTGCTGGCTGGTTACCTCATACCAGCGCGGATCTTTCGGCGATCGTGCTGAGATGACAATGAGGCCATTCAGCGACATCTCGTAGAAGTTGCCGGTCGTGAGTCGACAGTACGACGGCCGCTTGGGTAGCCCCGAGTGCCTCGGTGAGTTCGTCGACGAGCGCGATAGAGAGGTGGTTGGTGGGTTCGTCCAACAGCAGCACGTGCGGGCGTGTCGCGAGCATGAGCGCCAGATCGAGGCGTCGTTGTTGACCCATCGACAGCTCACCCACCCGTTTGCCCGCCTCGCGCGATCGCAGCAGACCAAGCCCCGACAGGCCGACCGCCTCAGATGATTGCAGGTTTCCTTGAGCGACGAGTTCGTCGATGTGCCGGGCATACACTTCGTTCGCACGCCGATCAGGCGGCAACACCGACTCCTGGCGCAGAAAGCCCAAGCGCGTGCCACGGGATGTTCGCACTGTTCCCGTGTTTGGCAACAGTTCGCCCGCCGCGATGCTTAAGAGCGTCGACTTCCCTGCCCCGTTCGGGCCAGTCACTACAAGCCTGCTGCGGTGCGAGAGTTCAAACGACACCGGCTGCGTTAACCGCTCGGCAAGGCTCACGTTGTCGACGTTCAGCAGCACTGCGCCCTTTCGTGTGGGCAGGTCTGGAAACTGGAACAGCTGCGGTGGTTCAGGCACCGTCACCGCGTGGGCTCTCAGTGCCTCCTGTCGTCGGTGCACGCTCTGCACCAGCCCGCCCGCACGTGTGGCGCGGCCGTGTTTGGGCGAGCCCTTCTCCGGTCGCCACCCGGACACGAGCCGATTCTGCGCAGCGCTGAGACTGTCCTGCAGTCGCGCTTGCTCCTGCTGCTGGCGCTCGTACTCCTGCTCCCACCGTTCCCGGTCAGCCAGGCGCCCTTCTCGGTACCCCGCATACCCGTTGCCGTAGATACGGGGGCGATCATCGGGCGTCGGATCGAGGTCAACAACCGTCTCCGCAATGTCAGAGAGCAGCGCGCGATCGTGGCTAACGATGACGACACCACCCTTGCGCGCGCGGAGTTGCGCGGTCAGGAATTCAAGCCCGCTGCGGTCGAGGTGATTCGTGGGCTCGTCCAGCAGCAGGAAATCATCCTCTGCCCCCAGCAGGCAGGCCAAGCGCACTCGATACCGTTGCCCTACCGAGAGATCGGCGAGCAATCGTGTCATGTCGGTTTCTGCGTCGAGTGCTTCGAGCGCGATCTGTACGCGGCGCTCGGCATCCCACGCGTTGAGTGCGTCAGCACCTTCCAATGCTGCGGCGTACTGCTCTGCGGCCTCGCTGCTCCCATCTGCGAGAGCGGCAGCGGCGGCGTCGAGTGCGGCCAGCGCTGCGAGCGGTTCAGCGATGGCCTCGGCGACGGCCTGCCCAACGGTGCGGTTGTCGGTGGAGTTCATTTCTTGTTCAGCGAGCCCAAGTGCGCCGATGCGCTGGATCGTGCCGCTGTCAGGAGGCAGCGTGCCAGCGAGCGCATGGAGAAGCGTGGTCTTTCCACGCCCGTTCTCGCCAACGATCGCCACACGAGACGAGGGAGTGACGACGAGATCGACATGGTTGAGCACCGGTGTTACGCCTCGCATGACGGAGAGGTCGGAGGCGGTGAGCTGCGCGCGATGGCGCGCCGGATGACGGTTGGTAGGGGTAAGCATTCAAATCCTTCAGAACAACGCACCACGGCAAGCCGAACAGCCAACGGGTACGCAAATGACGGCGACCCTCCATGGGGTCAGAACAAGCGGCCGCCGCAAGCTCGGAGTTACTCAACGAGCGCGGTAGGCCTGCTCAGCCATCACAAGAAGTACAAATGCATACCGTCAATTCTACCCCACACTCACACCGCACCAACGAATCGGGTGCCGACTGTGGCTTCGGAGGCTTGATCGGTCTGACTCGGTCGCACTATCGGCGCCGCTCTCGCGATCTGTAGGAATCAACTCAGGGCCAGCTCAGACACCTTCTCACCGTCACGCCGTTCATCGGGTTGCTTTGCACGCACGCGACACAAGATGATCAGGCTAATGGGTCCAAACATGATGAATTTCATCGCATTCCACAGGCTGAGAAGGACAAGGAAATTCAGCCATGCTGGTCCGCCACCAGCGGCCGAAGATGAGCACCAAAGCGCGAGGCCGAGGTATGGCAGGGCGAGGAGCATGGCAGGCACTCCCCACTTCAAGCCACGCCGACTCCGGACTCACCGGAGCACGATGTTGCTCGGTGCGTAGCGCTGCAGGAGCGAATAGATAAAGTTCGTAATCGCCAAGATTGGACGAATCATGATGGGCCTCTCGTCACACGTCGTTCTCCGCCGAGGAAGCAGCGTGTGATCGAACGCCCAGAAGGGCCGCCCCGGAGGGCCCGCAGAATTGAGAACCTGCTTCAGCCTCCAGGGTACGCCGACATTCCGATTGGCGAAAGGGCAGCTCGCGCGTACCTCCTGAGCGATACACAGCCAAGGAGGCTTTCTATGCCAACGCTCACAGCCCTCGCCAAGGACGAAAGAACAGCTCGCCAGCTGTTGGCCGTGATCGGTTCACCGGGCGACATCTCGACCGGTGCACTTCTCTCCCAAGTCGGCGCGGTTGAGGCAGTCGCTCTCATCGAGCGCGACATCGCTGTCCCAGGAATGGATGCGGTCGAATCGGCTGTCTGGCGAGATCGTATGCGTCCCCGAGCGGGTGTGGATCATCTTGCCGCACAGACGCTCAGCAGCGAGGACTACCGGGTACTGATCCCGAGCGATCCAGATTGGCCGACCGGGATAGCCGACCTCGGTGATCGTGCCCCGTATGCGCTGTGGGCGCGCGGACGTACGGATCTGCTCGGCAACACACTCTCACGACTCGTCACCGTCACTGGTGCAAGAGCAGCCACAGCGTATGGCACGCACATCACCGAGGACCTCGCCGGTGAGCTGGCCCGAACCGGTAAGACGCTGGTCGCTGGCGCGGCTTACGGAATAGAAGGATCCGTACACCGTGCGGCGCTCGCCGAAGGGGGCAACACCATCGCAGTGCTCGCTTCCGGGATCGACCGCCCCTACCCCGCGGGGCACAGCGAACTGGTGGCCTCGGTCGCACGCGCTGGTCTGGTGCTTTCTGAGGCGCCGCCCAGCGTCGCACCAACCCGGCAGCGATTTCTGGATCGTTCTCGTATCCTCGCAGCACTATCCGGAGCCACGGTCGTTGTTGAGGCAGGGTTTCGGTCCGGTGCGCTTCATACTGCTCATGAGGCCAACGCACTCGACCGAATCGTTGGTGCACTGCCCGGCCCCATCACGAGCGCTGCCAGCTCCGGCACGAATCATCTGTTGCAAGACGGCGGTGCTGAAGTCATTGTCCGCGCGTCGGACGTGGTGCGCGCCCTGGACACCGAAGACGCTCCCAGTCGGAACTCGGTCCGTCCAGGAGCGTATCGATCACAATCTCCAACGAGCCGTGCGTTGTAGCGGCTACTTCACTGTGGGAATCTCCACGACCAAAGCCTTTCGCACTTCATCCAGATCGACGCGGATGAGCCGACCGACACGGTACCCGTGCACGGTTCCATCAGAGATCCGGCGTCGAAGGGTCTTGACCGAGACACCCAGGCTCTCTGCTGCCACTGTCAGTGAAACCAGCACAGAGTTCTGGAGTTCCTGCGACTGCCGAGCGATCATCGTGAGGCCCTCCTGTGAGCTGACTACCTTTGCTTCACAGGTGTCCAGCGCTGTCCGGTTACGACGTCTCGCCCTCGCTTGGTGCCCCGGAGATCGTCCCGGTGACACGAACACTCATGCGATCCGCCAACTCCCGATCTCGACTCATCGTGGCGTGCTGGTATCGGAGCACGATATGGATGTCAGCGTGGCCGCCGCGTCGCATCAGCTCCGCGAGAGTTGCTCCCTCCTGCGCGAAGAGCGTCAAGCCCGTGTGCCGGAGGTCATGGAACCGGAAGCGATGCGGCAGGTTTGGAACGCGCTCACGTGCGTCAGCCCAGATGTACCCCCAGCGAGTGTTCGAAAGCGGCACGCTGCCCCGCGGGCTCGATGGGATCACGGGAGCTTTGGCCTCCGCAGCGACGTACTCGTTGAGGTGTTCCTTCAAACGACGAATCATGAGTTTCGGAACGCTCAACGAACGCTTGCCCGCCTCACTTTTCAGCTCGGTGTAGTCGCCGGTGTTGGCGTTGAGCTGGCGGCGCACGTGCAGTGTTGCGCTGCCATCGTCATGCCATTCGATATCTCGGCGCTGTACGCCCAGGCACTCGCCCCGTCGGAGCTGGCACCACGCAGCAAGCTGCACCATGATCGCCCACTGGTTCGGCACTGCCTCATACAGCGCTTCGACCTGTATCGGCGTGATGACGTCTTCGCTTTCGTCGTGGTCGGCGTCGTATCGAACGGACTCCTGGCGTGGGATCGAAACGTTCGGTGCGGCAGGAATGATGCCCTCGCGAGCGGCTTGGCGCAGGATCATCATGAGCACGATCAGCACCGGTCTTGTGATGCCGTTGAACTTCGACTTCGGATTCAGCGGTGCCGGTATCTGGTCGAGTCGATCTGTCATCTCACGAATACGATCGGCGTCAATCTCTTTCAAAGGAGTATCGCCAAACTCCGGGACGAGATACCCCGTCACTTTGCCCGCGTAGGAGCGAACCGTTCCAACGGCGCGCATCTTGCCGCTGCGGTTCGGTTCGGTCCTGATCATCTGCAACCAGCGCTTCGAGTACTCCTCGAAGCCCATGGAACGTGCTTTCTCCTGCTCCGTATCAGCGCGGTGTCGTGCCGCCACGACCGCAGGAGGCTCCCACTGCCCGAGCGAAATCTTCGTATGCACCGCCGCAAGCCATCGGCGGGCGTCCGTCTTGGTGAGAAACGTGAGCGACTTATCGTCTTCGGTTCTCGCCGTGTAGGTCTCGCCATCTGGGCCCGGGTACCGAGCCTGCCAACGCCCGGAGGGCAACTTCCGTAGGCTCCCCCACGATTCCCTCTTCGTCGCACTCATGATGCCCTCCCGTGTACTCGGATGGACGCGAATGGACGCTCGTGCCACTCCGTGCCACTCACTCCGTACACCGGCGAGTATCCGCAGGATTCCGCGGATCTCACGGGGTTAGCAGCGCTTCCTATGGCACGAAGTGGCACGCACCCGGCACCTTGCCGAGCCCAAATTTCGGTGGGTACGCTCCCTCGCTTCCGCGGGGAAGGTGCACGCGTGCCATCCGCGTGCCACTCCGAATGGGCATTCCTGGTCATTTCTGTCCTCCTCTGTCATCGAACAGAGAGCACGAAAAAGGCCCGAACCCGCGAGATTTCGCGGATCCGGGCCTTTGACCAGGCTTTTCAGCCGGGGCGCTTCAAGAAACTCTTAGAAGTCCCAATCCTCGTCTTCGGTGGCCTCTGCCTTGCCGATAACGTAAGAAGAACCGGAGCCCGAGAAGAAGTCGTGGTTCTCGTCTGCGTTCGGCGACAGCGCCGAGAGGATGGCCGGGTTCACGTCGGTCATCTCCTTCGGGAACATCGGCTCGTAACCCAAGTTCATGAGCGCCTTGTTCGCGTTGTAGTGCAAGAACTTCTTCACGTCTTCGGTGAGGCCCACCGGATCATACAGATCCTGCGTGTACTTCACCTCGTTCTCGTAGAGATCGTAGAGCAGTGCGAACGTGTAGTCCTTGAGCTCCTGGCGGCGCTCTTCGGTCTCGTTCTCGAGCGCTACTTGGTACTTGTAGCCGATGTAGTAGCCGTGCACTGCCTCGTCGCGGATAATGAGGCGGATCAGGTCTGCTGTGTTGGTGAGCTTCGCCTTCGACGACCAATAGATCGGCAGATAAAAGCCCGAGTAGAAGAGGAACGACTCGAGAAGGGTTGAAGCGACCTTGCGCTTGAGCGGATCGTCGCCCTCGTAGTAGTCGACAATGATCTGCGCCTTCTTCTGCAAGTTCTCATTCTCGGTCGACCAGCGGAACGCCTCATCGATCTCCTGCGTCGAACACAGCGTCGAGAAGATCGATGAATAGCTCTTCGCGTGCACTGACTCCATGAACGCAATGTTCGTGTACACAGCCTCTTCATGCGGGGTCACCGCATCTGGGATGAGTGAAACTGCACCGACAGTGCCCTGAATTGTGTCAAGCAGGGTGAGGCCGGTGAACACCCGCATGGTGAGTAGCTTCTCGGCCTCGTTCAGCGTCTCCCACGACTGCACGTCGTTTGAGAGCGGCACCTTCTCTGGCAGCCAGAAGTTGTTCACCAGACGGTTCCAGACTTCGAGATCCTTGTCGTCCTCGATACGGTTCCAGTTAATCGCCCGAACCGCGTGCCCCAACTTGTAGTTCATTGAACTCTTTCTTCTCCGAAATTTCCCTGATCAGCGCATTACAACATGCAGCTGACGCACTGATCAAGCTCAGTGCCCTCGAGTGCAACCTGACGCAAACGGATGTAGTAAATCGTCTTGATGCCCTTGCGCCATGCGTAAATCTGCGCCTTGTTGATGTCACGGGTTGTCGCGGTGTCCTTGAAGAACAGCGTGAGCGAGAGACCCTGATCCACGTGCTGTGTGGCAGCAGCGTAGGTGTCGATGATCTTCTCTGGGCCGATCTCGTAGGCATCTTCGTAATACTCGAGGTTGTCGTTCGTCATGAACGGCGCCGGGTAGTAAACGCGACCCAGCTTGCCTTCCTTGCGAATCTCAACCTTCGAAGCGATCGGGTGAATCGACGATGTCGAGTTGTTGATGTACGAGATTGAGCCTGTCGGCGGAACTGCCTGAAGATTCTGGTTGTAAATACCGTGCTCCATGACACTCGCCTTGAGCTCACGCCAGTCGGCCTGCGTCGGAATCTCGACGTTCGACTTCGCAAACAACTCGCGTACACGCTCGGTCGCTGGCTCCCACACCTGGTCAGTGTATTTGTCGAAGAACTCACCCGAGGCGTACTTCGAATCAGCGAAGCCCTCGAAGGTGGTCTTACGCTCAATCGCGATCTTGTTCGATGCCTTCAGCGCGTGGAACAGAATTGTGTAGAAGTAGATGTTCGTGAAGTCGATGCCCTCTTCCGAACCGTAGTGCACGTGCTCGCGAGCGAGGTACCCGTGCAGGTTCATCTGGCCGAGGCCAATCGCGTGCGAGCGATCGTTGCCGTCTTCAATCGAGCGCACCGAAGAGATGTGGCTCATGTCGCTCACCGCAGTAAGTGAGCGGATCGCAAGTTCTACTGCTTCACTGAAGTTTTCGCCATCCATCATCATGGCGATGTTCATCGAACCAAGGTTGCACGAGATGTCCTTGCCGATTTCCTTGTAGCTGAGGTCTTCGTTGTAGGTGGTTGGGGTGTTCACCTGAAGGATCTCAGAGCAGAGGTTCGACATATTGATGCGGCCCTTGATTGGGTTCGCCTTGTTCACGGTGTCTTCGAACACAATGTATGGGTAGCCCGACTCGAACTGCAGTTCGGCAACGGTCTGGAAGAACTGGCGCGCACTGATCTTCGACTTCGAGATGCGCGAATCATCGACCATCTCGTAGTACTTCTCGGTCACCGAAATGTCGCCGAATGGCACCCCGTACACACGCTCTACGTCGTATGGCGAGAAGAGGTACATGTCTTCGTTCTTCTTCGCGAGTTCGAACGTGATGTCGGGCACGACGACACCGAGCGACAGGGTTTTGATGCGGATCTTCTCGTCTGCGTTCTCACGCTTCGTGTCGAGGAACCGCATGATGTCGGGGTGGTGTGCGTTGAGGTACACCGCGCCGGCGCCCTGGCGAGCACCAAGCTGGTTTGCGTAGCTGAAGCTGTCTTCGAGCAGCTTCATCACGGGAATGATGCCCGACGACTGGTTCTCAATCTTCTTGATCGGCGCACCCTGCTCGCGAATGTTCGAGAGCGAGAGCGCGACTCCACCGCCGCGCTTTGAGAGCTGCAGCGATGAGTTGATGCCGCGCGAGATCGACTCCATGTTGTCTTCGATGCGCAACAGGAAGCAGGAGACAAGCTCGCCGCGTTGCGCCTTACCGAGGTTCAAGAATGTCGGGGTTGCGGGCTGGAAACGACCCGAGATCATCTCGCGCATGTAGCCGCGAGCGAGCTCTTCGTCGCCCTGAGCGAGGCCCAGCGCGACCATCACGACGCGGTCTTCGAAACGCTCGAGGTACCGCTTGCCGTCAAACGTCTTGAGTGCGTACGAGGTGAAGAACTTGAACGCACCGAGGAACGCAGGGAACCGGAACTTCAGAGCGAACGCCTCATCACGAAGCTTTTCGATGAACTGCATCGAGTACTGGTCAACGAGCGCTTTCTCGTAGTACTCGTTGTCGATGAGGTAGCGCATGCGCTCTTCAAAGTTATGGAAGAACACCATGTTCTGGTTGACGTGCTGCAGGAAGTACTGGCGAGCAGCCTCGCGATCCTTGTCGAACTGGATCTTGCCGTCTGCGTCGTACAGGTTGAGCATCGCGTTCAGCGAGTGGTAGTCCATCTCGCTGATCTTCGACGACTCGAGTCCTGGTTCCATCACTGCTGTTTCCAAAACTTTTCCAATCCTTCTTGGACGGCGATAACGTCGTCCGGTGTACCAAAGAGTTCGAACCTATAGAGAAACGGCACTTGGCACTTGCGGGCGATTATGGTGCCCGCAAGGCCGTATGCCTCACCAAAGTTCGTATTGCCTGCTGCCATGACGCCCCGCAAGAATGACCGGTTCTGCTCGTCATTGAGAAACTTGATCACTTGCTTGGGGACTGCTCGTGTGTCGGGACCGCCCCCGTAGGTCGGTATCAACAGCACATATGGCTCCGAGACCTTAAGCGGCTCGTCGTGTGCGTAGAGCGGGATTCGTTTCGCCGGAATGCCGAGCTTCTCGACAAAGCGGTGCGTGTTCCCCGAAACGCTGGAGAAATACACCAGATCGGCCACGGCGACCGAACCTCCCTCCGAGTTAGGCCAGGCGGCCCGCGAGTCCTGCAATCTTGTCTGGGCGGAAGCCTGACCAGTGCTCATCGTCAGTCACCACCACTGGTGCCTGTAGATAGCCAAGTTCTTTCACCGTCTGCAGCGCCAGCTCGTCTTCCGAGAGGTCGTGAACTTCGTACTCGATGCCTTGGCTATCGAGAGCTCGGTAAGTTGCGGTGCACTGAACGCAAGACGGTTTGGTGTAGACCGTTACTGCCATGATTTGTACCCTTCTCTCATAAGTCTTCGCCTCGACCGAGGCACAACATCTAGTGAACCACATCGAGGCCGACCACAACATGGTGTAGTTACAACGTTGTAGTTTTCCACCAGCTTTCCACCGCCAAACACGCCCGCTTGGGGACAACTTTTGGCTCAGATCCGCCCTAAACCGCAAGTTATCCACAGGTTGAGGAAACAAAAAGTTTTTTCGTTACACAGGCGGCCCCGGCGTGTCGCAAAACCCCTCTTCCCTACATAGAGTTCAACACCAAAAGTGCCCGATTTATGCCTGAATTCAGGTTCTCCACAGCCCCAAAATCTGACCTGGATTCGACGCCAATAGTGGTGGATCATGCCCGTATGACGTATTACATCGAACGCACTCCAGCTCTCATGACCGGCGCCCGCATTCGTGAGCTTCGCGACCGAACCGGTACGAGCCGCAAACGCCTCGCATTGAGTTCAGACACCAACATCACACACCTCGCACGCATCGAGCGCGGAACCGCGAATCCAAGCCTCGGCACCCTGGCCCGCATAGCCGATGCGCTCGACACGAGCGTCGCCGACCTCGTGCGAGACGTGCGGAGCTAATTTCTATCGTTCCCTAAAGTCGAAGCTGCGTGAGCTATACCCCTTGCTCACCCGGAGCTCAAGCGTGCGACTCCCCCTTTGTCCACACTGGAGGGGGAAACCTCGAGGATGCGGGATCAGGGTCACCAAGTACCTCGCGAAGATAATGCACCAGGTTCTCATAAGCCTCGCTCTCTGACTTCGCTTTGACGCCTGGAGGCTTCGCACCAGCACCGAGCGTGAACTTGGTGCTCACCTTGCCATCTTCACTGAGCTTCGAGTAAGGGCTCTGCGTCACCCGTTCCGGTCTCGTGAGAAATCCACGCTCGTTCGGCTCAGCATCCGCAGACTCGACGAAGTAGTGCTTCACGAGCCATTCCTTGCCATCCATGCCATCGAACCAGTCGACCGCGGCTCGGCGCACCTCAGCGAGCGAATACTGCGCCGAAAAGTCGATGTTCATGGCCGATCTGTGCAGGCGCGCACCGAGCATGAAAGACCCGATGTCCCACTGCTTGCTATTGCCAGGCTTGCCGACCTTGCGGCTGATGGCGCTGCGCAGCTTCTTCTCCGCCGCCTCCTCATCTTCAAGTTCTTCAACCGTGACCCGGTGATACACGCGAGGGCCACCCTCAAAAAACTCGATCTTCTCATCGAGGCCAGCCGCGGTAATCGCCTGTTGAAGCTCGGCGGCGCCCGAGACTTCGTCGACCCATATTCGATACGCGAGTTCGGGCAGAATCTTAAGCAGCGTGTCGAAGTCGTATGTCGCCATGTGCTCCACGCTACTCGGAAATTATTCGCCAGCACCAGACCAATGTGCCGAACTACTCGAGCGGGATCGGCCATAGCAGCTCCGTTCCATCGGGCTGAAACCAACGCATCACGAGCATCGCATCGTGTGCCTCGGCAGCTTCATCGGCCAATGAGCCTCGCACCGCTACGCGAATGCGTTCACCCGGGTGCAGTGTGCTTGGCAGAGATAAGCCGAGCATGCCTGCACCAGCAAGCGCAAACCGCACCTGATGCGCTGATTCGACTCCGCGATGCTCGATCTCAATAATGCCGAGCGACCGCCTCACCACACGCCAAGGCACCGCCACCGGTGCAGGGTCGAGCGAACGTACCGGTGATTGGGCTCTGGCGGGGAGTGCTCGCGCACTCAGGCGAAATGGTGACATGTCGGAAGGCTAAACCACACCTCGGACATTGAGAGTTGGAGCAGCCGCCTCTCCCCTTACCGCCGCATTGTCACACGTGGTGATACGGCCGACCGGCCGCGATCTCCTGAGCCCGATACAGTTGTTCAGCCACAATGAGACGCACCAACTGGTGCGGAAACACCAGCTTCGAAAGACTCCACACAAGGTCTGCGCGCGCCCGCACACGATCGTCGACGCCATAGGCGCCCCCGATGATGAGCACGACCTGACGCCCGATATCGAACGCTCCCTGAAGCCGACCAGAAAGCCCGGGCGAATCAAGATTCACCCCGCGCTCATCGAGCAGCACAAGAAAGGCGTCGCGATCCACACGATCGAGCAGACGATCTGACTCTTCGGTGCGCGCGGCATCGCCCTCTCGCGCCGAGTGCGGCAGCAGCTGCCACGACACATCGAATGGCTTGCGCAGTCGGCGCTCATACCGGTCAATGCCGTTGGTCACCCAGGCCTCGTGCTTCTTGCCGATTGCGAGCACCCGCACAGACACGGTTACGCCACCCGAATCTCGTCGAGGTACCCGGCGATTCTCTCGATCGCTTCGCTCAGCACCGGCACCTCGGGCAGCGTAACGAAACGCAGGTGATCAGGGGTCGGGAGGTTGAATCCGCGCCCGTTGGTGACCAGCACTCGGGTCGCCCGCAAGAGTTCAATCACGAATTGCTGGTCGTCGGCGATGGGATACATCTCAGGGTCGAGCCGTGGGAACAGGTACATTGCGCCCCCTGGCAGCTCGCACGTCACACCGGGAATATCGGTGAGCAGTGAGTGGGCCGCGATCCGCTGCTCAAAGAGCCTGCCACCCGGCGCACACAGCGAGTCAATCGACGACTCAACCTCGAGGGCTACGGGTATCGCGTGCTGCGCAGGCACATTGGCGCACATGCGCATGTTCGCGAGTAAGGTGAGCCCCTCGAGAAAGTCGCTTGCGCGCGCTCGATCACCAGAGGTCACGAGCCATCCCGAGCGGTACCCGGCGACGCGGTGTGACTTAGATAGGCCCCCAAATGTGAGGCACAGCGTATCTGTGACGTGGAGGGCGGCGTGCTCGTGCGTCGCGCCGCCGTAAAGAATTCGGTCGTAGATCTCGTCGGCCATGAGCACGAGCCCATGCCGCTCGGCAAGCGCGGCGAATCCGCGAACCAGTTCGGGCGAATATACGGCCCCGGTCGGGTTATTCGGATTGATGAGCACAATGCCCTTGGTGTGCGGAGTGATGAGCGTCTCGATAACGTCGAGATCAGGCATCCACCCGTTCGCCTCGTCGCACGGGTAGTGCACCGCCGCGGCCCCCTGCAGCGTCACCTGCGCCGTCCACAGCGGGTAGTCGGGTGCGGGCACGAGAATCTCGTCACCCGGGCTAATCAGCGCCTGCAGCACCAGTGAGATGAGCTCGCTCACCCCGTTGCCGAGGTACACGTCATCGGGGCCAATTCCCGTGACGCCGATCTCTGTGTAGTGCTTCGCGACAGCCTCACGCGAGCGCAGCACGCCACGCGAGTCGCTGTATCCCTGCGCGGTTGCGAGCGCGTCACTCATCGCTTCGGCGAGCTCGGGAGGTGCCTCAAACCCAAACGGCGCGGGGTTGCCGATGTTCAGCTTGAGAATCTCGTGGCCCTCGCGTTCGAGCCGCTGCGCCTCCTCAAGAATGGGGCCGCGCACGTCGTAGCGCACGCCAACGAGCCTGTTCGACTGGGTGATCGGTCGCATTCGTAAGCTCACGGGCCGATTTTACTCCCATTATTGGGCCGTTCTTGCACGCGCCGCATCGAGAGCACTCGCACTGCGCGCTTCGCGCCGGGGTGGATCAGGTCTGCTGCGCGTACAGTTCGGCATATGCGCCGCCTGCCGCAAGCAGCTCGGCATGCGAGCCCTGCTCGACGATGCGGCCGGCTCGCACCACGTAAATGCGGTCGGCCTGCTCGATCGTTGAGAGGCGGTGCGCGATCGCGATCGTGGTGCGCCCCTCGCGTGCGTCATCGAGTGCGTGCTGCACAATGCGCTCGTTGACCGTGTCGAGTGCGCTCGTCGCCTCGTCAAGCACGAGCACGCGCGGGTTCTTGAGCAGCACGCGCGCGATCGCAATGCGCTGCTTCTCGCCGCCGGAGAGCCGGTAGCCCCGCTCGCCCACGATCGTGTCGTACCCGTCAGCGAACGATTCGATCGTTTCGTGAATGTTTGCAAGGCGCGCCGCCGCCTCGATCTCGCCCCTGGTCGCGTCGGGCCTCGCGTACCGCAGGTTGTCTTCAATCGAGGCGTGAAACAGGTATGGCTCCTGCGACACGACACCGATCCGCTCCATTAGCGCTTCCTGCTTCAAGTCGCGCACGTCGACGCCGCCGTACCGCACCACTCCAGCGCCGACGTCGTACAGCCTCGGTATGAGCGACCCGATCGTTGTCTTACCTGACCCCGAAGCCCCAACAAATGCCACGAACTCGCCGGGCTGCACCTCAAACGACACATGGTCGATGATTGGTGGATCATTCTTGTCCGAGTCCGGGTACCAGAAGACGACGTCTTCAAACGCAATTCGGCCGGCATCGCCCGGAGCGTCTGAGGGCTCGAGCGCGTCAGCGCGATCTACAATCGAGGGCTTGAGGTCGAGGTACTCGAAAATGCGCGCGAACAGAGCGCTCGATGTCTGCAGGTCGAGCGCAACCCGCATGAGCGCCATGAGTGGGAAGAGCAGGCGCGACTGGATCGTCGTAAAGGCAACGATCGTTCCAGCGGTGATCGCGGACTCGAGCCCCTGATCAGTCGCGCGCACGATGAGCCACCCAGAAACGAGGTACACGATCGCGGGAACCGCCGAAAGAAACACGTGAACGAGCGCGAAGAACACCTGGCCGCTCATCGCCTGCCGCACCTGCAGCGAGATCTGCCGCTGGTTTTCGGTCGCGTATCGTTCGGTCTCTGCCGTCTGCCGTGAGTAGGTCTTGGCCAGCAAGACGCCCGACACCGAGAGCGCTTCCTGGGTGATCGCCGTCATCTCCGAGAGCGACTCCTGCGTCTTACCGGCAATTCGGGCACGGATCTGGCCCACCCGGCGCTGCGCAATCACGAGCACCGGCATGAGGATCACGGCGATGATCGTGAGCTTCCAACTCAGCAGAATCATGGCCACTGCCGCAGCGATCACCGTGACCGTGTTACCGATCACGTTCGAGACGGTGTTGGTGAGCACATTCGCTACGCCGCCAACGTCATTCTGAAGCCTGGACTGAATAACGCCCGTCTTTGTGCGGGTGAAGAAGCCGAGCTCCATTGACTGCAGGTGTGAGAATAGGCGCACTCGCAGGTCACCCATGACCCGATTACCCACCCGCGTGGTGAAGTAGGTTTGCACGACCCCAAGCACCGAGGAGACAACGAAGACTGCAATCATGAGGGCGACGAGCCACCCGAGCACCGGAAGGTTCGGGCCACCGCCCTCTACGGGAAACAACCCGTCATCAAACACTCGCTGAGTGATGAGCGGTGGAACGATGCCGAGCGCCGCCGAGATGAGCACCAAAACGATGATGACTGCGAGCGGTACACGGTATGGCCGGAAGAGTTCGGCTATGCGCGACCCGAGGTTCTCAACCTTGGGTGCCGACTCGTTGAGTTTGCGCTGCGCCTTGTAGTCTCCGCCGGAAACCCGCGTTCCGCGCCCGCCACCACCGCCGCCCATACTCATAGGTCGAGAATACCCGTATCGTAGCTACGCATCTGGCGTCACCACTACCGGGTCTTGGCGCTTTGGCCGCGGAGCGAAGAATAACGTGACACCAGCACCCACGATAATGATCACCGCGGGTAGCACGAGCGACTCTGCCATGGCCTGCGCGAACCCCTCGCGAAGTGGTTCGGGGAGCCGACCCGCTCCACCATCCATGCCGACCGTAGCTTCTTCACCGAAGTACGATGCCAGCCTTGACGCCATGAGCGCTGTGATTGCAGCCGAACCGAGCACGGCACCCACCTGACGGGTCGTGTTGTAGACCCCGGACCCGGCACCGGCGAGTTCGAGCTTGAGGTTAAATGTTGCGATTGCCGAAAGCGGACCCCACATGAGTGTGTTCGCGACACCGAGCACCGCGCTCGGAATGAGCAGCACCCATACCGAGACATCGAGCTGCATCAACCACACGTAGAGCAGGATTCCGCCACCCACGAGGAGCAGGCCGAACGTGCCGAGTCTGCGCGGGTCACCGCGGTCAATGAGCAGGCCGACGGGCCGCGCGAGTGCCGCTGACAGCACCGCCATGGGGGTGAGCATAAGCGCAGATTGCGTTGGCGTGAGGCCGAGCACGAGCTGGAAGAAGAACATGAGCGGCAGGCTCATGCTCGTCACAGCGAATCCGGCAGTCGCGATCGCCGCGCTACCGACCGAGAAGTTGCGGTCGTGGAAGATTGCGAGCGGCATCAGTGGTTCGCCCCGCTGCGCGCGCTGCCACCACACGAACACTACGAGCACGACCGCGCCGACGATGATTAGCGACCACACCGAAACAGGCCCCCAGATGATGCCCCAGTCGAAGTTCTCGCCCTCTTGAATACCGAAGACCACGAGGAACATGCCGACGGCGCTCAGTGCCACACCAACCCAGTCGAATCGATGCTCATGCGTTTCGAGCACCGGCACGTACCGCATTGCGAGCACAAACCCTATGATGCCGACCGGGATATTGATGAAGAAGATCCACTCCCAGCCAGCCAGGTCGATAAGAAACCCACCAGCAATCGGACCGACGAGCGTCGCGACGCCAGCGGTAATACCCCAGACAGCCATCGCCTGGCCCCGCTCACGCGGAGCAAAGATGCGCGTAATAACGGTCATCGTCTGTGGCGTCATACAGGCCGCTCCGAGCCCCTGAAACACACGGGCAATGATGAGCATCTCGATCGATGTGGCGAGCCCACACACAAGCGACGAAACAACAAAGCCCGAGAGACCGATGAGGTACATACGCCGCGGACCAAACCTGTCGCCGAGGCGACCCGTGATGAGCAGCGGCACGGCGTAGGCGAGCAAGTAGGCGCTCGTCGCCCACAGCGTTGCCGTCATGTCAGTGTGCAGCCCCCGCATAATCGTAGGGTTCGCGACCGAGACAATCGTCGTGTCGACGAGGATCATGAAGAATCCGAGCACAAGCGACCACAGCGCGGCCCAGGGGCGAATATTGGCGGGATCAGTGGTCTTTGGCACCGAGCCAGCTTACGCCCTACCTACGACAAAACCCCAGCCGCATAAGCAGCCAGGGGTTTTGTACTGATCGCGAAGTGTTACTTCACGGCAGCCTTGAGCTTCGAGCCAACCGAAACCTTCACGCGCTTGCCAGCGGGGATGTTGATGGTCTCGCCGGTGCGAGGGTTGCGGCCGGTGCGAGCAGCGGTGGTCGCGGTCTCGAATGAGAGCCAGCCCGGAATCGAAACCTTCTCGCCAGCTGCAACGGTCTCTGAGACGGCAGCGAAGAGGCCGTCGAGAACGTTCGAAACTGCAGCCTGGCTCTGGCCGGTCTCAGCGGCGATCTTTGCAACGAGCTCGGTCTTGTTGAGTGCCATGTTGTGTCCTTTCAGGGCGATAACCGAATTTCGGCCGGCCCCTGATCGAGTACGGGGTGTCACCTCCGTGAAGAGGCTCCGATCAGTTTGATCGGTATGAATCTACCCTACGTTTACGCAAAAGTGGCAAGATTACGCGGATTTTCTCCGATTACATGCCCCAATTTTCTCTCTCTGGGCGAATTTCTGGCGCCACCCGCCCGAAATAGCTCGCCACGCGGCGCAAATAGCGAAGTGGCGGGGTGGATCCCTTAAGATCCACCCCGCCACTTCAGCGGAAACGACGAGCCGCTACCAGCTCAAACGCTTACCAGCTCGACTTTGTGATGCCTGGCAGCTCACCGCGGTGAGCCATGTCGCGGAAGCGAACACGCGAAACACCAAACTTCGAGAGCACACCACGGGGGCGGCCGTCGATGACGTCGCGGTTGCGCACGCGAACGGGCGAAGCGTTGCGTGGGAGCTTCTGCAGGCCTACGCGAGCAGCCTCACGGCTCTCATCGGTGCCATTGGGATCGACCAGTGCCTTCTTCAGCTCGAGGCGCTTTTCAGCGTAACGAGCGACGATTTCTTGACGCTGCTTGTTCTTCGCAATCATGCTTTTCTTTGCCATGATTTAGCGCTCCTCTCGGAATTCGACGTGCTGACGGACCACCGGGTCGTACTTCTTGAGCACGAGACGGTCGGGGGTGTTGCGACGGTTCTTGCGGGTCACGTAGGTGTACCCGGTACCTGCGGTCGAACGGAGCTTGATGATCGGACGTACGTCCTTATCTTTTGCCATTAGAGCTTCACCCCGCGCTTCTGCAGATCAGCAACTACTGATTCGATACCACGAGCGTCGATAACCTTGATGCCCTTCACCGAGAGGGTGAGGGTCACCTTGCGGCCGAGCGACGGCACGTAGTAAGACTTCTTCTGGATGTTCGGATCGAACCGACGCTTGGTGCGACGGTGCGAGTGCGAAATGTTGTGTCCAAAGCCGGGAACGGCTCCGGTCACCTGGCACACTGCTGCCATGATGTTTCCTCTCATACCGTGAGACCGGACGGCCTCACCCAAGATTTCTTGTCTGCGGGATCCCACTGTGTTTACACACGAGCTTCGGTTCCCGCGGTCTGCGCACTGGGACTGCGCACAGCCAAGGGTCAAGCTTACGGCATGCTCGGGCATGTCGCAACGCGAAGTTGGTAGAAAGAGGCGAACGCACCGCTCCAATAAGGCGTAGGCTAAAGGCAGCGCGCGCAATGGCTGCGCGGAACTCGCGGCAGTGTCCGCAGCGTAGATCACAATATAAAAGGAGTCGCCTTGCCCGTGAGGACAATCGTCACTGCTGACTGCGGATCCGCAACAGACTCACACTGACCACGACAATGCGCACGCCCATGCTCAAGAACGGCACCGGCCACGGTTCGCTCGAAGACGCACCTGGCCAGCAGGTTGGCAGTATCGTCGAGCGCATCGCGTCAGCGATTTCGGTCGGCATGCTCGCAGTTGGCGAGAGGCTCCCCGCAGAGATTGAACTCGCGAGCCAGTTCGGCGTTGCGGTCGCGACACTTCGTAAGGCCCTCGCGAGCCTCCGTGCGAAGGGCATCGTCGAAACGAGACGGGGTCGCAACGGCGGCACGTTCGTCGTTAAGGCACCGTTTCCCACAGACGAGTCGCTCACAGCAGCACTCGCTCACAGCAGCACAGCGTCGCTGCGCGACCTCGCAGACGAGCACACCGCTATCTCCTCGGCCGCGGCGCAACTCGCAGCTGAGCGCACCTCGCCCTCCCAGCGCACCCGACTTGCCGAGCTCGCATTCAGGGCTCGCGAAACCCACGGCTCCCAAGAGCGCTCACTGGCAGACAGCAGATTCCACATCGAAGTTGCAGTGCTCAGTCACTCACAGAGGCTACTCACCGCAGAGCAACGGCTGCAGACCGAAACGGCGCCGCTTTTATGGTGTGAGGCATTCTCCAAAGTCTCGGTACAAGACGCGTTTAACGACCATCTCGCTATGGTCATGGCGATCGAACAGGGCAATGCCGACGTGGCCAGGCAACTCGCTGGGGCCCATGTCATGAGCAACTTCCGTCGCATCATCGAGGCCAAATACTCACTGCCCGATCCACTGAGCATTGGGGGCGACTCGTGACACCCGATGAGACCATCGAGCAACTCGCGGCCTGGTTCGAAGACCGCTTCGCGCAACTGCGCTCACTCGCAGACACGCTCACCTCGATACTTAACCTTGATGCCGACGGAATGCTGGTACTCAGCAGCACCGCACGCCGCGAGATGAAGTCGGCCGCCTCGGACTTTTTACAGCAGCACCTGGTCGTGGATGGTTGCGGCCTCATTTTTGCCCACTCAAGTCTCGGCACGAAGTCGGGCAGGCTCGAGTGGTGGGTGCGAGAAGACGAATCGCGGTTTGCCCGCTACTCGTTCGGCGTAGTGCCTGGCGGAGACCGCTATTACAACTATGAACAGCACGAGTGGTTCATTCGCGCGTTCGAAGAAGGGCGCAGTGCCGCAGTCGGGCCGTTTATCGACTACCTCGGCGTCGAGGTCTACATCATGACGCTCACAGTGCCCGCGGTGGTTGAGGGGCAGCGCGTTGGTGCGGTCGGCAACGACCTGCAGATAGACGATCTCGAACGCGCGCTGCTTCCCATGCTGCAGCAGTGCGAAACCGACCTTGTTGTGTTGAGCCGTCATGGCAACGTGCTCGTCAGCAACACCGCAGAGTTTCTGCCCGGCGAACTCGTTTCAGATCCACGCCCCGGGTACCGGTTCGTGGCACTCCCCGACGTCACCGACGGAATACGGGTGATGGTCGCGGGCTGACGCCACCGTCTCAGACCCTACTTGCGGGAGCGGTAGAGACGGGCCTCGTCTACGAGCCACTGGAAGAGTGCGTGCTGCTTCGGGTCCTTGGCCGCTGTGTCTTCGGGATGCCACTGGATCGCGAGCAACGGTGTCGCGTTATCGGCGAGCTCGAGCGCCTCAGGTACGCCGTCTTCTGCAGTACCGACGACACGAAGGCCCTCGCCCACTCTCGCAACTGCCTGGTGATGGTACGACGAAACTTCGAGCGCGCCGACTTCCATGACCTTGGCGAGCGCTGAGTCTGGCTCGAGGTCGACGGCGTGCACGCTGTTGCGGTGCATGCTATCTACAGGCACGTCTTGCACAAGCGATCCACCGTACTCAACGTTCAAGAGTTGAAACCCGCGGCATATCGCGAGCACCGGCATCTGTAATTCGGTCGCTGCAGCCATCATGTCGGCTTCGAACTGATCTTGTGCGGCAAAGTCTGCGGTCGAGGTGGCCTCATGCGGGCTTTCGCCGTAGCGGGCTGGGTCAACATCCGATCCACCGGGAACAAGCAATGCGTCGAAGCCCCGCAAGCGATCGCGCGCCGACTCATTTGACTCTGCGAACAGTGAGTGCGGTTCGCCGCCCGCACGTATGACCGAGCGGAGGACGGCCGATGCCACCGCGCTGCCGTCGAACCGAAGTCCGTGGATCTGATTCGACCACATTCCGGTGACAGCAATGCGCGGCGCACCACCCGCACCGCCCGCATCTCCCGAACTCGTCACCGTGATTCCCCGAGCGGGAAGTCGAGCAGTGGCATCCACTTCTTCCACACCGCCTCGAGCGAACCGTCGGCGATCACTGCGGCGAGCGCGTCGTCGATCTGGGTGCGAAGCTCGTCGTTTCCGGGTGCCACTCCGATGCCCCAGCGGTTGCCCGTCATCGCGGTGAACGCGAGGTCAAAATCAGGGTCCTCTTCGGCGAGCGGCACCATGACCACGTCGTCGTCGACGAACCCGTCGATCGCACCCGAGCGGGTCGCCTCGATCATGTCGCCGAACACATCGTCGCTCGCACCAAAGCTCACGAGTTCGGCGCCCGCGAAGGTCTCGGCGAGCTTCATGTTCGTCGAGTTCGCAATCGCGCCGATCTTGTAGCCGGCGAGATCGTCGGCAGACTTGGCTGGGTCACCCGCGCGAACAATCACCGATTCGTTAAATACCGCGTAGGGTTGGGTGAAGTCCACGAGGGCAGATCGCTCCTCGGTCATCCCCTGTCCGCACCACACGGCGTCAGCGTCGCCGCGCCGCACCGCCGGAATCATGTCTTCCCACGGGAGCATGATCCACTCGATTTCGGCACCGAGGCGCTCGAAGACGAGCTTCGCGGCCTCGGGTTCGTACCCGTCGCGGGTCACCCCGTCTGGGCTTTTGTCGAACAGCGGAAGCGCCGCCGAGTCGATGCAGGCAAGTCGTACTTTGCGGGTCATGGAATCGCCTCCCAGTACTGGTCAAACTCCCACTGAGTGATCTGACCGCAGTAGCGGGCCCACTCATCACGCTTCAGCTGCAAGAAGATGCGCGTGAGCTCCTCAGGCATCGCTCCCATGAGGTACTCGTCTGCCTCGAACGCGTCGATCGCCATGCCGAGCGTGTTCGGCACGACCACGTCGGCGATCTCGGGTGTGGGCTGCCCCGGATCACCCGGGTCGAGTGCTGCCTCGAGTCCGTGCTCGATCGATGCGAGTAGGTAGATGTGCGAGAGATATGGGTTCACGCTTGCGTCGGGCAGGCGGTACTCCATGCGGCCGTTGGCTGAAATGCGGATCGCAACGCCTCTGGTGTCGAGCCCCCAGTCTGCTCCCGATGGCGCGAACTGGCCCGCGTCCCAATAGCGCTTGTACGAGTTGACGGTGGATCCCATCACGAGCATCGAGCCCGGCGTGTGAAGGAGCATGCCCGCGATCGCGTTGCGTGCGGTCTCGGTGGCGTGCAGTTCGACGCGACCGTCTTCAACGACGTTCTCGTCACCGCGCCACAGGCTGAGGTTGTGGTGGCAACCGTTGCCCATCTTGCCGTTGTACGGCTTCGCCATGAAGCTCGCCTCGACCCCGAGTTCCCGTGCAACCTGCTTACAGATCTGCCGGTAGGTCGTCATGCGCTGGGCGGTGATCTCAGCCTTGTCGTACTCCCAATTGAGCTCGATCTGCCCGTCGTCTTCGTAGTCGCCCTGAATCATGTTGAAATCAAGGAACTGACCGTAGCTGATGACCTTCTTAAAGATGGGCCGCATCTTTTCGAGGTTTTCGACCTGATACGCCGGGCTCTGATCGTCCTTCGCGATGACCTCGAGGCCAGGGCCTCGCCACGTCATTTCGGGCTCGAGGCCGCTTCGCAGTTCGAGACCGGTTCGCTCGGTAAACCCCTGGTGCGCGACGCGCAGAAGCGCACGCGTATCGAGCGGAATCAGTCGACCACCATCTTTGCCGAGATGTGGTGGATCGTACGCGGTGCAGAATATGCGACCGAGCTCTGGATCCCACGGAAGCTGCTGAAATGTCTCTGGCTCGGGAAGCCCCCAGAACTCGTGAGCATCAATGCCGCCGCCGATGAGCTCGCCCTCGCGGCTGGTCTGGAGATCGGTGAGGGCCGTGCGGTGGAACGCGATGCCCTTACCGAGCATGCGCTTGTAGTGCTCGGCAGGTACGACCTTCGCGACCGTGCGAGCGCCGAGCGTTGCGACTGCGAAGTAGATGTACTTCACTCCCGTACGCTCAATTTTTTCGCCAAGTTCAGCGAGAACCTCGGGGCGCAGATTCGCCTCGCGATGTCGGTCAAAGGCAGAGGTGTCTGCAAGTACTTCACGGAGGTGAGCACCGAAGCGGCCACCTGTCTTGAGGTCTTTCATGGTGATCCTTTCGCCATTGGAAGGTAGTCAGAGCTAACGAACCGAGAAGGTGACCGGCAACTTGAGCGGGCCGTGGTTACCCGAATCGGGTAGCCAGACGTCACCGCCCGGGCAGTCAAAGTCAGTGAAGGCCTCGGCAAGTTTCGGCAGCGCGATGCTCATGTCCGCTCGGGCGATGTAGTGACCGAGGCAGTGGTGCATACCACCGCCAAAGGTGTGGTGGCGCGGGCGATCGGTCGCGAGAATGTCGACCTCGGGGTCTGGGTAGGCCTCTGGATCGGTACCGCTCGCCATCGTAAACAGGTGCACGGTCGTGCCCTTCTTGATTTCGAGACCGTTGTACTCGAAGTCCTCATTCGCCTCGCGGGTTACCCATCGCGTCGTGGGGTTGACTCGCAACCCCTCTTCAAGAGCTGGTGTCGCGAGCTCGTCTGGCCTACTCGCAAGCAGCTCCCACTGGTCGCGGTTGCGCATGTAGGTCTGCAACAGCAACCCGATCTGATTGCGGGTCGTGTCCATGCCGCCAAACAGCATGAGCACGATCGCGTTGCGAAGCTCGATGTCGTTGAGCTTGTCACCGTGCGCGGTGAAGCCAATGAGTCGCGAGACCACGTCCTCGCCCGGCTCTGCCTTGCGTTCTTCGATGAGCTCCTCGACGAAGTCATAGAGCTCGTGCACCGCCTGGTCTATCGCCTCAATGTCATCCTTAATCGTGACAGCGAGGGCGTACCCGACCGTGTTCGCGCGAGATGCGATGAACGGCCAGTGCTTGTGATCGAGACCCATCATCGCGCAGAGCGCGCGCGTTGCGTACGGCTCAGCAAAGTCGCCAATGAACTCGACCGTCTCACCCTTGGCGTGTTTCTCTTTGAGCCCCTCGATCAGCTCGTCTGCGAGTTCAGCGAACTGCGGTTTCAACTGCTCCGCGACTCGAGGTGAGAATGCCGGGTTGAGCAGACGACGAATGCGGTGGTGCTCTTCCCCCTCGAGCACGAGCAGGTTCTTTGACCACCAGTCATAGAACTTGCCGCTGTGAACCCCGTTGTGTTCGGGCCACTTAGCACTGCCCTGGTTCAGGCTCTGATGCTTCAACAGGTCGGTGACCTGTTTGTATCGCAGCACGGCAACGCCGTAGTTGGTGTTCGCGTACCAGTTACGCTCCCGCGCATCACGAACTTCTTCTGAACTCATTGCGAAGTTTTCGGATGAAATATCGAGGTATGGAACCTCTGTCGCCTGGCTCATTCGTACTCCTTTGTCGAATTTCGCTGCCATCACCTTTGATTGGTAAATACGCTATACATAGATCTTTTAATTTGCAAGGGAATACAAGCGTGAGACAGCGACTTTTGAGGCGCAGCTGAACATATACCTTCACAACATGAATCTTTACGAGGTACACTCTTGGCAGACCGGTCTGATTCGCAAAGGAGCTGAACATGCCGAGCGATCTTTCTCCCCGCCTCGCCGTGATTGGCAGCGGCCCAGCAGGCTGCTACTTCGCCCAATCAGTGCTTCGCGGAGCCCCCAAGGCCGAGGTCACCATCTTTGACCGCTTAGCGAGCCCGTTCGGCCTTGTGCGCTACGGCGTCGCAGCTGATCACCAGCACACCAAAGCAATTACCAGGCAGTTCGAGCGTTTCTTCGCACAACCAAACGTGCGGTTTGCGGGCAACGTCGACATTGGCCGCGACATTACGCTCGATGAACTGCGTGAAGCATACGACGCGGTGATCCTCGCAACAGGGTTAAGCGCCGATCGCAGTTTGGGTTTACCCGGCGAAGCGCTGCTCGGTATTTATGGATCGGGGGGCATCACCCGAGTTCTCAACTCTCACCCCGGTGAGCGCCCTGAGTTCCCATCGCTAGGCAGCGACGTCGTCGTCATCGGTGGCGGCAATGTCGCGATCGATCTGCTTCGCTTCCTGGTAAAAGATCGCAGCGGGTACGAGGCGAGCGACATCTCCGATGAGGCGCTTGAGGCGTATCTCGCGAACCCTGCCGAACGCGTCACCGTGCTGCATCGCTCGGGTCCAGCAGAGGCGAAGAGTGATCCACAAATACTCAAAGAGCTCGCGGCACTGCCCCGCGGCCGCTACGAGTCACCAGATCTCGCCGATGCGTCGCCCGCGCCAGAGGGCGATCGGCAGGCAACCGCTCGGCTCGCGGCGTTCGCTGAGCTCACGAGTGTGGATCGGGAACCCACCACGGCCCCTGTCGTATCGCTGAGGTTCAACACGATTCCGGTCGAGTTCATCGGAACAGACCAGGTTGAGGCAGTGCGAGTCGAGACTTCCCGCGGCACCGAGACGATCGCAGCAACATCGGTCATCACCGCAATCGGGTTCGAGCAGGCGTCGAGTGAAATTTCTGAGCTCACCGAGGAACCAGCCGAAACCGGTCGCATCGAACCGGGCATGTACCGCACCGGCTGGGCCAAACGAGGACCTCGCGGTGCGATTCCAGAAAATCGAGCATGCGCGAAGGGCGTGGCTGAAGAACTCTTGGCCGATCTCGAGGCTGGCACCCTCACTGTGGGGTCGCCGGGGTTCGATGCTCTGAGCAACGATCTGCATGAACGTTCAATCTCGTACGAGCAGTGGACGAAGCTAGACTCACACGAGCGCGAATCAGCCGCAGAGGGCCGGGTTCGACGCAAACTTACTGATCATAATGAGATGGTCAACATTGCACGTGATGCTCAAACGGGCGAAAGGAACTGAGGCATCGTGAAGATTACCGTGTTGTATGGAACCGAATCGGGGAACAGCGAGCTCGTCGCCGAAGACCTCGGTGCGAAGCTACGCGAAACCCACGACGACGTCGAGATCTTTGATCTTCAAGACTTTGATCCGGCCGACCTCACCGCCGAACATTTCTACGTGGTCGTGTGCTCGACCCACGGCGAGGGTGATCTGCCAAACACCGCGATCGACTTCGCCGAAAAGTTCGACCAACTTCTGCCTGACCTCACGGGCATGCGCTACGCGATCTTCGGGCTGGGCGACAGCTTTTACGATACGTACAGCCAGGGCAGCGAACACCTTGACCGCCGTTTCACCGCGCAGGGCGCCGAGCGCGTTGGCGAGTACGGCCGCCACGACGCCTCGTCGTGGGACATGCCGAGCGACATAGCTCTCGAGTGGCTGCCCGGCGCAATGGAGGCGGCAGGACTTGCGCTCGCTGGCTAAGTTGCTTCGACTGACCTAGTTGTCATCGTTGCCTGAGTTGTCGCCCGTGCGAGCGACAACCTCGTCGACAAACCCCTGAAAGATCTTGCGGCGATCATCGAGATCGGCGCCCGGCTCCTCGGGGTGCCACTGCACGCCGATCATCCACGTCGCGGTGCGATGCTCAGTTCCCTCGACGATTCCGTCGTGCGCCCGCGCGGTGACACGGAGTTCGGGAGCGACCTCGTCGACCGCCTGATGATGCCCGTTACGCACTGAAATGACTTCGCTGCCCATGATCTCAGCGATCTTCGATCCGGGTTCGAGCATCACCTCTTCATTGATGAACAGCGGGTTGCCATCACCCTTGTGGAGCGGCCAGTTCTCGATGTCGGGGAACAATGTGCCACCGAAAGCTACGTTGAAGAGCTGCGATCCACGACAAATTGCGAGCGTCGTGACATCGCGAGCCGCGGCCTCACGAAATAGGTCGATGCAGTAATCATCGGCACGGCGATCGATGCCGTACAGATTGTCGGGCAGCTCTCCCGTGTAGCCGTACGCGTCGGGATCAACATCGGCCCCACCCAAGAACACGATGCCATCGGCTCCATCAAACACCTCGGCCGCCGGTTTCAGTTCGGTGTCCGTCGTGTACTCGACGAGTCGCGGTCGGCCACCGGCAGCGCGAATCGCGTCGAACGCGAGCCTCGTGGTCTCCTCTTGGATCGTGGCAGCGCCTTTACCCATTCCTGGAAAGCCGAGGGAAACGACCATGGGAATGATCGGGCCATTCGGGTTCTCGTCGGCGGACGGACGAAACTGCTCTGGATCAATCGAAACGACCATCACTCCACTTTCACTCTGGTGACGCGACAGCGGGCGACCGATACTGGCTCGGCCGCCCGCTGTCACTCAGTTGTACGAATATTATGCGTCTTGTGGTGCCACTACCTTGACTGGCCCGCTCGCATCACCAGCAGGGGCATCGCCGCGGAGGTGCGCCTTGGTTCCCAGCATGTACAAGAAACCAACCACGAGCACGATCACGAGCACGATGAGCACCGCCCAGTCGAGGAAGGTGTTGTCGTTCACTGGCCACGGGAACGAAATGTTCACGATCGCCAGGATGCCCCAGATGAGCGCGAGGATGTTGACCGGGTATGCCCAGGCTCCGAGCTTGAACTTACCGGCCGGCTTCCATCCCTTGATACGGGCGCGAAGGGCCGCGAGCACCACCATTTGGAATCCGATGTAGATGCCGACGGTACCGAACGCAATGAGCGCGGTCAGTGCATTCTCTGCGAACAGCGAGAGCAGAATGAACAGCCCTGGGAACACCGCCGCCGTGATGACCGCGTTGCTCGGAACACCGCGCGACGGCGTGTGGTGTGCAAGCCACTTCGAAGCTGGCAAGAAGCCGTCGCGACCCATCGAGAAAAGCAGACGGCTGGCTGCAGCCTGCAGGCTCGTGACGCACGAGATAAACGCGATACACACGATGATCATCACGATTGGGAATACCGGACCGAACGCGTCGCTAATCGCCGCGCTAATCGGATTCGCAACAGTGCCGTCAGCGACCTTCGAGTAGTCGGGAACCGCGAGCACGAGAGCGAACACGAGCAGGTTAGCCGTGAGGCCACCCACGTAGAGCGTCATGCGCATCGACTTTGGCACCTGGCGACTCGGATCCTTGATCTCCTCTGCGACGTCACCGTTTGCTTCGAAGCCGTAGTAGGCGTACATACCAATGAGCGCCGCCCAAGCGAACGCACCGAAGTATCCACCAACCCCGCTACCGAACGGTCCATCGGCACCGATTGCGGTCACCGTTCCATCGGCTGCCGTGATCTGGTTCGTAAAGAACACTGAGAACGAGTGTCCCGGATGCTCCGGGTTATCGCCCGCGAGGAAAATGAAGTTGCGAATAATGAGATAGACACCGATTGCAACCGAACCGATCATCTCGGCGATCAGCCCCACCAAGGCCGCGATACTCAACACCTTGGTTCCCGAGTAGTTAAGTATCGATGCGATCGCCAGCGCGCCGAACGCCACCAGGATTGTGGCAGTCGCGGTCGGTGCCGGACGCGCCTCGTCGTAACCAAGGAACGCATCGATCAAGAATGGCGCAACGCTGTACGCGACGGCGGCGATGGTACCAACGAGCGCAACCACGTAGATCCACCCGTTCATCCAAGCCCACTTGCGACCCCAGAGACGGCGAGACCACGGATACACGCCGCCGGCGACCGGGTAGTTCGATACGACCTCACCAAAGATGAGCGCCACGAAGAACTGCCCGACGAGCGCAATAGTGAGTGCCCACGCCATGGGTGGGCCCGCAGCCATGAACGAGAACGCGAACATCGCGTAAACGCCAGCAATCGGGGAGAGGTAGGTAAAGCCCAGGGAGACGTTCCCCCAAAAACTCATCTCCCGCTTAAACGTAGTGTCGTAGGTATAGCCGAGTGATGCCAGATGGGCGGCATCCTCGTCGTGTCCTGGCGACATCGATGTGTGAGCCATGATACTTGTACTCCTTTGTACGATCACCGCCGACTTGACGCCGACGATTAGCTATTAAAGTACATGCAGATGTTTTATTCTGCAAGGAATACAAAGGGCTGTCGCCGTATTGTGTCCGGGAAAGTTACTGATTAATTTATCTGTGCATGAATTCAGAATGCCGGTGAATTACTGCCAGATCACTGCCACAGCACAGCGATAACGACATTGAGCACGCCGAGGCCAGCAAGCGCGCCGAACGTTCCGGCAGACACGTCGCTCTTCTTGCGATTGAACAGCGTGAGAGCGACCATTGCGATGAGCACGACCATCTTGAGCGAGATCTTCAGGTTGTCAACCGGCTCGTCAAGCATGTACTTGAAGACGACGAGCAGCAGACCGGTCAAGAACATGGTGTTGAGGCCGTGAAATAGCCCCGGCACGATGGCACCCCGCCCCGCCTTTGCAGCCGGTAGCTGCGCAAGGGCGGTGCCGAAGACTGCCGCAAAGCCGATGATGTGGATGACGACCAGTACGCCTTTGAGGATCTCCATAACCTAAGCCTAAGCAACGACGACGTACCATTGGTAGCGTGAGTGACCCGAAGATTCTGCTGTACTACGCATTTGCCCCCGTTGCCGACCCAGAAGCCGCGCGCCTCTGGCAGCGCGAGCTGTGCGAGTCGCTCGGCCTGCGCGGCCGTATCATCATCTCGAAGCACGGCATCAATGGCACCGTTGGTGGCGAAATCGACGCGTGCAAGCAGTACCTCAAGCGCACACGCGAGTACGGCCCGTTCAGAGGCATCGACGTGAAGTGGAGCGATGGCACCGGTTTCGTCGACGCCAAGCCCACGATGCTTCGCGGGGTGGATCGCAGCGCGCCCTGGAAGCAGATTGCCGATTTCCCGAAGCTCAGCGTCAAAGTGCGCGATGAGCTCGTCGCATTCGGCATTCCTGAGGAGACGAAGGTCGACGCGAGCGGAGTCGTGGGTGGCGGCAAGCACCTGAGCCCTGAGAGGGTGAACAAGCTAGTCGCTGAGCGCGGCGATGACGTCGTCTTCCTCGACGGTCGCAACGCCTGGGAGGCCGAGATCGGCAAGTTCAAGGGCGCAATCGTGCCAGACGTCACGACGACGCACGACTTCATTGCCCAGATTGAGTCCGGGGCATTTGATGACATCAAGGGCAAGCCAATTGTCACCTACTGCACCGGTGGCATTCGCTGCGAGATCCTCTCGGCCGCAATGGTTGCCCGCGGTTTCGAAGAGGTGTACCAAATCGACGGCGGAATCGTGCGCTACGGCGAACAGTTTGGCAACGGTGGCCTGTGGGAGGGCTCTCTCGCGGTGTTTGACGGTCGAGAAACGATGGACTTTGAGCCTGGCGCAAAGGTGCTCGGCACCTGCGTCGTGTGTGGATCAGCGACTTCGTCGCTCGCGAACTGCGCCGATGGTTCATGCCGCGCGCGCCTGGTCGCCTGCGCCTCGCACGAAGCGGCGCATTGCCAGGAGCACGCGGCCGCCCGGGTCTAAGCATGTCGATCACGCCGTCGCCGGAGGATTACGCAATCACTGAGGTCGAAACCGCTGATCGCGTTCGATCGCTCGCGCTCGTCGACAAAGCACTCGACCGCATTCTCTCAGTACAGCGGCCTATTGTGCTCGGGCACATTCGCCGATTGCGGGCCCGGCACCCCGAGGCGAGCCCAGCTGTTCTCATCAGTTTGCTCGAGAAGCATTACCTCACGACAGTGATGGCTGGCGGAGCAGGGGTCGGCGCCACTGCTGCGATTCCCGGAGTCGGAACCGCGGCGGCTCTCGCTATTTCGAGCGCGGAGACCATCGGCTTTATCGAGGCGACGGCCCTGTACGGTCACGCGGTTGCCGAAGTTCACGGACTGGTGCTCGCAGATCGCGAGCGTGCCCACGCCCTGATTCTCGCGCTCATGCTCGGCGATGAGGGCGCCTCGCTACTTAGACAAGTGACGGGTCAGGTCGCCGGCGGCACGATTCGGAACGTTTTTTGGGGTGAGGTCATCACGAAGTCGATGCCGAAGAACCTCGTGAACCCAGCGGTGGATCAGCTTCGCAAGCTCTTCCTCAAGCAGCTCGCAAAGAAGGGCACAGCTTCGGTCATCGGCAAGGTGATTCCCTACGGAGTCGGCGCAGTCATTGGCGGCACGGGCAACCGACTTCTCGGTGGTCGCATCGTCAAGAACTCGCGACGAACCTTCGGACCCGCGCCGCTGTACTTCCCGTTCGAACTTGCCGAGGTCGCACCGAAAGTGCCCGCAAAGGTTCGCCGAGCGGAACGCAAGGCGCTGCGAGCGGAGCAAAAGATGCTGCGCTCACAGCCTGCAGATCACCAGATCGAAACGCGCTCTTCTGGCGACAGGTAGAGGCCATCGCCCGGCTTCGTGGCGTATGCCTCGTGGAACGCTGCGAGGTTCTTCACGATCTGGTTGCAGCGGAACTCGTTTGGCGAGTGCGGATCGATGGTGAGCAAGCGCACGGTTTCTTCCGGGCGAGACTTCTGCTGCCACGCCTGAGCCCATGCGAGGAAGAAGCGCTCGGCGCCGGTTAGTCCGTCGATTACCGGCGACTCGGCTCCCGCGAGTGATCGCAGGTATGCTTTCCAGGCAATTTCGAGGCCGGAAAGGTCGCCGATGTTCTCGCCAATCGTGAGTTCACCGTTGACGGTTTGTCCGTCTGCTCCCTCTGGCGAGAGCGCGTTGTACTGGCCGATGAGCGCCGATGTGAGCTTCTCGAATGCCTCGCGGTCTTGCTCCGTCCACCAGTCGGTGAGCTTGCCGTCACCGTCGTAACGCGAACCCTGATCGTCGAAGCCGTGCCCGATTTCGTGCCCGATGACCGCGCCGATCGCACCGAAGTTCGTTGCCGCATCCCAACTCGCGTCGAAGAAAGGAGGCTGCAGAATTGCGGCCGGGAAGACGATCTCGTTCATACCGGGGTTGTAATACGCGTTGACCGTCTGCGGCGTCATGAACCACTCGTCGCGATCGATCGGCTTGCCAATCTTCGAGAGTTCGCGGTTGAACTCGTATTCCGCGACCCGACGAGAGTTCCCGAGCAGGTCACCAGCGTCGACCGAAAGGTCTGAGTAATCACGCCACTTGACCGGGTATCCGATTTTCGGCGTGAACTTCGAGAGCTTCTCGAGTGCCTTCTCCCGGGTCTCTGCTCCCATCCAGTCAAGGCTCTCGATCGACTCTCGGTAGGCACCAATAAGGTGATCCACCAGCTCGTCCATCGCCGCCTTTGAGTTCTCGTCAAAGTGCTGTTCTACGTAGAGACGACCGACTGCCTCACCCATTGCCCCTTCGACGAACGAAACACCGCGGCGCCAGCGGTCGCGCTGCTCGGTCGCACCTGTCAGTGCGGTGCCGTAGAAGTCAAAGTTTGCCTTCGAGATCTCCTGCGAGAGCAGCGACGCCGACGCGCGCACAACGGCCCATGCGAGCCAGGCCCGCCAAGCCGGTAGTTCTTCTTCGGTGAGCAGCTCTGCAAGCCCCGAAAGCGCCTCGGGTTGAGCCGCGACGACCTCGGCGAATGCACTCTCTGGAACGCCCATGGCGGCGAGATACGCCTTCCAATCGAGTTGCGGAGTCATCTCTTGCAGACCCGCAAAGTCGCGCAGGTTGTACAGCTTTTGAATGTCGCGGCTCGCGACTGTGTCCCAGTGCGAGGCAGCGATGCGCTTCTCGAGATCGAACGCGAGACCTGCCAGCCGGTCTGCCTCACTCACGCCCGCGAGGGTGAGCATGCGCTCGATGTGTGCGACATACTGCTCACGCACCTCGGCGAACTGATCTTCGCGGTAATACGACTCATCAGGCAGCCCAATGCCACCCTGCATCACAAACACGATGTAACGCGAGGGATCACCCGGATCGTTGTCGATAAACATGCCGTAGAAGCCGCCAAGGCCCTGCCGTTCAAGCTCGGCTGTCACCTTCACGAGCTCTGAAACCGACGAGATCGCGAATACTCGCTCCAGATCGTCCCAAATCGGCTCAGCACCGAGAAAATCGACGCGCCCCGTGTCCATGAAGCTCGCGTAGAGTGCGGCAACCTTGCTGGCCTCGGCCTCTGGCCCGCCCTTGATGAGCCCGGGCGCTGGTGATTCCGTCGTCGTAATAATCTCGCGCACCGCCTCTTCGGCGTTCTCGGCGAGCACCGCAAACGAACCGTAGCGCGCCTTATCGGCGGGAATCTCAGTGCGGGCACTCCACTTACCGGTCACGTGCCGAAACAGGTCGTCTTGTGGGCGGATCGCGTGATCGAGCTCGTTGAGATCGATGCCTGACTTGCCAAATGAGGGCGCTTCGTTGCTCATGAGTGTAAGCCTAGTGCTGGCGTCTGACACCGGCATCTTGGTTCACTCTCAGCGATCCACACGCAGCCCGCGAGCCACCCACGACCTACGACACCGAGTTGTCGTAGGCCCGCGATACTCTGAACACCATGCCCGAGAACAGTTCGCGTCGCGTGATCGACCGCAGAATCGCGGGCCTTGCCGTACCCACTCTCGGGGCGCTGGTTGCCGAACCACTGTTCCTCATTGTCGACTCGGCACTCATCGGCCACCTCGGGGCCGAGCCACTCGCTGGCCTCGCAATCGCCGCAGCAATTCTACAAACAGCCGTCGGTCTCATGGTCTTTCTCGCGTACTCGACGACGCCGCTCGTCGCCAGGCGGCGCGGGGCCGGTGAAGTTCGTGGCGCGGTTCAGGCAGGTATCGATGGCCTCTGGCTCGCGCTCGGCATTGGTGTGCTCGTTGGCCTCGTCATTTGGAGGCTTGGTTCTCCGTTGGTCTCGTCATTCGGGGCCGACACCGGCACCTCGGAGCAAGCACTTACGTACCTCTCAGTGTCATGCATCGGAATTCCTGCGATGCTCGTCGTGTTCGCGGCGAGCGGGCTCCTCCGCGGCCTGCAAGACACACGCACACCCCTTGTTGTCGCGACCGTCGGGTTTACTCTGAACGCTCTGCTGAACTGGTGGTTCATCTACGGTCTCGGCTGGGGAATCGCAGGAAGCGCCTGGGGCACGGTCGCAGCTCAGTGGGCAATGGTGCTCGCCTATATCATCGTGATCGCGCGGCACGCAGTGCAAGCCGGGGCGAGCCCGTGGCCTCACAAAGACGGACTTTCGCAGACTGGCCGCATGGGCGGGTGGCTGTTCATCCGCACTCTTGGACTACGCGCCGCGTTTCTCGCCACGGTGTTTGCTGCAACAAGCCACGGCACAACCGCGACCGCCGCCTACCAGGTCGTGTTCACCATTTTCACAACCGCTGCCTTCGCGCTCGATGCCTTGGCAATCGCGGCGCAGGCTCTTGTCGGCGACGCGCTCGGTGGTCGAGACCCCGATCGGGCCAGGTTGGTCACGAAGCGCACGGTGTTTTGGGGTTTTGTGTTCAGTGGCATCATCGGTGTGGTGCTCGCCGCGCTGAGCCCGCTCATCGGATTTGTCTTCACGAGCGACGCGGGCGTGCTCGAAATTCTTCCCCCAGCGCTCATGGTGCTCGGTCTCACTCTGCCGCTCAGCGCGTATGTGTTCGTGCTCGACGGCGTGCTAATGGGAGCTGGCGACGCGCGCTACCTTGCATGGACGAGCCTTCTCAACGTCGCGGTGTACCTGCCAATCCTCTGGCTCGTCACCAGACTCGTGCCGAGCGGCGTGCCAGCTCTTGTCTCGCTCGTCACCTGCTTCACCATCGTATTTATGCTCGCCCGAGCTGTGACGCTCGGCGTGCGTGCCCGCGGCAGTCGGTGGATCGTGCTTGGAGTGTAACAAGCTCAGACATCTCATCACGACGAAGAGGCCCCGATCCGCAGACGCGAACCGAGACCTCTTCGTTTGTATCGAGGGCTATGCCTGGGTCTGCCCCGCCTTACGGCGAACGGTCACCAAGAACGCGCCGCCGAGGAGGAGCACGGCTCCCAGCGCGAGCGCGGCAGCCGAAGCCTCGGCACCCGTCGCGGCGAGCGCTCCTACCCGAACGTCGGTCCACCCGAGCAGGGTGCCATCGAGCGCGTAGACCGCGATGCGGTGATTGCCCGCAGTGGCATCATTCGGGATCGTCACAGTGATCGCCCCGGCAGAGTTCAGCGTGCCTGCGCCGATCTTCACCGGCGTTGAGTACATCCACGCCTCGACCTGCGTGCCAGCATGCTGGGCACCGACCGTGATCGTGATGCTGTCACCCGGGTTGGCAAAGTCGGTGGATCCGACCGCGCCGCCGCGGTTGCTGTCAGTCAGCGAGGTGCCAGGCAGCGGGGTCACTGTGCCGGGATTCGAGCCGCCGACGCCGGATCCACCGCCACCATCGGAACCGCCGCCATCCGAACCGCCGTCACCATCGGAACCGCCGTCGCCAGAACCGCCGTCGCCACCGGAGGACTGCCCACCCGGGAGCGTTCCCACACGCAGTGCCTGAGATGTGAAGCCATCGGCGAACCACCACACTGGGCGCTGACCGTCAATTGCGAGCGACGCCGGAGCCGTGGCGAAGCCTTCGTTGTTGATGTTCGGGAGGCCAGCTGGAGCCGCGAAGTGCGCGACTTCAGGTGTATCGGTGCCATTGAGGGTCAGCTGTGCGGTCTTGCCTGCGCAACCGTCGTCACACATAGCCCACAGCACGCCGAGGGCGATGTCGTAGTCGAGACCCATGACGCCGGGCAGGCCCGGATCGAGTGATGCGACGAGGGTCGCCGATCCACCATTGCCGAGCGCGAATGCGAACACGCCACCACCGTCTTCAACGGCCACGAAGAACAGCCCGTTGCCCGCGTAATCACCTGGCACATACGGCGCATTGGTGTTGTCGTCCCATAGCTTGCCAGCAAGTGCATCGTCCGAGATCCACTCAATTGCCTCGGCACCGAGGTTTGCACCAACGAGCGGCAGCAAATCGGTGATGTCCCATTCGGCCACCGCGAAGAGGTCTGAAGCGTCCTCATTCGGGTTCACCATAAGGATCGTGTTCTGGTTGACGCCCTTTGCGCTGTTATCGCGCTCGGCGACAACGTACACGCTGCCTGCGCCGTCAACCGTGATGCCCTCCGAGTCGGGGCCTGCGGCGCCCGCGTTGCCAGCGTCGCGCTGGTACCTCACGCGCTTGCCGTCAGCCCAGCCTTCGGCGGGGGTCACGGAGCCGTCAGCGGAGGCCTCGAACTTCCAGATGCGCCCGGTGCCATTATCAACGAGCCAGAGGAACGTGCCGTCGGCGGTCTCCTGCACGTCGAGTCCCGAACTATCTTCGAGGAACGTCGGGGTCTGATCGAGCACGCGCACGTCGGGCGAGCCGGGCCAGGTCGAGACCGCGATCTCGCCAACGCAGACATTCGGTTCACCCTTAGTCGACTCAGCTGTGGCAGCGAACGGGCCGGTACCAGTGGGGCAGCGCCCCCAGGTTGGATCGGCGTGATCGGCAGGCCAAGTGGTCGAGTCGACGAGCTGGTCGCCGTCAAACAAGCGCACTGAATCGCCGCCACCTAGGCCGAAATCGAAGTCGGCCTCTTCGAGCACGAGATAGCCAGATGCCGGAACGGTGGTGCCAACCGGGATCGTGTACTCGTGGGTATCGTCGTTATCCTTCACAACGATGCCGCCAACATCGAGCGCGGATGAGGTCGGGTTGTACAGCTCGATCCAGTCACCGAGTGTACCACCCGACGACTCGACCTCGTTGATGCGCACGGGGTTACCGCAGGCGTTGCGCATACCGGGAGTGCCGACTGAGACGTCGGCGAAGTCACCGGTTCCGTCCTCACAGCGAGCCCAGAAACCCTCTGCGTGATTCGGATACGCGTGCTCCGCGACGGTCAGGCCCTGCGCGTTACGAATGGTGACGGTGTCGCCATTGCCGAGACCGAAGGTGAAGTGGCTCGTGCCGTTGAACACGAAGTACTCACCGGGCTGGAGGATAGTGCCCTCTGTAAGCGGAATGACGTCTGTGGCATGACCTGCCGGATCGTTGTCCATGAGGGTCCAGCCCGAGATGTCGATCGGCTCGGTGCCGGTGTTGACGATTTCTGCCCAGTCCGGCGCACCCTGCGAATCGATCTCATTGATAGCGATCGTCGGTGGCACGCAATTGTTCAGTGCGCCAGGCGTCGCGAACGCGAGCTCGAATGAACCCTCGCCGTCGATGCAGCGGGCGTAGGAGGCCGCGGCGAAATCGCCGTCGATGGCGGCGTGACTCGTCCACGCGCCCGTGCGGTCGATGAGTGCGCCAGATGCGTCGAAGAGGCGGATCTCATCGGCGCTGCCGATGCCGAACACGCCGAACCCTGTTTCGACCCCTTCGGTGATGCCGATGTCGCCCTGCTCAACGAGCAGCAGCTCGCCGCCGGGAATGACGGTGCCGTCGGGGAAGGCCCACCGGTGGTCGGTGTCGTCGGCGTTGTCACGCAGCTCGTAGCCCGAGATGTCGAATGGCTCGGTGCCCGGGTTGTACAGCTCCACCCAGTCGGCCGGCTGCGAATCGACCTCGTTGAGCACGACCGAGCCCGGCACGGGCAGCGGCGCGCATATGTTGGCTTCGCCAGGCGTCGGCAACGTGGCGTGTGCCCACTCGCCGCTGCCGTCGACGCAGCGCGCCCACGTGCCAAGCGGGGCGGTTGCCTCGTAAGCATAGGTATCGACCGCGGTACCGGCTGGGTTGAACAGCGTGACCTGATCGCCCTTTCCGAGACCGAAGTCGAAGTGGGTGTCTTCAATGAACACGAAGTACTCGCCCGGCGCGAGCGAAACGTCACCGAGCGGCATCGCTGTGCGCTCGTCGAGCTTGTCGTCGTAGATCCACCAGCCCGCGAGCGAGACGGTTTCGCTGCCGCGGTTGTAAATCTCAACTTGGTCGAGACCAGACGGTAGGCCCGATGACTTGTCGTAGATGATCTCGTTCAGCACGATGTCGGAGGTCGTGCCGGCGGTGCCGGTGTCGCCACCCTCGTCAGATACACCTCCGTTCAAGACAACTTCATTGACGTGGTTGCCGATTTCGTCGGCGGCGACAGCAGCGGTGGGGGCGGCGAGCAGCAGGGAGGCGCCGACGGCGCTGATTACTGCTGTTGCCATTCCTCGTTGCATACGAGACATGGAACTCCAAGCGTGAGTGTAGAGAGTTGGGAACAGTGAGAACCCCGTTTAGAACACCAGACCCAACTTGCCAGTTCGAAAACGGCGCCTAACCGGGTGGTGAACGCAAAATAATCGAAGGGTTCGAGTACTCGGTTGAGGCCGCATAGACTGTCACGGTGAGAATCGTGGTTGCAGACTGTTCCGTTGATTATGCGGGCCGCCTTTCGGCCCACCTTCCGCGCGCTAAGCGGGTGCTCATGCTCAAGGGCGATGGCAGCATTCTCGTGCACTCAGACGGTGGATCGTACAAGCCGCTCAACTGGATGAGCCCACCTTGCTCGCACGAGACACTCGAGCTTGACGACGAGCAGCGCGAGGCCGGGCTCGTCGAGCAGTGGCAGGTGACGCACAAGAAGACCGCTGACAAGCTCATCGTTTCACTGTTCGAGATCATGCACGACTCGTCGCACGATCTCGGTGTGGATCCGGGCCTGATCAAAGACGGGGTCGAGGCTCACTTGCAAGAGCTGCTCGCAGATCAAATCGACCTGCTGGGCGACGGCCATTCGCTCGTGCGTCGCGAATACATGACAGCGATTGGCCCGGTCGATATTCTCGCGAAGGACTCTGAGGGTGTGTCGATCGCAGTGGAGATCAAACGCCGCGGAGGCATCGACGGCGTAGAGCAACTCACGAGGTACCTCGAACTCATGAACCGTGACCCGAAGCTCGCGCCCGTGCAGGGCGTGTTTGCGGCCCAGGAGATCAAGCCGCAGGCGCGCACTCTCGCCGAGGATCGCGGGATCCGCTGCCTCGTGCTCGACTACGACGCAATGCGCGGCATGGAAGACGTGAACACCCTCTTCTAGTTACGCAGCAACCCGCGCGAGCGGAGAAACTCAAGGATCATTGACGCGACCGGTTCGGGGCTCTTGATAATTGCCTCATGACCGCGGTCTTCGATCTCTGACATCTCGCTGTTCGGAATCGCATCTGCGATCTCAGAAACCCAGTTTCTCGGGCACACTCGATCAGTCTCGCCGCGAAGCACCAGCGTGGGGGCAGCGATCTTCGCACAGATCGCCTCGAGCCGGTGCTCAAGCATGAATTTCAGCTTATTCACGAACCAGATCGGACTCGTTTTCAGATACTCCCACAGCCCGAGCAACAGTACCTTTGGCCCTTCACCGACTAGGTCCTGCATCATTCGTGCTGCCTGCTTAAGCGCCGTGCGCTCTCGTCTGTTGACTGTCGGCGCGATGAGCACGAGCGCGCGAACAAGTTCTGGGTGCTTGCATGCAATCTCGGCAGCAATTTGAGTACCCATCGAATGCCCTACAAGCACAACCTGCTGGTAGGTCTCGTCACGAATGAACTCTGCAAGAACCTCGGCGGTTTCCTCGAGAGTTGCTGCACTTCCCGGCTCGGGTGAGTCGCCAAAGCCCGGGAGATCCACCGCGATCACCCGCCCCGCGCTCGCGAGCACATCGTTTACATCAGCAAACACGATGCGCCCCATGCCAATGCCGTGCAGCATCACGAAGGTCTCTGCGCCCTCGCCGCGCACCTCGGTGTATGCCATGACAACCTCGCCGCGAGTGTACCGACGGTCGAGGCTTTCGAACCCGCTCACGCGAGGCCCTTGAGAATGATGTCGAGGCCACGCTCGAACGACGAATCGAGGTCGCTAGACATGGCAGCAGGCTCGGCCTCGCTGTCATCTCGGTGCCGACCAGCCGGTGGATCAATCAGCGCGCCAAACGCCTCGGCCTGTCGATGCGTTTGGGTCGACTGGGCATGACCGAAGGTGTACAGCAGGAGCGTGCGTGCACCGTCCGAGCCGACGAGCTCAGCGATCCGCTCTTCGATCTCTGACGAACCAAGCCTGAAGGCCGTTGCCGTGGCGACGACATCGGCGCCGTCGCGCACCGCAAGCATTGCGTCACGCAGCTCGATGCAGAGCAGGCGTGGGTCTCGCGATTCGGCCGCGGTTACCGGATCCACAATCTCATCGGCCATGAGAGCGAGCAGGTGCTGCTTGTTGGGCACGTGATGGTACAGCGCGCTCGGCTGCACCTCGAGCTCGGCGGCAACTCGCCGCATCGAGCACCCTTCGAGGCCCTGGGCCTGCAGCACGCGCAGGGCCGCTAAAACGACGTCTGCTCTCGTGTTGCGCATTTGCCAAGCCTATCGTAACCTGAACACTGTTCAACAGAACACCGTTCAGGTACAAGGAGCCGCAATGACCGCCGCACAGATCACCACCGACCCAGAGGGCACCCGCCCCCGCAGGCGACCCGCGACCGACCTTGCGCTCATTGCGAGCTTTGCCGCGCTCATCGCGGCGTGCGCGCTCCTTCCCGCAATTCCGGTCGGCGGCCTCGTTCCAATTACTCTGCAAACCTTCGGTGTGATGCTCGCGGGCGCGGTGCTCGGTGCTCGCCGAGGCTTCCTCGCCGTGCTGCTCTATCTCGCGGTCGGCGCTATCGGCCTCCCGGTATTCTCGGGCGGTGCCGCAGGGCTCGCGCCATTTGCAGGCCCAACGGTCGGATACCTCGTCGCGTTTCCGTTTGCTGCCTGCCTCACAGGTTTCATCGTGGAGCGGCTCCCGCGGAAGCGCGTGGCAACGAGCATTCCGCTCATCTTCGTCGCGGGTTTCATCTCGAGCCTCATCTTCATTCACCCGCTGGGTGCCCTGGGGCTCGCGTGGCGCGCAGACATGACCATCGGTCAAGCGTTCCTGTTTGACCTCACCTTTATCCCGGGCGACATCATCAAGAACATTCTCATGGGGATTGTCGCGACCTCCGTGCACCGCGCGTTTCCCGCACTCCTTCCGACCAGGTCTGCGAGCGCTAGGCGCGATACGATCAGCGCGTGATTTCGTTCGACAGTGCCGCAGTCGTCGCCCCCGACGGCACCGAGATTCTGCGACCTATCACCCTCACGCTCACTGAGCCTCGGGTGTCGATCGTGGGCGCGAATGGATCAGGCAAGTCGACGCTCGCGAGGCTCATCAATGGGTTGATAGAGCCAACCACTGGCAGTGTGCGAATCAACGATCTCTACACCGTCCGAGACGGAGCAGAGGTGCGCAAAGCGGTTGGCTTCGTCTTCACCGACCCAGCTGCACAACTCATCATGCCGACGGTCATCGAAGACGTAGAACTATCGCTGCGGCGCACACACAAGTACCCCCGGGACCGTCGGACCGCGGCGATAGCTGCTCTCGAAAGGTTCGGCCTTGAGGCGCTCGCCGAGCGGAGCGTGCATACGCTCTCAGGTGGCCAGAAGCAGTTGCTCGCCATCGCGACAGTACTCTCGACCTCCCCCGCTACCCTCGTCGCCGACGAACCAACCACTCTGCTCGACCTGCACAACAGCATGCGCATCGGAGACCTGCTCATGTCGCTCGCGCAGCAGGTCATCGTTGTCACGCACGATCTCGAGCTTGCGGCTCGGGCAGACCGCACCCTCGTCGTCGCCGACGGATCCATCATCTTCGACGGCGACCCCGCCGAAGCGATCGCCCACTACCGCGCGAGCGTGACGCAATGATCACCTCTCCGCTCGGTGCGTACATCACAAGGCAGGGCCCACTGCACCGACTCAGGCCCGGTCTCAAACTGCTCGGCCTCTTTGTGCTTGCGATCGCAGTCATCGCGACCGGTGGGTGGATCTGGACCACCGCAGCGCTCTGCTTTTCGATCGCGCTCGCACTCGTCGCGGGGCTGCGGGGGCGAGATTTCTGGCGCGTCGCCCGGGGCTTCTCACTCATTGCAATTCCCCTCTTCGCTTTTCAGGCGTGGAGCGCCGGTTGGCTGCGCGGCTACGAGGTCGTCGGCGACCTCTTCGCGCTGATCCTTGCGGCGAGCGCAGTGACCGCCAGCACGAAGGCGACCGAGATGCTCGACACGATCGAGTGCGCGTTGCGACCGTTTCAGCGCTTCGGGGTGAACACAGAGCGTGTGGCGCTCACGTTCTCGCTTGCGATCCGCATGATTCCAGGGATTCAAGAGCTTGCGCGCGAAACCCTCGACGCGGCGCGCGCACGCGGCCTCGAGCGTAGCCCCCGGGCACGGTCAATACCACTCGTGCTGCGAACTGTCTCGCAGGCGCACCTGACAGGCGAGGCCCTCGCGGCCAGAGGCATCGGCGACTAGCCCTCGCACCGTAGGCTAGGGGTATGGCGAAGTCTGTGGATCTACCCGAGGGCGTTGACGAGAATTACGAGAATGTCGCCGTTCGCTCGGCACTCGAGGCGCTGCTCTCCACCCCTGACTACGCGCACCTCGCCGCTTTTCTCATGTCACTCCGAGAGGGCTACCTCGTCGTTGATGTGACGGGAGCAACCTCGAAAAAGAAGGGCGCTCGGGTGCGCACGATCCGCTCGACGAACGGGCAACTCGTGTTACCGATCTTCACGTCGATGGCGGAGTTGCGATCGATCTCACCCGCGGTGCGCGGCGAAGAGGTCAAGGGAGCGGTCATGCCAGCGAAGTCGGCGCTCGCGCTCATCACGACCGACCGCTTCGTCGCCGCGGAGTTCGACAAGGGTTCACTCTCGCAGGTCATTCTGCGCAAGTACATTTCGCTCGTGTTGGGTGACGACCCAATTACCGCCGAGCTGCTCGAGTCGGGTCGCTCATAGCGGTGTGGATCGGCTGCGCCTTTGACAGCTCCGCCGATCCACACCCTGCGAATACAACTCGCCGGCTTAGCGCGAACGGAACGCGCGAATAATCTGCGTGATGCCGAGCACCAGCATCCCGATGCCGAGCAGCCACCAGAGCGTGATCGCGCCCATGAGTGGCGAGAAGATGAGTGCGCCGCCAGCGAGCAGCGAGATGATGCCGTAGATGATGCTCCAGACTTTGCTCTCGGACTTCGAGGCGGTGACGAATGAAAGTACGCCCTCGAAGATCCAGGTGACGCCGATCATGATCGAGAAAAGCAGAGCGGTGACGACCCCTGAGAACAGCAGGTTCGACATGATGATCACGCCACCGATGACGTACAGGATGCCAAGCAGAATGTACCCGACTCGCGACCACGCGCTGATGGATTTCGAGCGGAACGCGGTGCCAAAGTACACGAGGCCGGTGACGACCGCGTAAATGCCGATGAGCGCTGCGATGAGCAATAGTGCCGCGCCAGCGGTCGCCTTGGGTGCGAAGAGCACGAAGAGACCGAGGATGACTGCGATGAGACCGCCGACCCCGAAGAGAACGCGCGAGCCCTCGCCCGCATCTTGCTTTGGAGTAGACGTCGTTGTGGTGGTGTCGACCATAAAAGCTCCCCTAATTCGTCACTTCGCGATGCACCGCTTTCTCCAATGTTGCCATCTCGCGTGGCGAAATAGGGGATTTCAGCGTTATTCGCGCAACCGTTCGGTTCCGCGCGTCGGTTCTGACTGACCGTGAGCGACCGGCTCACCACTCTCGTCGACCGAAACGAACACGATGCGCTCGAGCTGCAGCACTGCGTCGCCAGTAATCGCGTTCTCTACATTGCAACTCAGCACGATCGAGGTCGTACCAAAGCGCGCAATTGAAAACTCGAGTTCGAGCAGATCGCCGCGCTCAGCGCGCGCCATGAAGTTCACCTCTGAGATAAACCGCGTCACAATCTGCTTTGTACCGAGCTGAGCCATCGCGATGATTGCCGCATCCTCGTCGATCCAGGCGAGCAAGCGACCACCAAAAAGTGAACCATGCTGGTTAAGGTCTTCGGGCTTCACCCATTTGCGCACGATGTGTCGGTATTCAGACATGCGCTCAGCCTAGCCGCTGCCCGATCCACACCACCGTGGTGTTACTCAGCTGATTCGCTCGCCGAGGCGCTTTCGGTGTCGGCATGTTTTGCGCGTGACACATCGGCGTTGTGCTCGCCTGCGACCTCGTCAGGGTCAGACTTGGTGGTGTGCGTCGCTGGCCCCAAGTGCGAGGCACCGCCCTCATCAACCCACCCGTCCCCTGGCGTGTGGGCCGGATCCGACTCATGATCGTGCTGGCTCTTCTTCACATCGTTAGACATTTCCGCACTCCCTTCAAACACACCTATTGCTTCACACGATACGCCTCAACCGGATCTTCAGCCAGGGTGCACATAAGATGGGCGACATGAAGCGCATACTCACCTACGGCACCTTTGACCTTCTACACTGGGGCCACATTCGGTTGCTCAAGCGCGCAAAGAGCCTAGGCGACTACCTCGTTGTCGCCGCTTCGACCGAGGAATTCAACGCGGGCAAAGGCAAGAAGACCTATCACGACTTCGAGACCCGCAAAAACATGCTCGAGGCTGTTCGCTACGTCGACCTCGTCATTCCCGAAGAGGCGTGGGATCAGAAGATCAACGACGTCAAGAAGTACGAGATCGACACCGTCGTCATGGGTGGCGACTGGGAAGGCGATCCCAGGTTCGAGATTCTCACCGAGTACTGCGACGTCGTTTACCTCGATCGCACCGAGGGCGTCTCCACGACAAAGATTAAGCGCGACCTCGGAGTAAACTCCTAGCTCACTCCGAGCCCTTACAGCACCTTCGAGAGGAACGCCTTCGTGCGCTCGCGCTGCGGGTTCGTGAGCACCTCGACTGGATCGCCCGACTCTACGACGACGCCGCCATCCATGAAGACCAGCTCGTCGGCAACCTCGCGGGCGAACCCCATCTCGTGCGTCACGACGATCATCGTCATGCCGCTCTCGGCGAGGCCCTTCATGACATCGAGCACCTCGCCTACGAGCTCGGGGTCGAGCGCACTTGTCGGCTCGTCAAAAAGCATGAGCTTCGGCTCCATCGCAAGGGCGCGAGCAATTGCGACACGCTGCTGCTGCCCACCCGAAAGGTGCGCCGGGTAGTAGTCATGGCGCTCGGCAAGCCCCACGCGCGCGAGCAACTCCATTGCCCGCGTCTGGAGGGACGCCTTCGACCCCTTCTTCAAGAGGGTCGGTGCCATCATCACGTTTTCGAGCGCAGTCTTGTGCGGGAAGAGGTTGAAGCGCTGAAACACCATGCCGATGTCGCGGCGCTGCTTCGCCGCTTCCTTCGGATGCATCTCGTAGATCTTGTCGCCACTCTGGCGGTACCCGACAAGCTCGCCATCAACCCAGAGCCTGCCTGCGTTGATCGTCTCAAGGTGATTAATGCAGCGCAAGAACGTTGACTTGCCAGAGCCAGAAGGCCCGACAAGGCACAGCACCTCGCCGCGCTTCACCTCAAGTGAGATCGACTTGAGCACTTCGTTTGAGCCAAACGACTTTGAGACCGCTTCGGCCTTCACCATTGGGGTTTGTTCGTCGCTCATGCTCCGCCGCCTCCGGGTCGTTCGTGTGGGGGAACGATATTCTCGCCCCGGCCTTGCTTGGATAGGTCGGATGCGTCTCACCGACGACAGTGACCGTAGAAGTTTCAACCGATGGCTTCATTACATCTGGTCGCTGGGATACGCCCTTTGCGAAGTGCTTCTCGAGGTAGTACTGACCAACCATTAGTATTGAAGTGACGGTCAAGTACCAGATCGAAGCGACGATGAGCATCGGCACTGGCTGATACGTCACAGCCGAAATGTCGCGGGCTCGACCATAGAGATCGAGCGTGAACGGCACTGCCGTCACGAGTGAGGTTGTTTTCAGCATTGAAATAACCTCGTTGCCAGTTGGCGGAATGATGACGCGCATCGCCTGCGGCAAAATCACACGAGTCATCGTGTGCCACCAGCCAAGACCAAGTGCAATCGCGGCCTCGTCTTGCCCCTTATCGACGGCGAGCAGACCCGCGCGAACAATCTCGGCCATGTATGCGGCCTCGTTGAGCGCAAGGCCAATCACCGCGAGCGTAAAGTACGTGAATAGATCTTTCGTGTCAATCGACAAAAGCGCTTCCGTGAACGGAATGCCAAGCTCGATGGTCTTGTAGATCGTCGGGACCAGGCCCCAGAAGACGAGCTGCACATACACCGGTGTGCCTCGGAACAACCAGAGGAACACCCATGCCACCGCAGCAACGACCGGGTTCGGTGAGAGCCGCATGACCGCCATGGTTACACCGAGAATGATCGCAATGATCATTGAGTAGACGGTGAGCTGCAGCGTGTACCAAGCACCCGTAACGATGCGCTCGTCGAAGAGATACTGCCCGACTACGCCCCAGTTGTAGACGGGCCGGTTGAACGCCGCGTCGTAGATGAAGAGACCCGCGAGAATGATGAGCACGACCGCGAACACGGTACGCCCGTTGTGTCGTAGGCGGATCGCCTGAATTGCCTCGGGCTTCGCGTGATCGGTGGCGACATTGCCCCCGGATCCCCCGCTCCCGTACTGATTGTCTGTCATGGGAATCTCTTCCTACTTCTCACTGTTCATCGTGCAGCCCCCAAGAGCTGTGAGAGAGCACGCAGTTTGACCGGCGCAGATGCGAACACCCGCACCGGTCAAACCACACACCTTGCTGGTTAGTTCTGGCCAGCGTTGATTGTTGCGGTGTCGAGAGCGCCCGACTCAATACCTGCGCGAGTCAGGATGTCGAGGTAGGTGCCATCGTCCATCAGCGACTGGAGTGCCGCCTGAACCGCCTTGGTCATATCGCTGTCCTGCTGGGTAGCGAAGCCGTATGGCGCTGCGTCGAAGAGATCGCCAACGAGCTCGAGCTGGTCGCTGAGCTGGGTCACTGCGTCGCCGGTGACCGGTGAGTCAGCCGAGAATGCGTCTGCGCGGCCATCAACAACTGCCTGAGTTACCTCTGGCTGACCGTCGAAGCGCAGCACCTCGATCTCAGGCTCGCCTGCGTCGATGCAGGCCTGGTTCTTGGCAGGAAGCTCGTCCGTGTCCTGAACCGTGGTTGCCTGAACTGCGATCGTGAGGCCGCACGCATTGTCAGGATCCACATCAGACCCAATCTGGCCAGCCCACTGGCTACCGGCATTGAGGAAGTTCACGAAATCAACCGACTTCTGACGCTCAACGGTGTCGGTGAATGAGGAAGAACCCATGTTCAGGGCACCCTCTTGAATGCGAGGGATGATGCTGTCGAAGCCAAGGATCTCCCACTCGGGTTCGAGACCGAGCTTCGCTGACACAGCCTCAGCGAGCTCAACGCCCCAACCAGTGGGGTTGCCATCTGCGTCCTTGTACTCGTTCGGTGGGTACTCGGCATCGGTGCCAATGGTGAGTACTCCCGAATCCTTCACATCCGCTGGCAGCAGCGCAACTGCGGCATCATCTGGCTGGATCGAAGCTGCAGCCTCGGGCGCGTCGTTTGAACCGCCGCCTTCGGTCTCGGCGTTGTTCACGCAGCCAGTGAGAACGAGCGCTGCAGCAGCAGCGAGCGCAGGAAGCGCGTAGCGAATCTTCATCGATTTCTCCTAGATAAGAGGGTGGTTTACAACATTGAAACCTCGAAGCGAGCGTAACGTGTTCCGAAGTCCCGACAGTAGCCAGAGTATCTACCCGGCTCCATATAAGGTCTGGAACAGCGCCGTATTGTTGTCGAACTGTGTCTGGAATCTCGGATCAGTCTCGATGACTCTTAAGCTAAAAAAATAGAAATAGCCCCTGACCATGGCATAAAATCCCAGGTCAGGGGCTATTTTGGCGGAGGATAGGGGATTTGAACCCCTGAGGGCGTGAACCCAACACGCGTTCCAGGCGTGCGCCATAGGCCGCTAGGCGAATCCTCCTTATTAACCGAGCGCGCTCAGTCAACGCCGACAAGTCTAGCGCGTTCACGGCGCACATTTGACCGACTCGCAATCGGCGCAACTTCCTGTGAACTTCCTGCCCGGATTTGAAATGTAACAGAACCATAACGCATACTAGTGAGGTTGCCATTTCGTTAAATGTGCATATGTGGATTATTTATTTGGAGTTAAGTTAGTGCCATCACCCGCGAAGCCGTTTGTGGTCAGTCTTGTGGCGCTCGTTACTTTTTCATTTGGCGTTGCCCCTGCCGTAGCTTCTGAGACGATCGATATGTCTCCTGTTGCGGCGTCATCACCCGCAGTCACCGTTGAGGCGCAGTCCCTCAACACGCTCGGCGATCCAACATCGTTGCCCGCAATCAGCTCAGTACTCGAGCTCAGCGAGGCCGCAAATGCCAGCCACAATTTTGATGTCGAAGCCACCATTGCCGCCGCGACCGCAGAGGTCGGCACCAGCCGCGCGACCGGTTGGGGTCAGCCCGGCGAGTGCATCGTCTCCGCTCAACGGTGGATCCAGGCTGGTGGCGGCGCATGGACGGGCGGCGGCGACCCCGTTTCGAACTACAACGGCGCCCTTCGCCTCCCACTGTCAGACGTTCAGCGCGGAGACATCATTCAGTACGAGAACCTCGCCTTCCCCACTTCCTGGGTTTCGGGCGTACACACCGTACTTGTTACCGGCGTGAACGAAGACGGGACGCTCTCTATTATTGAGTCGAACAATCCCGGTGGATCGGGGCTCGTCGGTGCGAACGACAGCTGGACACCAAGCCCGCCCGCCGGCTTCCAAGCAGTTGTCTGGCGCTTCTAGTTCCGCTGACTAAGTACGCTTTCGTACAGCTTCACCATCGCCGCGGTCTTGCTTGATTGCAGCATGGTCGAGCCTTCGGCCTGAGAAACCCTGAGTTGCCCAGGCGCAGCCGCTAGCTCTGACACTGCGGCGCGAATCGTCTGCGCGAGCGCAGCGACACTCGCATCTGGTGCGAGCCACGAAGGCGAGACACCCACATCACTCGCGATATTTGGATCGCAAAAAATCGTGGGGGTTCCGAGAGCCGCAGCTTCAAACGGAGTAAGCCCCTGCGTCTCGAACCCGACCGAGGTCTGCACGAGCGCATCGGCATCGCGCATCGCGGCGAGCGCCTCAGGGTAAGAAACGGGCGCCTCGATCCGCACTCGCTCGCCCAGCCCCAACTCGGCGATTCGCCGCCGAACTTTCTCAAGCAACAGCCCGGCACCGTAGAGCACAACGTCGGCCTCAACATCTGCCTCACTGAATGCTGAGACGAACTCGAGCACGCGTTTCTCATGGCTCATGCGCCCAAGCCAGACGAGGCGCGGCCGCTCTCTCGGTGAACGTTCGTTGCGACGTGTCTGCTCGATCAGTTCGTCGTCTACCCCGCCCGGTGTTACCTCAACGTGTGAAGCAACGCCGTGGAGCACCAGTTGGTCAGCGAAGTGCTGCGACGGAGCCGTGACAAGCTCAGCGACCTGGGTGAGGTCTGCGAGATAACGCCACGCTCCGCTCGGGCGCCGCATATGAGTTTCTGCGGCACGCCTTGTCTTACCCACCGCCATCCTGCGCCACACCCGCAGGCCAGCAAATGCGAGAGGCGCGAGAGGCGTCACGGCGCGGGTTCCCTCGTCAACATTGTTGTGCATCGTGAAGACCACGGGCAGACCAAGGCCTCTCGCCGCACGAAGCCCAATCATTGCCCCCCAGAAGTCCCCCTGAATATGCACGAGGTCGACCGGAGGCGCACCGGCGGCGACACGAGCATTGAGTGCGCGCGCAAAGGCCCGGTCAGTCTTCCTCCCTGGCCAAGAGACGCCGTATTCGAGGTCACGTGTAATGGGCCAAGAAGGGAGGTTGATGTACGCTTCGCGACCCACATCGGCGACCTGGTAACCGCGGCGATGAAGGCGCGGGGCCGCGATGGTGGCCGTGTGACCAGCGAGCTCGAGCGCACGCCGCTGCAGCCTCAACGCCACCTGCACACCCCCAAGCGAGTCGGGGTGCTGGTCGGTGACAATAAGGATGTGCATGTGTTTATGCGCTCGGCACGCCTCGGTAAAGGCCCTCGAACACGTCGAGCGTGCGATCGATGTCGTGCGCCTGCACCGCTTCAAGCGAGGCGCGCTGCATCGTTTCGTACTCAGCAGGCGACATCTCAAACACCGTGTTCATTGCGTCTGCCAGTTCGCGGTCATTGCTCGCTTGGAACAAGAACCCGTTCTCTCCGTGATGCACCAGGTGTGGCAGCGCCATCGCATCGGCAGCGATGATGGGCAGGCCCGAGGCCATCGCTTCCATTGTTGCGATCGACTGCAACTCAGCGATTGACGCGATGACAAACATGCTGGCCTCTGTGAGGTGCCGCCGTAGCTCCTCGTCGCTCACTCGGCCCGTGAAGTGTACGCGGTCTGCGAGTCCCAGTTCGGTCGCAAGTTTCTCGAGATTCTTGCGCTGGTCGCCGTCACCGACAACGGTAAACGACACGTTGAGCTTCGGGTCGAGCCTCGTCATCGCGTGCAAGATGACGTGGATCTCCTTCTCGAGTGTGACGCGACCGACGAACACAATTCGGTTCTCATCGCGCGCCCCAACTACCGCGGTGTAGTCGCTGGCGCGAAGCCCACAACTCACCGGTAGCACGCCGCGCCGATGCGTGCTTCGCTCAAGAAAGTCTGCGGCGCGACGCGTGGGCGTGGTGACCGCTGCGGCCTTGCGCAGTATCAAGTCGGCCTGACGCCACCCCCACCGCACGAATAGGCGCTTCGCCCGCTCGGGCAACAGTGTGAAGTCGAGCACGTTCTCGGGCATGACGTGGTTCGTGGCAACGATGCGGATCTTGCGCTTCGCGCCCTCGATCGCGAGGCCACGCCCAATGACGATATGCGATTGCAGATGCAACACATCAGGCTGCACGAGGTCGAGCACTCGCCTCGCATAAGGCTTCGCCCGCCACGGAAGCACGAAGCGCAGCCAGTCATGCGGGTACCAGCGGAAGCTCGGGATGCGGTGAACCGTCATCTGCTCACCCTCGATGGTCTCGACGAAGGCCCCGGAGAGTCGATGCCGCTTCGAAGGCGCCATGATGTGCACGTCATGGCCGCGTTGCACAAGACCGGCAGCGAGCCGCTCGGCGAACCGCGCAGCACCGTTTACATCGGGTGCAAATGTGTCGCAGCCAATCAGAATTCGGAGCTTGTCTTCTGGGGTAACGTCAGTGGTTTCGGGGGTGGGCGAGCTACTCACGGCGTGCGATCGTCCTTCTTGTGGGTGGATGTCGAACTCGCTCAAGTGTAGTTCGACGGGAGACTCGGCGACATCAGGGTTAACCCTGAATCTGTGGTGGATCGGGCTCTCAGGGTGAACCCTGCACGATCCACATCGTACACATTTTCACCAAGCATATTTCTACCTGGTTGTCTACCTTCTGGTGCTCAGACGCCAGGGTGACAACCCTAGTAGGGTGCCCGGCATTCATTCATCGGCAGCTCGCATTATCGGCGAGCGTATTCGTGATGCGCGCAGGGCACTCGGAATTTCGATGGACGACCTCAGCGAACTCGCCGAAGTCAGCCTCACGACAATCGGAAAAATCGAGCGGGGCACTCAGAGTCCGACGGCAGAAACTCTCGTGCGGATCGCCTCGGCACTGGAAATCGACGCGGGTTCACTCATTAGTGGGCTTCAGGCCAAGGATTTCGGCGAGCGTGAACATGCGTACACGGTGAAAGACTTCTTGAGAGCCCGCCGCGAGCTCAGCGGTCGCGGCTAGCGTGACCTATTCGTTCGAGGAGTCGAGCGCGGAGTCTTCCGCAATGTCGTCGGCGGTGCGATCGCGATGGCGCCAGTCATGAATACTCTCGGACGCCTTCTCGCGGTGTTTCGACAGCAGCAGAATTGAGAGCGAGACCGAAATAAGGGCGGCAATGACAGCCGCGACGATGCCAGAAAGCATCATCGTGAATCCGAGCGAAAGCCCGAGAACGTACAACCCAGCAAACGGAACTGCAAAGAACAGTAACCGCAACACGGTGTAGGTAATCCATGCTTTACGTTGCTCACTCACAAGTAGCGAGTCTACCGCCGCCGCCTGGGTGAGAGCGCTCAGGAGCAAATGAGCCGCCACCGCTAACATAGGAGCATGGCCAGGATCTTGATTGTTGGGGTCGTTGTTGCCGTCGCGTTCACCTTGTATTCATTGGTTGACGCGGCGATGACCGATCACTCACGTGCTCGCGGGGTGAGCAAGCCTGTGTGGATCGTGATAATCGTCCTGCTCCCCGTCATCGGCGGCCTCCTCTGGCTATTTATCGGCAAGGGCGACGCCGCTGAAGCGAACCGCCGCCACACTGCCCCCGATGATGATCCTCGGTTCTCGGGTTCGCGCATGTCTGACGCAGAGCTCGACACCCATATGCGCGACCTCGAAGCTCGCTTGAAAGAGCTCGACGACGAGGTGTTCCCTGGCGAAGATCCGGGTAAAGAACCCGGCAAGGGGCAGGGCACCGACTAGTGAACGCCGGCCCAGCACCGTCGTCAATATTCGCCGTTGAACTGATCGCAGAGTTTGTTCGTCGCGGCGTCTCAGACTTCGTCGTGTGCCCGGGCTCGCGTTCTCAAGCACTCGCCCTTGCGGCCGCCGCTGCGGAACAGGCGGGGGCTATCAGGCTGCATGTGCGCATCGATGAGCGATCCGCCGCCTTCTTCGCGTTGGGTGTTGCACGTGAAACGGGGCGACCGGCACCGATAATCGTGACGAGTGGCACCGCAGTCGCCAACTTGGTTCCGGCCGCATTCGAAGCACACGAAGGTCGCGTGCCGTTTATCGCACTGACCGCTGACCGGCCGGTCGAGCTGCGCGGTCGACGCAGTAATCAGACCACCACGCAGGCCGGCATGTTTAGCGAGATCGCCCGCCTCTCGCTCGATGTACCCGCCCCCACGGGCGAGCCCGCTACCAGTGGCAGTTCGAGCTTCACTGAGCCGGGTCAATTGGCAGCGCAGGCACTGAGCGCCTCCCTCGGGGCACTGCACCGCGCTCCCGCAGGCCCCGTGCAGCTCAATCTGCAGTTCCGCGAGCCGCTCTCTGGCACGGCCGGGTTCGACGACATGATCGCGCAGGGTTTCGCTGTGGCGGGCGAAGAGGGCGTTGAGGCGCGCGCGATCCACCCGACATTGCTCGTGCCGAGCATCGATGACGCAACGCCCGATGAGACCGACCCGACACTGTATGTGCACGGAGACAACGCGCTCACCGTGGTCATCGCGGGTGCAGGTGCGGGAGCCGAAGCAGAGGAATTTGCGCGCGAGGCCGGGCTGCCCCTGCTCGCTGAAGTCGTGAGTGGATCGCGTTACGGCCGCGAGGCCATCACTGCCTACGCGTCGCTCATCGCTGATCCTGAGGTGGGTGGGCTTATTGAGCGGGCAATCGTGTTTGGGCACCCGACGCTCACTCGCCAAGTGCCGTCGCTGCTCGAGCGCGATGACGTCGAGGTGATCGTGGTGGATCCACACACAGACACCGACCACGTTCAGCCCTCTCGCGGTGCGCGCGTTGTGCGGGCGGCACGGGTTGCGGATGGGCACGATCCACACACTCACCGGCGGTGGCTTGGCGCGTGGGTCGCCCCCGATCGAGAGTTGCAACGCGAGCGCAGTTCGGCACACGTGCCCGACCTCGAGGCCGCGCGGGAGACCGGGTACAAAGAGCGCAATGCATACGCTCGCGCTGAAATGGCGGCTCGCCGTGAGCCTGTAACCCGGGCGATGCTTGTCGAGAGCGCCTGGCTCGGCACTTGGCCCCACGACCGGCTCGTCATCGCAGCCTCGCGGCTCGTGCGGGTGCTCGATGGTATTGCGCCTGCTCGCAAGGTCACAGTGCACGCGAACCGTGGACTCGCGGGAATCGATGGAACGATCGCGACAGCACTCGGCATCGCCGTGACGAGCCAGGCGGATCCCGACCCCAAGAAGGCCGCCGGAACCACACGCGTAATTCTTGGTGACATCGCGCTCCTGCACGATGTCGGTTCTTTGCAGCTGCCGCCCGACACCGAAGTGACGCCCCGCATCCAACTGCTCGTGGGCAACGACGGCGGCGGCACCATCTTCGACGGGCTTGAGGTTGCGGCGAGCGCCTCCACCGACACTTTCGACCGCGTCATGCTGACTCCTCAACAGGTTGATCTTGAAGCACTCGCTCACGCATATGGCTGGGCTTACGAGCGCGCAGAAACACGCGTGGAACTTGAACGAGTATTCACTGCGCCGGTAACCGGGCCAACAATCGTCGAAGTTCCGCTCGCCCGATAGTTATCCACAGGCGTATTGCGCATTGTTTGCGGTCATTGTTCTCTGACTGCTAGCTTCAATGCATTGCCCGATTGCGGGCGATACGTTCAAAAAATGGTGTGCACCAGGGGCTCTGCATTGTGATTGGAGTTCCTGTTGATACGACTTACCGTACCCGTTCTGCACGCTAATTTTGCGCTGTCAGCATGACGGACCAGCTACAGATTCGTGATGAGGTGCTCGAGTCTGCAGGCACGATGATGCTGAGTGCAACTCGCTGCATGTCTGCAGGCAACCGGGCGGTGCCGAACTCACCGATTTCGAGTTTGACTGGTGTCGGAGGCGACATTCGTGAGTTCTTGCGAGGAGTGCAGACTGGTCGTTTAGCACTCGGGGATGCCGCGAAGACTTCGTGCGAACAGCTCGCAGCCCTCATGAACGAGAGCGGCTCAGTTGACTGTAGCCTTGCGGCGTCACTGCCCACTGGCTTTGCCCTGCATGGGGGTAAGCGTTGAGCGTATACGTGCCGAGAGACGGTAAAGATGTGCTCAAGGGCACTCCGATCCTCGGCTCTACTGCGGAAATCGACGAGATCAGTGACTACCTCAAGAACATTGAGGCAGATGCGCAGCAATACAGGCGTGAGGTGCAAAGTGCTCTCCTTGCTCTCACAAACACGTCAAGCCGGGCAGTGACGAAGCTCAGCGAGAAGCTCGATGGGCGTCTCTGTGTTGGTGCCAACTCGCTACAGCAATCTACCGAGCAGGGAAGGAATGCGTGCAATTCATACGCTGCGGAAATCGACAGAATTCACACCGATGCAAGGAACGTCGTGCGCGATGTAGAGACTGCTTTAACCACGATTCAGGTACAAGCTTGGGAAGTCGAAGAAATCGCAGAAGCCATCTTGGCCCCGGTGCCAGCGCGGTGGGACGAGGAGGTTCCGAAGAACATGCCCGAGCCCCAGTTGTGGGCTGATGTGTATGGGACAGGGGTCGGCCCTGCAGAGCGTCCCACAAACGTCGCACAATTACGCAGCCTTTATGAGACGAGGTGGCTGGGTGCCGCTCATCACTGGCATGTAGCACTCGAAGACATTCGAGGTTTGCAGACCAAGTGGGCCAATCTCATCGAAGACCGCCGAGACGTGGAGAACTGGCTGAGAGGTGCGCTGTCGAACACCATCATCGGTCAATTGCTGACGGTGAGTAGTGCTGGTGCCACGGCTCAGCGTTTCACCATCGCCACGGCGCTTTCTGGCGAGCTTTGGGGTAAGTCGTATGCGAACGCCAAGATCGCGATGACACATCCGCTGCTATTGAAGCTGATTGGCTCGAAGTCGGGCGCGAATGCGTGGGATGATCCTCCCGCCCCTGAACTTGTCGCCAACGCATGGGCAGGGCTTTCAGCGGAAGAGCAGGCGACGCTCATTGCTGAGGTGCCCTGGGTCATCGGAAATCTCCCGGGTCTGCCGTATGCCGTGCGCGACACCGCAAACCGCAACATGCTCGAGTTCTATCGGGAGCATCCTCACATGCTGTCGCTGGATCAGCTGAAGCTGCTGTCTGATCTACAAGAGATCTTTAACCGAGAGGTATCGGAAACGCTGAAATATGGTGAGGCGCGTCCACCCATTCAGCTTGTCGCACTCGACCTCACCGGCCCAGTTTCAAAGACTGCTGTTGGATACGGTGATCTCGATACGGCAACGGATACGACGCTCGAGGGCCCCGGTATGGCTAGCGATGCACACCTCGCGCTCGAAGGGTGGGATGAGGCAAGTCGCAATCTTTACGCCGCGCAGAGTGATATCTCTGGATATACCGGTTCGACTGCTGTTATAGCCTGGCTCGGATACGACACCCCTGATTCACCCTTTGAGGGCGACTTGGGTGTGCTCAGTTCTGAAGACGCAGCTATAGGCGCCAAGCGCTTTGCAGCGGAACTCGACGGCCTGCACGTCGCACGCAGCACGAGTGGGAATGGAATGCCTACGGTCAATGTTTTGGCGCACTCATATGGTACGACGCTCGCGTCGATAGCACTCACTGAGGTTAAGTACACAGTGAGCACTTTCACGATGTTGGGTTCTGCAGGGTTGGACACCGAGATCGTGCCGTCATACGAGGTTCTCAACGTGGCAGATGCCGAGCCAGGAAAGAAAGCGATCTATACGACCCACGCTTCCGGTGATCATTTGGCCCCGCTGGGCGCAGGATTTGCCGGAAGGGGTCAGCCGAACCCCGACGCCTCAGCAATTGGATTGGAGAATTTGAGTCCGGTATACGGAGGCGCATTTTCCTTCTCATCTGAAGGCGACCCATCGCGCGGTCTCTTGAAAGCCGACGGGCATTCCACTATTGGTGAAGGCTCGAGACCTGGTCCCATTGGCATGACCGCCTCAGAGGGTCATGGCTATATGGACCGTCGTACCCAAACACTAGACACGGTGGCTCACATCACGACGGGCATGATTGACGCGGAACTTGAGGAATCGTTCGTAATCACAGAGGCCGAGCCGAAAACACTCTACCCGGGGCTGGGGTTTCGTGTGCTGGTCGAAATGCAAAAGGCGGAATACTCATGGCTCCATTAAGAAAAAGAATACTCACCAGTGCGGTCAAGGCGACGATCCTAATCTTTGGAGTGTTGACACTTGCCGGTTGTTTGCAGGAGGTTCCATTGGTATCAGAGGCAAAGATAACGACAGGCAAATCACTCAGGGAACTAAGGACTTGGGTTGGCGAGCAACTAGATGCCGCGGTCGCCGCGAGCGAAGTCGATGAAGGGTGGTACGACAGCTACTGGCACGATGTGTTTTGGTCGACAGATAGGCCCCAAGACCGCGAACTACTTCTGAGCGCACTATTTCCAGGAGGGTGCGGAGGCAATGGGGGCCGTATCGAGATTTCGCTGAAAAACATGACTGCGGAAGACCCCCTTGCCGCGGCTGCAAAAGTGCGAGACTTCTGGAAATCCGAAGGGTGGGTTGTCTCTGACATTCGCACGTATGCACCAGACACCCAGCCATACTTCCGAGCTGATAACGAGTACGGCGAAACCCTCGCGTTCCAAGCGTCCTCGGAGGGGATGACCCTAGAAGTGGCATCCTCCTGCTCCCGGGGCGTGAAGACGACGAGCTGGCAGGACGACATGAAACGCGAACTGCTTGCCTCTCGAGCGTCACAGATTAGCTCAGGAAGTATCAACGAGTTCAAGGACGAGATCGAGCGACGCGAACAATCCGATCAGTAGCAACAGCTCAGCAGTTCCAGAACGCATTGCCATCACCCTGGCTTGCGGGGGCCAACTGATTCAAAACAAGTATCAGCATTTCAAATTGAAAGAGACAACATTGGCATCGAAGAAGACAAAGACAATCGGCGCCCTCATTACGATTGCGCTAGCAAGTCTCGCGCTGAGTGGCTGCACCTCACTTGCTGCAAATTTGGGCCAACTCTCGAAACAGAAGAACCAACAAACCGAGCCAGCCGAGAGGGCCGAGAAACCCGAGAGAACCGACAAACTCAATAGTGACGAACAGTCAGACGAGCTCATGAGTCAAGAAGAAATCGACGTGCTCGCGAGGCTAACAACTGGATCACCCCCAACAGACTTGCTGTGGCACTTTTCGAAGGACTTGCCTGATGGTTGGACATACGAAAAGTTCAATGATGAGGGAATCGTACAGGCGACAGTGTCACCGCGATGTATCCTCCAATTTCATCAACCAATGGGGTTAGGGGACGATACCGAACCAGACTCTGCACAGGTGGCGCTCGACTACGCAACTGAACTCGGACAGGAAGCCTTTAATACCGAGCTCACCGTGACACCTGAAGCGATGGTCATGCTCAACGCCATCATCAATGACGGCGCGCTCTACTCTCAACTAGGTTTTGCACGGGTAAGTTTTTCAGCCGAATCAACACCCGGGCTCGAAGGAACAACTTACGCGCTACGGCAAGGCGACTTTGCCTTGATCGCAACCGCCGTGTGCGGTGATGGCGAGTTCGCCAAGCATGGCGACCAAATGCGCGAATACATTGAGAGCGCATCGGCCGACATCACGTATTAAGAACCCGAACTGAACGCCTCAGTGATTGGGCGAAACTTCGACACCGTCTCACCAAGCTCATGCTGAGGATCAGAACCCGCGACTATTCCGCCGCCAGCCGTCGCAACAACGGTTCGGCTCCCCGATCCACCGTCTGCTTCAGTCACTTGAGCACAGCGCAGCGCAATGACCCATTCGCCGTCGCCGTCGGCGTCGATCCACCCCACGGCACCCGAGTATCGACCGCGATCGAACGGTTCGAGTTCTGCAATAAGCTCGACCGCATCGGCCGTGGGCGTACCCGCAACCGCAGCCGTTGGGTGCAACGCATCAACAAGCTCAAGAGCCGTTGTCTCAGCACCAAGCGAAGCCCCCAAGTCGGTAGCGAGATGCCACACATTTGGCAACTGCAACGCAAACGGATCGTCGCTCGTGCGCATGTCCCGAACGTGCGGTGCGAGAGCCGTCACCACGCTCTGAACTGCAAAATCGTGCTCGTGCTGTTCCTTCGCACTGCGCAACAACTCATCACGAGCGGCGCGATCTCGTGCCGCATCCTCTGGGTGGCGACCGCGAGTTCCCGCAAGTACCCGAGCCGACACCGCACCACCAGTCGAACGAACGAGCGTCTCGGGACTCGCGCCGATAAGTCCATCAACCGCAAAGGTCCAACAATCAAGATACTTCGCGCTCAACCGATCGAGCGGAACGCGCAGGTCCGCTCCGGCGCTGACCTCGCCCGCAATCTGCCTCGAAAGCACAACCTTCTCAACTGCCCCAGCATCGATCCGCTGAGTCGCCTCAACAACGCCCGCAAGGTAGTCGTCGACCTTACTCCCGGCCGTGGCTCGATCCACCGAATCGCTTGCAGCATGCAATTCAACACCGTGCCACACACCGAGGTCAGTAGCCGTGGGCAACACAGGCACAGACTTCTCCCCCGCAACCTGGCTCGAATCAACGCGGGTAATTTCCGTGATCCACGCCGTACCGCGATGCCGGTTCACCAAGATTCTCGGCACAATCAACACACTCTCGACCGAGCTGTCATCAGCGAATGCGAACGTTCCGAAGGCGAGCAAGCCAGAACCCGGCATACCAACCGGGTCGTCAATCTCGGCGTGTGCCGCTATCTCACGCCACGCGCGCGAGGCTTCGAGGTATCGCTGCTCGCCAGAAAACGTAAGCCGCAACACTTCTCCGACACCAACACAACCGCGATCATCGCGATTCCAGAACATAGGGTTTGTCGGATCTGCGTACGACAAGAGTCGAGGAAGCTCACTGAGGGGCCTCGTCACAGCGCGGAGATGTGGAATCTCGCCCACAGCGTGCCTGTTCGCTTCGCTCGTCACCCTGCTAATCTACCTGCCCGACTTGTCAAGCGTTCACAGATGAACAACCGGCTACGATGGAACAGTGACTCGACCCGATACCGAGACCAAGAACGCGACGGAAGTATCTGCGATGTTCGATGAGGTCTCCCCCAGGTACGACCTGCTGAATGACGTACTCTCGGCGGGCAACTCCCGCCTGTGGCGCATCGCCACTACTCGGGCGATCGCTCCACGCAAGGGCATGCGAGTGCTCGACATCGCCGCTGGCACCGGCACTTCTTCGGCCGCGATTGCGGCACACGGAGCACACGTCATCGCTGCAGACTTCTCCGAAGGCATGCTCGCCGAGGGCCGCAAGCGCAACGCCGACAACGACCTCATCGAGTTCGTCTTCGCCGACGCGACCAAGCTTCCATTCGACGACGACAGCTTCGACGCAGCAACAATTTCGTACGGGCTCCGCAACGTGTCTGATCCGAAACAGGCGATCGCCGAAATGGTGCGAGTCGTAAAGCCGGGCGGGCGAATCGTCATTGCAGAGTTCTCGCGCCCCTCGTCAGATGCGGTGAACTGGGCATACACCAAGTACAACAGGCACGTGCTGCCGCGGGTTGCCGCGCTCATCAACCGTGACGCGGCCGAGGCCTACAAGTACTTGAATGAGTCGATCGAAGCTTGGCCGACGCAAGAAGAATTGGCGAAGTGGCTGCGTGAGGCAGGGCTCGAGCGCGTGGCCTATCGCAACCTCAGCCTTGGAATCGTTGCGCTGCACCGTGGTTTTGTTCCAAGCGCTCCGGTGACCACGTCTACGGCAGCTCGCAAGAAACCAGCAGCCCCGAAGAAGGAGCCGAAGTCTGCGCCAACTCCAAAGGCAACACCGGCCACAAAGAAGCCTCCAACCGCGAAGAAGCCAGCAACAAAGACATCCACCCCGGCGAGCAAGGGTACTGACAAATGATCCGCCCATTGGCCGCAGACACAACAACGCAGGCGCTTCCACTTCGACTGTTTCGCAGTGCTGAAGACCGGCGTCTCGTGAAGCAGCTGCAGCAAGAACTTGACCTTGTCGAAGAAGGCCTGGTCGAGCACCTGAGGTTTGCTTCGCCGATCGCCGACGCACCCGCACGGTACCTCGCGGCTGCTGGCGGCAAGCGGATCCGCCCGCTACTCACACTCATCTCGAGCCAGCTCGGCGATGGCCCCAACGAGATGGTTCGACGCGCAGCGCAAGCGATCGAGATGACCCACCTCGCGTCGTTGTATCACGACGATGTGATGGACGATGCGAACCTGCGACGAGGAGTACCATCTGCGCAGGTGGTTTGGTCCAACTCAGTTGCAATCCTCGCTGGTGACCTGTTGTTCGCGCGTGCATCGTCACTCGTTTCAGGAATGGGCGAGGCGGCTATCTTGCTGCAGGCTCAGACATTTGAGCGCTTGTGCCTAGGGCAGCTGCACGAAACGGTCGGCCCTCAGCCCGGCGACGAACCCATCGCGCGCTACATTCAGGTGCTCGCCGACAAAACCGGTGCGCTCATCTCGACGGCAGCGCGCATGGGCGTCATGTTCGGCGGTGGATCGGAAGAGTTTGCTGACGCGGTAACTGAGTACGGCGAGAAGATCGGCGTTGCATTCCAACTCATCGATGACGTCATCGATCTCTCGCCCGACAAGAAGCGCACCGGAAAGCGCGCAGGGACTGACCTGCGGGCCGGTGTCGCAACATTGCCACTGCTTTTGCTCAGGTCGCGGGCCGAATCGGGCGACGCAGAGGCCACTGAACTGATCACACGAATCGACGCAGGTATCGCTGCGATCGCGGAGGGTGCGGACCTTCAGGTGATGGATCCTGAGGTTGACGCACTCTACGCGCACCAAGTGACGCGTGAAACAGAGGCAACGGCACGACAGTGGGCGGACGACGCAGTTGCAGCGCTCAGTGTGCTGCCAAAATCGCCAGTGAAGCGCGCGCTTGAGCGCCTGGCAGAATCAATCGTCTCGAGAGAAGGGTAATTCTGGGGGAATGAGCAAGATGCGTTTAGCGATTGTAGGGGCCGGACCCGCGGGAATCTATGCTGCGGACCTGCTGCTGAAAGCGGAACGAGATTTCGAGGTCGAAATTGACCTTTTCGAACAGCTTCCTGCCCCCTACGGGCTTGTGCGCTACGGCGTTTCGCCAGACCATCCCCGCATCAAGGGCATCATCAACGCACTACGCGATGTGCTCGATAGCGGCACGATCCGCTTCTTTGGCAACGTTCGCTACGGTGAAGATCTCACGCTCGCAGACCTCAAACAGCACTACAACGCGGTGATTTTCTCGACCGGCGCGATCCGCGATGCCTTCCTCGACATCCCCGGTATCGACGCCGAATCCTCATACGGCGCCGCCGACTTCGTCAGCTGGTTCGACGGCCACCCAGACGTGCCACGCACCTGGCCACTTGAGGCCCGCTCGGTTGGAGTCATCGGCAACGGCAACGTCGCGCTCGACATTTCTCGCATGCTCATCAAGCACGCAGACGATCTGCTCCCAACTGAGATTCCCGACAACGTATATAAGGGACTCGCAGCAAACCCGATCGAAGAACTGCACCTTTTCGGCCGCCGAGGCCCGTCGTATGTAAAGTTCACGCCGCTTGAGCTTCGCGAACTCGGCGAAGTGCGCGACGTCGATATGGTCATCAACGAGCGAGACTTCGACATTCCAGATGCGCACGCCGAAGAAGTGCTCACGAAGAACAAGCAGGTCGTCGTGATCAACCGCATCATGAACAAGTGGCGCGAGGACCAGCGTGCGCGCGAATCCGGTGAGGTGCAGCCCGCCTCGCGCAGATTGCACCTGCACTTCTGGTCGAAGCCGGTTGAGGTTGTCGTTGAAGACGGTCGCGTCGCTGGCCTGAAGATCGAACGTACAGCGCCCGACGGTAAGGGTGGCGTCGTTGACACCGGCGAGTTCGAGGTCATTCCGATGCAATCGCTCTACCGCGCAATCGGTTACTTTGGCTCACCGCTCGATGAAATTCCGTTTGACGACGTGCACGGCGTTATTCCCAACGAGCAGGGTCGCGTTGTCGACGAGTCGGGCATCTACATTCCCGGCATTTACGCAACTGGGTGGATCAAGCGAGGCCCCGTCGGGCTTATCGGTCACACAAAATCTGACGCTATGGAAACGCTGGAGTGCCTCATGGAGGACGCAGATACCTGGTGGAAACCAGAGCATCCCGACGGTGAGGCTGTTGTCGCACTGCTAGAGTCACGCGGGGTACCGTTTACCAACCTCGATGGGTGGCACCGCCTCGATGAGCACGAACTCGCGCTCGGCGCGGCTGATGGGCGCACTCGGGTGAAGGTTGTTCCACGCGAGGAAATGACCCGAATCGCACGTGGCGAATGAGATAACAATCTTGACGTCGAACTAAATATGCGTATGGAAGCACATATTCTCGGCTATCCTGGGTCGGGGTCCGAGCCTCGTCACTGCGAGCCGATCCACGACACTACCTGTGTCACGCCTACCGGCAGCACCCATCTCTGGCCAGCAACCCGGCCACTCAAGGGAGAGACACCATGAAGATGTTTAAGAAGATTCTGGTTGCAAACCGCGGTGAAATCGCGATTCGCGCCTTTCGAGCGGCTACCGAGCTTGGGGCTCGTACCGTTGCGGTATATCCCTTCGAAGATCGCAATTCGCTGCACCGTCTGAAGGCCGACGAGGCCTACCTCATCGGCACGGAGGGCCACCCCGTTCGGGCATACCTCGATATTGCCGAGATTATTCGCGTCGCCAAGGAGTCTGGCGCAGACGCTATTTACCCGGGCTATGGTTTCCTCTCTGAGAACCCTGAGCTTGCCGCGGCAGCAGACGCCGAGGGCATCACCTTCATCGGCCCCGGCCGCCTCGCGCTCGAGATGGCAGGCAACAAAGTCGCGGCGAAAGAGCACGCGATTGCCGCTGGCGTTCCCGTTCTGAAGTCCACCCCGCCATCAACCGACATCGAAGCGCTCATTGCCGGCGGCAACGAAATCGGATACCCACTGTTCGCTAAGGCAGTCGCCGGTGGCGGCGGTCGCGGTATGCGCCGTGTCGAGCGCGCCGAAGACCTGCGCGAGGCGCTCGAGAGCGCGATGCGCGAGGCCGATAGCGCGTTCGGTGATCCCACCATGTTCATCGAGCAGGCAGTACTGCGCCCGCGCCACATCGAGGTGCAGGTGCTCGCAGATAACACCGGCGAGGCGGTGCACCTGTTCGAGCGTGACTGCTCGGTGCAGCGCCGCCACCAGAAGGTCGTTGAGATCGCACCAGCACCGAACCTCACGCAGGCGCAGCGCGACGCACTCACGAGCGACGCGATCGCATTCGCGAAGTCGATCGGGTACGCGAACGCCGGAACCGTTGAGTTCCTTCTCGACACCGAGGGTGCACGCGCTGGCGAGCACGTCTTCATCGAGATGAACCCCCGTATTCAGGTCGAGCACACCGTGACCGAAGAGATCACTGATGTGGATCTCGTGCAGGCACAGATGCGTATCGCGGCGGGCGCAACCCTCGAAGAGCTCGGGCTGACCCAAGACAAGATCCAGATGCACGGTGCGGCGCTTCAGTGCCGTATCACCACCGAGGATCCGGAGAACGGATTCCGCCCAGACCTTGGCCGCATCACCGCGTACCGTTCACCGGGTGGCGGCGGCGTACGCCTCGATGGCGGCACGATCAACCCAGGCGCGTACATCAGCCCGCACTTCGACTCGATGCTCGCGAAGCTCACCTGCCGCGGCCGCTCGTTTGAAGATGCTGTGGTGCGTGCCCGCCGCGCCCTCGCAGAGTTCCGTATTCGCGGCGTCGCAACGAACATTCCGTTCCTCCAGTCGGTGCTTGACGACGCTGACTTCCGCGCGGGCGACGTTTCGACTGCATTTATCGGGGAGCGTCCGGAGCTGCTGTCGCTCAACAAACCGAAGGATCGCGCGACGCGCCTCCTCCAGCACCTCGCGAACGTCACCGTGAACCAGCCAAATGGTCCGCGCCCGCAGCAGATCGATCCGCAGGTGAAGCTTCCAGAGGTCGATCTCCTCACCCCAGCCCCTGCTGGTGGCAAGCAGCGTCTGCTTGAGCTCGGACCTGAGGGATTCGCGAAGGCGCTCCGTGAGCAGAATGCGCTCGCTGTAACCGAGACCACGTTCCGTGATGCCCACCAGTCACTACTTGCGACGCGCGTGCGCTCGCGAGATCTCCTCGCGGTCGCTCCGCACGTTGCACGACTCACCCCCGAGCTCTTCTCGGTTGAGGCGTGGGGCGGCGCGACCTACGACGTCGCGCTTCGCTTCCTTGGCGAGGACCCGTGGGAGCGCCTGGCGGGCATGCGTGAGGCGCTGCCGAACGTGCCGATCCAGATGCTGCTTCGCGGCCAGAACACCGTGGGCTACACCCCGTACCCGCCGAAGGTTGCGCAGGCATTCGTGCGCGAGGCCGCGGCGACCGGTGTTGACGTGTTCCGCATCTTCGACGCCCTGAACGATGTAAACCAGATGCGCGTCGCAATCGACGCCGTGCGCGAGACCGGCACCGCTGTCGCCGAGGTCGCGTTCTGCTACACCGGTGACCTGCTGAGCCCTAACGAGGACAAGTTCACGCTTGACTACTACCTCGGTCTTGCTGAGCGGATCGTTGAGTCGGGTGCCCACATTCTTGGTATCAAGGATATGGCGGGTCTGCTGCGCCCAGCCGCTGCCGCAAAGCTTGTTACCGCTCTGCGCGAGCGTTTCGACCTGCCGGTGCACTTGCACACGCACGACACTCCGGGTGGTCAGCTCGCGACACTGCTCGCAGCCTCGACCGCAGGCGTCGACGCGGTTGATGCAGCTTCGGCACCGATGTCTGGCACGACGAGCCAGCCATCCCTCTCCGCACTCGTGGCCGCTCTGTCTCACACCGAGCGCGACACCGGCATCAACCCAGATGCCGTGTACGAGCTCGAGCCATACTGGGATGCCGTGCGCACCCTGTACAAGCCGTTCGAATCAGGGCTCCCTTCGCCGACGGGCCGCGTGTATACGCACGAGATCCCGGGCGGTCAGCTGTCGAACCTGCGCCAGCAGGCGATCGCACTTGGGCTCTCTGAGAACTTCGAGAAGATCGAAGACATGTACGCGGCAGCGGATCGTATCCTCGGCCGCCTGCCGAAGGTAACGCCGTCATCGAAGGTGGTCGGCGACCTCGCACTACATCTTGCTGCAGTTGACGCTGATCCCGCAGACTTCGAAGCGAACCCAGAACGCTACGACGTTCCACAGTCGGTTGTTGGCTTCCTCGCGGGAGAGCTCGGCGACATTCCTGGTGGATGGCCTGAGCCGTTCCGCTCGAAGGTGCTCGCGGGCCGCGACGTATCGATCGAGGTCGCGCCGGTTTCGGATGAGGACTCGGCACGACTCGAAGGATCAAGTCAGGAGCGCCGATCCACACTGAATCGCCTGCTCTTCCCGGCACCGACGAAGCAGTTCGAGGCAGTTCGCGAACAGTTCGGAGACCTCTCGGTCGTTGACACCGGCGACTACCTCTACGGACTCGAGACGAGTGCGGAGCACGCGATCGACCTCTCGAAGGGTGTGCGACTCTACGTTGGACTCGAAGCAATTGGCGAGGCAGACGAGAAGGGTGTGCGCACCGTCATGGTGCGCGTCAACGGCCAGCTCCGCCCCGTCTTTGTGAAAGACGAGAGCATCAAGGTCACCGTGGTTGCTGCAGAGAAGGCTGACCGTACGGTTCCGGGCCAGGTTGCGGCTCCGTTCTCTGGCACCGTCACCGTCAAGGTCGCTGCGGGCGATCAGGTTGAGGCAGGCCAGGCAATCGGCACGATCGAAGCAATGAAGATGGAGGCTGCGATCACCTCTCCAGTCGCAGGCACGGTGCAGCGCATCGCGTTCGACGGCACCCGAGGTGTCGAAGCCGGCGACTTGATCGTCGTCGTCGAGTAGGTAGCCACTCAGACACAGGATCCGAGTCAAAGTTTGTTGCTAAGCCCTAGGGTTTAGTCGCAGACTTTGACTCGGATTTCTGCGTTACGGACTAGGTTGCTGACACTTCCGCAGGCGGGCACTTGAGGTGGGTCGGCTTACCCGGTCCACCCCGTTCGACTCGGTGCTCTTTCATGGGTGCCCCACATACTGGGCACTTCGGGTTCTCGGGCATGATGTAGGCGGGTTCATTGCGGTCGCCGAGTTGAGCGGATCCCTCGAACTGATAAAAGAGCCTTCGCCAGGCGGCCCAGAAGCCCGGAACACCATCCCAGGGTGTCTCATGCCAGAGTCGTCGTTTTCGTTCGCGCACATCCAAGATGCTAGCCACTCACTCTGAACCACGCTTTACGCTTCGTCATGCTAGCTCGGCGGTATTGCTGGCGACCCACTAGAGAAGCAGGTTACGCCCCGAGTGCATCGGCGAGCGCGACGAGCGTCTCGGTCGTGCCGCCCTCTATGCGAAGCGCAAGGCTCGAACGCAGGTCGAGCGCGGTGTGCCCTCGGTTGATGGCAGCTATCGGGATCCCGCGCTGCTCAGCACGAAACACGAGCCTGATTCCCGTGTTGACTGCGAGCGAGGAGCCCGCGACGAGGAACGCTTCTGCCTCACTCACCAAGTGTGCGGCCTCATCGAAGACTTGAACGGGCACTGTCTCACCGAAGTACACGACATTCGGTCGAAGTACCCCACCGCACACGTGGCATTCGGGCACGACAACCGTGTCGACCTCAGAAACGATCGCATCGCCATCGGGCGCCACTTCCGCAGACGAGTTACGTTCGGCCAAACCGGGATTCAATTCGTCGAACCATTCCAAGACCTTGGTCCGGTTCCAGCGAGAGTCACATTCGACGCAGCGAATAACACTGCCACCGCCGTGGAGTTCCACGACCTTGCGCGACCCCGATTTTGCGTGCAGACCGTCAACGTTCTGCGTGATCACGCCGTCAATACGCCCGGCCGCTTCGAGTCTCGCGAGCGCCTTGTGCCCCGCGTTCGGCATGACTTTGAGCATACGGTTCTGCCCGATGCGTGCACCTGCCCAGAATCGTTTGCGGTACTGTTCGTCGTCACGAAACTGTGCGATGTTCATGGGATTCCTCGGTGGACTCCCCTCGCCTCGGTAGTCGGGGATGCCGGAATCGGTGCTGATTCCTGCACCCGTCAGCACGGCCACGGTGCCATGCTCGAATAGGCGAACGAGCGCAACAAGCTGCTCTTGGTCTACGAGCGCACCTGCCTTATCCACACGCTCATCCTATGCCGCGGTTACTACCCGAGCCTCAGTCAGCAAACGGATTGAGCAATCGCACGCCCAGGTCACTGAACTCAGCAGTATTTCGAGTCACAACTGTGAGATCGTGCGCGGCTGCAGTCGCCGCGATAAGCCCGTCAATAGTAGGCAAAGTCCGCATCGTTGGGAGTGTGACCCAGGAATCAATCACTCGCTCATCAATTGGGAGAACGCGTGTCATGAAGTCACGACGAACTCCTTCAAGCCATGCTGCAATCCGCTCCGCACGACGATCGTCGCGCTTCCGCAACGCCTGAGCACCCCGACCTATTTCGCCAAGCGTGAGTACGCTGACATACATGTCGGGCTGATCCACAACCCAGTTCTTTACCCCTAAATTTGGCCGGGGCTTCGTAAGTTCTGAGAGCACGTTCGTGTCAATGAGGTACATCTTTAGTCGCCATCACGAAACAAGTTGTCAACCTTCGCCCAGTACTCTGGCTCAGCAGTCCGGGGCGAAATCTCCAGTTCATCACCTTCAGCTAGGGCGCCCTCGAGCGTGAGAAGGTACTCCGCGAAACTCTGTTGTGTTTCATGCGTTCGTCGGTAATCTTCAATATCCACCACAACCGCGACAGGCTTTCCATGCCTCGTAATGAACTGCGGCTCGCCGCCCTCTGCGGCACGCAGCAGTTCGCTGAACCGCTGTTTTCCAGCCTGTACCTGCCATGTTCCCATGCACGCAGAGTACGCCGACAAATCAATTCTGTCTAGTCTGTCTAGATTCATGATCTCGCCCTTCATGAATCCAGCCTGGCACTCCTAATAGTTACTGCCGCCGTACTCCACAGGCCCTCCCATGGGAAAGTCACCAGATGCCCGATGTGGACGACGGTAGAATCGAATTCATGACTACCGCGCGCGAACAGCTCATCGAACTCATCAAGTCAGAAGCTGTGTTCCACGGCGATTTCACGCTCACGAGCGGCAAGAAGGCGACGTACTACATCGATCTGCGCAAGCTGTCGCTCGATCACCGCGCCGCACCGCTCATCGGGCAGGTCATGCTCGACCTCATCGAAGACGTCGACGGTGTCGTCGCTGTTGGCGGCCTCACGATGGGTGCCGACCCCATTGCATCAGCAATCATGCACCAGGGCGTCGCGCGCGGCAAGACGTACGACTCGTTCGTTGTGCGCAAAGAACCAAAAGACCATGGGCGCGGCCGCCAGGTCGAGGGGCCTGACCTCAACGGCAAGCGCGTTATCGTCGTCGAAGACACGTCGACAACTGGCGGATCTCCACTCAAGGCGATCGAGGCACTCAAGAAGGTTGGGGCTGAGATTGCCGGCGTCGCCGTCGTGGTGGATCGCCAGGCGCCCGCCAAAGCCCGCATCGAAGAAGCAGGGTACGAGTACCGCTTCGCCATCGGCCTTGAAGACCTCGGGCTCGAACCGCAGTAACGCGCACCACACAAAGCAACTCAGAGGGGAGAGCTGACAAGAATGTCCGTCATCGCGTCGGGCCAGAGCGCCATCTCGACCTCTCATCACCTCGCGACCGAAGCCGGTGCCGCCGCGATGCGTGCTGGTGGCAACGCCGTTGATGCCGCACTCGCTGCTGCAGCGACGCTCTGTGTTGTGTACCCAAACAACGTCGCGCTGGGCGGTGACCTCGTCGCGCTCGTGCGCAGCCCAGACGGCAGAGTTCGCTTCTTGAACGCGACGGGCGCCGCTCCTCAGGCGCAGACACTGGAGGCGTTGCGATCCACACACGGTGACCAGTTGCCCCTGCGCGGCATCGACACAGTCACGGTGCCGGGTGGTGTCTGCGGCTGGAATTCGCTGCACGAATACGGGGCTACGCGCAGCTGGGCAGATCACTTCGAGCACGCGATTCGTCACGCCTCCGAAGGGTTTCCGAACTCTCGCTCAGTGGCCAATGCCCTCATCGATGACCGCGTAACGCTCGAGCAAGACCCAGGTGCCGCGGCCGTCTTCTACCCCGACGGCAAGCCTGTCGCTAAGGGTGAAACGCTCAGACAGCCGGCGCTCGCAGAGACCCTTCGTCGTGTCGCCGAGTATGGCTCGGGTGAGTTCTACGAGGGTCGCACCGCGGTGAAGTGGATCGCCGGACTGCAAAAGCTCGGTTCGAAGATCACGCTGCAGGATGCGATCGACTATTCAGCGTATTGGGGCGAACCGCTCGAGGGCGAGTTTGGCGACCTTCGAGTACTCACTGGGCCACCAAACACCTCCGGCTTCATGCTGCTGCGAGCACTGAATGCCATCAACGGCACGGGCGGCAGCCCCGGAATAGAGGATCCACTCGGCACTGGAGCGGGAGAACTCGCCCGAGCGTTCGATGATGCAAACATTGTGCGCGCGGCGTCGCTTGCTGACCCGCGCATGGGTGGCGCGTGCGGCCCTGAACTCGTAGAGATGGATGCGAGCGGACTCACAACTCGAGGCCTCCCGAAGGCGAGCGGCGATACCGTCGGCCTATCGGCAGCGAGTGCTGACGGCTGGGCGGTCTCGCTCATCAACTCGGTGTACTGGGGTTTTGGCGCTCACATTCTCGAGCCCGAAACCGGCATTATTTTTCAGAACCGTGGAACTTCGTTCTCGCTCGATCCCACCTCACCGAATGCGTTCGCCCCGGGCAAGCGCCCGAGGCACACACTCATGCCCGTGCTGGTGCTGCGTGGCAGCGACCTGGCGTGGGTGCCGGCGACGATGGGTGGGGCGGCGCAGCCGCAGATCCACACCCAACTGCTCGTGCGCTCTGTGAGCGGGGCCACGCCGAGCGAGGCGACTCACACGCCCAGGTGGATAGTGGACGAACGCCGCGGCGATAACCCACCCTCGGTGACCGTCGAAGAAGGAGTCACCGAGGAGACCAGGCTCGCCCTTGAGCAAGCCGGTTTCACTGTGAACATCGTGCCCGATCACAGCGAAGACCTCGGTCACTCAAACCTCATTCGCATCGCAGATGACAACGTCGATGCAAGCAGCGACCCGCGCTCCGACGGTTCGGCAATTGTCTTCTAACCTCGCAACGAGAAAGTTTCGCATGACAGATTCAGTGCGCCCGAGCGCCATTTCCCTCCTCCTCGTAGGCGTCGCCGGCGGCTTGCTCTCAGGGCTCTTCGGCATCGGTGGCGGCACCATCATCGTTCCTGCGCTTGCCCTCTGGCTGTCGATGCCGCAGAAAATCTCGGCGGGCACTTCGGTTGCCGCGATTCTTCCGACTGCGATCGTGGGTGCGACCAGCTACGCGGTTCAAGGAAACGTCGACTGGGTCGCCGCGATACTACTTGCCGCAGGAATCATCGCGGGAGCACAGCTGGGCACTTACCTGCTCGCGCGCATTCCCGTTTCAGCGGTGCAGTGGTCATTCATGGGCTTTCTCGCGGTCGTCATTGTGAGCCTCTGGTTCGTTGTGCCGAGCCGCGAGAGCGAGATCACCATCAACTTCTTGACGGGCGCGCTTCTCGTGCTCACCGGATTCATTACGGGCATTCTGTCTGGAGTTCTCGGCGTCGGCGGCGGGGTAGTGGTTGTGCCGGTGCTGATGTTCTTCTTCGGGTCGAGCGACCTCATCGCAAAGGGCACGTCGCTGCTCATGATGATCCCCGGCTCAATCTCTGCAACCCTCGGCAATGTTCGCCGCCAGAACGTCGACCTTCGCGCCGCGGTGTGGGTCGGTGTCGCGGCGTGCGCGGCCGTGCCGTTTGGTTCGATTCTCGCGGGGTGGATCGACCCCTTCTGGGGCAACGTCGCATTCTCGGCATACCTCGCCTTTGTGCTCATCCAGATGCTCACGCGCAAGCTGAAGAAGAAATAGCCGAAGCGCGCGAATTGTGCTTGCATGAGGGGTATGACTGACGTGGCTTCAACACTCAAGATCGCTGTGTGGCAGGCTCACAGCACACCCGGCGATGTGGAGGCGAATCTGCAGGCGCTCGATGCCGCCGCGGGTTCGGCCGCGGCGCAGGGTGTGGATCTGCTCATCACCCCCGAGATGTTCGTCACAGGCTACAACATCGGCGACAGGATTCGCACGCTGGCAGAGCAGCAACCGCTGGAGTTGGTGCGCGACGTTGCAAAACGGAACCGGATCGCGATCATTGCTGGTGGACCAGAGTGGCTCGAGCCATCGGGCGACGCACCAGCGAGCGTCGCAAACGCGGCCTGGTTCGTAGACGAAACCGGGAATGTTCTCGCGCGTCACCGCAAGATTCAGCTGTACGGTGACCTCGATCAGTCGAAGTTCAAGGCCGGCGATTCGCCGCTCACGCTCGTCGAGTATCGCGGCTTCAACGTTGCGGTGCTCATATGTTTCGATGTCGAGTTTCCCGAAACAGTTCGCACCGCTGCGCTCGCTGGTGCAGACCTTGTCGCGGTTCCCACCGCACAGATGGAGCCGTTCGACTTCGTGAATCAGCACCTCATTCGGGTGCGCGCCTGGGAGAACGCCACCTACGTCGCGTACGCAAATCAACACGGGCCAGATGGCGAGCTCACATATGTCGGTCAGAGCGTCATCGCCGACCCATACGGGGTGCACCTCGCTCAAGCGCAGCGGGCTGGCGACGAACTGCTGATCGCCGACGTGGATCGCACCACTGTGACCGAAGCTCGAACCCAGAACCCATACCTCTCAGAGGTTCGAAGCTCACTGTTTCAGCGATCCTCTTGAGCAGAGCACGAAAGCCCTCCGCGTGAACCTGGCAGACTGGTGCCATGGATACTCGATCCGGCCAGCTCCCGCGCCCTGAAGACCTCATCGATGTCGAAGCACTCTTACGCGCATACGTTGAGATCGTTCCCGACCCAGAAGTCCCTGCGCAACGCGTTGTATTCGGCACGTCTGGCCACCGCGGCTCGGCACTGAGCGCGTCGTTTAACGAGGCGCACATCGTTGCGATGAGCACGGCTATCGCCGAATATCGTGCGGATCAGGGCATTCGCGGCCCACTCTTCATCGGAGCGGACACGCACGCACTCTCGGCCCCGGCCGAGCGCACGGCAATCGAAGCGCTCCTCTCGCTCGGAGTGCACGTGATGACGAATGCAGGGACCGGCGATGAGGCCTTCGTTCCAACCCCCGCGCTCAGCCACGCAATTCTCACGCACAATCGTGGGCGCGACACTAACGATCCGGAGCGAGCCGACGGCATCGTGGTGACACCGAGTCACAACCCGCCTGCCGACGGAGGATTCAAGTACAACCCACCGCATGGCGGCCCCGCTGACGGAGATGCAACGGGGTGGATCGCGCGCCGCGCAAACGAGCTGCTCGAGACCGGCGAGTGGCGCACGGTCACCGACCGTGAAGCCCCTCTGGGGATTCGGGGCGCATACGACTTCCTCGGTGGCTACGTCGAATCCCTCACCGATGTGACCAACCTCGAGGCGATACGCGACTCGGGTATTCGAATCGCGGCGCACCCGCTCGGTGGGGCGAGCGTCGCGTACTGGTCGGCGATCCGCGACCGCTACAACCTTGATCTCACAGTGCTCGGGGCAGGTGTTGACCCGCAGTTCGCGTTTCTGCACCTCGACTGGGATGGCAAGATCCGCATGGATCCATCCTCCCTACATGTAATGTCGACGATCGATTCCTACCGCGACGAGTTCGCAATCGTCACCGGCAATGACGCCGACGCTGACCGGCACGGCATAGTGACACGCGACGGCGGGCTCATGAACCCGAACCACTTCCTCGCGGTTGCGATCGACTATCTGCTCGAGCACCGACCTGATTGGCCGGTCACTGCGGGCATTGGCAAGACGCTCGTCTCCTCGGCGATGATCGACCGAGTCGTAGCCGCCCACGAGAGGTCGCTCGCTGAGGTGCCTGTTGGGTTTAAGTGGTTCGTGTCTGGCCTCTCATCTGGTGAACTGGTGTTCGGCGGCGAAGAGAGCGCTGGCGCTTCGTTCCAGCGGTTCGACGGCAGCGCTTGGAGCACCGACAAAGACGGCATTCTGCTGTGTCTGCTCGCGGCCGAGATTCAAGCGGTGACGGGCGAGTCGCCGTCAGAGCGGTACCGCAAACTGGTGGATCGCTTCGGCGAACCCGCCTACGCGCGCATCGACGCCCCAGCAACCGACGAGCAGAAGGCGAAGCTCCTCGCACTCTCGGCAGACGACGTGACCGATGGTGAACTCGCCGGAGATCCAATCACTCAAACGCTGACGGTGGCACCGAACGGAGCTGCGATCGGCGGACTCAAGGTGCAAACCGAGCACGCTTGGTTCGCGGCCCGCCCGTCGGGCACCGAAGCGGTAATGAAGATCTACGCAGAGTCGTTCAGAGGCGCGGAACATCTTGTCGAGGTGCAGTCTGCGGCTCAAGCTCTTGTGGCCCGTGTGCTGGGTTAGGGCGGCAGTAAGCTGGTGAACATGTCGCAGAGCCCCACGCTAACCCGCCGCTACTCCTACCTGGGGCCGGCGGGCACCTTTACCGAGGCAGCGCTCAAGCAGGTCGAAGAGGCGCAAGGGCAGGAGTGGCACCCAGTCTCAAATGTGGGTGAGGCGCTCAACGATGTGGTGACGGGCGCGAGCGATGCCGCAATGATCGCGATCGAGAACTCGATCGACGGCGGTGTCACGGTCGCGCAAGACGCACTCGCGACGATTCCCGGCCTTCGCATTATCGGCGAGTACCTGGTTCCCGTGAGCTTCGTGCTCGTCGCGCGTCCCGGCACCAAGCTCGAAGACATCACCGTCGTTGCGGGTCATCCGGTCGCGTACGGTCAGTGCCGCACTTGGCTCGATGCCAAGGTGCCCGCGCACGAATACATGCAGGCAAGTTCGAATGTGCAGGCCGCAGCAGACCTTTTTGAGAACAAGGGGGTCGATGCGGCGATCGCTCCCCCGGTATCGAGGAGCACTACGACGTCGAGGTGCTCGCGTCAGGACTCGCCGCAAACCCTGACGCGGTGACGCGCTTCGTGCTCGTGAGCCGCACGGTGCCAATGGGCGAGCCGACCGGCGCCGACAAGACCTCGCTCATCGTCGAGCTACCCGAGGACCGCTCAGGTGCGCTCCTCGACCTTCTCGAGCAGTTCTCAACCCGCGGCGTGAACCTCACACTCCTCGCCTCGCGGCCAATCGGTGACCGCATGGGCCGCTACCGCTTCGTCATCGACGCCGAAGGGCACGTGAAAGACGAGCGCGTCGCCGACGCACTGCTCGGTGTAAAGCGTTTTAGTCCGCGCGTCGTGTTTCTCGGGTCATACGTGCGGGCGGATCGCGTAGCAGCGACGATCCACGATGTGCACGACGACGACAACTTTCGCGATGCCAGAGACTGGTTGCGCGAAGTGATCGAGGGCGTCGACTCGTAGCTGTCAGATGAGCGGCAGCCAATTCGGCAGAACGCGAACGATGAGTGCCCCCGGATCCACCACACCGCGCACCGCAATCGCGAGCCCGAAGTCATCACCATCAAGCTGCACCGGCTCTGGCCTCGGTACCGAAAGCGCGTAGGTTCGTGCGGTGAGATAGTTCACGCTCTTCGTGTCATTCACGAGGTCGATGATGCGGCGGCCGACCTTCGACTTGCGGAGTACGCCGTTTTCCCACCCGATCTTGTTCCAGATACGCAGCCAGGAAAACGGGCCAAGCGGAGTGAGCGCCACGACGTCGAGGAGGCCGTCATCGATGTGCGCGTCGGGTATGAGCAGCACACCGCCCGGAAGCAGGCCACAGTTGCCGATCATCACCGTGTAGACCGTGAGTTCGTGCGCGGGGCCGCCGTCGACGGAGTAATGGATGTTGAGCGGGCGATCCTTCACCATCGTGCGAACGCCCGCATCGACGTAAGCAAGCCAGCCGACTCGCCGCTTCAGCTCTGACTTCGTGGTGCGGATCGTGCGCGCGTCGAGCCCCATGCCTGCCAACACAAGAAACGCGTGCTCGTCTTCGCGTTCGATACCCTCGGCGTCGGGCGGGCGCACGATCGTCATTCTGCCGAGATCGATCGGGCGATTGCGCCCAAAAAACGCTCCCTCAACTGCGGCGGCAAGATCACCGAGCGGCACACCAAGGTTGCGTGCGAGCAAATTGCCCGTGCCCTGCGGAATAATCGCGAGCGGCACGCGCGTGTGCCCGAGCCCCTCGGCGATCGCGCGGATCGTGCCGTCGCCACCCGCCCCGAGCACGACGCTCGCGCCGTCTGCGATTGCCTGCCGCGCCGCGCCCGTTCCCGAATCGTGCGCTTCAGTTTCGTACCACCGGGTCGGCGCCCACCCTGCTCGCGCCTCAGCGCGACCAACAGTGGATCGCAGGAGCGAAAGCTGTGTTTTCACGGGCTGATAGACAACCGCCGCGTGCGGCCAGCTTCGCGCTTGCTCTGCACCCGGGGCTCCCTGTGTCATGGCTCAATCGTAATGGGAAGCGCGCGATAGGCTTATGGGGTGATCGATCCAGTACTGCTCCGTAACGATCCCGACGCGGTCAAGCGCTCACAGCGCGCCCGGGGAAATGATGAATCATTGGTAGATCAGGCGCTCGCTGCCGATGCCGCCCGTCGCAGTTCGCTCGCTGAGTTCGAGCGCCTCCGGGCTGAGCAGAAGTCTGTCGGTGAGCGCGTAAAGGCTGCTTCGAAGGAAGAGAAGCCCGCACTCATCGCGGCCGCGCAAGAGTTTGCCGCTGGCGTGAAGGCAGCAGACGCTGCGGCGAAAGCCGCCGAGTTCGAGTTTGAGGAGATCGCCTCTCGCATCGAGAACATCGTGCTCGATGGGGTACCTGCTGGCGGCGAAGACAACTTCGTGACGCTGCGCACGGTTGGCGAGATTCCAACGTTCGACTTCGAACCGCGTGACCACCTCGAGCTCGGTGAGATGCTCGGCGCGATTGATATGGAACGCGGTGCGAAGGTCTCGGGAGCACGCTTCTACTTCCTCCGCGGCGTCGGCGCACGGCTCGAACTCGCCCTCATGAATATGGCTCTCGATCGGGCGATCTCCCGCGGATTCGTGCCGCTCATCACCCCCACTCTCGTGAAGCCAGAGATCATGGCGGGCACCGGCTTCCTCGGTGAGCACTCAGACGAGGTGTACCACCTGCAAGATCAAGACCTGTACCTCACAGGTACGAGCGAGGTTGCACTTGCCGGGTATCACGCCGACGAGATTCTCGACCTCTCAGAAGGCCCGATCCGCTACGCCGGATGGTCGACCTGCTACCGCAGCGAGGCTGGCTCACACGGCAAAGACACCCGCGGAATTCTGCGCGTGCACCAGTTCAACAAACTCGAGATGTTCGTCTACACGACGCCAGACGAAGCAAACGCAGAGCACGACCGACTCGTTGCCTGGCAAGAAGACATGCTGCAGGCACTCGGCCTGAGCTACCGCGTCATTGACACGGCAGCAGGCGACCTCGGCTCGAGCGCCGCGCGCAAGTTCGACGTCGAGGCCTGGGTGCCGACACAGGGCACCTTCCGCGAGCTCACCTCGACCTCAAACTGCACGACCTACCAGTCGCGCAGGCTCAAGACCCGGTACCGCACAGAGAGCGGCAAGACCGCGCAGGTTGCGACGCTCAATGGCACGCTCGCGACCACGAGGTGGATCGTCGCGATACTTGAAACGCACCAACAAGCCGACAGCAGTGTCATCGTGCCAGAGGCGCTCCGCCCCTACTTAGGCGGACTCGAAGTACTCACCCCGAACCAGAAAGCATTGACGTGACAGATCGCCACATTGTTGCCCTTGATCTCGATGGGACCGTACTCAGGCACGGTTCAGCAGGTGTGGGTGACAACCCGTTTGGCGGCGTCATCGACGACGACCTCGGTGATGCTATTCGCACGATCCACAATGCGGGGCACGAAGTCATTGTGTCGACCGGTCGCTCGACCGATGCGACCATTCCCATCGTCGAAGAGCTGCGCATTCGCCCCGACTGGGTCATCGCGGCAAATGGGGCGGTGACACTCAAGCGCGATCCACTCGCTACGCGCTCGTACCGGCGCAAGCACGTCGAGGCTTTCGACCCGACCGATGCGCTGCTCAAGATTCGTCCGCTACTCACGACCGCACACTTCTCTGTCGAACTTGCGGATGGCAACTTTCTTTACACCAAGCCGATTCCCGCTGGCACACTGCCTGCGAAGCAAGAGAAGGTCGACTTCGAAGACCTACTCGGTGTGCAGGCCGCGCGAGTGATCGTGTTCTCGCCCGACCATCACGTCGAGGAGTTTCTGTCGGCCGTCGAATCTCTCGGCCTCACGCACGTGTCATATTCCGTCGGCCGCACCGCTTGGCTCGACATCGCACCGCACGGCGTCACCAAAGCGAGCGCCCTTGAGGTTGTGCGCGCCAAGATCGGCGTGAACCCAGCAAACGTGTTTGCGGCGGGTGACGGGCGCAACGACCTCGAGATGCTGCGCTGGGCGGGCCGAGTCGGCATGTCAGTTGCCATGGGCCAAGCAGTGGAAGAGGTACAGGAAGCGGCGACACATGTGACCGCCTCAGTCGAAGAGAGCGGGCTCTTGCTCGCGCTGCGCAAACGTTTTCCTGAGCTTCTCAAATAGGAGCATGGCCCAACGTTTGCTAGGCTTTTCCGCGGAGGGTTGTCCGAGCGGCCGAAGGAACTTGTCTTGAAAACAAGCAGGCGGTGATCCCGTCTCAGGAGTTCAAATCTCCTACCCTCCGCCAAAACCCCCGGTGAGACCTAGTTTTCGCCGGGGGTTTCCTCGATTGTGGGCTCGGTTCGAAACCCCATGAGCTTGTGGGTTCCGTCGCAAAACGGCTTGATGTTCGACGCCCCGCATCTGCACAGTGCGACGGTTCGCCGTCGACAATCGATAGTTTCGCCGCTTGAATCCACGAGTTCGAAGTCGCCACGAATAAGCAGAGGACCATTGGCGCAGGTAACTATCTCGGAGTTGGTCATCACTTCGCCCCCTCCATCTCGAGTGCATCTGCAGGGTGTGATTGTTCTCCCACGGCAAACGGTTGCCGCAGTGCAGAACGGTCCGCGATCCACGCCTCGAGTGCCTCTTCTGCACCCCAACCGTCGATACACACCGACGCGTTCGCGCCAAAGACAATGTCTGCGAGCAATTGTGGCTCCTGCTCTGCGAGCCCTCCCGCGAGATCTCGCCCAGCTATCTGCTCGTGCACTGCGTCCGCCTCGACGTGCTCATCGAAGTAATCCGACACCGCTTCCCCAAACCCCAAGCGGCGAATCCCGTCACCGATCATTCGGTTCGGCAGTGACGACGTCATTTCGTACGCCGCATAGTGACCAGCACTGGCACCGCGAAGACGCCTGTTCAGACCGAACATGCTCATCATGTTGAACGAGGCGATGATCAGCGCCGGAACCGAATCGAGATGCGCAGCATAGGTGTCGTCAAGCCCGAACTCACGCATAGCCTTCGCGAATATCGACGAGTGCATACGTTCCTCGCGGCCGCCACCGTATTCATCGGTCTGGATCTCGACGAGCGCAGCCTTCACGCGTCCGTTGAGACGCGGGATCGTCCAGGTCTGCGCATCTGCCTCTTTGAGGGTGTACACGGATCGCAGCACGAGATACTCGCGCACGTGTTCTGCGGTCGCCCGCTTCGCGATAAACCGCGCGAGGCTCGGGCCCGGGGTTGGCTTTGTTAGCTCGAACAGTGCTGAAGCCACGGCCTCCGCTTCTGGCTTCGGCAGAGGCACTTCAGGAACGACTTCCCGCAGTTGGCGTTCAAACTCGCGCTCAATCGCGACTCGCGCGGCGACCATCACCGGGTGCCATTCCCACTCCTCGTCGGCGTCAACGACCGATCCATAGTGCAAACCGTGTAGCACCAAGAGGCTCACCTGCAAATCGTCATCGCGCAGAATGTCGTTCACGTGGCTCAGTGCGTGCGCGAGCCGTTCGTCGAAGCCAGCAAGTGTTTCTTCTGATTCCGAGGTGGGAGCACCCAGAGCGGCCAGCAATTGCTCACTCACAGGCCCCCGAGCTTGGAACGGCGGTTCGGCATAGCGCATTGTGGGTCCCCTTTCTGTTGACCTCTCCCCACAATAGAAACTTCGGCACGATCTGCGGTAGGGCTTGAACTTCCTGGGCATTGGGTGGTAGCTACGTGCCATTCCAGGCTGCTTCAAAGGCTCATCGGGTAAATTTGAACGTTAGTGCGGTTTTTGAGTTGTGCCGCGAAGTTAACCAAGGGGATCCGATGGCGAAAAAGAATGAGTGCGAGGAGCCGCGCCGATCTGTCGTGCGCCACGGCAAATTGCGCCGCTCGAGTTCGTGGCGAAATCTCACGCGCGTTGTGCTCACTACGCTGCTGGTTATCGGGTTCAGTGGTGTCGCCACCGCTGCATACGCCGTGTGGGGCATTGTGCGCGACGCAGAGACGATTGACCTCGGCGTTCCCGTGCCTGCGCCCGATGCTGTTGGCGCTGGCTCGCAGTCGATTGAGGGCGAGCTCAACATCTTCCTTGCGGGCTCAGACACGCGGCAAGGCCAGAGTTACAACGACGGCGAAGAAGGCGAACTCAACGACGTCAATCTGCTGCTCCACATTTCGGCGGATCACCAGAACGCAACCGTCATCAGCTTTCCTCGTGACCTGATGGTGCCGATCCCGAGCTGCCCAAGCGAAGACGGAGTCGACAACTACTACTCCGCGATGAGTGAGCAGCAGCTCAACAGCGCCATGATGTACGGCGGTCTGCCGTGCGTGGTGCGCACGATTTCGGAACTCACTGGTATGGAGATTCCGTACGCCGCCGTCATCACATTTGATGGCGTGGTCGGCATTTCGAACGCCATCGGCGGAGTCGAGGTGTGTCTCGCCCAGCCGATCGTTGACCCAAACACAGACCTCAACCTGCCCGCTGGTGACGTGACGCTTGAGGGCTGGGACGCGCTTCAGTTCTTGCGCACCCGTTACGGTGTCGGCGATGGTAGTGACGTTGCTCGCATCAGCAACCAGCAGGTCTTCATGTCTTCGCTCATGCGCAAGCTGAAGAGTGCGGAGACCCTCTCAGACCCAATCAAGGTCTGGAGCCTCGCGAAGGCTGCCGTGGATAACATGACGCTTTCGGAGAGCATGAAGAGCGTTCAGTTCATGCAGGCCGCCGCAGGCACCGTGAAAGACATCAACCTCGACAACATCAACTTCGTGCAGTACCCGACGTACGCTCACCCGTATCAGGAGGGCAGGCTCACCCCCGATTACACGTCTGCACAGACGCTGTTCGACCTCGTAAAGAGTGGTCAGTCGTTTAACGTTGCGGGCGTAGGCGAAGGCGCAGCTGTCGAGCAGACCGAAGAAACAGCACCAGAGACTGTGCCGGAAACCCCGGCAGACGGCACCGAGACTGTTCCGCCAGAGGGCACAACCGAGGGCACGGAAACCGAGGGGCCTGTTGTTCTACCTGAGAACATCACTGGGCAATCCGCAAGCACCGCCTCGTGCTCGGCCGGGCGCACCAGTTTCTAGCAAGCTGATTTCCGCGCTCAGCAAATTGCCGTTAGACTAAATGGCGCTGCCTGCGCATGGAGACGTGCCGGAGCGGCCGAACGGACTTCACTGCTAATGAAGGGTCGGGGTTAAACCTGACCGGGGGTTCAAATCCCCCCGTCTCCGCCATTTGCTAGGCAGCACTTAACCCCCGAATCACTGTTTATAACTGGGTTCGGGGGTTAAGCTTTTCTCTCGCATTAAGCTGACAACATGTCGCATACGAGTATCAATCGCCCCTCGCACCCGAAGCTAGCGCGCATCTTCGATGACGCAATGCAGCGAGGATTCGAAGTCAGGTACGCCGACGAACATCAGGTCGTCATATACAAACGTAATCGGTGGGGCTGCGGAGGAATCCTCCTACTGATCCTTCTCGGAATAGTTACGGTCTTGATCGTGCCGATCATTCTCCTGCTGCTCGGAGTCCTCGCACCGGGCGGTCAAGTAATTACCTACACGCTGAAACCCAACGGGAAGATCAAGAAGAAACAGCGCGCTGCACGCAACTAAATGCGATCGACCGCGACCAGGTACGCTCACTCACACGCGAGGCCATCACCGTCACCGTCGCCGCGGTGGCCAGTGCCATGTGCGAACCAGTTATAGATCTCGAGTTGTGCGGGATCAGACACGCTGAACGGGCCCGTCGGGTGACCCACGGTGTTCCGCTTGAGCGCCGCACACGAGGGATAAGAGCTCCACCAGCTTGCGTCTGCGCTAGGGGCCTCAGTTGGCTGGGGAGACTCATAATCCGGGATAGATTTCGATTCGCAACCAGTCGCCTGCACTGTGCCATCTTCGAGTAGAACAGCGAGTTGAGCTTCACGATACGACGATTCCTGCGGGTGTTCCGGGTACCCATCCTGTGAGTCGTACCGCGCAACCGCAGAGCCTGCCATCAGTTGGGTGAGCCCGATGTCGATGCCTTCCTGGGTCGAAACGTAGCGCAGCAGACGCTCGTACCTGTCAGTGTCGTTCTGCCCAGCCGGCAGACGAAGAAGAATCTCATCACCGACCTCGATGTGCTGATCGATGACCGCTGCTGCCTCCGCATATCCGCACTCACCTCGCTCTGGAGTGTCGATTCCTATGAGCCGAACAGTTCCCAGATCCGTTTCAATTGTGTCGCCGTCGACTATTGAAATGAAGGTCGCATGAGTGACAGTTGAGTCGTCATCGTTGAATGGCGTTTCATCACTTCTAGGTATGGCATCTGGCCGAGAAGACGAAAACTCCTCGTCGGTCATGAAGCCCAGCACCCCCGCAACAAGCATCAAGATGCCGACGACAATGACGATCAGACAACCGCAGCCTTTGGTTTTACTGCGCTTACGCGCACCCCGAGCCCCCATACGCTCATACTAGGTGGTAACTGGGCTCTAAACGTCTTCGTCGCGCACTGGTCGACGCGGTGAGGTCGTCGCCTTGAGGAACAGCCTTACCAGCATGCGTTTCTTCTCGAAATAGGCGTGCGGCTCGATCTCGCCGTCTGCGTACTGCTGCTCCAGTTCACGCAGCGTCTCATCCGCTGCAGCAGCGTCGAAACGTGATGTGCTCCCGATCGAAGTAGTTTCCCGAATTCTCACAATGCTGAACACTACCCGTCGCCCCAGACAAACAACCTGAACGCCCAGAGAGAAGATGCTCAGAAGAGGGTCGCGTGCAATCCGGGCTCGGCTTCACCGGTCGTCATCGCGTACGAAATCTCTTCCGACGCAACGAGCGCTTCGGCGACGAGGTCGGCGTCGCCGGGCCGTTGTGGATCGAGCCACGTATCATGCATCTCTCGCGGCAAAACCAGCGGCATGCGCGATTCGCCCCGAGACGACACGACTGTCGAAGCCTCACCCACGCCGTGACGGGTGACCATTGAATAGCTCAGGCCCGATCCACCATCTTCGAGTGAGCGCGGTGCGAGTATTGCTGCAATGCCGAAGAGTGCGCCGTCGGGTAGCGCCCAGCGCTTCTTACCCTCGAAGTACCAGTCGGCCGGGATAATGGCTCGGTGCTGAAACGGCTTGCGCCACTTAGTGACGAGAGCATCGTCACGGGAGTTGAACGCGGTGAACTTCGCGGGAGCACCGCCGACGTGCAACCACCACCAGGCCAGATCGATGCGCCGACCGTCTTCGTCGACTGAAATGACCGGGTTGAGGTTCACGCCCTTCTTTTGCGAGCGCGTCGTGTTTGCTTTGCCGCCCCACTCGGTGGCCCACTGGGCGAGCAGCGCCATGTTCGCCGGGTCGCTCATCGGCGGCAGGTCATAGGGCAGGGCTCGGCCGTCGCCGCCGCCAAGACCATACGATGCGCACATGCCGCCAGCGTACTCCGCACAGGTGCGAGTCGCCAGGAACCGTTAGGAGAGCGATTCCTTCCATGCGCGGTACAGGTGGGAGAAGCGACCACCCTGGCTAATGAGCTGCTGGGGCGACCCATCTTCGACGACTCGCCCAGACTCCATGACCAGTACCCGGTCTGCGATCGCAACAGTCGAGAGGCGGTGCGCGATAATGATCGCTGTTCGGTCGGCGAGCAATCGCTGGAGCGCATCCTGAACGAGTCGCTCGCTCGGCAGGTCGAGCGAGGCCGTTGCTTCATCGAGAATGAGCACCGCAGGGTTTGCGAGGAACGCACGGGCGAATGAGATGAGTTGCCGCTGACCCGCCGAGACGCGCCCTCCGCGTTTGTTCACGTCGGTGTCGTACCCATCTGGGAGCTCCATGATGAACTCATCAGCACCGACAGCACGAGCGGCTGCCTGAATCTCTTCGGCTGTCGCGTCGGGGTTGCCGAGCGCAATGTTTTCGGCGACCGTGCCGCTGAAGAGGTACGCCTCTTGGGTCACCATGACAATCGCGCGATGAAGGTCGGTTGACGAGAGGTCGCGCAGATCCACACCATCGAGCAGCAACCGACCCGAACTCGGGTCATAGAACCTCGCAATGAGCTTCGCGAGTGTCGACTTGCCAGCACCGGTCGTGCCAACAAGAGCGACGGTCTGACCGCCCAAGATTTTGAGGTTGCAATCGTTGAGCACGGTCGTGTGCTCGTCATACCCAAAGCTCACGTTGTCGAACTTCAGGGTGCCGTTCACGCTGCCCAGTTCGACGGGATGTGCCGGGTCTTCAACTGTCGGCTCCTCCTCGAGCACCCCTGACACCTTTTCAAGCGCCGCAACCGCAGCCTGATACGAGTTCAGGAACATCGCCACGTCTTCGAGCGGACCAAAGAAGTTGCGCACGTACAGCAGCGCCGCGAGTAGCACGCCAATCGCGAGCGAACCGTCGAGCACCCGCAACGCACCCCACGCGAGTGCGAGTGCGATCGAAATATTGCCCAGCAGAATGAGCCCGGGATCGAGCACGCCAAAGAGATTGATCACCCTCAGGTTTGCGACGCGATAGTCCTCTGAAACCTTGGCGAATTCGCGGTCATTGCGCTTTTCGCGACGAAACGCCTGCACCGCGCGAATGCCGGTCATCGTTTCGACGAACTGCACGATGAGCCTCGCGCTGACCACTCGCGTCGCGCGATATCCCTTCTGCGACTGCACAATGAACCACCAGAGCAGGAGCGCGAGCGGCACCCCCATGCTGACCACCACGAGTCCGCTGCGCCAGTCGAGAAGGCACAGAGCGGCGAGAGTGAACACTCCGAGCAGAACGGCGTTGATGAGCTCGCTGAGACTCCCACCCAGCAGTTCCTGGATCGACTCGAGGTCACTCGTTTGTCGCGAAATGATGCGGCCCGAGGTGTAGCCCTCGTGAAACTCAAGGCTCAAGCGTTGCGTGTGACGAAAGATGCGCGTTCGCAGCTCAAGCATGACCGACTGGGTGAGCTTTGCGATGAGCACGACGTACCAGCCGAGAAGCGCTGCGCCGCCCCCGCCAACGGCGAGGTACGCGATGGTGATGCCAACTGCCGGTACCCAGTCACCCTCTGAGATCACACGCGGAAGCGCGGTGTCGATGCCATAGGCGATGAGGCTCGGTCCGATAGCGCTCAGTGCCGACGACACCACAACGACCACCGCGGTCAGGGCGATGAGCTTTCGGAACGGACGCAGCAGCGAACCGAGGAGCCTGAGCGAGCGGCGTCTGATCGCTCGACTTTCCTCGCGCGAATACGTGTGGCGATCCTCCCCCTGCGTGCCGCGCACGCTCTCGCCGCTCACGAGTCAACCCCTTCCTCGAGCGTTGAGAACAGGAACCGGTAGTGCTCGCTCGACTTCAGCAGTTCGCTGTGCGTGCCAACCTCGACAACGCGGCCGTCTCGCAGCACGGCCACTCGATCCGCCATCGCGACCGTCGAGGGTCGATGCGCGACGATGAGGGCGGTCGTGGTCGCGAGCACGCGCCTGAGCGCTTGCTCGACCATCGCCTCGGTATCGACGTCGAGCGCAGAGAGTGGATCGTCGAGCACCAAGACACTCGGGGCCGCCGCAACGACCCGCGCGAGTGCTAACCGCTGGCGCTGGCCGCCTGACAGGCTCAGCCCCTCTTCGCTAACTGGGGTGTCGACGCCTTCGGGTAGTTCGTACGCAAACCCCGCCTGCGCGACCTCGAGTGCCTCGCGCAGCACACGCTCGGCCTCGGGGCTCCCGGGTTCGAGATCCTCGCGACCGAGCAGCACGTTCTCGCGCACGCTCGCCGAGAAGAGGATCGGCTCCTCGAAGGCGATACCAATGTGTCTGCGCAGGTCTTCGAGTTTCAACTCGCGCACGTCGACCCCATCGAGCTCTACCGCACCCCCGGTGACGTCGTAGAGCCGGGTCGGAAGCGTCGTGAGCGTCGTTTTTCCGCTGCCGGTCGCACCAACGAGCGCCATAGTTTCACCCGGCCTGAGCACCAGGTCGAGCCCGTCAACCAGATCTCGCTCCCCACTTCTCGCGTCTTGGAACCGGAAGCTCACATTGCGAAACGCGAGCTCACCACGAGAGTGGTCGGCGGTGCGGGGGCTGGGTGGATCCGCAATCTCAATCTCGGTATCGAACACCTCAAACACACGATCGACCGAGGTACGCGCGTCGATCATGAACGAGAAAAGAAACCCGAGCGAATTCATAGGCCAACGAAGCGCTGCGGCGAGCGCGAAGAACGCGAACAACTCGCCGACCGTGATGTGGTCGAGGCTGACGAGCACGATTCCGGTGAGTAGGCAGAGTCCGAGCGCCATCGCAGGCACCATGTCGTAGGCGAACCACATGACGCCGACCTCGCGGGCCTTGCGCATCTCGGTGCCACGCAGCGACTCGGCCTTCAGGCGAAACTGGCCGAGCGCGTGGCCTCCGCGACCAAAGGCTTTGAGCACGCGGATCCCGTGCACGCTCTCCTCGACCGACGTTGCGAGGTCGCCCGCCTGGTCTTGGCTCGTGCGCGAGAGTGTGCCGTACTTCTGCTCGAAGCGGTACCCAACGATCCAGATAGGAAGCGAGCAGAGGAAAAACACAACCCCAAGCGCCCAGTGCCAGCGGAACAGCAACGCAATGCCCGCGAGCATGGTGAGCAAGTTCACAAACAGCATGATCGCGCCGAAGGTGAGCCAGCGCCTGATGCGGCCAATGTCTTGCATCATGCGGCTGAGCAGCTGACCCGACTGCCAACGATCATGGAACGACACCGATAGGCGCTGCAACCGCTCGTAGAACGACTGGCGAATCTCGAACTCGACCTCGGTCATCGGGCGCAGCACTAATGTGCGTCGCAGAAAAATGAACGCGGCCTCAGCAATGCCGAGAGCGAGCACACCCAGGGTTGCCCACACGAGCGCTTGCCGGTTGCCCGACGTTAATGGCCCATCGACGACCCACTGCAGCAGGAGCGGTATGGCGAGGCTCGCGGCGGTCGCAAGCATCGCTGCACACAATCCGGCGATGACTCGTGGCATGGCAGGTTTGACGAACGGCCAAAGTCTGGCGAGCGATCGGGGAAGCGATTGCGAGGATGATGTGGTCATGGTGCCCTAGGAAAAACGATACTGGTTTGGGCAGGCCAGCACGAGGGCCGTAACTGGCTGGTGAAGCGAACTGCGCGGTCAGAACGCGAACGCGCAACCGAGCAGCACACCGTAAGCGAGGGCGGAGATGCTCGTGAGCTGCAGCACGATGATGAGTTCTCGCGCGGTCTTGGCAGTAAGCGTGATGATCATTGCTGGGAGTGCCGCCACCAGCACGAACCACACGAGCACCATTCCGGGCTGCACAGCTGAGTACAGCAGTGGCACACCAAACGGCAGCAGCACACAGAGCACAAAGAGAATGCGTGAGGGCAGGTCCCCTATCCGCACCGCGAGCGTGCGTTTACCCGCGAGCCTGTCGGTGGGAATGTCGCGGATGTTGTTCACGACGAGCACGGCGACTGCGAAGAAGCCGACGCCGGCTCCCGCGATCCACATCTCTTGGTTCTGCACATCGGTCTGCAGATACACCGTGCCTACCGTTGCCACCAGGCCGAAGAAGACGAACACGACGACCTCGCCGAGCCCCGCGTAGCCGTACGGCCGCTTGCCGCCCGTGTAGAACCAGGCGGCGACGATCGCTACCGCCCCGAGCGCGAGGAACCACCAGCGACCGCTGAGCACAACAGCGACAAGGCCAGCCGCTGCGGCGAGCGCGAAGAATATGAGTGCGAGCGTGAGCACGCGTTTCGGGTTTACGAGCCCTGAGCCTGTGAGACGCGCTGGGCCGACGCGGAACTCGTCAGTGCCACGAATGCCGTCGGAGTAGTCGTTCGCGTAGTTCACGCCGATCTGTAAGAAGAGTGCGACGGCGAGTGCGAGCAGTGTGAGCGTGAGCGAAAAGCCCTGAAGCATGTGCGCGATTCCCGCGCCCACTGCGATCGGTGCAACGGCGAGGGGAAGTGTGCGGAGCCTCGCACCACTGATCCAGTCGCGAACGGTGACGTTGCCGCGCTCGCCCGCTGCGATGAGTTGCTCTGCCGCGGCCCTGCGTGCGGGGTTGCCAGATCGCTTCGGGTGCTTGTTGCTCACTCGTGTACTCCTTCGGCCGCAGTCAGGTCTGTTGCCTGAGGCACGCGAAGACGCGCGAAGCTCTGGCGCAGCGTGCCGATCCACGCCTCGATAGCCTGCAAATCGGGCTTGCCACCGACAAGCCTCGGTAGGGTCTCGGTTTCGGTCGCCCACTCGGGTGCCGCGGCCGCACCAAGACGGGTGCGGATCGCCTCACGCACCTCATCGAACGGCACCGCGCCCGGTTCGGTTTCAACAACGAGGCTTGGGCGCTCACCCCACTCTGGGTGCGTGGTGGCGAGTGCGACCGTACTTCCCCATCCTGGCAGTTCGCGGGCGACGCGTTCGATCTCATCGAGCGAGACGTTCACACCGCCCGAGATGAGCACCCGGTCGAGTCGGCCGGTCACCGTGAGCATGCCGCCGAGAAGCTCGCCCGAGTCACCAGTGCGGTACCAACGTACGTCTTCGCCGTTGCGATCTTTGTCAGTGACAAACCGGTCATTCGTGAGGGCTTCATCGCCCACGTACCCGAGGGCGAGCGTGCTGCCTGCGAGTTGCACTTCGCCGTCGCGAATCCTCACGCGGGTGTCGCCGATCTCGACGCCGTCGTAGACGCAGCCGCCCGCGGTCTCTGTCATTCCGTAGCTGCGGCGAAGTTTCACGCCGAGTAGGTGCGCGCGCCTGCGTTGCTCGAGCGACACCGCCTGGCCGCCGACAAGCACCGCGTCGAACTGGCGCAGCGTATCTGCCGCATCTTCGTCTTGCTCGGCGAGGTCGAGCAGCCTCGTGAGCTGCACAGGAACGACTGAAATGTAGCGTCGCTCGTGGGTCATAGTGTCTGCGAGATCGAGCAGAGTGCGCGCATCCGCGCCCTGCGGTGCAAACACGGGCTCGATGCGCGTCGAGGCACTTCTCACGAGCATCTGAAGCCCCGAGATGAGGTTTGGCGGGAGAGTGACAAGCCACTGCCCCGCACCGCCAAGCTCTTCGCGCGTTGCGGCGGCGCTCGTTTTCAAGGCCTCAGCAGAAAGCGCGACAGCCTTGGGAATTCCACTCGACCCCGAAGTGCGCACCACGACCGCGGTGCCCTCTGGAAGTCTTTGCGCTTTGAGTGCCTCAATCTCTGGGTCACGCGGGTCGATGCCCGAGGCAAGCGGCAAAATTGGGGCACCCCCGGCGAGCGCATCGTCGAGGGCTGCGATGAGCCAGGCGCGATCGTCAACGGGAACCACACGAAGAGCGAGCGGATCAGTCACCCCTCTAGGGTACAACTCCCCCACTGGGTGGGGGCTCAGTAGTGGTAGGGGTACGGCGCCCAGTCGGGCTCGCGCTTCTCGAGGAATGAATCGCGCCCCTCAACAGCCTCATCGGTGCCATATGCGAGCCGGGTGGTCTCGCCCGCGAACAATTGCTGGCCCACAATGCCGTCGTCGACCGCATTCATCGCGTATTTCAGCATGCGGATCGCAGTCGGAGACTTTCCGAGAATAGTGCGCGCCCACTCAACTCCGGTGGTCTCGAGCTCAGCGTGCGGCACGACCTCATTCACTGCCCCGATCTCGCGAGCACGCTCAGCGTCATACTCGCGCGCGAGGAAGAAGATCTCCCGGGCAAACTTCTGACCCACCTGGCGCGCAAAATACGCACTGCCGTAGCCCGCATCAAATGAGCCAACGTCGGCATCAGTCTGCTTGAACTTCGCGTGCTCGCGACTTGCGATCGTGAGGTCGCAAACCACATTGAGCGAGTGACCGCCTCCCGCTGCCCACCCGGGCACGAGCGCGATCACAATTTTGGGCATGAAGCGGATCAGGCGCTGCACCTCGAGAATATGCAGGCGCCCAGCGCGAGCTTGGGCTTCAGGACCCACGGCCGTCTCAGAGTCAGAGTACTTGTAGCCGTCGCGGCCGCGGATGCGCTGGTCGCCACCCGAGCAGAATGCCCAACCGCAGTCTTTCGGCGACGGCCCGTTACCGGTGAGCAGCACGACCCCAACTCTTGGATTAACGCGAACTCGTTCGAGCGCATCGAAGAGCTCGTCAACAGTGTGCGGGCGAAACGCGTTCCGCACCTCAGGTCGATCGAATGCAATGCGCGCGATCCGCCCATCGAGACTGAGGTGAGCTGTGATGTCGGTGTAGTTCGCTGCACCAGGCGCAGTTTCCCAAATCGTTGGATCGAAGAGATCTGAAACACCGTTGCTCACAACCTGCTGGCTAGTCATGCCCCTAGCTTACGCAGTGCGCCGGTGTCACAGCTCTGCGCTCGGCACGGGCGGCTCCGACTGTTTCTTCTTCGGCCGTTTCGGCTTCGGAGCCGGGAGTACAGAAGCGGTTAGCCCGATGAGCTCAGTGAGCCAATCCCGATCTTCCCACCGGTCCCCGCTCACCCTGAAGTACAGCTTGGACCCGGGATAGGCTGGCGCCTCGTCGGGCTCGCCGATGAACGCACGCCCCTCCTGAGTCGGCTTCACGAACAGTTCGTCGTCGCACACAAACGCAACCGGCTTCTCGTCGCAGTACAGGCAGTACTCACCAAACATTTTGCGCGTGCGAATGTTCGGCAGCGCCGTCAGCTGGTCGGTGAGAAACTCCATCGTTTCTACTCGGGTACTCATGCCGAAAGCATAAGCTCCACCGGAGACATTCGGGTGCGCGAGCAGCCGCCGAGTGGGAGGATCGAACCATGACGACACCGACGCTGCAAGATTTACTCGATGCCGCACACGTGGTTGCGATTCCGACGCGCACGAGGTTTCGCGGCATTTCGGTGCGCGAGGCGGTCATCTTTGAGGGGTCGAGCGGCGCGAGCGAGTTCTCGCCGTTCACCGAGTACGACGATGCAGAGGCCTCGCGCTGGCTCCAGGCCGCAATCGAGTTCGGGTGGGGTGAGTTGCCCGAGTTGAACAACGATGTCATCGCAGTGAATGCCACCGTGCCGGCTGTCGCTGCCGACGAGGTCGCGGGCGTGCTCGCCAGGTTCCCCGGGTGCACGACAGCCAAGGTAAAGGTCGCAGAGCGCGGGCAGGCCCTCGCCGACGATGTGGATCGCGTGCGCGCTGTGCGCGAGGAGCTCGGCCCTGAAGGGCTCATTCGCGTGGATGCGAACGGCAACTGGTCGGTTGACGAGACGCTTGAGGCGCTATCCGCGCTCTCTGAGTTTGGGCTCGATTACGCAGAGCAGCCGTGCGCGACGATCGATGAGCTTGCTGAGGTTCGCGCGCAACTCGGCGGCAGGGTGCGCATCGCCGCCGACGAGAGCGTACGCAAGGCAGAGGATCCACTCGCCGTCGCGCGAGCGGGCGCAGCCGATCTCCTCATCGTGAAGGCGCAGCCGCTTGGAGGTATCACGTCGGCGCTGCGCATCATCGAAGAAGCGGAGTTGCCAGTCGTGGTGTCGAGCGCACTCGACACGTCGGTCGGAATCTCGATGGGCCTCCACCTCGCCGCGGCGCTGCCCGACGGTGCGCTCGCGGGTGCGTGTGGGCTCGGCACCGTCGCACTGCTCGAGGGGGACATCGCGGTGGATCCGCTGCTCCCCTGAACGGCGAGCTTTCGGTGCGCAGGCCCGCGCTCAACCTCGCTGCTCTCAGCCGCTATCGCGCCGACAACGAGCGTGAGACTTGGTGGCGCGAGCGGATCGAACGCTGCTTTGCCCAGCTTGCGCGCGAAACCGCCGAATGACCAAGCCCGAGGAGGAACTCATCGATGGCACCAGAATTCGACTACACCCTCGATTTCGACAAGATTGACTTTCGAAAGCAGCCTGGGCTGTATCGCAGCGGACGCGGGGAGCAGGGCGTGCTCATGGTCGAGCCGTATAAATCGGAGATACTTCCACACTGGCGGTTTGCCACGCCTGAGGTGGCTACGGCTTCGAGCGAGAAGATCCTAGCCATGTTTTATGAGTACCTCGAACAAGAAGACTTCGTTGGCGCCGATATGGCTCGCAAGCTTCTGCAGATGGGCTTCACCCGCGCAAGACGGTACGCCAATTACCCCGGAGGCAAGAAATACAAAGGTCCCGTTCCCGAGGACAAGAAGGGGCAGTGTGGATCCCACGGCCGACCCGAGAATCCCCGTCAGAAAGAAGACCCGGTAAAGGCTGAGAGCGCACGCATTTTTCGCGAGAAGTGGCAAGAAGCTGCTGCCGATCCGCGCTACAAAGAACTTCGCGAGCGCCACCACGAACTCTATGGCTGAAGCTACTGATAACGGACTAGGCGCGCAAGCTCATGATTTCTGTGACGGTCGACATGATGTGAGTGTGTGGCGAACACTCGAGCTCCTCTGAAGGGTGCGCTCCGGAGAGCACCCCAACCACATGCGCAGCACCCGCTCTCGTACCCGCAAGGAGATCGTTGGGCGTGTCACCCGCAACAAGAACTTTGCGCACATCGTCGACTCCGGTCGCTTCCATGGTGTGAAAAATAAGATAAGGCGCCGGGCGAGAAGCGACGACTTCGTCCGAAGAAACGAGCGCGTCGACGTGCGTTCCTACCTTCCACCCCGCCCCTCGAGCAACAATTCGGCGATGGGGCGCGAGTACCCGGTCTGGAGCGCAACCTTCACTCCTTCGTCGTGAAGCTGAGCGAACATCTCGGTCACTCCAGCGAACGGCGCGGGCGGGTCGTTCCGATACCGATCAACAAGCGCCTTCGTGAACTCTGCGTACACATCATTCGAATCCGCATCACTCTGGAGCGCGGCGAGCATCCCCTCAATAGCTTCATGCTTTGACGTGCCAGTCCATTTATCCACAAGCTGACGAGGTACCTCGGCCCCTATCGCTCGCGAAACCGACTCACCCAAGACCTCATACACGGTATTGCCGTCATCGAATGTGGTGCCTGCCATATCGAGTGAAACCAGGCTGAAAGTCATGCGTATCTCCTTGTCGAGAGGCGTAGTTTGGGTCGGGCTCGTAGGTGGATCATCGAGCATTCACGGCGGTGCTTCGCGACGCGCTCACCAGCGCAGCCGAATCTGCTCGAGAGTTGCGAATCCGTATGTTCGCGAGGTCAGATCGATACCGATCTTCCGAGTATTCGAGTACATGTCCCGCAGCCGAGGTGGTATTGCGGCGGACTCTGAGAATCGGGCTACCCGGTTCGACCTGGAGGAGCTCTGAATCGAGCGCGTTCGCCGGAACGGCATCGACGAGGTGTGTGCCTTCGTCGAGTTCGGCACCGCGTTCGATCAAATACTCATAAATTGATCCGCTGTCAGTATCGAAGTTCATCAACGCCTGACCGACAGAATCGTGAAACGTCGATCGCTCAATCATGGTGGGGCGGTCATCGATGAGACGCAAGCGGGTGAGATGAACAAGAAAGTCGCCTTCTGGGTACCCAAGAGGCAGTTCGGGCTCAGGGCTCTCACGTCGGCGTCGGGAGATCTCGATGGTCCGCTGCCCCGGAATGTGCCCCTGCGCAACCACCCACGATGAGAATGAGAAGAAGTCATCAATCGACTGCGCGAGCGGTTGCGCGTGAACAACAGGGCGTCGCCCGCGGCTCGTGTGGATGAGGCCTTCGTGACGCAACGTAGCGAGCGCCTGGCGAATCGTTCCACGCGAAACGTCGAATTGTTTGACCAGGGTCGACTCCGACGGAATCTCGCTGCCGACTGGAAACTCGCGCGATTCAATCGCGTGACGCAAGTGGTTCGCGATTGCAACATGCTTCGACTCGTCGGCGGCGCTCAGGTCCATACGAAGAAGTCTATACACGTGGCCGCATGCCTAAGGGTAAACAACGGATGAAGAATCATTTTAGGCGGGTAGGACCGAGCTGCCATTCCACCACACGCTTGGCAAAGCCGTGTCCGACGCTCCGTCTATTGTTGCCATGAACAGGAGTTTTTTCCTGAGATCACCCGATTGAGCAAACAATGGCTGACCAAGAAGAACGAGAGATGAAGTGTCAACGTCAATTGCGAAAACTCGCCAACATGTCTAGTCAAGACGTGCTTACATTGCCTCGTGCTTGAACGAAACTTCGAACCTATATCCGCACCAAAAGCGCTCTCAGTGCATCAGTACGATCTTGTGATTATTGGAGCAGGGATTGTCGGTCTCTCTCACGCCTGGCACGCACTTCGTCTGGGACTACGCATCGCCATCGTGGAGCGTGATGATGCTGCCGTCGGCGCATCGGTGCGAAACTTCGGCCACATTGGAGTTTCGGCACATTCTGGCAAGGCACGTGAATACGCCGAGATTGCCCGGGCGGAGTGGCTCGCGATCGCTGCTGCGACCGGCATCACGGTCGGCGAAGTCGGTACAACCGTGATACTGCGCAATGAACTCGAGGCCGCGGTCACAGAGGAATTCGCGGCGACCAACGTTGTCGAAACACGGCACCTCGACTCCGTGCAAGCCGCAGATGTGCTTGGCACAGACGCAGCACACATTCACAGCGGTCTGCATCTCCCGTATGACCTCAAGCTCGATCCGCTCACGGCGATACCCACTCTCGCACGCCATCTCGGTGATCAGGGCGTCGATTTCTACTACGCCACAAATGCAGGCCGACTCGAGCCTGGTTGTGTGTACACCAGCCGAGGAAAGCTCAACACCAAGTACATAGTCCTTGCAGTGAATCACGACATTGATCGATTCTTCCCAGAGATTGCGGACCTGCATTCTGTTGAGCGGTGCCGTCTTCGGATGCTCGAGATCGAACCGCCACGTGGTGTGCGCATCAACCCTGGGATCCTCACGGGACTCTCGCTTTTGCGATACGACGCGTTCCGAGAGCTCCCGTCACACGACGCGCTGAGGGCGCATTTTGCGCAGGAGCGCCCAGAATTGCTTGAACACGATCTCAACCACATGCTTACTCAGCGCCCTGACGGCATCCTCATCGTCGGCGATACCCATCATCGCGAACGAACCGAGTCCCCTTTTGAGCTTGAGCGCAGCGACGATCTGCTACTCCGAGAAACTCAGCAACTTTTCGGTGTCGACCACCTCACCATCCGCCGTCGGTGGCGCGGCCTCTATGCCTCCTCTGCCTCGACCAACTTCGTCAGTGAAAATCCGCTCCCTGGAGTACGCGCAATCTCCGTAACGACGGGCATCGGCATGACGACCGCACTCGGATTTGCCCGCGCCTCTCTTGAGTCGCTCCTCAACGCATCCTCGACCCCACCCTCAGACCCACTGCGATCTGCGCTGCTCACCTCGAAAGGTATCTCATGAAAAAGAAATTCATTGGAGTCCTCGGACTCACTGCTTCCGCCGCACTCGTGCTCACCGGCTGCTCCTCGACCTCACAAGCTGCCGAAGGGGACTGGACCGCAGCACCGGTGATGGAGAATCTCCAAGCCCAGGCCGACCCATTCACCACGTACGCTCTACCGGACGAATGGGCAAACTACGGCGCTCTGTTCGAAGATTTTTGCGAGATCAATGACCTCACATGCTCGCACGTTGACAGCGACATGTCCTCAGGAGAGGCGATCCAGCGATACGCGGCAGAAAAAGGGAACCCGATTGGGTACCTCAGCGACATCGGTGGCCTCTGGGGGCAGGTTGCTGAGGGCGCCGGAGTCACGGCACCGTACGTTCCGGAAGGTGCCGAGGACCTGCTGCCCGGTCAGTACGGAGAAAACGGCGGTTGGATCAATACATTCACCGGAGTCGTCGGCTTCCTCGTCAATGACTCTGTTTCTGAAGCACCGCAGACTTGGGATGACCTGCTGAAGCCGGAATATGCCAACGGAAAGGTCGCTTCGAGCGGTCTCAATGAGCCGATCGGCGGAACCCAGCAGGCAGTCGACCTCTCAATCGCACTCGCGCGCGGCGGCGACGTCACCGATACGGATGCGACCTGGGAGTATCTCAATGAGCTCTTCGCTACAACGAATGTCTCTGACGTATCTCCCAGCATCGACGCACTAATCCGCGGCGAGTACGGGGTAATGGTGCAGTACGACTTCAACGCGATCGCAGCGATCGAACAGGCTGAAGCACAGGGAGTATCACTCTCATTCGTCGTTCCGTCCGACGGCTCAATCTACATGCCTTCATCAATCCTTGCGAACGGTCACAACTCTGAGTCGATGGACTTCATCAAGGCCTTCATGGATTACGTACTCACAGACGAAGCGCAGCTCAAGTTTGCTGACTTCGGCGCCAGACCGATTCGCTTCGTGAACGGCGACCTCGAGGTTCCAGAAGAACGGCGCGCACGCTGGTTGCCCGAGGAGAACTATGCGAACACCCAAACCTTCGATGCCTCGCTCATTGATCCCGAGCAATTGCTCGCTGACTATAACGCGAACGTAAAGAACTAAGTCAACGGGTGTGTGAGGCGGTATCGCCTCACACACCCCCAATGACTACCCCACCTAGATACGGAAGAGTTCGCGAACCATGAAGCTCTACACGCTCGCTCGCACCCTACCCGCACTCCCGATGGTCCTCCTCGGTGCTGCGTGCCTGGTATTTCCCATGATCATGCTCATGCACACCGCACTCCAAACCCCAGATGGAGTCGGACTCGACAACTTCGTGCAAGTCTTTGCAAACCCAGTCGACCGCGCGGCGATTCTCAACTCGGTGCAATTTGCGCTTTGGCAAACGTTGCTCTGCGTGGGCATCGGTACCCCAATAGCTCTCGCGCTCCTCCGCCTCTCAACGAAGTCGCGCGGGTGGGTGATGTCGGCAATTAATGTCGCATCGAATTTCGGCGGACCGAGTCTCGCGTTTGCATTCCTTTTACTCATTGGGGCGAACGGGATGCTCTCGATCCTGTGGGGCAAAATCTTTGAACCCACCGAATTTCCCACACTCGGATCAATGGCGGGGCTGAACATCATCATGTTGTACGTGCACCTTCCCCTCTATCTCCTCCTCACCTTGCCGAGCTATGCGCTGCTTCGCGACGAGTGGCGTGAAGCGTCACGCATGGCAGGTGCGGGTACCTGGCGATACTGGACTCGTGTTGGCATACCCGTGCTCACGCCCTTCGTGCTCGGCAACGCGCTTCAGGTGTTTATGTGGGCGATGGGAGCGTATGGAGTGCCATATGTGGTAACCCAGTCTCCCAGTTCGGTCGACTTACTCTCCGTTCAAATTGGGCTCGGAGTGCAGGGGGGAATCTTCGGGCTCGAGCACCCAGCCACGCTCGCCGTGTTGCTCATGGTCCAAGCGATTGCATTGATCTGGCTGTACCGCACTGTGCAGCGCCGAGGGGAGAAGATACTGTGACACTTACACTGACTCAGAGCTCGACACGTCCCACCCGTGTTCAGCGATTCAATAGCTCGCGCATACCCATCGTTCTGCTGTTCGTGTACCTCGGGCTACCGCTTCTCGCGCTACTCCTCTTCAGCTTCTCGCGAGTGTGGGATGGAACTGTCTTACCATCTGCGTTCACTCTGGAGCACTGGAAGAATGCTCTGCAGAATACCGACGTTGTGCAGGCCACCGGCCGGTCGCTTTTCGTCACGCTCATGGTGTGTGTGATCAACTGGATCGTTGTGATTCCCGCGGCCTACATCGCGGTTGTCGTGTCACCCCGGCTCCGATCGCTCTTCCACGCGCTTGCGATCGCGCCCTTCGCACTGCCGTGGATCGTGATCGCTGCTGGCATGCAGCTCACGGTAGGAGAATTCGCCCCGCAACTCTTCGCCACAGTGGGACTGCTCGTAGTGACGATCTCAGCAGTGACATTTCCGTACCTATATTGGGCAGTCGAGAGCTCATTGATTTCGAATAACGTGAAGCAGCTCGCTGAGGCAGCACAGATGAGCGGCGCAGGGTGGTGGCAGACAATCACTCGGGTGGCCGTGCCATCGGCAAAGAAGGGCATCATGTCAGGCACGCTGCTTGTTGCTTCGGCAGCTTTCGGTGAGTTCGCGATCACGCAAATCATCATCGGTGGCGCTTATGAAACACTGCCGCTCTGGACGTTGCGCATGTTCCACGGGCGCGTTCCAGGGGCAGGCACCGACCTCGCCGCAGTCTCGTTCGCGATTTTCCTCGTGTTGTTCGCTGTCTCGATGGTTCTCAGTCGTATCGACTCTGATCCCGCACAACCCACGCTGGGTGGTTCGCAAAAGCTACAAAATAGAAAAGGAGTGAAGCGATGAGCGCGGTCACTGTGAAGAACGTTCGCAAAGCATATGGAGATCATGTCGTTCTCGACGACGTGTCGCTCGAATTCTCTGAAGGAGAATTCGTCTCCCTGCTCGGACCTTCCGGGTGCGGCAAGACGACACTGCTTCGGGTTATTGCTGGCCTTCAGTCTTTCGACTCAGGCAGCGTCGAGTTCGATGGTGTCGACATGACGAACGTACCCGCGCAGAAGCGCGGTATTGGCATGGTGTTTCAGCAGTATTCCCTCTTCCCGAACATGACCGTGCGCAAGAACATCGCGTTCCCGCTCGAAGCAGCTCGAATGCAACGGGCCGATATCGAGCGGAGGGTTGACGAGATGGTCGAGCTCATCGGGCTAGAAAAGCACCAGCATAAGCGGCCAAAACAGCTCTCAGGGGGTCAGCAACAGCGGGTCGCTCTCGCACGGGCGCTCGCCCCTCGCCCGCGCATTCTCCTCCTCGACGAGCCACTGAGTGCACTTGATGCCCAGGTACGATCGCGTTTGCGCGATCAGATCCGCGACATTCAAAAAGAGGTCGGAATCACTACGATCTTCGTTACGCACGATCAGACCGAGGCGTTCGCCATGTCGGATCGGATTGTGCTCATGGGCAGTTCGGGCATCTTGCAAGTCGCAGAACCAGCAGAGATTTACGCAAGACCAAGCCATCGCGAGGGCGCGAACTTCATTGGTCGCCGTAACGATATCAAAGTCGTAGCCTCGGAGGGTCGACTCAGGTGGGAGGGACTCTTCGACCTCCCGTCACCCGTGCCCGACGGAGAAAAGGTGCGCTGCTCATTCAGGGCGGAGAGCGTGAATGTAACTCTGGCCGGAGGAGCTCGGCGGTCAAACAGCGTCGTCAATGAATGGGCTGAAGCGAGATGGGTTCCTGCACGGGTGAGAACGCGCACCTACCTCGGTTCAACGAGTTCACTCAAACTCCAGCTCGCAGGCGAGGAGAAACTTAAGGCAGTAGTTACTGGGTCACTTGCCGTGCACATCGAAGATGACAGTGCCGTCGACGTGAGCGTCGATGCGAAGGACATTAACGTCTACTCGAAGGGGCGCTTGGTCGCAGTGGGTTCTGAGCAGGTAATGGAAACATACGAAGGAGCAACTGCAGCATGACCAAGAAAGTCCTTCTCTTCGGTCTCGACGGCGTCAGACGTGATTCACTCGAACAGGCATCGACCCCGCACATCGATGCTGTTGCTGAGCGCGGTGGCCGTACTGCGATCGATATCGATGAACGATGCCACACCGTCTCGGGCCCCATGTGGAGCACCATTCTCACCGGAGCCTTTCCCGAAGAGCACGGCGTTCACGACAATATTCAGCAACCAACCATGCGAGTGCCAGACGTTTTCTCGCGGCTCGTTACCGCTGGAAAGGCCAAACATCCGGTTGCTGCGGCATCGTGGCCACCACTTACGAGTCGGGTCGAATGTGGCCCTATCGTCAACCCTTCACTTGTGCGTGCGTTCGCAGCACCGCTCCGCGTCGAGACCCCGGAAATATACATTCCGGGCGACGTGATGGTTCGCGATGCTGCCATCGAACTCGTCGGCGTTCCAGAAGTTGATGGTGGTTTCGTGTACTTCGGTCAGGTCGATACCGTCGGGCACACTGAGGGAATCGGCACGAGCTATCTCAAGGCAATCGAGCGCTGCGACGAACACATCGGCTCTGTGCTCAATGCCCTTGCGGCGCGCGGCGATCGAGATGAGTGGATCGTTGTGATCACGACCGACCACGGCCATCTTGATACGGGCGGTCACGGTGGCCGCACATTCGAAGAGTGCGCGGTATGGGTTGTAAGCGACAGCGACGAACTGCTTTCCCGAATCACTGGTCCGCAGGACATCGCATCTGCGATTGAGCACGCATACGGATAACAGCTCGAATTCAGCCACTTTGGTTGCACTTACAACCAAAGTGTGTCTATCATTTAGTTACACGTACAACTAAAGGGGAAACCCATCATGGCTTCATTCACAATCTTCGGCACCGGCAACATGGCAAACGCAATCGGCGGCGTCTTTGCAAACGGCGGCGCCTCAGTCGACTACGTGTCGCACGAACAGGCCGCCGACGCGGTAGTGAATGGCGACACTGTCGTTCTCGCAGTGCCGTACCCCGCGGTCGCTGAGATCCTCAAGAACAATGCGGATAAGTTCGCTGGCAAGACTGTCGTTGACATCACCAACCCGTTGAACTTCGAGACCTTTGACTCGCTCACCGTGCCGGTTGGCAGCTCAGCAGCAGCTGAAATTCAGAGTGCTCTGCCCAACTCGCGCGTACTCAAGGCCTTCAACACCACCTTCGCGGCAACACTCGCATCAGGCAAGGTAGGCGACACCAAGACCACTGTGCTCGTCGCGGGTGACGACGCAGACGCGAAGTCAGCTCTTGTTACAGCAGTGCAGGCAGGCGGCCTCGGCGCGATCGACGCGGGCTCACTGAAGCGCGCGCACGAGCTCGAAGCAATCGGGTTCCTGCAGCTCACCCTCGCCGCTGGCGAGAAGATCACCTGGACTGGCGGATTCGGCGTAAACAACTAATCAGCCAATCAGAAGGGTCGCGCGTCACACTGGACGTGCGACCCTTTTTCTATTCTGCGCCGAGCGGCGACACGCGCCGCACCCACAGAAGATCCACCCAGGAATACTTCGCATTTGAAGCCGGTTGTATTTATATGCAAACGAATATAAAAGGAGTTGTGACATGAAGGCATGGCAGTTCACAGGAACCAACAAACCTCTTGAGCTCAACGAGGTACCCGAACCCACCGCTGGGCCAGGTCAGGTCGTTGTCACCGTTCGAGTAGCCGGCGTCTGCCACTCTGACGTTTCTGCGCTCGACGACGAAGGTTGGATGGGCCTCTTCCCCACACTCCCCCGCACGATGGGCCACGAGAACGCTGGCGTCATCACCGAGGTGGGCGAAGGCATGGATCACTGGAAGGTCGGCGACCGCGTAGGCCTCGCACCGATGTTCTCCGACGGAGACGCACTCGGGTACGGCAAGTGGGACGGCGGCTTCGGGCCGAAGCTCCTCGCAACTGACGATAACCTCGTCAAGCTGCCCGACGAGGTCTCATTCGAACTCGGCGCTATGGCGACCGACGCAGGCCTCACGGCATACCACGCCATCATGACCCTCGGCGAGGTGAAGAAGGGCACGAAGGTCGGAGTCATCGGACTCGGTGGACTCGGCTACATTGGCGCCCGCGTCGCAGTACTTTCTGGGGCTGAAGTGTACGGCGCAGATCTCAGCCTAGCCGCGCGCGAGCTTGCCGACGAAATCGGCCTCGCAGGAGTTGGCGAATCGATCGAAGAGTTTGCCGACAAGGGCCTCGAAGTTGTGGTTGACTACGCAGGTTTCGGCGTTACCACCGAATCAGGCGTGAACGCACTCTCGAAGTTCGGCGTGTTCGTGCAGGTGGGTATGGGCAAGCTCGAGGCGCGCCTCGACACCCTCCAGCTCATCACAAAGCAGCTCACTGTGAAGGGCTCGAACTCGGGCACCAAGGAGGATCTCGAGAACCTCTACGAGCTGATGCGCTCTGGCGATCTCAACCCGCCGGTGAACCTCATCACGCACGCAGAGATTCCCGAAGCGATCGATCGCCTCCGCGAAGGCGGGGTCGTCGGGCGTCTCATCGCCGTCTACGACGAGGCTCAGTAGCGGTCCGGATCGGTGGGGCGTTCGGGCTATTCGCTTAAACCTGGGCCAGTCGGCCCAGCGCGCCAGGCAAAAATGCGTCGCATTTTTGACGCGCCCCGCGTGTCACCTTCGTTGCCACGCGAACCCCGATGCGCGACTATCCCGAACGCCCCACCGATCCACCTCGCTACAAACCAACCTGGTACCCTAGACGCGTGCATAAGCATTACTTCTTTCTCTAGTTCGGTGATCGGTCTTCTGTAACTCCGACACCGAGGAAGTATTTTGCATACCCAAAAACACTCTGGGGCGTCTGCACGCGCCCAAATAACTCTCGCCTCCGCCTCAGTTTCGCGCGGCGGCAATCGCATTCTCAACAAGATCGACCTGTCGATCTCAGCACAATCACGCGTCGGCATCGTCGGCGAGAACGGTCGCGGCAAGACCACCCTGTTGCAATTGCTCGCTGGCAGGTTTGAGCCAGACAGTGGATCAGTCACTCGCATTGGATCGATCGGCGTCGCCGACCAAGAGATGCCCACGCACGACGAGCGCACTGTCGAAGACGCCGTCACTGAAGCGATCGCAGAATCAACTGCGGCGCTCGAGCAGCTCGATGCAGCGGCGGCAGGGCTCGGGAGCGGTGACGATCCACATGCTGAAACTCGCTATGCCGAGGCGCTCGAGCACGTTGAGGCCCTCGAGGCATGGGGTGCTGAGCGCCGAGTTACGCTCGCACTTCGCGAGCTCGACGCAGACTTCGACCGGGACCACAGGCTCGACACGCTCTCGGTCGGGCAGCGATACCGCGTGAGGCTCGCATGCTTGCTCGGCGGCGACCACGACCTGCTGCTGCTCGACGAGCCGACGAATCACCTCGATCGCTCGGGGCTCGACTTTCTCACGGTGAGTCTACGGGCGAGGCGTGGTGGGGTCGCACTCGTAAGCCACGATCGCGCCCTACTCGCCGATGTCGCGAACATCATCGTTGACCTCGACCCAACCTTCGACGGAAAGGCACGTGTGTACGGCGGGTACGACGCTTACCGGGAGGGCAGGGCGGCCGAGGTCGCACGTTGGGAGCAAACGTACGAACGCGAGCAAGCAGAGCGTGCACAGCTGCATGATGACCTGGTTGCTGCGCAGAGTCGGCTTTCGACTGGATGGCGACCCGACAAAGGCACAGGTAAGCATCAGCGCCAAAGCCGAGCCGCTGGCATCACCCAGTCGGTACACAGGCGACGTGAAGCACTCGAGGCCCACGCGGTCACGGTGCCAGAGCCGCCGCTTCGGTTCAACTTTCCCGAGCTCAAAGCACGCTCAGGTTCAGTGCTTATTGAGGCCGAAGGGGTCGTGCTGCACGGTCGGCTCGCGCCGGTTCCTGCGGTCGAAGTGCAGGGTGGATCGAAGCTCCTCATCACCGGCCCGAACGGTGCGGGTAAGTCGACGCTGCTCAGGCTGCTCGCAGGCGAACTTGAGCCGGATGCGGGGAGGGTGACGCGATCCACAACTGCGCGGATCACGCTGCTCAGTCAGGAGTCTGACCTGCCGCTGCGCCGAACCGCGGCTGACGTCTTTAGATCGGCGGCGCAAGGCGACGACACAGTATCGCTCACCTCGCTCGGGCTGCTGCGTTCCGCGGACACGTCGAAACGCGTCGGCGAGCTCTCGATCGGTCAGCAGCGGCGCCTCGATCTCGCGATCACACTGGCAAGCAAGCCTCAGGTGCTCTTGCTCGATGAGCCGACGAACCACCTCTCGATTGGACTCGTAGACGAACTCACCGAGGCGCTCTGTGCCATGCCGGCCGCGGTCGTGGTGACGAGCCACGACCGCCAGCTCCTCCGCGACCTCACGAATTGGTCGAGGATCGAGCTCGCCGATCCACACCACTAAATACGCGAAGCAGCGCGGCGCGCACCCTCACCGAGTGACTCGAGTTTCGCCCAGGCGATCTGCGGGTGTACGCGCCCGCCGAGCCCGCAGTCGGTCGCGGCGATGACTCGCTCGGGGCCAACGATCTTTGCAAAGCGCTCGATGCGCTGCGCAACGAGGTCGGGGTGCTCGACGAGGTTCGTAGAGTGACCTACGACGCCCGGTACGAGGATGAGGTCGTCTGGGATGAGGCCCTTGTTCTCTTCCCAGACAGCCCACTCGTGCTCGTGCCTCGCGTTCGCAGCCTCGAACGAAATCTGGCCAACATTCGCACCGAGCACGGTCTTCAGAATGTGCTTGAGCTCAATATCGGTGGTGTGCGGGCCGTGCCACGAGCCCCAGCACAGGTGCAAGCGAACCTGCTCCTTGGGCAGGCCCTTGATCGCCTCGTTGATGGCATCGATGCGGATCTGCGTGAACGCCACATAGTCCTCGACACTCGGCTCGGGATTGATCTGATCCCAGTTTTCGGCGAGCGACGGATCATCGAGCTGCAAGATCAGACCCGCGTCGGTGATCGCACGGTATTCCTCGCGAAGCGCGCCGACCCAGGCGTCGATGTGCTCCTGCTCGGTCGGGTAGAAGTCGTTGCGCACACGCGCGGCCGAACCGGGAGCGATCGCGGTGAGGAACCCAGACTCACCCTCGTTCAGTGCAGCGCGCAGGTGCTGGGTGTCTGCGGCCACGGCATCATGGCCGCGATACGAGATCTCACTCGTTGTGGTGGGAAACGCGGTTGCAGTTCGGCCGGTCGCAATGCCGCTCTCGGGGTCGTTGTACGCATCGGCAAACGCGGCCCGGTCGCGACGATCAAGGAACGCCGTGAGCTGCACGTTGCCCGGAGTCGAGCGGCGAGCTGGCTCGTTGAACGCATTCACCTCGGTGAGCGAGAGCCCGTTCACGCGCTGGAACGAGTACCCCCACCAAGCACCGTAATCAACCGCGTTCGACATCGCCTTGCCAAACTCGCCGTCACCCGGCTGCGTGATGCCAACCTCGCGCTGGCGCGCAACTACGTCGCGCACGGCTTCGGCGACGAGCTCGTTGAACTCGGGGGTCGACTTCAGCGTGAATCCGTCGTCTTCAAAGGTGCGCGCGGCGTTCGCGTCGATAAGTGCCTGCGTACGCGGCAGGCTTCCTGCGGTGGTGGTCTCAATGGTCGTCATACTGCGAAACTACCCCCGATCGAGCAGAGATACGACTCACGTGACGACGTATGACGCAACTAGCGGTTCTTCGTCGTGCGTTTCGTCGAACCGGTGGCTGCGAGCACGATCCACTGCCCAATGACGGTCACCCACATGAGCAGGCTGGATGCAATGAGCAAGCCCACCTTCACATCGCTGCCCGCCATCGTGCCCGTCACCCACCAGAACACAACAGACTGCGCGACCGCGAGCAGCAGGATCGTGCCCATCGAAGTGAGCAGCACTGAGGCGCTCGGCAAGCGGGCGCGTTTCTTGAGATACAGGAACACGCCAACCGACGCGCCAATTGCCAAGACGGTGAGTGCGATCACAAGCATGAGGGGCAACTGGTAGCTCACGCGGTAATCAATTAGGCCGCCGGCAGTAGCTTTCGTGAACGTGTCATCCTTGAAGTTGAGCGTGACTCCGAGGTCGCCGTTAATCGCGAGCTCGTGCTGCCCGAAGGTCTCGTTTAGCTCAGAATCCACCTCGAAGGCCCCGAGCGAGGTGTCGCCTTCCTCCCACTCATCAACCCGGGACTTCACGTTATCGGCGTCGAGCGTCATCACGAGTGCGCCGTCTCCGAACTGCGCCACATCACCGATGCGCAATTCGTAGCGGGTTGAATCCCCGACCTTCCCAGAAGGACCGTCAACGTAAATCGTGTTTGAGTACTCCCACTCATGGAAGCCGGAGCCACGCTCATACGGCTGGTTGTCGGGGTCGCCGTAACCGATCCACCCGCCAGACGCGACGTCGTCGACGAGGTCAGGTGGGATTGTGAACTGCACCCGCAAGGGTCGCACGGGTGAAGTCCCGTCATAGATCGCGTCACCGTCGGTGTAGAACGTGTCATCCCAGAACCACAAGAGGCCTGACCAGCGCACTTGCTGTCGCCCCTCGCCACCATCTGACACCTCGACAGACGGATTCGTCAGCGCGTATCTGATTTCGACGTCATACACACCGGAGAGCGGCTCGCTCAGCTGCGTCGCCAAAGCCCGGGTGCGCTGTCCGTCAACGGTGTGGTACTTCACCTCAGCACCGTCGACGCGCACCGACTTGATAACGAGACCCAAATCCTGACCATATCTCGAGGTCTGCCACTCGCGCTCGAACTGGGGCACCGAGGATCCACCCGGCGTGAACTGCACGCTATGCCGCTCAACTACCTCGAGCCGCGCGGCACCATCATCGTCTCGCGAGATCTCAGCCTCGATTTCGAACCCTTCGGTCTGGGTCCAGATAGCACCCTTCGATACCGAGGAGGGCCACGTAAGGTATTCGTTCGAGCCGTAGGGCGTGGGGAGCGTCGAGACGAGCACGATCGACCCTGCGAACAGCGCGAGGGTGGCGACGAACGCAAGCATCGACGGAATCGACAGGAAGTGCTGCGTGCGCCAACCGTCGACAATTCGCCGCTCGCCCGTCTCTTGCACAACCTGTTCGATGACCGCGTTGCCAGCAGCTCGCGGGCTCTCGGTGAGCACTGCGTACGGCAACAGTGGATCGTCAACAGGCCCACGATCGAGCAGGCGCGTGCCGCGGGCCCACACGTCGATACCTTTCAGCTGCTGCACCGTGAGCGCACCCTTGCGCGTAAGCGGCCTCGGCTTGCGCACGGCCCACACCGCGATGCCGGCGATAATCGTTGACGCAGCGACGAACGCGAACGGCCACCACACGATGAGCAGAATGAACTGCTCGGAGAGCTGGCGGAGGATGCCCCACTGCAGCATCGTGACAGCGATCGGCGCGAAGATGAATGTGTCGCGCACATAGCTGTCAGGCTTCCATCGCAGGCCCTGATCCACCACCGTGGTGTCGCCTGCCCAGCGTGTCGACCACCGCATGGCCGACGGCAGGTTGCCAACGCGGCCCGCGCGGCGACCCGCCCAGGCGACCGCTTGCAACCACCGCGAATGGCGAAGCTGTTGCCGTGCACCGTCGCTCCATTTGCGCCTTCGCGACTTCCGCTTTCTGCCATGGGTGTTTTCGGCAGCATCGTGGCCCCGAGTGGGCTCGGCAAGGGTCGACACAAGCTCAGCGTGACGTGGCTTGCCGAGCAGTTGCGCGGCGAGCGTCGGCGACAGATCGTCGGGTGGATCATTGCGCACCACGAACCACGGCTCACCCGCCGAGTCGGCCCACACAACCCAGCGTGCGGCGAGCGCGAACAGCATGAGCACGAGGAGCACAGCGAGCGGGATGAGTGGGCCCCAGGTTTGCACCCAGAACAGCGTGGTTTGTGCGGGCTGCGTGAATGTGCCATCTGTGAAGTCGAAGCGCAGCCAGACATCGGAGTTTGGTGGGAGACTGTCGTCATTCGTGAATGAGTAGGTGACCCACTCGTCGGTGACCTCGTCTGGTTCCATCCAGACGTTGCCCGAAACTAACAGCCATCCGACCGTCGCGTAGGGCTTGCGCAGGAGTTCATCGTCGAGTTCACGCTCTAGGGCTACCGAGACCTCGAGGCCCTTGGTTGCCTGGGTCCAGCTCGGTGCGAAGACGGGCCACTGCCACTGCTGCATCGCGTCGCCGGTCACACTGTCGTCGGTGTCTTCGATGAGATCGCGCAGACTGTACACCATCTCGATCTCGTAGGTGCCATCGAACTTATCGCCGCTTGGCGGTCGCAGCACGATGTCTGTGGTCGTCGCCCGGCCCGTCACCTTGGCGTCTGCGGGAACTCCGTCGATCGTTGCCGACTCGAGCTCAAACATTGCGTCGTGGCCATGAACCTCGGTGACGATCCGCCTAGTCACCGTGCTCTCTGCGCCGTTCACGAAGTTCGCGGTGTACCCCTCACGCACCGTAGTGCGAAAGTTGCCGTCGTCGTCACGACTCACCTCGTAGTCGAAGCTCGCATTCTGGGCGACCCACTCGACGTCTTTGAACTCGGCACTCGCAATGACCTCGTCGAAGTCCATCGGTTTATTGATGATGGGGCCGACGAGCAAGAAGATTCCGACTGCCGCGATGAGACCCCAGAACACGCGAATACCCATGCGCAGGCTGGTTCCGCCTCGCGCGCGCAAGAACTCTTCGACGTTGCCGAGCACCTCTGCGAGCCAGCGAAACAACCCGGTGTGTTCGGGGTGTGGATCGGGTATACGCCCCGACCGCAACAGTTCGGGGTCGCTGCCCGAAAAATCGAAGAGCTCCTCTGCTATTTTGCTGCGCTCGCGCTTCCCCCTATTCGCCACGCCTAACTCCGGAACACCGTGTGCAGGTGCGGATCCTCTAGCGCTGACCTACCACCGAGACCGTCGATCTCGAAGAGCACCGCAATACCCGCGACCTCGTAGCCGAGTTCACGGAGTAGCTGGCGCGCCGCGATGAGGGTGCCGCCTGTTGCGAGCACATCGTCGATGAGCAACACGCGACTGCCCTGTGGCACGTCATTGTGGGCCTCAACTTCAGCCACACCGTATTCGAGTTCGTAGCCAACCGATGCCGCTGGCCGGGGTAGTTTGCCTGCTTTGCGGATCGGGAACAGCCCCACCCCGCTTGCGTAGGCCGCCGCGCTTGCGAGCAGAAAGCCGCGGGCCTCAAGGCCAGCAATCACGTCGAACTTACCGAGGAACGGTTCGATGAGCGCATCAACCGTCGTGCGCAGGGCGGGACCGTCTGCAAGGAGCGGCATGATGTCGCGGAACAGGATGCCGGGTGCCGGATAGTCTTTCACTTCTCCGATGAGCCGTTCGGCGCGAGCAAGATCACTTGCAGTTGGCGCTGTCGAGGCTGGTGTCTGAACAGTGGGGTCGTTACTCGCAGGGTTCGCTGGCACGAATCCAAGCGTACCCGAGGTGACGACTCGCGCATGGGGCCCGCTTTTGTGCCTGCTTTTGCTGATCCGCACGGGATCGTGTAAAGTCTTTCTGGTTGAGAGATCAACATTGCGCCCCTAGCTCAGCTGGATAGAGCATCTGACTACGGATCAGAAGGTCAGGGGTTCGAATCCCTTGGGGCGCACAGAGAGAAATACCCGGTCAGACGAGAATCTGACCGGGTATTTTCGTTTGTGAGCGTGTGCGAACTACCGAACGACGGCGATGCCTGTGGCCTCCGCGGCCTCTTCGAGCGCACCGAGGTTTGTCGCGCTCGTGAATCCGGCCTGCTGCATAAGTTCGACCGTATGACCCGAACGCCCACCCGACTTGCAGTACACCAGGTAATCGGCAGTTGGATCGAGCTGCGGAATTGCCTCGTGGACTTCACCGTCAAGATAATTCACGAGTTGCGCCCCATCAAGGTGCCCCGCGTGATACTCCTCGGGTGTGCGCACATCAAGAATGATTGGCTGTGGATCGGTAGCTGCGTTCATGTGTGAGTTGGTCTCCTCGGTAGCTATTCTGCCGACTGCTCGTTTGCGGCCTGTTTTGCAGCGGCCTGCTGCTCGGCGACCTGCTTGCGCACATCGTCCATGTCGAGATCGCGTGCGCCCTGCACGAGCTGCTCGAGCTGGGGTCCTGCGAGCGCACCCGGCTGCGAGTAAACCAGAATACCGTCGCGGAAGACCATGAGCGTGGGGATCGAAGTGATTTGAAAGCTTGCGGCGAGCTGCTGCTCTGCTTCAGTGTCTACCTTGCCGAAGACGATGTCTTCGTGCGTTTCAGATGCTGACTCAAACACCGGCGCGAAGGCCTTACACGGTCCACACCAGTCGGCCCAGAAATCAACGAGGACGATTCCCTCGGTGCCTACCGTCGTAGCGAAGCTATCGAGCGTGAGTTCTTTGGATGCCACGTGGCTCCTCTCTTCCGCAACAATCTGTAGCGGTCATCCTCAATCCTCCAGGCTCAAGCTGTGAACGCAGTCCGAACTCAGTAGGCTTGGTCCATGCGCATCGCGACTTGGAATGTGAACTCGATCCGCACTCGATTTGGCCGCGTGGTTGACTGGCTGCAGCGCGAAGACATCGATGTGCTTGCAATGCAGGAGATTAAGTGTCGCCCCGACCAGTTCCCCATCGAAGCATTCGAACAGGCGGGGTATCAACTCGAGATTCACGGTCTCAATCAGTGGAACGGGGTCGCGTTTGCGAGCCGACACGAGATGAGTGATGTCGAGCGCAGCTTTGAGGGTATGCCGGGATTCGGCAAGCCCATCAAAGGTCAAGAAGAAGCTCAGGGCCTCGGCCCGAACGGGCTGCCGCTTGAAGCGCGCGCACTTGGACTCACCGTTGGCGACCTGAGGTTGTGGAACCTGTACGTTCCGAACGGGCGTTCCCTCGACGATCCACATCTTGAATACAAGCTTGAGTGGCTGACGCAGCTTAAGAACAACGTCGATACCTGGCTTGGAGAGGACCCAGAACTCGCGCTTGCACTCATGGGCGACTGGAACATAGCCCCGCTCGACTCCGACATGGGTGATCCGAGCTTTGTTCCGGGACACTCAACCCATATTTCGCCGGTTGAGCGCGCTGCGTTCGACGCGTTCGCACCCTATCTCGACGATGTTGTGCGACCCATCGTTCCCGACGGATACACGTTCTGGGACTACAAGGCAGGTCGCTTTCCGAAGAACGAGGGCATGCGCATCGACTTCATACTTGGATCGCAAGCGTTCGCCGATACCGTCACGGACGCGAGTATTCACCGCGATGAGCGCAAGGGTGACGCGCCGAGCGATCATGTGCCCGTAGTTGTCGACATCGACCCATCGCTCCTCGGCGGAACGTTCGAGGACGAGTACGACCGTCCCATGGTGTTCTAATCTCTCCACCTCCGTCCACAACCGGGAAATCTTGAATTGCTAGCGGAAGTTATCCACAATTCATGAGTTCCCTACTCGTTCCTCGCTGATTCTGAATAACCTCGTCTTGCAGTAGCCCCACAGGAGGGCGAGAATCGAGGTATGTACGTGTCGGCTGAAATAATCACGACGGTTGTGGCGGTGTTTAGTGCCGTCGCATCTGTATTCGGCGGCATGTACGTCTTGATGCAGCGACTCGAGAAGCGCATTGAACGGCACATGGACCTCAGGTTTAGCATCGTCGATGCGAGGTTCGAACAGGTGGACAAGAGGTTCGAACAGGTTGACAAGAGATTCGAACAGATCGACACGCAACTAGTCGAGGTTCGACAGGAAATTGTCAGGGCACACCAACGCATCACTGATGTGTCAGACAGTCTCGTGAACCTGCAGATTACAGTCGCACGCTTAGAAGGGCCGAGACGCACTCTTGAGATGCCGATCGGAAGTTAGTTTGTAAAACCTGGGAATAGATGCAGACGCATCTGGTTATATTTATATGCAAGCGCATATAATTGAGTTGGGACGGGGTTACGAGCCGCCGCACCCCTTCCGCACAGACAGCCAGGAGCACACACCATGGAATTCGGAATCTTCTCCGTCTCAGACGTCACACGCGACCCCATCACGGGAGAAACCCCGAGCGAGGCCGAGCGCATCAAGGGACTGGCGCAGATCGCGAAGCACGCAGAAGAAGTTGGTTTCGACGTCTTCGCAGTTGGCGAGCACCACAACCCACCGTTCTTCTCGTCGAGCCCTACGACGTTCCTCGCGTACATCGCAGCACAGACCACGAAGCTCAAGCTCACCACGAGCACGACGCTCATCACGACGAACGACCCGGTACGCATCGCCGAAGAGTACGCAATGCTTCAGCACCTCGCCGATGGTCGCATGGACCTCATGCTCGGCCGCGGCAACACCGCCCCGGTATACCCGTGGTTCGGCAAGGACATCCGTTCCTCGCTGCCACTCGCACTTGAAAACTACAACCTACTGCACAAGCTCTGGAGTGAAGACGTCGTCGACTACGAGGGCAACTTCCGCACACCGCTACAAGGCTTCACTTCGACGCCTCGCCCACTCAACGATGTCGCACCCTTTGTGTGGCACGGCTCGATCCGCACCCCTGAGATCGCCGAACAAGCCGCGTACTATGGCGACGGGTTCTTCTCGAACCACATCTTTGCACCGTCGGCACACTCGCTGCGTCTGATCAACTTCTACCGTCAGCGCTTCGAGCACTACGGTCACGGCAAGGCAAAGCAGGCGATCGTAGGCCTCGGTGGCCAGGCGTACATTGCGAAGAACTCGCAAGACGCCGCAAAGGAGTTCCGCCCGTACTTCGACGAGGCGCCCGTTTACGGGCACGGGCCGTCGATGGAAGACTTCGCGAACCAGACGCCACTCACCGTTGGCAGCCCGCAAGAGGTCATCGACAAGACACTCTCGTTCCGCGAGATGTTTGGCGATTACCAGCGTCAGATGTTCCTCATCGATCACGCTGGTCTCCCCACCTCGACCGTGCTCAAGCAGCTCGACCTCTTCGGATCCGAGGTACTCCCGGTGCTACGCGCAGAATACGACGCGCGCCGTGACCCAGAAGTACCCGATGCCCCGACCCACGAGTCGCTCGTGAAGGCAAAGTACGGCGACGCCGCGCCGCGCCAGCCACGCCCGAACGCGAACCGCGGCGACAATGTGACCGGTGGATCGCCATACCAAGACAGCCCCGCCCTTAAGGGCGCAGCATTCGGACTGTGAGACCAATGATCAGCAAGAGAACAGACATCCGCCTCGCGAACGAGGCATGGGAGTCGCTTATGACCGCGTACTCGCGGCTCTCGTCTGACTTCGGTTCCGAACCCATTTGGAACGATGCGAACATGCGCGAGTACGACGTGCTCTACACACTCGCGAAGCGCGACGAGCCTATGCGCCTGTGTGATGTGCAGAGCGGCGTGCTGCTGAGCCAGCCCGCACTCTCTCGCATGGTGGATCGACTCGTTACTCGGGGCCTGCTCGAGCGCGAGACCGATCCACACGATGGTCGCGCGGTGCTCGTGCGACTCAGCGAGGAAGGCAAGCGAGTGCAGCGCGAGCTCGGTAGGGCACACGGCCGCGATATTGGCGAAGCACTTCGCGTACTTGAGCCGGAAGAGCTCACCGAACTCAAGCGACTCACGCAAAAACTTATCGAGGCGCGCGAAGCAGACGCGCCAGCGCAAGATTAGACAGGACCATTCACATGACCGACACTAAACAACTCGTCGTCGTAAACGCGGGGGCAGGCGATCCATCGACCACCCGCCTGCTTGCCGACCGCCTCACGCAGAAGACGCTCGCTGAGGCGAAGCGTCAGGGCATTGAGATGGAAGCCAGGGTGATCGAGCTTCGTTCGTTGGCCGGCGACATTATGGCGGCGCTCACCACGCAGCTCGTTTCACCAGAGCTCGAACGCGCAACCGAACTGATGCGCGACGCCGACGCAATCATCGCGGCGACCCCCATCTACAAGGCGGCGGCGAGCGGGTTGTTCTCGTCGTTCTTCCAGGTGCTCGACAACGACCTGCTCATTGGCACCCCCGTGGTGCTCGCTGCGACCGCGGGCAGCCCACGTCACTCGCTCGTGGTCGACGACCAGTTGCGTGGCTTCTTCTCGTACCTGCGCGCGGTGACCGCACCGACCTCACTCGTGAGTTCGCCTGACGATTGGAACAGCAAGGAGTTCGGCAGTCGAGTGGATCGCGCCTCGCGCGAGCTCGTTGCGCTCGTGAAGGGCGGCTTCAGAGACAGCGCGCGCGGCGAGGGGTGGATCGAGTACCAGCACTCCTTCGGTAGTGCCGGTGGCACCGAGCTCGGCATCGACCTGAGCTCCGACCTCATGCGGTTGGCAACGGGCGGGCGCTGAGCGAGAAAGCATCGCTTTTGAGCTCCGCGCCCGGTGCCGCCCACGGCGGCAGCCTACGGAGCGGAGCGAGGGACGGGGGCAACTGGATCCACCCCCTAGTCAGGCCGAGTCAACAGGAGTACTGTGGTGCCCTGCAATGAAGCAACCTGAAACGGCGCGAGGAGCCCCCATGATTTTCGTCAACCTCACCACGACCGATCTCGACCGCAGTAGGTCGTTCTACACGGCGCTCGGCTGCGACATCAACCCGGCATTCACCGACGAGAATGCGGCGTGCATCGTCTGGGACGAGAACACCTTCTTCATGGTGCTCACCCACGCCCACTTCTCGCAGTTCACTGACAAGCAGATTGTCGATCCACACACGAGCGCCCAGGCACTCATCGCTCTCTCGCGTGACTCGCGTGAGCACGTCGACAGCACGCTGACGGCCGGGCTCGCTGCCGGTGGCAAGGAGCCCCGCGATCCACAGGACTACGGGTTCATGTACTCGCGAACCATGGAAGATCCCGACGGGAACATTCTCGAGTTCATGTACATGGAGCCGCAGGCCGCCGAAGAAGGCCCTGAAGCCTATGTCGCGGAGCACGGAGAGGGCCCCGATCAGGTGCCGGGTTACTGAGCGCCTCGCTGCGCCAGATCAGCCCGTAAAGTCTCAGGCGAAAACGTCGAGCTTGCCGTAGCGCTCGGCGAGCAGGTAGTACACGGTGAGGCGCTGCGCGCACCCGTCAACCTGATCGCCGACGTCTGCGATCGCCTCATCGATGAGGGCGTCTGCGGCGGCGATGCCGAGTTTGCCCTTTACGAAGGTCTCTCGCACCATTGCGAGATCTGACCGATCGCTATAGGCCACCATGCGCGTGTCTTCGTTGCTCAGCGCGCGGGCAAAAGCCTTCTCCATATTGGTTACGACTGATTCGTTCGCCCCAGGGGCGTACTTCTTGATGTCTTCAAGTGCACTCATGCAGCATGATTCCTTCCCCAGAAAAGTCAGGTCCCCCGCAGGACCTGTCCTCATTCTGGCCCTTATCGGCGAAAAGATACAGAGGCAAATCATAAAAGCCGCGGTGCAAAACACGCAAAAACACGACTGGCCCGGTTCAAAAACGAACCGAGCCAGTCTGTGAATAGGCGATTACTTGCCCGTGTAGTAGCTATCTGCAACGTCGAGCGCCGCATCGATGATGTCGAGGCCGCGCACGAGATCTTCCTCGCTCGTCACGAGCGGAGGAGCAACCTGCAGACGGTTGCCTGCCGCGAACGGCCAGAGCCCCGCCTGCTTGCACGCAGCGACCACTGCATTGAACGGTGCCGCAGCCTCGCCTGACGCGTTGAACGGTACGAGCGGTTCGCGGGTCTCGCGATCCACAACGAGTTCAAGTGCCCAGAAGAAGCCCTTGCCTCGAACTTCGCCGACCGACTTGTGCTTCTCAGCAAGCTGACGCAGACGCGGCTCGATGACGCGCTCACCCAGGTCGCGAACCCTCTCGAGAATGCCCTCTTCTTCGAAAATGTCGAAGGTGGCAACGCCCGAGGCGCACGCGAGTGGGTGACCCGAGTAGGTGAGGCCGCCCGGGAACGAGCGATCCACGAAGGTGTTGTGGATCTCTTCAGAGATCACCACGCCACCGAGTGGCACATAGCCCGAGTTGACGCCCTTCGCGAAGGTGACGAGGTCAGGCTTCACGTCGAAGCCCTGGTACGCGAACCATTCGCCGGTGCGGCCGAACCCAACCATAACCTCGTCGGCGATGTACACGATGCCGTACTTGTCACAGAGCGCGCGAACACCGGGGAGGTACCCGGGCGGAGGCACGAGCACGCCGTTGGTGCCGGTGACCGTTTCGAGAATAATCGCTGCGATCGTCTCGGGGCCCTCAAGCTGGATCGTCTGCTCGAGGTGAGCAAGTGCGCGCTCTGCCTCTTCCTCGGGCGAGGTTGCGTAGAACGCACTGCGGTACGCGTAGGGTCCGGTGAAGTGCACAACGCCAGCATCGAGCGTGCCGTTCGACCAGCGGCGAGGTTCACCCGTGAGGGTGATCGCCGTGCCGGTCGAGCCGTGGTACGAGCGGAACCGCGACAGCACCTTCTGGCGGCCGGTGTGGTGACGCGCCATGCGCACCGCGTACTCAACAGCGTCAGCGCCGCCGTTCGTGAAGAACACCGAGCGCGCACCCTCGAATGAGTGCTCGACGATGCGCTTGGCAAGCTCGCCGCGAGCGTCGTTTGCGAGTGCGGGCTGGATCGTCGCGAGGCGTCCCGCCTGCTCCTGGATCGCCTTGATGAGCTTCGGGTGCTGGTGCCCGAGGTTCAGGTTTACGAGCTGCGACGAGAAGTCGAGGTACTCGTTACCGTCGTAATCCCAGAACGTCGCACCCTCACCCTTCGCAATGGGCAGCGGGTTGATCGCGCCCTGCGCCGACCACGAGTGGAAGACGTAGTTGCGGTCGTTCTCGCGAACCTCACGCTGTGCTTCGGTGTCACCGAACGTCTGCGGGGTGCCCGCGAGATCGATGTAATCAGTCATCGCCGTGTGACCTTTCGGGTTAGCTGTTGCTCGGGAAACCGAGGTCGATCTTCGACTGCTCTGGGTTCGGCCAGCGAGTGGTGACGACCTTTGAGCGGGTGTAGAAGTTGATCGACTCTGGGCCGTAGATGTGGGTGTCGCCGAAGAGCGAATCCTTCCATCCACCGAACGAGAACGCTCCGACGGGAACAGGGATCGGCACGTTGACTCCGACCATGCCAGCTTCAACGTCGAACTCGAACTGACGCGCGACGCCGCCGTCGCGGGTGAAGATCGCGGTGCCGTTGCCGAACTGGTGATCGTTGATGAGCTGCAGGCCCTCTTCGTAGGTGTTCACGCGCACAACTGCGAGCACTGGCCCAAAGATTTCGTCGCGGTACACCTTGCTGTGGGTCTTCACGTGGTCGAGCAGCGTCGCACCGGTGAAGAAGCCATCGCCCTCGTAGGTGAAGTCGCGGCCGTCAACGACGATCGTCGCGCCCTCTGCCTCGGCACCAGCGACGTAGGACTCGACGCGAGCCTTCGCCTCAGGAGTGATGAGTGGCCCCATGTCGGTGCCCTCAGCGGCGCCATCGCCGATCTTCAGATCCTTGATGCGGCTGACGATCTCGGGGATCACGCGATCCGCAACCTCATCGCCCACGGCGACAAGCACCGAGATTGCCATGCAACGCTCGCCGGCAGCGCCATACGCAGCCGAAACAGCGGCGTCTGCGGTGACCTTGAGGTCAGCATCTGGCATGACGAGCATGTGGTTCTTCGCGCCACCGAGCGCCTGCACGCGCTTGCCGTTTGCTGCGGCGCGCTCGTAGATGTACTTTGCAATCGGTGTGGATCCGACGAAGCTCACAGCCTTCACGTCTGGCGCGTCGAGCAGCGTATCGACAGCGGTCTTGTCGCCGTTTACAACGTTGAGCACGCCGTCTGGCAGGCCAGCCTCGCGGAAGAGATCCGCAATGAAGATCGAAGCCGATGGGTCGCGCTCTGAAGGCTTGAGCACAACGGTGTTGCCGCACGCGATTGCCGACGCGATCATCCAGAGCGGAACCATGATCGGGAAGTTGAACGGGGTGATTGCCGCAACAACACCAACAGGCTGCTTGATCGAGTGAACGTCGATGCCGGTCGAAACCTGCTCGTCGCGCTCACCCTTGAGGAGGTTCATGAGGCCCGCTGCGAACTCGACGTTCTCGAGGCCACGCGCAACCTCGCCCGCTGCGTCGGCGAGCACCTTGCCGTGCTCGCTCGTGACGATAGCTGCGAGGTCGTTGGTGCGCTGCTTGAGCAGCTGGCGCAGGTTGAAGAACACATCTGCACGCTTCGTGAGGCTGGTCTTGCGCCAAGCTGGCAGAGCAGCCTTTGCCGCAGCGATTGCCTGCTCGACGGTCTCAACCGAAGCGATGCCGAGCTCGTGCTGCTGCTCGCCGGTTGCCGGGTTGTAGACCGGCTGCGTGCGCTCAGCCGCTTCGACCTTTTCGCCGCCGATGAAGTGTGGAATGTGCGCCATAGCTATCTTTCCTCCCGAGTGACCCAGTGTCATTCAATGTGTTCGATCGCGAAAACTCGCGGTATTACAAGCATTGCAGGGAACATCGAAAGCGTCGCCAGGCAAAGTATCGCCAATTCAGCAATTCTCCGTACACTTTGTATGTGGCCGAGAGTTTTGAATCCCTTCCGAGCGTGCGCGACGTGCTCGGTCTTGCCGAGCTTGCGGCTGGCGCACCCGAACTCGTCACGGGAGAGACCGGGCTTTCGCGCTCTGTGCGTTGGGCGCACGTGGTGGCCGGGCGCGAGGCTGTTGCACTGCTCGACGGTGGTGAGCTCGTGCTCACGACTGGCGCTGGCTGGCCGCAAGAGAGCGAAGACCCCGAGGGCCTTGCCGCCCTCGTAGAAACTCTCGTCGCAGCATCGCCCGCAGCAATTGTGTTCGAGCTCGGCACCCGCTTCGACGAGACGCCCCGCGCGCTCGTTACCGCTTGTGCGCGAGAGGGCATCCCGCTCATCGTGCTGCACCGAGAGGTGCGCTTCGTGCAGATCACTCAGCGCGTGCACCAGCGGCTCCTCACTGCGCAGAACGAGGCACTTGAGGCACGCGCCGAGGTGCACGCGATGCTTACCGAGCTCGGCTTGAATCGCAGCCCGGTCGATTATGTTGTGGATCGCATTGCCGAGACCCTCGGCGCACCCGTCGTGCTCGAAAGCGCGGGGCACCAGGTGGTCGCATGGTCGGGCACCGATACGACGGTGCTCGACCACTGGTCGGGATCAGAACGGCGACACCACGGATTTACGCCCGAGCTGCCGGAGGGCGCGATCCGCGTTCCCGTCGAAGCTCAGGGCACCAGATGGGGCACGCTCACCGCTCTACCCGGCCCGCCTCACCCCGCGGGCCGCGAAACCGTGCTCGAACTCGGTGCCTTCGCGCTCGCGCTCGCGCGGCTCGCAGACCCCGACGGCGAACAGTGGATCGACTTCGGCTCCAAACGACTCTTCGATGCCGTGCTCGAGGGCCGTTACAGCGGCGAGCGCGAGCTCTCGACCCAACTTGCCGCGGGCGGTCTCACCGTAGAAGACCGCGTGCTCCTCGGAGCCACGCTCTCGGGCACCGGCGACTTCGGCACACACGGTTCGCTCGAAACCGCGATCCTCTCAACCGCCCTCAGGCGCACGGTCGCGCCCGAGGGGCAGGTCATTCTGGCTCCGTCACCAGGCGACACTCGCACGCTGCTCGTGTTGCTGTCGTTCCCCGAGAACGATCCGCGACTCACATTCACCCACTCACCCGACACGCATCCGCTCGCCTTGCGGCTTGAGCAGGAGCTCGGGCGAATGCTTCCCGCAACCACACCTGCCTCGTGGCGGGCACACCTGAGTTTGGGCGTTACCGCTCGCAGGCCGCTCGCCCTGATCGCTTCACTCGAGCGGATCGCCGCTGGCGCCGGCGCACTCGCACCTTCTGGCGGCGGGCCTTCGCGCAGCAGGGTGACCGTGCAGCTCGCTGAGGAGCGGCCGCTCGCGTACCTCGTGCGGGGGCTCGCGGGCATGCCAGAGGTTGAGGAGTTTGCTGCGGCGCTGCTTGATCCACTCGTCTCGCACGACTCAACCACGGGTGCCGGGCACACAGGTGATCTACTGCAGGTGCTCGCCGCGTATCTCGCCCACCCGACAAACCGGTCGCTCGCCGCAAAACAGGCGCGTCTCTCGCGCTCGGTGTTCTACCAGCGCATAGCACTCATCGAGGAGCTACTCGGCGTCGATCTCACCGACGGTGAAACTATCGCCGCACTCTCGGTCGCACTCCTCGCCCGCGGCGGAATGTAGTCGCGGCACTCAATCCCGACGCCACACCTATTTCACCTCCAGGCGAAAATCGAGCACCAAACGTACGATTTTTGTCTGAGGCTTCGCATGAAGCTCATATTTCGCCTGACGCTGAGTCCCGGGTTCCTGAGCAGGTCAATCCCAGAGGGCGGTGTACTCGTGGCCGAGCTCGCGCACGAGTCGGCGCAGCGCGGGGAGCGACAGACCGATCACGCAGCTGGGTGCGCCCTCGATGCGTTCGATGAAGGCCCCGGCGAGCCCGTCGATCGCGAACCCACCCGCAAGCTCGAGTGGCTCTCCCGTGCCAACGTACGCCGCGAGCTCCTCGTCGGTGATGTCGGCTGAAAGCGTCACCTTTGCTGTGTCGATCGACCCAGCAGCGGGTGAGTCTTCGACGGCTGGGGCCGATCCACCGCTGTAATCAATGACCCAGTGGCCCGAGTGCAGCACACCGGTCTTGCCGCGGTGCTGCTTCGAGCGTTCGAGCGCGATCTCGGGCAGGTGGGGCTTGCCGAGGATCTCGTCGTCGAGCAAGAACATCGAGTCGCCGCCAAGTACGAGGCCACCACCGAGTTCGGCGATTTCGGCGCCGTGCCTGCGCACAACATCTTCGGCCTTGAGTCTGCCGAGGTACTCCGTGAGTTCGGGTGCGCTGAGTTCACGGCCAAGCTCGGCCTCGCGTGCGGCAACCTCGGCGTCTTCATCGACCTCGGGCGCGAAGCACACGGGGGTGATACCGGCAGCACTGAGCACCGAGAGTCTGGCGGGCGAGGTCGAGGCGAGAATCAAACGCATGCGATTCAGCTTATTGGGTTCAGATCCGAGTCAAAGTTTGCCCCTAACTTGCAAGGCAAACTTTGCCTCGGATCTGATTCGACTCTGCGCCGAACCTGCATCGAGGCTGTGCGGAAGGAGATTTAACCTTTCTGCTCGCCCTCAAGTGCATATGGATCGAAGTATCCTACGCCACGTTGCGCCGCTTCCAGCACCCGCGCAGGGCGGAACTCGTCAAGCAAGGAATGAGACTCCCCAGAAACGACCTCAGTCGCAACAAGTCTCGACACAATTGCCGCGAGCGTTACACCACTATGCATAGTCGTCACGTACAGCCCATCAAGACCGTTCCAGTTACCGACCACAGGCAGGCCATCAAAGAGATACGGTCGAGAAGCAATCGCGATCCGCTCGGCAAGAACATGCCGAGCTTCGAAGTCGTTAAGGTGCTCCCCGGCAATCTCGAACAGTTCATCGACAGCGCCTTGAGGAAGATCCCAAGCTGCTTGGTCAATCTGACGATCAGTATTCTTGGACCGCACGACAACACGGCCCTCGGCTTCGGGTCGAATACTCAACGCAGGAAAATGCAGTACCGTCGAAAGGCTTGAAGCACCTGGTGAGGTCGTGATCGAAACTCCCGGGGTACCAGACGTCCGGACATTGATGTCGTGTGAGGCAAGTAAGTCTCCGAGACCGGCTCCAGCTGCAGCTATAACTATGTCGGCTTCGAACTGTTCGCCAGATTCAAGGCGAGCACCGCAAACTTGACTCCCCTGAACCACAAGGCCCCGTACCCGTTCACCGAGCACAAATCGGGCGCCCAACGACTTTGCTGCGCCAATCAAATCGTGAATGAGCAAACTCGTCGAAACGTACCCCTCAAAAGGAAAGAACGCTGCATATTCATAGCTCTCCCTTCGGGTAATCGAACGGTCAAGCAGATGCAAATCATCCACCGGATATGGAATCGCAGCGTAACCGTATGAGTGAAGCCGGGCGACTCTCTCCGCTAGTCCCGCGGCGCTCTCGGGCGTATCCGCGACATGTAGGTTTCCGACTGGGTGTAGCCACTGATCACTCTTCAGTTCTCTCGCAACGAGTTGCCACTCCATAATCGACATGACGCTGAGGTCGTGGTACGGGCGGAGTGCCTTGTTGTTCGAGTTAATCCACGCGAGGCTTGCGGCACTTGCCGCTGCACCCGGAGTCTCAGCATCGATTACGGTCGTCTGAACTCCGCGCTTTGCAAGTTGGAAGGCAATTGAAGCGCCAATAACTCCGGCGCCGACAATGATGGCTTTCACGAATTCTCTTTCTAAGGATTTGAGGGGTCTTGCACGCTCCCGTGCAAGACCCCGTAATGTTGCGTCTGCTAACCCGTAATCCCAAATGCGGCATTCCAACCCGCGACTACTGAAGCGCTGTTGTTCTTTGCCTCTTCCGGCGTGTATGGATAGAAGATCTCGTCATTAGGGAGCGGAAGCTCGATATCACCGGTGGGAACTTGTCCTACGTCGGTCCGTGCACTGACGAAGCCTTGTGCTTGAGCAAACTTCTGGCCGCTCTTTGAGAGCATCCAATTCATGAATAGTTGTGCTGCGGGGTTGTCCTCACCCTTGGTCGTGAGTCCCTGCATGTTGTATGCACCTGCCACACCGTCAGTCGGAATCACAATTGAGATGGGAGCGCCTTGAAGGGCCGTGGCGTACGCGGTATTCACTACTGCGGGTGCAGCTTCGATTTCACCTCGAGCGAGTGCTTCCATGGCGACAGAAGTCACGTCAAAGAGCCGAGGTTCCTGCGCAGCCAGTCCAGTCCAGTACTCCTCACCGAATACGTCTTGCTGGAAGGCAGCCTGTCCTTGCGCAGCACCGCCAGCTCCTGCACTCACCACTCCAACTTTGCCCTTCCAAGCAGGCTCGAGTAAATCTGCCCAACTCGTCGGCGCCGACTCGGCTGGAACGGCTATGCTGTTGTACGCAATTGCAGAAACGGTATTGAATGCGGTGTAGTAGGCTCCGTCGCTCCACACAACATTCTCGGTTCCCTGCAACACATCGTGGGATGGCATCCCTGAGTAGGCAACGAATACACCTTCGTTGGCGAGTTCCTCAGCAAATACGGGGTCGCCAATTGTCACGACATCAGTGCTGAGTTTGTCTACGCCTGCTTCACTGAGTAGGCGCTCATTAAGCTTCGTTGATGCGAGTCTGCTGGCTTCAATACTTACGCCAGTTTCTGCTTCAAAACGGGCTGCTGTGAGCTCGGCGGTGTCACTACCTGAAGATGTAATCCAGATAAATGAACCAGCTCGCGCAGCTTCAAGTAGTTCAGCGTCCGCGACGAGTTCGCCATCTATAACGAGTCCGTCGGAGTCATCGATCTCTGGCATTGCGAGTATTTCAGACGTCTCGTTTTCCTCTGCGCTGACGTTCGCATGAGCGTCCTCAGCGCTCCCGGCAGAGCATCCTGAGAGAAGCAGCGCTGCGGTTGCTGTGACTCCAACGAGCGTGGTTGTAATTCGGAATGTATTCATGTGTTGAGCTCCTTTGCTTGAACAGTGGTTGGGTGAGTGTTTGTTAGAAATTTCCGGACAGTTTCAGCTCTTATGCTCGAACTAGCCGTCGCGGAATATAGGAGAGAATCATCATCAGGGCGACATAGAAGACACTGAGTGCAGCCGCTTCACGAAGCGCGCCACCGGTTTCGAAGGCGTCGTATATCGCGATTGACAAGATTTCTGCGTTTCCTGTGTTGAGGAATATTGGAACAGTAAGCTCACGCATACTCAGCATGAGCAAGAGCAAGAAGGTCGACAGAAGACCCATTTTCATGAGAGGCGCCGTGATCTTCGTAATTGCGGTGAACCTTGAAGCCCCGAGTATCACCGCAGAATCCTCAAGATCCCGATCAGTTGCAAGCATCGAAGCGGCAATTCCGCGATAACCCTGAGGGGCCTGTACCGCCAGGAATGCAACGACGAGCACCATAATGGTGCCATACAGCGGAACCGGCAGAATAAGCCAAGTCCACAACAGTCCGATGGCAAGCACAACTGCAGGAATGGCGAGCGGGATCATCGTCACGCCTTCGATGAACTCCTTACCTGCTGCTTTCGTTCGGTAGACAATGTATGCGCAGATAAACGCAAGGGCCACACCGATCAGCGCAGTAGTCACGCTGACTACGAGACTGTTCACCGATGCGTCTAGCACTCTCGGGGAAGTGAAGACACCCGCAAATGCGCTCAGATCAAACCCTCCTGGCGCGACGAGCTGCCGTAGGGAAGTAAGGTACGGGGTTGCCTGACCCGCGACAGTCACAAGTCCCAGCACAGGAAGAACGATCGACAGAAGGAAGAAGATCAGCACACCAATGAACGCAGGAACCCTCGCGGCACCAAGCGAAACCCTCTTAGGTCGAACCCCTTTTCCGCTCACGGTCGTATACGAGCGTTTAGCAACGATCCGGCCCTGCACCCACGTTACGAGCAGCACAACTGCAACGAGAATAACTGCGATAGCAGCGCTCTCATTTCCTCTCGATGGGCTCGTATTCATAAGCCGATAGATCAAGGTGGGTAATGTGTTTACCCCACCTGGTGTGCCCAGCGCCTGCGACACAGGAAAGTTCTCAAAAATGAGAATGAATGTGAGTAGTGCGGCTCCCATGATTGCTGGCAACGCGAGTGGGAACGAGATTAAGCGCTGCATGCGCCCTTGGGTCGCTCCGTGTACTCGTGCAGCTTCTTCCAAATCTGGACTCATCATCGACATCGCCCCATGTACCAACAAGAACGCATACGGGGAGTAGTAGATTGCAAAAACGAAGATCATGCCTGGTATCGAGTACATATTCAGTGGGATGGAGGTTCCCAGGTCTCGCTGAGCAATATTCAAGAGTCCAGCAACAGGGCTCCCAAGCGTTGACCATGCGAGTGCGCCGACATATGAGGGTAGAAACATTGGCATGAGGCCGACCAGATAAACGAACCCAGGCAGCGGTATGTTCGTGCGAGCTGCAAGAAACGCTAGTCCCGTGCCGATCGCGCACGCGAGTATCGATGCCGACACCCCAATGAGCAGCGAGTTCCAAAATGCCCCAAGCACCTCTGGAGTCGCAATAAGGGAGAAGCTATCCAGAGTGAGATTCCAGGTAATATTTCCCGGGCGAGGCACATCAGTGCTAAATGCCGAGAGAAGCACCAATCCCGCGGGAAGCACGATGAGAATTGCAAGGATGCTCAGCACGATTGCGCTGACCACCCAACGTCGCCTCGGCCGCATCACGGGTGACGCGGTGTTCCTAGGTGACACGAGCGACCGTACCGCAGCCATCAGTTACTCCTCCCCCAACGTGCCCGAGTTTTTTTCGACTGACTCATGGCAGGAATGGCACGTGTCGAGAGGCCCTCCAGTTCGACTGGAGTATCTGCCTGGGAGTCAGAGGATGCACTCGGCACCTCATCCGGAAGCACCAATACGTTACGAGCATCGAACTCCAGATACACTCGATCCCCCACATGCAAGTCAGGGGAGGATTGCATCCGAGTTTCAACCTCCATAGTTGGTCCCGCATCGAGCTTTACGGTCCATCTGGTGTATGCCCCTTGAAAGAGCCTCACCTCAATCACACCCGGCCAGGAATTGTCAGAATCAGTTCGCTGGCTGACCGCCATTGAAATATTCTCCGGGCGCACACACATACTGAATGTATTCGTGTGCGATTGGGTCTGGCCCTCAGCCACTACTTCGAGTTCATACTCAGCAAGCCGACCTCGCCCACCAACAAATGGGGCAAGCTTAAAGACGTTGACCATGCCCAAGAACGTCGCAATCGACGCTGATGCGGGTGAACCATAGATGTCTGCGGGTGCAGCAAGCTGACTTATCCTCCCGTGTTGCATAATTGCGATGCGATCCGCGAGGGCCAAAGCCTCACCTTGATCGTGTGTCACATAGACCGAGGTGAGTCCGAGTTCGAGTTGAATTCGTCGAAGTTCCACCCGCAAATCTTCGCGAAGCCGTGCATCGAGGTTTGATAGCGGCTCGTCCAGAAGCATGACGTTAGGTCCCATCGCAAGGCTTCGGGCAAGAGCAACTCGCTGCATTTGACCACCTGACAGCAGACTGGCACCCTTCTCGGCAAGATGCTCTAGTCCCACAATTTCAAGAGTTTCGAGTGCCTTACTTCGGACTTCCTTCTTTGGCAGACGCTTCATGCGAAGAGGGAACGAAACGTTCTCGAGGACTGTCATGTGTGGCCAAATCGCGTACGACTGGAACACCATGCCAATATTCCGCTTGTTCGGCGAAAGGTTGCGTCTCGATGCAGCATCGAACACAGTCTTTCCACCAATGCTGATGGAACCACCATTCGGGTCTTCGAGCCCAGCAATGCATCGCATCGTACTCGTCTTGCCACAACCAGACTGGCCGAGCAAGACAAGTGACTCACCCTCTGCAATGTCAAGATCGAGATTCTTAACTGCGTGAAAGTCTCCGTATGACAGCGAAAGTCCGTCAATTCTTACATCCATAGTTTCCTCCCGAAGGATCGCTGCTCTACGCCCTTGCGGCGTCGAGCATGGAAGCCTCTTCTGGCGAGCCTGCGGTAAGGCCAGTGTTGATAATCGCTGAACCGTCTACGAGTGGAGTGAACGTTGCCCCCGGGGCACCGCGATTGTGGTGTCCTCTTGAAACACGAGTGCGGGTCCGGTGATCTCGCTACCCACTTCAATCTCAGAGCGGTGAACCGCCCGAGTAGCAGAACTCCGATCACGTTCCCACCAAACCTCTATTTCTCGAGAGAGGATCCGGTCCGCAGGCGCACCTTGTGAAGCATAGCTTGTAGGTGAATCCTCGATGCGTGGCAAAGCTACGCTCGCCTCCAGGCGCACGCTCACCAACTCAATAATTTCGTCTTCCGCGGCATATCCGTTCTGTGCACGGTGCGCATTAATGAATGCCCTCCGTGCAATTTCGAGGGATTCAGTTGTGAGTGGAAGATCCGAGAGATCCACTGCCAGTGCATGGTGTTGGCCTCGGTACCTCATATCTGCGCGTAGTCGATAGTCCGGCACTCCGCCGTGCACTGCTTGCTCTTGTACCCATACCGAAGCCTCATGTTGCAACCCACTCGCCAATGTGTTGAGAGCTTTGAGGTTTTCAGCATCCAACTCAATGATTTGCGAAGATACAAACTCTGCTTCCTGGTCAGAGACCAAAAGTCCTAGTGCACACATCGTTCCGGGTGTCGCGGGAATAAGAACCTCTCTTATGCCAAGTTCACGAGCAACGTCCACAGAATGCATTGGGCCTGCACCTCCGAATGCAACAAGGGTGAAATCACGTGGGTCTAGGCCGCGTTCGAGAACCAACTTTCTGGCGGTGAGAGACATGTTTGTGTTTACGATATCGAGCACCGCACGAGCTGCACCCACCGGGTCAAGCCCCAGTTCGTCCGCAATTGTCTTCATCGCTTGCAGCGCGGCGTCATAGTGGATCGTCACGCTCGACCCAAGTTCGAGATTCGCTGGAATAAGACCAACTAAGACGAGCGCATCCGTGACAGTAGGCTCAGTACCACCGTGCCCATAGGCAGCCGGTCCTGGCCGCGCTCCGGCCGAGCGGGGCCCAACGCGCAACCGCTTCCCTGAATCTACCCACGCGATGCTACCTCCGCCCGCACCAATGGTGCTGATGTCGAGGCTGTTCCCAAGTACCGGGACTCGTTCGACCTCACGGAGTCGAAGCATGGTCGGCTTGCCCCCGTGAATCAAACTCAGGTCGGCACTCGTTCCTCCCATGTCAAAGGTGAGAAGTTCAGAACGATTGAGCCGCTGACCTGTTTCAATTGTTCCCAGTACTCCAGCAGCTGGGCCAGAAAGCAAGGTCATTGTGGGATGTTTGCCGGCATCACTCAATGTTGCAAGCCCTCCAGCCGAGTGCATCAGCAAAGGGTGTACAAAGATAGATGCATCTTCAACACGCTCTGAGAACCGTTCTAGGTAACGCTTCATAAGCGGTCCAAGCGCCGCATCCAAGACTGCTGTCGAGAATCGCTCGTACTCACGAAACTCTGGCGCAACTTCAGCCGAGGTCCACACTGGAATCCGAGGGAAGTCTTCGCTAATCCATTCGGCAACTTGACGCTCGTGCTCAGCATTAATGTAGGAGTGCAAGAACCCCACACACAGCACCTCTGCACCGTCCTCAATAAGGCTTGCGACCTTTTCTCGAACCTGCTCCCTCTCCGGCGCAACCAGAGGCACGCCTTCGGCACTCATTCTCTCATCGAGTTCGATACGCATGTTTGCGGGAACAAGGATCCGGCGGCTCCGGAACAACAGGTCATACAGCCCCTCGCGGGTCTGTCTTCCCACCGCAAGAACATCGGCGAATCCTGCAGTCGTCAAGAATCCAACCTGCGCAAATTCACCTTCGATAGCGGCATTTGTCGCAACAGTTGTGCCATGACTCACACCGAAAACCGACTCAGGTGCAGCCCCCGAGCGCTGAAGGATGACCTCGATCGCATGTGACACAGCTTCGTCGGGGTTCGGGCGGGTTGACGGCACTTTTGCACTGTAGAAACGTCCCTCCACTTCCGCGACGACATCCGTAAATGTTCCACCGATATCAATTCCAATGCGGGTCATTTTCCGCCTCCTATCTTGCTCTCGTTCTGGCTGATCTCAGCCGACACGGTTCCTGCGGCGGCTTCCGGCTGGCCATAACCGCCGCCACCAGCGGTTTCAATTCGGATAATGCTGCCCTGGGGTAACGAAGTTCCGTTATCCTCCCTGCGATAGATCCACTCTTGGTCGGTCTCTGGATCAATCGTCACTCTGAGCGTGCTACCAGCACCACCCCCCGCGAGACCCCATGGTCCGGTACGGACTCTGTCGCCCTTGGTACGAAGACGAACGCCTGGGACAAGTGTCTCAATCTCGCGGACAATACCCTCCCCGCCTCGAAAATGGCCCTCCCCACCAGAACCACTTCTCAGTCCGTATCGTTTGATCCGGAATGGATAGGCGATTTCCATGACCTCATTTGGGGTGTTGGCAGTGTTGGTCAAATGCGAGTGCACCCCATCGGGTCCATCGCCAGCAGGCGATGCACCAAAACCACCCCCATAGCTCTCAACGTAGCTAAAGAACTGTCCTGATTCGGGGTACCGCCCGTGGAGGTGAATGCTTGGAATGGAGCCGTGCGAAGCTGCAGGAATTCGATCTGGAAGCGCGGGGGCCAGAGCGCCTAGAATCGCTTCGGCGACACGCTGGCAAGTATCAGATCGCGACCAAACCGGAGCTGGATCAATCGGATTCAGAATTGAACCCCGCTCTGCCTGAATGTCGATCACGCGATAGAACCCCGAATTTGCAGGAAGCTCCGGATCCAGCGCGGCCTTGATCGCGTAATAGACTGTAGCGTCAAGAGCTGATGGCACCACATTGATCTGGCCTGGAACCTGACTCGAAGTACCTGAGAAGTCGACGCTGACGTTGTCAGCGCTAATACTGACTGCAACTTTGATCTCGATATCTTCGGTGCCAGCACCGTCATAATCAATGTAATCAACAAATGAGTAGGTTCCTGGCGTGACCTTCTCGAGGGCCGACCGGACCTGCTGTTCGGCCTTATCAAGCCACAGTTCGGTGGCTTGAAGCACATACTCGGGTCCGTACTTTTCACAGAGGTCCGCATAGCGTTGAACTCCCAGCCGAACTGCTGCGAACTGTGCCCGGAGGTCCCCACGCCGATCCAAAGGAGCACGGCAATTGTTCAAGATGAACCGCATAACCTGGTCGTCAACGAGACCACCGGAGATAATCTTCACCGGCGGGATCCGCAGGCCTTCTGAAAAGATGTCGGGTGCGCCACCGAGTGACCCGCCCATTTCGGCATGGTGCGCAACGCTGGCCGCAAACCCCGCAAGTTTTCCGTCCGCAAACATCGGGGCGACAACTGATACGTCTGGAAGGTGTGTACTACCCCCTACGTACGGGTCGTTGGAAAGAAATACATCACCCTCGTGAATGTCATCTCCGAATTGCTCCAATAAGCGTGGTATGAATCCAAACATCGACCCCATATGAAGTGGGATATGTTCTGCCTGGGCAATCGTACGACCCTCCCGATCGAGGAGAGAGGTTGAGCAGTCCCGACGTTCCTTAATATTCGGAGAATAGGCAGCGCGGATCAACGCAACGCCCATTTCTTCGGCCGTCGCGAGTAAGTGATTGCCGAGAATGTCAACCGAGACTGAGTCGATTAACAGTTTATTCTCTGAAGTCATGTCTTCTAACTTTCTGTATTTGGGCATAAGGATTTCAGGTCTGCAAAAGCCGCATCTTGGATGTTTGCGACGAAGTCAGGCTGGAAAATTCGATAGCTCTGGCTTCCTGTCCTACGGCTGGAATTCATCCATCCGTCTAACGATCGATATAGCTCGGTCGCATTCTTGAGTTATTTTGGACGACGTTGTCATTCAAATGTAACTAGTTACACTGTAAGCATGTCAAGTACTTTTTGCAACTGTTATCGAAGTTCGAGAATCTTGAATCCTCTAAATTCAACTCCCAACCCCACAACTTTTTGACGGTAGTGTTCACATCGTGACGAAAAATCGAAGGGCGACAATCGCAAAGGTAGCCGCGACAGCTGGCGTCTCTACGGCTACGGTTTCTCGAGTGCTTAGCGGAAGTTCGGCAGTGACTGAAGCAACACGGAACCGTGTGGAAGAGGCAGCCAAGTCCTTGAATTACCGCCCGAGCGACCTCACGCGAGCGGTGTTTGCGGGTCGCTCAAATTCCATCGGCGTTCTATTTGCCGACATGCGCAGCCCGTACTACGTGGGCCTTATTGAAGGCATTACCCATGTGTCAAGTCGCGCAGGGGCGCTGGCCTATCTAGCTGCGGGCAATCGTGACATGGACCAAGAGGAGCAGATCCTCTCCCTTATGGACTCGCACAGGGTGCGCGGCCTCATAACAGCTGCGCATCATCATGACGACCTCATACTCAACATGGCCGAATCTGGTACCGAATGTGTGTATATCACTCGGGAACCGACCTTCATCCATCCGCGGGCGCATAGCATTAGGCTCGATAACATCGCAGCGGGAAATCTTGCATTGCAGCATTTGACCGAGATTGGTTGTACGCGCACGCTCATCGTGAATCAAACTCCGCTGCGGTTGACCTCAATAGAGCGCACACAAGGTTTCCGCGACGCGGCACAGGCCGCGGGTTTGCATATTGCTGACGAACAAGTCCACAAACTGGATTCACTTTCCGCGCCGAGCGCCGATCTAGCGCAAACAATTCAGACTTATTGGCAGCAGGGACGGATCGATTCAGTTTTTGCAACCACTGGTGCCGCAACCTTCCGAGCCTATGAAGCACTTGCCGGCAGCGGACTACGTATTCCCGAAGATATCGCGATCCTCGGAATCGACGACTTCCAGTGGGCTTCCCACCTTGCTGCGCCGCTTTCAGTCATCACTCAACCCACCTTTGACATGGGTGAGGCTGCGGCGAAGCTTATTCTCGAGGAACCCGGATCCAGTCAAACCATGATTTTTCCGCCGTCAATTATTGTGCGCGAGTCCACCTTGGGGCATGCTGCCTCAGACAATGACGCGAGCTAAAGAGCAATTGAGGCGCGCCCAACAGACTAGCCACCACCTATAGGTCCCCTACGGAGTACGGCGGCGCAGCGTCACTGACGCCAGCACAAGCGCAGCGAGCGAAACGCAGGCGATCACGATGAGTGGCTTCCAAAGCTCCCACCCCTCGTCACCCGCGGTCACCGCATTGACGGCATCGACCGCGTAACTTAGCGGCAGCCAGTTCGAGATGTTGTACAGCACCTCGGGCATTTGGTCGCGCGGCATGAGCAACCCGCCCACGAGAATCTGAGGGATCACGACGAGCGGCATGAACTGCACCGCCTGAAACTCAGTGCGGGCGAAGGCACTTGCGAGCAGGCCAAGGGCGGTTCCGAGCAGAGCATCGAGCACGGCGACGAGACCGAGCTGCCAGACTGGGCCCTCGACCGTAAGCCCGCAAACCAGCACCGCGTAAGCAACGGTAAACACCGCCTGCACAACGGCGATGAGCCCAAAGGCGAGCGCGTACCCAACGATGAAGTCTGCCTTGCCGAGCGGGGTGGTCATCAGGCGTTCGAGTGTGCCCGACCTGCGTTCGCGCAGCGTCGTCACGCTCGTCACGACGAACATGAGAATGAATGGGAAGAGGGCGAGGATCGGCCCGCCGAGCTGGTCAAACACGCCATCTTGCTCGTCGAACAGCCAGGCGAACAAACCGACGAGGAGCGGCGGCGCAACGAGCAGCAGCACGACCGAGCGTGCATCATGCGAGAGCTGCCGCAGCACTCGAGCAGCGACGGCGAGGGTTCGGGCCGGGTTCACGACGCTCCTCCCTCGTGCGCTCGAATCACTTCGAGAAACGCGGATTCGGGATCGGGAGCACCCGTATCGGAGAGAAGAGCGTGCGGTGTCGTGTCGGCGATGACCTCGCCCTCGCGGAGCAGCAACAGGCGGTCGCAGCGGAGCGCCTCGTCCATCACGTGGCTGCTCACGATGAGCGCGGCGCCCTCGCCCGCAAGCCTGGCAAACAAATCCCACAGCTCTGCCCGCAGCACCGGGTCGAGACCGACTGTCGGCTCGTCGAGCACGATGAGCTCGGGGCTCCCGAGCAGTGCCGCGGCGAGCGAGACCCGGTTTCGCTGCCCACCAGAGAGGGATTCCACGCGTTGTTTGGCCTCGTTGCGCAAGCCAACGAGATCCACCACGCGTTCGGCGTCACCCTTCGGCGCACCGAGGGCACTCGCAAAGAAGCCCAGGTTCTGCATCACGCTGAGGTCGTCGTAGACCGAGGCGGCCTGCGTTGCGTACGCAACTCGCGTGCGCAATTCTCGCGAGCCAGCTGGTAGCCCGAGCACCCGCACATCCCCGCCGACATTCGCCTGCGCGCCGACGATTGAGCGCAACAGCGTCGTCTTTCCGCACCCAGACGGGCCAAGCACCCCCGTGACCTTGCCCACCGCAATGTCGAGGGTGAGGCCCGAGAGCACCTCTCGATGCCCGCGCTTCACCGTCAGCCCAGAAAGCCGGACCGCAACCGCATCATCGCTTGCGTGCTTCACAGCTTCAGCATACGCCCGGCGCTACAAGCGGGGAACGAACGCCCAGGATCTTGCGCAAAGTGATGGGAGAATAGTGCTCATGTCTGAACAGCGCAGCACCAGCCCACTTGAGGTCGGCACCGAGGTTGAACTCGAAATCACCGGCATTGCCCACGGCGGGGTGAGCGTCGCGCGGCACGAGGGCCGCGTTATCTTCGTCGCCGACGCAATTCCGGGCGAGCGGGTGCTCGCGCGCGTGACCGACGCGAAGAAGAAGTCGTTTGCCCGGGCCGCAGTCACCCGGGTGCTCGACGCGTCGGCGGATCGGCGGGACCACATCTGGGCCGAAGCCTCGGTCGACCGTGACCCCGAGGAACGCCCCGGCGGCGCAGAATTCGGGCACATTGCGCTCGAACGGCAGCGGGTGCTCAAGGCCGAGGTGCTCGTCGACTCGATGTCACGCTTCGGAGACATCGAGCTCGCAGCTGAGGAAGACGAAGACTTCGCAGATGTACTTGCTGAACTCGTCGAACCGGCCGACGGCGACGATGAGGCAAACGGGCTCGGCTACCGCACCCGGGTTCGACTCCATGTCGACCCCGAGACCGGCACGGTTGGCCCGTACGCCGCGCGAAGCCGCCGCGTGATCCCGGTCGAGTCACTTCCGCTCGCTATCGAAGGCATCAATCAGATCGCTCCACTTTTCGAGCAGATGGGTGGCCTGCAGACCGTCGACCTTGTTGCGCCTTCCGCTGATGATCCACGAATGCTGCTCACCGAGGTCGGTTCGAAGTCTGCGAGCGGCGCCAATGACCTCGTGCGCGAGCTCGTCGAAGATCGCGGCTTCATCGTGCGCGCCGGTGGGTTCTGGCAGGTGCACCGCGAGGCACCGGCAATGCTGTTCGGTGCGGTTGCAGACGCGGTTTCGGCTCTCGCCGAGGAGGGGCTCTTCGACCCCGCCGCTGGCAACCTCGACCTCTATGGCGGGGTCGGTCTGCTCGCCGCCGCAATGGCCGAGGCCGCAGGGCAGGGGCTAAAAGTCACGACCGTCGAGGTCGATGAGGCCGCGACCGATAACGCGGCCGAGAATCTCTCTGAAATTGTGGGGGCGCTCGCGGTCACCGCAAAGGTGGATCGGCACCTCGCCGACCTCCTCAAGGCATCGGCGCCCGTGCGCGATCGCTTGCGCCGGGGCACGGTCGTGCTCGATCCACCCCGCTCTGGCGCGGGCGGCAACGTAACCGCACAGCTCGCCGAACTCTCACCCCAGAACATCGTGTACGTCGCGTGCGACCCGGTCGCGCTCGCCCGCGACACGAAGTCGCTGCTCGACTCGGGGTACGACATGCTCGAGCTGCGTGCGTTCGACATCTTCCCGCACACCCACCACTTCGAGTCCGTCGCGGTGTTCACCCGCGGGGAGTAGGAAGACACTAAAATCCGAGTCAGAGTTTGCGTCCAACCTTCAAGGTGTAACCGCAAACTCTGACTCGGATTGGTGACGACTTCCCCCTAGCGGAGCGAGGTGCGGCGATCCACCGAGCGGGCACCCCACCAGGCGAGCACGATCGCGAGCACGATGCTCACTGGCACAATGCCGAGCCCGATGACGCCTGGGTCACCCGCATCGGGATTCGTGACCGACGCCACGAAGTCGCTCCACATGCCCTGGGCGACGATGGGTCCCGCTCCCGCTTCGTCGATCTTCAACCCGAATGGGATAAAGAGCATCGAAGCGAAGCTCACGATCTGCATGATCACGTAGAAGATGATCGCGCCGATCACCGGGGCCCCGAATCCGAGGTGATTGAACTTTCCCTCAGCACCGACGCTCATAATTGTTGCACCGGCGATCACCGTGAACGCGAGCTGCGTCACGATGCACACGACCAGGAACCAGAACACTCCCAGGCCGAATACGTCGATCAATTTGCCGATTTCCTCGAACACCTCGGCACTGCTCGCGCCGAGCGAACGGTAAAAGAGGAGCACCCCAGCGAGAGTTGCGAGCACGGTAATCACTGCTGAGACGAGCACAGCCAGCAAGCCGTACGCCACCTTCACTGCGTACAATGTGCGACCGCGAACCGGCAGGCTCATGGTGAAGTAGCCCTCGCTGCCGTACATGGTGCGCCAATAGCTGGCGACGAGAATACCCATGACCATCGGGGTGATGATGCCGATTGCAAACACGCCGAGGATCAGCGGCAACGCCCCGATGAACATCGCGAGAGCAAATGCGGCAAGGGCGACAAGCAAGGCGATGCCGACCGAAGTGAACAGCCACTTGCGGGTGATGCGAAATTCTTGGGCAAACAGTGTGCGGATCATGATGCGTACACCTTTCTGAAGAGGGCGTCGAGGCTCACACCGTGTTCGGTTCGAAGCTCGTCGGCATCACCCTGCAGCAGCACCTGGCCAGCACGCAGGAAAATCACCGAGTCGACAATCGGTTCGACGTCTTGAATGAGGTGGGTTGAGATGAGCATGAGTGCGTCATCGGCGAAGTTCTGCAGAATGCCTCGCAGAATCACGTCGCGCGAAGCGGGATCCACCCCCGAAATTGGCTCGTCGAGCAAATACACGCGAGCCCTGCGCGACATCGCGAGTGAGATCTGCAGCTTCTCGCGCATGCCCTTCGACATTTCTTTGAGGTTGCGATCCCACGGCAGGCCGAAGAAGTCGACCATGTCACGAGCCTTCTTCGCGTCGAAATCGTCGAAGAACCTTGTGAACTGCGCAATCGAGTCGGCAGGCTTATGTGAGTCGGGCAGGAAGGAAGCGTCGGGAAGGAAAGACACGAGTGCCTTCGATTCCGGTCCGGGCTCGAGCCCCGCGACGCGTGCCTCGCCCTCCCATTCAGCGAGTACTCCGGCGAGAATCTTCAGGAGCGTGGTCTTGCCAGATCCGTTGTCGCCCATGAGGCCGACGATCTGACCCGGCTTCAGTTGCAGGTTGAGCCCCGCTAGTGCAGGACGGCCGCGATACGACTTGCGCAGGTTCGCGACTTCGATTGCGGCGATTGGTTGGTCGTTCATCGCTCATCCTCTCGTTCGGGTTGAGAAAGTTTGGTTGTTTCGGTGTCCTTTGTGGATCCCGCCTCGTCCACGGCCCAGCGCTCGGCGAGCAGGTCGGTAGTTTCGCGAAGACTCATGCCGAGGCCCCTCGCCGAGTGCACATAGCCGTCGGCAGTTGTAGTGGCGAGTTCGGCTCTTGCGTCGGATACCGACGCCTGGTCGCTCGTCACGAATCGGCCCGCGGTGCGCTCGGTGGTGGTGAGGCCCAGGCGATCCACTTCGCCGAGCGCCTTTTGCACTGTGTTCGGATTCACACCGAGCTCGAGCGCGAGTTCGCGAACCGACGGCACTTTGGCGCCGATCTCCCACTCGCCCGCGGCGATGCGCCTGCGAAACTCGTCGACGAGCTGCGCCCAGATGGGCCGCGAATCATCAATTTGCATGGTCACTCCTTTCATTCGTCGTTGCTTCGTGTGTACCACTGTATTACGACACTAATACAGATGGCAAGTGTGAGTTTCGATACTGTGGATCGGTGAGCGTCCCCCCCGAAGAACTTCGCTGCCCCTGCGGCCTCGGCAACCCGTACGCCGCGTGCTGCGGCAGATTTCACGACGGTGAGGCAGCACCGACCGCCGCACAGCTCATGCGGTCTCGCTACTCAGCCTTTGCGCTCGGGCTGCGTGATTACCTGCTTGAAACCTGGCACGCGTCGACTCGACCCGAGGAGCTCGAACTCGATCCCGAGATCCGCTGGTTGCGCCTCATCGTCGAAAGCACAGAGCAGGGAGGGCCATTCGACACCGAGGGCACCGTCACGTTCACCGCGATTGGGCGCGGAGAGGATGGGCGATTTGAGCAGCACGAGCGCAGCCGCTTTGTGCGCGAGGGTGGGCGCTGGTTTTACGTCGACGGGGAATGATTGTCGGGCGCGGAGACCCGCCACCCGGTGATCCACCACCAATGTCGCACCAAGAACGTACGATGGATACGTGATCGAACGCCTCGTCTCATCAGCCGTCTACCTGGTGCTCCCAATCGTGGGCATCTTTCTCTTTGACTGGGATTGGCGCTCGGTGATCGTGCTGTACTGGCTGCAGAACATTACGGTTGGGATCCGCACGGAGATCGACATGATTCGCACGCGCACGCCGGAGGCGCCCGGCGAATCCGTGAGCCTCACTTTCAATGGTCGACAAGTTACCGGCAGTGCGCAGAAACCACTCATGGTCGTGTTCTTCGCCGTGCACTACGGAATCTTCACGCTTGTGCACGGGGTGTTCGTGTTTCTCATTGTGTCTGGGGTCTTCAACGGGCTCTTCCAGGCGTCAGGCGGCGCGGGCTCGACTGGTGGCGCAGGCCCAGCCTGGTTGCCAGGTGCGCTCACGCAAGAGGCCACTTTTGACCTGCGCGGCATCATCGTCGCATGGGCGATCGGCTCAATCGTGCAATTCGTGCTCGCGGCCATGGCACCGAGCGAGAATCTCCCGCCACTGCGCAAGCTGTTCTTCGCGCCCTACGCTCGCATCTTCGTGCTCCACTTCACCGTGATCATCGGGGTCTTTCTCATCACTCGGTTCGACTGGCCCCCAGCGGCCGCGATCCTTCTCGTAGCGCTGCAGTTCGTGGTCGACCTCTGGCGACCGCTGAACACGAACTCCAAGACGCCCAACACTTTGAAGACCGCAATATGACCGAGAAGGTTGATTTCAAGAAGACCCTCGCCTCGTACCGCGCGAAGCGGGGAGTATTCGAGGTCATTGAAGTACCCGAGATGCAGTACCTCATGGTCGACGGGCACGGCGATCCAAACACATCGCCCGAGTACGCGGCCGCACTCGAAGCGCTCTACCCCGTCGCATACAAGCTGAAGTTTGCGAGCAAGCGTCAGCTCGATCGCGACTACGTCGTACCGCCGCTCGAGGGTCTGTGGTGGGCCGACGACATGGCCGCGTTCACGACCTCACGAGACAAGTCGCAGTGGCACTGGACAATGATGCTCATGGTTCCCGAGTGGATCGACGCGGCACTTGTCGACGCGGCGATCGCAGAGGTGCGCTCAATGGGAGCTCCCGAGAAACTCGACGACATTCGCCTGGAGTCGCTCGCCGAAGGAACGAGCGTGCAGACGCTGCACGTGGGCTCATTTGACGATGAGGGGCCTGTGCTCGCGCGCATGCACGACGAGTTCATTCCGGCTCAATGTCTGAGGCTCACGGGCAAGCACCACGAGATCTACTTGAGCGATCCACGCAAAACTGCGCCCGAGAAGCTGCGCACCATTCTGCGCCAGCCAGTGAGCTAGGTCGGCCCGAGTAGGGTGAGACGCCTCACCAGAACAACCCAAAACCTGTCGCGCCAGACAGCGCCCCGGCTACGACACCCGTGAGCACGACGGCCCACGCAGGAAACCGTGCCGCGAACAGCAGAACAAGCCCGACCCCAGCTATGACAAGCGTCGCCGGGCTGGTGATTCCCGACGTGACTACCGGGTTCCAGAGCGCCGCTGCCAAGATCCCCACTACCGCCGCATTCGCGCCTGCGATCGCCGCGCGCATGACCGGCTTCCCCCGAACCTGCGACCAAAACGGGAGTACGGCAAGCAGGAGGAGCATGCCGGGTAGAAAGATCGCGATGAGCGCGATAAGTGCGGTGAGCGGTGCTGATCCACCCACACCCATCTCGAAACCGAGGAACGAGGCGAAGGTGAATAGCGGCCCAGGAACCGCCTGCGCTGCGCCATATCCAGCAAGGATTTGTTCAGGAGTTACAGCGTTGGCAATCGCTGGTTCTGCTGCGAGCAGCGGCAACACCACGTGCCCGCCCCCAAACACCAGCGCACCTGAGCGGTAAAACGCGTCGATAAGCGATACCCCGGGGCTCCGGGTCGTCGCCGCCGCGATCGGGAGGAGCACGAGCAGAAGCATCCAGAACGTGAGGGCTACGACGCCGGCTCGACGCGACACCCCGATCTGCAATGGTGTTGCCTCGGGCTGATCCACCCGCCTACACCAGGCCACGCCCGCCAAGATACCTACGCCAATCGCGGCGACCTGACCGATTGCTCCGGGAAGGAGCAGAGCGAGCAAGGCCGCAACAATCGCGATGCCGATGCGGCGAAGGTCGGGGGTGAGTGTGCGCGCCATGCCCCACACCGCATGCGCGACAACTGCTACGGCAACCGCGGTGAGACCCGAGATGACGCCGGCGCCAATTGCCCCGTCAAGGGTCACCGCACCGATAGCGAAAAGTACGAGCAGAATCGCCGAGGGGAGCGTGAAGGCGGTCCAGGCCGCGAGCGCCCCAAGATACCCACCTCGAATGAGCCCGAGTGCGAACCCGACCTGGCTCGATGCCGGTCCGGGTAGGAATTGGCAGATCGCAACAAGCTCGCTGTACTGCTGCTCACTCACCCACTTGCGCTTGGCAACGAGTTCTTCTCGAAAGTAGCCGAGATGGGCGACCGGGCCGCCGAATGACGTTACGCCAAGCTTGAGAAAGGCCCGGAAGACCTCGGCGGAATGCGACACCTTTCTAGCGTGTCGCGCGGCGATAAGCGAGTCAAGATTGAGCGCGCAATGGTTATGCGGCGTTCACCTGGTGCAGACCAACGCCCTGTACGGTCATCTCGAGCAGCAGGTCGCGCGCCTCTTGCAGGTCTTCCTTCGTTTCCTCGCTGTAGCTGTAGGCAGCAGCCAGCCCCTCGGCTGCGCGGCGCACCATGCGGATCACCAGTGGGTCGAGGCCGTCGAGCGCTAGCTGCTCTTCCCACCACACCGTGTCGGCATCCATCACCTCGCGAATCTCGGGCAGACCATACAGGCCATTCCAAATCGGGGCAGACCCGAAGTAGTTCGCCGCCTCGAGGTCGCCACCGCAGAGCGTGCGCACGTAGGCGCGCAACATCTTGCCGGGCGCATTCTCTGACAGGTCGAGATTGCCTGTCACCGCTTCGCGGAAGCGATCATTCGCGTCGTCAACGACTGCGATGAGCAGTTGGAGACGCCCCGAATAGTGGTGCATGAGCCCACCCTTGGACACTCCTGCGGCTTCGGCCACCTGGGCGAGCGTCATCGCGGTGCCCACCTCGCCGATCACATGCGCGGCCGCGTCGAGTATTTGGCGTTGCGTGCGTGTCGAGTTTCGCTCTGCGGTGCGCTCTAGGTTCTGTGCCGTCACAGGTGTGTCCCCTCTCCGCGCTGCGATGCAGCTACAGAAAACTCCGTCGACTTCCGCAACCAGCATACCATCCAGTATGCTGTTACCGACCAAATGGTTTGTACAGAGAAGGAATTGGAATGTCCACGAAGGTCGGCGGCTCGGCCCGCCAATGGCTTGCGCTCGCAGTGCTCACGCTCACAGTGCTGATACTTGCGGTCGATGGCACTGTGCTTGCACTCGCCGTGCCAGCGCTCACGGCTGACCTTGCGGCGAGCGCGACGCAGATTTTGTGGATCGGTGACATCTATTCCTTCGCTATCGCGGGCTTGCTCGTGACCATGGGCAACGTTGCAGACCGCATCGGGCGCAAGAAGTTGCTCCTCATAGGGTCACTCGGGTTCGGTCTCGCCTCGGTCATGGCCGCATTCTCAACATCACCTGAGATGCTCATTGCGGCCCGTGCGCTTCTCGGCTTCTTCGGCGCAACGCTTATGCCGTCGACGCTCGCGATCGTGCGCAACGTCTTCGAGGTTCCCGCTCAGCGCACCCGGGCGATCGCTATCTGGTCTGCCGGGGCGACGGCAGGCGCGGCCATCGGGCCACTGGTGGGTGGCCTGCTCCTCGAGCATTTCTCGTGGGGCAGCGTCTTTCTCATCAACGTGCCCGTCGTGGTGCTCATACTCGCGACCGGCATCTTCCTGTTGCCCGAGTCATACAACCCGTCGCGCCCACGAATCGACGTGCTGTCGTCAATCCTCTCAATCACCACGATCGTGCCAGTCGTCTACGCCCTCAAGCACCTTGTGGGCACCGGTTTTGATTGGACGGTTCCGGTGACGATCATCATCGGTGTTGCATCGGGGTGGATCTTCGTGCGCCGCCAACGTCGACTCACCACTCCGCTTATCGACCTCGAACTCTTCCGAATCCCTGCATTCGCAGGCGCAGTCGGGGCAAACGGACTCTCAATCTTCGCGTTCGTGGGACTCCTGTTCTTCCTCTCGCAGTATCTCCAACTTGTGCGTGGACTCTCCCCGCTTCAGGCTGGCCTCGCCGAGCTGCCTTCGGCCGTCGCTTCGGCGGCCGTGATCCTCATCATCACTGCGAGCTTGCGTTGGTTCGGCCTCGGCCGGTCAATTGGCATCGGCCTCTTCATCGCGGCGCTTGGCCTCGGGTTTCTTGCCGTGGCCGAGGGTCTGCCGGGCCTCATCTGGGTCATCGTTGCGCTCACTGTTGTTGGCCTCGGTGCGGGGCTCGCAATGACGCTCTCGGTCGATGCTGTCGTGAGCGCCGCACCCAAGGCACGCGCAGGAGCAGCATCATCGATCTCCGAGACCGCGTACGAGCTCGGCGTCGCCATGGGCATCGCCGTGCTGGGTTCGCTCCACACTGCGCTTTATCGCGCTAATCTGCCCTCGCTCGAGGGCGTGGCTGAGCCGGCGGCGTCAGCGATCCACCAATCTCTAGCGACCGGAAGCGCCGTGGTCGGCACCTCGAACCCCGACCTGCTCACCGCCGCGCAGCACGCGTTCACGGCAGGCATGCAGGTCACCTCGATCATCGCCGCCGTGCTGCTCGCGCTCTCCGCGGTGATTGCTTGGCGCGTGATTCCATCAGAGCGCATGCTCAAGCGCGTTCCCGTCGACGACGTGCACTAAAAAGAACAGACGTGCGGAACCTCAGATCGAGTTACAGCTCGACTGTACCCATCTGGCCGGGAGGCTCCGATCCAGTCACCTTCGACGCCATGATTTTCACGGCCGCAACCATGCCACCACCGGGAACACCCCAGTATTGGGCCGACTGACCGACGAACTTGAGCAGGCCAAGGTTTGGGTCGTCGGGTCCCGTGAAGTATTCGTCGAGCTGCCCGTCCCAGAGTTCGGCGACTTTGGAGCGATCCTCTACAAACTCGGCAACGCCTGAGACCGAAAGCCAGCTCCCCGTTTCTGCGAACGCAAGATTCACGTGGGGATTCACTCTAATTGCGTCGGCCTGGTCGCCCTGTAACCCGAGGAGGAACCAAACATTTGCGCCGTCGGTCACCTCTTGCGGCGTCATGGGGTGTGAGACGACCTTGCCATCGGCCGTCGCGGTCGAAAGCATGACGAATCGCTCGTCGCGCATGATGTCGACGACTCGCTCCTGGGTAATGTCTTCTGCAGTACTCATATTCCCTCCGTTCTCGCGGATCGGGGTCTTAACCGACCCACCGTGGTGTGTGCTCCATGGTTTCGGTTCGCTTCTCCCGCGTGAACCCCCTTGACAGCACCGCCCGGCACCGCCAAGCTCCCTGGCACCGCCATGCTCGGGGGGCTACCCTTGAGACATGACCGTGAGTACTGACACCACTGATCCGAAGTTCGCCGAGTACGCTCACCCCGAGCGCCTGGTTTCGACCCAGTGGCTCGCTGAGAATCTCGGCACCCCTGGGCTCGTGGTGGTCGAATCAGACGAAGACGTGCTGCTGTACGAAACAGGCCACATTCCGGGCGCCGTGAAGGTCGACTGGCACACCGAGCTCAACGATCCCGTTGTTCGCGACTACGTCGACGGCGCCGGCTTCGCCGACCTCATGTCGCGCAAGGGAATTTCGCGCGACGACACCGTGGTCATTTACGGTGACAAGAGCAACTGGTGGGCGGCCTACGCTCTCTGGGTGTTCTCGCTGTTTGGGCACGAAGACGTGCGGTTGGTCGATGGTGGTCGTGAGAAGTGGATCGCAGAGGGCCGCGAACTCACGCGCGAGGTCGCGACTGTCACTCCCACCGACTACCCAGTGATCGAGCGCAATGACGTGTCGCTGCGCGCGTACAAAGACGACGTCCTCGTCCACTTTGGCAATCCGCTCATCGATGTGCGCTCGCCAGAAGAATATGACGGATCGCGCACGACGATGCCTGCGTACCCAGAAGAGGGCGCGTTGCGCGGCGGTCACATTCCCTCCGCCCAAAATGTGCCCTGGGGTCGCGCGGCGGCCGAAGACAGCACCTTCAAGTCGCGCAGCGAACTCGAGCAAATCTACTTGGGTGATGCTGGCCTCCAGGCCGGAGACGACATTGTTGCCTACTGCCGCATCGGCGAGCGTTCGTCTCACACCTGGTTCGTGCTTCAGTTTCTCTTGGGCTTCAAGAACGTACGCAACTATGACGGGTCATGGACCGAGTGGGGCAGCGCGGTGCGCGTACCGATCGTTACGGGTGCCGAGCCCGGCGAAGCACCGAAGGCCGCGGCATAGTGACGAATCTGCCGCCGGTACTTGCCGAGATCCGCGAGGATTTTCTCTCGCTTGAGCACCCTGAGCGCCTGCAGCTGCTGCTCGAGTTTGCCGACGATCTTCCTGAGATGCCAGCGCGCCTTGCCGATCATCCCGAGTTGCAGGAGCGGGTTGTCGAGTGTCAGTCACCGGTGTACATCGTGCTTGAAGTGAACGATGGCATCGTGACGATGCACGCGACTGCCCCGCCTGAGGCGCCGACAACGCGCGGATTCGCGAGCATTCTCGCGCAGGGCATTTCTGGGCTCGAGGTTGAAGAGATGCTCGCGATTCCCGACGACTTTCCCCAGACCATCGGCCTTACGCAGGCGGTCTCCCCGCTGCGCATAGCCGGAATGACCGGCATGCTGTTGCGCGCAAAGCGACAAGTACGGGCGATCGTCGCGGCGAACGAGCACTAACCACAGTTCACCGGCGGTCGCTACCCTCGCGAGAACCCGCGGTGAGTCCGATACTGGACATATGACCGCACCCGAACACTGGTACTGCCGCGCCGAGGCTCGCGAGTGGAGAGCGGCCCCGGTCACTTCAACCGTGGAGTTTCACCGCTCATCTCCTGGGTACGCGCCGACTCCGCTGACCGAAGTTCCCGATCTAGCGCGCGAGCTCGGGATCGCTCGGGTGTTCATCAAAGATGAATCGGGGCGCATGTCGATGCCCTCGTTCAAGATTCTCGGTGCTGCGTACGCGGTAGCGCGGGCGGTCTCCGAGTTTCTTGGTGAGGCGGATCGCGCGCTCCCGATCGACGAACTCCGTAAGCGCCTTGAGGTGGCCGCCCGCCCCACCCTCGTTGCCGCAACCGACGGCAACCACGGTCGCGCGGTCGCGCACATGGCAGGGATTCTCGACTTGTCGGCTCGCATTTTTGTGCCAGAGTCGACGACCCGCGACGCCATACGAGCTATCGAGTCCGAGGGTGCTGAGGTCACTGAGCTCGCGCTCGAATACGACGAAGTTGTAGCGCACGCAAGGCGGGTCGCTGATGAACTGGGCGATCGCGGCATCCACGTGCAAGACACTGCTTGGCCCGGGTACGAGAAGATTCCGGGGTGGATCGTCGACGGCTATCTCACCCTCTTCGAAGAGATCGACGCGCAGCTCCTCGAACGCGAGGTCGAGCGACTCGACCTCCTCGCTGTGCCGGTCGGCGTGGGTTCCCTGATTCTCGCAGCCCTCAGGCACTATCGCGTCGAGGGTGCTGTGCATCGGCCGAGTGTGTTGAGCGTCGAGGCGGATCGCGCCCCCTCAATCCTCGCATCGCTGTACGCGGGCGATGCGGTGTCGATCCACACCTCGCCAACCATCATGGCCGGCCTCAACTGCGGCACCCCATCTGCGAGCGCATGGCCTGACCTTCGCGACGGGCTCGACGCCGCCATCGCGGTGAGCGACCCGGCTACCGCCCAGGCCGTGCACGACCTCGAAAATCTTGGAGTCGACGCGGGCCCGTGCGGGGCGTCAACGCTCGCGGGGATTCGCGCAGCGAAGCCGCATTTTGAATCACTTGGGCTCGGGCCGGATTCGGTCGTGGTGCTACTGAGCACCGAGAGCCGCTCGGCGAACCCTCTGCCCGCTGAGTATCAGCGTTCCTGAGCGCTGCGTGAGCGCACATCCTCGATGATCGCCGAAAAGTCCTTGCCCTGCCCGGCCCCCTCAGCAAAGGCGTGGTACAGCTCGCTCGCGAGCCTGCCCGCGCGCGCATCAACGCCGGTGAGGTCGAGCGCTGCCTCGGCCAGCCCAAGGTCTTTCGCCATGAGCGCGCTCGCAAAACCGGGCTCGTAGTTGTTGTTAGCCGGGCTCGTGGGCACGGGCCCCGGCACCGGGCAATTCGTAGTGAGCGACCAGCACTGCCCCGACGCGTTTGAAGCGACCTCGTAGAGCGCGTCGTGGGTGAGCCCCAACTTCTCTCCGAGCACGAATGCCTCACTCACGGCGATCATCGACACACCGAGAATGAGGTTGTTGCACACCTTCGCCGCCTGTCCGAGACCCGAGGCGCCGCAGTGCACGATCCGCTTACCCATGACCTCGAGCACCGGGAGTGCGCGTGCAAAATCGGCCTCAGATCCACCGACCATGAAGGCGAGCGTGCCAGCCTCGGCGCCGACCACGCCCCCAGACACCGGTGCATCGACGTTTTGGTGGCCAGCGGCGACCGCGAGATCGTGAGCCTTGCGAGCATCATCGACCGCGATGGTTGATGACTCGATAAACAGTGTCCCCGGGTCAGCTGCGGCCAGCAGCCCACCCTCATATAGCTCGATGACGCTGCTCCCCGCCTGCAGCATCGTGATCACGATCTCGGCGCCATGCACCGCATCGACCGCTGACTCAGCGATCACCACCCCTCGAGCGCGCGCCGCCTCAAGCGCCGCGGGCATGATGTCGAAGCCTCGCACCTCATGCCAGGCTTTGACGAGGTTGCCCGCCATCGGTCCACCCATGTGGCCAAGTCCAATTACCGCAATCGTGGTCATGCGAACGCTCCTCCCAGTGTCGTGGTCATTCCTCGAGCAAAGTGCGGCCAATAATGACGTTCATAATCTCGTTGGTGCCCTCGAGAATCTGGTGCACCCGCAGGTCGCGCACCACGCGTTCGATGCCAAACTGCGACAGGTACCCGTAGCCACCGTGCAGTTGCAGCGCCGAATTCGCGGCATTGAAGGCTGCGTCGGTCACAAAACGCTTCGCCATCGCGCAGACTGTCGCGACCTCTGGATGCCCCGTATCGAGCGCCTCTGCCGCCCGCGACAGCAGTAGCCTCGCCGCTTGCAGCTCGGTCTCCATGTCGGCGAGTTTGAACACGAGAGCTTGCTTAGTGGCGAGCGGCGCCCCGAAGGCTTCGCGTTCTTTGAGATGGTGGATCGACTGCTCGAGCGCCCACTGCGCCCCACCCAGTGCACAGGCCGCAATGTTCAACCGGCCACCATTCAGGCCGCGCATCGCGATCGAGAAACCCTGCCCCTCATCGCCGAGTCGGTTCTCGACCGGCACACGCACGTCGTCAAACATGACGGCGCGAGTGGGCTGCGTGTTCCAGCCCATCTTCTTCTCGGGCACCCCGAAGTTCAGTCCGTCGGATTCGGCCGGAACGAGAATCGCACTCACCCCGTGCGCGCCCTCGCCCCCAGTTCGCGCCATCACGAGATACACGCGCGAGGTGCCCGCCCCCGAGATGAACTGCTTCGAGCCGTTGATCACGTACTCGTCGCCATCGCGGCGAGCCGTCGTCGTGAGCGCCGCTGCGTCAGAGCCCGCGCCGGGCTCTGTGAGACAGTAGCTCGATAGTTCATGCATACTTGCGAGCCTCGGAATCCACTTCGCCCGCTGCGCATCGTTACCGAAGGTGTCGATCATCCAGACGACCATATTGTGGATCGAAATATACGCAGCAAGCGCCGGGTCGCCCCGGCCGAGCTCCTCGAAGATGATCGCGGTGTCGGCCCTTGTCAGGCCCGATCCACAGTGTTCTTCGCTCGTGTAAATGGCGCCGAGCCCGAGTTCGCCAGCCTGTGCGAGCACGTCGATCGGAAAGATTTTCTGCTGGTCTCGCTCATTGGCGTAGGGTACGAGCGCGGTTTCAGAGAAGTGTCGCACGGTCTCGACGAGCGCCCGCTGGTCGTCGGTGAGTTTTCTTAGATCAATCATCGGAGTCACTGCATCGTCGGTATAACGAAGCTTGCCCCTTCCTTGATTCCGGAGGGCCACCGCGATGTGACGGTCTTCGTCTTTGTGTAGAAGCGGAACGAGTCTGGGCCGTGCTGGTTGAGGTCGCCAAAGCCCGACTCTTTCCAGCCGCCGAACGTGTGGTACGCGATGGGCACCGGAATCGGCACGTTCACGCCGACCATGCCGACGTTGACCCGAGCCGCGAAGTCGCGCGCCGTGTCGCCGTCTCTGGTGAAGATTGAAACACCGTTGCCATAGTCGTGCTCCGATGGCAGCCGAAGTGCTTCCTCGTACGTCGCGGCCCGCGCGATGAACAGCACAGGGCCGAAGACCTCGTCGCGGTACACGCTCATGTCGGTCGTGACGTAGTCAAAGAGCGACGGCCCGAGGTAGAAGCCCTCTTCGAAACCTTCTACCGTCAGTCCCCTGCCGTCGACGAGCAAACTTGCGCCCTCTTCGACGCCCGCCTCGATGTAGTGGGTCACCCGATCCACCGCGTCTCGCGTGATGAGCGGGCCATAGTCTGCGCGCTCATCGTGTGTGTCACCCACACGAAGTTGCTTCACCCGCTCTGTGAGCTTGGCCGCGAGCGCATCAGCCGTCGCTTTGCCGACCGGCACTGCGACCGAGATCGCCATGCAGCGCTCGCCCGCCGATCCGTAACCCGCGCCCACGAGGGCATCGGCGGCCTGGTCGAGGTCTGCGTCTGGCATGACGATCATGTGGTTCTTTGCCCCACCGAAGCACTGCGCTCGCTTGCCGTTCGCTGCGGCGGTTTCGTAGATATATCGCGCAATCGGTGTGGATCCCACAAACCCCACAGCCTGCACACGCTTGTCGGTGAGAATCGCGTCGACCGCCCGCTTGTCGCCGTTGAGCACCTGAAGCACTCCATCGGGGAGGCCGGCCTCGGTAAGCAATTGGGCCAGGTGCAACGGCACCGACGGGTCGCGCTCGCTCGGCTTGAGAATGAACGCGTTGCCCGCGGCGAGCGCTGGTCCCATCTTCCAGAGCGGAATCATGGCTGGAAAGTTGAATGGCGTGATGCCCGCGACGACACCGAGTGGCTGCCGCATCGAGTAGACGTCGATGCCGTCACTCCCGGCGTTGGTACTGTACTCCCCCTTCAGCAGGTGCGGCGCACCGAGCGCGAACTCGATGACCTCTACACCTCGCTGCACGTCGCCCTTCGAGTCTGCGAGCGTCTTTCCATGCTCACGCGAGAGCATCTCTGCAAGTTCGTCTATGTCTCGCTCGATGAGGCGCAAGAACCGCATGAGCACGCGCGCTCGGCGCTGCGGGTTGAGTGCACCCCACTCGTGTTGCGCTTCTTCCGCAGTCGAGATCGCCGCGGCCACCTCGCTGTGCGAAGCAAGGGGCACGCGTGCGGCAATCTCGCCCGTGCTCGGGTTAAACACGTCGGAGAATTCTCCCGAGGTGCCCGCGCGCAGCTCGCCATCGACAAAGTGTGAAAGTTCGCGAACCATGACGCTCCCATCATCGGCCGAGCACCGTTGACTCCATGCTACGTCGCGCCCCTCGCCTTTACTAGGCCACGAAGCCACCCGCCCCATTCGCTATTTGTGTCGGAATATTGACGTGCGTAACAAGGGCACATATTGTTTCACCAGGGGGAGAGAACACATTCAAAAACGAACGAAGGATCTCCTAGTGAAAACCTCAAGAAAATTTCTATCTGCCGCTGCACTTGCAGCAGCCGTATTACTCGCGACACCGATGGCAGCGAATGCAGTGACTGTCTCAAAAGGCGGCGGAACATGGACGTACTCGGCCGAGGCGAAGAACCTCTACTCTCAGTATCAACACCATTCACGAACACATAAAGCCACCGTCGAGAACCTCAGTCAAAGACATTCCAGCGGCTGGCGGCCGAAAGGGGTTCTCGCTACAGCGGCATTGAGTGCGAGCCTTTTCGGAAATAAGGCCTACTGGGATGTGATCTAGCTCTCGCGAATATCGTTTCGGCGCACCGTCGCACAGTTCTTCGGTGCGCCGAAACCTTCTTTTCGTAACTAGGCCACAATTACGTCAGGACCCGAATGCGCCACATATCTACTTTGCTAATTGCCGGGATTGCAAGTTTCGTACTCATTGGCTGCTCATCAACAGACACGAATAGTATTCCTATTCCGGATGGAATCAGTTTCTCAGGGCCGCACGCTGAAACCTTCGAGGAGGTGTGGAAAAGGACTACATCGGACTTCAGCCGCGAGGTGATCAAAGATCAGAGGATCACAGACCAGGAGTGGGCTGAAACCAAATCCCGCATGGAGCAGTGCATTTCGGACACGGGTATGACGTTAGATTCAATTGATGAAGACGGCGGCACTCTCGTGAGCTTCAATTCCGTGCCCCCCAGCCTGGGAGGCGAGAAGGTAGATGAGTGTTCGATGTCATCTGGCCTAGATGACATCGGATTCCTCCGCTATCAGTTGATTACAAACCCGAATAACATCGAGCCGTCAATAATCATGGCGGAATGCTTGGTTCGCGCCAAAGTAGTCGAACCCTCTTACTCAGCGGCTCAATATCTAGAGGAAATTGACCTCGTATCTGAATCGCACCCCGGGATCTCGTATGTAGTGGATCCCGAGATTGGATACGACGCACTAATAACGTGCAGCGACGATCCGACGAATTCCTTCCAGTAGGTGATTCGTGAAGGTCAATATCGTTAAAGCCTCACTAGCCCTATTCTGTGTCGGCATACCGCTGGTCCTCGGCGGTGCCGCCGGGTACCTCGTCTTTGCAGACGATCTACCAGAGGCCATCGGTACATCAGCCCAAGAAAAGGTTGCTCCGGTGACTTATAGGGAGTTCACTGACACCCACAATGTGGAAGTCGATTTGGTTCAGGATAAATCAACCAACCTCAGGTCATCCGGCGGTGGAAGAGTAACCGCAGTCAATTGCAAACCGGGTCAGACTTGGGAAAACGGGAAGAGCTACATCGAGATTGACGGGGAACCAATCGTAAACCTTGCCACCAGCGCCCCGCTCTGGCGCGATATTTCCATGGGTGACTTCGGAAAAGATGTAGAGGAACTGCAGGCACAACTCGCAAAGATTGGATACAACTCAGAAGGCAACGGAGTCTTGGGCCCTTATGCGTCAGCTTCAGTGGTCGAGCTTCGCCGAGCCAATGGGAGCCTCACTGAACCGACAAACGTAGTCGAGATGCAAAATTTTCTTTGGGTTCCATCGGATTCTTTGGAAGTCTCAAACTGCAATATTGAAGTCGGGCAAATGCTTGCTCCTGATCAGACAGTTGCGTCCGTCCAAGGGGCAATACGTGAAGTTTCCGTCAAGAGCCTGCCTGACTTCAATCAAGAGGTGGGCATGGAACTCGTGGTCGACGATATTGCTATTCCCCTCGAGGCAGATGGCAGCGTTGCTGACCAAAGCTCATTTCAAAAGTTAGTAAAGACGCCCTCTTACATTCAGTCGCTTGCATCATCTACCGCTCAGGGTGAGACTCCAAACGAAATTCCTACAGGAAAGTTGACACTCAAGGGAGCAATTCGGCTTTCCGAGCCAATTCGGGTTGCGGTGATCCCACCAGCAGCACTCTTCGGTGAGAACGGGGCCAACGCTTGCGTTCTTTTGAACGAGAAATCGTTCGAAGTTTCGATACTCGGCTCAGAGCTCGGTCAGACCTTTGTCGTTGGGCGAGACGGAGATCTTCCTGAATTGGTGAACTTAAACCCAAAGGAATCAAGATGTCCGTGAGGTTTGAGGGCGTCGGTCATAAATTCACAGAGGAAGCATGGCTTTTCCGAGGCCTGACTCTGCAACTTTCCCCGGGGCATGTTTATGCGCTCACGGGACCGTCGGGTTCTGGCAAGAGCACCCTCCTAAATTTGCTATCCCGATGGAACAGCCCCACAGAAGGCAAGGTCGTAATCAATGTTCCTGGACGTACTTCCTGGGTATTTCAGAATCCACATGGGACTCCTCGTCGGAGCGCACTCGATCACCTGATGCTTCCGTTACTTGCCAAAGGTGAACATACCAAGAACGCACGCAGTCGATCCTTAGAGCTACTATCAAGATTCGGGCTGCGCGAAGTTGCCCTGCGTGAGTTTCGTGCGCTTTCGGGCGGGGAAGCACAACGTCTCATGCTCGCTTGTGGAATTGCAGTAAGTCCCGGGCTTCTCCTCGTCGATGAGCCAACTGCTCAACTTGATCCCGCCACAGCACAGGACGTGAATAGAGCTATCCGAGAGCTCATCAGCCCCGAGACTATCGTTGTCATTGCAACTCACGATCACGAAACACAAGTGGCGTGCACTGATCATATTGACTTGCGTAAGTACCAACCATTCAACGTACCCAGTTTCGTAGGAAGCTAGGCCATGCGCTGGAACGTGCTTCTTAGGGAAGTCTGGCTGAATGTTCAAAGCGGAACTAGCCGTTCCGCGCAATTGTGCGTGGTCTTCTCTATCCTGCTAGCTGGACTCATATACCTCGATCTCGGCAATACCCATTCGATTGAACTAGAGGCTCAGCGGTACCGCGAGAGCGGAGCCTCGATTATCACCCTTGAGGCAATTGGAAGAATTGACGGAACTGCGTGCGATCACCTGTCTAAGGTTCCTGGAATCCATTCATCTGGGGCGCTACGCAGAGAACCGACCGACCTCATCGTCGCAGCGCTGCCAGCTGCCCCTGTGTCCCACTATGCGGTTACTCCCGGGTTGAGGCATGTACTCCACATAACCGACAGCGGTACTGGCCTCCTGCTTTCATCAGTCCTCGCTCAGCAAGTTGCTGCAGGTCCAGGTGACGAACTCCTACTCTCCGACCGGCAAACCCCCATTGCAGACACATTCAACTACCCGGACGATGGGAGACGTGCTGGATTTGGCTACGCGGCTTTATCGCAGGAATTTCAAAGTGAGATTCCTTTCGACGAGTGCTGGGCAGAAATCTGGCCAACGAACCCTGAACTCGAAAGCCTCTTGTCGCTAACTGTCTATCCCGCAACTGATGACGAAACTTCAACAAGTCGCTCTCAGCTCAATACGACACTTGGTAAGACCTTTGATGGGAGAACAAGATTTGCAGAGCGGATTACTGCTCTGTCTTTTGCATTGGCAGGTGCGCTTGGAGCCTTTCTCGGGGTTTTCTCCGTTGCAAGCCGCCGTATCCAGCATGCCCGCAGCCTTCATTTCGGATTACATAAGAGAGATCTTCACATCATCACGATACTTGAGACTCTCACATGGGTCGCCCCGTCGATGCTCATCGCTGGAAGTGGCTCAATCCTATATGCCGAGTTCGCTAGCATTTCTGATTCCTCGTACGTTTTGGTGATCAGTCTACGCATTATGGCTTGGGCTGCTTTCGGATCATTCTTGGGCGCTTCACTCGCCATGTTGGCGGTCCGAGAGAGGCACCTTTTCAAGTATTTTAAAGACCGATAGGAATCCTCCTAGTACCCCTCACATGTTGCTTGGCGATAGGTACTCTGAGCCCTCACGAGTCTTTTGGAGTACTGACATGAGGGCGGTGAAAGGATCCGGACCTTTCACCGCTTCCCTCGTCAAACTTCCGACTACAGTTACTCCTGTTCTGAGATGTAGGCGACTCCCTGAATCTCGATAAGCGCCTCGGGCTGCCACAGACGAGTCACCCCGATGCCCGCCATTGCCGGGTACTCGGTGCCGGCAAGTTCGCGCCAGAGTCGACCGATCTCACGGCCGTGCTGCTGGTACGTCTCGACATCGGTGAGGTAGATCGTCACATCGACGAGATCGCTAGGCTTACCGCCCGCCGCCTCGAGCGTAGTGAGCACGTTCGAGAAGGCCTGAACAAACTGCTCGACGATGCCTCCGGGGACAATGTTGCCGTTGAGATCCATTGCCGTCTGCCCACCGAGGTAGACGAGCTCACCTGCCTTCACTCCGTGCGCGAATCCGCTTGGTTTGATGAGCGTTGGCGGGTTGATGATTTGGCTCGACATTTATGTTCTCCGTTTCTGGGATTGGGCACACGAATTGTGTATATTGAGACTATATGACGAACGTCAGCATAACGACACAGGAGCTTGATTTATGCGGCTTGCAACATTGAAGTTGAACACTCACTCAGGTGCGGGCGCGACCTTTGCGGCTGTTGGAGATAGCGCAGGTTGGGTTCATATTGATACGCCAAATGTTCAGACGTTCATTTCACATGAAAGTTGGCGCGCCGCTGGCGAAGCTGCGCTTCGTGAACCCACCCGCCTCGCGGAAGGAAGCTTTGAATTTCTCACACCGGTACCCCAACCGGCGAAAGTGATCTGCTGCGGCCTGAATTATCACGACCACATCGTTGAAACTGGACGTGAGGTTCCCGAGTACCCCACCCTGTTCGCAAAGTTTGCTGACACTCTCACCGGCCCCGCAGACGATATTGCTGTTTCTCTCACCTCTCGGGTGGACTGGGAGGCAGAACTTGCGGTTGTCATCGGCCGAGAGATCTACCAGGTGAACATTTCTGAGGCACGCGCTGCGATTCTTGGGTACACAGTCGCCAATGACATCTCAATGCGTGATTGGCAACAACGAACCCTGCAGTGGTTTCAGGGTAAGACGTTCGACCGCACGACTCCAGTTGGTCCATGTATTGTCACGGCCGACGAGATCGATCCCGTTGATGGCTTAGACATCGAATGCCGCATCAATGGCAAAGTAGTGCAAAGCAGTAACACCCGAGAGTTGGTGTTCGACTCAGCTCGCCTCGTGGCCTATGTTTCGAGCTTTACCCGTCTGCAGCCCGGAGACATTATTCTCACCGGCACCCCCGGAGGCGTCGCGCTCGGAATGGAGAACCCGCAGTACATGCGTAATGGTGACACGGTTGAGACATTTATCGAAGGAATAGGTGGGCTACGAAACACAATTCGCATGACCCCTACGCACTGAACGCGCTCAAGCAGAAACGGTCAAGGGGCGAACGCACATGGCTTGCGTTCGCCCCAAGCTTTTGTCGCTACCGAGACTCGAGCGGCTTGTTCGGCACGAGGGCGACGGCGATCGCCGCGACAACGGCAACAAGTGCAAATGTGATGAAGTTCCATTCCGTTCCCACATTGAGCGCGGCCAGCCACCCACCCACGATAGGACCCATAATTGCGCCGATGCGCGCGAAACTCAGCGCCCAACCCGTAGCCGTTGCACGAATTGAAGCGGGATAGTAATCAGTGATGTAGGCAGTGAGCACGAGTGAGGTGGAGATCGCTCCGATTCCAGATAATCCCACGAGGCAGAGGTTAATGAGCATCGAGTTCGGGAACATCATGAGGAGGCACGCGATTCCGCCCACCAGGTAAAACAAGATGAGCACAGATTTCGCGCCGTACCGGTCTGAGAGCCAACCTACGCCCAGACCTCCAACCGCTGAAGCGAGACTGAACACCAACAGAAATGCGAGTGCCGGCCCGAGCTCATACCCAGAGGCACGCATGATCGACGGCAACCACGAGTTGAGTCCATACACGAGCAGCAGGCCCGCGAATAGCGCGATCCACAAGAAGATGGTGGATCGAAGGTAGCGCGGCGAGAATAGCTGTCCGAGAATTCGCTGCCAAGACACTGGTTCGTGCACGTCGAGCTGTTTCGGGATCGCGGGCACGTACGGCGAGATCTTAAGCTTCTCAGCCAACGTTACGGCCCGGTCATGCTGACCGCGATTTTCCAGTGATTCGAGTGATTCTGGAAGCAACTTTGCGATGATCGGAATAAGCAATACCGGCACTGCTCCTGCGGCAATCACCCAGCGCCAGCCAAGGTTCGAAAGCAGAAGCATTGATGTGATGGCAGATGCCACTATGCCAAGTGAGTAGCCCGAGTACATCAGCCCGTAGTTCAGGGAACGCTTGTTGGGTGCGGAATACTCGATCGTTAGTGCAGCACCCACTGGGATGATTCCACCCATACCAAGGCCGCCAAGGAAGCGGAACAGCCCAAACAGTTCGGGGGTCGGCGAGAGCGCTGCCCCGAGTTGCATCACCGTGAAGATCGTCATCGATACGAGGAGCATGCGTTTGCGACCGAGACGATCGCTCAATGTACCAATGAATAGTGCCCCGATGAGCATGCCCACAAGCGACCACGAGGCGAGGCCACCGAGTTCTACCGGAGTCAGGCCCCACTCCGGATCATCCGCGATTGCTGGCAGCACCGCACCGATGACCCCGATGTCGTAACCATCGGCAAGAATTGCGAGGAAGCAACTCAGAAGCACGATGTTCGTCACCGCCCGCGGCACCGGCCACGCGTTCAAGGTTGCGGATGTTGTTGTTTGAGAAGACACCTTTGTCTCCATTCCTTGTAGAGGGTTGAGCGCATTCGTCGTCGCAAATTATTGACGCGAAAGCATGTGAGATAGGGAGGTGGGTGCGTTCAACGTCGTACGCACCCACCGGTCTTGTTATCTAGCGGCGACCTCCTCGCGCCGTTGAGGAGTCCAGCGCTGGTGGTGCGTGAGTTCACCTGAGCGTGTGTCTCGAATAAGTGAAAGCCTCGGTCGTACTGCATCGGTTCGTGAGCTTGGCGGCTTGCGTGATCCGGCCCGGAACTGTGGAATCCAGTCAGCGCCAGCGCCCCGATACTGTTGCTCAGCGGCGGCGTGCAGTGTCCAGTTAGGGTTCCAGAGATGCGTACGGCCGATGGCGACCATATCGGCGCGCCCAGCGAGCAGGATGGAGTTCACATCGTCGTACGAGGAGACTGCACCTACTGCAATGACAGTGACGCCTGCAGCAGCGGCAACACGGTTGCGGATCGCATCGGCGAACGGTGTCTGGTAGCTGCGACCGAACTGCGGGCGCTCCTCCTGTGAGATCTGCCCCGACGATACGTCGATGCCATCAACACCGTGCTCGATGAATGCGCGCGAGATCTCGACTGCCTCATCAATTCTGTTTCCGCCTTCAAGCCAGTCAACAGCCGAGATTCGCACGGTCATCGGTCGAGATGCTGGCCAAACTTCACGCACTGCATCGAAAACTTCTAGCGGAAAACGGAGTCGGTTTTCGAGACTGCCGCCGTACTCATCGGTGCGCTGGTTCGAAACTGGTGACAGGAACGAAGACAGAAGATACCCGTGCGCCGCGTGGAGTTCTAGGAGATCAAATCCTGCGTCAGCGGCACGCTGAGTGGCCGCGACGAAATCGTCACGTACTCGATCCATACCGTTGCGATCGAGCTCGACTGGAACTTGATTGTCCGGCCCGTACGGGATTGGTGAGGCTGAAACCGTCTGCCAGTTTCCGCTCTCAAGCGGCTGGTCGATTCCTTCCCACATCACCCTTGTCGAGCCCTTTCGACCAGAGTGCCCGAGCTGAACACCGATCTTTGCGCTCGAGTGAGTGTGCACATGCTCAACGATTCGCTTCCATGCTGCGCCCTGCTCATCGGTATACAAACCCCCACAACCGGGAGTGATGCGACCCTGTTCAGATACGCACACCATCTCGGTCATGATGAGGCCAGCTCCACCCGAAGACTTTGCGCCGAGGTGCGCAAGATGGAAATCACCGGGAACGCCCTCGACCGACGAGTACATGTCCATCGGAGAGAGCACGATACGGTTCTTGAGCTCAAGGTTGCCAATGCGATGAGGGCGGAACATCGCTGGCTCCTCCACCTGTCGACCGGAGAAGTTTGCACCGTGCAACACGCGCAGTGCGAAGTCCGGATCGCGCAGCGCTAGGTTCTCAAGTGTGATTCGGCGGCTGCGGGTCAACAAGTTGAAGGTGAATTGGAGTGGATCTTGCTCGCCGTACTGTCCGATCTGTTCGAACCATTCAAGTGAGGCCTGCGCCGCGCGTTGCGTCGACGCGACGACCGGTCGCCGCTCGCTCTCGTATGATTCGAGCGCGGCACTGATCTCATCATGCTCATGCAGACAAGCCGCGAGCGCCAGTGCATCCTCCATTGCAAGCTTGGTTCCGGACCCAATCGAGAAGTGGGCCGTGTGGGCGGCATCTCCGAGAATCACAAGATTCTCGTGGTGCCAGCGTTCGTTTCGCACGGTCGTGAAGTTCAACCACTTCGAGTTGTTCGACATTACATCGGCTCCGTCGAGCACTTCAGCGAAGTACTCTCGGATCTTGGCAATTGCGCGTTCATCGCTTACCCCAGGCGGGAAGATCTCGTGCTCAGTTTCGTCGAACCCTGCGGCACGCCATACACTCTCGTGCATTTCGACAAGGAACGTGCTGCCTGAGTCTGAGTATGGGTACCCGTGCAGCTGCATTACTCCGTGAGGCGTGTGCAGCACCGCGAATGTGAATGCCTCGAATACACGATCTGTACCAAGCCACATATACTTCGATTCGCGCTTATCTAGATCCGGCTTGAAGCGATCCGCAAACTGCGTGCGAACGCGCGAATTGATTCCGTCTGCGGCCAACACGAGGTCGTACTCTTTCATGAGTTCTGCGGCGTCTGGAGCTTCTGTCTGGAAGTGAACAGGTACCCCAAGCTCGAAGCATCGGACCTGGAGCAATTGCAGCAGCTCTTTGCGCCCCATTGCCGCAAATCCCTGACCACCTACCGTGTGCGTTTCTCCTCGATAGGCGATGTCGATGTCTGTCCAACGCGCGAATTTCTCGCTCATGCGCTGCGCAACGATGGGGTCTGCATTCTCGATGCCGCCCAACGTCTCGTCGCTGAACACAACGCCAAATCCAAAGGTGTCGTCCGCGGCGTTGCGTTCCCACACCGTAATATCGTGGGTCGGATCCAGCTGTTTCATGAGGGCGGCAAAATAGAGGCCTCCTGGCCCTCCGCCGATAATGGCTACTCGCATGTTCATTCTCCTTATTTCAAAGTGTTGGGACGGCAAGGGATTCCGCAGCTGCGCGCTCACGCAACTTGAAATGTTGAATTTTGCCGCTTGGGTTTCTCGGAAGTTCTTCTACGAAATCAATACGTCTCGGGCACTTGTAGACAGCAAGTCGTGACTTCACGTGATCGATGATTGATTTCCTCAGTTCGTCGCTGGCCGCCGCGCCGTCTCGCGGTACGACGAATGCGTTGACGATTGTTCCCTTGTCTGGATCAGGGCGACCAACCACAGCGCACTCGAGCACGTCGGCGTGCAGGTTGATCACGTCTTCGACCTCTGGGGCGCCAACGTTATAACCGGCAGTAACGATTACGGAGTCAGTGCGCGCTTGAAACGCGAAATAACCATCCTCATCCATGACATAGGTATCGCCTGTGACGTTCCACCCGTTACTTACATAGTTTGACTGTCGTGCATCGCTCAAGTAGCGACAGCCGGTGGGGCCGATCACGGCAAGACGCCCCACCTCGCCAGGCGGAAGCTCGTTGCCATCGTCATCGAGAATCGTCGCCCGGTACCCGGGAACAGCGCGTCCTGTTGTACCCGGTCGGATATCGTCTCCCGAGGCAGAAATGAAGACATGGAGCATTTCCGTCGCACCGATGCCGTTCACGAGCCGCAGCCCACTGGCCTGCTCAACTGCACGGAAGGTTTGCTCAGGAAGATGCTCACCCGCCGAAACACCGACTCGCAGACGGCTCAACTGGTCGCCATACCCCTCTTTGATCAGCGTTCTGTACCCTGTAGGTGCTGTATACAGCACGGTAATACCGAGTTCATCTATAAGCTGGGCCAGTTGGATTGGCCCACTGCGATCCATGAGCACACTCGCACCGCCAGTGCGCAACGGGAAGACGACGAGTCCACCCAAACCAAACGTGAAGGCCAGCGGCGCCGTGCTCGCACTCACATCAGTGGGTGAAAGCTGAAGCGTGTGCTTTGCGAAGGTGTCGGCGTTCGCCAATATGTCGCGATGGAAGTGCATAGTGACTTTGGCTTCACCGGTTGTGCCCGACGTTGCACTCATGAGCGCGACGTCATCGGACGCGGTTTCGACGGCGGTAAAGGTGTCAGGTTTGGAGGCACACGCATGAACCAATGGGTTTGATTCACCACCAAAAATCAGAATGTCGTTTACCGGCACATGATCTTCGAGCACCTCCGAGATGTCTTGCAGAGCATCGTGATCAACAATTGCTACGGTTGGGCGCACTTTGCGAAGCAATTGTTCAAACTCGTGCGACTTCCAGGCCACCATGGTGGTAGCTACGATGCCGCCGGCCTTCAGTGTTCCGAGCCAAAAAGCAACAGCCCATGGGCTGTTATTCATGCGAAGCAACACACGATTGCCCGGCACGACTCCGTGGTCTTCGGTCAGCACTCGTGCGAACTGATTCGCGCGACGCTGGAGTTCACCGTACGTCCAGTGTCCACCACCCGGTAGCAATATCGCGTTTCGCTCGGCTCCAAACTGCTCGACTGCACGGTCAATCAGTTCTGCTGCTGCGTTCAGCTGTTGCGGATACTGCAGCTCTGGCAGTGTGAATTCAAGTTGCGGCCATTGGTCATGAGGCGGCAGCACTGATCGCGCATAACCGTCTAGATGACCGCTGGGGGAAAGCTCCATCGCTGGTCCCTTCAGGGTGTGAGAGATTAAAAATGGGTTAAGTTTGGCCCGGCCGGATCATGCCTTCTTGCGCAACAGTTGCGACGAGCGCACCCGCTTGCGTAAAGAATCGACCGATTCCGAGGCCACGACCCTCACTGATGCCCGCACATTCCTGCGCATAGAGCAACCATTGATCAGCACGGGCGCTTGAATGGAACCACATCGCATGATCGAGGCTCGCCGTGACAAGGCCCGGACTGGACCACGGCAATCCAAGTACCCGCAGAATGGGTTCAAGGATTGTGTAGTCACAGACATATGCAATCGCGAGGCGGTGAATAGTCGCATCATCAGGAAGCTGCGTAAACGCTTTCACCCAAACTGCCTGGTGTGGCACCCGCCCGCCGTCGATATCGATATAGACGGGCCCAGGAACATGGCGCATGTCAAAGCTTCGACCGTGTGACCAGTATTCCGCTGCTTCACCCGTCTCGCTTTCGAGCACTTCGGCTGAACTCGGAAGGGACTCGGGATGGGGAACACTGGGCATTGTCGGACCGAGGGCCACGAACTGTTCAGGCACATGGAAAGAGGCGGTGCTCATAAACGCGAGACGCCCATGCTGATACCCACGAATGTGCCGAGTTGAGTAACCACGCCCATCTCGTAGGTCTTCAACCTCGTACTGAACTGGTTCCTCGGTCTCGACACCCCTCAGAAACGTTCCGTGGAGCGAGTGCAACACTCTGTCGTCAGAAACAGTGCGGATCGCTGCGGCTGCACTCTGTGCAACCAAATCGCCACCGTATGCTTTTGGCCACGGCACGGGTTGCGGCACAGCAAGAAATGCCCGGTTCACCCGATCCACACTGCACTCGGTGAGTGCGACCGCCTCAAGAAATGCAGCGGTAGTGACGCTCATGCGCGGCGGTAGCCTTCAAGTTTTGAGTCATCTACGTCTGGAAGGTCGACCACGAGGTTGTCTGGAGTGCGGGCCGTCAACCACACGAGCTCTTCGGTTACAGACATGTTGGCTTCAACGTGGGGCATGAACGGTGGAACAAATACCCAGTCGCCCGCCTTCATGTCGACCCACTGTTGAAAACCTTCGCCGTAATAGATGCGACCGTGACCTCGCAGCACGTAACCACCAGTTTCGGCTTCTGCGTGGTGGTGAGGCAGCGAACGGTAGCCCGGCTCATTTGACACATGACCGAACCAGATCTTTGTGGCATCAGTGTGCTCATGGCCGACGCCCGAGACTCGAATGCAGTCACCCGATGAAAGCGTTCTTTTGTCTTCTTCGCCGCCTCGAGTAACCTGCGGAACCTTATCCCAGCGCAGATTTTCGTGTCCCATATTGTGCTCCTTTGCAATCTGATGTTGAAGTCGGGCCTTTCACCCTTAGCTGGTTCGGGGTTCCCCTCAACCTCAGCGCAGCAAGAAATACACTAGCGCAATATTTACGACCGTCACAAGACCTACATACAAATTCCTGTCACTCGAATTTTGGGCGCACAAAAACTAACCGAGACACCCCGTCACGGTTAACGTTCCGGCAGCGCGAGAGTCAGGATTAGGCAGCAGCGAGCGTTGCTGAAACGTACCCTTCCGCGGTGCCAGCTAATCGATTGCGCAGCCGTGAGAACACTGCCTCAGCGCGAAAACCAGCCCAGTCTTCGGGAAGTAGCTCGGCGGGAATTCCAGGATCAAGGTACGGAAGCCTTCGCCACTGCGTCATCGCGTGCATATACGTCGCGAATGTCTCCTCTGCAGCGAAGTCTAGATCCACAACTTGCTCAAACGCCGAAATGAACTCGCGGTAGTGGGCTTCGATGGTCGGCAGATCCCACCACGAGCGAATCGCCTCGGCGAGTGGATCATTTGAAATTCGGTTACCGAGAAAGAGCTCCACGTACTTCTCGAGACCTGCGTTCTCTAGTGCGGTCTTCGTTTCTGACGCGAGTAAGCCAGGAGCGATCCACAGGCCGCCGCTGACCTGACCGAACCCGAGGCGCGCGAGTGTCGTGCGAAGCTGGTGCCGAACGGGCCGTTCCTTCTCGGGGACCGTGAACGAAGCGAGAAGCCAAGGGTCATCGAGCGTGGCGCGCTGCTGGTGGAAAATGCGCTGGTCGCCAGCGCGAAAGACCTCTACGAGCTCATCAGATAGTCGGTATGCCGCTGCGCCGTCTTTCTGCGTGCTCTGCAGGAGCCCGCGACGCTTGAGCCGAGACACCGAGGAGCGAACGGCCGAGCTGTCGACTCCGAGTGCCGTCATGAGCGCAATGATCTCAGCGATAGAGAGCACGCCCTCTCGTGGCCTGGCGTAAATGGCGAAGAGGGTAATGATGAGATGCTGGGGCCGCGGAGCATCACCGTTCTCTACCCCCTGTTGCATAGCTACATTCTAGGGCGGCCAGACCCGATCACCAGTCGAGGATCCGCCCAAGCACAAACGGAGAGGTGAGCAGCACCGCGCAGACACAGGAGACGGACACCCAGATCCACGCTTCTGACCGCCGGCGTAGGCGCCGACCTGCGGTTGCAACCTGAACGCGCATTGCTGGGTTTGCTGAGCAGGGCGAGCGCAATGATCCACACACCGATTGCGCCGAAAGACACCGTCACCGTGACGAGACCCCACACTGAATCAAGCCAACTCGGCAAGGCAAACGGGAGGTCGAGGAAGTAGACGATGGTAACGAGACTCAACACGACCGCAGGCAGAAGTAGGAACGCACCGGTCGATGCCGAACGATACGCCCGTGGATCTTCAGCTCGCACGTCACTACCGCTCACTGCGGGCCACTCTGCCCTGAACTGCGCGAGCCGCTCAGGCTGTGCAGTCTCGTTCTCGATCACTGCTTCAGAATACCGAGAACGTGGCGGCTCCCCCGGCCAATTTTTGCCTCCCCAGTATGATGAGCGAAGCGATGACCGACGGCAATCGAAGGAGAAGCATGGCAGTAAAACAACCCGCGATGTCTCCCTCTGAGATGCCGGTCGACGAGGTACTTGACCGCGCTACCGGGCAGAGACGCGCAGAGGCCGAGGAATTGCTCGAACTCCACGCCAAAATCACCGGTGAGAAGCCGGTCGTTTGGGCCGGCCGAATCATTGGTTTTGGTGAGGTCGAGTACAAGTACGAAACAGGTCACAGCGGCCGCATGCCGCTCCTCGCGTTCGCACCGGGTGCATCGAAGCACACCATTTACTTAGTGAACGACTTCGCAGAAAAGTGGCCTGAACTGATGGCGAGTCTCGGCAAGCACCGTGCAAGCAAGGTTTGTCTCTATCTCACGCGGCTCACGGGTGTGGATCGCAACGCACTTCGTGCATTGCTCGAGCACTCTCTCGAAGAGACTCGCGCCCAGTGGCAGCAAAACTGAGAAACAAAAAGTCCTGATCTGAGACATGTTTGTAAACAATGTCGCGGATCAGGACACTCTGTGCGCAAAGGGGGACTTGAACCCCCACGCCCTTGCGGGCACTGGCACCTGAAGCCAGCGCGTCTACCAATTCCGCCATTTGCGCGAGTCGCCGCCTGCTGGCAAAGCCTTCAGACAACTCACCAAGCTTAGCAGCACACAGGAATCCAAGCCAATACGGTTAAACTTGACCGAAAATCGCCCGATGTGTTGTGGCGTTTGCCACTATGGAACAGGGAAAGGGGCGGAGCATGGGAATTCTCGACAAGGTCGAGCGCTCGCTAGAGCGTGCCGTAAACGGTGCTTTCGCACGCACTTTCCGCTCGGGTGTACAGCCGGTTGAGATCGGGTCGGCGCTCAAGCGCGAGCTCGACATCGGTGCCGTGGTGGTGGATCGCGATCGCGTGCTCGCACCCAACCGGTTCGTCGTGCGTGTGTCTCCTCAAGATGCAGACAGGCTGCTCAAAATTGCAGACACACTCGAGGCCGAGCTCCGCGGAATCGTGCAGAAGCACGCTGCACGCCAGAGCTACCAATTACTGGGTGACGCAGATGTTGAGATCCGCTCTGACGACTCACTTACCGCAGGCATACTGCAGGTAGACGCAACTCGCGTCGAGGGGCGCGTGAACTGGGTCGCTGCCATTGATGTCGACGGCGTTCGTCACGAATTGCGTACTGGCGTCACTGTCGTTGGGCGCGGTTCTGACTGCGGGATCCGCATTACCGACAACGCCGCCTCGCGTAAGCATCTCGAGATTGTGTGGGATGGCAAGTCAGGTCTCGCGCGCGATCTCGGGTCAACGAACGGCTCGAAGATCGAGGGTCAGCGCTTCCGCGAAGCAAAACTCGAGGCCGGAACAGTCATCACAATCGGCCAGACTGCGCTACGCTTTGGGCTGGTGCCCGGCAGAGCTGCGGCACCGAGGCAGAACGCCCCGTCGGCTTCCCAGTCGCGGAGCGGCACCGGTATCGATCAGGATTTCTGGGGGGGTCTGTGAGCGAACTCACGCTACTCATCCTTCGTGTCGGCTTCTTGCTGCTGCTGTGGTTCTTCATCTTTGCAATTGTGTACGCGCTCAAGAGCGACCTGTTTGGGGCTCCAGTTCGCAAGTTGCGCAGTGACGGCTCGCAGCCACCGCAGGCGGCCGCATCACCCCAAGCAAACCAGACGCAGATGCAGCAACCACCAGCGATCACGCCCTCGGGCGGCGCGCTTCCAACGGCGGGAGCCTCAGGCACAGCGCGCACTTTGGTCATCACCTCAGGTGTCGCCTCAGGCACATCGATCCCACTCGATGATGATTTCGTTTCGATCGGCCGCAGTTCAGACTCAACACTCGTCATTGTCGACGAGTACACCTCGACCTATCACGCACGCCTTGCAAAGAGCGGCAGTGAATGGATCCTCACAGACCTCGACTCCACGAACGGCACCAAGCTCGCGGGCGAATCGGTGCACAAGCCAGTTCGGGTTCCGCTCTACACCCCGGTGACCATCGGCAAGACCACCTTTGAGTTGAGGCCGTAACCGTGGCAAACGGATATGCGAGCGCTATTGGCTCACACGTCGGTATGGTCCGCTCGAATAACCAAGATTCGGGCTATGCCGGCGACTATCTGTTTCTCGTAGCAGACGGCATGGGCGGTCACGCTGGCGGCGACGTGGCCTCAGCTCTCGTCACTCGTGACATTGCTCGCCTAGACGATGCGCCGGGCGGCCTCCCGCAGCAATCAACTGAATTGCTGCGCACCTCGCTACTGTCTGCGAACCGCATGCTTCGAGACACGGTCGGCGATCACCCAGAACTGGCCGGGCTTGGCACCACATTTGTCGGGTTTATCACCGTCGGTGATCAGCTCGCCCTCGCCCACATTGGTGATTCACGGCTCTATCTTCTGCGCGACGGGCATATGCTTCAGGTCACGAAAGACCACACGTTTGTGCAGCGCCTCGTCGACAGTGGTCGCATCACCGAGGAAGAGGCGAAGTTTCACCCCCGGCGTTCGGTACTCATGCGGGTGTTGGGCGACGTCGAATCTTCTCCCGAGATCGATACCGACATTCTCGACACGCAGCCCGGTGACCTGTGGCTGCTCTGCTCTGACGGCCTATGCGGCTACGTTGACGACGATGAGATCGAGCGAATCTTGCGCCGCCGTTCGTCACTGCAGGGCGCGGTCGACGACCTCATCGATAAGAGCCTCGCTCACGGCGCACCCGACAATGTGACGGTTGTGCTGGTCGAGACGACGACAGCCGAAGAGGCCGCTGCAATTGCCGCAGAAACAGCGGCAAGCGCGCCGGCTCAGCCGCAGCGCGACACCCTCGAAATTGCGGGCCATCTCTTCTCGGTCGACGAGCCTGGGTCGGTGGACCAGACCGTCGAAAGCGTCGACGGTGAAACGACAGAGATCCACCGCGGCCCGCTAAACCCTCGATTCGTGGGTTCGGCCGCAAACGCACCGGTGCTTCGCGACGGCGAGATGACTACCGGCCGCAACAAGCTCATGGGTCGCAGGCGGATTCGCCGTGTACCCGTTGTCGAAGAGAGCCACTTCGAGCCAAAGGTCGACGAGTATCTCGCAGAACTGCTCGCCGAGACCCGCCGCAGCAACCGCCGCCGCCGCATCATGTGGCTCGTCGGGGTTATTGCGGTGCTCGCAGCTGTTGGCAGTGCACTGTTCTTTAGCTATCAGTGGACGCAAACGCGCTACTTCGTTGGCACCGACGGCGAGACCGTCGTGATTTTCCAGGGCGTGAATCAGTCGATCGGCACGTTCTCGCTGTACTCACCGGCCGAGGACACCGGAATTCCACTCGAGGCACTCGACGGACTCGAGCGTCGCGCCATCGAACGCACACTCAGCGCGAACTCCCTCGGGGAGGCTCGCGAGATCGTGGTGCGCCTCGGAGGTGTGCAAAATGCCGAATAGGTCAAAGAGCGAGGCGCGTTCATTCGAGAAAACTCGCACGAGCGAGACGGTGCTGCATCGCATTACCGCGATCCGCGCACCGCGAAAATTGCGCTCACTCGAGACGTTCCTTCTCATATTTTCCCTCGGCGTTGGCGTAGCCGCTGTCGTCATCATTGATCTCACGGTGCACGGTGAGATCGGCACCGCGCTTCTCCCAACCGGCATTCCGTTCGTTGTCGCGGTGTTCGCGCTTCACGTGCTCGTGCGCCGCATCGCACCCGACGCCGATCCACTCATCATGCCGATCGCGGTCATGCTGAACTCGATCGGTGTCGCGATGATTTACCGCATCGACCTCTCGAACAACCTCAGCGGGTGGGGCGCGGTCTCCGTGCGCCAGCTCCTGTGGTCGACCGTCGCCATTGTCGCGGCCGCAATCGTGCTCTACGTCATCAAGAGCCACCTTGTGCTGTTCCGTTACACCTACCTCTTCGGACTCGGCGCACTCATACTGCTGTTGCTTCCGATGCTGCCGTTCATCGGCGCCGAATTGAATGGTGCGCGGGTGTGGATCCACATAGGTGAGTTCTCATTCCAGCCCGGTGAAATCGCGAAGATATTCCTCGCGATTTTCTTCGCTGGCTACCTCGTGCGTAACCGCGACGCGCTCTCGATGGTGGGCAAGAAGTTTGCGGGCATTCGCTTCCCGCGGGGTCGCGATCTCGGTCCACTACTCGCGTTCTGGCTCATCGCCATGGCGGTGCTCGTATTCCAGCGCGACCTCGGCACCTCGCTCCTGTACTTCGGTCTCTTTCTGTCGATGTTGTACCTTGCGACGGGCCGCATTGGGTGGATCGTGCTTGGCGTCGGCCTGTTCCTCGTCGGCGGCATCGCCGCAAGCCAGACCCTCAGCTACGTCAATCGCCGCTTCGAGAACTGGCTTCACCCGTTCAATGACCCAACTAACACCGGATATCAGATGGTGCAGGGGCTCTTCGGCATGGCCAACGGTGGCATGACCGGCACGGGTCTGGGCCAGGGATACCCGGCAGATACTCCCGTTGCCGAGAGCGACTACATCATTGCCGCGCTCGGCGAAGAGCTCGGGCTGATTGGCCTCTTCGTGATCCTCGCGGCCTACCTGCTGCTCGTCGGCCGCGCGCTGCGCATTGGGTTCGCGGGTCAAGATGACTTCGGCAAGCTGCTCGCTTCGGGCCTCGGCTTCGCAATCGCGCTTCAGGTGTTTATCGTTGTCGGTGGCATCACCCGCGTTATCCCACTCACGGGCCTGACCGCCCCCTTCCTCGCGGCGGGTGGATCCTCACTGGTCTCGAACTGGATCATCGTCGTGCTGCTGCTCTTGCTTTCCAATTCGGTGCGCAACCGGCCAAAGCTGGTGATTCGCTCATGAATAAGCAAATGAAGTTTCTCTCGCGAACCGTCTTCGCGATGTTCCTCGTGCTGTTTTTCTCGGTCACGCTCATTCAGTTCGTGAATGCTGACGAGTTGCGAAACAATCCGCTCAACCAGCGAACCATTAAGAACAGCTACAAGGTCGAGCGCGGGTCGATTCTCGTTGGGGGCAACCCGATCGCGTATTCGACGCCAACGAGCGATACGTTCCGGTTCTTCCGTCAGTACGACCCAGGAACCCCGTACGCGCACGTGACCGGCTATTTCTCGCGACAGCAGGGCATGACCGGCCTCGAAGCCGCGATGAACCAAGAACTGTCAGGTAACGCGAACGCCCAGTTCTTCACTCGCATTATGAACACCCTCAACGGCGTGAAGCCCCAGGGCAGCTCGATCGACACCACGATTGATGCGCGTGCACAGCAAGCGGCGTATGACGCCATGATGGAGTTCGATTTCCAGGGCGCCGTAGTCGCTATCGAACCAGACACTGGCCGAATCCTCGCACTTGTGTCGACGCCGAGCTACGATCCAAATCTGCTCTCAACAAACAATGATGCAGAGATCATTGCGAACTACAACGCGCTCACCGAAGATGAGCTGCAGCCCCTCGTGAACCGAGCCATAGCGGGCGATCTCTACCACCCAGGTTCTGTTTACAAGCTCGTCACCAGCGCTGCGGCAATTGAAAACGGTGACGTCACCCCTGAGACCGAGTTCGAGAATCCTGCCAGCCTGCAGTTGCCGCAGTCGAGCGCCGTGATGCGCAACTCGGACCAGCAGACATGTGGCTCTGGCTCGAAGGCAACGCTCGAGACCGCAATCATGTACTCCTGCAACATTCCAATCGCAGAGATGGCGATGGAAATGGATCGCGACGAGGTGCCAAAGATGGCACGCGCGTTCGGGTTCGATCAAGATCTCTCAATTCCTCTTGAGGTCACCCCGAGCACCGCGCCGCAGCCGCTCGACCAGGCGCAGGTCGCGCTCTCGTCGATCGGTCAGCTCGACGTGCGCACTACTCCGTTGCAGGTTGCGATGGTGTCTGCAGCAATTGCGAACGGCGGCACACTCATGACCCCGCTGCTTGTGGAGAGCATCATTGCACCGGATCTTCGCATTGAGGCGAGCTTCGATCCGAGTGAGATGGGCAAGCCGATCTCAAAGAACACGGCTGAGGCGCTGACCTCGATGATGGAGAAGGGCGTGTCCGACCCAACGGGCTTCGCGCACCTTTCTGCCATCGATGGAGTCAGGGTTGCAGGCAAAACTGGTACGGCACAAAACGGTATAGACGCCAACGGGAACGATCTTCCCTATACGCTTTGGTATACGGGGTTCGCCCCGGTTGACGACCCGAAGATTGCCATCGCCGTGGTCATCGAAAATGGTGGCGGAACGGCCTTCGAGAATCAGGGGGGATCGTATGAACTTCCCACAGCGGTTGGAAAACGAGTAATGGAAGCGGTGTTGAGCGAATGAGGCCATCGGCAGGGATCACATTTGGCGGTCGCTACGAGCTAGGCTCACGCATCGCGGTCGGCGGTATGGGTGAGGTCTGGAAGGCGAGCGACAGCATTATCGGTCGCACGGTCGCCATCAAGATCCTCAAAGACGAATACATGGGCGACCCGGGCTTCCTCGAACGTTTCCGCGCCGAGGCACGGCACGCTGCCCTCGTGAACCACGAAGGCATTGCGAACGTCTTCGATTATGGCGAAGAGCAGGGATCCGCATATATCGTCATGGAGCTCGTGCCGGGCGAGCCGCTCTCTGCAATCATTGACCGCGAGGGGCGCTTACCGTCAGACCGCGTTCTTGGCATTGTCGCGCAGACCGCGACCTCGCTGCAGGCCGCGCACGACGCCGGACTCGTGCACCGCGACATCAAGCCGGGCAACCTGCTGATCACCCCTGAGGGCCGCGTCAAGATCACCGACTTCGGTATCGCGCGTATCGCAGACCAGGTTCCGCTCACCGCGACCGGCCAGGTCATGGGTACGGTGCAGTACCTTGCGCCTGAGCAGGCGAGTGGTCACGCGGCAACTCCGTCGACCGATATCTACTCGCTCGGCATCGTGGCCTACGAGTGCCTCGCTGGCAAGCGACCGTTTACTGGCGAGTCGCAGGTCGCGATCGCCATGGCGCAGATCAATGACACCCCTCCTGCGCTTCCGGCCGACGTACCCGAGGCCGTAAGCAACCTCGTGATGTCGTGCCTGTCGAAAGACTCAGTGGATCGGCCAGAAACTGCCGCGAAGCTCGCGCAGGCGTCTGCCGCACTTCACCGTGGGGATATCGAACTCGCGGCGAGTTACGTTCCCCAGGTGAAGGGGAAGACTGAAGATCCGGCCGCGACCGTTGTCATGGGCCACGTTGCGGGCAGCGATGCCGCAACAACCGCACTGCCGCAGACCCAGGTGATGGGTGCCGGTGCCGGTGCAGCAGCTCTGGCCAACGGCAACGGTGACGAGCCCGGCGAGCCCGAAGCAAAGAAGAAGAGGAACCGCTGGACCTGGCCGCTCATCACACTCCTCGCACTACTGCTCATCATCGGCGTTGGCACGGCGGTTGCGCTGCTCAATCAGAACACTGAGGAGCCGAAAGAGACGCCGACAACTTCGGAGACCGAGAAGCCAACCGAGACCACGAAGCCTCCGACCGAACCAACGAGTGCAGCGATTGACGCAAGCAGCATCATCGGGGCGATGACCTACGACGAAGCGGTTGCCTATTTGAATGGCCTCGGGTTCACCAACATCGCTCCGGCAAGATCGGGCGCAGCAGTGCCAGACGATGAGGCAGGTATGGTGACAGATGTCTCACCCTCGGGCGAGACAGAATTCGACGAGCTTATTACGCTCACCGTCAGCGTTCCTTTTGGTGAGATTGGCACGCCCGGAGCGCCCACAATCGGCGGCCCATCAACCGTGAACGTCGGTGACACCGTCGTGCTTCAGGGGTTCTCTTCAACCTGCCCTGCGGGACTCACACTCGGGGCATATGATGTGCAACTGAGCGACCCATCGCTCGCGCAGTTGAATGGCAGCGCTTCATCGAGCGGGGTCTCGCTGACCACTCTGAAGGAAGGCGAGCTGAAAGTAACTTATACCTATCGGTGTGAGGGACCGCAGCAGCGTGTTTCGCCGGTATCCTCACCTGTGACTATTACGATTACATCTCAGGCTCCGCCGGAGGAAGAGTAATCCGGGGTTTACTCAGCAACAGTTGCTGAGTGCCAATACACTTAAGAGATGATTTGAGCACTCCGAGAGAGGTGAGCATGCCGGAAACTGCGGGCAGTACTGAGCCGCGAATTCTCGCAGGCCGCTATGCGATCGGGGAGTTCATTGGTCAGGGTGGCATGGCCACCGTGTATCGCGGCACCGATACGAAGCTCGGTCGGCAAGTCGCGATCAAGGTCATGAAGTCAGAACTGTCGAATGACGAACAGTTCCGCTCAAGGTTTCGGCAAGAAGCACAATCGGCTTCACGCATGGCGCATCCAACGGTCGTGCGAGTGTTCGACGCCGGCGATGACCTCATTCAAACCGCAGACGGAGTAAAGCGTCTCCCATTCATTGCGATGGAGTACATCGAGGGCAAGAACCTTCGAGAACTCGCCGCAGAGAACAAGCTCAGCCCTGCCGAGGCCGCTCGAATAGTGGACTCTGTGCTTACCGCACTCGAGTATTCGCACCGTGCGGGAATCGTTCACCGTGACATCAAGCCGGCGAACATTATGGTCACCAAGTCTGGCCAGGTGAAGGTCATGGACTTCGGCATCGCACGCGCGGTGTCCGACACCTCTTCGACGCTTCAGCAGACAACAGCGATCCTTGGCACTGCCGCCTATTTCTCGCCCGAGCAGGCCAAGGGTGAGTCAGTCGACGCCCGCACCGACCTGTATTCGACGGCGGTTCTGCTCTATGAGCTCCTCGCTGGTGAAGTGCCCTTCACCGGGGATTCGGCGGTCGCGGTTGCCTATCAGCACGTTAGTGAGCGCCCAAAGCCGCCGAGCGAACATTCTCCTGACCTCGCGCCCGAGTTCGACCGGGTCGTCATGTACGGACTCGGCAAGGATCGCGCAAAGCGTTTCCAGACAGCCGCAGAGTTTCGCGAGGCCCTACGCAAAGCCGCAAACGGCGAAATGCCAAAGCTTCCGCGCCATGACACGCAAAGCACGGTGCTGTTCTCGGCCGGAGACGAGATCTCCGACTCCGATCTCGCACTTCGGCAACTCTCCGAGGGGGGTGGCAGCAAAACTCAGAGCAGACCACCCGTGATGTGGACATGGGCTGCGATTCTCACGGTCGGCGCAATCGTCATCGCGGTGGTGTTCTGGCTAGTAAACCTCGTGCCCAGTAACATCGCCCCGTCGAGTGTTCGCGAGATTCCAGAGTTCGAGAACACAACTCGAGCGCTAGCTCTCGAACAATTGCAAGAGCTAGATCTAGAGGTGGTCCAGGTCGAGCAACCTGACGACGACGTGCCGAGTGGTTATGTCATATCCACGGATCCGGTCGCTGGCTCAAAAGTGAATGTGGGCGATGAAGTCACCTTGTTCATCTCTACCGGCCCTGAATCAGCCGAAGTGCCCGGATTTGCCGGCCTGACGCTCGACAAGTACACCGAAGCAGTAGAAGCGCTTGGGCTTGCTGTCGGCAAGGTCACCACGAAAGACGACCCAATTGAGCCAGAAAACCGGGTGCTGAGCGTGTCGCCAGAGCGCGGTACAACGCTCAAGTGGGGCGAATCGGTTGATGTGACGGTGTCGAGCGGTAAGGTCGATGTGCCCAATGTCGTGAGTCAGCCCCTCGAGATTGCGCGTTCACTGACGAGCGGGCTGGGCCTCGAACTCTCACTCGTTCCGCAAACCGCATCAGATACCGGGTGCACACCTGAGGCGAGTTACCCGATCACCGGCCAATCAATCGTGGGGCAGAACCCGCAGGGTTCAAAGCTCGAGCTCACGTACTGCGTCGGCTAGCCTGAGCCTGCAATCTGGCGTCAGAATCCGCTGCAGTCAGAGCAATACCTTTTGTGGCGTGGCCACGACTTGTCGTGCCGGGGCCGCGCTGCAATTACGGCTGCGTTAGTGGTTCACAATAAGCGGTGAGAGCGTAGCCGCGATCTCGGCCGCATTCTCGAGACCGACGCTTTGTAGCCAGTTACCGAGCTGTCGGTAGCCACCTTCGGTGAGCACGGATTCGGGATGGTACTGCACCCCATAAATCGGCAGCTCGCGGTGACGCAGTGCCATTACGACACCGCCCGCGGTCTCTGCAGTGATGACCAGGCTCTCTGGTACGGTGCTTCGCACAACCGCGAGGGAGTGATAGCGAGTCGCATCAAATTCCTCAGCGACCCCTGCGAAGAAGCTGTCGCCCGTGTGGCGCACACGCGAGATCTTGCCGTGCATGAGTTCTTGTGCGTGCGTCACCGTCGCTCCGAGCGCCTCGGCAATTGCTTGATGCCCCAGGCACACGCCAAGCAACGGGACTCCTGTGCGCAGGGCGATATTCACCATGGAAATCGACACACCGGCGTGAGCTGGCGTGCCTGGGCCGGGGGAGAGGAGAACCCCGTCGTATTCCGTGACAAGCTGCTCGAGTTCGCCAACACTCACGTCGTCATTGCGGATCACGATGGTCTCTGCCCCGAGCTGCTGCAGATACCCGTTCAACGTATAGACAAAACTGTCGTAGTTGTCGATTACGAGGACTTTCGTCACGTTCCCACCGTCGCTTCCTCTTCTGGGAACTGCACAAGCACCCATGGATACACATAGTTTATGACGACCCACACGAGTACGACCGCGAGTGCGAGCAGCACGATAAGGCGCAGCCAGACCGGGCCAGGGAAGAAACGCCAAAGTAGCGAGAACATTAGCTAGCGCCTCCCACAATTGCCGGGTTGAGCTCGATGAGCTCGGCTGGTGGGCCATCACTTCGGGGCTGGAACTCCTCAAAGATTGCATACGCGATAGCTCGCTCGTCTGACCCCCAGTTCTTCGGGTGGCAGGTGGTGAGCGTCAGAATCTGGTCGGTCCCAGGTGTTCCATCGATCCACGGAAATGGCTTCAACACACCAACATCGGTCGGCAGAACGTACTCGAGAGAACGGAACCGGTAGGTGTACCAGCCATCGGCCGTCTCAAAGAACAGTGGCTCGCCAATCCGCAGATTCATGATCTCTCTGAATGGCGTAATAAACCCGCCTGAACGGTGAGCAGCGAGCGCAAAGTTGCCGACCTCGCCGGGCATCACGCTTGTGGGGTAGTGACCAATGCCCTTGTCGTCATAGTTGAGCGTCTCCCACCATCCCGTTCCTTCTGCGACACGGTTCGCAAATGTTGTGCCAAACGCAGGAACATGGAGGGTGCCGAACACCTCGCCGATAGGAGGTTGTTCGGGAACCGGCACAGTGCCGGTATAGGGAGCCGCGTGCACTGCAGCCTCATCCCAAGCTGCCGAGTCTGCCGTCGTGAGTTCGAGTTGTTTCTCAACGACCGCAACTGAGGTGTGCCAGGGTTGCCACACAATGTATCCGAATACTCCAAGACCGCCGAGGATGAGGAGTTCACCAATCACCGTCAGCGGGCTAAGTTTTGCACGACGTCGCTTTTCCATTTACTGCCATTCTAAATGCGTCACACTGAGTGACCACCTCGAACTAGGTAGACTGTGAGCATGTCAGCAGCTGGTAAAGAAGTTAGCAAGCGAAACTCTGCAGAGGTCGCAGCCGAGCGCGCGCGTAAAGAAGCAGTTCGGAAGGAAGCGCCGAACCCCGTGTGGTTTAAGCCGGTGATGTTCGGCTTCATGCTTCTGGGGCTTATTTGGATCGTGTTGTTCTACGTCACGAGTTCAAACCTGCAGCTTCCGATCCCACAGCTCGGCCAGGCCAACATCTTCGTCGGATTCGGTCTCGTGCTCATCGGGTTCCTCATGACCCCGTGGTGGAAATAGCCTGCAGAATCTTCAGAGTTACACGCGTGTAATTCTCCCCACATGGGGATAAGCCTGTGGATAACTTTTCTACAGGGGCGGAATCACTAGGTATGTGCACGCAAGAAGCACAAGACCAATACCGAGTCCTATGAGCCCGACGAGCTGACGACGCTTGAACCTCGGTCCGCGCGTGCGCACCACGATCCACATCGCGAGAGCACCAATAACCATGCCGCCGAGGTGTGCCTGCCACGACACATTCGCACCCGGCATGAAACCAATACCGAAGTTGATTGCGAGCAGAACAAGCAGCGATGTGACGTTCGTGTTCATCGCTCGGAACGCCACTACCGTTGCCGCAAGCACTCCAAAGATGGCGCCTGAGGCGCCAACGGTAGGGGTGAAGATGCCGGTCGGCTGTGCGTAGCCCCAGAGCATTACGCCCAGCGATCCACCGATTCCGGCGAATACATACAGCACGAGATAACGCACTTTGCCCATGATGGACTCGAGGTGGCGCCCGAAAATGTAGAGCGCGAGCATGTTGAAGAGAATGTGGGGGATGAACGTCACCGAGTGTGTGAACATCACGGTGAGCATGCGCCACGGTTCAAAGGTTGTGCGAAGCAGTACGCCGTCTGGATAACCGGCCAGCACACCAGCATCTACTTCATGCACGCCCCCAGGGAGTGAGTAGGCAGGGATGTACCAAAGCGCGCCCGTCACCCCATTCGAAGCAAAGTGATAGCTCAACAACTGCAGCACAAACACGACGGCGTTCAGTGCAATGATGCCGAGAGTGACCGGAGAGTCGAGAGCCGCAAACTTTCGCGCCTGCACCTTTGCAGAACGAGCGAAACGCGTGGGAGCCGCGCCCTGGGCCTTTGCCGACTGTTTCACGCACTCAGGGCACAGCAGCCCGACGGGCGAAACGACCTGGCATTCTGCACAGATCGTTCGCCCGCACCGCTGACACAGCGTGAAACTCTGCCGGTCGGGATGCCGATAACAAATGTCGGTCTCGCCGAACTCCGCTTTTTCCCCGTAGCTCGGGCCGACAGATGCCACGTTTAGACCGCGACGATATCGACGCCGCTCATCACGACATCTTCAACCGGGCGATCCATTGCACCGGTCTGCACTGCCGAAATGGCGTCAACAACAGTCTTTGACTCGTTGTCAGCGACCTCACCAAAGATGGTGTGCTTGCCGTTCAGCCAGTCAGGCGCAATAGTCGTGATGAAGAACTGCGAACCGTTCGTACCTGCAAGGCGCCCGGTCATGTCTGGGCGCTTGCCCGCGTTGGCCATAGCGAGCTGGTAGGGCTTGTCGAACACGAGTTCTGGGTGGATCTCGTCATCGAAGTTGTAGCCCGGGCCGCCGGTGCCAGTGCCGGTGGGGTCGCCGCCCTGAATCATGAAGTTTGGAATGATGCGGTGGAAAATCACACCGTCGTAGAAGCCCTTTTCTGCGAGGTCGATGAAGTTCTTCACCGTCTTTGGTGCGTGATCACCAAACAGGTTGATCACAATGTCTCCATGGTTTGTGTGAATAGTCGCTACCGCGGTGTGAATAGTCATGACACAAGTCTACGGTGTAGCGTTGGGAGGCAAGTGGACGCGACCCGGACTACTTGAAGGAGAAAACACATGAAACTCTCTCGCAAACGCCGCCGCGAGCTTCGGCACCTGCGCTCCGAAGCGCAGGAGTTGCTCGACCAGCAGTTGCACGTGCTCGGCAACGCCAACACGGTGCTTAAGCAGGCTGGTAAGACGGCCAGAAATCTGAGCGATGAATACGTCGTTCCTCGAGTCGATGATGCTGTTGAGCGCGTGCGCCCGACAGTTGACCGCGGTGTTGCGTCAGCTCGGCGTGCGGGTGCTGCGGTTCGTCGTGTGACCACGCCACTCGTCGCAAGCGCGCTCGCAAATACGATTCGCGCGCTCGACGAACTCGATAGCCCACAGGCTTCAGCGCAAGTGCGCCACTTTGGCGAGCGCACCGGCGTGCTCAAGCCCGCAAAGAAGAAAAGTGGTGTCGGCGGCTTTATCGCGCTCGGTCTCGGCGTCGCAGCCGCGGTCGGCGTTGGTTACGCGCTCTGGCAAGCGTTCCGCACCGACGATGAATTGTGGATCGCGCCTGACGGCAACTAATACTCAGGCTAAGTGAGGCGGTGCAGCGGGTTCGCTGTGCCGCCTACTTGTTTGTGGTCGGCTTGTTGCGGGAGCGCGAACGGCCAGATCCACCTCTGCCCGAAGCAGCCTTCGCCGATCCACCGGGACCGCGCTTGGAAATACCCGCCATGCGCAGGCCCGTCTGCACGAGCGACAGTGTCTTAAGTGAGTGCACATCGCGCAGCGGAACCCAGCGCGCCTCATCTGAGGAGCCGCCAATTTCATGGCGGAGGGGACCGTCTTGCACACTAGCGCGATAGACGATGCGGATCGTGTGCAGCTCTGGTGTTTTGTCGTCGGGCACATCATCGCGGATCATTACGCGTGAATCGACGCCGAGAAGCCGACCAGTTCGCGCCGTAAGGCCGGTCTCTTCGAACACCTCGCGTACCACGGTCTCCCGCGGGTCCTCGCCGCTCTCGATACCACCGCCCGGCAGCGTCCATCCGTGTAGGTGACCGCGACGCCAGTGAGTAAGCAGGATCTTGCCGCGACGCTCAATTACAGCGTAGGCGGCGACTCGAAGATCCATACAGTGAGCCTACCGCTCGCTGCGAGCTGTCGCTTCCTTCCAACCGATCATCCAGCGCTCAAGTCGCTCGTAGGCCTGTTGTCGTGGCGATTCGGCAGATAAGAAAATGTCGTGAAGGGCTCCGTCGATCCGCTCAATCGTTACCGACTCACCGAGCCGCAGCGCAGCCTTCGCGACCTCATCGACATCGAGCACTGAATCTGCGCGAGTGAGTTCGTCGCTCCACTTCGTAGGAAATACGGAGCGCGCAGAAAGCATCACACAGATTGGAATCTCGAGGCCAAGACCGCGATGCACCAACTCGTGGCCCTCGAGCACGGCTGCGAGCCATCCGCTGTGAACCGTGCGCACCTGCTCAGGCCGCCAATCGAAGTTCACGGCCTCAAGTTCGCTACGTGGCCCGACCTCTGCCTGCGCCCGGGAGTAAAAGCCGTGGTCAAGCAGCGGTGTCGAATCAAGCGGTGTGTATCGTGCACCGAGGCGCACGATCGGCGTGAGGAGCTGTCGCGCCCGTGCCGCGAGTTGAAACTCAAGCCAGGGGCTGTTAAGCACCAGCGCATCGGCAATGCCGGGGTGCCGCGCCGCCCACAGGCTGAGTACGAGACCGCCCGTTGAGTGACCGACAAGAACGAACTTGCGTGGTGGCTTACCTGGTTTCTGATCTGACTGGATCTCGGCGACCGCTAGGTCGATCTCGGCGTCGTATTCTTCGAGATCCGTAGCGAAGCCGGCCACCTGATTCTCTCGGAGGCTTCGCCCGTAACGCCTGAGATCAAGAGCGAAGAACCTGGCACCCCTGCTCGTCCAGAACGACGCAAACTCCTTCTGAAAGAAGTAGTCGGACCACCCGTGCACATACAGCACGTCGATTTCTTCAAAGTCTCGAGTTTGGCGGGTCAGTTTCTGCCAGAGGCTGCGCCGGACCGGCAATGAACGAACGAGTGTGGCGACAAGTTCTTCTGAAGGAGTGCTTGCTTCCTGAGCGTCATCGCCTTGATCACCAACGAGCTCGAACGTGGTCTGCTCAAAACCAGTGCCGAGGTAATCGGGAACCCAGGTTGCCATGCCGCAATTCTATGAGGGCGCCCCTCGTCACGGCACTAACTTCAAGCTATTCAATCACCGCTTGAGTAGAGGAACTCACTGTGGAACTACGCCGCTGATCTGCCACAAGTGAACCCTGCTTCAAACCCGCGTTCGTACGCGCGCTGGAGTTGCTTGCGGAAGTGGAGACCGCGCCTGCCTTGGCGCTGGAGCTTTTGCTCTCCACGCTGTGGGCGACGAGCTTCGTGTGGGTTCACACCCTGGTCGCTACGCGCAGGGCCGTGCCAGTGTCCTCCACGTTCACCGCGAGTGGATCCGTGCCCACGACCACGGCGATGACTGTGTGGCCCGCGATCGAATCGATCGTGACCGCAATTGTGTTGGTGAGATTCATTGTTTTTCATAATTACATGTTCCTTACTTGTTATATTACATGTATATGTATGGTGACATGAATACCCAATGCATGTCAAGTGGCATGTAAAGTTATTTTTGTGAGTGATGAAAGCCTTGACACTTCGGTACCCGATCAACCAATCGATCCAGCCGCCGTCATCGGTGAGGCACTCGGGCGCCTTCGCGGTCGACGTCGGGGACTCCAGGGTCGACCCGCACACGGTGGTCGCGCGCATGACAGCCACGCTCACGGTGGCCACGTCGGGCACGGCGAACGTGGCGGGCGCGGCGGCTCGCACGGATTCGCTCCAGACGACCAGGGCTCACATGACCAGGGCCCGCACGACGAGCGCTTCACGCGACGGGGCGGTGGCCCCGGCAGGCGCTCGCCAGAACCGTACGTGGGCGATCCACGCCTGTCTCGCGGGCTCGGCGGCCCACCCGCAATCGTTCGCACCATCGAAGCCCTCGCGAAGGCGAAAGAGGCTCTCGGCGTCAGTGAGATCGCTGACGCGGTGGGGGTGGATCAGCCCAGGGCCTCGCGGCTTGTGCAACAGGGGGTCGCACGGGGCCTATTCGCACGCGAGGCAGACCCTGACGACGCGCGGCGCACTCGAATCGCACTCACCGAGCAGGGCCTACGGTTTGCACACGGCATTCGAAATCACCAGCGGGAGTCGCTGAACACCGCGCTCGAGAGCTTCACCGACGAGGAACGCACTGAGCTTGCGCGGCTTCTCACCAAGCTTGCTAACAGCTGGCCCGCATAGCTCGGCGACACAAGAGATGCGGGAACCGACGTCTAAGCCGCGGTCCCCGCATCTGCGAAGCAACAATCTGCAACTACCTCCTGTTTCTCTTCATTCGATGGCTCCCTGTCGCGATAAGCGCCAACCCACCCGCGAAGAGCAGCAGTGCGGCGCCTTCGACCGACCCAGAAACGCCGCTGGTACTCGCAGCACTCGCGGCACCGGTTTCAGCGAGCACTGGAGGTCGTGGCGCCATGTACTGAGTCACTACTCGCGGCATTGGTGTTGACGTTTTTGTCACCACGGGTGGATTCTCAGGTGGATTCCCTGGAGGGTTATTCGGTGGGTTGTCGGGTGGATCCACTGGGGGTGGGCACGGACTCACACTGAACTCAGTACTTGTCGACGCCTGATCCTCATCGAGGTTCACTACCGTTGCTTCGAATGATCCACCGCTCATCACAGTGAAAGTTTTCGAGAAGCTCTCACCTTCTGCCGTGAACGACCACACACCAAGGCTGGCTTCGGGAGACATCAACGAGATCACGTACTCATTGCCGACAATCAAACCGCTTACGGTAACTGCAATCATGAGGTCGCCCGGGTTCGGTGCGCAATCTGGTGTTTCTGCGACGATGCCAAGGTCAGGAACAACCGGAGGCTCGTCGCATTCGAACAGGTCGAGAGCGGTGCTTGCAACCATCATTTCGTCGTCAAAGAGTGTGATGGAGTAATCGCCATAGCCGCTGAGCGGAAGCATGTACTGTCCGTTGCCAGTGACTCCCACCGAAGCACTTCCTGCACCGCTGCTGATCGTCAGCGTGAGGTATTCATACCCCACCATCTCACTCACAGCAATTGAGACTTGCTCGGGCAATGAATTCACATTCATGTAGCAGCCAGGCTGCTCAACGTACACGTTCGCGTCTTTCACAGGCGGCGGTGGCGGTGGAGGATTCTTGGGATCCTTGCATCCGTTCTCGTAGATGGCCATTCCCGTAGCGTCCCAGTTCTGTCCCGGGAACATCTTCGTCATGCCATCAACCTTGTACTCAAACGGCGGAATGATGTCTCGACCATCCTGATGACCAGCGTGACCGCTAACATCACCATTCGCGTTCGGTTCGTTCACTACCCACGGATTCTGCTCAGATTCTGTCGCATGACAAATCATCACCTTGTTGTGCGGGTTGTCGTTTCCGTTTGGTTCATCCTTGCCGTCGTGGTCTTTGTCGTCATTGTCTTTGTCGCGGTTTGACTTTTTGTCGTCCGACTTCTTGTGATCATCCGACCGCTCATCTTTGCCCGGTTCCGCGTCGTCATGAGACTTCTTTGCATCGTCCTTGGCCGCTGACGCCGGTGGCGCGGGTGCAACTGGCTCACTCATCGTGGTTGCGGCGGCTTGTGGGCTCGGCGGTGTCGGCGGTGGATCGGCGACCTCAACTATCGGCGCGGCGACCGGCGCTGCTGGAGGTGCTGGTGGCGCAGGCGGTGGTGGATCGGCCGGTTCTCGCACTGGCGCCTGAGGAGTTACTTCCGTGATTTGCTCGGTGGCAACTGTGTCAGGAGGTGGAAGTTCTTCGGCGTGGGCCGCGAGTGCGCCGGGGCCGAGGGTGAGCGCCGCTGCCGAAACAATGGCGATGATGATCCGTTTCTGTTGAGTTCGAGTAGTGGAGTGCTGGTCCGCTCTCGGAATCCGGGATTCCATAGTGCGACATCCGTTTCATTTGGTGCAGCACACGGAAGTCCCACAGGCTGCACATCCTTGGTCAACCTGATTCGGATGTTAGGCCTAGCCTGAGAAATCTACATCGGGGAAAATTACCGATAAATCGTGAATATGAAACTCACGTGCTGCTCCTGGTGAAGGATCGCGACGAAACGCATAAAACTGTGGATCCTGGGAGAATCGAACTCCCGACATCCTGCTTGCAAAGCAGGCACTCTACCAACTGAGTTAAGGACCCGAGTGACACTCTGTGTCTCTCTCCGAACCTTGGCCGTAAAGCCGTTGTTCGGACTTGACTACTATAGCGGGATGTTTCGAGAGGTACAAATCGAGGCGGTGACTACAGTAGTTGAAGTGAATGAATCAGACAGGACAGGCCCCGCGAGAGTAGTGATGGGGGCGTTTCGCAGCCTTGTCACGCTACCGCAGCCAGGGCCTCCACGGTATGGCGTCGCGACGCGTGCGGGGCTCGCGATTGCTGTGCCTCTGTTTGTGCTCACACTTCTCGGGCAGCAAGAGATCGGCCTGCAGACTTCGGCGGGCGCGTTCATTGCCCTGTTCGCCGCTCAGGCGAACGCGAAGGAGCGCGCGAAGGCACTCCCCTTCGTGTTCGCAGCCCTCATTCTCAGCGCACTGCTCGGTGTCTTACTCAACCCGTGGCCGTGGGCATTCGCGATCGGTCTCGTGTTCGTCGCGGTTTCGACGTCGGCACTCTGTTTCGGGTTCCGAGTCGGTCCGCCGGGTCCCGTCTTCTTCGTGCTCGCATACGGTCTCGCATCGAACGTCACCGCCGTCGTCGATGGGGTGCGCGTCAGCAATCCACTCGTGTTTCTTGCGGCGATGTGCGGTGGATCGCTCTTCGCATACATCCTTGCGATTCTGCCGGTAGTACTCCCCTCGCAGCGACAGCTTCCGACGAGGCCACTACGCGAGTTGTTCCCTGGACCCTGGTTCGGTTCTGAGGAGCTGGTCCTGGTTGCGCGCATTGCGTTCGCCTCGGTGGTCGGTACCGCAGTGAGTCTCATTTGGCTGGATCAGGGGCATGCGTATTGGACCGTGTGCGCGAGCATCGCGGTCGTGGGGCTCGTCGGCGGTCGGCGTTTCTCACTCCAGCGCGGCCTGCACCGAATGGTGGGCACGTTCATTGGCGCTCTCGCGTTCATGCTCATCGCGCCAGTAGTTACGTATCCGCTGCTTCTCGCGGTGCTCATCGGCGCGCTGCAGTTCGCGATCGAACTTGTCGTGGTGAGAAATTACGCGCTCGCACTCACCATGATCACTCCGCTCGTGCTGCTCATCACCACGTCTGTGTCAACGAACAGCGACTTTGTTGCCTTCGCGCTCGAGCGAGTGGTCGATACCGTAGTCGGCGCGGTACTCGCGATCGTTACTGCGCTGCTTCACCGGAAGTAGCGCGCTCATAGCGCAAGAACACGAAGCTCTCGTCGTCGCTGAGCAGGCTCGCGACACGAAAGTCGCGCGGCGACTCCACGCTCGAGTGCGCGATACGCGGCGCTTGTCCGCTCACAAAATGCGGAGAAACGGTGAGGCAGACTTCGTCCACGAGATCCACCTCGAGCAGCGAGCCGAAGAGCGTTGGGCCCCCCTCGCTGAGTATTCGCCCGAGACCCAGGTCTCCAAGATGGTGGATCACCTCACCGAGATCAATCGCGTCCTCTCCATCGAGCGGACCCTCGCTACACATCACCACGTCGGCGACCTGCTCAAGCAGTTCACGCTGCCCAGCAGGCGCATCAGTGCGCGCGAACACAATCGGCCTGCTCTCTGCCTTCGTGAACACCGACATGTCGGGGGTGAGGTCGAGCGATCCACTCACGATAGCCATGCGAGGCACTCGCGACAGCCCGAGTGATTCGCGGCGGTCTGCATACTCTTCAGGCAGATTCAACCCGCCGTACCCCTCGGCTCGCACCGTGCCCGCGCCGACGAGCACAACGTCGCAGAGCGTGCGCAGCACCTTCATGAGTTCACGATCGTGGTGGCCGCCGAGTCCCCCGCTCCGACCGTCAATCGTGACGGCGCCGTCAGCGCTCGAAACGAAGTTCATGCGCACGTGTGGCTCACCAGATTCAGGGAGCGGATATGCGCTCCACCAATCAAGTTTCGATGACGAAGTCACACTGACACCTCACTGTTCACGGATTGGGGTTGCGCTGGTTCAGGTCGAGCCTCAGCTCCGAGAACCGGCATGTTATGGCGCAAATACGCGGGTCGGCGCCAGCCCTGAATCGCTTCAAACATGTGGATCGCATCAACTGTCTCAGGCACATTGTGTACCCGCACGATGCGCGCCCCCTGCGTTGCACACCACACGGCGCTCGACAGCGAGCCTGAGAGACGCTCACTGCGTTCTCGGTGCAGTGATTCACCAATGAAGTCTTTGTTCGAGAGCGCGACAAGCAACGGGTATCCCATGTTCGCGAACTCTTCGAGCCGGCGGGTGATCTCGAGGCTGTGCAAGGTGTTCTTGTTAAGGTCGTGGCCCGGATCCACAATGATCTGCTCTGGCCGCACCCCACGCGCGAGCGCGAGCTCGACCCGAGACTCGAGAAACTCACGCACCTCGGCGACGATGTCCTCGTACACAGGGCCAACGAGGCGCGTTCGCGGCTTCGCGACACTGTGCGCGATGATGAGTAGCGCGTCGCTGTCAGCGACGATGTCGGCCATCGCGGGATCGTGCAGGCCCGTCGTATCGTTCACCACGGCGGCACCCGCTTCGATCGCACGGCGCGCAACCTCAGGGTGGAACGTATCGACGCTCACGGGCCCGTGGGGAGCGAGTTCGCGAACGAACGGCACGACTCGATCCGCCTCTTCGTCGACCGGCAATGGCGGCCCGGGAGCGAATTTCACTCCCCCGACGTCGAGCAGATCAGCGCCGTGCTCGAACGCGCGCACCCCTGCCTGCACCGCCGCGTCGAGCTCAAACGTGGCACCGCGGTCGTAGAACGAGTCAGGAGTGCGATTCACAATCGCCATGACTGCGACCTTCTCTTGAAAGTCGATGTCGCGGCCACCAAGATTGTGGATCAGCGCGTCGATCTTCGGCCTAACGATCACTCGGCAGCCAACTCTTCAAGCGTCGAGTTCGTGTCAGCAAGGCGTGACTCATCAATCGTGTGCTTGCTACGAATGAGCTGCTGTACCGCCTCATTCACATCCCAAATATTTACGTTCATGCCGGCGACGACACTCCCCTCTCTCACCCAGAATGCGATGTATTCGTTCGCCGCGAGATCGCCGCGCACCACTATTTTCGCGTCTTTCATGAGATGTGGGTAGCCAGACAGCTCCATGCCAAGCTCAAACTGGTCGGTGTAGAAGTATGGGATCTCGTCGTAACTCACCGTCTCTCCGGTGAGCGCGCGAGCCACTGCCTTGCCCTGGTTGAGGGCATTTGACCAGTGCTCGCTGCGCAACCTGCGACCGGCGACTGGGTGCTGCACATTCGCGACGTCGCCAATAGCGAATACGTCAGCCGCGCTCGTGCGAAAAGAATCATCGGTGAGAATGCCGTCGTCGACCTCGATTCCGGCCGCTGTTGCAAGCTCGGTATTTGGCTCTGCCCCTACACCGACAACCACAAGGTCTGCCGGAATCGTTTCGCCATTGACCACCACGCCTTTGACTCGGCCGTCGCCAGCGATGCGATCCACCGCCGCATTCATCACGAATTTCACGCCGTGAGACTCATGGAGGCGCTGAAACTCAGTGCCGAGGGTGTTTCCAAGCGCCGCCGATAGCGGCACACTGCCGCGCGCCACAACGGTGACCTCGTTGCCGAGCGAGCGCGCAGAGGCCGCGACCTCCATGCCGATCCACCCCGAACCGATGACGACCACCCGGCGGTCACCCGACTTCAACAGGTCGTGTAATTCGGTGCTCTCGTCGACGGTGCGAAGGGTGTGCACGCCGGCGAGATCGGCCCCTTCGATGTCGAGCACTCGCGCACGTGACCCCGTCGCGATGACCAGCTTGTCGTACGCTAGGCGCTCGCCACTTTCGGTCGAAACCTCGTGAGTGTCGGTGTGGATCGCGCTCACCCTCACCCCAGTTCGCACGTCGATGCGCTGCTCCGCGTACCAATCGTCGGGCTTGAGGTACACGCTGTCGGGTTCGTGCTTGCCCTGCAGCACCTCCTTCGAGAGAGGCGGCCGCTCGTACGGAAAGTGCGGTTCTGCCGCGAGGATCGTCACGTCCCCCGCGTACCCCAGTTCTCGCACAGTTCTTGCGGCTCTGCCTCCCGCGAGTCCGCCGCCGATGATCACAATTCCTGACATCATCACTCCTTCGTGGTCGAGTGTGTTGCCTCAGGCCCGTAGCCCCAGGTTAGGCATAGGATGCAGTTTGGGCAAGGTGCACCAGTCCCGGAGGAAGGCGGCGATTCTGAGAGAAGTACTCATTGTCGCGAACCGGCTTCCGGTGAGCGTGGACGCATCGACACTCACGTCAGGTGGCCTTGTGAGCGCGCTGGCTCCCGTCTCGGATGCCATCGGTAGTACGTGGGTCGGCTGGCTCGAGAACGGGCCTGCAGAGCCGTTTGTAGTCGATGGGCAGCGGCTAGTTGCGGTGCACACCTCGCGCGAGCAATACGCCCGGTACTACGAGGGCTTTGCAAACCAGGTACTTTGGCCCGTGTTTCACGGACTTGGTGAGTACGAGACGCATCCGCCTGTGCAAAGCGAGGCCGCGAACTGGCTGAACGCGTACCGGAAGGTCAATCGCGCGTTTGCCGAACGTATCGCTGAGGTCGCGAGCAATGGCGCTCTTGTATGGGTGCAGGACTATCACTTGCTGCTCCTACCCGAGATGCTTCGCTCTTTGCGCCCCGACCTGCGTGTAGCGGTGTTTCTCCACATTCCTTTTCCCGATCCCGCTGCTCTCGTCACGAAACCTTGGGCGCGGGAGCTCGTGAGCGAGCTCGGTGCGGCACAACTCATTGGCACGCAGCGAGAGCGCGATGCACGGCATCTGGGCGCCGCTCTCCATCTCCTGAGCCCACAGTCCTCGCCAGTGGTTCGCGCGTTTCCCATCTCAATCGATACGGCACCGATTCTTCAAGAGGCGAATCGTGCTTCGTCGCCGAGCACGGTCACCTCTGTGCGTGAGCGGCTCGGCGTCACAGATCGGCCGATGCTCCTGGGTGTGGATCGCATCGACTACACCAAGGGCATCATCGAACGCATCGAAGCGTTCTCTGCCCTACTTGGTTCGTGGGAGGGCTCAGAGCCACTCCCCACGCTTGTGCAGGTGCTCACGCCAACTCGAGAGACCATACCTGCCTATCAGGGTTACCTCGCGCGCGTGAATGTTGCGACGACAGAGGTCAATAGGCAATTCGGTACTGCGAGTTACACGCCAATCGTGAACATCAACGGGTCGTATTCGCTACCAGAGCTGATCGAGCTTTTTCTCGCGACCGATGTAATGTGCGTAACCCCGCTTCGAGACGGCATGAATCTTGTTGCAAAAGAGTTTGTCGCCTCACGAGTCGACGATTCCGGGGTGCTCTTGCTGAGTAGCGAAGCGGGGGCTGCCGACGAGCTTCATTCCGCACTTATTGTGGATCCCCGATCACAGCTCGAGCTCACCGACGGCATGCGGCGCGCACTCAAAATGAGTGATGAGGAGATGCGGATCCGCATGCGGTCACTTCGCAAGCATGTTCTCGGACATACCGTGCACAACTGGGCCAGTAACTTCATAAAGGCCGCGAGCTAACACCAGCGAAATACAACGAAGGGCAGTTGATTTCTCAACTGCCCTTCTGTCATTTGGTGGGGCTACCAGGACTTGAACCTGGGACCTCTTCATTATCAGTGAAGCGCTCTAACCACCTGAGCTATAGCCCCTTGACCAAGCAATTACTCTACCGGTTCGGAGAGAAATTGCGAAATCGAAAGCGACGAATCGCCGTTAGTTGCTCGTAAATCCGAGCTGGAATCCGCCAAGCACGCGAACCAGCAGGTTGTAGATCAATGACCCGATAGCGCCGAGCACCGTTCCCACAATCGTGTTGAGAATGCCAACCACCACTGAGAAGAAAGCCACCTGCGGGAAGCCGATGAAGTTCATCAAGCTTTGTTCTTCACCAACAATGTCCATGAAGAGCGCGTCGATTCGCCCGAATACACCGGTTGTCTGAAGTACGACGTATACGAGTATTGCCGCGACGATTCCCACAATAGCGAGACAGATCGAAACCAGGAATGAGAACTTCACTGCCGACCAGAAGTCCACATAGACGAGCTTGAGGCGTACCTGCTTAGCTGGCGCTTTCTTGCGCGTCTTCTTTGCGAGCCTATCTGCGACTGTGTTACTCATTCACGTGTTCCTTGTCTTCGGAATTCTCCGAATTGGACTCCGCAGAGTCCCCCTCGTCAAGACCGCGTTCGGTGTTTCGGGCGATCCCAATAATACGATCCCCCTCTGGGAACCTGGCGAACACCACTCCCATAGTGTTTCGACCCTTTGCCGGCACTTCTGCGACATCGGACCGAACAACCTTACCGCTTGCAAGCACACAGAGCACCTCATCGGCCTCATCAACGATGAAACCACCGGTGAGATTGCCTCTGTCCTCATCGAGCTTCGCGACCTTAATTCCATAGCCACCACGCTGCTGAACGCGGTACTCGTCTACTGCGGTTCGCTTGGCATAGCCGCCCTCGGTGACGACAAAAACAAAGCCCTCGCCGTCGGTGAGTCGCGATGCGGCGAGCAGTGAATCGCCCTCACGGAAGTTCATACCGCGAACACCGCTAGTGGATCGACCCATCGGCCTCAATGCCTGATCAGAGGCAGTAAAGCGAATTGACATGCCGTGCTTGGAAATGAGCAGAATGTCATCATCCGCCTCAGCAACAAGCGCCTGAACGAGCTCGTCGCCTTCGCGCAATTTGATTGCGATGATGCCGCCGGTACGGTTTGTGTCGTACTCGGTAAGCGGAGTCTTCTTCACGAGCCCGTCACGCGTCGCAAGCAGCAAATAGCTTGCCGCTTCGTAATTACGAAGATCGAGCACCTGTGTTACCTGCTCGTCGGGAGCGAGCGCGAGCAGGTTGGCGAGGTGCTGACCCTTTGCGTCGCGACCGCCCTCAGCGACCTCATACGCCTTAGCTCGATACACACGGCCAGTATTCGTAAAGAACAGGAGCCAGTGATGAGTGGTAGTTACAAAGAAGTGCTCAATGATGTCATCCGCGCGCAGCTGAGCACCACGGACTCCCTTTCCACCACGGTGTTGCGAGCGGTAGTTATCGATGCGAGTGCGCTTGATGTAGCCACCACGCGTTACCGTGACCACCATTTCCTCTTCAGGAATGAGGTCTTCCATCGACATATCGCCGTCATAACCGTGCAAGATTGTCGTACGGCGGTCATCTCCGTAACGAGATACAAGCTCGGTGAGCTCCTCGATGATGATGGTTCGCTGCTGCGATGGAGATGCGAGAATGCCCTCGTACTCCTTAATTTGCGCCTCAAGCTTCGCTGCGAGATCAAGAATCTTCTGTCGCTCCAGAGCGGCAAGACGGCGCAGCTGCATCGCGAGAATGGCGTCTGCCTGAATCTGATCCACTTCGAGAAGCTGCATCAGGCCCTCGCGCGCATCATCAACGGTCGATGAACGACGGATCAGGGCGATCACTTCATCGAGAGCATCGAGTGCCTTCAGGTAGCCACGCTGAATGTGCGCCTCGGCTTCGGCTTTTCTGAGGCGGAACTTGGTGCGGCGAACAATTACCTCAACCTGGTGCTTCACCCAGTTCGTGATGAAACCATCAATCGAGAGTGTGCGAGGCACTCCATCGACGATCGCGAGCATGTTCGCACCGAAGTTCTCTTGCAGTTGCGTGTGCTTGTACAGGTTGTTCAGCACAACCTTCGCAATCGCATCGCGCTTGAGCACAATCACAAGACGCTGGCCGGTACGCCCACTCGTCTCGTCCCGAATGTCGGCGATGCCCTGAATCTTGCCGTCCTTCACAAGGTCGGCGATCTTCACGGCGAGATTGTCGGGGTTGACCTGATACGGCAGCTCGGTGATAACCAAGCAGGTACGACCCTGGATCTCCTCGATATTTACGACAGCACGCATCGTGATCGATCCACGCCCCGTGCGATAGGCGTCGCGGATCCCCTTTGTTCCGAGGATCTGCGCCCCTGTTGGGAAGTCGGGCCCCGAAATACGCTCAATAAGTGCGTCAATCAATTCTTCGCGCGTTGCTTCAGGGTGTTCAAGATGCCACTTAGCGCCCTCTGCTACCTCGCGAAGGTTGTGTGGCGGAATGTTAGTCGCCATACCAACAGCGATACCAACTGATCCATTGACAAGCAGGTTAGGAAAGCGAGCGGTAAGAACCGTGGGCTCTTGCGTGCGGCCGTCGTAGTTGTCTTGGAAATCTACCGTTTCCTCATCAATGTCGCGCACCATCTCCATGGCGAGAGGCGACATTTTCGTCTCAGTGTAACGGTGCGCTGCAGCGCCGTCATTACCGGGGGAACCGAAGTTACCCTGCCCGAGAGCGAGCGGATAACGCATAGCCCAGGGCTGAACGAGGCGTACAAGGGAGTCGTAGACTGCGCTATCGCCGTGCGGGTGGAACTGTCCCATGACATCACCAATGACACGGGTGCACTTCGAGAATGCTTTGTCCGGACGGTATCCGCCGTCGTACATCGTGTAAATCACACGGCGGTGCACAGGCTTCAAGCCATCACGCACGTCTGGCAATGCTCGGCCGACAATCACGCTCATCGCATAATCGAGATACGAGCGCTGCATCTCGAGCTGCAGATCGACCTGATCGATCTTGCCGTGATTCGCTTCGAGCGCTGCTTGCTGCTCGTCGTACTCCGCGATCGTCTCTGGAGTTTCGTTTTCAGATGTCAAGGAAACGCACGTCCTTCGCATTTTGCTGGATGAAGGTTCGGCGAGCTTCTACGTCTTCGCCCATAAGTGTCGAGAAGATCTCGTCTGCTGCTGCGGCATCGTCCATGGTGATTTGACGAAGTGTACGAGTTTCTGGGCTCATTGTTGTCTCCCAGAGCTCTTCGTAGTTCATCTCACCGAGACCTTTGTAACGCTGAACTCCGCTCTCCTTCTGCAGCCGCTTACCGTTATCAGCTCCCTGTTTCAAAAGGGCGTCACGTTCAGCATCGGTATACGCATATTCATGCTCCGAGTTTGTCCATTTGATTCGATAAAGTGGCGGTTGTGCGAGATACACATAGCCAAGATCAATGAGCGGACGCATATAGCGGAAGAGCAGCGTGAGTAGCAACGTCGTAATGTGCTGCCCATCGACATCCGCATCGGCCATGAGCACGATCTTGTGATATCGAGCCTTTTCGGGATTGAAGTCCTCGCCAATTCCGGCACCGAATGCGGTGATCATCGCCTGAACCTCGGCGTTATTCAGTGCGCGATCGAGTCGAGCCTTCTCAACATTCAGGATTTTGCCCCTGAGCGGGAGAATTGCCTGCGTTTCGGGGTTACGCCCCTGCACCGCGGAGCCGCCTGCGGAGTCACCCTCAACGATAAAGATTTCAGAAACCGACGGATCCTTCGATGAGCAGTCCTTGAGCTTGCCGGGCATTCCGCCAGACTCAAGCAATCCCTTTCGCCGTGCGGTCTCACGCGCTTTTCGTGCGGCGAGACGGGCTGTCGCTGCCTGAATCGACTTTCGAATGATGTCTTTCGCCGGCCCTGGGTTGCGTTCGAACCAGTCACCCAAGTGATCTCCGACAACCTTCTGTACAAAGGCCTTTGCTTCGGTGTTTCCAAGCTTGGTTTTGGTCTGACCCTCAAACTGAGGCTCACCAAGCTTCACAGAAACTACTGCCGTGAGGCCCTCTCGAACATCGTCACCCGAAAGATTCTCATCTTTATCGCGCAAAATGTTCTTTTCTCGTGCGTAACGATTCACCAGTGTGGTGAGCGCTGCACGGAATCCTTCTTCGTGGGTACCACCCTCATGGGTATTAATCGTGTTTGCGTAAGTATGCACACTCTCGGAGTATGAGGTTGTCCATTGCATCGCGATTTCCGCAGAAATCTTGCGTTCTGTATCTTCTGATTCGAACGAAATAATCTCTTCGTTGACGAGTTCAGCTCGTTTTGCAGAGTTTAGGTAGTGAACGTAGTCCTCAATACCCTTCTCATACATGAACTCATCGGTGAGTGGCGCTGGAGTGACGAGTTCTCCCTCGTCGTTCTCCACAGGTTCCTGTGGTCGTTCGTCTCGCAGCGTGAGGCGAAGGCCCTTATTGAGAAAGGCCATCTGCTGGAATCGAGTGCGCAACGTCGCGTAATCAAAATCAACTGTCTCGAAAATCTCTGAACTTGGCCAGAAACGAATCGTCGTTCCCGTCTCATCCGTTGGCTCCCCCTGGGCGAGCGGTGCATCTGGCACAGAATCAGTGAACGACATGTTCCACGTGAAACCTTGCCGACGAACTTCGACCTCAAATCGGCTAGAAAGTGCGTTTACAACGGACGAGCCAACGCCGTGCAAACCACCTGAAACGGCATAACCGCCGCCGCCGAACTTTCCACCCGCGTGAAGAACAGTGAGCACCACCTCAACAGTCGAACGGCCCTCGGTTGGGTGCTGATCCACCGGGATTCCACGGCCGTTATCAACAACCTTGATGCCACCATCTTCGAGAATGGTGATGTTGATCGTGTCACAGTACCCAGCGAGGGCTTCATCTACCGAGTTATCTACGATCTCGTATACGAGGTGGTGAAGACCGCGAGGTCCGGTTGAGCCGATATACATTCCCGGTCGTTTGCGAACTGCCTCAAGTCCCTCAAGAACTTGAATCGCCCCGGCGCCGTATTCTTCTGCTGCAGCCTGATCTGAATTCATATTGTGACGCACACTCTTCCCGTTTACCACAGGGGGTTTTGGAGCCCTGGGCACACTTCTACCCAACTCTATCAAAAATAGGCCTGTTAACGGGCGATTGCGTGCCTCTGAATGGTGTTTTTTCGGGTGGATCGATCCCTACACAGATACGAGCAAAAAGCAGCGCTCAGCGCCTATCCATAGGTATCTCTTGGTCCTCGACCGGGAACGACTCGCGGTCCGTGTCGCCAACTTGGCGCACCTGGAGCAAGGAACCTCATGTCACGAATTTCAGCGTCTGGATACTCAGAAAGGAGTCTCGTGAGCATCTCTCCTCTAAGGCGTCGAAGTTCGGTCGCCCAAGTTGTCGAATCGCACTGAACCTCAAGTACTCCACGCGCGATTCCGAGCACTCGTGTGTGATCTGAGGTCGGAGGCCCAACGAATGCCCCCCATTCATCGATGATTCTGGCTTGATCTAATTCCACAGACCAGCCCATGTCACGAACCACTGTATTGAGAACAGCCCCCAAGGCATTCGGCTCTCGACCTTTCCCAAATGGTGTCGATTTGCCGTTTTCATCGCCACTTGCTCTTCGCAGACGGCGTTGCACCTTTCCGCGCCACACACTTTTGGCCCGCAAATATGCCGCGGCGACGAAACTCTCCATGGAGGAGGACATTAGCTTGCGCCTCCCCCGGACAGAACTCCTGCGTGAACCTCGATGCGATGCCAGGCTTGCCCCACTGGCACGTCTTCTTCGACCGCTGCTGTAACAATAACTTGCTCGAAGTCTCCAACAAGAGTCATTAGTCGCTCGCGTCTACCAAGATCGAGCTCTGCAAAGACATCATCAAGGATGATTACCGGATCACCAGCTGATGACTCTGCTCTCAGGATATTGGCGAGTGCGATTTTTAAAGACAATGCAAACGACCAAGACTCACCGTGACTTGCGAAACCTTTTACCGGGAGATTATTCAGTGAAAAATATAGATCATCTCGGTGCGGTCCAACCAGTGTTACGCCGCGATCTAGCTCACGTGAGCGAACCAACGCCAATGCTTCTCGAAACTGACCGGTGAGCGTTTCACGTGAAACATCCTCTATCTCCTCAATAGCCAACGTTTCACGTGAAACAACAGAGAGAGTTTCAAGTACTGACTCTCTCAAACCAACTTTGGGTGAGTGGTCATTGCCCACAAGGAGCTGGTAGGCATCGCTCAGTGGTTGGATCACATCACGGACAAACTCTCTGCGTGCAAGCATGATACTCACGCCGTGTTCGACGAGCTGGTCGTCCCACACATCCAGCGTCGCCAGCTGGCCGGGGCTGCTACGCGATACACCGCGGGCAGACTTTAAGAGTGATGTACGCTGACGAACCACACGTTCGTAGTCGGCGAGCACCCCTGCGGCTACCGGAAGTCGAGTTATCAGTGCATCGTCAAGGAACCTGCGGCGGACCGAGGGCTCCCCTCGCACAATCGCCAAGTCTTCGGGAGCAAATGTAACTGAAGCGAACCATCTCGTGAGCTCGCGCGCGCGCACAACATTTCCGCCTATCTGCGCACGATTTGCTCCGGTTCTGTTGAGTTGCGCTTCGAGCACAACTACTCGCTCCCCTGAGGCAACGCTCATACGCAATATTGCTGAGGGCATTCCCGCGCGAATCATCGCAGAATCTTGAGACACGCGATGTGATCTCAATGTTGAGAAATAGGCGATCGCCTCGACCAGATTGGTTTTGCCCTGCCCATTTCGTCCTACGAGCAAATTCGGTCCCGCTTGTAGCGGCAACTCAGCTGTCTTATAGTTGCGAAAGTCGCCAAGCGATAAATGAGCGACCCTCATACGACTATCTCAACAATAGGTTTGGCTGAAGTAGATACCTGAAGCTAGCCTCGTCGGCTTCTTCCTTGCTCCTCTGGCTGGTGATTAGCACAGGGCCTGGCTTACCTGGATTCTCGGTTCGGGTGAAGGCGATCCGCGTAAATTCAGCTCGCGTTGAGCGGAGGCCGTCTAGCAAGAACTGCGGCTTCAATGACACAACGATCTCATCGCCAACGAGATGAACATCTACGTTTTCCACGGCCTGAGCCGACTCGGTTCCGGCTGCCTCGAGCATCACCGTGCCTTCCGAGAACGAAAATCGCAAAGCCGCTTCACGCTCGAGCACCAGACCGACACGACCAACTGCCTCAACGAGATCACCCGTGTTCACCACGGCGTAATTTTCAATTGCCTCGGGGAAAAGCCTGCCCACTGGCGGGTAATTTCCCTTGATAAGCAACGATGTCACCGTCTTGTTGCCGCCGGTGAATGCGATAAGCTCACGTTCCCCATCTTTCACAATCGTGATTCGAACTTCCCCGTCACCCGAGAAGGTCTTACCGACTTCGGTAACAATCTTCGACGGAACAAGTGCCGTGAGATGCTCACCAGCTCCGCGATCTTCCCAGTCAAGGCTGCGGGTAGCGACACGATAGCGGTCAGTTGCTGTCAGAGTAAGCACCCGCTCTGAAACCTCGAACTGAACACCGGTAATCACAGGCGTTACGTCATCTCGAGAAGCTGCGAGTGAGACCTGCGCAACAGCGTCCGCAAAGTCTTCTGCGGGAACCGCGCCAGAGGTTGAATCAACCTGCGGAACCTGTGGGTACTCCTCCACCGGCATAGCCGGAAGTGTAAACGTTGCGCTTCCGCAGCGAACCTCGACTCGATTATCGATGAGGGCCACCTGAACATCGGCGTGTGGAAGCCTCTGCGCAATCTCACCCAGCAGACGCCCTGAAACAAGAGCGCGACCCGCATCTGTCACTGCGGCAGAAATCCCAGTTTGGGCAGAGACCTCGTAGTCGAATGACGAAATTGTTAGTTCATCTCCATCAGCGTGTAACAACACACCACTCAACAGTGGTTGAGTGGGTCGCTGAGGAAGAAGTTTCACCGCGAACGACACAGCGTCGCTGAACACGTCTCGATTGACAGTGAATCGCATCAATACTCCATTCGACTGTGCACCTGGCACTAGCCCCACAATCTTTGCACAACTTGATGTCTCACGTCACCCGGCCGTTCGGAAACGGAGTGTGATCGAGTTACATGAATTCAATAAGAAATCTGTAATAGTAATAAGGGCTGTGGAAACTGTGGATAACTCAGAAGTGGCTAGACATCTGTAGGAAACTACATCGTTGTGAGTTGTTTGCACGTCGTGGATAGCGCGATATCCGCATGAATACGCGAATCCAGCTGAAAACCCACAATCCACAGGTAGACGCAAACGATCCACAAATAATTGAAGTTATCCCCAGTTATCCACAAGGAGTTGTGAGCTGTGGAAGATTAGCGGGCCTTTTGACGCACGCGAGTCGTGAGTTCTGTGACCTGGTTATATACCGACCGACGTTCAGCAATAAGCTTTGTGATCTTCCGATGGGCATACATGACTGTCGTGTGATCTCGGCCACCAAACAAATCACCGATCTTTGGAAGCGAGAGCGCGGTGAGATCTCGACACAGGTACATCGCGATCTGGCGTGCAAGAGCAATTTGCTGTGATCGTGAAGGACCATAGAGATCATCGACCGACAGATCGAAGTATTCGGCAGCGCAGCTAATGATGTCTGTCGGCTGCACCTCGTTGTCGGCATCAATCGAAATAAGGTCTTTCAGTACACTCTGGACCAGTGCCATATCGATGCGTTGTCGAGTGAGGTTTGCGTACGCTGTGACACGGATGAGTGTCCCCTCGAGCTCGCGAATATTCGACGAGAACTTTGATGCAATGAACTCCAGGATGGAGTCATCGACTTCGAGACGCTCACGTTGGGCCTTCTTTCGAAGAATCGCGATACGAGTTTCGAGGTCAGGCGCCTGAATGTCGGTAAGCAGTCCCCACTCGAATCGCGAGGTAATACGTTCTTCGAAACCGCGCAATTGCTTTGGCTGCACGTCACTCGTAATGACTACCTGTTTGTTGTGCCCATGAAGTGTGTTGAAGGTGTGGAAAAAGGCCTCTTGGGTTTCGGCCTTTCCTTCAAGGAACTGGATATCGTCGACAAGCAGGACATCGACGCTGCGGTAACGCTCCTGGAACTGCGCTCCCTGATTGTTTGCGATTGAGTTGATGAAATCGTTCGTGAAGTCCTCAGAACTCACGTAACGTACCCGAACCTCCGGAAAAAGTTCGCGAACGTAGTGTCCGATTGCGTGAAGCAGGTGAGTTTTACCAAGGCCAGAATCACCGTAGATGAATAGAGGATTATAGGCCTGAGCAGGGGATTCTGCGACGGCTAATGCAGCAGCGTGTGCAAGACGGTTGGATTGACCGATAACAAACGAGTCGAAATCGTACTTTTCATTGAGGTGCGGCTTCTCCGCGGGTTCGCTCGCAGCATGGCGGCTCCGAGGTTCCTGTACCGGGCGATCCAATCTCGTCGCCGAGGGAACAGTAGGTTCGGGCGCATCTGTAAAGGCCGACTCGCTGCGTACAGGCTCAGGGGCAGGTACTGCATCCTCATCAACAATGACGACGAAGTTGTTAATGCTCTCAACGGAGGGGACACCGGCAAGCGCTGACATGATGGGCGGACGCAGTCTGCCATCAAGAAGCTTCAGGGTAAAGTCCGACTGAACCGCAAGATACAGAGTTCCGGCCGCGACCCCACGCGGAGTCGCTAACGTCAACTGGGCCCCATACACGGGGCCAACGGATGCATCAGCGTTCACATGACGCTTGATCTCTTCCCAGAGTTCGTAGAGTTCTTCGTCAGACATGCGCTTCTTCTTGGTAAGGTTCAAACCCATCCCGAAATTGGGTTATCCACAGATGAGTGTACCCAAGAATCGCACAAACATGCCTCTTTTGACCAATTATCCACAGGATCAGACATTTGTGTACTCGTGTGGAAGAAACATAGAATGCCCCTGGCTTTGACGCGAAACCAATAACCGCGTAAACTAAGTACCTTGTATGGGCGGCAGCTCCTTTCTTGCTTGCCCAAAACCGACTTTCTCGTGACCTGGAGTTACGGGGATCTTTTCCAAAAGTCACGGAGTTTTACTATGAGCAAGCGCACATTTCAGCCAAACAACCGCCGTCGCGCAAAGGTACACGGCTTTCGCGCACGCATGCGCACCCGCGCTGGTCGTGCAATCGTTGCCGCCCGTCGCGGCAAGGGCCGTGCCAAGCTCACTGCTTAGTCAGTAGCGATCGAGTCCTCATGCCGGCACGGCATCATCGGGTGACTCGCGGCGATGACTATCGTCGGATCGTGCGAAATGGGAGCCGCGTAGGTGGTGCATATTGCATTACCTACGTGGTTCCTCATTCGTTAAAGGGGGATGAAACGACCCCGGTGAGATTCGGTTACATCATTTCGAAGGCCGTAGGCAACGCTGTAACCCGAAATCTCGTGCGTCGACGCATGAAGTCGATCACAGATGAGCTCATCGCTGAGGGTGAGTGTTGCCGTGATGTTGTATTTCGTGCACTCCCCGCTGCGGCAACATGTTCGTACACCGAGTTGCAGCGAGAAATACGTCGTTCATACGCAAAGTTGCGAGTTCGAACATGACAATATTGATGCTCGAACTCTGGTTACTCCCCAGAAATGTCGCCATTCTTGTGATGAAGCTGTATCGGCGCCTGATTTCTCCACTGTATGGAGACGTCTGCAGGTATTATCCATCCTGTTCCCGGTACTCTATGGAGGCATATCAAAGGCGCGGACTCGTGATGGGGTTGGCGCTTACGGTATGGAGACTTTTGCGGTGTAACCCCTTCACAAGAGGCGGTATCGATGATGTACCGCAGTCCCGAGCCCCACAATTTGACATAAGTTCCCGCGGTTTTGTCCGCCCGCGCACCCGAAAGGCCTGATCCAGTGCAGTTTATCGAGACCCTACTTTGGCCACTGCGATGGCTGGTCGAGGTCGTTCTCGTCCTCTGGCACCAGTTGCTTACCTACTTCGGTATGAGCCCTGACAGCGGTGCCACTTGGGTGCTCGCAATTATCGGTCTCGTCATTGTGGTGAGGTCTGCGCTCATTCCTGTCACCGTGCGGCAGATTAAGTCACAGCGCCGAATGATGGATATTCAGCCTGAAATGAAGAAAATTCAGGCGAAGTACAAGGGCAAGAGCGACCAGTTCTCTCGCGAAGCAATGAGCCGCGAGACGATGGCCCTGTATAAGAAGCACGGAACAAACCCGTTCGCTTCGTGCTTGCCCATCCTTATCCAGATGCCCGTGTTCTTCTCGCTCTTCTACGTGCTGCGTCACGCTTCGGAGAACAAGCCGGGAATCGGCCTAATGGATGAGGAGCTCACGCACAACTTCAACCAAGCGGAGATCTTTGGTGCTCCGCTCAAGATGACGTTCACCCAGGGTTGGGAGAGCAACAACTGGGTCGTTGTCGGCATGCTTGGCGTCATCGTCATTCTCATGATTGCTTCCCAGTTCTTTACTCAGCTGCAGATCATGTCGAAGAACGTATCGGACGAAACGAAGAATTCGCCGATGTACAAGCAGCAGAAGATCTTCCTCTACGTCATTCCATTTGCATTCCTGTTCTCGGGTGTCACTTTCCCGCTCGCCCTGAACATCTACTGGTTCACTTCGAACATTTGGACAATGGTGCAGCAGGGAATCGTTATCAACACCATGCCAACTCCCGGGTCTGACGCATACCGTGCCCGCCAGGCGCGGCTTAAGGCAAAGGGTAAACTGACAGACGACGATAAGAAGGAAGACAGCGCCGAGGCTGTTCAACCTCCACAGGGTCAACGTCAACAGCCAGTAAGCGCAAAGCGCGCCAAGAAGAAGAACAAGTGAGGAATCAGTGAGCACTGAGCAACGGTCGAGCACTGAGCGTCAATATTCAGACGCAGAGGAATTGAGCCTCGAGGCACTTGAAGCAGATGGTGACCTTGCCGCTGACTATATTGAGGCTCTTCTCGATATCGCAGATATGGATGGCGACCTCGATATCACGGTAGATAACGGGCGCGTCTATGTTTCAGTGACTGGCGGTGGCCAAAGCATCGACCGCCTTTCGACGCCCGAAGCCGTGCAAGCGCTTCAAGATCTCACTCGACTCGCAGTTCAGGCGAAAACGGGTCGTTTCTCACGTCTCATCGTTGACGTCGGTGGATCGCGTTCGGCACGAGCTCAGCAACTCACTGGAATGGTCGATGCCGCGATCGCGCAAATTGTTGCGGGCCGTATGGAGGTACGACTCGAGCCAATGTCTTCATACGAGCGCAAGCTCGTGCACGACGAGGTTGCAGCACGCGGATACTTCTCGGAATCACAGGGTGAGGGCAAGAGCCGTCGCCTGGTCATTCGAGCGTCGTAACGAAGTTTCACGTGAAACACGAAGAGGAACTCAATCGAGAACCATTAGAGCAGGAGCCATCAGCTGCCGCTGCTCTTGCTGGCGATCGAATTGATGTGCTTCGTGCGTTTGCGAAGGATCTCGCGGAACGAGGCGAGGAGCTTGGGCTCATCGGGCCGCTTGAGCTCCCCCGTCTCTGGACCAGGCACCTGCTCAACAGTGCAGTGCTTGCTCCACTGCTTACATCTGGCGGAACCGTCGCAGACATAGGTACTGGCGGTGGCATGCCGGGTCTTGTCCTTGGAATAGTTCGACCCGATGTTAGTTTCAAGCTGATTGAGCCAATGGAGCGTCGCTGCGTCTGGCTAAACGAGCAAGTCGAGCGCCTCGAACTCACAAATACGACGGTGATGAGGGGTCGAGCCGAAGAATTTCACGGCACATTTGAAGTGGATCAGGTCACCGCTCGGGCTGTGACCGCTCTCCGAAAGCTTGTACCGCTCACTGCCCCACTGCTTCGTGATGGCGGAGAGATGCTCTTTCTCAAGGGCGCTGCTGTCGGGCAAGAAATCGAAGCCGCACAGAAGGTGCTGAAAAAGCATCGAGTGAAAGACGTGCGAGTGGACGAGCTCGGTGCTGAAATTCTCAGCGAGTCAACTCGTGTATTTCGGGCTAGAGTGGGTACTCATGGCTGAGAAATCACTCGTCGGCGACCTCATCGCAGACAAGTTCAAGCGGCGACGACGCCTCGCGAACACTGTGTCTCCGCTACCAAGCGAGACTCGCATCATCACCGTTTCCAACCAAAAAGGTGGGGTTGGTAAGACGACAACCACGGTGAACCTCTCTGCTGCACTCGCACGCCGCGGTGCAAACGTGCTGGTGATTGACCTTGATCCACAAGGAAATGCGTCGACCGCGCTCGGGGTGAACCACAGGCCAGAAGTCACAAGTGTGTACGACGTTTTGCTTGGCGATGCTGAGTTGAGCGACGCGCTGCAGATTTCGAGTGATCATGAGAATTTGGCGTGTATTCCGTCAACGATCCACCTTGCAGGCGCTGAGATCGAGCTCGTTTCTCTCGTTGCGAGGGAACAGCGATTGCGAACGGCTGTCGATACTTTTCTAAAGGAATCGGATCGCAAGTATCACTACGTCTTCATTGATTGCCCACCGTCACTTGGTTTGCTCACCGTGAATGCGTTTGTTGCAGCGCAAGAAGTGCTCATTCCCATTCAATGCGAGTACTACGCTCTCGAGGGTCTGAGCCAACTACTCGGCAACATTCAACTCATTCAGAAACATCTGAACCCGACGCTCAGGGTATCCACCATTCTGCTCACGATGTTCGATGCTCGAACTAATCTTGCGCACGAGGTTGCGCGCGAGGTGCGAGACCACTTCCCCGGCGAGGTGCTGCGTGCAGTGATACCGCGTTCGGTGCGCATCTCAGAAGCGCCGAGCTACGGTCAGACGGTGCACGAATACGACGGTGGATCGATTGGCGCCATCGCTTATCTCGAAGCGGCGGCAGAGATTGCTGAGCGCTGGGCAAAGTTAGAGAGTTTGGAATCGGCCGAGGCCCATTCTGGTGATGCTGTTATTCAAAGTGAGGGAGCATAGGGATGGCGACCAAGAAGCGCGGTGGTTTGGGACGTGGGATTGGTGCACTCATTCCACAGTCGGGCACTGGAGGCGAGCGTCCGGTTGACGTGTTCTTTCCGTCGGAGGCAACTGAGGTTTCGCCGCTTGCTCCTGCAGCGGCCGTCGCCGCAAGTGCAGAGCGTGCGGTGGTTGCCGAGGTTGAGACTGAGGCTGAGTCGACTGAGTCAGAACTCGTAGAGGTGCCAGGGGCCGAACTCAGGAGCCTGAACGTCGCAGATATTGTGCCCAATCAGGCACAGCCGCGTACTGAGTTTGATGAGGAAGCTCTCGAAGAGTTGACACACTCGATTCGCGAGTTCGGTGTGTTTCAGCCCATCGTTGTGCGTGAGATTTCTCCTGCTCCGAAGGCGGGTGCCCCGGCGTTTGAGCTCATCATGGGTGAGCGGCGCCTGCGCGCGTCAAAGCGGGCGGGTCTCGAGACTATTCCAGCGATCGTGCGTTCGACTTCAGATGAGAACATGCTTCGCGACGCGCTGCTCGAGAATCTGCATCGGGCACAGCTCAATCCCCTTGAAGAAGCCTCGGCGTATCAGCAACTGCTCACTGACTTCGGCATCACGCAGGAGCAGCTGGCAACACGCATTGGACGCTCACGGCCGCAGGTTTCCAATACGATTCGTTTGCTCAAGCTCCCTGAGACGGTTCAGGCGCGCGTAGCCGCTGGAGTGCTCTCTGCTGGTCATGCGCGCGCGATCCTCTCACTCGACGGCGATGTGTCTGCGATGCAGTCGCTCGCTGACAAGATCGTGAACGAAGGTCTGTCGGTGCGAGCAGCTGAGGCGGTCGCGGGTGAGGCGCCGAAGCGTAAGGTTCCGCAGGCGCGTGCAGGCGGAGTGCAGTCGCAACTTGACGAGATTGCTGAGCGCTTGGGTGACCGATTCGATACCCGGGTCTCTGTGAAGCTCGGTGCGAAGAAGGGCCAGGTCGTCATCGACTTCGCCACCATCGCTGATCTCAAGCGTATACTCGACGAGCTCGGAGACCCTGGCTTCAACTGAGTCGCGGCAGCAAGTTTCTCACGTAGAACTCCCGGGTCAGGGCGGGAAACCAGGCAGACGGACTAGTCTAGAGCGGTGAATCTCAACGAAACTCGTGCCTGGAACCGCTTCTATGCCAAGGGAACTCCGGTAGATATCGAGCCGGTAACTGGCTCACTCATTGACTTGCTCGACGAACGTTGCGCACAGTGGGCAGACCGAGACGCTATCAGCTTCTTTGGTTCGACTCTGACCTATCGCGAACTCGGTAACCGCGTCGCGCGCGTCGCGAATGGCCTCAAGCAATTGGGTGTCGCGGCGGGGGATCGCGTGGCGCTCATCATGCCAAATGCCCCGCAGCACGTTATTGCGTTTTACGCGGCGCTCAGGTTGGGCGCGACGGTCGTTGAACATAACCCGCTGTACACGCGAGATGAACTCGAGGTGCAGTTCAGAGACCATGGCGCACAGGTCGTCATTGCGTGGGACAAGGTTGCACCGACTGTACAGGCGCTTCCGAAGGAACTTGGGATCCACACCGTTGTTGCGGTCGATGTGACTCGCGCCATGCCGTTCGCAACGCGGCTCGCACTTCGCCTGCCGATTCAGAAGGCGCGCGAGTCTCGTGCGAAGCTCACCGGGCCAACGACCGGAACTGTTTCGTTTGCGAGCCTGGAACGCACGGCTGCGCTTCCTAGTTCGCACCCCCGCCCGGCGGCTAGCGATATCGCGTGTTTGCAGTACACCTCCGGCACGACGGGAACACCGAAGGGTGCGATGATCTCGCACTCAAACCTCTGGTCGAATGCGCGTCAGGGTGCTGCGTGGATGCCCGATTTCACACGCGGTGAGGGGAGCATCTACGGTCTGCTCCCCATGTTCCACTCGTTCGGCTTGCTTCTGTCTGTGATCTATTCGGTCGAAACCGGTTCTCGAGCGGTGTTGTTTCCGACGTTCGATCCAGAACTCGTTTCGCAGGCCGCAAAGAAGTTCCCGCCAACCTTCGTTCCAGCGGTGCCACCCATGTTCGACAGGCTCGCACGCGTTGCGCGCGACGGTGCGCTCGATCTGAGCGGAGTCGTGTACGCGATCTCTGGCGCAATGACGCTGACGCCTGCGATTGTGAAGCGCTGGGAAGATCTTGCGGGAAGTATGCTCAATGAGGGATACGGGCTCACGGAAACGAGTCCCGTCGCGCTCGCGAACCCCTTCAATGAGTCGCGGCGCATCGGTGCGATTGGCATTCCATTCCCGTCGACGGATATTCGGGTTGTCGACCCCAACGAGCCCACTCGCGAGGTTGAGCTCGGCGAGTCAGGCGAACTGCTTATCAAGGGGCCGCAGGTCTTCCAGGGGTACTGGAATCGCCCTGAGGAGACTGCTGAGACACTGCTCGAAGGTGGGTGGCTGCGCACTGGTGACCTCGTGGTGCAAGACGACGATGGGTTTGTGACAGTTGTGGATCGCAAGAAGGAACTGATCATCACGGGCGGGTTCAACGTCTCCCCCAGTGAGGTTGAGACCGTCATCACTGAGGTACCAGGCGTGCTTGAGTGTGCGGTAGTCGGAGTGCCGCGCGGCGGCGGTGCAGAGGTTGTTACGGTCGCTGTGATCCTTGAAGAGGGTGCCGAGTTCGACGAGAACGCTGCGCGAGAGATCGCGCGTAAGCGTCTTGCGGAGTACAAGCGCCCATCGACATATGTTGTTTGGGAGGAACTGCCGAAGTCACTTATCGGCAAGGTACTTCGCCGCAAGGTGCGCGACGCACTCATTGCGGATCGCAAGGCGGTGCGGGCCCTTCCAGAGGATGAGGGTTAGCTCAACAAAGGTTACCCATCGTAGCGGCGAAGTAGTGCGGCGAGTGCCTGGCCACCACCGATGCACATGGTGACGACGGCGTACTCGAGGTCTCTGCGATGCAGGTCGAGTGCGGCTCGCAGTGTGAGGATCGCACCGGTTGCGCCAACCGGGTGACCGAGCGCGATCGCACCACCGTATGGGTTGACCTTTTCGGGGTCGAGACCAGCGTCTCGAACGACTGCGACGGCCTGCGCCGCGAATGCTTCGTTGACTTCAAACACGTCTACGTCTGCGGGTGAAAGGCCGGTTTGCCTCCACAGGCGTTCGAGAGCAACAACCGGTGCGTACCCCATGAGTTCGGGCTCCATCGCTGCCGTTGCTACGGCCTCTAGGGTGACGAGGCCAGAAAGGCCACGCTCACGAACGTCCGACTCGCGCATGAGCACGGTTGACGCTGCACCATCGTTGATGCCAGATGAGTTGCCCGCGGTCACTGACCCCTCTGGGTCGAACGCGGGACGAAGGCCCGCGAGTATTTCGAGCGTTGTGTTTGGCTTCGGGTGCTCATCGACCGAAACTTCGACTGGCTTTCGTCCGCCCGACGATACCGTCACAATTTCCTCGGCAAAGGCAGCACGTGCCTCGTCAGTCGATGCTCGGCGCTGGGATTCGAGCGCAAACTCATCCTGCTGTTCACGCGAGATGCCGTACTTGTTTGCGACATTCACTGCGGTGAAACCCATGTGCTTGTTGCTGAAGGGGTCAGTGAGAATTGCGAGCGTACCGTCAAGGAGTTTGCGGTCGCCAAGTCGTGAATTGCCACGCGCATTGAACTCCAGGAACGGGGTGCGAGACATTGACTCGTTTCCGCCAGCGACGGCGACCGTGAGGTCAGGCGACCAGAGCAGTTCTTGAGCTGCAGACCAGATTGCTTGCAGCCCCGATCCACACAGACGATTCACGTTGAATGCCGGCACGCTGCGGTCGAGCCCAGCCCCGAGCGCAACTCGCCGAGCGTTGTATGCGTCTGGGCCCACCTGCGAAATGCAGCCCATGACAACTTCGCCAACCTCTTCTGCCCCGATACCGGTGCGCTTCAGCGCCTCGACGGTTGCTGCGGCACCGAGCTCGTACGCACCAACATCTTTAAAGGCACCCCCGAACGAGCCGATCGCTGTACGGGCACCTCCCAGAATGACAATCCTTTCGCGAGGTGATGCTGCAACCATGAATGCACTCCCTTGTTCACACCGGGTCGGAAATTGAGCCTATAGGCGGCAGTCTACCGACGAGCACCGCCTCCCTTCCCCGAAGGCAAAGGAATTCGACGCCCACGCTTCAGTGATCTCTTCGGCCCGCAATGTGACGGCGTTTCTTCTGCGAGTTCCGCATCGAAGGCATTCCGCTGATCTGGGCGGTTGAGCGTGATTCGAGCGATGCCATTATTGACGGTGACTAATACTGCATTGGTCATACGCAGATCATAGGGACGCCTTGAGGCTGATATTGTCGGTTTGACGCGGGTGAATAGTCACCACCAGAAGAAAGAAAATATCATATATAATGTTCAAAACATCTTGAGCATGAGGTTTCTTGAAGGGAAAAGCGATGAAGCTGGTCGTTCTAGTCAAAGAGGTGCCCGACACCTACGGTGATCGGAAACTGAACTTAGAGACGGGACTGGCTGATCGCGGCGCAAGCGACGCCGTGCTCGACGAGGTCACCGAGCGCGCGATGGAGGTCGCGCTGACCTACGCCGACGCAAACGCTGACACTGAGATTATCGCAGTTGCGCTCGCTCCTGAGGGGGCGACGGCAACGATCCGCAAGGCGCTCGCGATGGGTGCGACGCGCGCGATTCACGTCACGGATGAGGCGCTCCTCGGTGCTGACGCAATTCTTACCGCTGAGACACTTGCCGCGGCGATCAAGCGCGAAGGGTTCGACCTCGTCATTGCGGGTAACTCTTCAACTGATGGTTCTGGCGGCATGGTGCCCGCGGCTATCGCTGAGTACCTGGGTGCGGCGCATGTCTCCGGCCTGTCGAGCGTTGAGATCAGCGACTCCTCGGTTTCGGGATCGCGTCCGGTTGACGGTGGCGTGCAGCAGGTGAGTGTTGATCTCCCGGCCGTTATTTCGATTACTGAGGCACTTCCGGATCCCCGGTTCCCGAACTTCAAGGGCATCATGGCGGCGAAGAAGAAGCCGCTTGACACGGTTTCGCTTGGGGATCTCGGTGTGAATGCGGAGGATACTGAGGCTGCGCGGTCAATCATGCTTACTGTCGCGGAGAAGCCGGCACGTGAGGCGGGTATCAAGATCGTAAATGAGGGCGACGCGGCCGAGAAGCTTGCTGATTTCCTCGTAGAGAACCGTCTGGCGTAAGGGGAAGAGAACAAAATGACTGATTTCGCTACTGATTCAATTCTTGTCGTTTGCCTCCCGGCTTCGGCGGGCGACAAGCTTGCCAAGGCGTCTGCCGAGCTCATCGGTGCTGCTTCGCAGGTGGGCACCCCGGTCGCGCTCGTTGTCGGGCCAGCGTCGCTTGCTGCTGAGGCCGCTGAGCTCGGCGCCGCGCAGGTACTTGTTGCCGACACGGGTGCAGAGGGTACGCTCGTTGTTCCCGCCGTTGACGCAGCTACACAGGCTGTGGAGCTCGTGCAGCCCGATGCCATCGTGCTCGCACATGCTGAAGATAGTCGCGATATTGCGGCACGTCTTGCAGTTCGTACGAAGCGAGCGGTGGCTGTGGACGCGGTGGATATCACACGCGACGACCTCGGTGTTGTCGCGCATCATTCGGTATACGGCGGTGCCTACAACACGACGTCAGCGTCGACATTTGGTGCCCCCATCATTACCCTGCGCCAGGGTTCAGTAACGACGCGTGCCGCTGCCCAGACGCTTGTCGAGGTGCCACTCTCGGTCACCGCATCCGACAAGCCGGTCGCGAAAGTCACCGGGTTCGAGGTCGAGACGCAGGTCTCGTCGCGCCCAGAGCTTCGTGGTGCTGCGAAGGTTGTGTCGGGCGGCCGCGGGCTCGGGTCGCAGGAGAAGTTCGTGCTCGTTGAGCAGCTCGCCGATGCGCTCGGTGCTGCGGTTGGCGCGTCGCGTGCTGCAGTTGATGCGGGGTATGTGCCTGCGAATCACCAGGTCGGTCAGACCGGTGTGTCGGTGTCACCACAGTTGTATGTTGCATTGGGCATTTCGGGTGCGATCCAGCATCGTGCCGGCATGCAGACCTCGAAGACGATCGTCGCGATCGATAAGGATCCCGATGCACCGATCTTCGATGTTGCTGACTTCGGGGTTGTGGGTGACCTCTTTGAGGTTGTGCCACAGCTGATCAGTGCGCTTGAGGCACGAAAGAAGTAATCGTGGCGACGTATTCGGGCGAAATTCGCCAGGGCCTTCCACGGGTGCCGGGGGCGAGCCGTGGCCTGCCGGGGGCGTGGCCGCGTCGGCCGCACCGTCGACTGCGCCTACTGCAGCAGCTGCCGCACCAGCTGAGGCTCCGGCCCAACCTGTCGCTGTTGCGGCGGCGCCGGTTGCTGAGCCGACTGTTGCTGAACCTCAGGCTCCCGGGCCAGTCGCTGCCGCTGAGCCCGCGGCTTCGGCGGTGGATCAGGCAGCACCGGCTCCGACTGCGGCGTCAACCAAGAGTGTCCCGCTGCGCCGCGGTCTTCCCCGCGTTGCTGGCGGGGATCCGTGGCCGCCAGAGGGAACAGCCGCGGTTTCGGTTGCTGCCCCGGCCGCCGCTGCTGGTGCAGCTGCTGCGCAGTCGGCTCCTGCCGCTACCCCGGCTCCTGTTGCTCGGCATGCCGCTGAGTCCACTGAAGCTGTTGCGAGCGACGCGGGGGCCACATCGGTCGCTGCCGCCCAGCAAGAAGCCGCAGCACCGCGCGAGTTTGTCGCAAGCGAGACCCCGCTGCGCAGGGGACTTCCCCGCACTCCGGGTGGCGAGCCGTGGCCTGCCGAAGGGTTCGCGCCCGTGCAGGTTTCTGCGTCGGCGCCGGCCGCCAGCGCGGCACCGGCGACCGAAACCGCTCCTGCCGCAGAGTCCGCACCGGCCGAGCAGCCCGTTCGTAGGCAGCGCTTGGGTGCGGCCGCCGAGGCGCCGGCAGTAACCGAGAGCCCTGCCGCGCCTGCAGCTGCGGAGCCCGCAGCTGCCGCAGTCGCAGAACCAGCAGCTACCGCAGCTCCAGCAAAGCAGGCAGCACCTGCGGCTGCCACACAGTCGGCGCCAGCCGCGAAGCCCGCACCTGCATCGAAGCCGAAGCGTGAGCCGATCATGATCGGTGAGAAGACGCTCGGCCAGTGGGTGAAACTTGGCATCCTCGGCGTCGTCGGCGCGATCATTGCCGCCGGCATCTTGGTGCTCGCTGCCCGCGGTGTCACGACGCTTCCTGGGGTTCCCGAGTGGCTTGAACGCTACCCAGGCGAGTATGATCTCCCCGAATCGGCCGAGCCCGGGTTCCCATGGTGGGCGAGGTGGAGCCACTTCTTGAACATCTTCTTGATGGTGCTCATCATCCGGTCAGGTATTTTGGTGCGGCAGCAGCAGAAGCCACCGGCGTTCTTCACTCCGAAGCGCGGCGGCAAGAAGATCAGCATCAACCTCTGGCTGCACACTTCTCTTGATGTGCTGTGGCTTGCGAATGGTGTGATTTTCGTGGTGATGCTGTTTGTGTCTGGTCACTGGATGCGGATCGTGCCAACGAGCTGGGAAGTGTTCCCGAACGCTCTGTCAGCTCTGCTGCAGTACATGACATTGGATTGGCCTGCTGAGCACGGTTGGGTGAATTACAACAGTCTGCAGCAGATCATGTATTTCCTCATCATATTCATTGCGGCACCGGTTGCCGCGATCACCGGGGTGCGGATGAGTGAGTGGTGGCCGAAGAACGCAGAGAAGCTGAACAAGTTCTACCCGGCACCGCTTGCGCGTGCGCTGCACTTCCCGACGATGTTGTTCTTCGTCATGTTCATCCTGGTGCACGTGTTCCTCGTGTTCTCCACGGGTGCGCTGCGGAACTTGAACCACATGTTCGCGGGCACGGATGTCGTGAACTGGACGGGCTTCTGGTTCTTCGCTCTCGCGATCTTCTTGACCGCTGCGGGGTGGGTGGCTGCCAGGCCGCTCGTGCTCGCACCGATCGCGAGCCTCTTCGGCAAAGTGAGCAACAGGTAGAGATACAAAAATCCGGGCGGCGACCAGATGGTCATCGCCCGGATTTTTCTGTCTGCTTAGATGATGCCCGAGAGCTCGTTCTCGATCGCCTGCTTCGGCATTGCGCCGATGATCTCGTGCACCTCTTCGCCGCCCTTGAACACCTTCATCGCGGGGATCGAGGTGATGCGATACTTCGCAGCAAGGTTCGGGTTCTCGTCGACGTTGAGCTTCGCAATGACAAGCTTGCCCTCCTGCTCGCCGGCGATCTGGTCGAGCACTGGCGCAACCATGCGGCACGGGCCGCACCAGGCAGCCCAGAAGTCTACGAGCACTGGAACTTCGCTCTGCAGCACGACCTTGTCGAAGGTCTGCTCATCAACAATTACTGGTTCATTCATTGGTCTACTCCTTGATTTAGCTGAGGTTCGGCGGCTCGGCCGAAGAATTAGCCCGCGGCTACAGTTGCGGGGGCCTGTGACTCGAGTGCGGCGAGGTAGTGCTCGGCGTCAAGTGCTGCCGCAGTGCCCGAGCCGGCCGCGGTGATGGCCTGGCGGTAGGTGGGGTCAATGACGTCGCCCGCCGCAAACACACCCGGCACCGAGGTGCGCGACGAACGGCCGTCGACCCAGATGGTGCCTTCGTCAGTGAGGTCAAGCTTGCCGTGCACGAGGTGTGTGCGTGGATCATTGCCAACTGCAATAAAGAGCCCCTCAATGGGCAGTTCACTCTCTGTGCCGTCGACCGTGTTGCGAAGCGTCAGGCGATCCACCGCGGCGTCACCGTGGATCTCTTTCACCTCTGAGTTCCAAATGAACTCGATCTTCTCGTTGTCGAACGCGCGCTGCTGCATGATCTTCGAAGCCTTGAGTTCGTCGCGGCGGTGGATCACGTAGACCTTGCTCGCGAAGCGCGTGAGGAAGGTGGCCTCCTCCATTGCAGAGTCGCCACCGCCTACAACAGCGATGGTCTTCTCGCGGAAGAAGAACCCGTCGCAGGTCGCGCACCACGAAACACCGTGGCCCGAAAGCTTCTCTTCGCCCTCGACACCAAGCTTGCGGTAGGCCGAGCCGGTGGCGTAGATGACCGACTTCGCTTCGTGCACATTGCCAGCGGTGTCGGTGACCTTCTTGACCTCGCCAGAGAAGTCGACTTCGGTGATGTCGTCGTAGACAACTTCGGTGCCAAAGCGCTCTGCCTGCGCCTGCATCTTCTGCATGAGGTCTGGGCCCTGAATTCCCTCGGGGAACCCGGGGAAGTTCTCAACATCGGTGGTGTTCATGAGCTCGCCGCCCATGCTTACTTGGCTGGCGAAAAGCAGCGGCTTGAGTTCAGCGCGGGCAGCGTAAATTGCCGCGGTGAATCCGGCAGGGCCAGAACCGATGATGATGACCTCGCGCATGTTACTCCTTGGCGGTCTTGCGTTGGTATTTGGGGTAAATCCCGTAGGTGGTACAACCCATCCTAAAGCCGACCTATTCCCCTGCCGACTGCGCGCGCCTGCGCACACTGCGCCAGATGCCGAATCCGAACAGCAGCGCGGCGGCAACGGCAAGGCTCGCGATAGCAATTGATTCGAGCGATGTGCTGATCGAGACAGGTAGTACGTCGGTTGAGGAGGTGAATTCTTCGTCGGTGCTCGTGACCGAGAGCAGGATCGAAGATTCGCCCGAGGACACACGGCTTCGCACGGGAACAAGCACGCCCTCGGTTGAGTCCTCGGGCAGCAGAATGTCTGTGAACTGGCGCTCAGACATCGAGAGCGCTGCCGAGGTTGGGGCCGCTGAGAGGGTCACAATCGCGTCGAAGGGGAGCGGGTTGCGCAGTTGCACAGGAATCCTGCTCGAGACACCGACGAGCTGGGCCTTCTTCGTGCCAACGATTGAGACCCCGCTCTGCAACTCCTCGTCACGCTCGAAATAGGCGCGTTCGAGCTCTTCGACGTTTGTGGTGGCGGCCGCGTTGCGAGTCGCGAACAGGTTCAGAAGGCGCATGCGCTGGTAGCTGTCGAGATACTCGGGATGCACGAGAAGTGCGCGCGTTTCGAGCACAGCGCTTTCGTTTGCCGCAGCGCGTTCGAGTAATTCGATGCGCTCCGCGTCGGGCTCGGCGGGCTCGAGCACCGCGGTCCCTTCCGCTTGATTCTCGAATGCAGTCGTTTGCACCCAGTCTTGCGAGATCAGAGATTCGAGCACGTCGATGGGGTCTTCCGAGTCGACGATGCCGCCGCGATCCACTCCCAACACGAGGCCGTGCTCACTGGTCATTGCCGCGAGCACGAGACGGGCCTGCGCCTGGGCCGCGCCGAGATTACGCTCGGCGTCGGTCGCACCTCCGAGCGCGAGCTGCACGCCGCTCGTGAGCTCTTCGTCGGTCACCGCCGCCGATCCGTCGCCGAGCGTAGCCTGTGGGCCCCCCGTCAGCGTGACATTGCTCGAATTCACCACTGTGAAGTCGAGGCCCGAGCGATCGAGCAGCGTCATTGTCTCGTTCGAGACCCGGCCGTCGGCGGGCCACGCACCTGGCAGCCCACCGGGCCAGTCGCCAAGCGCTGAGAGCGTCGGCTCCCCGGTCACGGGGTCGGCTGCGGTGTCGACCGTCGCCGACACGTCGGTGGCTGGCGCATCGCTTTGTGGATCGTCAGGGTTCTCGGGATCCGAGTCCGTTCCGCCTGTTCCATCCGACGTTGAGCCCTCACCCTCTGTACCCTCGGCATCAGAACCGGCCTCGTCCTCTGCCTCGCTCTGAGAGCTCCAAGTGCCGAACCGAGTAATGAAGTCGAGGCCCTGTGGCATAAGCAGCCCTTCGAAGTTCAGGGTTGCTTGCGCCGCGGGATCCGCATCGGCGTACTGCAGCGTGAAACTCGTGAGCGAACTGCGCTCGAGCCGGGCCAAAAACTCTTGCGCCGACTCGGGCGCTTCGTCGCCGTACGCACGCACGGCCGCAATAATGCGTGGATCAATCGCGAGCATCGCATCGGTCTGCGTCGCAAAGTCGAGGAGGTCGTCGAGGCCCGGCACTGCGTCTTCGAGCTGAGGGCGCGAGGGCATCGAGTGCACGTCTTCGGGGAGCAGAAGGGGAACGATGAACGAGACCTTGACGTTCGCAGTCGGATCGCTCGTGCCCTGCCACACGATGGGGCTGTAGGCGGTGAGGGCGGCTTGGCTGCTCGACTCAGCCGCGACATACTTCGCGTAGAGGCGATACACGCCAGGCTCGGTGGAAAGAGCGAAGGGCACCTCATCCATTGGCACGGTGACCGTGACTTCCTGCTCGCTCGCGGCGGCCGTCACCCCGATCTGCTCGGTCGCAACAACAACAGGCGCGGGCCGATTGTCGCTCTCTGCAACCTCAGGGCCCGTCGGCAAGATCACGCTGCCAGACACGATCTGATCGCCGAGAGAGAGCTCAATCGACCCGTCGGGCAGGCTGCGCTTTCCTGAGTTTCGCAGGAGCACGCGAAACTCGACCTCCTCTTGCGTCGCAAGAATGACCGGATCCACCGGGGCGACAACGAACTCGACGTCCTCCGTAACCGCTGCTTCATCGGCCGCGTCTTCAGCCGCATCGATTTCGCCGGATTCCTCGGTTGCGTGGGCCACGGCGAGGCTGTTCGCCTGCACGAGCACCCCGGTGAGAGGAAGAGCGAGCGCCAGCAACCAGGCAGCCCACACACCGGGGCCTCGTGTTACTCGCATGGGCTTAAGTTTAGGGTTGCGCAGCCCAGGTAACCTTAATGGGTGCTTTCTCTTGCAGAATCTATGGCTGCCCTTCAGCGGATCGCGGACTCCAAACCCGTGTCAACGCTCGCTGCGGCGTTCGCTGATGCGGGCTACGAGTTCGCGCTCGTAGGCGGGCCGGTGCGCGATGCCCTGCTTGGCCGCGCTGTGACGGATCTTGATTTTACGACCTCGGCGAAGCCTGACGAGACGCGCGCTATTCTTGAGCGCCTCACGAAGAATATTTGGGATGTTGGCCGCGATTTTGGCACCATCGCCGCGAAGCTCGACGGCGAGACGGTCGAGATCACGACGTATCGCGCTGACACTTACAGCGACGACTCGCGCAAGCCAGACGTAGCATTCGGGGACTCGATCGAGGGCGATCTCGTACGTCGTGATTTCACGATCAATGCGCTCGCGCTGCTACTCCCCGAGATGCGGCTCGTCGACGTGTCTGGCGGCGTCGAAGATCTGCTCGCCGGGCGCATCAAGACGCCTGGCGAACCCGAGGTGTCGTTCACTGACGATCCACTGCGCATGTTGCGTGCCGCCCGGTTCTCGTCGCAGCTCGAATTCGAGGTGGATCCAGACACCGAGGCCGCAATGGTGCGGTTTGCTGAGCGGCTCGACATTATTTCTGCTGAGCGAATTCGCGAGGAACTCGTGAAGCTGCTCGCAACCGGCGACCCCGTGCCCGGGATCCGGTTGCTCGTCGATACCGGGCTAGCGGAGCGTTTCTTGCCCGAGCTTGTGGCCCTCGGGACGACGCAGGACGACCACGGGCGCCACAAAGACGTGTACGAGCACAGTCTTACCGTGCTGCGGCAGGCGATTGAGCTGGAAGAGGCTCGACACGGGGACAGCGAGGGTGGGCCCGACATCGTGCTGCGCCTCGCGGCGCTGTTGCACGACATTGGCAAGCCCGCGACGCGGAGGTTCGAGCGCGGAGGCGTGACCTTTCACCACCACGACGTGGTTGGAGCGAAGCTCGCGAAGAAGCGCTTGCGCGAGCTGCGCTTCGACAACGACACGATTAAGAAGGTGTCGAGGCTCATCGAACTGCACCTGCGCTTCTTCGGGTACAGCGACCAGCAGTGGACCGACTCGGCAGTGCGGCGCTACGTGCGCGACGCCGGTGACGTGCTCGAGCAACTGCACATCATCACTCGCGCAGACGTGACCACAAGAAACCGTCGCAAGGCCGAGCGCCTTGAGCACGCCTACGATGACATCGAGCGGCGGATCGCTGAGCTTGCCGAAGCTGAAGAACTCGCGGCCGTGCGGCCCGAGCTCGATGGTGCCGAGATCATGCGGTTGCTCGATATTCCGCCGGGTCCGGTGGTTGGTAAAGCCTATGCCTACATGCTCGAGGTTCGGCTCGACGAGGGCCCAATCGGCAAGGAGGCAGCCGAAGCGCGGCTTCGGGCGTGGGCAGCAGAGAACGGGATAGGGACTGATGAGTGACGCTGAAGTGAAGCCTGCGGTTCACGAGTGGTTCGGCGGTGCAGTGCGCGTGCTCTTTGTGCACGCGCACCCCGACGACGAGACAATCACCACGGGTGGAACACTTGCGGCGCTCGCCGAAGCCGGACTCGAACCCCTACTCGTTACGTTGACGCGCGGGGAGCAGGGCGAGGTCGTTCCCGGGCCGCTTGAGGCGATGGCTGCGGCTCACGGCCTTGCTGTAGTGCGCCAGAATGAGCTCAAGAACGCGCTCGCGATGCTCGGTCTCGAACGCCACGTGTTCCTCGGAGTTCCGCCAGCGCGTGCCGCCGACCTTGAACCGACGATCTACGAAGACTCAGGCATGTCGTGGCTGCCAGACGGTCGCGCCGGTGCGTCGGAGAACGCCTCGGCTGACTCGTTGACCACGGTTCCAGCCGTTGAGTCACTCACCGACCTTTTAGCGGTCGCCAACGACTCCGGCGCCGGCGCGATCGTGAGCTACGACGATGGCGGCGGGTACGGACACCCTGACCACGTGCATGCGCACTGCATCGCTCGTGCCGTCGCAATGGCGCTTCAGCTGCCGTTCTGGGAGATCGTGTCGGGTGACGTTGCCGATATAGGTGCTGACACAAATGCTGACACTGTTGCTGACACTGCGGTCGAGGCCCACGACATCTCCCCCTGGTACGAGCGCAAGCAGGCAGCACTCCGCACACACACCACGCAGCTTTCGGTAGACGGTGATGACATTGTGCATGTGGGCGGGCAGCGCCACCCCATTGGTCGCGTTGAGCGGTTCAGGCGCGTGGATGATCCACTTCGGTGACCGACCCGGTTGACCAGCTCGGACGACCGCCAGCAGCGACCCAATCGGGCGATCCACATCCCCTATCGCAGGTGTCAGGCGAGCACCCATCTCGGGCGAGTAAAGTAGAGAGTTGGGCCATCGCCCGGGCTTGAGAAGAGAATTGAGATTTCGATGAGTGTCAAAGTCGCCCTTGCGGGCATCGGAAACTGTGTAAGTTCGCTGGTTCAGGGAGTCGAGTACTACCGGAACGCTGATGACAATGAACAGGTTCCGGGCCTTATGCACGTTCGACTCGGCGGGTATCACGTCTCAGATCTCGAGTTCGTTGCCGCGTTCGATGTCGACGCGCAGAAGGTTGGCCTCGACCTCTCAGAGGCCATTTGGCAGAGCCTGAACAACACGATCAAGTTCTCTGACGTGCCGCACATTGGGCTCGAGGTGCTGCGAGGCCCAACGCTCGACGGCCTCGGTATCTACTACCGCGACGTTGTCGAGGAGTCGACCGTGACGCCCGTTGACGTTGCGCAGGTCCTGCGCGACACCGGGGCAGAGGTGCTCGCCTGCTACCTTCCCGTTGGTAGCGAAGAAGCAGTGAAGTTTTACGCGCAGGCTGCGCTTGAAGCCGGTGTCGCCTTTGTGAACGCGATACCTGTGTTTGTCGCGAGCGACCCAGAGTGGGCTGCGAAGTTCGTCGAGGCCGGCCTGCCGATCGTCGGCGACGATATCAAGAGCCAGGTCGGTGCCACCATCACGCACCGGGTGCTCGCGCGCCTCATGGAGAGCCGTGGAATCGCGCTCGACCACACCTATCAGCTGAACGTCGGCGGCAACATGGACTTCAAAAACATGCTTGAGCGCAATCGCCTGCACTCGAAGAAGATCTCGAAGACCCAGGCAGTGACATCGAACATCGTCGCCAATCTGCCCGAAGAAGACGTGCACGTTGGCCCGAGCGATCACGTGCCGTGGCTAGAAGATCGCAAGTTTGCGTTTGTGCGCCTTGAGGGGCGAGGCTTCGGCGACGTGCCGATGAGTCTTGAGTACAAGCTTGAGGTGTGGGATTCACCGAACTCGGCCGGAACGATGATCGATGCGATCCGCACGGCCAAGGTCGCGCTTGATCGCGGTCACGCCGGGCCCGTCGAGGCCGCGTCTGCGTACTTCATGAAGTCGCCGCCCGTGCAGAAGCCCGACAGCGAGGCGCGCGCCGAGCTCGAGGCCTTCCTCGCCGGGGAGTAGGGGGCTCCCTTCCTCCTTCCCCTTCTCCTTAACCACCCACGACTTCCTCCCCAACCTCCCTCCCTCAGCATCCCCCAATTCCTCTGCTGCATCCCAGGATCGGCGCAGAAACCTCAGTGATTTTGGCCCTCAAGGTCGTACTTCTTCACGCAGATTCTGAAGAGGCTGAGCGAGGAAGGTTAGGTAGGCAGGGTTGTTGGGTGGAGCCCTTCACTGCGCGGCAACGATGGCGGCGGCTAACCGCCCCAAGAACCGTCGTGGATCGCGAAGGTCAAGCGCCGTCACGAGTAGCACCCGCCAACCCGCCGCACGCATGGCTTCGTGGCGCTCGTTGTCGCGCCGTGCTTGCTCGGCGCCACCTTCGAAGTGGTACTGTCCCTCGTAATCAATGGCAATCTTCCACTCGGGATACCCGAGGTCGGCATGCAATAGCTGACTTTCAATCGGCACAGGGCAACAGGTGATGGGTTCGGGCAGACCGGCAGCCCGAATGAGCAACCGGGTGTGAGTCTCAGTCGGCGATTCGACACCCGTGCGGAGTAGAGGCAGTGCTTCCCGGAGCCTGCCAACACCGGTGCACCCTGAGAAGCGGCGCACCGAGTCTCGCAGGTTGTCAAGAGAAGACATGGGTGCCGCCCAACGGTCTTTCCCTGAGATGAGGAAGTCGCCGACGATTACGAGCTCCTCTAAATCGGCGACAGGAGCAAGTAGAGCCCAAACGTCTTCTGGGGAGGGCACCCAGTAGGGTGCCTCGGGGAGACTACTCAGTACACCGTCACCTATTTGCATGCCTGAAACCCCCTGTCGAGTAGGCGGTCTAATCGGGCGAACCGCCCCAACGTCAACGTGATTGCCAGCGTTGCGCGCCAGTCGTCCGTTCGGCAACCCAAGGAGCTTTGCAGCGGTTCGCCGAGTGAAAAACTGTCCCGGTCTCAGGCAAAGCGCGATTGAAGCGACCCGGGTTTCAAAAGCCTGCGGATCCACACCCGGCGCAGTGACGACACCGTGGGTCGACCTGCCAATGCCTTTTGCGTAGAGACGCCATCGGTGAGTACCCGAGTCGAGCAGGGTGCCCACCCGCGCAATGGGGATGTGCTTTGAGGATTGATACCCGGAGTTTTGAAACGGAGCAAGTGGACGCATGGCCGAAACGCTACGTGCGTGATGGCGCGGAAGGTTGGTTTTGCACAGTCGAGCGAGAGGAAATCTGGCAAATATCAGTTGTGGACGGAGATGGGGTGGGGTTAGTGGCGGGCGTAGATGCGCTCGAGAGCTTCGGCGTGCGCGGCCCAATTGTGTTGTTCGGCGTGATGGCGGGCTGATTGGCCAAGCGCTGCGCGGCGGTGTGGATCGGCAATCAGCGCCGCAATCCCTCGCCCCCAGTTGTGTGGATCGCGATCCGCCAAGTGCACACCCGCCACACCATCGGGCGCCGCTTCAACGAGACCCGTGTGACCGCCCGCGAGGATTGGCACGCCTGACGCCCCGGCCTCAAGTGCTGTGAGGCCGAAGGTTTCGGAGTGCGAAGGAACCAGCACTAGCGCACTCGAAGCGAGGAGCTCGGCGGCCTGCTCACGGGTCTGGGCAGGGAGAAAGCGCACGCGATCCAATATTGAATACTCGGCGCAGAGCTCGCGCAGGTTGTTGGCATAGGCCTCTGCGCCGGGGGTCGGCTCCCCCGCGATGACCAACTCGGTGCTGGCGGCGAGTTCGGGGTAGGTTCGCGCGAACTCCCCCATCGCTCGGATCGCGAGATCTTGGCCCTTGAGCGGCTGCACGCGACCGAGCACCGTGATGCGCAGAGGGCTGCCTGGCGTGTGGGCAGGGTCGGTCGACTCCTCTACTGCGAGCGGTGCCGAGGTTGATCGAGTCGGTTGGGGCTGAGCCAGAGGCTGTGGCTGGAATGGGGGTCGCGGCCGAAACAGCGAGGTGTCGACGCCCGGATGCACGACGGCAGAGCCGATGCGGGGGGATTCGCAGTACTGCTCAACCGCGTCGAGCTCGCTGGCGCTTGCCGCAATGACAAAGCAGCGCTGTGTGAGCTCGAGTTCGGCTTCTAGGCGTACCAATGGCTCGGGACTGTCTCCGGGGGCGAGTCGCGCATTTTTCTGCGCACCCAGCGTGTGAAAGGTGAGGTGTGGAGGGTTTGTGGATCCACCTGCGACCCCAAAGGCTTCGAGTGCCGCGACCCCACTCAACCAGTAGTGCGCGTGCACCGCATCGAACTTGCCGAGGGCCCTGAGCCCCTGTGCAAACTCGGAGACGACATCGGGAAGCTGTTCTTTGCGCAGTGCAGGGTCGCCCGCCGGAAGCACGTGCAAGGTAACGCTCCCGGGCACTGCCAGAATGCCCGCCGAGGCAGTGCGCTCTCCCGTGGCCAAGTATTTGTCTGAGACTGGGTACTCCCCCGCACGAAGTTCGCTCGTTTCGCGCGTCACCATGACGACGTCGTGACCTCGGGCCGCTAGAGCACGAGCGGCCTCGGACACGACGACGTTCATTCCGCCCGCGTCGCCAGAACCCGGCGCGGCCACTGGTGAGGTGTGCATAGAGACGAGGGCGATCCGCATGAAAGCAATCGTTCCATGGAATCTCAACTTTCGTGGGCCGAGCCCGGGTCGTGGAGGCGAGATATCTCGGGATGACGGGCACGCCATGAAGTGATAAGCTGTTCAGGTTGTCTGTGTGTTCGGCACTCTGCTGTTCGCACAGAAACAATGCACAAACACCCTCCTGCCACAGAAATCCTGTGGCCGTTAAGTCCGAAGGAGGTGGGTCAGTAATGCATACATACGAACTCATGGTGATCCTCGATCCCGGTATCGATGAGCGCACTGTGGCCCCGAGCATGGACAAGTTCCTCGGCGTTATCCGCAATGCGGGTGGCGAGATCGAGAACGTGGACATCTGGGGCAAGCGCCGTCTCGCATACGAGATCAACAAGCAGTCTGAGGGCATCTACGTCGTCGTGAACTTCACCGCGACCCCTGAGGCAACCGCTGAGCTCGACCGCCAGCTGGGCCTCTCAGAAGCCGTGCTTCGCACCAAGGTGCTGCGTGCCGATGAGCTCATTGCTCAGCGTGCCGCAAAGGCAAAGCGTGACCAGGCTAAGGCCGCTCGCGCTGCTAAGGTTGGCGCATAGCTTATGGCCGGAGAGCCGCTGATCACAGTCGTCGGCAACCTTGTTGCCGATCCCGAGCCTCGCGTGAGCCAGGCCGGCAAGTCGTGGGTGACCTTCAGGATCGCCTCGACCCCGCGCGTGCGTGACCGTCAGTCTGGCGAGTGGTCAGACGGCGAAGCGCTGTGGCTCGGTTGCCGAGCATACGGTGAGTACGCCGACAATATTGCGGCAACACTCACCAAGGGCATGCGCGTTATCGTGCAGGGCCGCCTCACCCAGCGCAGCTACACCGATAACCAGGGGCAGCAGCGCACCTCTCTCGACCTTGAGGTTGAAGAGGTTGGGCCGTCACTCCGCTTCGCGACCGCACAGGTAACGCGCGGTCAGGCACGCGGCCAGGTTGGCGGATTCGGTGGCGGTCAGCCACAGGGCCAGAGCGGCTGGGCTCAGCCGCAGGCACAAGCACAGGACAATCCCTGGACCAACTCGGGTCAGGGCGCGCAGGTCTCATCGAATAGCTCCTCCGACTTCGGTGGCGGCTTCGACGATGAGCAGCCCTTCTAAGACACACTTCTTGTTCTGGTCCATGCCAGAACGCATTACGAAAAGAGATCACCATGGCAGGCAAGTCAAGCGGCGCAGGCCGCAAGCCGGCTCGCGGCAAGAACGCTAAGGCGGCCGCACCGGCGAAGAAGCAGACCGTTGGCGTCATCGATTACAAAGACGTCGCAACGCTTCGCAAGTTCATTTCTGAGCGTGGAAAGATCCGCGCCCGCCGTATCACCGGCGTGTCCGTTCAGGAGCAGCGTCTGATCGCAAAGGCAGTGAAGAACGCCCGCGAGATGGCTCTCCTCCCCTACGCCGGCTCTGGCCGCTAAGGAGAGACCATCATGTCGAAAGTTATTCTTACGCACGAGGTCCGTGGCCTCGGTTCCGCGGGTGACGTAGTCGAGGTAAAGAACGGGTACGCCCGCAACTACCTCGTACCCCAGGGTTTCGCAGTGAACTGGACCCGCGGTGGCGGCGCTCAGGTCGAGCAGATCCGTGCGGCACGTGAGGCTCGCGCGCTTGCTTCGGTCGAAGACGCACAGGCGCTCAAGGCGAAGCTTCAAGAGGCCGGCAAGATCCGCCTCGAAGTAAAGACCGGCACTGGTGGCCGCCTCTTCGGCTCGGTAAAGCCCACTGCTGTTGCTGCCGCTATCGAGGCCGCTGGCCTCGGTGAGGTAGACAAGCGCAAGATCTCGCTCCCGACCATCAAGTCGACTGGCGAGTACAAGGCGACCGTGCACCTGCACGAGGGCGTCGATGCTGTGGTGACCATTCAGGTAATCTCACAGCGCTAAGCGCGCGCAACGCATTTAGAACGGGGTCTGATCCGCAGATGTGGATCGGGCCCCGTTCGTCGTTCCTGGGGGCGGTTTTGGGGCGTTACCGGGGATGCTTGGAGCGCGCCTGTCATGCGTGCGGCAGTCGGGGCGCGCTGGTTATTGAGACGTGCCGTATCAGTGAATAGCGCGTGAACAGGGAGTTTTGGGGTTTAGAAGAGGCTTAGGCGAAAGCGGGAAAGTTCTCCACATGTGGGCATTTCTCGCAAGCTTAAAGTTGCACCTGAAGGTTGATAACTTTTCTTCATTAGTGAGATAAAACTCCAGGTCACAACGCGTGTTTCAGGAAAAACCCACATTTGATCCACAAGTTATCCCCAATTATGTGCATAACTTGCGGCGTTTCACCGTGAGTTTCGCACAGAGTTATCCACAGGGCAAAACTCGGATGGTTGAACCAACTTGCGCGCACCCCTACGGTGAATGTCTGAGGTCTGGGGTGTCATCAATAGGTAACAACCCGGGTTTCACAGAAGGAGTCAACGAGTGTCGATCGCCCATCTTGGAATCTCGCAGCCCATGGACGAGCAGCGAGGCCATGAATACGAACGCACGCCTCCGTACGATCTGCTTGCAGAGCAGAGTGCGCTTGGTGGCATGCTGTTGTCGAAAGACGCCGTCGCTGATGTAACTGGTGTGCTGCGCGGCGATGATTTCTATGTACCTAAGCACGAGGTCATCTACGACGCGGTATTGACGCTGTACTCGCAGGGAGAACCCACCGATGTCATTACGGTGACGGATGCGCTGGCGAAGGCTGGCGACCTGCAGCGCGCTGGTGGGGCTGAGTACCTGCACACGCTCACGAGCATCGTGCCGACCGCGGCAAACGCGGGGTTCTACGCCGACATTGTTGGCGAGAAGGCCGTCTTGCGTCGACTGGTCGAGGCCGGCACTCGCATTGTGCAGATGGGATACGCAGCAGAGGGCGAAGCTCTCGACCTGGTCAATATCGCCCAGTCAGAGATCTACTCGGTTACGGGAGAGGCGCAGAGCGAGGACTATGTTCCGCTGTCACTCGCGGTTGACGCGGCGATCGAGGAGATCCACCGCGCGAACTCAACCCCCGACGGCATGCTCGGTGTGCCAACCGGATTCAGCGAGCTCGACGCCATGACCAACGGATTCGCTGGTGGGCAGATGATCATCATCGCCGCGCGTCCGGCCATGGGTAAATCAACACTCGCGCTCGATGTTGCGCGGCATGCGTCGGTGCACGCGGCTGCGCCGACAGTCTTCTTCTCGCTTGAGATGGGTCGTGCTGAGATTGCGATGCGTTTGCTCGCGGCAGAGGCCACGATCCCCATGCAGACGCTGCGTAAAGGATCGCTTGACAGCCGTGACTTTCAGAAGCTTGCGGCAACTCAGGCGCGAATCGCTGAGGCGCCACTCTACATCGACGACAGCCCGAACCTCACGCTCGTTGAGATTCGGGCGAAGTGCAGAAGGTTGAAGCAACAGCACGGACTCAAGATGGTGGTTATCGACTACCTGCAGCTGCTCTCAAGCGGTAAGCGGGTCGAGAGCCGCCAGCAAGAGGTGAGCGAGTTCTCGCGTGCGCTGAAGCTGCTGTCGAAAGAACTCGACGTGCCGGTCATCGCGCTTTCGCAGCTCAACCGTGCATCCGAGCAACGTGCTGACAAGATGCCCGCGATTAGCGACCTGCGTGAGTCGGGTTCGCTTGAGCAAGACGCCGACATGGTCATTCTGCTGCACCGCGAAGCGTCAAGCGATCGAGATCACCCACGCGCGGGCGAAGCAGACTTCATCCTCGCAAAGCAGCGTAACGGCCCCACCGGCACCGTCACGGTTGCGTTCCAGGGCCACTACTCGCGCTTCCAAGACATGCCGCAGGGTATGTAGTCGCCACCTCACGCCGGAGTTTCGCAGCCTGACGGGGTAGAATCCGGTTGTTAGGGAAAGGGGAGCGATGAGTTCGTCAGTTCGCGGTAAGCGCGCAGTTGATCCGTCGCTTCTCGCACCCCGCTGGGTGCGTCTGCTTCGCGCGATCGTGCTGTGTGTTTTCGGCTTTGCGATCACGTTCTCTGCAACGCTCCACGAGGATCTGGGCTTTGACGTCGCAATCGTCTCTTCGGCTCTCGTGGTTATTGGCGCTGTGCACATCATTGAGTGGACGAAGCGCCGGGGCAAGCCCGGCGCACCAGTCGCGCTCTTGCTCGGAGTGGTCTCGATCGTTGCGGGCATCTTGGTCTTTACGATCCGCCTCGAACTTGGCCTTGCGGTTGTGATTGCCGCGTGGGCGCTCATATGTGGGCTGCTTGAGTTCGTGGGCATCACAGTTGTTCCAGGTACTCGCTCTGAAGGTGCACTCGTTGGCTTCGCGGGGCTAGTGCTCGCACTCGCCGTGCTGATCGTGCGAGAAGATCTCGTCGCCGTTGTCGGCTTCTTCGGCGGTTACGCCGTGCTTACCGGGGTGTTCTTGGGCATTGCCGCCTTTGACCCCCGCCATTCTCGTGCAAGCAGCGGAGCTCGCCAGCAGTTGTCAAATGCATCAGTTGATCCCAAGAGAGCGAGCGATGACTCAGTCTTCTGACCCTAAGCCCCAAGATCCGATCATCCCAACCCGTAGAGATCGACTCAAGCCACTCGAGCTTCTCGGTTTCTCGGGTGTGCTCGCGGTGTTTGCTGGTCTCATCGTGCTTATGGCGTCGCGTTCGTGGGTGCTTGCGCTCATTTTTGCGGTGATCACCTTTATCGCAAGCGTGATGATGGTTGCCCTGGTTGGCCTGGGCAAGAAGCCTTCAGACGAAGACGTAGAGGCGCGCAAAGATCTGCAGAAGCCTGACGCCGACTGGCACTAGTCGCTCTGCCAGTTACCTTCTCTACGGGCGTGCAGCGATCAGCTGGTGACGACGTGATGGACGTGACACGTTCGGCACCAGAATGCAGAGGACTCGCGTCAATGTGGTGAGCCAGAGCAACATAACGCCAACGACCAGGCTCTCAAGCACGGTTACCGAGATGAGCGGCACGACGAAGGTGACTACGAACGCACCAACAGCGATGACCACTGAAACTGCGGTGACGATCCGGAGCGCCAATGGCGGATCGGGCAGGGTCGTCGCAGTGAGGATTGCCGAAGCGATGAGTAATCCGAGTGTGAGGAATGCGACGATTGCGTGCGGAAGCGGCAGCAGGTAGATCGGAAGCATGCCAACAGCGGCGAGCGCTAGACCTGCGAACGCCCAGAGCAGCACAGTTGCCCCGATCCGACGCAGCTGACCATCCCCGAGAAGCCGGTGCAAATCCCGGCCAATGTAGGAGCCAATTGTCGAAACCAGCGCTCCTGCGATCATGAGCGTGCCATTGAACGCGAAAGCGCTCTCCCCAGTACCCAATTGCGAGAAGTTTCGCTGCCACCACGTTGGGTCGGTGGCGGTCGTCATGGCGAACAGGGTGCCGATTATCAAAAATGCGAAAAGCAGGGAAGTGAGGTTGCGTGTGCTCACGCTCACCCCGGTCTGGAACGCGAACCGACCGGCCACGGCAGCAGCGATGCCCACAAAGATGCCGCCTCCGACAGCGCCGACCTCAAGACCTTGCAACCCAATTTCGAGAACCTCCCCGAAGAGCAGCACCCCTAGGCCGGACACACCGCCGAGAGTAAAGGCCACCGCAGCCGTAGACACCGTAGATACGAAAACCTGCCAGTGCGGCATCGGTCGTGCCTCGCCGCTTCGATGCCGTATCGCGCTCACGCTGAACGCCGCGGCAGCAATAACTCCGGTGACGAGCGCCACGATTAGGATCACCGAACTTGGACCCGTAAACGGGCGCGAATCACCCCACAAGATCACCGTGCCCGAGAGCAAGCCAAGCAAGAAGCACGCTCCGGTCGCCAAAAGGGCTTCAACTTGGCGTCGAAGGGCCTGCTCGACCTCGTTCATGCCTCTATCGAAGCACGCCGTGCCGCTAATACATAGCGGTGTCGCGAGCGTCGCGGCAGGTAGTTAGTCTTCGGGGTCGGCGGGGTCGATCGGGGAGTGATGGTCGAAGTTCGCCTCACCGCTGCGCCAGTAACCCGAGATGTCGTATTGCTCGCGCGGTAGACCGAGTTCGTCGCGAATCACGCGGCGCAACGGGATGAGCCGGTTCGCGTCGCCAGCAGCAAAGACAAACGTGTCGTCGGTGAGCTCGCTGTCGAGTAGCGCCTGATCGAGACCGCCGAGCGGCTCGCGAACAGTGACCTCGCGACCCGTCGCATCGCGCAGGTAGTCAACGACCCAGTCGATGTCGTCGTATGAAACGTCGGCGACGACCTCAACCTCGACAGCCGCTGGCACGTCGGCGATCCACCGACTTGTCGCCGGGAGCGCCGTCTCGTCGACGATGCAGAGCAACTGCGAGATACCGGCGGGAACCGTCTTTGAGCCACGCGGGCCAGCAACGACCAGTTTGTCGCCAATGGCGGCCTTCTCGGCCCAGAACGATGCGGGGCCCGGGTCTTCGTGCAAGAAGAAGTCGAGATCGAATTCGGTCGCGCCCGAAGCATCGACGCGCACGTTCATCGGCGTGAAGAACCTGCCGAAGATCTGTGCGTCGGGCATCACCATGCCGTCTTCGCTGGGGCCCACGGCCGTTGGCGCATTCAGCTCGCCGGTGAACGGGTGCGGGAAGAACACCTTCATGTGGTCGGTTGGCCCGGTCGAAGCGAAGTCGTGCAGGTCTGGCCCAGCGAGTGTCACGCGCGCAAATGTAGGAACCGGGCGTGAGACGGCGGTGACCGTGACCTCTCGCGCTGTGAACCGGTGGCGGGTCATTTCCCGGCTGAATTTCGCAACTTCACTCATGCTTCAACTCTCTCGTACAACTCTGAATGCCTACAACGCGCGGTGTGCTAGTCGAGAAAATCGATGAGCTCGGCCGCGATTCCGACATAGCCAGCGGGGGTGAGTTCGAGCAGTCGCTGCTTCGCCTCGTCGCCGATTTCGAGTGCAGAAACGAACTCGACGAGTTCGGTCTGCCCGATGCGGCGGCCGCGAGTGAGCTCCTTCAGCGCCGCATATGGGTCGCTGATGGTTGAGCGGCCGGCGGTGACCTCGGCGCGAATCACAGTCTGGATCGCCTCGCCGAGCACCTCCCAGTTCGTGTCGAGGTCTGCGGCGAGCACCTCGGGTGCCGCGTCAATCTGACCGAGGCCGCGCTTGATGTTGTCGAGCGCGAGCACCGAGTGGCCGAGGCCGACGCCGATGTTACGCTGCGCCGACGAGTCGGTGAGGTCGCGCTGCCAGCGGCTCGTCACGAGCGTGGCGGCGAGCGAGTCGAGAATCGCATTCGAGAGTTCGAGGTTTGCCTCGGCATTTTCGAAGCGGATCGGGTTCACCTTGTGCGGCATCGTCGAAGAACCCGTCGCACCAGCCACTGGGATCTGACGGAAGTACCCGATCGAGATATAGCTCCAGATATCGGTCGCGAGGTTGTGGAGAATGCGGTTCGCGTGCGCGATGCGCGTGTAAAGCTCTGCCTGCCAGTCGTGCGACTCGATCTGCGTGGTGAGCGGGTTCCAGTCGAGCCCGAGACCCTCGACGAACTCACGCGAGATTGTCGGCCAGTCGGCGTTTGGATCCGCCGCCAAGTGCGCCGCGAAGGTGCCGGTCGCGCCCGAGAACTTGCCGAGATATTCGATGGCGTCGATCTGATCGAGTTGGCGCTTCAGACGGTGCACGAAGACGGCGAGCTCCTTGCCGAGCGTGGTCGGCGTTGCGGGCTGACCGTGCGTGCGGCTCATCATCGCGAGCTCGCGGTACTGCGCGGCCTGGCGCTCGAGCTCCTCGATGACGTCGACGAACTTCGGCCGCCACACATCGGCAATCGCCTGCTGCACGGTGAGCGCATACGAGAGGTTGTTGATGTCTTCGCTCGTGCAGCACACGTGCGTGAGCTCGGCGAACTGCCCGAGCCCTTGCGCTTCGAGGCGATCGCGCACGAGGTACTCGACTGCCTTCACGTCGTGCTGGGTGACGCGCTCGGTCTCAGCGAGCTGATCGATCTCGGCCTGCCCGAAATTCGCGGCCCACTCGCGCAGCGAGGCAAGTTGGTCGTCGCCCATCGGCGATCCACCAAGCAGCGAGTGCTCGGTCAGGTACGCGAGCCATTCAACCTCAACGTGCACGCGTGCCTTGTTCAGGCCCGCCTCGGAGAGACTGTCGCCAAGCCCCTCTACTGCCTTGCGGTACCGACCGTCGAGCGGGCTGATGGGCTGCGGGGGGAGCGAAGTCATTGGGTCTCCGTGGCGTTAAGGGTGGATCGCGACACCCCATTCTCCCATGGTCGCGTCTCGACTATCAGCGGCCCTTCTTCTTGTTGGTTCCGAGGAGTCCGTTCATGATTGCGGCGAGCACCGACATCACGAGGGCCGCGAGCACGCCCCACCAGAAACCGTCGACGCGCAGACCGAAGTCGGCAAGCTCAGACAGCCAGGCGACCACAGAGATCATGATCCCGTTCACGATCAGCCCGAATAGGCCGATAGTGAGAATGTAGAGCGGAATCGAGATGAATCGAACGATCCGCCCGAGCGTGCCGTTTACAAGCCCGAACACGAGAGCGACGAGCAGGAGTGTGAGCACTGGCGCATAGGTGTCCGAGCTGTAGGGCTCGATCCACACCCCGTTTTCGCCCGACCCACCCACAATGAGCGTCGTGAGCCACAGCGCGAACGCGCCGACGAGCACCCGAATGATTAACCTCATACCTCTATGTTCTCGCGAACCTGCCTGAAGATTCCAGGGTGGATCGAGGGGTTCCACCTCATTAGCATTGATGCTATGAGCGACCCACTCCTCAACAGCCTCGCCGCAGCCGTCGCCTCGAGCCCGGAGGATGTTGAGCTCAGAGCGCTCTACGCCGACCGGCTCGCGCGCGCCGGTCGCACCGACGACGCGGTCGGCCAAGCGATGGTGGTGCTCGCGCGCAGCCCCGAACACGCAGGGGCTCAGGCGGTGCTCGACCGCATTACGGGGCGCGATGAATCGAGCAGTGCATCGGCGCCGGTGTACTCGACCGAGTCACCACCAAAACCCATCGGCTACCAACCACACGGCCAAGGCGACGGCCCGATATATGCGCCTGGCGAGGAGCCGCCGAGTTCAGTGGATTGGAAGCGCCTCGAGGCCGAGGTAGGTAGCACGATCAAGCCGCCGTTCATCGTGCACGATGCCGAAGAAACCGACGAGGGAGTAAAGCTCACGCTGAGCGAGGCCGACGACGACTCGGTGCCGGGCCTCGTGACGCAGGAAGCGCTCAAGCTCTCAGACGTCGGGGGACTCGACGCTGTGAAGAAGCGCATCTACGAGACATATCTCGACCCCATCGCGCACCCCGAAATTGCCAAGGCGTTCAAGCCGCAGCTCGGCGGCGGCCTCTTGCTCTACGGCCCGCCGGGATGCGGCAAGACGTATCTCGCGCGCGCGATCGCAGGCGAGCTGGGCGCGAGCTTCATTTCGGTGACGCTCGCCGATGTGCTGAGCAAGTGGCTCGGCGAGAGCGAAGGTAACATTCACAAGACCTTCGAAGAGGCTCGCCAGAAGGCGCCAGCCGTGCTCTTCCTCGATGAGATCGACGCGGTCGGCGGCAAGCGTTCGAATTCTGGTGGATCGCAGAGCTTCCGCAATCTCGTCAATCAGCTGCTCATGGAGATGGACGGGATCGGCAGCGACAACGACGGTCTGTTCGTGCTCGCGGCGACGAACATGCCGTGGGATGTGGATCCGGCGCTGCTACGCCCCGGCCGCTTCGATCGCGTCGTGCTCGTGTCGCCACCCGACGAACCGGCTCGCGAGACGATACTCAAGCTGCACCTCGGCAAGCGCCCCGTCGAGGGTATCGAGATCACGAAACTAGTGAAGGTGACCGAGGGGTTCTCGGGTGCCGACCTCAAGCACCTCTGTGACACTGCTGCTGACAAGGCGCTCGCCGCTTCGATCAAGCGCGGCGAGGTCATGCCAATCACGATGCGAGAGTTGAACGAGGCGCTCAAAGAGGTGAAGTCGTCGATCGGCCCCTGGCTCGACAGCGCGCGAAACGTCGCGAACTACGCAAACAACGACGGTCGCTACGACGACCTGGTCGATCTACTGAAGCGTCTGAAGCGGTTGTAGTTATGGAAGGAAGCGAGCAGGTCGACACGCCCGCATCGATTTTCGAGCGCGCCCGCGCGCTGAGCGAATTCGGCCGCAATGACGAAGCGATCGCCGAGCTGCGCCGCGGGCTTGCCTCATTTCCCGAAGACCCCTGGCTGCTCGGCGAACTCGCCTGGCGCATGCTGCACCTTCCGGATCACGCTGAGGCCGAGCGCCTCGCCCGTCAAACGCTGGCGGCGCGCCCGGATGACGAAGTTGCGCTGATGGTGCTCTGCGAAACATCTGTCGCCAGCAAGCGGTTCGATGTTGCGCAGCAACTCGCACGAGAACTGGTGGGGCATCACCCCGAATGGGCCACATCGCACTTGAACCTCGCCTTTGCGCTCGTGAGTGACGACAGGGGAACCCGCGCTGAACGCAAGGCACGCAACACCGCGGCCGCGCAGTCGGTCGGCGAGGCGCTGCTGCTCGACCCCGAGGGCAACGACACGCTGTTCCGATCCACTGTGCTGTTTCGCCGCGCCAACAAACCCGCGGAGGCGCAGCGGACCCTCGACCGAGCCCTCGAACTTGACCCGACGAGCGAGCGCCTTCGCCTGCTCGTCGCAGACAGCACAGAAACGAACGAAGCCGAAGCGTTGAGGCTGCTCTCAGGCGTGCTCGCCGAGAATCCCCAGCACCGCGGCGCATCGCGCTCCGTCAGCGACCGCATCTGGAGCCACACGCAGCACATCGCTACCTTCGCGGTGTGGGGCTGCGTCGCGGTCATTCTGTTCGCGAACTTCGCGTTCGGCGAATCGATCGCAGATCTCGCGTCGCCCACACGCCGTCAGTTCACGCTGCTCTTACTCGCGCTCTCATTCGGGTGGATCGGGTTCGTCGTACTCCTCAACCGAGGCGGGCTTCCCAAGCGATTCATTCGGCGCCTGTTCGGTGGCGCATGGTGGGTGTGGATCGGACTCATCATCGCCATCACCGGTTCGTTCCTCGCGTCCATTCTCCTTGGTGGTCTCGCGGCGAGATCACAGAGCTCATTGCCGACGGTGATGGGGGAGTACGTCGGCGACGTCACGATGATGGTTGGGTTTGTCGCGTGGTACCTCATGATCGGCGAGCTCGCGATCGTGCTTGCGAGATTCCATTCCGAGGCGCGAACTGGGCTCTTCCCGCCAGACGCGGAGGGCCTTCAGGCCGCGCGCGCCGCACTCCGGCACTCATATTGGGGGCTCGTGCCGATAGCGATCGCCGCCCTAGTCGCCGCGCTCCCGTTTCTTCCGATCACCTCGCGCAACCCCGAGGCTGCCGGTGGGTTGTTCCCGGTCGCGCTCGCCGTCGCGGCGCCACCTCTCGTGACGATACTGCTTCGCGCACTGCGCGTGCGCAACCTGGGTGGATCGGGGCCGCTGCGCGTCACGCTCATCGGTCTCGGTATCGCCGTGCTCTTCGTCATCGGTGGGTGGGCGCTCGCTGACCGGCACGCGGCCGAGTACGATCCACCGCAACTGGGAACCTCCCGAACATATCCCGGCACTTAGACCCACGCTCACTACACTTGACGGTTATGAGCCAGACCCAGCAGCTCGACGTCGACATGGTGGATCCGGAGCCGATCCGTTTTCTCGACGTCGATGGCCGATACGCTCCCTCAAGTTCAGCGTCAGCATTCGCAGACGAGCTTGAGGGCGTGGGCCTCGACGAATTCAAGCAGTGGTATCGCGCAATGTTTTTCACCCGCGCGTTCGATACCGAAGCCACGCACCTGCAGCGCCAGGGGCAGCTCGCGCTCTGGGCGCCAAGCGTCGGGCAGGAGGGCTGCCAGGTCGGCCTCGCGCACGCCGCAGAGCCGCAGGATCACCTGTTTCCCGCGTACCGCGAGCACACCGTCGCTCACGTGCGCGGCGTCGATTTCGTGTCGGTCGCAATGCTCTTCCGTGGATTCACGCACGGAGGCTGGGATGTCACTGACCCGAAGAGCGGTAACTTCCACCTTTACACGCTTGTGCTCGGTTCGCAGTCGCACCACGCGAGCGGCTACGCGCTCGGCCAAGTGCTCGACGCAAAGCGTCGCGAGGGCAACACGAAGCTCGATCCGGGCGAGGCGGGCACCGAAACTGGTGAGGCATCGATGGTGTTTTATGGCGACGGCACCTCGAGCCAGGGTGATACGAGTGAAGCGATGGTCTTCGCCGCGAGCTACCAGACGCCGACGGTGTTTGTCGTGCAGAACAACCAGTGGGCGATCTCGGTTCCGGTAGAGCGCCAGAGCCGCACCCCGCTGTACCGCCGCGCGCTCGGATTCGGGATTCGCAGCGTGCAGATTGACGGCAATGATCCACTCGCCGCGTACGCGGTGGGTCGCAAGTTCTTGCGCCTCGCTCGCGAGGGCAAGGGCCCCGGCTACATCGAGGCACTCACGTACCGCATCGGCGCACACACCACGAGCGACGACCCGACGAGGTACCGCCAGCAAGAAGAGCTTGAGGAGTGGCAGCAGCGCGATCCGATCAAGCGGCTCGAAGCGTACCTGCGCGAGCAGGGCGTCGACGACGCGTATTTCGACGAGGTCGCAAAGGCGGCGGATCAGGAAGCGAAGCGAGTGCGCGATGCAGTGCTCGCCGAGCCGGCACCCGACGCCGACTCGATGTTTGCGCACGTGTACTCGGAAGAGCACCCGCGAATCGAGGAACAGCGTCAGTGGCTTGACCACTATGAGGCCTCATTCGAGACGGCTGAGGCAGACGGAGGCGCGAAATGACCGTGACAACGCTCCAAGAGCGCACCGTGCTCCCGATGGCGAAGGCCATCAACGAGGGGTTGCGCGCGGCGATGGCCGCTGACGACAAAGTTCTGCTGATGGGCGAAGACATCGGCCCGCTCGGCGGCGTCTTTCGCGTCACCGACAAGCTGCAGGCCGACTTCGGTTCGGCTCGCGTGCTCGATACACCCCTCGCGGAGTCAGGCATCATCGGCAACGCGATCGGACTCGCGCTGCGCGGCTACCGCCCGGTCATTGAGATTCAGTTTGACGGCTTCATCTTTCCCGGCTTCAACCAGATCGTCGCGCACCTCGCGAAGATCACGAACCGTCACGAGGGCGCGATCTCGATGCCCGTCGTGATTCGTGTGCCGTACGGCGGACACATTGGCGCGGTTGAGCACCACCAAGAGAGCCCTGAGGCTTACTTTGCCCACACGCCGGGGCTTCGCGTCGTCGCGCCGTCGACGCCGAATGACGCGTACTGGATGATTCAGCAGGCGATCCAGTCGAACGACCCTGTGCTGTTCTTCGAGCCGAAGGCAAAGTACTGGATGAAGGGCGAGGTCGACCCGGCAGCACCCGCAGCCGACCTCCATCAGACACGGGTCGCGCGCACCGGCACCGACTGCACGGTCGTCGCGTACGGCGCTATGGTGACGATGGCGCTGCAGGCCGCCGAGGTGGCTGAGAGCGAGGGTACGAGTCTCGAAGTGGTGGATCTGCGGAGCGTCTCGCCGATCCACTATGAACCGCTGCTCGAGTCAGTGCGCAAGACTGGCCGACTCGTCGTCGCGCAAGAGGCATCGGGTAACGCGAGCGTGGGGAGTGAGATCGCCGCGTACGTTGCCGAGCACGCGTTCTATTCGCTCGAGGCCCCGGTGCTGCGGGTATCGGGCTACGACGTGCCGTTCCCGCCAGCGCGGCTCGAGGGCTACTTCTTGCCAGACGCCGACCGCATTCTCGAAGCGGTCGACCGCACGATGCACTACTAGCCCGACCATTTTGGGCACCGCGAACCTAGACTGAGACGAAGCAACCCTAAGGAGCCTTCGATGAGCGACATGACGTTCCCACTCCCCGACGTTGGCGAGGGGTTGACCGAGGCAGAGATCGTGGCCTGGAAAGTGAAGCCCGGCGACGAGGTCACGCTCAACCAGGTGATCTGTGAGATCGAGACCGCGAAGTCAATCGTTGAGCTGCCATCGCCGTTCGCGGGCACGGTCACCGAATTGCTCGCCGAGGCGGGCGAGACGGTGCCGGTCGGTTCGCCGATTCTCAAGGTGAGCACCGCGGGGGGTGGATCGCCGACTGCGCCGGCAGGTGACGCGTCGGCTGCGGCTGTTGAGGCGGGTGACGCTGCTCAGACGTCAGCCGAGACGAAGCCCGTTCAGGGTGCCGAGCCACAGGCCGCTGAGCCCGCAGAGCAGGCTGACGAGGCTGGTTCGGTGCTCGTCGGCTACGGCCTTGCAGGCAAGGTGAACTCCCGCCGTCGGAGTGGTGGCGAACCGCTGCTCAATGCACACCCGATTCCGGTTGCAGAAGCGGCGCCGGTGATTGCGAAGCCGCCGATCCGCAAACTCGCGAAAGACCTTGGTGTCGACCTCGCGCTCGTGCAGGGCACCGGCATCGGCGGTGAGATTCTGCGCGACGACGTTGTGCGCCACGGTTCGCAGGTGAGTGTGTTCCGCAACATCACTACTCCCGAACCGCCTGAGCAGCGCGAGGAGCGCATTCCGCTCAAGGGCATTCGCAAGCTCACCGCCCAGGCGATGGTTGCGAGCTCGAACGAAGCGCCGCACGTTGGCGTCTTCGTCGAGGTCGACGCGACCCGCACGATGGAGTTCGTGAAACGACTCAAGACCTCGACCGACTTTGCGGGCGTAAAGGTGTCGCCGCTGCTCATCTTCGCGAAGGCGATGCTGTGGGCGATTCGCCGAAACCCCGAGATCAACTCGACGTTCACCGAGACCGAGATCATTCGGCGCCACTACGTGAATCTCGGCATTGCTGCGGCGACCCCGCGCGGTCTTCTCGTGCCCAACATCAAGGAGGCGCAAGACCTCAGTCTGCTCGACCTTGCGAAGGCAATCGAGCAACTTACGATCACCGCTCGCGATGGGCGCACGCCGCCCGCCGACATGCAAAACGGCACGATCACCATCACGAACATTGGCGTGTTCGGCATGGACTTCGGCACCCCGATCTTGAACCCGGGCGAGGTCGCGATCATGGCCATGGGCACGATTCGCCAAAAGCCGTGGGTGGTCGACGGCGAGGTGCGCCCGCGCATGGTGACCACGGTGGGTGGATCGTTTGACCACCGCGTTGTCGACGGCGACGTAGTTTCTCGATTCGTTGCCGATGTGGCATCAGTGCTTGAGGAGCCGGCGCTTCTGCTCGACTGATTTCCCCCGCTTATGTCGGCCCTGGCAGTACGCACCCACTAGGTTTGGAAAGCGAATGTACATGGCCGAAAGGGGCAAGCAGTGAAGCTTGAAGGAATGACCGCACTGGTGACGGGGGCAGCCTCGGGGCTCGGAGCCGCGACCGCCGCCATGCTCGCGGGCCGAGGGGTGCAGGTTCTCGGTGTGGATCTGCAGCGTTCGATCGAGGCTGCGGGAGAGCAGGCTGAGGGGATCCGCCTTGTTGCCGCAGACGTGACGAGCGAGAGCGAAGTGAGTGCCGCGCTCGCCGCGCTTGACGGCCTGCCACCTCTGCGCCTTGTCGTGAACTGCGCGGGAATTGCTCCGGCGCAGCGCATTCTCTCGTCAAAGGGTGTGCACGATCTCGAGACCTTTCAGCGCACACTGAACATCAATCTCGTCGGCACCTTCAACGTCATGCGACTCGCTGCCGAGCACATGTCTGCGCTCGAACCTGTCGATGAGTCGGGGCAGCGCGGCGTCGTGGTGAACACCGCCTCGGTCGCGGCGTACGAGGGTCAGATTGGGCAGATTGCGTACGCGGCTTCGAAGGGTGGGGTCGTCGCGATGGGCATTACTGCCGCACGTGACCTCGCCCGTAATGGGATCCGGGTGAACACCGTTGCACCCGGCATCGTGCACACGCCGCTGCTCGAGGCGCTCGGCGAAGAGGTCAACGCGTCACTCGCTGCCGCGGTTCCGTTCCCGGCGCGACTTGCGCGGCCCGACGAGTTTGCGCAGCTCGTGGCCATGATCGCAGAGCACGACTATCTGAATGGTGAGACGATCCGCATGGATGGCGCACTGAGGATGGGCCCGAAGTAGCGTCGACAGCGCCTGGCGGCCCGCGACTCCATAGTGATCCACCCCTGATCGCAGCAATGTATGCACTGAGTGCGATAATTTCTGCTAGTTGTGGGAATTTCCCTCACTTGTGTATACACTGATGTGGAACAGGGAGGTGGATCATGCGCGCAAGTGATCTCGCGTATTCGACGCTCCTCGATGAGATTCAGCGGGGTGAACTCGCGCCCGGAACCGTGCTCGGTGAGGTTGAGCAGGCCGCGCGACTGGGCGTTAGCCGCACCCCGACCCGTGCTGCGATCGGCCGACTTGTGGCCGACGGGCTCGCGGCACAGCTGTCGCCGCGCATCACTGTCGTTACCGACTTCGACGCGGGCGACATCAAGCGACTCTTCGAGGTGCGACGTGCCCTCGAAGAGAGCTCGGCTCGACTCGCGGCTACCCGCGGCGACCGCGCGGAGTTTACCGAGCTCGCGCAGGCGTTCGCGGCCGCGCACCCTGAAGAGGGGGAGTCGAGCGCCGACGCCTACTACGAACTCATCGCAAGATACGACGCGGCACTCGATCGCGCCGTCAATAACGCGTACTTTACGAATGCTCTGCGCACGATCCGCACCCACCTCGCCCGCGCGCGACGCCTTGCCCGCGACAACCGCGAGCGACTGCACGCATCGGTCGCCGAGCATCAACTCATCGCCGAAGCGATCGCATCTGGTGATGCCGAACTCGCCGCGCACGCCACCCACGTTCACCTGCACAACGCGCTCGCCGCGATACTGACCCAGCTCGACACGAGCACCCCACCGGAAGGAACACAATGACTGTCTCCCATCACGTTCGCGTGTATAAGAGTGAAGAAGATCTGCCCCGCGAGGAGCAGCTTGCGTGGAAGATCGCGGCGGTCGCAACCGACGCTGTTGAGGTCGAGCAAGACGTCGTCGACATGATCATTAACCGCATCATCGACAACGCGTCGGTCGCTGCGGCATCGCTGAACCGCGGCCCGATCATCGCATCGCGCGCGCAGGCACTCTCGCACCCGGTCTCGACCGGCGGTAAGGGCGCTTCGGTCTTCGGCCTCGCAGCCGAGCGCACAAGCCCCGAGTGGGCAGCATGGGCAAACGGCGTGGCCGTGCGCGAGCTCGACTACCACGACACCTTCCTCGCGGCCGAGTACTCACACCCGGGCGACAACATTCCGCCGATTCTCGCGGTCGCGCAGCACGTCGGTGCCGATGGCCGTGCGCTCGTGCGCGGCATCGCGACCGGGTATGAGATTCAGATGGATCTCGTGCGCGCAATCTGCCTGCACAAGCACAAGATCGACCACGTTGCACACATTGGGCCGTCGGCCGCTGCGGGCATCGGTACGCTGCTCGGTCTCGACACCGAGACCATCTACCAGGCCGTAGCGCAAGGCCTGCACACCACTACCGCGACGCGTCAGTCGCGCAAGGGCGAGATCTCGACGTGGAAGGCGCACGCACCCGCGTTCGCAGGCAAGATGGCGGTCGAGGCAGTGGATCGCGCGATGCGCGGGCAGACTTCACCGTCACCGATTTACGAAGGTGAAGACGGCGTCATCGCGTGGATGCTCGACGGCCCCGACGCTTCGTACAACGTGCCGCTCCCCGCTCCCGGCGAGGCAAAGCGCGCGATTCTCGACTCGTACACCAAGGAGCACTCAGCCGAGTACCAGGCGCAGGCGTGGATCGACCTCGCCCGCAAACTGCACGGCGAGCACCCAGAGCTCGTTGACCCAGCAAACGTGAAGTCGATCGTGCTCCACACGAGCCACCACACGCACTACGTGATCGGTTCGGGCGCGAACGATCCACAAAAGTACGACCCCAAGGCATCGCGCGAGACACTCGACCACTCGATTCCGTACATCTTCGCGGTCGCACTGCAAGACGGCGGCTGGCACCACGTCGACTCCTACGCTCCCGAGCGTGCGGGTCGTGCCGACACCGTCGAACTCTGGCACAAGATCACCACGGCGGAAGACGCCGAGTGGACTCGCCGGTACCACTCAGAGGATCCGGACGAGAAGGCGTTCGGTGGCCGCGTCGAGATCGAGCTCGCCGACGGAACCAAGATTGTCGACGAGATCGCAGTTGCCGACGCGCACCCGCTCGGTGCTCGTCCGTTCGCTCGCGAGAACTACATCAACAAGTTCCGCATCCTCGCCGAGCCAGTGCTCGAAGAGGCCGAGATCGAGCGCTTCCTTGAGCTCGTGCAGCGCCTGCCAGAGCTCACCGCTGACGAGGTGCGCGAGCTGAATATCGTTGCGAAGGACGGTCTCCTCGACCTCGCGGCAGCTCCGAAGGGCCTCTTCTAATGCTGTACTCGAAGGTTGCAGCGCACGAGAAGCGTCGCCTCTTCCGAGAGCAACTGGCGGCGACGTTCGGCAGCGGTGGGCCAATGCGGTTCCCCGGTGCGTTCAACCCGCTGTCGGCACGCCTCATCGAGCGCAAGGGCTTCGAGGGCGTGTACATCTCGGGTGCGGTGCTCGCGGCAGATCTCGGGCTTCCCGACATCGGACTGACGACGCTCTCAGAGGTCGCCGGTCGCGGCGAGCAGATCGCCCGCATTACTGACCTCCCCGCAATCATTGACGCCGACACCGGCTTCGGTGAACCGATGAATGTTGCGCGAACGATTCAGGAACTCGAGAACGCGGGCCTCGCGGGCGCGCACATCGAAGACCAGATCAACCCGAAGCGCTGCGGCCACCTTGACGGGAAGGCCGTCGTCGACGAGGGCACTGCGACGAAGCGCATTCGCGCGGCCGCAGACGCCAGGCGCGATGACAATTTCCTCATCATGGCGCGCACCGATATTCGCGCGACCGCCGATGGCCCGCACGGGCTCGACCTCGCGAAAGATCGCGCAAAAGCACTCGTTGATGCGGGCGCAGACGCGATCTTCCCCGAGGCAATGCGTAGCCTTGAGGAGTTTGAGGCGATCCGCTCGGCAGTCGATGTGCCCCTGCTCGCGAACATGACCGAGTTCGGCAAGAGTGAGCTGTTCACCACGCAGCAGCTCGCCGATGTCGGCATGAACATCGTGATCTGGCCGGTATCGATGCTTCGCATCTCGATGGGAGCTACGGGCCGCGCGCTCGACACGCTCATCGAGGAGGGGTCACTCACCTCGAAGCTCGACGAGATGCAGCACCGGGCCGACCTGTATGACCTCATCGACTACGAGGACTACAACCACTTCGACACGAGCGTGTTCAACTTCACTGTTGAAAAATAACGCCGAGCGGTGAACACCGCGCGGTGACACCTGATCCTGCGAGCCGCGCCAAAAGCATGGTGCGGCTCGCAGGATCCACACATACACTTCACTCAACAAAAGGAGTCAACGATGACCGACGTAGAAATCAAAAAGGGCCTAGCCGGCGTCACGGTCGACTACACAGCGGTCTCGAAGGTCAATCCCGAGACAAACAGCCTGCTCTACCGCGGATACCCCGTGCAGGAACTCGCGGCGACGCAGCCATTCGAGGCAGTCGCGTACCTGCTCTGGAACGGTGAGCTGCCAACTGACGAGCAGCTCGCTTCGTTGCGTGCGGAGGAGCGCAAACACCGCGCGCTCGCCGACAACGTCAAGGCGGCAATTGACCTGCTGCCACTCGAGGCGCATCCCATGGACGAGGTGCGCACCGCGGTCAGTGTGATCGGTGCCTCAGATTCGTCGGGCAGTGGATCGGTGCTCGACGCAGCCGGAAGCCCAGAAGAGAATCTCGCGCGCTCGATCCGCCTCTACGCGTCGCTGCCTGCGATCGTCGCGTATGGCCAGCGTCGTCGGCGCGGCCAGGAGATCGTGCCGCCGCGCGACGACCTCGATTATGCGGCGAACTTTCTCTGGATGACCTTCGGAGAGGAGGCTGAGCCGGTCGTCGTCGACGCATTCAACCGCTCGATGACGCTTTACGCAGAGCACTCCTTCAACGCCTCGACGTTCACTGCGCGAGTGATTACTTCTACGCTGTCAGACCTCTACTCGGCAGTCGTTGGCGCTATCGGCGCGCTCAAGGGCCCGCTGCACGGCGGCGCGAACGAGGCCGTTTTGCACATCTTCAACGAGATCGGTTCGGCCGAGAATGTCGTGCCGTGGCTCGACAAGGCGCTCGCCGAGAAGCGCAAGATCATGGGCTTCGGCCACCGCGTGTACAAGCGAGGCGACTCGCGCGTGCCGACGATGAAGACCGCGCTCGACACGCTCATTGAGCACTATGATCGACCCGATGTTGCAGCACTGTACGACGCGCTCGAGAGCGAGTTCGTGAGCCGCAAGGGGATCTACCCGAACCTCGACTACCCGTCGGGCCCTGCGTACAACCTGATCGGGTTCGACACACTCACCTTCACGCCGCTGTTCATCGCGTCTCGTGTGACCGGGTGGACGGCGCACATCATGGAGCAGACGGCGTCGAACGCGCTGATCCGCCCACTGTCTGCGTACAACGGACCCGACGAGCGTCACATCGACGGGTATGTGCCCGATGCGGCGCACCTCGAGGCCGCCGAGCGCGCCGAAGAGAGCGCGTAGGCTGCTCGCCGGGCCTTCTCGGCCCGCACCTCACCAGATCCGAGTTAAAGTTTGCCCTTAAGGCTCAAGCATTAGAGGCAAACTTTGACTCGGATTTTTGGGTTGGGGACGAGCGGGTTGGTTCTGCAGGGATTTGTAGATCTTATTCAGAAGAAGAGGTAGATGGCGCCGAGGGCGGTGAAGAGTAGGATCGCGTATTCAAAGGAGCGCTGCTGGATGCGCGAGGCGATCCACCGCCCGAGGATCGCGCCCACGACCACGCCGGGCACCGTGAGCAGGGCGAGCGACAGCACCTCTGGAATGAAGAGGCCGAGGCTCGCCATGATCGGCACCTTCACGAGGTTGATGATCGCGAAGAACCAGGCCGCCGTGCCGAGGAACGCCTTGACCGGGAACCCCGCCGACAAGAAGTAGAGCGACATCGGGGCGCCGCCAGCGTTCGCGACCATCGTGGTGAACCCGCCGAGTGAGCCGTACCCGGCTCGTGCGATGGCGCTGCCCTCAGTTTGCTGGCGTGGTTTGGTGGGGTTTTTATGCGTGCGGATCCGCTGCCACACCGCGTACAGCACCAGTGCGAGAAGTATCACGGCGATCGCGCGGCGCACCCAAGTGTCGTCTGCAAAGGCGAGAAAGAGTGCGCCGACCCCGAGGCCACCTGCGACCGCGGGGATGAGCTTGATGAGCGTCTTCCAATCGGCGTGACGGCGGTAGCTGATGAGTGCGAAAATGTCGCCGACGATGAGGAGCAGGAGCAGCGCTGCCGTCGACTCCTTCGGTGGGAGGAACGCGGCAAAGATTGCAATCGAGAGGGTGTTCACACCCGGGAGTGCGGTCTTTGAGAGGCCGATGAGCACCGCCGCAAATCCGAGCAGCGCCCACGCGAACGGTGGGAGCTCGAGTATCTGCAATGGCACGGAGTAACTGTATCCGATGTGAGGGTCGTGGCTCGGCGGGTGTTACATCGTTACCTGAGGAAATTTGCGAAGAAAAATCAGTGATCTGGAGGCTCAAAATGTGATTTCTCTGCGCCGATTTGGGAAAGAGGCTAGGGCGGGGCTAGCTGCGGGGCTAGTCGCTGGGCGGCGGATCGAGCCTGGCTTTTACGCAGCAGTACCCCTCCTCGGGTTCAAGGTGAGCGCTCACGCCTTGGCAACCGGCGGCGTCGAATGCGCCCTGGGTGTAATGCACGTTTGCGGCGCACACTACTCCGCGGTGGTCTTGCGCGAGCGTGTCGAAAGGACAGTTGCGTAAACGCACGGAATGCTCAGTGACTTCTGGCTCGTAGCCGAGGCGAGCGAGGACTTCGCCGGCGACTTCGAGCTGGGCTTCCGGTGATGACGTTGCTGTGTTCGAAGGCGTCACGGCCGCCGCACCCTGTGCGTATGACGCAGCGCGAATTGCTGCTTCGAGGTCACCACCGCTTGCGGCCTGTTCGACCGCAGCGGCGAGGATGCGGCCCATGACGTCGTACCTGCGCGCGGGGAGCGAGACCTCGATGGTTCCCGACGCACGTCGATAGAGCTTTGAGGGTCGACCGGCACCGGGCCCCTGTTTTCCGGAAAGTCGCCGATACTCGGTCTCGAGCAAGCCCGCCTCCACGAGTCGATCGAGGTGAAACTTTGCCCTGGTGAGGGGGAGAGATAGTGCCTTGGCTGCCTCCTCACGGCTCACCGGATTCTGTTGCTTGGACACGTAGTCGTATAGGCGCCTACGGTTGGCATCTACAAGAGCGCCAATCGAATTGACCGAGGCTTCAGAAGGCATGATCCAACTCTAACATCTAAAACTCTTGACTTTAGAAAGAAACGTTTCTATCGTTCAAATAAGTGGTTTTAAGAAAAGGTCAGTACAAAGGAGTGCAATCATGTCCACCTCAACTTCGGCTCGGGTATCCACCCAGCCCACCTCATTCTGGTCCGATGGCAATCGGGTCGCGTTTGTGTTGCTCCGCACAGTATTCACGGTCGCACCCATTCTCTTCGGGCTCGATAAGTTCGTGCGCGTGCTCACCGACGACTGGGAGCGCTATCTCGCACCCTGGATGGACGGCATGATTCCTGGCGATGCCTACACCGCGATGATGATCGTTGGAGTCGTTGAGATTGTCGCGGGCCTGGTGGTCGCGATAATGCCACGATTCGGCGGATTGCTCGTCGCGGTCTGGCTCGCGGGCATCATCGTCAGCCTGGTCTCTGTCGGCGGATACCTCGACGTCGCTCTGCGTGACTTTGGCCTGCTCGTCGGGGCGCTCGCGCTTTCTGCTCTCGCGTTCGGGCGCCACGCTCACAGTCGCTGAGAGCAAGCGGATCCACCGATCGGTGGATGGGGAAATCAGCTAGATAGTCACTGTTGCGCAGCCCGCGGGTTCGCGAGACTTGAGGTATGGATCAAGTAACTGCGAAGAAAGCTGTCGTGAGTGTCAGCGGTCTCACGAAACGGTACGCGGGTCGCGACGTGCTCGCGGGGATCGACCTCGAGATTGCGGCGGGCGAAACCTACGCGCTGCTCGGCCCGAACGGCGCCGGCAAGAGTACGACGATTGAGGTGCTTGAGGGGATCCGCCGCCCGGGAGGTGGTGAGGTGAGTGTGCTGGGTGAGGATCCACTGTCGGCCTCGCGCGCGTGGCGCTCGCGCATCGGCATCGTCGCGCAGAGCACCGGCGACCTCGGCGTCTACACACCGCGCGAGCTCATCTCGCACTTCGGGTCGCTGTACCCCAACCCGCGCGGCGTCGACGAGGTGCTCGACCTTGTAGGTCTCACCGACCGGGCGAGCGTGCGCGCGACCAAGCTCTCGGGCGGGCAACAGCGCAGGCTCGACGTCGCGCTCGGCATCGTTGGCCGCCCCGAACTGCTCTTCCTCGATGAGCCGACAACCGGGTTCGACCCCGAGGCGCGCCGCCAGTTCTGGGACATGCTCGCGGGGCTCACCGGCGAGGGCACGGCGATTCTGCTCACGACGCACTATCTCGATGAGGCGGCGCATCTTGCGGATCGCGTGGGCGTGCTCACTGGTGGCACGATCGTGGCAGAGGCACCTCCCGCGCAACTCGGGGGCGCCGACGCTCGCGTGCCAATTGTGCGCTGGCGCGACGCCGGTGGATCACTGCGCGAAGAGCGCACGCACACTCCCGGCGCACTGATCGAGAAGCTCTGTGCTGAGGCACGCGAATTGGGCTTCGCGAAAGGTGAACCCGCCGAACTCGAAGTGCGCAGGCCAACGCTCGAAGAGATCTACCTCGAACTCATCGGGGCGAACGGTGCTGGTGGCGCTGACGAACTGACCGAAGCTACCGATACGAACGGAGCAGACCAGTGAACGCAGCAACGACCCCACGAACCGCGGCTGGGCGATCGACCATGAAGGCCAGCCCGGCACACAAGCCGTCGAACGTCTTTCTCGACGGCATCTCGAGCATGAACTTCGAACTGCGCGGATACTTCAGGTCGCCCGACACGGTGTTCTTCACATTCCTCTTTCCGATTCTTCTGCTCGCAATCTTTGGTGTCGCATTCGGTTCGGTCGGCGAGATCGGCGCGCTGCCTGATGGCACCGGCGGCGTCACGATGGCCGAGTACTACGTGCCCGGAATGGTTGCGGCGGGCCTGCTGCTCGGCGGCGTGCAAAACCTCGCTGTCGATATCGCGCGCGAGAAGAGCGAGGGGTGGCTGCGCAGGCTCGGGGGCACGCCGCTCTCCCCGGTGAGCTACTTCATTGGCAAGGCCGGCATGGTGCTCGTGACCTCAATCGCTCAGGTCGCGCTGCTGTTCGCCTTCGCTGCGCTCGCGCTCGGGGTGGATCTGCCCACCGATCCAGACCTCTGGCTGCGATTTGCGTGGATCTTCGTACTCGGCATCATCACCATGACGCTGCTCGGCATTGCGCTGTCGGCGGTGCCGCGCTCGTCTCGAAGCGCAACCGCGGTCGTGCTGCCCATCGTGCTGTTGCTGCAATTCGTGTCGGGCGTGTACCTGCAGTTTTCGATGCTGCCCGAGTGGTTGCAGAACGTCGCGGGCATCTTTCCGCTCAAGTGGCTGGCGCAGGGCATGCGCGCGGTGTTCCTTCCCGAACACTTCGCGGCGGCCGAGCAGTCGGGTGCGTGGGATCTCGGGCTTGTCGCGCTGAACCTCGGTATCTGGTTGGTTGTCGGCCTCGTCGCGAGCCTCGTGACGTTCAGGTGGCAGAGGCGATCATGATGCGAACGCATGGCGTTCGCCGAGCGCCTCTGGTGCCGCCCACGGCGGCGGCCCACGGAGCGAAGCGCGGGGTGAGAGGCGATCATGATGCGAACGCATGGCGTTCGCCGAGCGCCTCTGGTGCCGCCCACGGCGGCGGCCCACGGAGCGAAGCGCGGGGTGAGAGGCGCTCATGATGCGGGGTGGCGCTCATGAGAGGCTTAGCACGTGAGCACTGACGCACCCGATCGCATGTCCCGCACACTGCGGTGGTGGGATCTCGCGTGCGCCGCGGTGCTCGCCTTCATGCTCATCGTGATGCTCATCGAGGGAATCTCGGGTGCACCGTACTGGGCGGCGTCGCTCGAGACAGTCTTGCGAGTCGCCCTGCTCGTCGCCCCCGCACTGCTCCTCGCGTTGCTCTGGGTGACGCTCGGTCGGAGCTCGCTCAGGGAGGGTCTCTGCGATCTCCCACTTTCTGGGCGCAGCGGCACATTCCTCGTGCTTCTGCTCCTCGTGCTCGCCCTCGGAACCGCCACGGCTCCGATGTACGCGATGCTTCAGGCGATTGCGTACCCGGTGGTCTGGACGATTGCGATCGACTACCGGGGTGCGGTGCTCTGGTGCCTCGCCGTCGCTACCGCCGTCGGTGCGGGCATGTATCTCGGGCTTTCGCCCCTCGATCCAAATTCCGCGCTCGCCTCGAGCCTCACGACCGCGCTTGTGTCGCTCGTGTTTTCGATCGCGATGGGCACCTGGATCACACGCATCCACGCCCAGGGCGAGTCATATCGTGAACTCGCCGAACAGCTTGAGCGCTCGCAGGGCGAGGTCGCAGCTCTCTCGCAGGAGGCGGGTGCCGCGGCTGAACGCGAGCGCATGTCCCGAGACCTGCATGACACGCTCACGCAGACGCTCGCGGGCCTCGTGATGCTCAGCGAGCAGACCGAGCGCGCCCTCGATGCTGGTGACGAGTCGCGCGCTCGGGATCGCTTGGCCCGGGTCGAGTCGGCGGCCCGAGCCGCAGTTGCCGAGGCCCGGGCGCTCGTTGCCACGACGCAACCCATCGGTGAAGACGGACTCGAGCGCGCAATCGAGCGCGTCGCAGCCGCGCTGCGTGCCGACACGGGCCTCGAGGTCGAGTGCACGCTCACGAACGTAGAACTCGCTCGCGAGCGCGAGGTCGTGCTGCTTCGTGCGGTACAGGAGGGGCTCGCAAACGCGCGTAAGCACGCGAAGGCGTCGCGGGTCGTGATCACGCTCGAGCCGTTAGGGGATGGCGGCGCGAGGCTCCGCGTCGATGACGACGGCGTCGGCCCTGACGCAGACGCTGCAGACCCGACCCGCGGTGGCGGCTTCGGCCTCACAGGCCTCGCCGATCGCGTTCGCCAGGTTGAGGGCGAAGCGCGGTTCGGTGCTCGCGCGGGCGGTGGATCAAGGCTCGAGGTCGAACTCGCCCCGGCCCGATCCGCCACTGAGACGGGCCACACCAACTCGGGGCACACCGACTCGGGCGAGATCGACCCGAGTGAGAGAGTAGACGCATGATCAGAGTGATGGTGGTCGACGACCACCCCATCGTGCGCGCGGGGATCGTGGGGCTGCTCGAAACCGAACCAGACTTTGAGGTCGTGGGCGAAGCCGTTTCGGGGGAGGAAGCGCTCGCGCTCGCCGCATCCGCCGCACCAGACGTGGTGCTTATGGACCTGCGCATGCCGGGCATGGGCGGTGTTGAGGCGACCCGTCAGATGCTTGCGGGCGCTGTTACGGGCGGCGGATCCACATCGAACGGATCCACACCCCGCGTGCTCGTGTTCACCACCTACGAAGATGACGACCAGATTCTCGCGGCCATTGAGGCCGGCGCGCACGGGTACCTCGTGAAGGCGGCTCCCGCCGAGGAGCTCGCCGCTGGGGTGCGTGCGGTCGCCGCGGGGCAAACCGTGCTCGCGCCGTCGATCGCGGCTCAGCTCGTGCGGCGCGCGCAGGGAGGCGACGCGGGGCCGAAAAACAGCGGCGACACCGTCTCGCTCACGCCCCGGGAGAGCGAGATTCTCGCGCTCGTTGCCGACGGCCTGAGCAACCCGGCAATCGCAACGAAGCTGTTCATCGGCGAATCAACCGTCAAAACGCACCTACTGCACGTGTTCGAAAAGCTTGGCGTCTCTGATCGCACACGCGCCGTGACTCGCGCGATGGAACTCGGTCTTCTATAGGGCAGAATGTCTCGAGGAGCACACGACAGTGCGAGGAGGCAGCGTGGTCGCATCGGTAGAAAATGTGGGGCGCATGACGCCATACGGGGCCGAGCACTTTGCGGCACTCGCTGTCACCGTGGTCGCCGCAATCGTGCTCGTCGCGTGGGCGCGAAAGGTGCGTGGCACGCGCGCTGAGTCACGGGGCCTCACGGTAGCGGGGTGGATCATGCTCGCAGCCACCCTCACCTGGATGGGATGGAACTTCCTCCCCATGAACTGGAACATTGAGCAATCACTGCCGTTCCACCTCTCAGATGCGCTGCGCATCATCACGTCGCTCGCACTGCTCACACGAAGCAGCTGGACCATCGCGATCAGCTACTACTGGGGTCTTACGCTCAACATCCAATCGGTGCTCACGCCCGACCTCACGTACTTCCACGCACCGCTGTTCGAGTACATCGCTTACTGGTTCTTCCACATCGCCGCGCTGATCGTACCGATCATGTTCGTGTGGGGGCTTGAGTATCGCCCGACCTGGCGGGGGTATGGCGTAGCGCTCGCCGCAACGCTCGGGTGGGCCGGAATTGCGGGCATCGCAAACGCGCTGACTGGGGCGAACTACGTATACCTCGCGCGCGCACCGGAAGTCGCTTCTGCACTCGACCTCCTTGGGCCGTGGCCCATCTATATCCTTTGGGAACTCGTGCTCGTGGCCAGCGTGTGGGCACTCATCACCTGGCCGTGGACGGTCGGCCGCAATGCTCAGAAACCGGTTGTTGGGCGGATCGCCGCCGTTCGAAGGGAGTCACTGCACCGATAGGGTGTGACTATGGGAAGAGATGCGGCGAGGCGAAGAAGGCTCGCCCGCAGTTCCCCACACCGCGCGATTGTTGCGGTACTTCTGGCAATGGGCCTGTGCGCATCGTTTCTGTTCACGCTCGTTGTGCCGATCCAGGCGAGACTGCCCGAGTTGCTCAACGCGAGCCGCGACGATACCGCCTGGGTGCTCACGGCGACCCTGCTCGCGTCAGCGGTCGTCACACCGATCTCGGGCCGCCTAGGTGACATGTACGGCAAGCGTCGGGTGATTCTCGCACTGCTCATTGTCACAATGTGTGGATCGCTTGTCATTGCGCTCACTTCGAACGTCGCCATTGTCATTGCGGGTCGTGCTCTACAGGGAGCGATGTCAGGGGTGATCCCGCTCGGTATCGCGGTCATGCGTGACGTGCTTCCCGCGAGTCGTGTCGACTCGGCGATTGCGATGATGAGCGCGACGCTCGGCGTCGGGTCCGCTGTAGGTCTTCCCGCGAGTGCGCTCATAACGGAGTACGCGGACTGGCACGCCCTGTTTTGGGTGACGACCCTGCTGTGTGCGATCGCGTTCGGGCTCGTGCTCTGGATCATTCCGGTGAGCGTGTTGCGCACCGAGGGCAGATTCGACTACCTGGGAGCAATCGGCCTCGCCGCGGCGCTCATCTGCATTCTGCTCGCCATCTCACGTGGGGACTCGTGGGGCTGGTTGAGCCCAACCACGTTGATTACCGGGATCAGCGGGCTGATCATCGCGCTGCTCTGGGGCTGGTACCAGTTGCGGGCGGCTGAGCCGCTGCTTGACTTGCGCGTTGCCGCGAGAAGACCAGTGCTTCTCACAAATCTCGCATCGATTTCGCTCGGGTTCGCGCTGTTCGCGTCAAACGTCGTCTACCCGCAAGTGCTTGAACAACCGGTCTCTGGAGGGGTCGGCTTCGGTCTCACCCTGTTCTCTGCGAGTCTCATCATCATGCCCTCAGGGGTGCTCATGATGCTGCTTTCTCCAGTCGCAGGTCGCCTTGCGCGGCATGTGGGGCCGAAGCTCCTGCTTGTAATCGGCGCAGCTTCGCTTATTCTCGCTTACGGGTATTCAATCGCGTTTCACGATGAGGTGTGGCAGATTCTCGTGGCGAACTTGCTCATCGGCGTCGGCATCGGGTTCGGGTATGCCTCAATGCCGATGCTCATCATGCGTTCGGTGCCGCAGGGCGAAACGGGCGCGTCAAACGGACTCAATGCGCTCTGTCGCGCGCTTGGTACGAGCGGCGCAGCGGCGGTGATGGGTGCGATACTCGCGACTTCGAGCGCCGAGAGTGCAACCGGTATGCCGACTGCGTCTGGGTACCAGCTCACATTCATCGTGAGCATTATCGCGGCAGCGGTCGCGCTCACTCTTGCACTGCTTATTCCTCAGCGCCCCACCGCAGAGCGGCACCCAGCACTCCCCGAAGGGGTGTAGTGCAGAAGCCCGCGCGAGAGACTTGGCTCAGCACGCGGGCTCCGGGGTGGATCGGGAAGTGCGTTACTTGTGCGACGCCTTCGCGACCGCGCGGGCGACAGCCTCAGCGACACCGGGCGCGAATGGGTTCGGCACAATGAGATCCGCTGCGGGTTCCCCGACCTGATCCGCAATTGCTGCCGCGGCAGCGAGCTTCATCTCAGTCGTGATCTCGCGTGCGTTCGCATCGAGTGCTCCGCGGAAGATGCCGGGGAATGCGAGCACGTTGTTGATCTGGTTAGGGAAGTCGCTGCGGCCGGTCGCGACGACCGCGGCGTGCTTGAGCGCAATGTCTGGTGCAATCTCGGGGTCGGGGTTCGATAGCGCAAACACGATTGCGCCGTCGGCCATCGATGCGACGTCGGCCTCTGGAACCTTCGACGAAGACACCCCGATGAACACGTCTGCGCCAGCGAGAGTTTCGGCAGTGCCACCGGCAACGCGGCGGGGGTTCGACTTCTCTGCGATCTCGAGCTTCTTGCCCGCGATGTCGCCGCGATCCGCATGGATCGCGCCCTTCGAATCAAGCACAATGAGGTCTTTCACGCCAACCGCGAGCAACAGTTCTGAGACTGCGATTCCCGCCGCGCCAGCGCCCGAGATGACGACGCGGAGCGACGAGAGCTCCTTGCCGACCACCTTCAGCGCATTCGTGAGGGCGGCGAGCACCACGACTGCGGTGCCGTGCTGGTCATCGTGCATGACTGGCATGTCGAGGGCCTCGATGAGGCGACGCTCGATCTCAAAGCAGCGTGGGGCCGAGATATCTTCGAGGTTCACGGCGCCGAAGCTCGGGGCGATCCGCACTATTGTGTCAACGATCTCGTCGGGGTCGGTGGTGTCGAGCACGATGGGAATCGAATTCAGGCCGGCGAAGCGGCGGAAGAGTGCGCTCTTGCCTTCCATTACGGGCAGCGACGCGCTCGCACCGATATCGCCGAGCCCGAGAACCGCTGTGCCGTCCGAAACAACAGCGACGAGGCGCGATGCCCACGTGTGGCTCTTCGCGAGTTCGGGCTTCTCGGCGATGGCGCGGCTCACCTGAGCAACACCCGGTGTGTACGCGATCGAGAGATCTCGGCGATCCTCGAGTGGATCAGTAAGCTCGACGCTCAGCTTGCCGCCGAGGTGCGCCGTAAAGATCTCTTCCTCGGTGATCGTCTGTGCGCTCGCAAGGTTTGCGTTGGGGTCGGTGGAAGTGTTTTGGGTTGCCATCGCGGCTCCTTCAGGTCGAGTTGCAGAGCATGCAACTGGGAGTGGGGCGATTGAGTGCGGCCCGGGAAGATCACTCGGTGCGCGCAGCTAGTGCAGCGTTTCGGCGGGGATGTTGCCGATTAGAACGCAGGTCTCTGGTGGTGAGATCGCCTGTTCACGTTTGTCGAAGTTCTAATAATGACCGGAATTGAAATCTGAGTCAATTGATGTTTCACACAATGAATGAATTTACGTAGTGAATTAGCTGTTTTTACGTAGTTACCTCTCTGGATTTTGAGTCTTCCATGATGATTTGATGCTCACGAGGCCACTTACGAGTAAGAGCGAGCCAGACATGAGGAGGCTTCGTGTTGCGGCGGAGCCGAGTGTGCCGAGTGGGATGGATACGGCACTCACCAGGATCGGCAAGGTGACCTGCATGAGACGATTGACAAGCATGCGTAGCCCCAATGCGGCGCCGCGATCCACTGCGGAAACGGCAGATACGACCCAGGTCATTGTGAGCGGCTGTACGAGGCCGAGACAGAAGCCGAATACCGCCATGACAAGATACGTCGGGGGAAGGCCGAGGAATGGAAGCACGCCCATGCCAATGGCGCCCAAAAGGAGGCAACTCGTGATGAGCAGCTTTCGGGTGAACCGCTCGACGAGAAGGTGCATACCGACGCGGCTTACGAGACTCATGAACCCGCGGATTCCCAGCAGTAGTGCGACTGATTCCGGGCGTATGCCACGTTCTTCGGCCCACAGAGGGAGAAAGACGACGAGGAGGTCAAGGCAGGCGAGAGTTGCGCCGCTCAGAGCCACGGCAACAATCATGCCCGGGGTGCGAAGTATCTGGAGAATTGGTGTCGAGGCCTGCTGTGTTTTTGGAGTGTGTGTACGGCGCATGATCCGCACCCCGGTGGCGAAGGCGCCGCAGGTGACTGCGATCGAGAGTCCGGCAACGATTGTGAGTCCGGTGTGGATCCCGCCATCTGGCAGCAGACCAGGAAGGGCGAGTGCGAGGAGAGGGCCAGCAACCTGGCCAACTGAGGTACCCGCGCTGAGCCAGCCAAAAATGACATCAAGCTGTGTGTCCTTCTGCTTGTGCACCACTGCCGCCTGAGACGCCACCACCATGAAGATCTGCGCGCATCCGAAGGCGACCGCGACGATGAGGAGCGTTGTAATGGTCTGCACGAAGAGCGCGCACACGATGGGGATCGGGAACACGAGGCTCACGATTGCGAGCACCTTGCCGGAGCCGTAGCGATCCACCACGCGACCAGCAGGAACCGCGAGCAGTAATGCGCCGACCGCAAACGCGGTGGCGAGAAGGCCCACCTGGGTAGCCGACGCGCCGACGCGCAATGCGAGGTAGCCTGCGAGTGGACGAAATCCGTGGTCGACGATGGCAAGGCCGGCGGTGACGCACACGAGATTCCAGGGGATGTAGCCCATCGTTTTCGTCACCGAAGCATCCTGTTCCTGACGCGATTAACGTCATCGAATATATTATATATACTAGTGAATGACCGTGTGGCGTTGTCGAGCAAGGTTTTCCGGGCCCGCACGGTGATGCCGGAAGAGAATTGAGATGAGCATGTCAGCGACCCACACCGTAGCCTGCTGGGCGAGTAGCGTCAGCGAAGAAAATCTTCCAGACAACGTGGCGCATCACGGGCGAAGGCTCATCATTGATTACCTCGCGGCGGCAACGGCGGGTAGCACGACGGAGCTCTCGCAAAAACTTCGTGAGCATCACCGAGTGGTGGAGCCGGGAACTCGCGCGACAGCAATCGCGGGTCCGCGACTCACAGCGGGCGCCGCGGCGTTCGTTAACGGTGCTGCCGCACACGGCCTCGAGCTCGATGACGGGTATACCCCAGGCTCAGTTCACCCCGGTGCCTGCGTGATACCCGCAGTGCTCGCGGTCGGCGAGGCCACAGGGGCCACCCTCGGTGCGGTTGCTGCGGCGGTTATCGTGGGCGTCGAGATCACGACGCGGATCGCGGAGGCGGGCCACCCGAATGTCTTGAAAGCAGGGTTTCACAACACCCCGGTGGCCGGAGTCTTCGGTGCCGCCGCTGCGGTGAGTAATCTGCTCCGCCTCTCGCCCGAGGCAACCGCGGGCTCACTCGGCCTCGCTGGATCGTATGCCGGGGGCCTTCGTGAATACCATGCACACGCGTCTGAGGTGAAACGACTGCATACCGGCAAGGCAGCGCAGGACGGGTTGAAGTGCGCCGAGCTTGCCGCGCAAGGCATCTACGGTCCGAGCACAGTGCTCGAAGGTGAGAATGGCTACTTCAAGGCATTCGCGCACGGCAACTGGTCGCCTGAGGTACTGCTCGACAATCTTGGCCAATCTTGGACCTCGCTGCGCACATACGTGAAGCCATACCCATGTTGCAGGCACCTGCACGGTGCGATCGATGCGGCGCGAGCGCTTCGTCGTGCCGAAACCTTTGAGCTCGGCGATATCGAAACTATGCGGCTCGGGACCTTTGATCTAGCCGCACGATTGAACCGGGCAGAGCCAACAACGGTCATGGAGGCTCAGTTCAGCTTGCCGTTTGCCATCTCGGCAGCGCTCAAGTTTGGCAGCATCGATTTACGCACCTTCGAGCCAGAGCGGCTGTTCGATGATGAAGTCCAGCAACTCTCGCGGCAAGTAACTGTAGTACTGGATGAGGCGGCGCAGCAGGCGTACCCGCGCGAACGTGCCGCTCAACTCTCGATCACCCTGAAGAATGGACAGGTGCTCGAGACTCGCGTGCATCAGCCCCTCGGTGAACCCGACAATCCGCTCAGTGACGACGACATTGAAGAGAAGTTTCGCAATCTCGCAACCCCAGTCATTGGTGAGGCCCGCGTCGAGGGTGTGCTCGAGGCAGCCTGGAGCGGATCCGACCTGACGGCGCTTACGTCGGCGCTCTCCGAATAACCCGAACACTTCACAGGAGACGAATATGACAACCTCAGACGTAGCAGCACCCACGGTGCTCACCCGACTCGCGGACTGGATTAGTTCGGACTCAATCGAGATTCCCGAAGAGGTTCGGAGGCGTGCAAGGCTTGCGATGCTCGATACGCTCGGAACAACAATTGGTGCGCGAGCGAGTTCCGACTTTGACCAAATTGCGCCGTTTATCTCTGAGCAAGTAGCAGGAGCGAATGAGCCACTCATTGGCCGTGCGGGGTACGCATCAACGGCCGATGCAGCGTTCATTAACTCATTTACCGCGCACCTTCTCGACTTCGATGATTCGCACGGAGACATGGCGGGGCACCCAACAGCAGTCGTGCTGCCCGCAGCGCTCGCCGTGGCGGATCGGTTGGACCTCAGGTTTGAAGCTGTAGTTGACGCATACATCGTGGGCGTTGAAGTCATCAGCCGAATCGGTCGCATGTTGAACCCGGATCACTACGATCTCGGTTGGCATCCGACAGCGACGATCGGTGTCTTTGGGGCCGCCGCCGCGACTGCACGCTTGCTCGGGCTCGACGCCCGTCAGACCCAGGTAAGCCTGAGCCTCGCCGCTGCGTTCTCGAGTGGCATTAAGGCCTCGTTCGGCACTTCGGCGAAGCCGCTCCAGGTTGGGCGAGCTGCGGCATCAGGGGTGCAGGCTTCGCTCCTCGCTCAATCAGGAGCCACCGGGCGACCGGATGCCTTCGAACATTCACAGGGGTACGCACGCACCTTCGAGCGGAAGGACCCGGCGGTACTCACCGCGGAACTCGATACCGCGAGCCTCGGTGTGGAGTGGGCACTGATCCACCCTGGCATCATTATTAAGCAGTATCCGTGCTGCGGTAGCACACACTCGGCGATTGAGTCGGCAGCTGCGCTCGCGCCGCTTCGTGCAGAAGACATCGAGCAGATCCACATTCAATTGCACCCGAAGCGGCGCGGCCACGTCGACCGGCCGAACCCCAGCTCAGAACTCGATGCGAAGTTCAGCGTGCAGTTCACTGTGGGTCGGGCGCTTACCGCGGGCACGGTCACTCTGCAGGACTTCACTGGCCGGGTGCACGAGACCCCAGAAGCAGTTGCGCTTCTCAGCAAGACTGTGGTGAGTGACATCGATGCCGCTGACAATTCGGTGGCGGATCGGTACGTCGCCTCTGTCGCGGTGAAGCTTACTGACGGGCGCACCCTCGAGAAAGTCACACCGGTTGCCTCAGGGCGTGCACCGGGCGAGATGCTCGCAGCATCGCGAATCGTTGAGAAGTTTGAGAACTGCGTGCGACCCTACTTTGACGCGGCACAGGTGGAGGCGCTACGCAATCTAGTGCTCGAAGAAAATGATCGAAGTGTTGCGGAACTTCTGCGCTTGACGAGGGTCTAAGTATCGTTGCCATCTCGGCAAACAGGAGATCGGCCCGGACACAGCGTGTGCTGTCTCCGGGCCGATCTTTGTGAGCACTCAGCGTGGGGAAAGGGGGGGTTATTCGCTGAGTGCAAACCTCGGCAGGATCATGCCGTCCGGCATCTCGCTGTAGCAGAGAGAGACTCGCTCGCCGATCCACGACCCCTCGGGCTCCTTGCCCTCGAGGTTTGAGATCATGATTGGCCCCTCGCTCAGGCGAACTGCAATGACCTTGTGCGGTGCGGGATATGCGGGTAGGTAAGTCTTGTGGAAGACTACCCAACTAAGGATTTCTGCCTCGCCGCTCACCCGCTCCCAGACTGCGTTTTCCGAGTTGCACTGTGAGCAGATCGGGCCCGCTGGGTACCGCCACTCAGCGCAGTCTGCGCACCGCTGGAGCTGCATGTCTTTGTTCTTCACCGACTCCCAAAAGGGGATGTCATAGACCAGGGGAACCGGTTGTGGTGTGGGAGCAATTTCCATGAGAATCTCCTATCGTCCGTAAATGATCGACATGCACTTGCCGGCGACGTCGGAAGTGTAGTGAATGGTCTTCGCGTTCTCGATCTGCCGGGCGCCCGCTTGCTGGCGCACTTGGCGAACAGCTTCGAGCTGGTGGTTCCAGCCCTGCATGTACGACTCGGAGAGGTGGCCGCCGTGGGTGTTCACGGGAAGCTTGCCACCCGGGCCGATGCCCTGCTCTGTGAGGAACTGCTTCACGGTGCCCACCTCGGTGTATCCGTATCCCTCGAGCGCGAGCGGCACATGGACAGAGAAGCTGTCATAGACGAGAAAGCCGTCCATGTCCTCCGGGCCTACTCCCGCAATCTCGTACGAATCCTTACCTGCCTGCTGCTGGGCGGGAAGATAGTAGTCGGTGAGTCGCGGTTCGAGGCTCGTCGCGCCGGTATTGAGGTCGGAGCGGCCGGTGCCGAGGATGGAGACGGGATTGGGGCTCATCTTCTTCGCGTACTCGGCATCAGCAATGATGAGGGCGACGCCGCCGTCATTCACGAGGCAGTAGTCGAAGACGTGCAGTGGCTCGCAGACGTACCGTGACTCGATGTAGTCATCGACGGTGATGGTCTTGCGCTGAATCGCAGCCTCGTTCATGCTCGCCCATGCGCGCTGCGCAACTGCAACTTCGCCCATGTCGGCCTCGGTCATGCCACGCTCCTCTTGGTAGCGGCGGGCGGTGAGAGCGTAGAGAGCGCCCTGAGAGGTCATGCCCCACGGTGAGTGATAAACGTAAGAGAGGAACGATCCACCGCCCATCGCGGCCGGGCCACCATACTGGGTACCCGCCGAACGCTGGTCGTTGCCGTAGACAAGGGCGATCACCTTCGCGTAGCCGGCCTCAATGGCCATGTGCGCTTGCAGAACTGACTGAACGGCGTCTGCCTGCCCGCCCCAGCGCACATTGAGACCGAGTACCTCGCCCATGCGTTCGTACGCCGTAGTGGGCCCGACGATGAGACCGTCAATGTCTCCCTTGGGAATGCCCGAGTCCTTGAGTGCCTGTTGGAATGCCTGTGCGGCGTATCCGACCGAATCAGCTGGCTTCTCGCCAGCACGCACGCGCTTCCAGTCCGTGACCCAATCAGTTTGGCCGATGCCAATGATTGCCGCGGCACTTCGCTTTCTTACCATCGTGTGCTTTTCCTCCTCGTGTCCTACACCAATACGTTCGTGTCGCGCAGGTGTGCAATCTCTTCTGGTGAGAGATCTAATAGGGTTTCGCAGATTTCGTCGGTGTGTTGTCCGAGCATCGGCGCCGACGTGGTTGGCTGCACCTCAGTGTGGCGAAACTTAAACGGTTGGCCGTTGTACAGTGTTTCGCCCATCTCGGGGTGCTCGAGCACGCGCCAGTGTTCCCGGTACCGCAGCTGCTTATCGACAATGACCTCCGCTGGGGAGAGCACCGGTGCGGAGGGAACATTACGCGCCTGCAGTTCTGCGACGAGCTGATGGTTGGAGCGCGAGGCAACAGCCTGGGCAAGTGCAGTACTGTCAGCATCAGGGGTGAGTTCGGGATCGAGCTGCAGGACCTCGAGCACGCTCGACCATTCGGCCGTAGTAGGGGCCGTGATTGAGATCCAATTGTCGTCGCCCGACGTTGGGAGTACATCCTGCCAGACGAATCCCTCATCCTTGTTGCCGAGTGGCCCCCGATCATTACCGTTAACTGTCCAGTCGAGGAACTCGGGGCCGAGTGTGACGAGCATCGCCTCAGTTTGCGCCATGTCGATCTGCTGGCCCTGCCCGGTGAGGCGGCTGCTCCGGAGTGCTGCGAGCATTGCGAACGCGGCGTGCCCCGGGTTCGGAATATGGTCGGGGTAGTTGGTGCCCGTTCCCGTAGGAATCTCACCAGGGTTGCCACTGAGGTGGTGGAATCCGGTAATTGCGCTCATCATCGCGCCGTACCCTCGTGCATTGCGTTCGGGCCCCGAGTCGCCGTTCATCGACATTGACAGATATATGACTCGGGGGTTCACGTTGGCGACGGCTTCGTATCCGAGACCGAGCCGATCCATCACACCGGCGGAAAAGTTGTTGCAGACAATGTCGGCTTGCTCGATGAGCTTGAGTGCGATCTCAACGGCGCCAGGCTCCTTGAGGTTCAGAAGCATACTTCGCTTGCTCGTGTTCCGGTCAGCGAAGTATCCGCTCCGATTGACGCCGCTCTCGCCGCCGGCAAATGGGGGGCTGAGACGGATTCCGTCGATCTTTTTCGTGCTCTCGATCTTGATGACCTCAGCACCGAGGTCAGCGAGAATCTTTGTGGCGTATGAACCAGCACCGACCCAGCTGAAGTCGATGACGCGAACCCCGTTGAGTGGGCGTTTCATGCGTAGTTTCCTCTTCCTTGTGCGGTGGCAACAGATGTCGCGTCGGCTCCCAGTTCGCTAAGAATTACGTCTGAGTCTTGCCCGACCTGAGGTGCGTGGCCGCCGGATTGCCAGGGAGTGCCGAGTAGCCGGTATGGGGCGCCTGGTGCGTCAACCAGAGCCTCGCCAATGCGCATCTCTGTGAAGAACTCACGAGCCAGCAGCTGCAACGACTCATGTACCTCTGCCAAGGTTTTCACCGGTGAAAGTGGAACATTCCACTTGATGGCAGCTTCGAGCAGTTCGGCCTTTGTGTGCCGTTCGGAATACTGGGTAAAGATCTCCCAGAAGAGATCCTTCCCCTCGTCACTCTCGACAAAGCTACGTTCCCACCAACGCTGCTCTTCGAGGAGCGCAGCGTTCGGTACACCAGCATCTTGCATCCACTCAGTGAAATTGCCCCAGAACCGATTGCCGCCAATACCACCTGCAATGAGGAACACGTATCCGTCAGCACAGGGAAATACGCCAAAGCCGGCCTGTTTCTGCTTGCCTCCGTGCCGGCGACGATTGTGTCCCTCGAGGTCGTAGAACTGGATCGCGTTCTCGAGTCCGAGTGACACACATTCTTGAACGGACACATCGATGACTTCACCCGCGCCTCCGTTCTCAGAGACGAGTGCGGCCATTGAAGCAACGGCACCAAAGAGGCTGCCAGCACGGAACGATTGGTGGCCGGCCGCTTGTACGGGAGCGCCGTCGTCGTATCCTCCGAGCCAGAGCATTCCACCAAATGCCATGCATGTTGCATCGGTGGCCACGTAATTGGAGTACGGACCTGCAAGCCCAAATGGAGTGATCGCCGTGACAGTGAGGTTCGGGAACTGTGTGTGGAGCTCGTCGTAGCCGAAGCCTTGAGCCTCAAGATCGTGCTGGGTGCGGTCATCGAGAAGGAGATCAGCCGACTTTGCGAGACGGGTAAAGGTCTCACGGCCTTCGGGGGTTCCGAGATTTACCTCGATGGATCGTTTGTCACAATTGTCGTACGCGAACCGGAGGCTCTCGCCCGTCGATTGAGCGAGTGGTGGCGCCGCGCGGTAGCTCGATCCACCGGGGGGCTCAACGAGAATAACGTTCGCGCCCAGTTGAGCAAACATGCGGCCGCAGTAATTTGCGATTTCACCACCGAGATCGAGCACTGTGATTCCGTGCAACGCACCGCCAGGATTTGGGTGCTGGGTGGTCATGAATGGCTCCGATCGCGTACGCTTCGTCTTTGAGTAACTATATTATATATAATACAGAAGAACAATGTTTTGCTTCTGACGTGCTACGCATCGCCAGAATGGGGGCGATTGCTGGGCTACCGGCCCGTGAAGTTTGGTGTGCGCTTCTCTCCGAACGCCTTGCGTCCCTCCGCGCGATCCTCGGTGTCTCGGAGCAGCCCGAACGCGTACCGCTCAGCAGCAATACCAGCGTCGAGCGGCATCTCAAGCGCCTGACTCACGAGTTTCTTGGCTGCAGCGACGGCCAGTGGCCCGTTCTGCGCGATCCGCTCAGCAAGTTCGCGTGCGCGAGTCTGCAGTTCAGAAAAGGGCACTACCTCTTGGACTAGTCCAATGCGCAGAGCCTCATCGGCTGAAACACGATCACCGGTGAGGATTAGCTTCAATGCCTGAGGGACGCCGACAACGCGGGGGAGAAGTTGGGTGCCAGCGCTTCCTGGGATACTTCCAATCCGGGTTTCGGGGAGTCCAAAACTTGCGTTCTCGGAGGCGATGCGGATATCAGCGCGGAGTGCGATCTCAAGGCCCCCGCCGAGCGCATACCCGTTGATTGCGCAGATCACCGGCTTGTTGGTGGGGAAGCCCGAGAGAAGGTGGTCACTCTGGCCACCAAACTCCTCGACGGCCATGTTGTTCGGTACACCCGCTGTCTTCTTGAGATCCACACCGGTGCAGAATGAGCGCTCGCCAGCCCCAGTAATGATGGCGACGCGAATCGCCGGGTCGGAGGAAATTGTCGCGTACGCCTCGCGTAGCTCCCTGCGCGTTTCGGCATCGATGGCGTTGAGTGCATCTGGACGGTCGAGCGTGACCTGGGCGACGCCGCCTTCAATTGAGAGGTGGACAGTCATATCATGCTCCTTTGCCTGCGGGATATTCTATAAAGTATAGACAATACAGCATCCTATACCTTCCGATATGCTTGCCGCATGAATGAACTTGACTCCGATGGTGGAGTAAACCAGTCCACATCCTTTGAACGACCACTGAGTAAAACTGAGTACGTCCTACAGCGACTGCGCCAAGAACTTGTCGACGGTACGATCCAGCCCGGCACGCAGATTCGCCAAGGAGACATCAGTGCTCGTTACGGCGTCAGTGCGACTCCCGTGCGTGAAGCGCTGCGTCGCCTTGAGGCCGAAGGGCACGTGAGCTACTCGCCACACCGCGGTGCGACCGTGAACACCATGCCCGAAGAAGACTTGTATGCGCTGTACCGGTTCCGTATCGAGGTCGAGAAGTTGCTCGCATCGCTCGCTGTTGAGCGTGCTGACGCTGACGCGATTGCACTCGCCAAGCAGAAGCACGCGGACCTCAAGGATGCGGCAAAGTCGGGACAAAGCGCAGAGCGGCTTTCTCAGCTCAACCGTGAGTTCCATCTCGCAGTAATGCGAGCCGGTGCCCCATATATAGCGGATCGCGTAGTGCGCCCACTCTGGAAAACGGTGATTCCAACTTCGCAGAGCCAGTGGGATCGCGACGACTCGGTGAAAGAGTTCCTCCACGCGCACGATGAGATCATGCTTGCGCTCGAAGGCGGTGACGCCGAGAAGGCTGGCGAGCTTATGGGCAAGCACGTGCTCGAGGCCTACAAGGAGCGCCTCGCACGCATTCGCAAAGACTAATCCGGCGATAATTTCACTCAAAGATAGGTCAGCCAGCGACGCCTTGATATAAGATATATAATCCTTAGTACATTTTATATGTTAAGTTTTATGGAGCAACGCTAAGTGGCGTTGGTCAATCTATGGAGGCGAAATGAGTGAGAAGTACGACGTCGTGGTCGTAGGCGGAGCAAGCGCAGGCTATGCAGCAGCAGTCGCTGCGAGTCATGCGGGCGCCGAACGCATTATTGTCATCGAGAAGGCACCCCGTGACGAAGTAGGCGGAAACTGCCGCTTCTCAAAGATGGGCTTTCGCACGGTTCACGAGGGCACCGATGACCTGTTCGAGATGCTTAACGCAGATCAGCAGGACGAGCTCCGCGGCAAGTTTAAGGTGCGCCCATACACGAAAGAAGACTTCGCGAGCGACCTTGACCGCGTGACCAAGGGTCTCGTGGATCCCGAGCTTGCACGCACACTCGTTGAGGACTCGCGCGACGCAATTGACTGGATGACGGAACTCGGCCACAAGTGGCTTGCATGGCAGCAGCCGGTCGATCGCGACGGTGTGCTTGAGTTCCCTCCCGGCACCGTGCTGGGCCCGGTTGGCGGTGGCCTCGGTCTCGTCGAGCAGTGGATCAAGATTGGTAACGAGCTCGGCATTGAGCTGCGCACCGATACTCGCGTCTCGAGCATTATCGGTGACTTTAACCGCGTTACCGGTGTCATCGTCGACGGCCCCGAGGGGCGTTATGAGATCGAAGCGAAGACCGTCATCCTCGCGAGTGGTGGATTCCAAGCGAGCGCCGAACGCCGCGCCCGCTACCTCCCACCAGGGTCTGACCTCATGAAGGTTCGCGGTAGCCGTCACAACACCGGTGAAGTTCTCGACATGGCGATTCAGCTTGGCGCCGATACCTCGGGTCAGTGGCAGGGTGGCCACGCATCACCGATCGACGCGAGCGCGCCGAACGTTGAGGTGAACAACAATGTGAACCGTTACGCCTACCCGTACGGCATCTCGGTAAATATCAATGGCGACCGCTTCTTCGATGAGTCAGAGCGTCACCGTACCTACACCTACGCGAAGACCGGCTGGGCTGTTGCTCGCCAGCCAGACGGCGTTGCCTTCCAGATCTACGACCAGCAGGCGAACGGCATGTACCCAGATGCCTACCGTGCCGCGACGCCAGTAGAGGCAGACTCGATTCGCGAGCTCGCGGAAAAGATCGGCATCGATCCCACCGCGCTCGAGCGCACCGTTAACGAGTACAACAACTCCGTGAACGAATCGGTTCCATACGATGCGACTGTCGAAGATGGACGTAACGCTGTTGGACTTACACCCCCTCACAGCAACTGGGCGCTCCCGATTAACCAGGGTCCGTTCCGCGCCTACAAGGTAACCGGTGCGATCACCTTCAGCTTCGGTGGATTGAAGACGAACAAGGATGGCCAGGTGCTCAACACTTCGCAGAAGCCGATCCGCGGCCTCTATGCGAACGGTGACATCGTCGGAATGTTCTACCACAACTACCCCTCGACGAGTGGAATGACCAGAAATGTCGTCTTCGGCGGTCGCGCCGGAGCCCACGCAGCTACAGAGGCTGGGCGATGACATCTCAGGAAGAGACCTTGAACGTCACCCGCACGGTCGCAGAATTTGCGGCCGGGGTGGCGTTCGAGGAACTCCCCGCCGACGTCGTCGAACGAGCGAGACTGCTTGCGCTTGACGGCATCGCTTGCGCGTTTGTCGGGGCGAAGCTTCCCTGGGCGAAGAAAGCCGTCGAAGCGATGTCGATGGTGGAATCTGGCACCGGCGCAACGTTATGGGGATGGGGTAAGAGCGTTTCCCCGTCGTCGGCAGCACTGCTCAACGGCACATTTGTGCAGGGGTTTGAGCTCGATGACTTCCATGCTCACGGCGCATTGCATTCGTCGTCGGTCGTTGTGACCGCCGCAATGGCTGCAGCCGACATTCGGCCCGAAACTACCCTCGGTGAGCTGCTGCGTGCGTTCGTCGTTGGCTATGAGGTCGGACCGCGCGTCGGTATGGCCATGGGTGGCGGCCGCCTGAGCACCATCGGCTGGCATACCGGATCGGTGTACGGGACCGCCGCATCGGCGGTGGCTGCTGGCTCCGTATTTGGACTCGATGCCGCCAACATGGAAAGCGCTATCGGAAACTCGGTCACTCGGGCGAGCGGACTCATGGCGGCTCAGTACAAGTCGATGGTGAAGCGAATGCATCACGGTATGGCTGCGCAGTCAGGTCTCGTGGGTGCGGCACTTGCGAGCAAGGGCTTCGCGGGTACTGAATCCGTACTCGAGCATCCGTATGGTGGGTTGGCTGCTGCAATTCTCGGCGATGTCGATGAGGCTGACTTCAGCAAACTCACTGACGGTCTCGGTGAGAACTGGATCCTGAAGACCATCGGTATTAAGCGCTATGCATGCCTCATTATGTTGCACTCGACGATTGATGAGATGATCGCGCAACGTGTACAGGGTCTTCGCGACAGCGACATTTCCCGGATTCGCATTGGCGTCGCAGAAAGTGTTGCGCGGCGCACCTCTTGGAAGATGGAAGCGCCAGGTAAGACGCTGAGCGCTCAAATGAATCTGCGTTTTGCCACTGCGGTTGCTTTGCTTGATGGAGCAGCGTATGTCGAGCAGTTCTCTCAAGAGTCGTTGGCTCGACCTGAAGTGTGGGACCTCATGGATCGCATCGACGTTTACCACGACGAGCGTATCGATGCACTTGGACGTGACCGCAGGTTCGTGACCAATATCGATATTGAGCTCACCGATGGAACGACGCGAACACTCGTGAGCACGCCGCCTCAGGACCGGGAATTCGACGCGGAGTCCGTCCGTGTGAAGTTCCGTGGACTTGTTCAGGGGCTCATCCCTGACGCGAAGATCGATGAGATTGAGCAGTTCATTCTCACCGCATCTCCCGACACTCCAGCAGCAGAGCTTTCTGCCCTCCTCGGGACGCCGTCTGAGCCCGCATTGAGCGGATTAGATTCGTAGCGGATCTCTGTGAGTAGGCCGGCTGAGTCATGGATATTCAGCCGGCCTAGGAATTTCAACAAGACTGGTGGAACCAGCTTGTGTTTCCGTTAGATTTCAGTATTATATAGACTATATTACGTAGATTAATCGAGGCTCCGGCCCCGATGTGCGCGAGTGAAGGCCTGTTCTGCCGCAAGGTGGGCACAGTTCCCAAGCACGTATTTTCCAATGATGGGAGTTGAACAATGGAGTTACCGACTCAACCTACCGGGTCTGACGTGGTCCTCCGGGTCGAGGGACTTCGCGTACAGTTTGGCTCGGTGAATGCCGTAGTCGATACTTCGTTCGAACTTCGCCGGGGCGAGTTCTTAGGGGTCGTGGGCGAATCCGGTGCTGGCAAGAGTGCAACAGCTAAGGCGATCGTCGGGCTTCTCGCGAAGAATGCGCGGGTTTCAGGAACGATCGAATTTGACGGTAAGAACCTCGTCGAAGCGTCTGGCGCTCACATGCGCAAGGTTCGTGGTCGGAAGATTGGGTATATCTTCCAAGATGCGCTTACCGCGCTAGACCCCGTGTACACAGTTGGGTACCAGCTCGTCGAGGCTTACCTCGCCTCAAACCCAAAGGGCACGAAGGCGGAGGCGAGGAAGCGCGCACTTGAGATCCTCGAAGAGGTACAGATCCGTGATGCTGCGTCACGACTTGATGCATACCCGCACCAGCTCTCGGGAGGTATGCGCCAGCGCGTTGCGATCGCAGTTGCACTGATCGGTGATCCAGACATCATCATTGCCGACGAGCCAACGAGCGCGCTCGACGTGACGGTGCAGCGACGTATCCTCGAGCTCCTGCAGAAGGTTTGCCACGAGCGGAATGCGGCCGTGGTGCTCATCACCCACGACCTCGGAGTGGTTGCCCAAACCTGCGATCGTGTTGTCGTGCTATACGGCGGTATCGTTGCCGAGGAGGCTGGAGTGTTCGACCTGTTCGATACTCCGCGCCACCCGTATACCAAGGCACTGCTCGATTCGCTTCCGAAACGTGGAGATAAAGACTCGCTCAAGCCGATCCCGGGACAGGCCGAGCCAGTCATCGGGGAGGCAACATATTGCCCGTTCGTGCATCGGTGCGCGTCAGCGACCGCAATTTGCAGAAGCGAACTCCCACAGCCCAGCCAGGTGGCCGCGAGTGAAGTGCGCTGTTTCAACCCTCGAATTGAGAAGGGAGCGGCCTGATGTCGACAGCACTTGAGGTAAAGAACCTCAACAAGATCTTCAGTTCAGGGGCGCTTTTCGCCAAGAAGTCCTCGGTGCACGCGGTGAACGATGTGTCGTTCACCGTTACCGAGGGAAGCACGATGGGACTCATCGGCGAATCGGGTTCTGGTAAGTCGACCACCGCGCGGATGGTGTGCCGACTGCTCACTCCGACCAGCGGAAACATTGAACTCTTTGGTCGCGACATCGTCAAGCTCAGGAGCCGGGCTGCAACGCAGGTCACACGCGAGGTGCAGATCGTGTTCCAGGATCCGGGTTCCTCGCTGAACCCTCGGTGGAGAATCGGATCTCTCGTCGCTGAAGGTATGCTCACACACGGCATCGGTACCGCGGAACAGCGGAAACGCCGGGTGCGTGAGTTGCTCGAGATGTGCGGACTCCCGGCCTCGGCCGCGGACAAGTTTCCACACGAATTCTCGGGCGGTCAGCGACAGCGAATCGCTATTGCACGCGCGCTGGCCGTCGAGCCCCGCCTCCTCATTCTTGATGAGCCTGTTTCGGCGCTCGATGTGTCAATCCAGGCGCAGATTCTCATCTTGCTGCGAGACCTGCAGCGTGAGCTTGGAATGACGTACCTCATGGTGTCTCACGACCTAGCGGTCGTCGAGCAGTTCTGTGACGACGTCTGCGTCATGCGTAACGGTCAGATCGTGGAGCAGGGCAACGCGACGGCCGTTTTGACGAATCCTTCAGCTGAATACACCCAAGAACTCATCAACGCTCATCCCGAGCCAGACCCAAGAAAGTCACGACTGCGAGTTGAAAATGAAAGGTAATATTGTGAATCCCAAAAAGCAACGTCGCTTTGCAATAAGTCGCAAGTTCCAACGTGGTGCGCTCGTCGGCCTCGCCGGCTTCGCGCTCGCCCTCACCTCATGTGCTGGTGGCGGCAGCGGTGCGACAACCTCTGGCGGGGGCGGTGGCTCCGAGCTTGTGATCGCACAGTCCGAGGACATCCAGACATTCGATCCGGCAATGTTCCGTGGTCGCGCAACCCAGTACGTGTTGCGCCAGATCATGACCCCGCTGACCGAGATCAACAACGATATGGAGGTCGTCCCCGCGCTCGGTACTGAGTGGGAGATGATCGAAGACACCGTCTGGCAGGTGAAGCTCCGTGAAGGCGTCACGTTTACAAACGGTGAGGCATTCAACGCCGATGCCGTGAAGTACAGCTTCGACCGTATCCTTGATCCCGCGAACGCTTCGCCTCGTCGCTCACTCATCGTGACGCTCGACAGTGTTGAGGTCGTCGACGAGCACACGGTGAACTTCCATACGACCCAGCGAGACGGTGCTTTCCCGCTTGCTCTTGCGTACATTGAGATCGCGGCTCCCGAATACATGGAGGAGGTCGGACCCGAGGCCTTCGCTGAGGCGCCGATCGGCACCGGGCCTTTTAAGCTCGTGAGCTCGAATCCGGGTCGCGGCATCATCATGGAGCGCAACGACGATTACTTTGGTGAGGCGCCAAGCTTCGAGCAGCTCGTCATCAAGATCATCCCTGAGACGGCGAGCCGCATTGCGGCGCTGCAGTCGGGTGAAGCTGACATCATCAACGCTGTTCCAGCCGACCTCGCTGGCACCATCACGGGTAGCGCAGAAGCAGTATCTGCCTCTGGTACCGAGGTTTGGCACCTGGCAATGCAGGTGAATAATGGAACGTTCTCGGACGTTGAGGCGCGCCAGGCTATGCAGTCGGCGATCAACCAGCAGCAGATTGCAGACACCGTGTTTGAAGGACGTGCTGAGGCACTGAACCAGCCTGCATTCGAGAACATGAACTGCTACAACCCGGACTTCAAGGGCTACGAATTCGATCCCGAAGCCGCTGCTGAAGTGCTCAGTGATCTGCCGGCCGTGACGCTCGATACGATCGAGAGTGAGAAGCACGTTGCAGAAGCACTCGCCGGGCAGCTTCGCCAGGCCGGCCTCAACGTGAACGTGAATTCTATGGAGGACGGCGCGTACCTTGCCCGCATTAACGCTGGCGAGAGCGAACTCTATCTCGCAAGCTGGGGCGCAGGCCGCGGTACGTGTGATGAGATTTGGCGTCAGCACTTCCACAGCTCAACCCGCGAGTCACAGGTGTTCACCGGCTACACCTCACCTGAGATTGACAATCTCATCGACTCAGCATTCGCCCAAGTTCCTGACATGGACGCGGCGAACGAGTACTACGTGCCGCTGATGAACAAGCTCATGGAAGATTCGCCATGGGTGCCAATCGTGAACCCTGACCAGATCTATGGCGTATCAACCGCTGTGACAGGCTTCGAGCCTTCACCGATCGGTCAGTTCAACATCACCACTGTGGAGATTACGGAGTAACCATCTCATGATCGGTTTTATCGGGCGAAGGCTGGGCCAGGCTCTGCTCGTTCTGTTCGGCGCATCCATCATGGTGTTCTTGTTGGTGCGCGTGCTGCCAGGAGATCCGGTGGATATCCTGGCAGCCGAGGAGGGCGCAACAGCGGAGCAGCGTGCGCTCCTACGTGAACAGATGGGTCTGGATCAGTCTTTGCCCGTCCAATACTTTGACTTCATCATTGCGGCACTTCGTGGTGACCTGGGTGTCTCGCTTACACAGCGAATCCCGGTTTCTCAGGCGCTGATCGAAGGCTTGGGTGCGACGCTCCAATTGACGCTTGCGGGTATGCTCGTCGCGATCATCATCGCGCTGCCACTTGCACTGCTCTCGGCACTCAAGCAAAACAGTATTTGGGACCGGTTGGGCACCATTGGAAGTATGTTTGGTGTTTCGATGCCAACATTCTGGCAAGGCATCATGCTGATCCTCATTTTCAGTGTGGCATTCCATGCGCTTCCTACCGGCGGCATTATGGGTACTGGATATAACGTGCCCAATGTCACCTACATGCCGATTCTGGATTCGATGATCGCGGGCAACCCGGCGGCTGTCTGGTCGAATATTGTTCACCTCACGCTTCCGGCAATCACCCTGGGAACATCAGCGGCTGCAATGCTGACCCGTCTCCTCAGGGCGAGCTTGCTCGAGGTAAAGAACCAGGACTTCGTGGACGCGCTTCGTGCACGTGGCATCTCAGACTGGAAAGTCATGATGCATATGCTGCGCAATGCGCTCCCAACGACGGTAATCGTGTTCGGGTCCAAGCTGGGCACACTCCTCGGTGGCACACTCGTCATCGAAGTGGTGTTCAGCTGGCCCGGGCTCGGTGCGCTACTTGTCGAAGCTATCAGTGGGCGAGACTACCCGGTCGTTCAGGGTGCGGTGCTCGTCGCGACAGTAATGGTCGTGCTGTGTAACCTGCTCGCAGACCTTGCCCAGGGCTGGCTCGATCCTCGCGTGCAGATGGCCAAAGCAGCGAGTGCGTGATTCGGAGAAAGAAATGACCTCACCAATTTACGATCCGCGGGCCGACCTTGAGGGCCCCGGCCCCGCCACTGGCGTGGTGACGACCAGACTCGCGAAGCGCAAGCGCAAGCTTCCTCCAGTATTCGTGATGGTGCCTATGCTCATCATGATCTTGTTCCTGTTCTTCGGAATTTTCGGGCAGTGGGTGAGCCCGTATGATTACACGGATCAGGACCTCGCGAACCGCTTCGCACCACCCGGCACTCCGGGTCATATCTTTGGCACCGATCACCTCGGGCGAGATATCCTCTCGGGCCTCATCGGCGGCGCGAGGATCACCCTCATCATCGGTTTCGTAGTGCTCGTCTTTGGCGTTGTGCTAGGCGTCGGCGTTGGTGTTGTGAGTGGATTTGTTGGTGGACGCTTCGATGCGTTCATGATGCGCATCATTGATATCTGGCTTGCCTTCCCCTTCCTCATCTTGGCGATCGCGCTCGTCGCGGCACTCGGTGGTGGACTTGACAAGCTCATCATCGCGCTTGTGCTCGTTGCCTGGGTGGTGTTTGCCAGGCCGATCCGTGGCGAGGCGCTCTCGCTCCGAGAGCGTGAGTACGTGCTTTCTGCTCGGGCTCTCGGCGTCTCGCGAACGAAGATCGTGGTGAAGCACCTGCTGCCGAACCTGCTGCCTTCGATTCTTGTGCTGTCATCGCTTGAGCTCGGTGCGATCATTCTGATGGAAGCATCGCTCTCGTTCCTGGGTCTCGGTGTGACCGGTGGTGAAGCGACCTGGGGCGGCATGCTTTCAGACGGCCGTGCGTACATCGGATCGTCGTGGTGGCTTGCAACAATCCCGGGCATCGCAATTTTCGCGCTCGTGATGTCAGTGAATGTCATCGGTGAGTGGTTCCGTGACGTCTTCGATCCGCGTAACAGCTCGCGGGCACAGGTGAAGCAGGAGATCGCGCTGCCATAGTGCGCTGCCGAAGTCCTCTATAGGTATTAGGAATAGGAACATGACCAGTTTTTCAGCATCAGACGTACGCCCTCTATACATCGGTGGCGAGTGGACGCCAGGACGCGGCGGTAATGAGCCGATGCCTACATACAATCCGACCACGGGTGAAGAGATCGCGCGAGTGACCGCAGCGACGGCGCAGGACGTCGACGATACGGTCATCGCCGCCCAGAAGGGTGCGGCCGAGTGGCGTGCACTTCCGTGGACAGGTCGTGCTGCCGTGCTGCGTGAGATGGCGAAGCGCATTCGCGATGAAGTGGATCGCCTCTGCCTCATCGATGTTGAGAACGCAGGTCTGCCGATCAGTGCCTCCAGGCGTGACGTGCTTCGCGCTGCTGACGAGATCGAGTACTTCGCCGGTATCGCTGGTGAGGTAAAGGGTGACACGATTCCTGCCCCCGAGGGTGGTCTCGCGTACACACTGCGGGAGCCTTATGGCGTGGTTGGCCGCATCATTCCGTTCAACCACCCATTCAACTTTTCGGCTGCGAAGGTTGCCGCACCGCTCGCTGCTGGCAATGCAGTCATTCTGAAGGCACCCGATCAGGCCCCGCTGGGTGCGCTTGCGCTCGCTGAGCTCGTCGGTGATCTCTTCCCTGCGGGTGTGCTCAATGTGCTTACGGGCACGGGTGCAGAGGTCGGCAATGCGATTTCTTCGCACCCGAAGATCCCGCGTATCGGCTTTATTGGAAGCGTGCCTGCTGGTCAGGCCGTGATGCGCGCGGGCGCCGAACACATCAAGCATGTGACACTTGAGCTCGGTGGCAAGAACCCGATGATCATCTGTGAAGACATGGATCCAAAGCTCGCTGCGAAAGAGGCAGTGAACGGCATGAACATGCGCAAGACGATGGGCCAGTCGTGCCAGTCGAACTCTCGCGTATTCGTACATGAGAGCATCGCCGATGAGTTCATCAAAGAGCTTGATCAGATCGTGCGGGCGATCACCATCGGCGATCCACGCAACGAAGAAACCGAGATGGGGCCGGTTGCGTTTAAGGCCCATTACGACCGCGTGCGCACCCACATCGACCAAGCGCACGAAGACGGCGCGCGTCTCGTCTACGACGGTGAGAAGCCCGAAGGGTTCTCAGACGGCTACTTCGTTGGACCGACCGTGTTCGACGGTGTTACCCCCGACATGCGTCTCTTCCACAACGAGGTCTTCGGCCCGGTCATGGCCGTCGTGCGCTGGAGCGACGAGAATGAAATGATCGAGCAGATCAATGCAGTCGAATTCGGGCTCACTGCCCGCATCTGGACGAACGACCTCAGTCGGGCGAATCGCATCGTGTCGAAGGTAGACGCCGGGTTTGTGTGGATCAACGAGTCGGGACGCAAGGATCGTGGCATTCCGGTGGGTGGCTTCAAGCTCAGTGGACTCGGTAAAGAGTCGTGCGTTGAAGAGATTGTGAGCTACACACGAGAGAAGTCGGTGACGACGACGTTCGTCGCACACGCCTAAGCGCGACACCGTTCAATAGTTTGTAGATCTAGAGGAGTAACGATGAAGGGTCTCGTATTTACGGGCAACGAAACCGTGGAGCTGCAGGATTTTCCTGATCCACAAGCTGCGGCAGGCGAGGCCATCATCAAGGTTCGCGCGTCAGGAGTCTGCGGCAGTGACTTGCCAAGGTACCGCGACGCTGAAGGCAGTAAGGGCATCATCACCGGTCACGAACCGTGCGGTGAGGTTGCCGAGATCGGACCGGGGGTCCCATCGGGGCTTCGCGTTGGTGACCGTGTCATGGTGCACCATTACGCTGGCTGTGGCTTCTGTGATGTCTGCGCAATGGGATTCGAGCAGGCATGCCAGAACGACCGGGTGACCTATGGAACCGGTGCTCATGGCGGGCACGCCGAGTTCATTAAGGTTCCGGCGCGCACCCTCGTGCACCTTCCCGACGAGCTTTCGTTTGAGGCCGGCGCCGCGATCGCCTGCGGTACTGGCACCGCCTGGAATGGCCTCAAGAAGATGAACGTTTCGGGCCGAGACACCGTCGCGGTGTTCGGGCAGGGCCCTGTCGGAGTGAGCGGTGTCGTAAGCGCTAAGGCGATGGGCGCTCGTGTGATCGCGGTCGACATCTCGCCCGAGCGTTTGGAGTTCGCTCGCCAACTCGGTGCGGACTTCACGATCAACTCAATGGAGACTGACCTCATCGAGGCCGTGCAGGAGATCACTTCGGGGCACGGTGCAACCGCTTCGCTCGAAACTTCGGGAGCGGGTCCAGCGCGGGCTCAAGCGCTTGAGGTGCTCTCGTACTTCGGTCGCTGCAGCTTCATTGGCAATGGTGCGCCGAGCACGATCGACATCCGCGGCGAGGTCATTCGTAAAGTTCTCACCATCTTTGGTTCGTGGACATTTACTAAGGCCGAGCAGATCGAGATTGCACGCTTCATGGTCGAAAATAAGGTCGACCTCGATGCGCTGGTGAGCAAGCGGTATTCCCTCGACGAGGCTGAAACCGCCTATCGCGAGTTCGCTGGCGGTGCGACCGGAAAGCCGATGATCACCTTCGACAACTAACGGTATGACTGGCGCGCTCAACGTCGAAACACTCGATCCACCTCACGTGGTGGGCGGTGAGGCTGAGCGCGCCAGCAAAGTTATTGGGCTCCTCCGCGAGCGTGAGGCGCCGATTCGCCATGACGCTGCACGGGCGAGATTGCTGCTTGAGGATCGCGCGATCCGCTCATGGGTAGACGCGAGCATTGCGATCACGGCAAAAACGCTCTCTGACGAGGTGACTTACCTTGAGGCGACCGCCGATGCGCTCGATGTTCAGTTCGAGGCGCTGTTTCTCGCGCAGAACAGGTCGCTGTTTCGTGTTGAAGCCCCCGGCGATGACTGCACCGTTGGTGCAGCAAGGCTTCCGGAGGGATCAGCGTGGGTCGTCAAAAATCGTGACAACAAGCCCGACGGGCGGCATATCCTGGTGCAGTATACCGACGATCGGTGGGGTCACTCCGTGCTCGCTCACTCGAATTATGGTGGGCCCATCGCTGCGTCTTCGGGGGTGAACACGCGCGGTCTCGGCGCCGTCATTACGCGCACGATCGTGCAGGATCCACCGCCCGGAATCTACCGCGGAAGTCTCATGAGTGCACTGCTTGCGAAATGTGGGACCGTCGAGGAAGCACTCGACATGACCTACGGGCTGCCGCACCTTGGAGGCACCATCACCCTCGGTGACAGATTTGGCACGATTGCAACGGTCGAACTCGAGCCCGACGCTCTCACTGTGGAAATGGCCGGGCATCGGGAGTGGCTCGCGAAGACGAACCACCCGAGTGCCCAATCCGTTGTGAATGAGAGCGGGGGAGCCGATCCCGAATACTTGGCTTCATCGAAACTCAGGTTGCTCGCGATGCAGCAGACAATGTCACAGTCGGTGCAGCTTGAGCCGAGCTGGCCAGTGATTGAGTCCTGGATCGCGAGCCGGATGAGCAGCCATGATGGTGACGGTGCACCATGCCGTCACGGAAAGTCTCCAACGGTGAATACTGCGGTGATCCTCTGCGATCCACCAACAATGCTCACGTCAGTTGGGCCGCCGTGCGAGGGGCAGTGGCAGCGGTGGTCGGCTGAACTGGTCTGAGGACCGCCGATACAATCGGTGACTATGCAGCCAACGAGCGCGAACCAGGCACAGGCACTGCGAGACGGGACCCTTCCCGAAGTCGAGGAGGTGCGACCGGGCATCTACGCGATAGCGCTCGACATGCCCGGGTTGCGACCGCCGTACGCGTTTAGTTACGCGATTCTCGCACCCGGTGGATCGCGTGACGTGCACCTCATCGACGCAGGGCTCGGCACCGACGAGAACTGGGAGGCTCTGCAGCAGGACCTCGGGTCGCTTGACCGAAGCATCGAAGACGTCGCTTCGGTCACCGTCACCCACATGCACCATGACCACCTCGGGCTCGCACCACGCATACGCGACGCGTCGGGCGCTGTCGTGCGACTGCACACGCGCGAGGCCGATGCGATTGAGCGACGGGCTACATTCGGGGTTGCCGACGACCCTGTTGCGACGCTCGCACGCTGGGGTGTGCCCGAATCGGAGCACGAGGCGCTCCTTGCGACCGGTGCGATGGCAGCGGACTCCGGTACTGAGGGCGAGGCCAACGTGTCGATCGACGAGCGTTTACAAGACGGTGACGTGTTGCAGCTTGGGGTGTATGAGGCCCGAGTGATCCACACCCCGGTCACACTACGGGGCACATTTGCCTCGCCATCGAGAGTGAGGGGATCGTGTTCACTGGCGACCACGTGCTCCCGGGAATTAATCCGGGCATCGCGCTCGGCGGTGAGCGGTCGGCCGATCCACTGGGCGAGTATTACGCCTCGCTCGACCGGCTGGCCGAGTTCGCTGGCGCCGAGGTGCTGCCCGGGCATGGGTTTCGGTTCACGACGCTTGGCGAGCGTTGCGCCGAGATTCGCGCGCACCACGAAACACGCACGCGCGAGGTCGCCGAGGTGTTAGCGGCGGATTCAGAGAGCAGTGTCTGGAATACCGCGAGTCAAATCAACTGGAGTTACGGGTGGGAAGCGCTCTCTGGCGTCTCACTGCTCTCTGCGCTCTCGCAGATCGAGATGCACATCGCCCGCGTGCGCGCTCAGTCGTGAGAGTGCAGCCCCGCGAGGTGATGGCTCTCGGGTTCGAGCTGCAGGGTTGAGTGCTCGAGCGAGAAGTGCGTCATGAGGCACGCCTTGAGCTCGTCGAGCACCGCGTGATACCCGCGCTCTGACCAGCTCTCATCGGTAATGGTCACGTGCGCCGAGAACGCGGGCACCCCTGACGTGATGGTCCAGGCGTGTACGTCGTGCACCTCGACAACGCCGGGCACAGCGAGCATGTGTGCGCGCGCCGCGCCTATGTCGATGTCCTTTGGCGTCGCCTCGAGCAACACATTGACCACGTCACGCAGCAGACTGTAAGCGCGCGGCACGATGAGTGCGGCGATGAGGATGGAGGCGAGCTGATCCACCATGACCCAACCCGTAAACATAATGATGAGCGCAGCGGCAATCACCGCAACCGAACCGAGGAGGTCGCCGAGCACCTCGAGGTAGGCGCCGCGCACATTCAGGCTCTCGCGCTGCGCGGACTGCAGTATGAAGAGCGAGACCAGGTTTGCCACCGCACCGATCACGGCGGCGATGAGCATCGGCACCGACGCAACCTCGACCTCGTTGCCGAACCGCGAAATCGCCTGTACAAGAATGATGACGGCGATAACGCCAAGCACGATGCCGTTCGCGAGCGCGGCAAGCACCTCGACGCGCAGGTACCCGTAGGTGCGCTTCGAGCTCGCGGGAAGCCCCGCGATGAGGCTTGCAATGAGCGCGATGCCGACCCCGGTTGCGTCGGTAAGCATGTGGCCGGCATCGGCGAGCAGGGCGAGCGAGTTCGAGATGATCGCGCCGACCACCTGCACGCCGACTACCGAAAGCGTGATGACGAGCACCCACACGAGCCGCTTGCGGTGCTTGCCAGTCGCGCTCGCCGCACCGTCGAGGCCGTGAGAATGACTGTGCCCATCCCCGGTCTGCGCGTGCGCAGGAGCGGCGGGATGCCCGGCGCTAAACCCCGGCTCGCAATTCTCCGCTCCAGAAGAGCGTGGATCGTTGTCGCTCATACGGCTAACGGTACCCCCTCAACCGAATCCCAATCGCCACTACGAGGTCGAACTCTTAAAGGTCTTCAGCGTAAGCGAATTCCCGACGACGAACACGCTCGAGAACGCCATGGCGGCCCCCGCAATCATCGGGTTCAAGAGGCCTAGCGCTGCGAGCGGTATTGCCGCGACGTTGTATGCGAACGCCCAGAAGAGGTTGCCTTTGATGGTGCCGAGGGTGCGGCGTGAGAGGCGGATCGCGTCGGCCGCGCTCACGAGATCGCCGTGCACGAGCGTGATGTCTGCGGCCTGCATTGCTGCGTCGGTGCCGGTGCCCATGGCGAGGCCGAGATCCGCCTGCGCAAGCGCCGCGGCGTCGTTTACGCCGTCACCCACCATCGCGACGACCTTGCCCTCAGACTGCAGCCGCTTTACAACCGCAACTTTGTCGGCGGGCAACACATCGGCGAACACCTCGGTGATGCCGACCTGGCTCGCGACCTCGCGCGCTACGAGCTCATTGTCGCCGGTGAGCAGCGCGGGTGAGAGGCCCAGCGCCTTGAGTTGGCGGATCGCCTCAGCACTCGTCGGCTTCAATGTGTCAGAGACGGCGACGACTCCGCGCACCTCTCCGTCCCAGGCGGCGAGTATGGCGGTCTTGCCTTCCGACTGCAAGCGTTCGAGGGTGGATCGCGTCTCGGGATCCACCGATACCGCCCACTCCGTGAGCAGCGACTCACGGCCAACAATGACGGCGTGGCCGTCGGTGACCCCGGTCACGCCCTTGCCCGCGACGTTCGCGAAGTTTTCGACAGGCGGCAACGCCTCGCCGAGCTCGTCGACTGCATCACGGGCGATCGCCTGGGCAATGGGGTGTTCTGACCCGGACTCCACGGCGCCGACGAGGCGGAGGAGCTCGGTGCGATCCACGCCGCTGACGGGAATCGCGTCGCTGAGGGCCATCTTGCCGCTCGTGACCGTGCCCGTCTTGTCGAGCACGATGGTGTCGACCTTGCGGGTGGATTCGAGGATTTCGGGGCCCGAGATGAGTACGCCAAGCTGTGCGCCACGACCGGTGCCGACGAGCAGCGCGGTGGGGGTTGCGAGACCGAGTGCGCACGGGCAGGCGATGATGAGCACAGCTACCGCGGCGGTGAAGGCCTGCGCGGGGGAGTCACCGAGGATGAGCCACGCAGTGAGCGTGATTGCGGCGATCGCGAAGACGATGGGTACGAAAACGCCCGAGATGCGGTCGGCGAGGCGCTGCACCTCGGCCTTGCCCGACTGCGCCTCCTCGACGAGCTTCGCCATGTGCGCGAGCTGCGTATCGCTGCCGACGCGGGTGGCGCGCACTTCGAGGAGTCCGCTCGCGTTGACTGTCGCACCGGTCACGGCGTCGCCGGGCCCGACTTCGACGGGCACCGATTCTCCCGTGAGCATCGACGCGTCAACCGCGCTGAGGCCCGACACGATGACTCCATCGGTCGCAATCTTCTCGCCTGGGCGCACGACGAACACGTCGCCAACGGCGAGATCGTCGATCGGGATCCGCCGTGTTTGTGCACCGCCGTGGGCGGTGGTTCGCGGCGGGTTCGGACGCGATGCGTCCTGCTCGCCCGCCACGTGTAGCACCTCAACATCTTTCGCGCCGAGCTCCGCAAGGGCACGGATCGCCGCTCCCGCCTGCTTCTTCGCGCGCTTCTCAAAGTAGCGGCCCGCGAGCAGGAACATGGTGACGCCCGCTGCGACCTCGAGGTAGATATTGGCTGCGCCGTCACTCGGCTGGATCGAGAACTCGAAGCCGTGCGTCATGCCGGGGTGGCCAGCGGTTCCGAAGAAGAGCGCGTAGAGCGACCACAGGAACGCGGCGGAGGTGCCGACGGAAACGAGCGTATCCATCGTGACCGCACGGTGCATGGCGTTGAGCCATGCGGCGCGGTGGAACGGCCATGCGGCCCAGACGATAACGGGACCGGTGAGCGCGAGCGACGCCCACTGCCAGTACGTGAACTGGAACGCGGGCACCATCGCGAGCACGATGACGGGCACCGACAAAATGATCGAGCCGATGAGTCGCTGCCTGAGCGAGACGAGCTCGGGGTCTTCGGGCTCCTGCTGATCCGCCCCCTGCGCTTGCTCATGATTCGGCGGCGCGGGCAACTTCGCCGTGTACCCGGTTGCCTCGACAGTCTCGATGAGCAGATTCGCGTCGATGCCAGACGCGACCTGCACCTTAGCCTTCTCGGTCGCGTAGTTCACGCTCGCCTCGACGCCCTCGAGCTTGTTCAGCTTCTTCTCGATGCGGTTCGCGCACGACGCGCACGTCATGCCGCCGATCTCGAGGGTGATCTGATCGGCCTCGCTGCGAGGTATAGTGCCGGTCACGGTCTGCCTTTTGGGTGTCGGTGTCTGTGGTCGAGTACGTTGGTGCGTCGGTGAGTCGGTGTGCCGTGGTGGATCGCGCTACGCGCGCACCGCTGTATACCCCGCTTCATCAACGGCGGCGATTACCGCAGCATCGTCGACGGGGTTCGCTGAGGTTATGCGCAGCACCTTCGTTTCACGGTTGACCTCTTCAACTGTGACGCCAGGAATCTCGCTGACCTCCTCGCGCACGTGGTTCTCGCAGTTGCCGCAGGTCATGCCGGTGACGGTGTATTCGATGGTTTCCATGCCCTCAGTGTATACCCCTATGGGGTATCTGGCTAGGGCTTAACTGAACGACTGGAGCTGGGCGGCGAGTGCGAGGAGCTGGGCCTCGCTGCCACGGCGCCCGATGAGTTGCACACCCATGGGTAGTCCGGCGGAGGTTTTGAGGATCGGCACCGCGATCGCCGGCAGGCCCGACACATTCACGACCGAGGTGTACGGCGCCCACTCGCACTGCAGTTGATAATCGCCGTCGGGCGTGCGTGAGAGAAACTCGCCGATGAGCGGCGCATCCATCGTGAGGCCCGGGGTGAGCACAACGTCGCTGCGCCCCCACAGCTCACGTACCTCGGCAGCGAACTGGTTGAGCAGTGTGGCGTTGGCCCGGTGCTCCTCAGCGGATCGCCCGAGCGCCCGCTCGCGAAAGGCTCGGGTGAGGGGCATGAGGTGATCCACCGCACTGTCTTCGATCTCGAGTAGCGAGAGGCCCGACGTCCACCCGTTCGTGAAAATCTCGGGGTAGGTGGGGTCGTAGGTGTAGTCGGCTTCGTCGACGAGGTGCCCGAGCGCTGCGAGGCGAGAAGCCGCGGTGTTATAGGCAAGCCGAGCGTCAGGCGAGAGTTTGATGTCGAACACCGCGTCAAACGGAGATGCCTCGCACCGTGCAACCGTGATGCCGGTGAGGTCGCCCGCCCGAGCCACAGCTTCGCGGTAGTGACCGCCGGGAGCCAGGGCGTCCATGAGCAGCGCTGCATCGGCCGCCGTGCGGGCGATAGGGCCGTGCACGCTGAGCTTCGGTCCTCCGAATGGGTCCGCGGCACCCGATTCGATATCGCCCGCGATGGTGCCCAGGCCGGTTTTCAGTCCGACGAGTCCGCATGCGAGCGAGGGGATGCGGATCGATCCACCGCCGTCACTGCCGGGCGCCACAGGAAGGAGGCCCGCGGCAACAGCAGCCGCCGATCCACCGCTTGAGCCGCCCGGGGTGCGGGCGAGGTCGTGCGGATTCCTCGCGGGCGGGGCGATGTTGTTCTCGGAGTAGCCGGTCAGCCCGAACTCGGGAACTTGGGTTTTGCCGAGCGAGATCATGCCAGCTCGGCGCAGCGTCGCGACGACCGGGTGGTCGGCCGTCGCGATTTCTGGCTCGAACGCCGCGCTTCCCCTGGTCGTTGGCACTCCAGCGACTTCGGTGAGGTCTTTGTGGGCGGTCGGCATGCCGAGAATCAGCGGGAGGGGAGTGGCGCTCGGGTCATTGCGGTGCGCGTCGAAAAGCTCGTCGGCGAGACGCGCCTCTTCGAGGGCTGAATCTGCGGTGACAGTAATAAAGGCACCGAGGTCTTCGCGAGACGAGATGCGTTCGAGGTATGTGGTGGTGGCCTCGACCGCAGTTATCTCGCCCGAATGCAGCGCCGCCTGCAGTGCCACGGCCGAGTCGAACGGGTCTGAAGTGCCAGGCAAGACGCTCATGGCCCCGATCGTACTCCAACTTCCTTTTGCGAATGATTCTCATTTGCGATTAAACTGAGACTCGTTCTCATTTAGAAAGTCTTCTCATGACACATACTTCCCGTGCGCGACGCCATGTCGCGCTGCCAATCACGGGTGCCCTCGCCGGCGCACTTGCCGGTGCGTTGTTGCTCAGTGGGTGTGGATCCACACCGGCAGAAGCACCCACCGACGCGCTGAACGTAGTCGCGACCACGACCCAGCTCACCGACTTCGCAACCCAGGTTGGCGGCGACGACATCTCGTTGACCGGGCTGCTGTCGGTCGGCGCCTCGGCGCACCATTTCGATCCATCACCCAAGGAGCTACTCGCGCTCAGTCAGGCCGATGTGCTCATCGTGAACGGCGCTGGGCTCGAGACCTTCATCGATTCGGCGATCGAAGCGAGCGGGTTCGATGGCGCGATTATTACCGCGGCCGATGGGGTCGACCTCGAAGCGCACGAAGAGGAAGAGCACGAGCACCAGCACGAAGATGAGGCTCCCGACCAGGATGCCGACCACGACGAGGCGGATCATGCTCACGAAGAGTCGGATCACGCAGATCACGCCGACCACGACCACGATCACGGCGGTGTGAACCCACACATCTGGACCTCGCCCCGCAACGCCATTGGCATGGTCGACGAGATTGAGCACGGTTTCGTCGCCGCCGATCCGGAGAACGAGGCCGCATATACCCAGCGAGCGTCTGAATACCGCGCAACGCTTACCGCGCTTGATGAGTGGATCAGCACCCAGTTTGAGCAGATTCCCGAGGCGGATCGCGTGCTCGTGAGCGGTCACGATTCACTGCACTATTACCTCGAGGATTACGGCATCGAGTTTGCCGGATCAATTATTCCGAGCTTTGAAGATAACGCCGAGCCGAGTGCCGCGGAGATCGACGCTCTTGTCGCGACGATTCAGGAGCGCGGGGTGAAAGCCATCTTCGTGGAGTCATCGATGAGCCCCAAGCTCGCTCGCACGATCGCCAAGGAGGCGGGCGTCACCGTCGTAGATTCAGAAAGCCTGTTCGCTGACTCGCTCGGCGCGGAGGGGACCGGCGCGGAGACATATGTCGCTGCGACCATACACAATACGCGCGTCATCGTCGAGGCGTGGGGCGCGACTCCGACCGAGCTGCCGGCAGAACTCGGAGGTGCTGAGTGAGCGAAGTTAGCGAGCCAGCGGACCCAGCCGACCCAGCCCACCCAGCCGACCTCGCCGAACCGGCCGTCGCCCTGAACTGGGCCGCATTCGGGTACGGGGGCGAACCCCGAGTCGAACACCTAAACCTCGTTGTGCCGCGCGGGGCCGCGGTGGCGCTCATTGGCCCCAATGGATCAGGGAAATCGACGCTGCTCAAAGGCCTGCTCGGCCTCGCTGACATCACCAGCGGCAAGGCAATCGTGCTGGGAGGAACTCCGGAGCAGGCGCGCAGGCGCGTCGGAACGCTCCCGCAGTCGGATGCCCGCGATACCAGCCTGCCCATAACCCTGCGCAGGGTTGTGACTATGGGGCTGTACCGGAACGTCGGTCCGCTCGGGCGCATTGGAAAGCGTGGGCGCGAGGCCGTAAATCAAGCGATCGAGCGAGTCGGGCTTGAGCACTATGCGCACCGCCGCTTCGGTGAGCTGTCTGGTGGGCAGCAACAGCGGGCCATTCTTGCGCGGGCGCTCGTGTCCGATCCACAATTGCTGCTGCTCGACGAACCATTCAATGGCCTCGACCGAGAAAACCGCGAGATGCTTCTCGATCTCGTGCGCACGCAGCGCGACGAGGGGCGGACAGTCATCGTTTCGACGCACGATCTCGAGATTGCGCAGCGTGCGTGCACGCATGTGCTGTTGCTTGCGAACGGACACCTGCCCGGTCAGCCTGGGCATCCGACAGCGTTCGGTCCGCTCGATGAGGCGCTCACGCTTGCCGCGGTGCAGCACGCGTTCCACGATTCGACGGTCGAGCTCGATCAGCACACCGTCACAACGACACGCGAAATCGATGCGCCATGATTGACGTCGGCGTCTTCGCGATGTTCTCGCTCCCGTTCATGATGCGCGCACTCATCGCCATCGCGATCCTCTCGGTTGCGGCGGGTGCAGTGGGCGTCTTCATTAACTTTCGCGAGCTTGAGTTCGTGAGTGACGGCCTCGTGCACGCTGTGTTCCCCGGCCTGGTCATCGGCATGCTTGTCGGCGGCAGTGCGGGGCTGCTCCCCGGTGCAGTCATCGCGGCCGTGATTGCTGCGGCGCTCTTCGCATTCCTCGGTCGCACCGGTGGATCGGGCAGAGACGCCGGCATCGCCGTGACACTCACGGGCCTCTTCAGCCTCGGTGTGGTCATCGTTTCGCGAAGCGAGAGTTACGTCTCGCAGTTGCAAGAGCTGTTGTTTGGGCGGATACTCACGGTCACTGTCGCCCAGCTCTGGCAGATCGCCGTCGTTGCTCTCGCTGCCCTCGTGATTATTTGGTGCGCGCGGCGGGCTCTGCTCTTTCGCTCTTTTGACCCCGCAGGATTTGAGAACGCGGGGTTCAACGCGTTTCGCACCGACCTCGCACTCAATGTCGCCGTGGCGCTCCTTGTCGTTGCCGGGGTACAGGCGCTCGGTGTGCTCATGGTGATCGCAATTCTCGTGCTTCCGGTGGCGATCGCGCGGCTGCTGTCTCGAGCACTGTGGTCGCTTATGCCGATTGCGACACTTATCATGTTTGGCGCCGGAGTTGCGGGGTTATGGGCCTCATTTGAGTGGTCCGTGAGTGGCAGAGTTTCGGCTTCTCCGGGAGCGCTTATCGTACTCATTCTTATTTCGGCATACATTGTCGGCGTGGGTATCTCTTTTGCCGTCGGGCGTCTCGGCCGAAAGCCGATGTGCGAGCGAAGGTGATTGCGTGAGCTACATCGAACTTGCGGCCCTCGAACTGACGATCCTTGGGTTGCTCGCTGGCGTCGCCGGCACGCTCATCGTCTTCCGGCGACGCTCGTTCTTCGCCGTTGCACTCAGTCATGCCACGTTCCCCGGTGGCGTCGTGTTCGCGGTGCTTGGCTGGAACCTGCTCATCGGGCAGGCGCTCTTCGCTGTAGTGCTCGTCATGATCATGGCGCTACTTGAGCGTATTCCGCGTCAGGGAAAGCAGGTGTCGAGTGGCGTTGTGCTTGCGCTTGGATTTGCGCTCGGTACTCTTCTCGCAAGTGCGAACCCAGGGCTCGGAGTACCTGTCGAGGCCCTTCTCGTTGGTTCGCCGCTCGGGGTGACGCTGACCGATGTAGTTGCTGCCGCTGCAGTACTCGTACTTTCGTGCCTTGTACTCGCGCTCTTCGGGCGCCGAGTGCTATTCCATACGTTTGATCCCGCGGGCTTTCGAGCCGCCGGTTTTCGGTCGTGGCCTGTCGAGCTTGCTGTCACAGGCATCATCGCCGCATCCGTAGTCGTAGCGATGCCCGCGGTTGGCGCAATCCTCGGTGTCGCGATCCTCATCGCGCCCGCGGCGGCAGCTCGGTTGATCGCCCCATCTCTGGTGTGGGTTCCCCCGTTAGCGGCACTGCTCGGCATCTTGAGCGGCCTCGCGGGGCTCTGGGTATCGCGCAACTTTGACATTGCGGCTGGCGGTGCGATCGGATTGGTGGCGACTGCTCTCTATGCGCTCGCCCACGCCATTGCGCCGTTGCGAAAACTCGCTGCGTCACGCGCGGCAGCGTTGGTTGGAGGAAATTAGTCATGCAGCCCAAACGAAACACCTGGCAGCGCGAGGCGGTGCGCGTCGAACTGCACGCTGCCTCCGGGTTTGTGAGCGCACAAGACCTACATCGTCGGCTGAAAGCCGACGGATCCACCGTCGGTCTCGCTACCGTGTACCGCGCGCTCGCAAGCCTCGCAGACACCGGTGAAGCCGACACGTTGCAGTCGCCAGAAGGCGAAGCGCTCTTTCGCTCGTGCGAGACCACCGGCCACCATCACCACCTCGTGTGCCGCAGCTGCGGAGAGACGAAAGAGCTCGCCTCCACGGTCGTTGAAGATTGGGCGAGCCGGGTCGGCGCCGAGCACGGGTACACCGAAATTGGTCACGTGGTGGATCTCTTTGGGCTTTGCCCAGACTGCGCCAAACGTGGCTGATCAGGGCTTTGGTCCTACCAGGCCGGTGCATAACACCTCGGTAACGGGCTATACGTAGCCCTCAGTTGCCCGGTAGCTTACAAAGCATGGGAGATACCACGGCGGTCAGAGTCGTCCGCGATCACGACGATCCACTTGTCGAGATCAAGGACGTGAATAAGCACTACGGTGAGCTTCACGTGCTCAACAACATCAACACGACAGTTGGGCGCGGCGAGGTTGTTGTCGTGCTCGGCCCATCGGGTTCAGGCAAGTCGACGCTGTGCCGGGCAATCAACCGCCTGGAGACGATCGACTCCGGCACCATCACCATCGATGGCAAGAAGCTCCCGGAAGAGGGCAAAGACCTGGCAACGCTGCGCGCAGATGTTGGCATGGTCTTCCAGTCATTCAACTTATTTGCCCACAAGACGATCCTCGAGAACGTCACGCTCGGGCCAATCAAGGTTCGCGGAATGAAGAAGAAGGCCGCAGACGAGAAAGCGATGGCGCTCCTCGACCGAGTGGGAATTGCCAATCAGGCGAAGAAACTTCCGTCCCAGCTCTCGGGCGGCCAGCAGCAGCGCGCCGCAATTGCCCGGTCGCTCGCGATGGATCCAAAGTTGATACTGCTCGATGAGCCAACCTCGGCGCTCGATCCCGAGATGATCAACGAGGTTCTCGAAACCATGATCGGCCTCGCGAACGACGGCATGACGATGGTCGCAGTGACGCACGAGATGGGCTTCGCGCGTCGCGCGGCCGACCGCATTCTGTTCATGGCCGACGGCCAGATCGTCGAGGAGGCGACGCCCGAGCAATTCTTCACCGATCCGAAGACATCGCGAGCACAGGACTTCCTTTCGAAGATTCTCGGACACTAATTACACAAAGCTCCCGCAACCGGCACAATCGGCTGCGGACCTAACGGCCGACATCACCGGCCATATTCAATGAGGAAGGCAAGAAACATGCGAATTGCGAAATATATCGCGGTGATCGCCGCAGCTGGCGCACTTGCGCTCACGGCATGCTCATCGGGCACCCCGGGCGACACAGGTACTGATGACGCACCCACGGTTGCGGAAGACGTGCAGTTCGACGAGGGCACGACGATGGCCAAGCTCAATGAAGCGGGCAAGATCACCATTGGCACGAAGTTCGATCAGCCACTATTCGGTCTGATGAACCCGACGACGAATCAGCCTGAGGGCTTCGACGTTGAGATCGGCAAGCTCATTGCTGCAGAACTTGGTATTTCTGAGGACAACATCGAGTGGAAGGAAGCGGTTTCGGCAAACCGCGAGCCATTCATCGAGAACGGTCAGGTCGACATCGTTGTGGCAACGTACACGATCAATGACACTCGCAAGGAAGTAGTGAGCTTCGCAGGCCCGTACTACATTGCAGGTCAGGATCTGCTTGTACTCGCTGGCAACCCAGACGGCATCACCGGCATCGATGATGTCGTGGGTCAGAAGGTGTGCTCGGTTACCGGGTCGACCTCGGAACAGAACCTGAAGGATGCGGGCGTTGAGGTGCTTGCAACTGACACGTACTCCAACTGCCTCGAGCCGCTGCGCTCGGGTGACGTTGTTGCGGTATCGACCGACAACGTGATCCTCGCTGGTCTCTCGTCACAGAACGAAGGCGAGTTTGAGGTCGTCGACAACCCCTTCACCTCCGAGCCTTACGGCATCGGACTGGCGTTGGACGACACCGACTTCCGCAACTTCATCAACGACGTGCTCGAAGCATCGTTCGATGACGGATCGTGGGCAGCAGCTTGGGAGAGGACCGCTGGCACCGTGCTGAGCACGCCGGAGCCACCGACCATCGACCGTTACTAGTCGCAGTGTGGTGGGTGGATCGTGATCCACCCACCACCAACCCACCCGCCACCGCACCGGAAGGGATCGAATCATGCAGGTTCTCCTCGACAATTTTGGAAGCATTCTAGACGGCTTCCTCATGACACTCCTGCTGCTCGTTTGCGGTGGCCTCGGGGCCATAGTCATAGGGCTCATCACCGCGACGATGCGAATCTCGCCTGTGGCGTCGCTTCGCGCGTTTGCAACGGGATACACCGAGCTCATTCGCAACATCCCGCTCGTAATGGTCTTCATTTTCATGGTGTTCGTGCTTCCGCTCATCGCCCCAAACAAGCCACCGTACGTGGTGCTGGCGATGATCGCTCTTGCGGTATACACCTCACCGTTCGTTGCAGAGGCGCTTCGAAGCGGCATTAACGGAGTGCCTGTCGGTCAGGCCGAGGCCGCCCGTTCGGTCGGACTCACCTTCGGGCAAACACTCACGATCATCGTGCTGCCACAGGCGCTTCGCATGGTCGTGCCTCCACTCATCAACGTGTTTATCGCGCTCACGAAGAACACATCCGTTGCAGGCGGCTTCTTTATTGTTGAGCTCTTCGCAACGGCGCGAGCGCTCACAAACAGTCACGGTAACGCAGTGATCTCGATCCTTATCGGAATCGCGATCTGCTACCTCGTCATCACAGTTCCCCTCGGCCTCATAGCTGGTCGCATCGAGAAGAAGGTGAGGGTACTCCGATGACCGCTCAAGCTTCAGTCCTCTACGACGCACCCGGCCCGAAGGCGCGACAACGCTCGATACTCATCTCGATCATCGGCATCGTCGCCATTGCGCTCCTCCTCGGTTGGGTGATCCTGCGTCTTGCGCAACCACAGATCGCGGTCAATGGTAACGAGACACCCGGTATGTTCGACCCGTCACGCTGGGATATCTGGACCTACACCGGCGTCTGGGCGACCATCGGCAACGGTGTGATCGCGACGCTGCAGGCAGCGGTCATTGCCATCGTTGGTGCGTTGATTGTTGGAATGCTTTTCGCCTTCGGGCGTCTGGCCGATACCGCGTGGATTCGCGTACCGGTCACCGTGATCCTCGAGTTCTTCCGTGGCATGCCCGTGCTGCTCATGATGCTCTTCATCCTGCTCGTCGCCTCGACGAGCTCATTCTGGGCGGTCGTGCTCGCGCTCACTATTTACAACGGCGCGATCATCGGTGAGGCACTACGAGCCGGCATCGTCTCGCTGAACAAGGGCCAGCGAGAGGCCGGCCTCTCCATCGGCCTCAGCGTGACGCGCACCAGGCTGCTCATCGAGTTTCCGCAGGCGTTCACGCAGATGCTGCCGATCATCATTGCGCAGTCGGTCGTGCTGCTCAAAGATACGTCGCTTGGTTACATCGTCGCCTACGCAGAGCTTGCGTCGCAGGTGAAGAACATCGGCGCATTCTTTGGTAACCGGTACATGTTCAGTGGTTGGGTGGTCGCCGTGGTGATTTACCTCGCGATCAACCTCACAGTGTCGTGGATCGGCCGCCGCACCGCCAGGGTGGTGGCAGCGAAGAAGGCCTAGGCTCAAAGCCGTGACGGTTCACTATCTTGACTCAGTAACTGGGGAACGCGCCCCGCTCGATACGCCCAAGTGGCGTGGTGCGAGCGGGGCGCCACTCTTGCTCACCGACCTACCGGGCATCTCGCGCGACGATATTGACGAGTCGGCGCGGGGGCTGTGGCGCTATCATCGCGCGTTCCCTGTGGCAGTGGATCGGCCGATCTCACTCGGCGAGGGTTGCACCCCGATGGTGGATCGGGAGGGCACGTTGTACAAACTCGAGTGGTTCAGCCCGACCGGGAGCTTCAAAGACCGCGGCGCGAGCGTCATGCTCTCGATGCTTCGCGAGCAGGGCGTCACCCGAGTGCTCGAGGACTCGTCGGGCAACGGAGGCGCGGCAATCGCGGCCTACGGTGCAGCAGGCGGGATGCAGGTTGAGGTGTTTGCTCCGGCTTCGACCTCGCCCGCGAAACTCGTGCAGGCGCGGGCGTACGGCGCACAGATTCACCTTGTTGAGGGGCCGCGTGAGGAGTCGCAGTACGCTGCAATTGCTGCTGCCGAGTCCGGTGGTGGATTTTATGCGAGCCATGCGTGGCAGCCATTCTTTTTGCACGGCACGAAGACCCTAGCGTATGAGATTTGGGAGGATCTCGGGTTCGAGGCACCCGACGCTGTGGTCGTGCCGGTGGGCGCGGGGACAAGCTTGCTTGGGCTCGCAATTGGGTTTCATGAACTCTTGGCTTCGGGTGCGATCTCGAAACTGCCCCGACTGTACGCCGCCCAACCGCTGCACTGCTCGCCCGTCGACGCGGCGCTTCGTGGAGACTCTGAGCGGCCTGTGCTGCCCACGATTGCGGAGGGCACGGCGATCCGCACCCCTGCGCGGGTGGAGCAGATTCGCGCCGCGCTCGCAGAGACCCGCGGTGACTCGATCGCTGTGAGTGAAGATGAGATCGTTGATGCGCTCGGGGTGCTCGCCCGAACCGGCTTGTTTGCCGAACCGACGAGTGCTGTCGCGGCGGCGGGGCTGGCGAAGCTTCGTGCTGCTGGGGTCATCGGGCCGAGTGAGCGAGTCGTTGCGTTGCTCACGGGCTCGGGACTTAAGGCCTCCGGGGGGATCGCAGAGGCTCTGGGGCTCTAACCTCGGGGGAGTACGGTGACGAACTCACAGTACTTCGGGGTGCGCCCGTCGCCGCTTGAACGGCCTGTGAGCCTGCGGCCGATCCACGGAATCACGTGCTCGCGAGTATAGGCGAGTTGTTCGCGCGCGCCTGGCGCAGGAATCGACTCGGCGTCGATCACCCAGTCGGCCGGATGCGCGTGCCCAAGGGTGCGGAGCACGTTCGCGGCAACTCGATGGTGACCCACAGGGGCGAGGTGGAGTCGGTCGATTGACCAGTACTGTCGACCGGCAAGCTCGCGATCGCTCCAGTTGTCTGCAAACTTCACGTTCAACCTTGAAGCAATCCCACCGGCAGCGCGAGTGAGGTCGTCCCCTTTACGTGCGACTCGCCCACCACTCGGCAGGCCACCAGTTGGGTTCGCGCCCGCTAGTAGGAGCGGCTCGATACCTGCATTCTGAATTTGCCGAAGTGCTTTCTCGGTTTCACCAATGATCCAAGGCATGTTTGTGCCAGGCCGCAGCATGTCGTTGCCACCGCCATTGAAGCTGATGAGCGTGGGCTCCAGTGCGATTGCTGGTTCGAGCTGCTCCGAGATGATGCGCGCGAGCAGTCGCCCGCGAATCGCGAGATTCGCGTATTCGACGGGCTGCCCTGTCGCGTCGGCGAGGCCTTGAGCAACGAGATCCGCCCATCCGCGCACAGTGCCATCGGGCTGCTCGTCACCGACACCCTCGGTGAAACTGTCTCCGATAGCGACGTAACGAATGGCTGCAGAACTCACATCCCCACACTACGCCCCGTTCATGGCTTCTTAATTCTCAGACGCGTCTTCTGAGAATTCTCTACGCGCTTCAGGCAGGCGGGCGTCCATTGCGGAATCGGCAGAGTAACCACGAGCGATTTGTCTTGCCTGCGCGTGGATCTCCTCCGACGTCAAATCGGAAAGGGGTGAAGCTAAACCCTCGATGATCTTCTCCTGCAGCTCGACATCATCGCGTCGCGCTTCAATGAGTTGGTTCATGTACTCGCTCACGGAGGCGAATGCGCCTGCCTCGACTTCATGCTCGACAAACTCCTTGAGTTCGTCGCTCAACAAAATGGTCATTGTTGCCATGCCTCGATTCTAAAAGTAAAGTGCTGCATTCCCTCGAGACTTTAGCTAGTGCCGACTTTTCCTTGTCAAGCTCATCAAGCTAAACCCAGTTTGCTTGTGAATAACTCGCGCTTGACATTGACGTTGCGTCAACCTTTACCGTTGTTATCAACACCGAGAACGGAAAGGAGGCGCCAATTGGAGTACTCGATTCAAGAGGTGGCGAAAGCCGCCGGAACAACCTCACGTACCCTCAGGCACTATGACAGCGTTGGGGTGTTAACGCCGGTGCGCATCGGGGCAAACGGCTACCGCTATTACGATGACCGCTCGCTTGTGCGATTGCAGCGAATACTGCTGTTGCGTGAGCTCGGCCTCGGTCTCGACGCAATCGCCCAGGTACTTGCGGCGCAAGACAACGAACTGGGGATAGGGGAGAGCGCGATCCACGCGGAGGCAAAACTGCTTGAATCGCACCTCGAATTACTGCGTGGCGAGCGTGACCGCATCGACCGCCAGATCGGAGCGGTCGGGCGCACTGTTCAAGCGCTCAAGCGCGCCAATACCAATGAAACTCAGAAGGAGGCTCTCATGAGCACAAACATGTTCGACGGGTTCGATCACACGGAATACAAGGAAGAAGTAGAGCGGCGCTGGGGCGCCGACGCCTATGCGAAGAGCGATGCCTGGTGGCGTGGGCTCGGCAGGGAGTCGCAGCAGGAATGGATGGCGAAAGCTGAGCAGCTGGGCATCGACTGGATTGCGGCGGCTGAGCGGGGTGTGGATCCAAACTCGGAGGAAGCTCAAGCGTTCGCGGCGCGGCATGCCGCTTGGTTACGCGGGATACCGGGGACGCCGAGCGGTACCCACTTTGCCGCGTACCTCACTGGTCTCGGCGAGATGTACGTCGCCGACCCACGCTTCGCAAAGAACTACGGCGGAGTCGAGGGCGCAACCTTCGTGCGCGACGCCCTACGTGCCTATGTGGAAAGCGGTGGCGCTGACAACGAGCACTAGGCGGTCGCGGGGCGCCCCTCGCGCACATCGTCCATACGCTGCTGCTGCTCGGGGGTGCGGAATAGAGGCGGCACGACCTCTTGCTGCTCGTTCACAATGACCACGTCGTGGTCAACGTGGTCGACCATCGCGTGCACGGCGTCGATGAAGTCACGGCGCTTGATGGCGTCGAGCACGCGATGGTGATCTCGTTCCATCTCGGCGCTCGTCGCCACGTTCGCGAGGCGACCGCGGTGCTGCGGAGTGCGCAACTGGTCGTTGATGCCGGCATAGAGCGATGAAAGCAGCCGGTTCTTCGCAGCGTCGAAGATGAGGCGGTGAAAGCGGCTGTCGAACGCGCCTGCGCCCGAATCACCCAGGCTGAGCACTGGGCAGCGCGAGCAGCCCACCTCTTCGACGGTTGCGAGTTCGAGTGCCTCGATGTCTTCATCGGAGCGGTGTAGGGCAGCCTGCTGCGCCGCTTCGACCTCGAGGGCGCGGCGGTAGCTGAGGATCTCTTCGAGCGAGAAGTCGGCAAGAAACTCGTCGAGCAGTGAGCTGGTGGGTGTTGCCGAGCGAACGAATGTTCCGCGACCCGGCGCCGTTTCGAGCATGCCCATGCTCGCAAGCGAGCGCACGGCTTCGCGCACGGTTGAGCGCCCCACACCCATCTGCTCGGCAAGTTCAGGCTCAATGGGAATTCGCTCACCGAGCGGCCACTCACCCGAAGAAATTTTTCGCCTGAGGTAAGAGAGCGCTGCGCGCGCGCGATCAGAGCCGGTCGTTGACGCCATCGATCCACCACCTGAGATTCGTATCTAGGGCCTCTCGGCCAATTCATACAGTATATCTGGGTGCACTACCGAGAAACTGAGTTCCCCGGTAGCGTAAATGGCATGACGAACCAACCGAGCCGCGGTCTCATCAACCCATACGAGGGCATGCCTGAGAAGCCCGAGTTCACACTCTCAAGCACCGATATTCTCGACGGCGAACCATTGCCCGCTGAGCAGTACGGCCAGTCTGCCGGTGGATCGAATCAGTCACCACAGCTGTCGTGGTCCGGGTTTCCTGAAGAGACCAAGAGCTTCGTGGTGACGTGTTACGACCCCGATGCGCCAACGGGCTCGGGGTTCTGGCACTGGGCCGTCGCGAATATTCCGGGATCGGTCACCGACCTGCCAGCAAACGCAGGCGCGGCGAACAGCACTCTTCTGCCCGAGGGCGCGATCACGATGCCAAATGAGAAGCGTGACCCGGCGTTCGCCGGTGCGGCACCACCGGCTGGTACCGGCGTGCACCACTACTGGTTTGTCGTGCACGCACTGAATGTTGATCACATTGACATCGACCCGCAGGCAACCCCGGCGGTGCTCGGATTCATGATGCGCGAAGCGGTGCTCGCTCGCGCAATTATCGTTGCGACCGGCGAGTACGGTAACGCCGCATAAAGGACTCGCGTTCACGCGCGCCGTTTTGCGTGCGTAGGATTGGTGTATTCGTCGAAAGTGAGTACACCTATGTCGTTTTCGTTCCGCCCGGGGCTTGAGCAGGTTGCTGCGTACACGCCCGGCAAGCCCGCACCTGTGGGGGCAGACGGGCTGAGCGCTAAGCTTTCGTCGAACGAGAACCCGAACGATCCGCTGCCGTCGGTCATCGATGCGATCGTGAAGACGTTCCCAACCTCTGTCAACCGGTATCCGAATATGGCGACCCCAGAACTGAGCGAGGCGCTCGCCGCGAGGCTCGGCGTTGATGCGCAAAGCCTCGTGTTTGGTTCTGGCTCGGTCGAGGTTGCGTCGCAGCTCATCCACGCGCTCGCTGGCCCCGGCGACGAGGTCATGTACGCGTGGCGCTCGTTCGAGGCGTACCCCATTCTTGTGCGCGCGGCGGGCGCGGTGCCGCTTGAGGTGCCGCTCGACGCAGAACTGCGGCACGACCTTGATGCGATGGCTGATGCGATCACTGAGCGCACGAAGCTCGTGTTCGTGTGCACTCCGAATAACCCCACGGGCGCAACGGTCACTACCAACGAACTCGACCGCTTTATGCAGCGTGTGCCGAAGCACGTGCTCGTGGTCATTGACGAGGCGTACGTGCATTTCGATGTGGATCCGAAGTCGCCAACCGGCCTCGACTTCTTTGCGCGGTACGAGAACGTCGCGGTGCTGCACACCTTCTCGAAGGCGTACGGGCTCGCGGGCCTTCGCGTGGGCTACGCAATCGCGCGCCCGGACGTTGCAGAGGCGCTCCGCAAGGTCGCGTTGCCGTTCGGCGTCACTGATCTCGCGCAGTCGGCGGCCGTTGCGTCTCTCGCTGCCGAAGCCGAGTTGCAGGTGCGGATCGACACGATTGTGGAAGAGCGCGACCGCGTGTATGCGGCGCTCAAGTCCGCTGGACTTCCGGTATTTCCTTCGCAGGCGAACTTCGTTTGGCTTGAGGCGGGGGAGTCGACTGAGGCCGTGAACGAGGTATTTCGCGCAAGAGGTGTATCAGTTCGCGCATTCGCAGGATCAGGCCTTCGCATTTCGATCGGTTCGGCAATCGAAAACGATGCCGTTATCGAAGTTGCGGGTCTTGCAGCTGCGGCACACATGAACATTCAGACGAACAGGGGACCGCAGTGATCGGTGCAATTGAATTTGGGCTCCTTTACGGAATCATGGCCCTCGGGGTGTACCTCACCTTCCGCGTGCTAGATTTTCCTGACCTTACGGTTGATGGCAGCCTGACAACTGGAGCTGCGACCGCCGCCGCGCTGATCCACGCGGGTCAAAACCCGCTGCTCGCAACAGCCGCGGGCTTCGTCACGGGCGCCATTGCGGGCGCGGTAACCGGAATTCTGCACACGAAGGGCAACATCGATGGGCTGCTCGCGGGCATTCTCACAATGATTGCGCTGTGGTCGGTGAACCTGCGCATCATGGGTAAATCGAACCTGCCGTTCTTGCGAGAAGACACTCTGATCAGCCCCCTTCGCGAGGCTGGCTGGATGGGTAAGACCTGGTTCGTCGTGCTTATCTTCCTCGCGGTGGTCTTCATCATTAAGCTGCTCGTCGACTGGTTCTTGTCGACCGACATCGGTCTGGCGATTCAGGCGACCGGTAACAACGAGCAGATGATCCGCAGCTTCGGAGTGAACACCGACGGCATGAAGATTCTCACGCTGTCGCTGTCGAACGGCCTCGTGGGGCTCGCGGGCGCACTCATCGCGCAGTACAACGGAGTCGCCGACATCAGCATGGGCATCGGCGTGATTCTCGTTGGTCTGGCATCGGTGATTCTCGGCCAGGCAATTGTGGGGCAACGGTGGATCTGGCTCGCTACGCTCGCCGTCATCGTCGGCTCTGTGCTCTACCGTCTCATCATCTTTGGTGCGCTGCGAGTCGGCCTGAACCAGGATGACATGAAGCTCATCACGGCGATTCTCGTGGTCGCGGCGCTGCTGCTGCCGCGCTGGGGCTTCCTCAAACGCGTACCTTCGCTGCGCGACCGCGGTGGCAGGCGGCGACCCCCTGAGGCGGTCGCGCCCGAAGTGGCCGCACCTGCCGAGGCGAAGGGGGCGTAATCATGCTGAAGATTGACAACATCTCGAAGACCTTTTTCGCTGGAACGATCAACGAGCGCCGAGCACTCGTCAACGTGAGTTTGCAGCTCGACGAAGGTGACTTCGTCACAGTGATCGGGTCGAACGGTGCCGGAAAGTCGACGCTGCTCAACACGGTCTCGGGCCGCTACACGGTTGACACGGGCAGTATCGCAATTGACAGTGCCCCGGTTGCGAAGCTCAAAGAATTTCAGCGTGCAAAATACGTGGGACGTGTGTTCCAGGATCCGATGGCGGGAACCGCTCCGGATCTCACGATTGAACAGAACCTCGCCCTTGCGCTGCAGCGCGGCAAGCGACGAAGCCTCGGTCGTGGAATCACGAAGGCGCGCAAGGAGCGCTTCACCGAAGAGCTCAAGATGCTCGAACTTGGCCTCGAGAACCGCCTCACCGCGAAGGTGGGTCTGCTCTCTGGTGGTCAGCGCCAGGCTCTCTCGTTGCTTATGGCTGGGTTCACCTCACCGCGCATTTTGCTGCTCGATGAGCACACGGCCGCGCTCGATCCACAGCGTGCCGATCTGGTGACGAACCTCACCGAGCGAATTGTCGCCGAGGAAAACCTCACCACCCTGATGGTGACGCACAACATGGAGCAGGCGCTCAAGCTCGGCAACCGGCTCATCATGATGCACGAGGGGCGAATCGTCTTCGAGGCCTCTGCGGCGGAGAAGAAGAAGCTCACGGTGCCGCTGCTGCTAGCGGAATTCGCGAAGATCAAGGGCGCGAGCTTCGACGATCGAGCACTGCTTGCGTAGGTGCACCGCGTCAGTCTCGTTTGCGTAACTGTTAATCGGACGCGTCAGGGGCGCACATAAACAGTCGGTACGATGCTGGAAATGGCGAATGCCCTCGCCGTTTTGTCATGCCGCTGCTTGGGAGCAGCGGGACTCTCATCGAAGGATTCCACATACTATGCGAATGACCTCGTTCCGACGCCCAGCTATGGCCATTGCCGGTCTTGCTGCCGCAGCACTCGCGCTGACCGCATGCTCGAACAGCCCCGCCGCTGAAGACACCGACTCAGAAGCAGCCACCTCGTACACGATTGGCATCAGCCAGTTTGTGCAGCACCCGGCACTCGATGCCGCGGCAACTGGCTTCAAGCAGGCCTTTGCCGATGCAGGTCTAGAGGTTGAGTGGGATGAGGCGAACGCAAACGGTGACCAGAGCACCGCAGTGTCGATCGGCCAGGATTTCGCAGCATCGGGTCCAGACCTCGTGCTCGCAATCGCAACCCCGTCGGCTCAGACTGCTGCTCAGGCGATCATGGACATTCCGGTGCTCTTCACCGCAGTGACCGATCCCGTTGAGGCGCAGCTCGTGGACTCGAACGAGGCTCCTGGCGGCAACATCACCGGTACCAGCGACGCAGTTCCGGCTGACACGCTCGAAGAGCAGTTCGCGCTGCTCACCGATCTCGTGCCTGGCGCAAAGAAGGTTGGCATCGTCTACGCCTCGGGCGAAGTGAACTCGCAGGTGCAGGTCGACGCTGCAACCGAGGTCGCTGAGGGTCTCGGCATCGAGATCGTCACGAAGACCGTGACCACGCAGAACGATATCTCAGCAGCAACCGAGGCGCTCGGCGACGTTGACGCAATCTACGTACCGACCGACAACATGGTCGTTGCGGGCATCGCTTCGCTCGTGCAGGTCGCAGAGACCAAGCAGATCCCTGTCATCGCTGCCGAAGAGGGCACCGTTGAGGGTGGCGCAGTCGCAACCCTCGGTATTGACTACGAGGCGCTCGGCTACCAGACCGGTGAAATGGCAATCAAGGTACTCGAGGGCGCTGACACCGCAAGCATGCCGGTCGAGTTTGCGAACGAGTTCTCGTACGTCGTGAACGAGGGCGCAGCAGAGCGCATGGGCGTCACCATTCCGCAGGAGATCCTCGATCAGGCATCGAAGGTCGGCGAGTAAGTCTCACGACTGACTGACGCATTACCTACGAGAGCCCCGCTCCGCCACCACTTGGCGGGCGGGGCTCTCGCGTGTTCTGGGCGTATTAGCCTCCTCCCCGCTTTAGAGTGGGGTCATGGCAGAAGAGCGCGTGCCCGAGGGGTCGGTGTGGTCAAGTGTTGCGAGCGCTGCTCCCGAGCGGGTGAGTCGCTGGAAAGCCGAGGGCGCCGCGGGGGGCGGATCCACACGCAAGCCGGCACCCACGCTGCTTGGTGACCTCGCGGGTGACCCCGAGCACCTCGACTTCACGAAGCGGCTTATCGACGCGCTCTTCGGTAGCACCGACGCATTCACCGCGGCGATGGACTTGCGTGAGATCTCACAGCAGGAACTGCCCGACACGATGCAGGCGCGCGATCGCCTGTTGCTTCGGGCGAGCGGAATCGCGTCGCTCGGGCTCCCGTGGATGGTGCGGCCCGCGGCGCGCAAGAGGTTGCTGTCGCGGCTCCCAGATCTCTTTCTGTCTCTCAAGCTTTCGGGCAAGATGCCCGCGCTTGTCGAGACGATTCGGCGGCACAGCGACCGCGGTCAGACGGTGCTCACCGCGTTGCACGGCGACCGCGTGCACGGGGCCACGGGTGGTCAGCGCGAGGTGGATCGGCTCGTAGCCCTCACTCAGGTACCGTCGGTAAAGTATCTCGCGTTTGATCCCGCGCGGCTCGTGCCGGAGGCGACCGACTGGTCGATCGACGCCGATCTCGCCATCGCCGTGGAGCGCGTCCAGCCGGTGCTCCGCGCTGCCCTCGAACACCGTGTGCGTGTCATCTTCGAACCGCGCGACACCACCTGGGCGCGACAGGTGCCCGAGCTCCTCATCCGGTCCCTCGCCGACCCCTCGCTCGACCGACTCGAGGTGGGGGTCAGCCTGCTCGCTGAACTGCCAGAGAGCTGGGAATCGTACGCGGCGATCCACCGGTTTGCGGGGCGACGTGTGTCAGATGGTGGATCGCCGATCGAGATCGTTGTCGGCCTCACTGACGCGCTCGCGGAGGAGCGGGTGCGATCGATCCACTCAGGCCTGCCGGTGGCGGTGCTCGAGGACCCGACTGAGCGTTGCGCCCAACTGCTTCGACTCGCCGAGATCGCACTGCAGCCGAGTCGCGCGGCGGTGCTTCGGCCAGTCATTGCGACGGAGGATCCGCTAGTCGCGGCTGCTGTGATTGAGATGGCCACGCAGCTTGGCTCAGAAAAGCTCTACGCGCTGCAACTGCGCGACGGCGTGGCAACGGCTCTCGCGGAACACCTCGCGAGCGAGGGCAAGGACACGCTTCCCGAAGTGCGGCTGCGGCTGCCGGTGACCGCGCGTGGCGAGTTCGGCGAGGTGATTGACTACCTGTTCAACCGCATCGTTGATGCGGTGACGCAGGAGACGTGCGACTTTCCCGAAGCGGTGCTGCTCGCTGCCGAACCGCCGCCGACGCGTCGCCGAGCGCAGCAGCGTGCGCGCGAGTGGGACCCCACCGAGCGCGACAGTGCACTCTTTTATCGTGCGCCCGAAGATCCGACACCGCACGACACCGGCGGGCTCACTGCCGCAGTGCTTGGGCTTACCCGCGCATCGACCGGTGAGATCTCGCTTGAAGAGGTCGTGCCCGCGAGGCAGATCCCGGTTCGATCGGACTCAGGGTTCGCGAATGAGCCAGAGACCGACGGGTCGCACCCGGCGAACCGAGAGTGGGCTCGTGGTCTGCTGCGCAAAGCCGGAGAAATCACCGCTTACGGCGACGGACTCGACGAAACGATTGCTCTGTCGCAGGCCGACCTTGACCCTGACGCCGCAGCCGAAGCGGCCCGCGAGGCCGCAGGTCGATGGGCAAATCAGCAGCACGAGAATCGCTCGGTGCGATTGCGCAGGGTTGCCCTCGCGACTGCCGCAGCGCGCGACCGACTCATCACCGAGCTCGCGGCAGACACCGGCGCGCCGGCCTCAGAACTCGATGCCGCAGTGAACCACATCATTGACGCCGCTCGGTACGCGGGGCAGCTCGCCGACGAACTCAAGGTGGTGCGCGGCGCAGTGTTTCTGCCGGATCGCCTCGTGCTCGTCGTCGCCGACGCGACCGCGCCGCTCGCGACCCAGGCCGCGTCGGTGCTCGCGGTGCTCGGCACCGGAGCTGGCGCACTCTGGGCCGTGTCGCCGGGCATGATGCGATCCGCCACCGCGTGCGTCGAGGAGTGGGAAGCCGGGGGACTGACCCCCGGGGCTGTGCGACTCGTGAGCGTGGTCGGCGAGCACACCTTCGCGGCGCTCGGCGCGAGCACATTTGTGGATCGCGCGATCGCTCTCGGCGACCCCGCGCTCGGGCGCGAGCTCGCGAGGCGGCGACCAGACCTGCGTGTCGAAGGACACTTCTCGGCTCGCGGATCGATCGCGGTGACGCCCTCAGCCGAGCCTGATCGGGCGATTGCCGACATTATCGCGTCAGCGTTTCAAGGAACCCAGACCACGCTCAGCCGTGCGCGCGCCGTCATTCTCGTGTCGAGCCTCGCGCGGTCGCGAGAGTTTCGAGAGGAGCTCGCGGATGCGGTTCGCAGTCTTCGCGTCGGTGACTCGGCGAGGCCGGGAGAGTCCGATCCGCTGCAGTTCGACATCGGGCCCCTGCCCGCGCCGCCCGGCCCCGCCGCACTCGCCGCACTTTCCGAGCTGGGCCCTGGCGAGGAGTGGCTCGTGCAGCCGCGCCAGCTCGACGACGAGGGCCGACTGTGGAGCCCGGGAATTCGCATGGGCGTCGCGCTCGGGTCACCGTTCTGGGATGACGCACTCGGGCTGCCGGTCATCGGCATGACGTCGGCGCAGATGCTTTCTGAAGCGATTGCGCAGCAGAACGTTGTCGGCAGCGGTGCCGTTGCAGGGCTGCAATCGTGGGATGAGCAAGAGGTGCTCGCCTGGCTCAGCAACATTGAGGCGGGATCGCTCTCGGTGAACCGTCCTACGAGCGGTGCTCGTATCGAGCGCCAGCCCAGCGGCGGATGGAACGAAGCTGTCATGGGCTTGCCCGGACTCGTAGGTGGCCCCCACTGGTTGCTCGCGCAAGGGTCTTGGCAGTTGCGTGCTGGCAAACGCAGCGAGACACTACACCTGCGCGGCCTCACCCCTGAGGTCGTCATGCTCATCGAGTCGGTGCAACCCGACCTCAGTTACGAGTCGTTTGACGAAGTGCGACGGGCCGCCCTCGCCGACCAGCTCACTTGGCAAACCACGCTCGGCACGGTCACCGATGAGATCGGTCTCGGCATCGAACGTAACGTGTTGCGGGTTGAACCGGTGTCGGTGCAGCTCAGGCTTGCCGAAGACGGCGACCTCGCTTCTCTTGTGCGCGTGCTCGCAGCTGCGCTGCTCGTTCGTGCGCCGATCACGGTCTCGACCGGTGTCGTGCTGCCGCTGGCGCTTGCCGGGGTGCTCGAGTCGCAAGGCATAGAGGTGTCGCTCGAGCGCGACGACGATTGGCTCGAGCGCCTCGCGGTCGCGGGCCCGGCAGGCCCAGGTGGATCGGTCGCCTCCCGCGTGCGACTCATCGGCGGCAACCGCGTGCGCGCAGCCGAGTGGATGGGCGGGCTCGACCGGTCAGCACTCTGGGCCGAACCCGTGACGATGGCTGGACCCGTCGAGCTACTCTCGCTGCTGCGCGAGCAGTCGGTGTCTGTGCGCGCCGAGCGGCATGGGCTCGCCGATCACGCCGCCGGGATCGACCAGCTGCTCGACTAGGTGAGGCGCGGGCGGCCACGCCCTGCGATGCTGCCCCGTGATTTTGCCTGCGCTTCACGGCGCAACTCTGTGCTTATGCGTGCGCCTCACGTCGCATCGGCGTATGGGGAATGCCGTCTTCGAGGTACTCCGATCCACACGGAACGAAACCGAAGCGACCGTACCAGCCGGTGAGATGTGACTGCGCCTCGAGAATCAGGGGGCGGTGCCCGAATTCGGCGACGACCGCCTCGATGAGCGCACCCGCGAGCGACTTGCCTCGGTGCGCCTGCGCCGTCGCGACGCGGCCGATCGCGAGCAGGTGCGGTTCGCGATCGCCCTCGTCAAGCACGCGAAGCGTCGCGGCCACGGCACCGTCTGGCGCGGCGACCCAGTACTGCGCCGTCGAAGGTTCGGCGTCGCGCCCATCGAGATCGAGGTACACGCAGTTCTGCTCGACCACAAACACTTGCTGACGCAGTTTGCAGATGTCGTGAAACGTGTGGATCGGTAAAGCGTCGAGACCCTGGGCGGAATGCAGCGTGTAACCGGGGGCGAGAGGCGTCATGTTTCGATCTTGGCACGAGTGCTGGCGCGTGCGGAATTTTGGTGATGTTCGATTTCCCAAATCCGGGATTCACACGGTAATGTTGTTCCCTGGTCGTATTCGTACGATCACGGCGGGTTGCCCGAGCGGCCAAAGGGAGCTGACTGTAAATCAGCCGCGTAAGCTTCGCGTGTTCGAATCACGCACCCGCCACCCACAGAAATTAGCCCCTGACCCGGTACTACTACCGAGGTCAGGGGCTCTTTCGTTTGCGGCGGGCACCTACATGAGTCGCTCGGGCCGGTACGCGGTGAGCGGCATAGTTTCCTCTAACCGTTCATCTATGAGTGGCTCATGTGTTGTTGGCGCCTGTAACTCGGCCTGGGGCGTGTAGGCTGGGCCATTCCACGCGATGCGCCGTTCCTCAATCAACGATTCGAAAGTCAAATCCTCGTTCATTGGGTGCTCCTTTGCATTGGTCGGGTCTTTAGTATGACCAGACTGAGCACCTTCTCAATAGGCCTGGTGCTAAATGGTCGCCATCTGTACACTTCGTGTTCTTGATTGTCGAAGCTGAGAGAACAGAGCAGCATCGTGACAACCCGCGTAGGCTTGCACAATGGATGAGACACCGGGATTTCAGGTTGGTGACAGCGTGGTTGGCGTGGCGGGTGTCCGCGGCACAATCGCCGATATCAGCACCATGTCAAACGGCGAGACGGTCTACGGCATCGTCGACACCACGGGTGCCGTGCGCTACTTCACTGCTGCGGCGCTCAAGCAAGTGATCTCCTAATCAGTGGTCACTTTGGTGCGTGAGGCGCGCGCTTAGTGCACCAAAGCGTCCACTGAAGCGGGGTGTTGCGCGCCCACAAGGGCAACGCGTAGCGCGCTCGCCGCGACGCGGTCGGTTTCGCGCAGCATCGTGGGGTCGGTGCCGGGCATCGGGCCGATGATGGTGTCGTGCACGGTGTCATCGACAGGAATGCCAGCGGCGTGGATCGCGGGGTCGAGCTCGCCCGACTCGCCAATGAGCAACCCCGTTGCTGCGTCGATATCGAAGCTGCGCGAGATGTACGCCAGGTCGGCGTCGCCGGTGCGCGAGGCAACCGTGAAGGGGCGGGCTCGCCCGCTGTCGACGAGCTCTCGGGTGAGTGGATCGGTAGTCGCCGTCACGTCTGCCGAGTGCATCCACGCGTCAATAAGCCCGGTGCCCGAGACGCGGGAACCGGGAACCGAGTGAGACTCGGCGGTGAAGCCTTCTTCGGTGACGGTGACCTGACCGCTCGGCCCGATGAAGCGCACGAGCCCGGCCTCCATGAGTGCGAGCAGTTGCTGGTTGCGGAACGCGGGCGGACCCGATCCGACCATGCCGCCAATGCGGAACAGTTCGGCAAACCCTGACGCCCGCGACTCCGCGTCGAACCCGCCGAAGGTGCCGGTGCGAGAGGTGAACCCGCGCGCCGAACTGATCGACCAGAGCCCAGCCTTGAGCGCACTGTCGCGGCCCAAAGTGCCCTCGGTGAGGTCCTCGGTGACACGCGCGGCGATCCACCGCTGAAAATCGTCGGCGTCTGAGAACGAGCGGTTCGCAGGATCGAGCTCGCGCGCGATCTCGAAGCGGTCAGCGGTGTCGACGAAGTAGGGGGCAACTGCGTCCTCGAACTCGCGAGCAACCTCGGTCGTGTCGGTCGCGTGCGGGCGAGCGAGAATCTCGTCGAGCTTGGCTTCGAGGGCGCGCACGAGCGCGGAGTGATCCACAAGGGCATCGGGCCGCACCCGGCTCAGCGTCGACGCATAGTCAAACATCGCGTCGGCGATGATTCGCGGCCAGAACTGCCGATCGAAATCGAGCGGCCGCGGTTCGCGAGTCCAGTCGACCGAGCGCAGGTAGCGCTGCTCGGAACGCGGGGGGAGCGAACCGTACAGCGTCTTCGCGCGAAACGGAATGCCGCGCCGCGACGTAACGTGCAGGCGGGGTTCGTTGCCCGACGCCTCGTAGCGTAGGCCGCCGGGGGCGTGCGGATCCACCACGAAGCGACCGCCCCGCTCGGCGGTGAGCAGTGCCATAGTGTCGAAGAACCCCATGCCGAGGCCGCGCACGATCACGTCGGTGCCGGCCGCAATTTCGCTGAGATCTTGGTCGATCGGGCTCGCGGGCCGCACCCACACGAGGTCTGGCCGGTCTTCGAGCTGGTGGGCAAGCCGCGACTCGGGCACCGTGTTGCCGCGCGGCAGCCACCCGGTCGCGAGAATGACGGAATGCGCCGAAACCTGAGCGCCGTCGCTGAGCGTGATGCGCTCGAGATCGCCTTCGCGGCGAATCGAAATTGCGCGGGCTTCGTGGCGGATCACGGCAACGTCGCCAGGCAGCGACGCAATTGCGCGGTCGTAGTTCCAACGCAAATACTCGCCGTAGAGCGCGCGGCTCGGGTGCGACTCGGGCACGGTTGCGAGAAGCTCCTCGCGGAAGCTCACGGCGAAGCCCTCGCGTGCCGGGAACTCGCGATAGGTGGCGCTCCGAGATTCTGGGATTGCCGAGATGCGCTCCTCGAGCACGTGTACGTGGGCGCCCGACTCGGCGCTCACGAGATCCCACAGCGCGAGCAGGCTCCACTCGTAGAGCGTCGGCCCTTCGATGATCGGGCCCGCGACCGTGCTGCTCGGTTCGGTGAAGAGTGTGACGGCATCAGACAGCGTGTTCATGCACATTTCGCGAGTCTGATCGGTGGCCCAAACAGCCCCGGCACCCGATTCCTTGTCATCAATGACGTGGATCGTGAGCGGCCCACTGGGTGCCTGATCCGCACCGAGATACGCCGAAATTCGTTCGAGCAGCGAGGCCCCTCGGGGGCCAGCGCCAACGATCGCGATGCTGGGCTGCAAATGCGTCATGAGATCCGTTTCGTGAAGTTGTGTTACGTCGAGAGTTTCACTTTTCTTATGTCTTCCATAACAATAGCAAGGGGTCAACGTGAAGATTCGTTGTCTTACCTACCGTTACGCCGAACGGCGTACATCACAGAACACCGCCAAATGGCGTGAACCCGAGGAGAATTCATGAAGAAGCAACGTATCGCCTGGATCGGAGCCATAGCTGCCGCCGCCATAGCGATGACGGGCTGCACCTCGGGTGCAAACGGTGCCGATGAGAACGGTGCCGAAACCACGGGTGGCACGCTCACCTACCTTGAGCCGCAGACCTGGAACACGCTCTACCCGCCGCAGGCAGGGTTCTACCCGAACGGCGGCATCGTCAACCAGATCACCGACCGCCTGCTCTATCAGAACCCAGAGACGCTCGAACTCGAGCCGTGGATCGCGACGGAGCTTCCAGAGGTCAATGACGACGCGACCGAGTATACGTTCAAGCTTCGCGAGGGCGTCACTTACTCTGACGGCACCCCGCTCGACGCAGAGAACGTTGTAAAGAACTTCGACCTTTACGGACTCGGCGATGAGGATCGCGCGCTCACTGTCTCAGAGGCGATCAACAATTACGACCACGGCGAGGTCATTGACGAGCACACTGTGAAGTTCGTGTTCTCGGCACCGTCACCGGGCTTCGGCCAGGCGGTCTCGACCATCAACTCGGGCCTCGTCTCGAACGCGACACTCGAGCTCACGAACGAGGAGTTCGGCCCCGGCAATGCGACTGAAATCATTGGCAGTGGCCCCTTCGTCATCACCGACGAGAAGCTCGGCACTGAGATCAGCTTCGAGTCGCGAGATGACTACGACTGGGCGCCGCCGTCACTCGAACACCAGGGTGCGGCGTCACTTGACGGCCTGCACTACGTTGTCGCGGCTGAGGCGAGCGTTCGCGTCGGAACTGTTGTCGCAGGTCAGGCTGACATCGCGCGCCAGATTCCGGCACCCGATGAGTCGCAGTTTGAAGCAGACGGGTTGAACATCGTCGCCGCCTCCACGAACGGTGTGAACAACTCGCTGAACTTCAGGTTCGATCATCCGTTCCTTTCGGACATCAAGGTGCGCCAGGCGATCATCGCTGGCATCGACCGCGAGGCCATCGTTTCGACGCTCTTCACCGACAGCTACCCACTCGCGACCGGCATTCTGGCGAAGGGTGCGCTTGGCTACACTGACACCTCTGAGTTCTACGAGTATGATCCGGCGCGCGCGGCAGAACTGCTCGACGAGGCGGGGTGGATCGAAGGTGCTGACGGCATACGCGAAAAGGACGGCCAGAAGCTCGAACTCACCTTCAATGAGGCGCTCCCGCAGCCGCGCTCTCGCGAGGTCGTCACCCTCATCCAGGAGCAGCTCGGGGAGCTCGGCATCGGTGTCTCGCTCTTCGCTGGTGACCAGGCTGCACAGACCGCAGCACAAGTCGACCAGAACACGATTCAGGTGTACCACTCGATGGTTGGGCGCTCGGACTTCGATGTGCTGAAGTCGCAGCTGTCGGCCCAGAACCGCAACACCCTGCTGAATGGAGCCGCTGACGGCACGATCCACGACCAAAAGCTCGATGACCTGCTCTCGCAGATCGCATCAGTGCCTACGGCCGAGGAGCGCGCGAAGGCGTCTGCCGAAGCTCAGCTCTGGGCGGCAGAGAACGCGTACGTGCTGCCGCTCTTCGAAGAGCCGCAGGTCTTCGGCCTCACCGATAAGGTGCAGGGCTTCGAGACAGAGTCGGTTGGTCGGCCAACGTTCTACTCGGTGAGCCTGAATAAGTGAGCTTGAGTAAGTGACCGGTATCGAACTGTTGCGACGCGTGGGCCAGGCCATCCTGGTCCTCGCGCTCGCATACACGGTTGCCTTCATCCTGCTGAACGCGCTCCCCGGCGACGCGGTCATGGCGCGGTACGGCAACCCAGATCTTGGGCTGACGCCCGAACAGCTCGCCGAGATTCGGGCGTCGTACGGGGCGGATCAGCCGTTCATCGTGCGCTACTTCGACTCGCTGTGGGCATTCATTCGCGGCGACTTCGGGTACTCGGTGAACAGCGGCACCCCGGTCGCGGTGCTCATCGCGGACGCGCTGCCGCGCACACTCACCCTCGCGGTCATTGCGATCGTCGTCGCGATCTTTCTCGCGGTCGTGATCGCGTTCACCGCGAGCTACGGTAAGGGCGCCTGGTTGCGTACGATCTTCCGCAACCTGCCGCCGCTGTTTGTGTCGCTGCCAGTGTTCTGGATCGGCATCGTGTTCATTCAGATTTTCTCGTTCAAACTAGGCCTGATTCCCGCAATCGGGGCGGGGCCTGTGCAGCAGCTTATTTTGCCGGTGGCGACGCTCGCGATCCCTATTGCGGCACCGCTTGCGCAGGTGCTGCTGCGGAGCATCGATGAGGTGAGCGACCAGCCGTTCGTGAAGGTTGTGCGTGCGCGCGGCGCGAGCACGTCGTGGCTGCTCTGGCGCAACGTTGCCCCGAACGCGCTGCTCCCTGCGCTCACTATGGCGGGGCTGTTGTTCGGCGAACTCGTCGGCGGCGCGATCGTCACCGAGACCGTGTTCGGCCTGAACGGCATTGGCAGCCTCACTGCGCAGGCGGTCGCGCAGCGCGACACTGCGATTCTGCTCGCTGTGGTTGTTATTGCCGCGGTCGTGTTCGTGACCATCAATCTGCTCGTTGACCTTTTGTATCCGGTACTCGACGCGCGGCTTCGCCGAAGCGGTGGATCGCGACGCAAGGCAAGCCGTCAAGAGCTCAGCAGTCGAGCAACTGCGTCCGCAATCCCGGTTTCGACAGGAGACGCCCAATGAGCGTTCAGCAGCTCGACACATCGTCGCCGCAGGAGCCGCAGGAGCCGCAGGAAGCTCAGGTCGGGGCGCGTGTGCGCGGCCCGCGATCCACATATTTGCGCATCGGCTTCATCTTGCCGGCGCTCGTGCTGCTCGTCGCGCTCGCATGGGCGGTCGCCCCGGGGCTCTTTGTGTCGGTGGGCCCGACTGAGACGGTTGGCCCCGCGCTGCAGGCACCGAACGGGGCGCACTGGTTTGGCACCGACTCGACCGGGCGTGATCTTTACGCTCGCGTGGTCTATGGCGCCTCGCAGTCGATCACCGCGTCACTTATCGCTGTCGCGGTCGGCCTCATTGCGGGATCGCTCATCGGCATCACCGCGGGTGCCGTGGGCGGAAAGCTCGACGAGGTGCTCATGCGACTCATCGACGTGCTGCTTGCGATTCCGACGCTGCTGCTCTCGCTCAGCGTGGTCATTCTGCTCGGCTTCGGCACAGGCAATGCGGCGATTGCCGTTGGTGTGACGTCGGTTGCCGTGTTCGCTCGCCTCTCGCGCTCGCAGGTCGTGAGCGTGCGCACGAGCGAGTACATCGAGGCTGCCTACGGCTCGGGCGGCACGTTCTTCAGCGTGCTGGGCCGCCACATTCTTCCCAACTCGCTCACGCCGGTCATCGCGCTCGCGGCGCTGCAACTCGGGTCAGCGATCCTGCAGATCTCGACCCTCGGGTTCCTGGGCTACGGTGCTCCGCCGCCAACGCCCGAGTGGGGGCTGCTCATCGCCGAAGGACGAAACTACGTTGCGACAGCCTGGTGGCTCACGGTACTTCCGGGACTCGTCGTTGTACTCGTCGTGCTTGCGAGTAACCGCCTGAGCACACTTATTGGCCAAGGAGGCAAAGCATGAGTTCGCGAGATTCTGCGCTGCCACTGCTGCGCATCTCCGATCTGGCAGTGCAGTACAGCACGAGTCGCGGGCCCGTAGAAGCCGTGCGCGGCGTGAGCTTTGATGTCGAAGCCGGTCAGACGACCGCGCTCGTCGGCGAATCTGGCTCCGGCAAGAGCACCGTTGCGCAGTCGGTCATCGGCCTGCTTGCCGGCAACGGTCGCATCTCGCGGGGCAGTGTGACGCTCAACGAGCGGCGATATGGGCCGACCGAGCTCGTCGGTCTCTCCGAGCGCCGTTGGCGCGGCCTGCGCGGTCGATGCGTCGCGCTCATTCCCCAGGACCCCGGCAATTCGCTGAACCCGGTCGCCACCATCGGGTCGAGTATTGCAGAGGCGCTGCTGATCCACGGTGAAAAAGACCGCGGCAAGGTGCGCGCGCGAGTGCACGAACTGCTTGACCACGTCGGCATCGACGACCCCGTGCGCCGCGCCAAGCAGTACCCGCACGAGTTCTCGGGCGGCATGCGTCAGCGCGTGCTCATCGCGGCGGCAATCGCGAATAATCCCGAACTCATCATCGCCGACGAGCCCACGAGCGCACTCGACGTCACCGTGCAGCGCACCGTGCTCGACCTCATCGACCAGCTTCGCGAAGAGACCGGCACCGGCGTGCTATTCATCACGCACGACCTCGCGGTTGCGGCCGAGCGGGCGCAGAATGTGGTTGTCATGCGCGGTGGCGAGGTGCAGGAGCAGGGGCCAAGCGAGCGCGTGTTGCAAGCTCCCGAGTCTGAGTACACGAGGCAGCTGATTGCCGATGCGCCTGCGTTCGGTGCGCCGGTGGTGAGCGAGAGCATTCGCATTGTGGATCGGCCGACGGTCACCGATGACGAGGGGTACGTGTCGCGCGTGCCGGTTGCTTCGACGGCCGAGACGCTGCTCACCGTGAGTGGGCTTCGGCAAGAGTTCGGGGCGAAAGGCGACCCCTTTGTAGCTGTCGACGACGTATCGTTCACCGTCGCCCGAGGTACCACCCACGCGCTTGTCGGCGAGTCCGGGTCTGGCAAGACCACCACAGGTCGAGCACTCGCCGGGTTTGCGAAGCCGACCGCGGGGAGCATCACGCTCGCCGGTGCCGACGGTGCTTCGCTCGACGTTACGTCGCTGGCCGGTTCGGCGCTGCGCGAGTACCGGCAGACCACCCAGCTCGTCTACCAAAACCCCTACGGCTCGCTCGACCCCAAGCGCACGATTGGGCAAACGCTCGCTGAGCCCCTGCGCAACTTCAAGATTGGGTCGAAGGCGGATCGGGGCGCGCGCGTCGCGCACGCCCTCGAACTCGTAGCCCTTCCCGCAGTGTTTGCACACCGTCGCCCTCGCGAGCTCTCTGGTGGTCAGCGGCAGCGAGCCGCGATCGCGCGAGCCCTCATCTTGGAACCCGACCTCGTGGTGCTCGACGAAGCCGTGTCCGCGCTCGACGTCACCGTGCAGGCGCAGATTCTACGACTGCTCGCGAGTTTGCAGCAAGAGCTCGGTCTCAGCTACGTGTTCATCTCGCACGACCTCGCCGTCGTGCGCCAGATTGCAGACACCGTCTCGGTGCTGCAGCGCGGCAAACAGGTTGAACACGGCGACACCGAAGAAGTGTTCAGCAACGCGAAGCACCCCTACACCAGGCAACTCATAGAGGCGATCCCCGGGCGTGCGCCCGTGTGGATGATTTAGTCTCGCCCGATCCCCCCTGCACTGACCCACCGAAGGACACACCATGACTACCACCGCCAGCACCACCATCGCCGATGTGCTCGATGCGCTCACGGGCATCAACTCGGGCGACCCATTCGACGTGGCCCGCGCTCGCCGCAGCGACGCCCGCGACCACGCGCAGGGGAGCTTTGCCGCACTGTTCCTTCCGGTCGACGCTTCGGACGTCAGCCTGCCCGAGCGTGCAGCGGTTGCGCTGTTCGTCGCTAGGCTCCACGAGCACGCTGCCGCCGTCGAGTTTTACGGTGCGCTGCTGCGTGAGACCGGCGGCGGGCAGGGGCTCGAGCCGCTCATTGTGGCGGAGGCCGAGCGTGCCGCGGGGCAGGGGCCGTACGGGGCGTTCAAAGCCGAGAACGCTGACGAGAGCGTTGAGGGCCCTGTGTATCGCGTCGACTCGATTGCGGCGGCAGCGTCGCTGGGCGACAGGCTGTCGGCTGCGCTCGAGCACGCGCACCTGCTTGTCTTGCACCCGCGAGATGCGGCACGCGAGCACCTCGGTGCGCTACTCGACGCAGGTTGGAGCAGCACCGGCATCGTGACGCTGTCGCAGCTTGTGTCGTTCCTTTCGTTCCAGCTACGCGTTGCTCACGGGTTGTCAGCAATTCGCGAGGCCGCCGGTGAGTCGACCGTCACGACCGAGGGTCTTGCTGAGCTTGCTGCTCGAGTGGCCGAGGCGGCTCGCGAGCGTGTCGGCAATGCGTCGGTTACCGCAGCCAGTGAGTCGTTGCCCGATGCGCCCCGCGTCACCGAGCCGCCGCGCTTTACCCAGGATTCGCTTGGTTGGAAGCCGTGGCTTGAGCCACTGCCGAAGGCGGAGTTCACCGAGCGGCACCATGAGGGCCTCGTGAAGCCCGAACGCATCAACATGCCGTACTTCAGGTTGCTCGCCCGCGACCCCGAGGCGTTGCGCGAGCGCACCCTCACCGACCTCGACATCTTTTTCAACACCGACGCCGGGCTGCCTCGCGCCGAGCGCGAGTTTGCCGCCGCTGCCGCTTCGCGCGAGAACGGATGTGTGTACTGCGCGTCAGTGCACTCGCGGGCTGCGAGCGAGCAGGGGTTGCCTTTCGACACCGTGCAGCGTCTGCTTGATGAGGGTGTGACAGTGCGGCTCGATCCACGTCTTGATGCGATCGTTGATGCGACAGTCGCGCTTACCCAGACGCCGCCGCGGTTTGGTGCTGAAGAGGTGGCCGCGCTTCGCGAGGTCGGGCTCGACGAACTCGAGCTGCTCGACGTCGTGCAGGCCGGCTCGTTCTTCAACTGGGCGAACCGCCTCATGCTCTCCATCGGCGAGCCGACAACATAGCTACGGGGATTCGGCTCAGGCAGGCGGCGTAGGCTAGTGGGGTGCTTCGTTTCTTTCGCGTGATCGCCCCTGCTGTGCTGCTCGCGGTCACACTCGCGGCGGTGTTTTGGGGCCTCGCGATTGGCGGGGCGGCAGACGAGCGAACCCTCCTCGACCCGGGCGACATCGTTCGCTACGGGTTGCCGCTGTCGCGCACCCTCGTGAATGTGTCGATCGCGGGCCTCATCGGCTCTGTGGTCATGGCGGTTTGGGCGCTCGCGACCGATCGCGATGAGTACCGCATTGCGATGGATCTCGCAGCGGCTTCGGCCGCAGTGCTCACGGTCGCGTCGGCGGCCACCATTATTTTCACTTACATTGATGTTTCGAACCTCGCATTTTCGCCCGACGCCTCCTTTGGGGCTGGCCTGGCGCAGTTCGTCACCGAGATCGAACTCGGTCAACTCTGGCTCTGGGAGTTGCTACTCGGCGCCTCGGTGACGGTGCTCGCTTTTGCGATCCGCGGTAGGCGCTCGACCCTCATTGTGCTCATCGGCGCCCTGCTCACAACCCTGCCGCTCGCGCAGCAGGGTCACGCGGCGGGCGCATCGGGCCACAGTCAGGCCGTGAACTCTCTGCTCGTGCACCTAGTTGGGGCCGCGGTGTGGCTCGGCGGGCTTGTCACCCTCGTCTTCCTCGCGAAGGCGGTATCGCGCGACCGACTCGCCCTGCTCGTCTCGCGCTATTCGACACTCGCGCTGCTCGCCTTCATCGGCGTTGCCGCGTCTGGCATCGTGAGCGCCTGGCTTCGCATCGGCTCGTTCGAAGACCTCTTTGGCACCGGCTACGGCCAACTCGTCGTCATCAAAGCGCTCGCACTCATCGTGCTCGGCGCATTCGGTGCGGTGCAGCGACAGTTGCTCATTCCGCGCATCGCGACGGGCGAGCGTGGTGGGTGGATCTTCGCCTGGCTCGTCACAGCCGAACTCGCAGTGATGGGCATCGCGAGCGGCATCGCCGGGGCTCTCGGTCGAACTGCAACGCCCGTGCCACAGGAGTCGGCGCAAGATCTCGTGGGATCCACACCTGCCGAGTTCTTGACCGGAGACCCACTGCCACCCGAACTCACGTTCTCGAGCTACTTCACCGAGTGGAAGTTCGACCTAGCGTGGGGCCTCGTCTGCTTCTTCGGTATCGCGTTCTACTTGGCAGGCGTGATCCGCCTCGCTCGCCGCGGCGACCGCTGGCACGTGGGCCGCACGATCGCCTGGCTCATCGGCATGCTCATGCTGTTCTACACCTCGAACGGGCCGTTCAATGCCTACGAGCAATACCTGTTTAGCGTGCACATGCTCGGGCACATGATGTACATGATGTTGATCCCGCTCATTCTCGTGCTTGGCGCCCCGATCACGCTCGCTTTGCGCGCGACCGCGAAGCGCACCGACGGCTCGTGGGGCGGTCGCGAGTGGATCATGTGGATGGTGCAGACCCCTTGGTCGAAGTTCATCACGCACCCGGTCATCGCGGCGGTCATCTTCGTCGGTGGCCTGTGGGTGTTCTACTTCACCCCGATATTCCGCTGGGCGATGTCGGAGCACCTGGGCCACCAGTGGATGATTATCCACTTCCTCATCTCGGGCTACCTATTCAGCCTCACGATGATCGGTATCGACCCGATTCCCAAGCGCTACCCGCACCCGTTTAGGCTCGTGATTCTGTTCGCGACGATGGCGTCGCACGCGTTCTTCGGCGTGACCGTGATGACGGGAGACGCACTGCTGCTCGCAGACTGGTTCGGAGCGATGGGGCGTGATTGGGGGGCCGATCCGCTCGCTGACCAGAAGACCGGCGGCGGCATCACCTGGGGCATAGGCGAGTTGCCGACGCTGGCGCTCGCTTTGGTTGTTGCGGTGCAGTGGGCGCGCAGCGACACGAAAGAGCAAAAGCGCAAAGATCGTGCGGCGGATCGCTCGGGCGAAGCCGAGCTCAAGGCCTACAACGAGATGCTCGCGAAACAGGCCGAGCGCGACGCCAAGGTTGGCCCGCGGCGGTAGGTGCGCCGGGCGCTTACTCAGCGATCACGCGGAAGGCGGTGACGCGGGGGTCGAGGGATCCGCGCACGTAGCCGATTGGGGACGCGGCCACGGCCTGGAGAAAGTCGACCGCCTCGCTGGTGATTTCCTCGCCTGGGACAATGTTTGGGATGCCAGGTGGGTAGGCCGCGAGCGAGTCTGCAGAGACCCGGCCGATCGCCTCTGCCGCGGGCACGACCTCGGTGACCGAGAAGTACGCCTCGCGCGGGGAGTGGCGTGCTGGCCCAGGGGCGGGAAGTGGGGGGAGTGCAGAGTCGGCACCCGGTGTTTGGGGAGCAGCCTCGGATTGAGGCTCGGTCTCGGGCGCAACTTGAGAACCGGGTGCAAGCTCAGGGCCGGGCACAGCGCCAGCCGATCCGCCGCTCACGCGCGGCGGACCCGCCGACGCAGCGATGCGCGAAAGCGCGCCTTGCAACCGCACGATGTCGAGCTTCTTGCCGGGCCCGAAGAACGCGACGACGGCCCCCGATGTCGCGATCTCGAGGAAGATCGCGTCGGTGTCGGCGAGGATCGAGCGGACCCGGTACCCGGTGAGCCCCGTGGCGGTGACGTCGATGGCGACGCGAAGCGGATCTACACCGACGATGTCGGGGAAGTCGCCGAAACCGTCGCTCACCAGGGAAAATTCATCACGACCCCGCACCCACTCACGCATGGAGTCAGCAAGCTCGATACTCTCGCTGAGCAACTCGGGGTGCATGACGAGCGACCTCCGGGCAACATCGAGCGACCCGAGCAGCAGCGAGCTCGCGCTCGTTGTTTGGGTGAGTCGAAAAGCGCGGTCGATGAGCGGCTCGAGCGCGGCAGTGAATGGCCCGTCGCCGAGGTGGATCATCGCACCTTGCCCGAGCCCGCCGCCCATCTTGTGAATGCTCGTGATGACGAGGTCTGCGCCTTGCGCGGCGGGGGACTCGGGGAGCTGCTCGTGGAACCCGAAGTGAGCGCCCCACGCGGCGTCGACGATGAGTGGCACCCCGTGCTTGTGGGCGACCTTCGCGAGCGCGGCGACGTCGGAGACGGCGCCGAAGTAGCTCGGCGAGACCACCTGGGCCGCGGTGACCGTTTGCCCAGCAGCGCTCGCCCGCGTGAGTTCGGCATCGAGCGCCTCGGGTGAAATTCCGTGGTTAATGCCGAGGCGGGTATCGACGGTTGGCGTGAGGAAGAGCGGATCGAGCCCCGCAAGAATGAGCCCATCCGAAAGGCTTGAGTGCGCGCTGCGCTGAGCGACAACATGCTGACCGAGCCCCAAGCCAGCGACGGCGAGAATCACGAGGCGATTGCCCTGCGATGAGCCGTTCGCGAGAAACCAGCTGCGGTGCGCAGCCCAGGCGTCAGCGGCAAGCTGCTCAGCGACCTCGAACGGGCTTCCGGGTCCGACGTCGATACCGTCGATGAGCTGCGGGATATCCATGGCGATGGCCCGCTCGCCGACAAAATCGGCAAGCGCCTCAGTGAGCCCGTCTTCGGTGCCAGCGTGCCCCGGCACCATAAACATGAGCGGGTTTCTGCCCGCGTGCGCAATGAGCGCCTCCGCGTAGGGTGCCGACGAGTGGGCGGCCCTACTGCGACGACGGGTCATTGCGTAGCACGTCTGCGCGGTGAAAATTGAGGTGTGAGCGTGAGGCGGTCGGGCCGCGCTGACCGAGATACCGCGAGAACGTGGCGCCTGCACCGTATGGGCGCTCGGCTGGTGATGAGAGCTTGAAGAAGCAGAGTTGCCCGATCTTCATGCCTGGCCAGAGACGTATCGGCAGAGTTGACACGTTCGACAGCTCGAGTGTGATGTGCCCCTCGAAGCCCGGGTCGATGAACCCCGCGGTTGAGTGGGTGAGCAGACCGAGGCGGCCAAGCGAGCTCTTGCCCTCGAGTCGCGCGGCAATGTCGTCGGGTAGGCCGACGAGTTCGAATGTGGATCCGAGAACGAACTCGCCCGGATGCAAGATGAAGCCTTCATCGGGGTTCACCTCGATGAGGCGCGTGAGCTCTGGCTGATCTTCTGCCGGGTCGATGACCGCATACTTGTGATTGTCGAACAGCCTGAAGAACCTATCGAGGCGCACGTCAACGCTCGACGGTTGCACCATTGATGGTTCGCTCGGATCGAGCTTGATGCGCCCGGAGTCGAGTTCGGAACTGATGTCGCGGTCAGAGAGCAGCACGTCTCGATCCTACCGGTGTGGGAAGGCCCGATCCACAATATTACGACCGCCGCCGAACCACTACACCTCTTCGGTGATCGCAAACAACAGCTCGACGATGCGCCCGCCAAGCTCGGTGAGGCCACCCGGCGCATCGATGCCCCTGAGCGCGCTCGTGCGGAGCGCGAGATCATGCAGCCCTTCGAACACGGTGATGGCGCTCTCGACGGGAATGGTGAAGCGGCGCCCGGCCGCCTGCACGATGTTGCCGACGACGCGCGCGAGTTCGCTGCGAAACAGCTCGCCAAACTCAACGAACTGCACGGGGCCAGCGGGGTCGCGCAGCGTGAGGAGCAGGAACTCGGTTTCGAGCGCGTACCAGTCGGTCTCGGTGCCGGTCGGCGAGAGGAAGTCTGAGACATATGCGGCGGCAGCCTCAATGCTCAGCCCGTCTTCTGTGGTCTGCAGGTGCTCGGTGAGTTCACCTACCCGCGAGAGGATGCGACTTGCGCGCTCATCGAATTCGCGCCGAAGCAGCGCAAGAAACAGCTCCTCTTTCGACGAGAAGTTCGAGTAGAACGCACCGCGCGTGAAGTCTGCACGGCTGCAGATGCGCTCGACCGATGTGCCCTGAAAACCGAACTCGACGAACACTTCGGTTGCGGCGTCGAGCAGTCGCGACTGCGTGTCGCGGCGGCGCCTGCTCACTTCAGCTGTCTCGACCGGCACGTCAGTCACGGCAATCTCACTCTCAGTTTGTGTCACGTTCAGTTTCTCTCAAGTCACTGCGGATACACTACTGTATCGAAATGGATACACACCTGTATCCAACGCTATTCCGAGGGGAATTCATGTCGTCTGCGCTCTACGCGCTTGGTCGCTGGGCGGCCCGTGCGAAGTGGCTCGTACTTATCGTGTGGATCGTGTTGCTCACGGTGCTCGGTGTCGGTGCGCTCACCATTGGTAAGGGTGCGAATGCACCGATCACGATTCCAGGAACGGAGGCGCAGGAGGCGATCACGTCGCTGTCGCACACGTTCCCGGAGGTGAGTGGAACGAGCGCCTCGGTGATCGTGGTTGCGCCCGACGGCGAGCGCGTCGACACCGACGAGTACCGTGACGCGGTCGTCGATTCGATCGCAGAGTTTGAAGCGCTGCCGGGTGTGACGGGCGTGCAGACACCCTTCGGCACCGGCGACATGGCTGCGGCAAACACTGACATTTCCCCGAACGGTCAGGCTTTGCTCATTCAGGTACAGGTCGAGGGAGACACGACTTCAGTTTCTGACGAAACGAAGGTTGGCATCGAAACCGCAACCGAAACCCTTGGCGACCGGCTGCCCGACGCGACGGTGTCGTTCGGTGGCGAGATGTTCTCGATCTCGGTGCCTGGCATCACGATCACCGAAGCGGTGGGCGTGCTCATCGCGGCGGTGGTGCTCGTGCTCACGCTCGGCTCGTTCGTCGCAGCCGGCATGCCGCTGCTCATCGCGCTCATCGGGGTTGGCGTCTCGATCGCGGGCCTCTTTACCGTCACGGCGTTCGTCGAACTCACCTCGACCACTCCGATGCTCGCACTCATGCTCGGCCTTGCGGTCGGCATCGACTACACCCTCTTTATTGTCAGCCGCCACCAAGAGCAGCTGCGTGCTGGGGTGCCGATGCGCGAGTCGATCGCCCGCGCCACGGCGACCAGTGGATCGGCGGTCGTGTTCGCAGGTCTCACCGTCATCATCGCGCTTGTCGGTCTCTCAGTCGCAGGCATTCCGTTCCTCACGTCGCTCGGTGTGGCAGCGGCCGCGGCAGTCGGTCTCGCGGTGCTCATCGCGCTAACACTGACGCCAGCGGTGCTGTCTATGGCTGGTATGCGGATCCTGTCGCGCAAGCACCGGCGACTGCTTGCGGCTACAGGTGAAGCGAACACCGCGCAGACCGCAGGCGAAGTCAGTGCTCTGAGTGCGACAGACGCGCTGACGACCTCTGATGCGTCAGGCACCAAGGGCATTCCCGCCCCCGTCCCAACCCGCGCCGACCGCTTCTTCGGAGGCTGGGTACGCGCGGTTACGAAGAAGCCGATCATCACGGTGTTCTCGGTGCTGGTGGTCCTCGGACTCGCAGCGCTCCCCGCACTCCAACTGCGCCTCGCGCTTCCCGATGCGACGGCGCTCGAAGAAGACGCGCCCGCGCGCGTCACCTACGAACTTACGGGCGAGCATTTTGGCGACGGCTACAACGCCCCGCTGCTGCTTACCGGCTCGATTATTTCGAGCACGGATCCACTGGGTCTGCTCGACGACCTCAAGCGCGAGGTTGAGCAGATTCCGGGCGTTGCAAGTGTGCCGCTAGCGACCCCGAACCAGGGTGCTGACACGGCGATTATTCAGGTGATTCCTGAGGAGGGTGCGCACGCTGAGAGCACGACCGAGCTCGTGCAGACGCTGCGTGACCACCGCGAGGAGTGGGAAGACAGGTATGGCGTAACGCTCTCGGTCACCGGCTTCACCGCTGTCGCGATTGACGTTTCGGCGATGCTCATGGAGGCGATGCTGCCGTTCGGCATCTTCGTCGTTGGGCTCTCGCTGGTGCTTCTTGCGATGGTGTTCCGCTCGGTCTGGGTGCCGATCAAGGCGACGCTCGGGTACCTGCTCTCGGTCGGCGCCGCGTTTGGGGCGGTGGTCGCGGTGTTCCAGTGGGGCTGGCTGCAAGACGCCCTGAACGTGCATTCGACAGGCCCAATCCTGAGCTTTATGCCGATCATTCTCATGGGCGTGCTGTTTGGTCTCGCGATGGATTACGAAGTCTTCCTCGTGGCCCGTATGCGCGAGGAGTACGTGCACGGGGGTGATGCGCAGCGCGCGATCCACCGCGGTTTCGTGGGGTCGGCAAAGGTCGTCACCGCGGCAGCGCTCATCATGATTGCGGTCTTCGCGGCGTTCGTACCCGAGGGCGACGCGAGCATCAAGATCATCGCCTTGGGCCTCGCGGTGGGCGTGTTCGTCGACGCGTTCGTCGTGCGCATGACGCTGGTTCCTGCAGTGATGGCGCTGCTCGGCGACCGCGCGTGGTCGATGCCTCGCTGGATGAGCCGCGTGCTTCCCTCCTTCGATATCGAGGGTGAGGGCCTCGCCCGCGAGATTGAGCACGAGAACTGGCCGGCCGATATGCCGGGCGCGCGCATCGCGTCGAGTGAGCTTGCGTTGCAGCGGGGTGGATCGAACCTCCGCACGCCCGAAATCCGGCTCGCCGATCACGAGGTGCTCGTGCTTGACCCGCGCGATCCGGTGAGCGTGCCGCTCGCTCAGGTGCTGAGTGGACGAGGCAGTATCGACGCCGGAACGCTGAAAGTCGACGGGCTGTTGTTGCCCGAGCGCGCCGGTTCGCTGCGGGCGCGGGCCGCGTGGGCCGATCCACACACACTGCGCCAGGGCATTGGCGACGCACCGAGCGTGCTCGTACTCGACCTGCGCGATACGGCTCTTTCGCCGCTTGGGCCCGATGCGATCGCCGACGCTAGGTCTGCAATTGCCGCGTGGGCGACTGCGCTCGAGGGGTCGACACCGCCAATCGTCATTGTGGTCGGCGACCTCGCCCTGGCATCAGAACTGCTGCCCGACTCGCTCACTCTGGTGAGTCTCGGAGACGACAGCGCAACCGTGTACGAAGAACAGTCAATGGAGGCAGCACGATGACCGCCGCACTCACCCCACTGCGTGGCAAGCGCGTGCGTTGGAGCACCATTCTCGGGCTGCTGCTCGTGCCGCTCACGATTGCCGGTGTGTTCTTGTGGGGGCTCTGGAACCCGACCGAGCGACTCGAGAACGTTACTGCGGCAGTAGTGAACCTCGATGAGCCTGTCGAAGTTGAGGGGCAGCTCGTTCCGCTTGGGCGCGTGCTCGCTGCCGAACTCATCGCGGGCGGCGAAGACGGCAACGAGCGCCAGAACTTCACATGGGTGCTCACCGACGAAGCCGATGCCGCGGCGGGCCTCGACGAGGGCCGCTTCGCGGCGAGCATCACGATTCCAGAAGACTTCTCGGCCGCCGCAACTTCGCTTTCAGACGGGCCGAGCGAGGCGCGCCAGGCTACCATCGCGATCACGGAGAGCGACCGAGGGCGCCTCCTCGACACCGCGCTCTCGAGCATCGTCACGCAAACCGCGAAGAACGTCGTTAACCAGCAGCTTGGCGAGCAGTTCGTCGGCAACATTTTCGTCGGCATGTCGACCATGCAAGACGGTGTGGCGACCGCGGCAGACGGCGCGACCGCACTCGCCGACGGTGGATCGCAGCTTGCCGAAGGCACACGGTCGCTCGCCGATGGCGCGTCTCAACTCGCAGCCGGAACCGGTCAGCTCGCTGCCGGAACCGCGGAGCTATCTGTCGGTGCGCAGCAGCTTGCGGCCGGAGCCTCCGGTCTTGCCGCTGGGGCGCAAGAAGCCGCCGACGGTGGAGCCGCTCTTTCGAGCGGTGTCACCGACTACGTGAACGGCGTGAACGCCGCGATCACGGGTGTGCAGGGTGGCATCGCGCAGGCGATTGCCCCGGTGCAGCAGCTGCGTGATCTCATCGATGGCGGTGTGATCACTCCGCCGCAGGGCACACCCGAAGAGGTGGTTGCCGGGCTTGATCAGCTCATCGCGCAGCTGCAGATGCTCGCGACGGATTCGCCCGACTCGCAACTCACACAGATGAAGAATGGTGGCACGCAGCTTGCTAGCGGTGTGGCCCAGTCTGCGGCCGGCCAGCAGCAGCTCGCGACCGGGCTGCAAGAGTACGCCGGTGGTGTCGCTGAGTTCTCGGGCGGAGTCTCAGAACTTTCGAGCGGCGTCTCGGCGCTCGCCGCGCAAACCCCAGAACTCGCCTCGGGTGCGAGTGAACTGGCCGACGGCGCCAAGGCCGCAGCCGAGGGCACCGCCTCTCTCGCTGAAGGGCTTGGCGAGGCTGCTGCGGGGATCCCAAATTACACCGAAGATGAGCAGCAAACCATGGCCTCGACCGCTGTCGAAGCAGTGACTTCTGAGGGCGGAAGCGACGAGCTCTTCAACAGCTCTGGCGTGCCGCTGTTTGTTGGCATTGCGCTGTGGGCGGGTGCCCTCGCGTTGTACCTCGTAGTTGCGCCACTGTGGTCGCGCACCCGCGAGGCCGCACGTGGAGTGTTCTCTCTGACGATGCGCAGCGGTCTGCCCGCCGTGCTGCTCGGCGCGGCCCAGGGCGCGCTCGCCGGAATCGTGTTGCCGATCGCTCTCGGTTATACGTTTGGTGAGGGTCTCGCGTTCTTCGGCCTCGCGCTGCTGGCTGGCGTCGCGTTCGGCCTGTTGCTGCAGGGGCTCTCGGCCCGGCTCGGCGGGTTCGGCCGGTTCGTCGCCTTTGCCGTGCTGGTAATCGCCTTTGTGGTCGGCATCGTGTCGACGGTGCCAGGGCCGCTCCAGGCCATCGGTGATGCGAGCCCAATTGGTGCGGCGTTCACTGGGTTCCAGGCAATCGCCAGTGGATCGACCGGCGCCGGCGTTGCCGCATTCGTGCTTGCGCTCTGGGGTGCGGCCGGCCTTGCGCTCACCGCGTGGGCCGTGGCCCGCGAGCGGCGCCGGGCCGTCTGAGCGCTGGGCCGATCCACCCACCTGGCTCACATGCACCCAACCCTCACTCAGCGTCAGGCGAAAATCTAGCGTCATGCGAAGGCTTTTTGCCTGAGCGTTAGCCTGGTGCTCAGACTTCGCCTGGTGCTTAAACCGTGTCGCCCGAGCGATATCGGAAACTTCGCGTGTAAAGAATATTTGACACGATCTCGGCATCGGCTTACGCTGTTCATGTCAAAGTTTCTTTACATTGGAGCATCATGGTCTACACCGAGCGCAACGTCTGGTCGAGCCTCATTGTGAGCATCTTCGGCGTCTCCGCATACATCGTCTTCATACTCCAGCGCGCGGCCGGCGGCCCACTTGCCGAGGTCGAATGGGTCGCTCCCATGCTTTGGACGATCGGGCTGAGCATCGCCCTCGCGATCCTCGTAAGTATTCTCTGGGGCATCTTCGCGGGGCTCCGTGACCCGAGCGAAGGATCCACCACCGACGTGCGCGACCGCGACATCGCGCAGATGGGCAACCGGGTCGGCAGCGCATTTCTCGTGATTGCGGGTATCGGCGTCATCGTGCTGTGTGCGGTGAACGCGGCTTCATTCTGGATCGCGCACACCATGTTCATCGGGTTCGCGCTCTCGGCGATAGTCGGCGGTTTCGCCCAGGTCATTGCCTATCGCAGGGGGCTCATCTAATGGTCAGGCCGACCCGCGTAACGAACACCATGCGCGATCGCCGTGAGGAAGCAGGTCTCACGCAGGCAGAGCTTGCTCGACGTGTAGGCGTCACGCGCCAGACGCTCATTGCCATCGAGCAGGGCAAGTATTCTCCGTCGCTCGAACTCGCGTTTCAGATTGCGCGGGAGTTCGGCGTCTCTCTCGATTCCGTATTCCAGTACCCCGAGGAGTCAGCATGAATGCCAGCGAATTGCCGGTTGCTGCGCCTACATATTTCGCCGAGTCCACGATGCAGGCATGGGTGCAGCATCGCTACGGCGGTGCCGAAGAGGTCGCATTAAAAACAATTGCGGTTCCGAAGCCGAAATCCGATGAAGTGATTGTTCGCGCTCGAGCAACGGGTCTGAACGCGGCGGACGCGCGGCTGATGCGCGGCACCCCGGCACTCCTTCGACTCGGGTTTGGAATCACTCGGCCGAAGCAGCCTGTTCGCGGCATCGACATCGCCGGAACGATTGTGGCCCTCGGGAGCAAGGCGTCGGAGAGCTCTTCGGGCTTCAACGTTGGAGACGAGGTAGTTGCCGAGACTCCTGGCGGGGGACTCGCGCTCTTTGTTGCTGTGCCGGTGAGGCGACTTGTACATCGGCCCGAGGCAGTTTCAGTGGATCATGCCGCCGCACTTCCGATCGCCGGCGGTACCGCAGTGCAGGCGCTCGAGCTCGCGCGGGTTGGCTCTGGAAGTCGTGTACTCGTCATTGGCGCCTCGGGAGGCGTTGGCACGTACGCCGTTCAACTCGCGCGGATTGTGGGTGCCGAGGTCTCGGCCCTGTGTGGTGAACGCTCGAGGGTCCTGGTTGAGGAACTCGGTGCGATCCGCACGCATGACTACCGGCAGACCAGCCTCGCCGAGCTGCCGCAATCGAGTTTCGACGCGATTATCGACATCGCTGGCACTGCCCCGCTCCCAGAACTCCGTGGCCTCCTTGCGCCGGGTGGCACCCTCGTCATGGTCGCTGGTGAGGGTGGATCGGTCCTCGGCCCAATCCCACGAATCCTACGCGCGGTGACCATGCGCAAACCGGAGGGTCGCAGGATCCGCCCGCTTGCAGCGGTCGCGAAGCCTGAAATTCTTGAGCGGTTACTCGCGTTCGCCGCCGAGGGCCAACTTCGGCCCGTGATCGAACACACCTACTCGTTCACCGAGGGTCGAGACGCGCTCACCCGAATCGACTCTGGCCGAACCGTCGGTAAGCTCGTCGTTCGTGGGCTGCCGTTGTGAGTGCGGCGCGGAGCGCATGGGGGTAGGTGGGTGCCCCAGAGCTGTGTCCGGAGCACCCCTCCGCGCCGCACGGTCTTGGCTGCTATGCCGCTTGATTAACCGGTTCCGCTAAGCGGATTAGCTACGCAGTTCGGCGACGTAGCAGCAGGAGCGCCCCAGCAGTGATGAGCGCGAGGGCCGCAAGACCGAACAGCATGCCGCTCGATCCACCGGTCTCGGCGAGCGACCCTTCGTTCATCGATGCCGACTGCGATCCATCGGTACTCAATGCCGCTGGCACCATGGCCGCACCGGCCATTGGTCCGGGATTTGCGGCCGGTGGTGCGTCGGTTCCGGGGTCGGTGCCGCCTGGGTTCGTGCCTGGATCGGTACCGTCACCGGGGTTGTTGTTTCCGGGGTCGGTGCCGCCAGGGTTTGTTCCTGGATCAGTTCCGTCGCCCGGAGTCGTTCCTGGGTCAGTTCCTCCGATCAGACCCGGGAGGTTTACGCCGATCGATATTGGCAGCGAAAGCGCTGCGTCTACCGGCAGGATCCCGAGGGGATCAGTCGAAGCCAACACATCGACCAGCGCATCGACGTTGGTCGACCCGAGCGGATCGATTGATCCGTCGAGGTCAATCACGGCTGCGAGATCGGTGCCGCTGCCGTCGGTGCCGAGCAGGCCGGTATCGAGCAGATCCGTTCCGAGCAGGTCACCTCCGAGCAGCCCGGTCGACACGTCAGCGATGACCGTGGCGTCGGCATCGACTAGAGCGCCGTCAGAGCTTCCTCCGAGAAGTGCACCGAGATCGGCTCCCAGATCCACGTCCGCGTCGACGACAACATCAGTGCCCTGATCGGCTGGTGCCGCCGGTGATTCCGTGGGTGCCTCGCCAAGGAGCCCGCCGTCTCCGAGCGCGACATCGAGATTGACGTCGACATCAGCAGTTACTGGTGCTGGTGCTGGTGCTGGTGCTGGTGCGGGAGCAGGAGCCGGAGCAGGTGCTGGCGCGGGGGCGGGTACCGGTGCTGGCGCGGGGGCGGGCGTGCTCGATCCACCGAGAATATTGACCGTGGTGTCACCGAGGCTCACCGACGCATCGAGCGGAAGCTCGACCGGGACCTCGAGGATTGTGCCCGAGAGGCCCGAGAGCAGCCCGCTCTCAGCCTCGACCTCTACCGCGTTTGCGGCAGTTGAGCCGAAGAACGTGACGCCCCCGGCTATTGCAACGCCCCAGAGGGCGCGCTTGACGAACGTATGCATGATTGTTTCTCCTAAAAGAGTGCCTTGAAAATGTGGTGCGCCGAGGCGCTACGTCGCCGCGAACGAAGCGCGGCTCAAGGCAGGTCAGTCAGGAGAAATATCGGTATCGAATACGGGTGGAGTGGGCAGGCTGGTGCCCTGCGCGCTCACGGTGGCGCCGTGTGGATCAAGTATCTGAGCCGTGTCGCCAGTCAGGCAGGCGAGAGCGCCGCCAGCGCCTGCGCCCGAACCTGCGGAGGATGAACTCGACCCAGGAGATCCTGGCGGTGAAGCTGGAGGAGTGCCGGGTGCGTTGTCGGAAGACAGGGGAGTGCTGCCGGGCAAAAGTGCTGAGGCTGCGCTCGATCCTTCTGTGTAAACGTCGGCTGCGTACCACTCGTCGTCGCCGGTGAGCGCTGAGCGTGGCGAGCTTGAATTCGTGGCCTCAGGCGCTGCCAAAGCCTTCGTAGCTGAGTCTGCGGGGTTGAGCGGCTCAAGAAGATCCACCACTCCCGGAACTGGCACGAGCGGCACCTCGCCGTCGGAATCGACGTCAGGTAGCGAGACCCCGGGGATCGAGACCTCGGGAAGTCCGTCGAGCAAATCGACGACCGGGTTGGTCACCATGTCCACAGGGGTGCTCGTGAGATCCTCGAGGACCGGGGTCACCGTGTCGTTCACGGCTCCCGTGACGCCGGTGACTGTGTCAGTGACCCCATTGACGGTGCCGGTAACGGTCGATCCGACTGCGGGCCCCACGACGGGAACGTAGCTTACCGCATCAGCGACCGGGGTGACCGTCTGTGTGACTGTCTGCGTAACAGCGCCGACGGTGTCATTCACCGTCGGGAGCACCTGATCCACCGGAACGGCGGCAGTTACCGGCGCAACCACCGTGCTCACGGTCTTGTCGACGGCGTCGGTGGTGTCGGAGATGACTTCGGTGAGGTCACCGAGCAGGCCAGCGGGGCGCTCCGCAGCGTTCGCATGAGACGCGCCGAAGAACAGGCTGAGCGTGAACCAGAGCGCCGAAACTCCAACGGCAGCAAGCACGACAAAGAGGGCTCGACGCGCAAAGCTTATGTTGCTCACGTCGCAACTCACCTCCCCGCAGTCGTTCGCAAGAGCGACAGGTGCAATTGACCGGGAGTCTACGCGCGAAACAGTGAGATGTCTATCAATTAAGCAAGAGGGTGCGGCACCATGCCGCTGCCCTCGCCGCTGTCGGTGTCGAACAGCTCGTCCTCTTCGGGGCGTGGATCGCGACCGTTCGCAATCGCAAAGCCGAGCGCGATGAACGCGAGCGTGAACGAAACAATGCCGAGTGGATTGCACAGTGCGATCGACATCTCGGTTGAGAAGGCAGACCCCGCCGCGAGGCTCACAATCGATATGAGTTCGTCGCCGACCCGATCTGGAACCGTGAAGCCAAACCCAATCGCGCAGACCCACGAGAGGATGAGCGCAACCCACACCGCGCGGCCTGTGCGACGGCCGCGGCGCTGCGTGATGGCCATGCGGTGTCCGATCCACCACGAAAGCACTGCGTACGTGAGGCCAATCGCAGGAACGTACCACCAAGTGAGGTCGCCACCGATACCGAAAAGCCATCGACCGAGTGACATCCAAGTTGCCAGAACGACTCCGACGAGGGTCACTACGAGGCTTTTCACGGCTGTGCTCCTAACAACGCGATTCTGTTGCCATTCGACGCAACTGTACCAAGGCCCTGCGGGGAGAATGCGGTGAAGAAGCGGGCTCAATGCGAGGGTGTGGATCGGGGCTCCCGAAGTGATTGAAATATGACGCACCTCGATTCGCATTTGATGCTGTGTGGTGGTACGCTCTAACGGTTGTCACGGCAGTGTGACCGCGCCCCGATAGCTCAGTGGTAGAGCACTTCCATGGTAAGGAAGGGGTCGCCAGTTCAATCCTGGCTCGGGGCTCTGACTCTCTGGCTCACCTAGTGTGGGCCAGTTTGGCTGAGTAGCTCAGCTGGTTAGAGCGCACGACTCATAATCGTGAGGTCGCGGGATCGAGCCCCGCCTCAGCTACAGAGAGTCAGCAGAAAAACCCCCCGATCAGGCGGGGTTTTTTTGTTCCTTGAGGCGCGTCAGTCCCGTGCGTCGCCCATTCGCACGCCCGGGATCAAGCTGAGCCCAAGCACCGCTAAGGCGACAAGAAAGACTGCCGGGAACCCAGAGCCGGCTATTTGGAAAGAGAGGGCCGCGAGACCGGCCACCGCGACGGCGACCGCGGATCCGGTGGAATCGGCGACTGAGAGCGCTGAGGAGTTGAAGCCCTCGTTTGTCGGGGTCGAGTAGGCGAGGGTCAGTACCGTCAGTCGTGGGTAGACCAGTCCCATGCCACCCCCAGCGATGCCCCACCCAATCACCACAAGCCAGGGCCAATAATTCGAGACGGCCACAAAGAGCAGTGCGAGGATTCCCGCGAGGAGGAGCGAGGCGCTGATCGCGACGATCACGGTACTGCCGAGTTGGTCACCGTATTTACCCTGGGCGAAGGAGGCCAGCGACCAGGAAAGTGCGGCCGTAGTGAGCGCGAGCCCCGCGATCACCGGACTGAATGCGAAGTTCTCCATGAGTAGCTTGGGCACGAATGCTTCGGCGGCGAGAAAGGCTCCAGCGACGAGACCGCGCATGAGGATCACGCTCGGCAGGCCGGCGCGTGCGCTGAGTGTTCCCGAGGGGAGGAGGGGCCTAATTGCAATGCCGATGATCGCAATGCAGACCAGGGCGATTGGCCAGCCGACAGCGCGCGGCGCTTCCGCCGCAAAGCCAGTTCCGACGGCGGCCCCTGCCACGACAGTTGCGAGTAGGAGTCGAAGTGCGACCGTGCGGCTACGGTGAGCACCGGGCGCATTCGGATCGCCCTCCACGTCAGAGGTCCGCAGAGAGATCCCCCGTAGTTGCATGACAACGAGGAGGGCCGCGAGCGCAGTGAGAATTGCTACGCCGAGGAACACCCATCTCCAGTGTAGGAACTGCGCCACCGCCCCAGCGAGTGCGGGGCCAACCATCGAGGGCACCACCCAAGCGGCCGCGAACGCGGCGAAGATCTTTCCGTGTAGCGCACGGGGATATACCCGCGCGATAACGACGTAGAGCGACACAATCTGCCCGCCCACTCCGAGCCCCTGAATCAGGCGGCCAACGATGAACGTGTACATGTCGGACGCTGCGCCCGAGACTACGAGGCCAATCATGAAGAGAAGTACTGCAGCGTAAAGCGGGCCTCTCGGACCGGTGCGGTCGCTCCACACCCCTGCAGCAACCATTCCAATTACCCCGGTCGCAAGCGTGCCGGAGAAGGCGACCGCGAAGAGGGCGTCCCCGTCGAGATCCATACTGACGATGGGCATCACTGTGGTCACTGCCATCGCCTCAATGGCGGCGAGGAAGATGAGAGCCACGGAGCCGACCGTGATACCGAGCCGAGCGCGATCCCAGATCGTTGCCGCGGGAGTGACGCCTATTTGGATGGGCAATGTTCCACCTTGAAACTTGATCTCGACCAGCTCGCTCGCGACGGCCACCTGTGGGAGGGGGAATCGCCGAGTGTGTCTCCTGGCAAAACTATGATCAGCATACTCTCTGCGGGTACTTCTTCGGCACAAGCCGTCAGCTCAAGTGCACGTGCCTCATCAGGGCGAATGTGGCCCCGCCTCAGCTGCAGAGAGCTACGAAAAGGCCCCCGGTGTTGCCGGGGATTCTCCGTTCATAGGCGGTGACTGGCGTTTTGCGATTCTGGACGCTAGTATCTTCCATACTGAACATTGTTGTTCAGTGATGTGAATGAAGACGTTCAGTTAAATTAAAGGCTTGTGAGCAGTGGCGCAATATTTTAGTACCGGGATTCCCACTCAGGTGGACGATGTTCCCGAGCACCTTGGGGCCCGCGTTTCAGAGCTCCGCAAGGCTCGTGGACTCAGCCTCCGCGCTCTCGCGAACGCCGCTGGCGTCAGCTCCAGCTTTCTAAGCCAACTCGAGAACGGCCACACGAATGCGAGCGTCTCCTCGCTCCGCAAGGTCGCCGCAGCGCTGCATCTTTCACCCGCGCAATTGCTCGATTCGAGCGAAGCACACACCGCTGGCGTGCTCCGCGCACATGAGCGCCCGACACTTCCGCTCGAGGGCGGCGAAAAGTTCGTGCTCTCCCTCCCTCCGCTTCGCAACCTTGAGGTCTACGCAGGTGTGTTCGCACCCGGTGCGAGCACTGGCCAGAGCCACTACGTGCACGGCAACTCACAAGAGATTTTCGTCGTCACCCAGGGCAGCATCGTGCTCGAACTCGGCGACGAGACCTACACGCTTCACAAGGGTGACTCGATTGAGCACCTGAGCAGCGTGCCGCACCGCGCGTACAACCCGTTTGACGAAACCGCTGAGGTGATGTGGATCAACAGCCCACCCACCCCAGAAGAAACCACCGACTTATAGCCCCTAGTCAACTCATTGAGTTCGACGATTCAGATTCAAAGGAGATCAGATATGAAGAAGTCCACATTGCGACGTGGCCTTGGCGCCCTCGCCATGCTCGGAGCAGGAAGTTTGCTCATTGGCTGCAGTGCCGCGGCCGCTCCGGTAGAGGTTGACCTCGGATCGGGACCAGCTGTTGCTGGCGAGGTCAAGGCTGGCGCGCTCGACGGCGTCACCCTTACGTTCAGTTCGTGGGGCGGCATCTACCAGGATGCACAGATCGAGTCCCTGCAGCCATTTGTTGAGGACTCGGGCGCGAAGCTTCTGAGCGACGGCCCAACCGAGTACTCGAAGATCAAGGCGCAGGTCGAGAGCGGCAACGTGACCTGGGATGTTGTCGACACGGACATCATCTGGGCCGACAAGATGTGTGGGGAAGATGGTCTACTCATGGACATCGACCTCGATATCGTCGACGTTTCGAACATCCCGAACCAGAGCCTTGTCGGTGACTGCTACGTGCCAGCGATGCAGTACGGCTACACGATCATGTACGACGCTGACGCATACCCAACAGCACCCACCGGCTGGGCTGACTTCTTCGACACCGACAAGTTCCCGGGCAAGCGCGCTATCGCAGGTTTTGAGGACATCGGTCCTGGCATCTACGAGGGTGCACTGCTCGCTGACGGTGTCTCACCAGACAACCTGTACCCGCTCGATATGGATCGCGCGTATGAGCGGATCGACGAGATCCGCGACGACATCATCTTCTGGAAGACCGGTGCAGAGTCGCAGCAGATGGTCGAGTCCGGTGAGGCCGAAATGGTGCTTCTCTGGTCGGGTCGCGGCTTTGGTGCCGTAGAAAACGGCGCGAACTACAAGCCGATCTGGAACCAGGCGCTCGTCGTGGCCGATGCGCTTGCCGTGCCGAAGAACGCCAAGAACCCTGATGCAGCAATGGCACTCATTAACTACGCTCTCGGCGCGCAGTCGCAGGAGATCATGGCGCTTGGCAGCTCGTACTCGCCGGTGCACAAGGATGCGGCACCAGAGTTCTCCGAGCTTGGGCTCGAGTACGTCATCACCGACCCTGAGATTGCTTCTCAGATGGTGGCAACCGACCAGGGCTGGTGGGCTGAGAACTATGACGCCGAGCTCGAGCGCTGGATGACCTGGCTGCAGGGATAGTCCTCTATGACCACCACGAATCTCCCGATTGGGCGCGCAGACCGCAAGGGTTCGCGCGCCCAATCGCGGGCGTTGCTTCTGCTTCTGCCCGCCTACGCGCTCCTTATCGGAGTGTTCGCGTTCCCGGTGCTCGAAAGTGTCTGGCGAAGCTTCACCGACCCTGAGCTTGGGCTCGCGAACTACGAGTGGGTGTTCTCCAACGAGAACAACCTCACCGTGATCGGTCGCACGTTCGGCAATGCGCTGCTTGCGATGGTGATCTGCCTGCTGCTCGCGTATCCGTATGCCTACCTCATGACGATTGTTGGCAAGCGCGCGCGAATGGTACTCGTGGTGATCGCTCTGATCCCGTTCTGGACCTCACTCATGATCCGCACATTTGCGTGGATCGTGCTGCTCCAAGACAGCGGTGTCATTAACTCGCTCCTCCAGTTGATCGGGCTTGAGCCGTTGCAACTGATCCGCACCAACACCGGTGTGCTCATTGGCCTGAGCCAGGTACTCATGCCTTTCATGGTGCTCCCGCTCTACGCGGTCATGAGCGGGATCGACCACCGCTTGGTCACCGCCGCACGCTCGCTTGGTGCCCGCCCTTCGGTCGCCTTCTTCAAAGTCTTCCTTCCGCTTTCACTCCCGGGTGTCGCCGCGGGCGGACTTCTCGTCTTCATTCAGGCGCTCGGCTTCTATGTCACACCGGCGCTGCTCGGCTCGCCGTCTGACAGCATGCTTGCGCAGGCAATCTATGCGCAGGTGAGCGGCCTGCTTCAGTGGGGTCGCGGCGGTGCGCTTGGCGTGATCTTGCTCGTGTGTACCCTGCTCGTGCTCGGGCTCATTGGCCTCGTCTCAAAGTTCGCGAGTCGTCGCGGGCTGGGAATCAAGGTGTTCTGATGCTGAAAACTCATCCGTCAACGAAGATCGTGCTGTGGGCGATCGCCGCGATCGTCTCGGTGTGGCTCGTCGCCCCGACTCTGATCGTGATCCCACTGAGCTTCACCGACAAGGCCTCCCTGGTGTTCCCGCCGACCGGCTGGTCACTGCGCTGGTACGAGTCATTCTTCATGAACCCGCAGTGGACGACTGCGCTCGGAAATTCGCTTCTCATTGGTCTGCTCGTTGCGATCCTCGCCACCGTGCTTGGGCTTCTCGCAGCGATGGGACTTCGGAACCTTGTAAACAAGAAGCTCGCCGGTGCGCTCACCTTCGGCCTCCTTGCCCCGATGGTGGTTCCCGGTATCGTGCTCGCGATCGGTGTCTACTCCGTGTTTCTGCAGGCCGGGCTACTCGGAACACTTCTCGGATTCGTCTTTGCGCACACGGTGCTTGCGCTTCCGTTCACTGTGGTGGCGATCACCGCCGGTTTCGCGAACTTCGACGAGCGGCTCGAGCTCGCCGCACAGAGTCTCGGGGCAACACCAATCGTGACGTTCTTCAAGGTCACGCTTCCGAACATCGTGCCCGGAATGGTCTCGGGTGCCCTGTTCGCGTTCGTGACCTCGTTCGATGAAGTTATGGTGTCTCTCTTCATTAAGAGCCCGTATCTCGAGACGCTCCCAGTGCTCATGTACGCGAGTGTGACCCGCGACACTGATCCAACGCTCGCTGCGGCAGCGACCGTTATTCTCATTCTCACCACGGCCATCGTTATCGGTGCGCTCGTGTTCACCGGAAGGAAGAAGCGTGGCTGATTCGACGCGCGGTGCAGGAATTCGTCTCGATGGCGTCTCCAAGCACTATCCAAAATCCATCGCCCTCGACAACGTCAGTCTCGACGTCAAAGCTGGCGAGTTCATGACGTTTCTTGGGCCATCGGGTTCAGGTAAGACGACGACGCTCAACCTCATTGCCGGGTTCACCGAGCTCACCACGGGCAGCGTAACCATCGATGGCAAGCTCATGGACAACGTGCCGGTGCACAAGCGTGAGCTCGGCATCGTGTTCCAGCACTACGCGTTGTTCCCGCACCTGACGGTGCTCGACAACGTCACGTTTCCGCTTGGTCGCCGACGGGTTCCGAAGGCAAAGGCGAAGGAGCTCGCACTCGCGGCGCTCGCGACCGCGGGGCTCAAGGGATACGAAGATCGGTTCCCGAAGGAACTCTCTGGCGGCCAGCAGCAGCGCGTCGCACTCGCACGCGCGCTCGTTTTTGAGCCTCGCGTCCTCCTCCTCGACGAACCGCTTGGCGCGCTCGACAAGAAGCTGCGCGAGCAGCTGCAGCTTGAGCTTCGACGAGTTCACCAGGAGGTCGGCCGCACCTTTGTGTTCGTGACGCACGATCAGGAAGAAGCGCTCACGCTCTCCGACCGCATCGCGGTATTCAATGAGGGGCGGATCGAGCAGGTGGGTACCGCCCAAGACCTGTACGAGCGCCCGGCATCGCGCTTCGTAGCCGAGTTCATCGGTGAATCGACAGTCATCGAGAATGCTGACAACTCAACGGTCACCGTAGTGCGGCCGGAACGTGGTGAGTTGTACGCTGATGAAAACCAGGTGCCCGCGGGGCAGCCAGCGATTCGCGTGCACGTGCGCCAGGCGATTTACCTTGGATCCGGTTGGAAGTTCGAGATCGTGCTTCCGGGCGGTGAAGTTGGGGTTGTGCGAAGCAACTCGCAGCTCAACTGGCTCTCAGGTGACAACAGCACTGCGGTGCTCAGCTGGAACCCAGCGCTCGCACCCTCCCTCGCGGCGTAACCACCGCGATCCACACCTCGACTCTCACTCTCTTCAGAAAGAACCAACATGATTAATGGCAACGTGTCTCACTGGTGGCAACAGGTGGGCGTGCCTGCTCCTCGCCCGGAGCTTCCCGGCAATATCACCGCAGATGTCGCCATCGTCGGCGCCGGTTACACCGGCCTGTGGACCGCCTACTACCTCAAGAAGGCGAAGCCGGAACTGCGCGTGGTCATCGTTGAACAGCGGCACGTCGGGTACGGCGCGTCGGGTCGCAACGGTGGGTGGCTTACCAACTCGATCACCGGTGGTCGCGAGCAGTACGTGAAGACCCACGGCCGCGATGCGGCTGAGCGTTTTCAGCGCACCATGAACGAGACGGTCGACGAGGTCATCCGCGTTGCCGAGGCCGAGGGGATCGACGCTGACATTAAGAAGGGCGGCGAGTTCAACGTTGCCTACACTCCCGCGCAGGAGTCTCGGGTGCGAGCATTTGCGGCGGCCGAGCAGGCGTGGAAGTACACCGATCTCGAGCTGCTCGAGAAGGATGTGGCGCAGGCCAAGATCAATGTGACCGACACGCACGCTGCTGTGTGGCACCCGCACGCTGCCCGCGTGCAGCCCGCGAAGCTCGCCCAGGGACTCGCTGAGACGGTCGAGCGACTCGGCGTTGAGATCTATGAGAACACCCGCGTGGTTGAGATTGAGCCGCGCAGACTTCGCACCACCCACGGCACCGTTTCAGCGGACTACGTTGTGCGCGCAACCGAGGGCTTCACCGCAAACCTCAAGGGTCTGCACCGCCTCTGGCTGCCGATGAACTCGTCGCTCATTGCGACCGAGCCACTCGACGCCGCTGTTTGGGACGAGCTGAACTGGAACCAGGGCGAGGTGCTCGGCGACTTCGCACATGTATATATGTATGCGCAGCGCACGGCCGACGATCGCATCGCCATCGGGGGTCGCGGTGTGCCCTACAAGTTTGGTTCGAAGACCGACACCGACGGGCAGACCGCTGAGTCGACCGTCACGACGCTCAGCGAGATTCTGCACCGCTTCTTCCCGGCGACCCGTGGCGCTGCGATCGATCACGTGTGGTCTGGTGTGCTCGGCGTTCCGCGCGACTGGGCGGCAACGGTTGGCCTCGATCCACAAACTGGCATCGCCTGGGGCGGTGGCTACGTCGGCACCGGCGTGACCACGACGAACCTCGCTGGCCGCACGATCACTGACCTGATTCTCGGCAACGACTCTGAGATCACCTCGCTGCCATGGGTGAACCACAAAGTGCGCAAGTGGGAGCCGGAGCCCCTCCGTTGGATTGCAACGCAGGGCCTCTACGCGGCATATGGCATGGCGGATCGCGCAGAGCTGTCAGGCCGCAAGACCACATCGCCGATCGCGCACATCGCCGACGTCATCACTGGCCGCGGCTAGTTCGATCCACACACTTCACACTCGAGGCAAACAAGGAGCACAACAGTGAATGCCATACCTACTTACGCAGACCACGCAACCGATCGCGCCGAGATCGGCACACATGCACCCAAGCCAACGGCGGTGACCGAGGGGCTGACCGAGACCTCGACGACTATTTGGGAGGCGGGCAAGATCACGACCGGCCTGTGGGAGTGCACCGCCGGCACGTTCACGGCAACGCGCGAGGGCTACACCGAGATCTGCACGATTCTTTCGGGCAAGGTCACCCTCGAGGTTGAGGGCCAGGAGCCAGAGGACTTCGGCCCCGGCGACGTTATGGTCATGCCGTCGGGTTGGGTCGGAATCTGGCACAATCACGAGCCGGTTCGCAAGCACTACACCATCATTCTCGACTAGTTCGTGAGCATCGAAGGCGGTGCGGTTGCCATGTTGATTGGCGGCCGCACCGTTTTTCTAACAGTTAGAATCGGGCAATGGTAGAGACCGCTCTCATTACCGGCGCGAGTTCGGGGCTCGGCGCCGAGTACGCGAGGCAGCTCGCGGCTCAAGGAAACGCGCTCGTGCTCGTCGCGCGAGACACCGAGGCGCTGGAGGCGCTCGCGACCGTGTTGCGCGAGTCGCACGGCGTTCATGTCGAGGTGCTCGCGTGCGATTTGCTCGATCCGCAGGGTGTGGATCGGGTCACCGCGAGGCTCAGCGATGCTGCGCAGCCCGTCGACCTGCTCATCAACAATGCTGGCTTCGGTCTTGCACTCGATTTCGAATCGAACGATGTCGAAGATGAGGCGAGGCATGTGCGGATCCACAATGAAGTGCCGATGCGACTCACGCACGCGGCTCTTCAAGGAATGCTCGAGCGAGGGCGTGGACAGATTGTGAACGTCGCCTCGGTCGCCGCGTTCATTCCGCGCAGCACGTATTCAGCGGCGAAGCAGTGGCTCGTGCTGTTTTCACGCTGGGCAAATGCTCGGTACCGGTCGCGCGGAGTGACCGTGACGGCCGTGTGCCCTGGCTTCACGCACACGAACTTTCACGAACGGCTCGGTCTGCCTCCGGGGCAAGAGGGGGTTCCTCGGTGGATGTGGTTGAGCGCCAAGTCAGTCGTCGCTGAGTCGCTTCGCGATGTGGATCGCGGCAAAGCCGTTTCCGTGCCGTCGCTGAGGTACAAGCTCATCGTGCTGCTCACAAAGGTGCTGCCGCAGGGGTTCCTAGCTCGCGTGGGCGAGCGGGGGCGCTAGCCCTGCTCACTCACCATTAACGCCAAATCCGAGTGCGAGTTTGCGCCTAAGCGTTATCGCTTGGCAGCAAACTCGCACTCGGATTTGCCTGGGTTGAGAGTGGATCAGCGCTCCGCTGGCTCAGGCGCCGATTCGGACTCGAGTCTGGTTTCGACGTTGTCAGCAACGTCGGTGTTGTCGAACGCGAGGCCCTTGCGAGGAGCGTTGTAGAGCTCTTCGTCGAGGATTCCCTCGCGCTTCGCCACGATCGTTGGCACGAGTGCCTGGCCGGCAACATTGAGTGCGGTGCGACCCATGTCGACGATCGGATCCACTGCGAGCAACAGGCCAACTCCCTCAAGCGGCAGCCCAAGCGTCGAAAGCGTCAGCGTGAGCATCACAGTGGCACCGGTCGTGCCGGCCGTTGCGGCAGATCCCACCACCGAGACGATCACGATGAGCAGGTACTGCACTAGCGTGAGCTCAATGCCGAAGAACTGCGCGATGAAGATGGCAGCGATCGCGGGGTAGAGCGATGCGCACCCGTCCATCTTCGTCGTTGCGCCGAGTGGCACCGCGAACGAGGCGTAGCCGCGCGGCACGCCAAGGTTGCGCTCGGTCACGCGCTCGGTGAGCGGCAGCGTGCCGATCGATGAGCGGCTCACGAACCCGAGTTGCACCGCGGGCCAGACTCCCGAGAAGTATTGGCGGATCGAAAGACCGTGCGCCTTCACGAGCACCGGATACACAATGAAGAGCACGATGGCGAGGCCGAGGTAGAGCACGCCAACGAAGGCCGTGAGGGTGCCCATCTTGTCCCAGCCGTACGACACGATTGCGTTGCCGATAAGGCCGAGCGTGCCGATTGGGGCGATGCGAATGATCCACCACAAAATCTTCTGAATGATCGCGAGCGCAGACTCAGTGAGCGTGATGAAGGGTTCTGCCTTCTTGCCGATCTTCAACGCGGCGATGCCGACCGCTGCCGAGACGACGATGACCTGCAGTACGTTGAAGTTTGCTGACGCGCTGAGCGCGCCTGTCTCGAGATCGACGCCTCCGCCCACACCTAGGCCGAGGAAGTTCGACGGCACAAGCCCGATAAGGAAGTTCCACCACGAGCCGACTCGTGAGGGGTCCTGCGTCTGCAGCTCGGAACCTGAGGCCGCGTCGCCCGGGCGGAGGATCACGCTGAGCGCGATGCCGATCGACACCGCTATGAGTGCGGTGATGGCGAACCAAAGCAGCGTCTGGCCAGCGAGGCGCGCTGCGTTCGTGACCTTGCGAAGCCCGACGATGCTCGACACAATCGCGGTGAAGATGAGAGGAACGACGGCGGCCTTTAACAGAGTGACGTAGCTCGAACCAATGACGCTGAGCGTCGCGTGCAGGCCGTTGGGGTTGCCTTCGGCATCTGCGCCGATGTTGCGGGCGATCGAGCCGAGTACGAGGCCGAGCACGAGACCGGCGATGATCTGCCAGCCGAACGAGGTCATCCACTTGGGGAGACGAGGTTTGCTGCTGGGCGCTTCTGGTGCCTTGGCCTGTGATGTCGCTTGCGACATGAGGTTCCTTTCAGAGGGGTGGGTCGAGACTACCGCCTGCGCGGCACGAGGATTTACTCTACCAATACATTCACTTTGCTTATGTCATCTATTGCTCTATGTGACATGTGGGTGACGACTTTGGTTCGAAAACCGCAGCGATCGGGTCAGTTTCGGCAAAACATGATTCTGGCGCCTCAGTGCTATTACGTTGGCGCGGAGGGGTTTGAGTGATTTCGTGAAGTGATTGAGTGAGGCCTCGTGGTGTTTGTGCGCGTGAACCCTGCATCGTTCGCGTCTGACGCCGCGCAAGTGGGGGCGGTCGCCTCTTCGATTCTCACCGCGACCACGACCGCCGCATCGGCATTGTTGCCATGTGTCGGTATGGCGGGCATTGACCCAATGGCTGAGGAGTTCGCGCTCGGCACGAAGCAGGACGGCGGGTACGATCTATCCGCTACGTCGATGCTTCAAGCCGGGGTGACGCTTGCGAAGCTCGTCGCCCAGTTCGAGGGCCGCGTGCTGGGTCTTGCGACGGCGTATCGGGCGATGGAGCTCGTCGGGGCCGGTGGTGGATCAAACTCGTACGCGACCATGACGCCGACGCAGGTCACTGCGGTCGCGCCGTCTGTAGGAACTGCGCTGGGTGATGAGCAGCGTGGGACTCTGCAGGGCGAGATCCTGGAATGGGTGGAAAACTTCCTGAAAGACACGGCGGGGATTGTGATCCCAACCGCGGACACCGGGAAAATCACGCAGGCCGCTGGTGTGTGGGATGCATACGAGCAGCAGCTCGTTTCTGCGAAAGCGTCGTTGGATGCTGCGCTCCCGCTCACCCTCGCCTCCGAGTTCCCGCAGCAAGCAGATGTTGCTGCGGTACATCAGAAGCTGTCGAGCCTCATTGGGGATCTCGCAGGCGACGCCCGCTCTTTGAGTGACGGGTGTGCGGGCTTCGCAAAAAACGTGGAAGACATCCGGACTGAGCTCCTTGAAATGCTCGGGGAGTTAGCGGTGGAGATCGCCGTCGATCTCGGACTCGGCGTGTTCTTATCACTTATCTCCTTTGGCGCTGGCGCTGTCGCAGCAGCCGGGAAGGCCGCGGTCACGGTTGCGAGGTGGGTGCCAAGACTTCTTGCGGTGATCAACAAACTGAAAACTCTCATTCAGTTGGGGAAGCGGACCATGGGGGTGATGCGTCGGGCGTCAATCGAGGCGTTGGAATCGATGGTGTCTGGCACGGCCGCGAACGCGACAGCGTCGGCCGCGTTTGGGAACTTCTCTTGGGAGGACGTCGGTGGGGCTGCGGTGTCGTCCGCGATCGGGGGCGCGATCGCTGGCCCGTTCTCACATATCGGCAGCAGTATTACTTCCCGGGGTGCGAGGGTCACGACCCGTGCGACCGTTGACGGGGTTACCGGTGGGGTGGGTGGTGTCGCGGGTGAGTTTGCTGCATCCCAGGTGACGGGGCAGGAGTTCAACCTGTTGATGTCGGCGCTCACCGGGGCCGCGGGTGGTGCCGTAGGTGGCGGTGCGACATCAATCAAGAGCCCGTCGGTCAGCCCGAGCGCTTCCGTGACTCCGAACGTTTCGGCGACCCCGAACGCATCGCTCACAAATATCTCTGGCGCCTCACCGGCTGGTGCTGGCGGCACACCCGCGGCGACAACAACGGCAGGCGGTTCTTCATCGACTGGCAGCACCGCGACAAACACCGGTGAGCCCAGCAGTGGCAACCCAAATGGTGGAGCCCCTGTTCCTGGCGGAGGCAGGTGAAAGTAATGGATCAATCACAAGCAGCGACTGTTATCGAGACAGAAGGCCTTAGTGAGTATGCGTATTTTGGGCAACCAAATGGCGGAACAACTAACAAAGTTTGTATATTTGCTCATGATGGGAAATGGGTAACAGTCTCAACCGATGAGCGTGCCGTTGCTATAGAGACGACAATCCGTGAATTTGAAACTGAACATCTCGCGCTCACTGACTTTATTGATGCTCTTCGTGTGATGAAGACATACCAAGACTTCTCACGGTAAGTTCAATTGGCTCGACTCCACGGCGTGCAGCTAGATGCTTGAAAGTTAGAGAGTGTTTGAGCGGAGGTGCTCGACGTTCGGACCTGCCCAAGTGCGGCTACGCAACCCCGACGGGTTTCGCGTACGCTGGGCGTATGGCTGATTCTTCATTTGACGTAGTGAGCAAGGTCGACTCGATGGAGGTCGAGAACGCGGTCAACCAGGCGCGCAAGGAGGTCGAGCAGCGCTACGACTTCAAGGGTGTGGGTGCCGATATTTCGCACTCGGGCGAGGCGATCCTCATCAAGGCGAACTCGGAAGAGCGCGCGAAGGCGGTGCTCGACGTGCTGCAGTCGAAGTTCATCAAGCGTGGCATGTCGCTGAAGACGCTCGACACTGGAGAACCCTTCGCAAGCGGCAAGGAATACCGCATCGAGTCGAAGCTCAAGGAGGGCATCGATCAGGCGACCGCCAAGAAGCTGAACAAGCTCATCCGCGACGAGGCGCCCAAGGGTGTGAAGAGCCAGATTCAGGGCGACGAACTGCGCGTCTCCTCAAAGAGCCGCGATGACCTGCAGGAGACCATTGCGCTGCTCAAGGGCGCAGACGTTGATGTTGCCCTCCAGTTCGTGAACTTCCGCTAATGGTCGGCGCGAACCTTCTCGGCCCCGAGCCCACGCTCCTCGCCGCAGATTCAGCGGTCGTCGATGCGCTCGCCGCGGGGCAAGATCCAGCACTGATTGCGCGCGAGCACCCCGCATCGCCACTCGTATGGGCAACGCTCGCAGACGAAGCTCACTCCGATGGTCGTGAGATCGAGGCCTACGCGTTCGCGCGTGTTGGCTACCACCGTGGTCTCGACGCGCTGCGCAAGTCGGGCTGGCGTGGGGCAGGCCCGGTGCCGTGGTCGCACGAGCCGAACCGCGGTGTGCTGCGGGCCCTGCATGCGCTGCGCCGATCCGCCGCCGCGATCGGGGAGGCCGATGAGGTGGATCGCCTCACCGAGTTCTTGAACGGGGCCGACCCGACCGCAATCGCCGCCATCGAAACCACCGAGTAAGCGGTTCGATAGGATAGGTCGGTATCTGTCTAAGCGCTAGGGAGGGGCTGAGATGCCCGCTGTACTCATTACCGGTGCCCAATGGGGCGACGAGGGCAAGGGTCGCGCGACCGACCTGCTCGGGAGCCGTGTCGACTATGTCGTAAAGTTCAACGGCGGTAACAACGCCGGTCACACGGTGGTCGTGGGTGATGAGAAGTATGCGCTGCACTTGCTTCCTTCAGGAATTCTCACGCCGGGTGTCACGCCGATTATTTCGAATGGCGTCGTGATTGATCTTGCGGTGCTCAAGCATGAGCTCGACGCATTGAGCGAACGCGGTGTCGATGTATCGAAGCTCAAGGTGAGCGCGAACGCGCATGTGATCACCGAGTACCACCGCACCCTCGACAAGGTCACCGAACGCTTCCTCGGCAAGCGTCAGATCGGCACGACGGGGCGCGGTATCGGCCCCGCATACGCTGACAAGATCAACCGCGTCGGCATCCGCATTCAAGACATTTTCGATGAGACAATTCTTCGCCAGAAGGTCGAAGCGGCGCTTGACTTCAAGAACCAGGTACTCGTCAAGATCTACAACCGTCGCGCGATTTCGCCCGATGAGGTCGTCGAAGATCTGCTCGGCTACCGTGAGCTGCTCGAACCCATGGTGTGCGACACCGGGCTCATGCTGCACGAGGCTATGGGCGAGGGCAAGACCGTGCTGTTCGAGGCCGGTCAGGCGACCATGCTCGACATTGACCATGGCACGTACCCGTTCGTCACATCGTCGAATGCGACCGCGGGTGGCGCATCAACCGGCTCAGGGCTACCCCCGCACAAGATTGATCGCGTGATCTCAGTCGTCAAGGCGTATACGACTCGCGTCGGCGCTGGACCGTTCCCGACCGAGCTTTTCGATGAGATGGGCGAGCACCTCGCAAAGGTCGGCCACGAGTACGGCACCACCACGGGGCGTCTGCGGCGCTGTGGTTGGTACGACGCGCCGATCGCGCGCTATGCCGCCCGCATCAATGGCGTCACCGACTTCGTGCTCACGAAGCTCGACGTGCTCTCGGGTATCAAGTCGATTCCTGTCTGCGTCGCCTACGACGTAAACGGAGTGCGCCATGACGAGATGCCGGTGAACCAGAGCGACTTCCACCACGCGAAGCCTATCTACGAAGAGTTCCCTGGCTGGGACGAAGACATCTCTGGCGCCCGCACCTTCGAAGAGCTGCCGAAGAACGCGCAAGATTACATCCTCGCGCTTGAGGCAATGAGTGGATCGCGGATCTCGGCAATTGGGGTCGGTCCCGAGCGCGAACAGGTTGTGGTGCGCCATGACCTGCTCAACTGACCTGAAGGGGAGTGTGCGTGTCTGAGATAAGCCCAGAGGAGCAGCTCGCGACCCTTCGGTCGAGCATCGACAACATTGATGCTGCGCTCGTGCACATGCTCGCCGAGCGGTTCCGCTGCACGCAGGCGGTCGGTCGGCTGAAGGCCGAGCACGACATGCCGCCGTCGGATCCTGCTCGTGAGGCCCGCCAGACCGCGAGGCTGCGCGCGCTCGCCGAAGACGCGCACCTCGACCCAGAGTTCGCCGAGAAGTGGTTTAACTTCGTTGTGGCTGAGGTGATCCAGCACCACAATCACCTCGCTGGGCGAGGCGAGTGATGGATAGATTTGTGCGGACGCAGAAGTCCGTATAAGGGAGGGATAGCAGCATGACCGTACAGTTTCGCAAGCTCACGACAATCGTTGAGGAAGTCGCGCTTGAGGGTGGCAAAGAGGTCTCGCCAGCAGCGCGCATTGCAATTGTCGCGGCGGTGATTGCGAATCCGTGGGCGGATCAAGGGTTTGTCGAGGATCTGGGCCCTGGAATCGCGGAGGTCGCCTCGGACCTGGGTGCCTTGCTTGCCCCTCGAGTCGCAGAAGCGTTGGGAGCGCCGATTGAGGCATACGGAAAGGCAGCAATCGTCGGTCTCGGTGGTGAGATTGAGCACGGTTCTGCGCTAATTCATACACTGAGTTTCGGGAACCACTTCCGCAACGTTGCTAGCGCGACGACGTTACTCCCAGCAGTGGAGAAGCGAGGTCCAGCTGGAATCGTGTTTGATATTCCGCTCAAGCACATTACCGACGCGACAATTCGATCACACCATCAAACTATCGAGGTGCGGATCTCGGATGCCCCCCACTCGAACGAGATTGTGGTGGCTCTTGCCGGTGCAGCGCAGGGTCGACCACAACAGCGACTCGCTGCATTTAACCCTGACGAAAAGTAGTTTTCAACGTTCTCGTGCCTGTATTTAAGATATATTGATACTCTCGTATCGGTTGATGATAGAGGGGCCAACTCGTGGAACGACGGAACGCACACCGCATCGCGGGTAGCCTTGCTGGTATTGCGCTCGCTATCGCACCGTTCGCCCTGGCAGGATGCGCGGCTGAAACGACGCTGACGGATTCAGACGTGAACGTCATTTCCCAGCTCACTGCGATCGCGCCGAAGGACTCGGAGATTGACGGTACGGTCACCGATGTCGAGTGCTGGCAGCCTTCCGAGAACATGCTCGACGAGGAGCAGTTTCGCGTGTTGTGCCGAGTGCACTATGACCAAACCGACGAAAAACGGTATCGCGACATGATTTGTATCGGTGATGTGAACGCGAACCCGGTCACAGAGTACTGCTACCGCTGGGCCTATTACACCGATATGCCCGAGTTTGCGGACAAACCCGGGCATTCGGCGGCGTAAGGTCAGAACATCAGTAGGTGAGTGCGACCTTTGTGAACTCCTTGTTGTCAAACTTCGTGTACGCCTCGACAGCATCATCTGCCGGGAGGACATGCGTGAGAACGCGGCCAGGCTTAAGTTCGCCACGGCGAATCGCCTCGAGGAGGAGTTCTCTGGTCTTGAAAGGGTTACCAATGTTGAACTTGAGGGTGAGTTCCTTTTCGAACATCACCCCGTTGTCGAGGGGGAAGTCGTTCTCGAAGTGAGCGCCAATAACTGAGATGATTCCCTGTGGACGCGCGAGGTGGAGCGCATCCTTGAGTGCGGGAATGCTCCCCGATGCCTCAATGACACAATCCGCTCCCACGCCATCGGTGAGCGTATCGATATAGTCGCGGGCTTCCTGCGGGGTGATCGCGGTCGCCCCTAGCTCTGTCGCAAGTTCGCGCCGAGCATCGACACCGTCGACGACGACGACTCTTGCCCCGCGGCTGAGAGCAACGATGACAGCCATGAGGCCTACCGGCCCAGCGCCCTGTACGACGAGAAGGTCTCCTTCTGTGACGCCAGCATTGTCAACTCCCGCGTACCCGGTCGGAAGTATGTCCGCGAGGAAGAGGGCGTCTTCGGATGAAACCTCTTCTGGGAGCGCGAGCAGCGAGCGTGCGGCGTTTGGTACCCGGACGTACTCGGCCTGACCGCCATCGAGTTTGGGGTACACGCCGGAGTAGCCGAACAGGCTTCGGGTGGTGCACTGGGTCCAGCGCTCTGCCGCACACTCCGAGCAGGTGCCACAGCTTGTCATGCTCGTATTCACTACGCGGTCGCCGACGGAGATCCCGTCGACTTCTGAGCCCACCTCAACGACTTCGCCAACGAATTCATGGCCCGGGATCATGCCGAACTCAAATCCCGGGGTGTGCCCGTGGAAAGGAAGGAGGTCTGCGCCGCATACTGCCGAGTGCGACACCTTCACAATCGCGTCAGTCGGAAACTGAACGGTCGGAGTATCGACCTCCTCGACAGAAATTTGTTCCGGGCCTGAGAGTATTACCGCTTTCATGCGAGCTCCTCAATTTCGATTAGGTTGTGCTCTGGGTCTTCGCAGAAGAAGCGTGCGCCACCCCAAGGGGGACGGAACGTCTCTGAGCGCATGGTGACTCCCCGAGACTCCAGCTCGGCGCGGGCAGCGTCGCAGCTGTCAACTTCCAAGACCATGCAGGTCGACCGAGCGTCCCTGTTCGTGTCGAGGCTGAAAGTGAATTCGGGAATGTCGTCGCCGCGAGTTCCGTCTTCGGTAAGTGAAAGGCGCATGCCTTCCTTGACGAGAATGGCATACGGTGGATCTTCAAACATGGTTGTGAGTTCGAAATCGAATCCCTCCACATAGAACTTGGCAAGAGCGGATACGTCTTTGGCGGTAATTATGAATCCCGCTCGTGTTGTGAGATATGCCGTCATCATGGACTCCTTTGAACAGTGATGTCACTCACATTATTGTGGGTTTTTATCAATACACGCAATGTGAATATCAACATATGAATGAATTTTGAAAGATCAACTTGACTCCACCTCATTAATTCTCATATTCTGATACCCAGATCACGATGAGTGATAGCGGGTCTTTATGGAAGATTCGCGTGCCGGGTCTCAATGAGGAGGAACGTATGGCCGACCCCAAGGTATATCTGCTTGACGGAGGAACGCTCGTCATCGATGCGTCACAAGTGCACTGGCATCACGATCTCGGTCAAGAGGTTCGTTTTCCTGTGTACAGCGTGCTTGTCGACATCGACGGTGGGCCGCTGGTGATGTTCGACACTGGATTCGACCTGGACCACGTGAACAAGGTGCTTCCGTTCGAGAAGCCGCTGCAGACGCCTGAGCAGACCATCCCGGCACAGTTGGCGCTGTGTGGTTACAAGCCAGAAGACGTGGACATTGTCATCAACTCGCACTTCCATTTTGACCACGTAGGTGGAAATAAATACCTGACCAACGCGCAGGTGCTGGTGCATAAGGACGAACTCCGGCACGCACTGGTTCCCGAACCGTTTGAGCGCCTCGGTTACTCCGATCTCTCGTTCGACTTCGATAAGTCAAAGTACAAGTTCATCTCTGGTGAGTACGAGATCGCTCCGGGCGTGACGCTCATTGAGACCCCCGGGCATACTGTCGCGCACTACTCAATGCTCGTGGAACTCGAGAACTCGCCATCGATGCTCTTTGCGGGTGACGCAGCGTATACCCACAAGTCAATCGAGACTGAAGCGGTACAGGGCTTCCACCTCGATCCGACGGGCTCGGTGGACTCGCTCCGTAAACTCGCATACGTGAGCCGCACCCGTGGGGCAGATATCTACCCGTCGCACGAGATGGAACCGTTCCTGACTTGGAAGAAGGCTCCCGAGTACTACGGCGGCAACTAGACCTCACAACATTGGCGCATTGGCGCCAAATACTCACGTACATCTGGCTAAGGAGCGAGAATACACATGGCAACACATGATAAGCGCGTCGCAATCGTAACGGGATCGGCGCAGGGCATCGGAGAGGCAATCGCGCGTCGGATTGCGGCGAACGACGTCACTCTGGTTATTGCAGACGTGAATGCGGAAAAGGGGCAGGCGGTAGCCGACAGCCTTGGGGGACTGTTCGTTCAGACTGACGTCAGCAACCCGGAGCAGGTGCAGAACCTCGTCGATTCCACGGTGGAGAAGTACGGTCGCATCGACATCCTCGTGAATGATGCCGCAATCGTGCCGTTCATTGCTTGGGAAGACCTCACGTTCGAGGAGTGGCGCCGCGTGCTGTCGGTGAATGTTGACGGACTGTTCTTGGTCACCAAGGCGGTCACAAAGGTGATGGCGGAAGCCGGATACGGTCGCGTCGTTAATATTGCGTCGAATACCTTTGTAGCCGGAACGCCGAACTGCAACCACTACGTGACCGGCAAGGGGGCGACCGTTGGTTTTACGCGCTCACTCGCGAGCGAAGTTGGTAAGGATGGGATCACTGTGAATGCGGTGGCGCCTGGACTCACTGAAAGTGAAGGCGTTAAGGCCGGACCCCACAACGATGGCTTCGGTTATGTTGTGCCGATGCAGGCATTTGACCGCAAGGGTCAGCCTGAGGACATTGCGCCAGCAGTGGCGTTCTTGACCACCGAAGAGGCGGGCTGGGTAACCGGCCAGCTGCTCGTCGTCGACGGCGGACACACTCGAAATTAAACGAGGCCGGTGTGGTGCCTTGAGGTGCACCACACCGGCGCTCGGCACTTTTGTGCCAGAAATACTATTTATTAAACTGTGAAACTCGTATATTGATATGTGAGTTGAGCATCGGTCTTATGCGCGAAGGGAAAAGACCATGAAAGAAAAAAACGGACTCAAAGCGGAAGTGGCAGGGGCCGGTTTTGCCGGGCTCGTCGCTGCGACCACGCTTGCTCAGCAGGGCTGGGATGTTACGCTGCACGAACGCGGCGAAGAAATGCGTCCACTCGGAGCAGGCATCGTGTTGTGGAACAACAGTCTCCAAGTACTCAAGGCAATCGATGCGTATGACACGCTGCTCCCGCACACCATGGTGCCGCCGTACTACGAGACGCGGATCCACAATGAATCGGTGTCGAAGGAAGACTTCGACGGACTTCCCTGGCGCACAATGACCCGTCGCGCACTGCACGAGGCGCTAGCAGATGCCGCTATCCAGTCGGGTGTAAAGATACTTGTTAACTCTGAGGTCGTTGCTGCCGACCCAGCAGGAAGTCTGACCCTCGCCTCGGGTGAGGTGCGCCACGCTGACCTCATCGTTGGAGCAGACGGGGTTACTTCGCAGGTACGTGACTCCATCGGTTTTGAGCAGGAGCGCACTCGTTCGAAGGATGGCGTTACACGCCTCATCGTTCCTCGCTGCAAGGAGGAGCTCGGCGGTGGCGATGAATGGGATAACGTCATCGACTTCTGGAACTTTGAGCCCCGCGTGCTGCGCGTACTCTACGTCCCCTGCAATGAGGACGAACTGTACATTGCGCTGATGGCCCCGATCGAAGACGAAGAAGGTTCAGCGATTCCGGTCAACTACGACGTGTGGGTAGAGAGCCACCCGTACCTCGCACCGGTCCTCCGCGAAGCAGCGAAGATCACCGAAGGCAGGTATGACGGTTACCAGACCAACGTACTGAAGAACTGGTCGAACGGGCGGGTAGCGCTCGTGGGTGACTCCGCACATGCAATGTGCCCGGCGCTTGCACAGGGCGCTGGCACCGCAATGACGAATGCGTACACCATGGCCATGGCCGTTTCTGCTCGTCCCGAGAATCTCCCCGAAACGCTCGTTGCATGGGAAGCAGAAGAACGCGGTATCACCGATCGTTGCCAGGCAAAGTCCGCATGGTACGCAGAGACCCGCAACATGTCCAAGGGCAACCAGTTCACACCAGAGGTCCTTGAGACCGCAGCATACGATCCGACGGAGAAGCACGTAAACCATGTCTGAAAACTATTCACTTGATGACTACGAGATCCGCTCGTGGCACACGCAAACCGTTGAGGTCACAGAACTCGCCGGTCGCAAGCTCGATGACCCACTCGTGAAGGCTGCAGTGGCTGTGGTCATTCGCAACCCATTCGCAAGTCAGCCTTTCCAAGAGGATCTCAGTGCGCTCACCGCACCAAGTGGTGTTCTCGCGCATGAGCTGGGCACTCGCGCGAAGGCATTGCTCGGAGGCCGGGAGGTTGAGGGGTACGGTAAGGGTGGTATTGCTGGAACTGCTGGGGAACAGGAGCACGTCGTCGCATGTGTTACCACCATTTTTGGCAATGGTTTCCGTGACGCAATCGGGGGAGGAGCGGCGTGGATCTCTTCGTTCACAAAAGTAGCCTCGGCCGGAACCTCGATCGATATCCCTCTCGCGTTTAAGGATGAAGTCTTTGTTCGCGACTACTACGACGGCATCACCTTGCATATTGACGAAGGTCCGAAGCCTGATGAGCTTGTCATCTGTGTCGCCGTCTCGAGCGGCCCGCGCGCCCAAGCCCGTGTCGGTGGAATCACCAAGGAAGAGGCGCTGGCAAAGCTGGCCAAGTAGCCACTGCCCCGCCTGAAACTGCGAACAAGAAACTAGGAGTAAACACATGCGTGAGCCGTTCAACCCATCGCCTGAAATTCGGGCGACACTGAATGACCTTGCTCGAGTCCACCGTATTCTCGAGATTGAGGGACACGGTGACATGTCGATGGGTCACATGTCCTACCGCGATCCTGAGGGACGTGGAATGTGGCTGAAGCGTGGCCACCTCGCACTTTCTGAGGTGCAGGCGGAGGACTTCCTGCTTGTCACCCTCGATGGAGAGGTGCTGCAGGGCGAGGGTTTCCGTCACTTGGAGTGGCCCCTGCACGCTGAGATTTTCAAGGCTCGGCCTGACGTCAACTTCGTTGGACACTCACACGCTCACTACGCGACAGTATTCGGGGCTGGTCAGAATGAACTCGCGCCGGTTAACAACCACGGTGCGTGGTTCGCGGAGCATGGTGTGCCGCGCTTCGACGAAACCAGCCACATCATCACGACGGTGGATCTCGGTATCGCTGTGGCGCGCGACCTTGGCGCTGCTGAAGCAATTCTTCTCGCAAACCACGGAATCGCCTTCACAGGTGGCGACGTGCGTGAACTGCTGCTCTGTGGCATCTTCCTGGAGTGGTCATCGAAGTTCCAGATCGACCTTGAGAGTTCGGGAGCGAAGTTCGCAATTCCTGATCACGCAGAGAGCATTGAGAAGCACGGGCGCATCTACCCCGAGCCGGCGAAAGAGAACTACTGGAAGTATTTCAACCGCCTGCTTGATATTTCCGAGGGCCGCGAGCCCCAGGCGATCTAACACATCGCGAACTAGCTAATTCGAAGGAGAATGCACATGTCAACACCACGCAACATTACGGTCCTGGGTTCAGGCATCATGGGCCCCGGCATCGCTGCGGTTTTCGCACGCAGTGGCGCGGATGTCACCATCTACGACGTTGTTCAGGACGCACTTGATCGTGCTGCAGAGGGTGTCAAGGTCGCAGAAGGCGTTCTTGACAAACTCGATGCAGCACGGGGTGACCGACAGGGCGAGCTCTCATTTACGACGAGCATCGAAGAAGCGCTCGCGAAAGCAGAGTACGTTCTCGAGGCTGTCCCAGAGCGAGAGGACCTCAAAAAGCAGGTTATTGCTCAGGTCGAGTCACTCGTAGGCCCTGAGGTCATCATTGCTTCGAACACCTCGGGGATCCCGATCACGAAGCTCGCTGAAGACATGAAGCACCCCGAGCGCTTTGTGGGCATGCACTGGTCGAACCCTCCTCACGTGATCCCCTCATCGAGGTGGTTCCGGGCGAGCAAACCAGCGATGCAACTCGTGATGCTGTCGTTGCGCTCGCCAACTCCTTCGGATACGAGGCTGTACTTGAGGGCGAGGTTCCTGGCTTTGTTGAGAACCGCATCCTGTACGCGATTATGCGTGAAAGCCTCGCGCTCGTCGACGAAGGCATCATCTCGAAGGAAGACATGGACATTTGTGTGCGGTGGGGCATTGGCTTCAAGCTCGCCGTAGTCGGCCCGATGCGTCTTCTCGATATGGCTGGCCTCGACACCTACAACAATGTTGCGAGCTACCTCAATCGTGACCTCTCGAAGACGGACGGAGTTCCCCAAGTGATCACCGACAACATTGAAGCGCAGACCTTCGGCTTCAAGTCAGGTAAGGGCCTGTTCGAGTACGGTGAGGGCGATGTCGCGGCGAAGCGAGCGCAGATCGTGTCGCAACTCATCCAGGTGCGCAACGCAATGCCCAAGCCACTGAGCAGTGACCAGGTGTAACGGTTCACAATGACTGAAGCGAAAGTTTCTCAGCAGGTCGTTCGCACTGTCGATGTTGGCGGTGCGAACGGCCCGCAGCGGATAGTATACGCAGAGAGCGGCCACGGCGAGGACACGGTGTTCCTTTTTCATGGAGTTACCGCGAATCACCGGGTTTGGGCACCTATCCAAGCCGAGCTGTCCCGGCGTTTCCGGGTTATCGCGGTGGATCAGCGTGGCCACGGACGCAGCGATAAGCCTGCCGCGGGGTATGGCGCTGCCGACTACAGTGACGACGTTCGAGGTCTTGTTGCTCAACTGGGAGGGCCAGGCAGGAATGTCTTGGTCGGACACTCGCTGGGTTCTCGGAACTCAATTGTGACTGCGGCCAGGTACCCGGAGATTATCGACGGCATTGTTGCCATTGACTTCAATCCCTTCATCGAGACTGAAGTGTTTGACACGCTCGCGGCGAGGGTCGGTGGTGGAGACCAGCGTTTTGCCACAACTGCTGAGGTCGAAACCTATCTCCAGCAGCGCTACAAGAAGATGCCGAAAGATGCAGTCGAGCGTCGCGCGGAATATGGGTATGAGGAGCGCGACGGTGTGCTCGTACCGCTTGCTGACCCAGAAGCGATGAGGCAGACAGTTGAAGGGCTACGTGAAGACCTCACGGAGACTTACAAGCGCATTGCGGTTCCTGCGGTTGTGATTCGCGGTGCCGAGAGTGTGCTGGTGACTGAGCAGGCATTTGAGCGTTCGCGAGAAGTGCGACCTGATCTCACATACGAGGTCGTTGAACACGCGGATCATTACGTACCAGAAGAACAACCAGAAGCTGTGGCACGCATCGTCAGTGACTTTATTGATCGACTCGAACCACGTAAAGAAAAGGAATAACCATGGGACTGAACATTCAAGATCTTGCCATTTCTAGCCCGGACATCGCGTCACTTGGTGCAATCGATGATGCGTTTGCTGCGGAGACAGGGAATCAAGTTCCGCGTTTGGAAATCAGCGGGGTACCCGCTGAGGCTGTCGAGCTAGCGGTCATTCTGCACGACCCAGACGCACCCCTTCCACAGGGTTTCACACACTGGACCGTTTACGGGATTGATCCACAGAGTGCAGATGTGACATCGGGACGCGTTGGGCCGAACGGCATTGGGGAGGCCTCTTACTCCGGACCTCAGCCGCCGCACGGTCACGGCCAGCACCACTACTACTTTTGGGTCTACGCATTGAGCCGTAAGGTTGAAGGGGAGCCAAGCCGCGAAGAGTTCCTTGCAAACTATGCAGACGCGATAGTAGAGCAGAATCGACTGGTAGGTACTTATCAGCGGTAAGCTCTCGCAAATATAACGAGTAGCGTAGTCTGCAATCATCTCTACCTATACGAAACGGGTTTACTGTGCAAACAAGCCGGGCGAAAGGCGTCGATAGCGCGAGGCGGGTACTTCAGATCCTCTTGAGCTTCTCTGAATCCTCACCTGAAGTGACCGTTGAGAGCATTTCGACCCAATTCGGCATCTCGGTACCGAGCGCATATAGGTATATCTCGTTGCTTCGTGAGCTCTACCTCATCGAGGAAACGGGAAGGGGTGCGTATTCGCTGACTCCACAGATGTTCCGACTTGCATCTGTTGCCGAATCGTCGATCGACATTGGAAATCTCGGAATGCCCGTCGTTAACCGACTTGTCGGGGAGACACACGAGACGGTGCTCATTCTGCGGAGGATCGGCGATTCGGCAGTGTGCGTTGCCTCATCGCAACCAGATAAGCAGGCGACGATCTCGTTCCTGCAGGGGCATCTCATGCCTCTGCACCGCGGTGCCGGGTCGAAGGTGTTACTTGCTGCGACACAAATTGAGGAACAGCGTAAGTACCTCGCGCATCTCGAGGAGCGACTTGGCCCAGACTGGGGGGAAGAGCTGAAGAGTGAGCTTTCGGCGATACGTAAGCAGCATTTTGCGATCTCCTCCGCTGAGGTCGATGAGGGCATTTATGCGGTTGCTGCGCCGATTGTCGTGGAGGGGCGCACCGTCGCTGCGCTATCGATTGCCGGACTGGAGTTCCGGCTATCGGAAGAGCGTCGGGGTGAGTTGCTGCAAAAGGTGAGAGAAGGCGCACGCGAAATCAGCGACATGATGAGCATCCCGCAGGTCGTCGCGTAGCTCGCGCTGCAACTTCTACACAGTCATCCACGGTAGTGGTGGATAGACCGTGTTAATTCGCGCTGCCCGTCCGCGGATGCGTGGACAAGTGGACGGGCAAGCACAAATCAAGGCGACAACTCGCGTAACGCTGTGGTCTCAACCCACAAATTCCCTTGACAGCCTTGGGTTCTTATAGTTTCATATAGTCACATTACATGGTGATAATTTCTGGTGTAATGATGCGCTTATCGCGCACGTAACTCAACGATGAGTAGGAAAGAGGACAACAGGTGTTCTTTAATCATGGTAAAAAGCGGGCACTCCGCACCGGCTTGGTAGCCGCAACTGTCGTCGGCCTGATCCTTACAGCAGGATGCTCGGGTCGCGGTGACACTGGCGGTGGATCAGGCGATGGCGGCGGTGAAGAAGCAGCAGGTCAAACAGTCTCGCAGTTCGCAATCGTCACCCCTGAAAAGGAATCCGATTACGGTTGGAACCAGCAGGGTATCTGGGCTGCCCAAGCAGCAGCCGAGGAACTAGGAATCGACCTCGACGACAACTCGAACGTTGGGTACGACAATACCGAGACGATTCTCACCCAGGTTGCTGAGGGCGGAAATGACCTCATCATTGCGCACGCGAGCGGCTTTAACACTGCAGGCCACCGAGTGGGAATGACCACAGGCGTGCCAACACTCGTCGTCGACTTCGATAAGAACGAGCCCGGCAAGGTTGCCACGATCATTACCCAGGCACAGGAGGGTGCATATCTCGCGGGCGTCGCTGCAGCGAACAAGACTGAGACGAACACGGTCGGAATAGTCGCCTCGGCTGAGGACCTCAACTGGTTCCTGATGTCCGGAGGCTTCGCGCAGGGCGTGTACAGCGTTGATCCATCGATCAACGTCGTGATTGCCTACGTTGGTCCGGCCGGATACGGTGACTCGGCAGGTGGAACGAACGTGATGAATCAGGTCATCGCGGCGGGAGCCGATGTCATCATGGGTATGGGTGACGGAGCGACGATGGGTTACCTCCAGGCCATCGAGAGCGCCTCGACTGACTACCCCCTGTCGTACATCGCAACGATCGGTGACGTTACCGAGATCGTAGAAGATCCTGCACTTGTGCTCACGTCAGTGCTCTGGAACTTCAAGGATTCGTACGTGCAAGCGATCAAGGATGTTGAAGCTGGCACGTTCGGTACAGAGACCTATGAGCTCACTGTAGCCAACGGCGGACTGACGCTCCAAGAAACCGACAACCTCACCGGTGACATCGCCGCAGCTGTTGAGGCTGCCCAGGCGGGCATCGCTGACGGCAGCATCACCATTGAGCGCGCGACTGATAAGGACGCCGTTCAAGCAATCATCGACGCAAAGGGCAAGTAACCCATTGCGAAGTGTGCGCCCGGATAACGTACGTCCGGGCGCACACTCCCGTCACCACTCAAGCCCCTATGAGAAAGGACAGCGATGTCCAGCACGCACGCCTCACCTGCACTCGCTTCGGAAGTTGATCGCGACATCGTGATTCGACTCACCGATATCACCAAGCGTTTTCCCGGAATCGTGGCGAATGACGCCATATCGCTCGACGTGCGACGCGGCGAGGTCCACTGCCTCCTGGGTGAGAACGGTGCAGGAAAGTCGACGCTCATCAGCATCCTTGCCGGGCTGCAGCAGCCCGATGAGGGAAGCATTGAGATGAACGGTGTGCCGACGGTGCTGAGTTCTCCAGCGGTGTCAATTGCCCAGGGCATTGGTGTGGTGTACCAGCACTCCGCGCTCATCCCGACACTCACTGTGCTCGAGAACCTTATGCTCAGTGACGAGAGCAATTTCTGGCTCGATAAAACCAGCGCAGCAGCGCGACTCGCCGAGTTGAGCGAGCTCCTCGGCGCTGAGATCGATCCGCACATGCTCGCCGGAGACTTGGGTCTCGGGCAGCAGCAACAAGTGGAGATTGCAAAGGCAATGTGGAAGGGCTCCGAGGTGCTCATCCTTGATGAGCCCACCTCGATGCTCACTCCTCAGGCGATCGACAGTCTCGTTGAGAGCGTGAACCGCCTCAAAGCAGAGGGACTCGCCGTCATTTTCATTTCTCACAAACTTCACGAAGCCTACGCGATCGGTGATGCGGTCACGATTCTCCGCGCGGGCTACGTGGCCGGACGCATCGCACCCGAAGAAATGCACGCGATGACAGAAGAACAGGCGAAAGATCGCATCCTTGAGGCGATGTTTGGATCGAACCCCGAGACGATCTCAGCCGAACAGGCCGAGGCAGCGGGGGCAGCAGAAGTGGAGCGGCGTGGCAGCGTCGCAGCTGATGCTCAGACCGTGCTTGAAATTGCGGGCCTCACGACCACTTCTGAGTCGGGAGAGGTTGCGATTTCCGACGTCAGCCTCGCTATCCGCGCCGGTGAGATTCTCGGGATCGCAGGTATCGACGGCCACGGGCAGCGCCACCTCGCAGAAACGATCGCGGGCCAGCGGACGCCGGCTTCAGGCAGCGTGTCGCTCGATGGTACGGATGTCACGAAGTACAAGGTGAAGGCACGTCAGAATCTTGGCGTACGCTACGTCACCGATGATCGACTGCACGAGGGAATTGTCGGAAATCTGAGCGTTGCGCTTAATCTCGTGCTCAAGAAAATCGGTGAATCACCGTTTTGGCGCCTGGGTCGCATGGACCGCGATGCAGTGATGCGCGAGGCCGATGATCAGATTGCGGAGTACGAGATTCGGACCCCGTCGAAGCACACAAGAGCGGGGACGCTTTCGGGCGGCAACATTCAAAAGATTCTGCTCGCACGTGAACTCTCTCACGATCCGCGAGTAGTGATCTTCCACAAACCCACTTACGGTCTTGACCTCAAGACCGTGTATCGAGTGCGTGAAACGGTGCGTGACTTCGCACGCCAGGGCGGGGCAGTGCTTCTCATTTCGACCGACCTTGATGAGCTTGCGGAGCTATCAGACCGCGTTGCCGTCGTATCAAATGGACGGATCATCGGCGAGGTTGTCAACGATGGCGATCATGTGACCGAGCGGATCGGCGAAATGATGGTCGGCATGAAGACGACCGCTCACTCGAATTCTCCGGAAGATTCGGAGCAGGAACATGTCTAAGGAATCGCAATCAATGACGGCCTCTACCCCCACACTTGAAGACGCGGGACCAGAAACTCGCGCGATTGAAGCAACACGTAGACCACAGTCCACCAAGCTGTCCCAGGGACTCGAGGTTGTGATTCGTACGATCACGCCAGTCGTTCTCGCGCTCGTCGTCGGTGGGCTCATCATCTGGGTGATGGGTGTCAATCCGCTCGACTTCTATGGCGACATCTTCTACCTTGGAATTGCCGGAACAGGCTGGCAGAAGACCCTCACCGCAATGGCACCTCTGCTCATTATTGGGCTGGGACTGATCATCGCGTTTCGGGCACAACTCTGGAACCTTGGATACAACGGTGCGTATCTCATCGCAGCGGCGGTGGTGGCCGGCACAGCGCCAGACATTCTTGCCACGCTCCCGTTCGCTGTAGCAATCGTTCTCCTGTTTGCGATTGCAGTTGTTATTGGCGTCGTGCTCGGCTTCCTGCCCGCCTGGCTGAAAGCAAAGTACGGCACAAATGAAATCATTACCAGCTTGATGGTGTCATTCATTGCCATCAGTGGTGCGAACATCCTGGTGAAGGGGCCCTTCCAAGATGTCGAAGTGACCGTCCCTCAGACACGAGTGCTCGACCTCAACCTGATGCTTCCATACATTCCTGGCACGCGGGTGCATGTGGGTTTTGTCATCGCAATCATCTTGGTGCTGGTGTTTCACTACATACTCACAAAGTCGTCGTTCGGGCTGAAGGTCGATATCTTGGGGGCGAGCCCGAAGGCAGCAACGCACGCCGGACTCGATGCAAGAAAGCTCATCATCACGGTATTTCTGCTCTCGAGCGGAATGATTGCGTTTGCCGGAGCGATCGACATGCTTGGCTTGTGGGGCTACATGCGCACGAACTGGAACCCCGTATATGGTGACAAGGTTTTGCCGTTCGTGTTCCTCGCACGTCTGAACCCGCTTGGATCGATTCCGCTCATCGCGTTCTATGCGATCCTCGCAACTGGCGGCACCATCGCTGCGCAGCAAGCTGGTCTGTCCGTCGATTTCCTTCTCATTATTGTTGCGCTCATCCTGTTCTTCATGACGGTTATCGAATACCTCGGCAACCGTAAAGATCTTGGAAAGAGCTACCTGCCTGCCGGTCTGTTCAAGTCCGCCAAGAAGCACTAAGGACGAGCATCATGATCGATTTTTTTAGCGAAACATTTCTTACCGCGTTTATCGTCGCCGTGCTGGCGAGCGCGATTCCACTGCTGCTCGCCTCAATCGGTGAGACCGTTGGCGAGCAGTCCGGTGTGCTCAACATCGGTATGGAAGGTCTCATGCTCGTCGGTGGCTACTTCGGTTTCGTGGGAACCCTCGTGAGCGGAAGCTTCTGGGTTGGTTTTCTCAGTGGAGCGGCTGCAGGCATCGCACTGTCGATGGTCATGATGGTGCTCTGTGTTTGGTTAGGTCTGAATCAGATCGTCGTCGGTATCGGTATTGGACTAGCCGGTGCAGGTGTGAGCAGTGTGCTCTACGACTTCCAGTTCGCGGAGTCGAAGCCACGACTCGGGCTCGATACTCCTTGGACAATTCCTTTCCTCTCTGACCTTCCCGTCGTCGGGAAGGGCCTTTTTGCGCAGCCCGGAATGTTCTATGTCTCGCTCATAATCTTGGTGCTGACATCGATCTGGCTGTACAAGACGACACCAGGATTGCGCCTTCGTTCAGCTGGTCAGAAACCAGCTTCGCTGGATGCCGCCGGCGGCAGCGTCATGCGCACTCGATCACTTGCGGTGCTCTTTGGTGGAGCTATGTCAGGACTGGGTGGTGCATACCTCGCCCTAATCTCCGCGGGCACCTTCACTCCGGGCATGACGAACGGCGTGGGCTTCCTTGCGATCGTTGTCGCAATGCTCGCCCGTGGACGCTTCACCTGGGTACTGCTGATCTCGATCGTCTACGGTCTCTTCGTCGCTATGGGCACGGTACTTCAGCTCACCACTCTGAACATTCCAAATGACGTCGTTCACATGATGCCGTTTGTGGCCGTGATGATTGTGCTGACGTTCTTTGCTCGACGATCCGCGCTTCCTCCTGCGCTTGCGACTGCGTATGTGCGAGGTGCACGGTGAATCCAACTCCTATGGTTCATACGCTCCGCGGAATTGAGCCCGATTGAGTTGTTCCAGCCTCGGCCAATAACAACTCAACGTAAGGATGCATCATGAATCACAGTACTGAAGTATTTACACTGTCGGCCGGACCAACGATGGCCACACACCGAACACTCGCGGCCCTCGGGCAACCGATCATGTACCACTACGATCCGGTGTTCCTAGAAACGTTCGGGCGCACGCAACGCAAGGCTGCAGAAGTGTTCAAGACGAAGAACGACATGCTCCTCATGCAGGGTGAGGCTATCGTTGCGCTTGAGGGTGCTGCGCGGTCACTTACGAAGCCCGGCATGAAGGTGCTCAACCTAGTGCAGGGTGTATTCGGCAAAGGCATGGGGTACTGGCTGGAAAGCTTCGGCGCCGAGCTCCATGAAATCGAAGTAGCGTACAACGATGCTGTTTCTCCCGAAGCCGTTGAGAAGTATCTGCAGGAAAACCCTGGCATCGGTCTGATCACGATGGTCCATTCCGAGACACCCTCGGGTACTCTTACTGATTGCGCGGCGATCGGCCCGATCGCGAAGCGTTACGGCGCGCTCACGCTTGTCGACGCGGTTTCGTCGATCGGTGGTCTCGAGTTCGAGACCGATGAGTGGCAGCTTGACATTGTTGTCACCGGCGCGCAGAAGTGCCTCGCGGGCCCTCCCGGGATCGGTATGGTCTCGGTGAGCCCTGCTGCATGGGAACAGATTGAGAGCAACCCCAACTCCCCACGTGCATCGTACGTGTCATTGCTTGACTGGAAGGAGAAGTGGCTTGAGGGTGGCGCCTTCCCATTCACGCCGTCGGTCTCAGACGTGCATGGCCTCGAATCAGTGCTTGACCAGGTGCTCGAAGAGGGGCTCGACAACGCAATTGTGCGCCACACGAATGCCGCATCGGCTACTCGTGCAGGTGCCCAAGCCATGGGCCTTGAGCTGTGGGCTGCGAGTGAATCGATCGCTGCAAATTGCGTGACTTCGGTACGCGTGCCGGGCGATCTGGAACACCTGGATATTCGTGCCCACGTTCGCGCGAAGTACGGTGTCATGCTCTCGAGCGGCCAGGGCGCGGGCAACCTCATGCGCCTCGCGCATATGGGGCCGAGCGCAAATGCTATGTACCCGATCGTGGGACTCACCGCACTCGGGCAAGGTCTCCGCGACCTAGGTGCCCAGGTCGATCTTGGTGCAGGAATTGAAGCAGCCATGAGCGTCATTGCTCAGAACAACTAGCTCCAGCTAACGAAAGCGGCCTCATTAGATGAGGCCGCTTTTGCGTTTCAGCAACCATGATGTCAAGAAGCTTGATGAGGGGCTCCTCGCGCAGGTATGGATCTTGGTGGATCCTCAATGCAAACAGGCAAGGTGAGGGGAACACACGGCGGATAAGCTGAGTAATCCACGCGTAAAAAACTGCTTCCCCAGACCGTAAGCCGGGCCGGGGAAGCAGTTTTAATTGGTTACTGCGCTGCTTTCTGGAACGAGATATCGAATACTGACGAAGCTTCAGGTGCGGTCTCAATGACGCCCTGGTTAGCGAGTACGTCGATCGTGTTCTGCCAGACGTCCTCGTGCATGGTGCCGAGGCCTTCTGACGCGGTAGCGTCGCTCTCAAATGTGAAGTCGATGTCTGCCTGCAGCTGCTCGATGAAGATGCTCTCCTTGCCGGCCAGCTCAGCAGACGACGCCGCAAGAATCGTTGCTGCTTCTTCTGGGTTGTCGATCGTCCACTGGAATGCCTTGAGGTATGCGCGGGTGAATCGCTCAACGAGGTCAGGGTTGTCATCAATGAGCGCCTGGCTCGTGAACATACCTGATCCGTAGACGTCGTAGCCGTTCTCGGATCCCAGCATGATGCTCAAGCTGCCCGGGCCGCCAGCCTTTGCCTCAAGCTCAGGCACCTCGGCGTCGATGTAGCAAATGATTGCATCAACGTTGCCGGTGAGCAGGTAGCTCTCGTACGGAGGGGTCACGGTGAGTTCGTTGACCTTGCCTTCGATACCGTTTGCCGCGAGGAGTGCTTGCCAGAAGATGTAGGTGGACCCTGCAGGGTGTACGCCAACATTGAGTCCAATGAGATCTTCAGCGGTGTTGAGTTCGTGATTCTCAGCGAGGGAGCACATGCCGAGTGGGCTCGACTGGTTTACAGCTGCGAGAGCTGTAACTTCAACACCCTGTGAACGGGCGGTTGCGAGCGTTGGGAGGTCACCAAAGCCGAAGTCGGCCTTGCCGGTGCCAACGATTCTCATGGCATCAGGCGATCCCGTGCCCTTGATGATGTCATCGACGACGATGCCCTCTTCTTCGAAGAAACCCTGGTCCTGTCCGACGAAGAACATCGCGTGATTTCCGCGTGGAACGTAGTCGAGCTGAACTGTGACATGGTCGAGCTCTACCGCAGCCTCGCCGTCTCCTTCTGACGAGCCGTTTGAGCTGCAACCCGTGAGGATCAGTGCAGCTGCGCTGGCAAGTGCCAGTGCGGGGAGGATTCTCTTTTTCACGATGAACTCCTTTGTTGTGTGATTGTGAGATGACAGAGTAGTTAGTTTGCGGGTTGGATCTTGATATGCGGGTAGAACTTTGCGGCGAGTAACTCAAGCGCACTAATTGCGTAGTAGAGCACAAGCCCAAGAATTGAAATTGCGGTGAGTGCCGCAAACATCAGTGGGGTATCCAACTGTGTCGAAGCGAACTGGATGAGGTATCCAAGCCCTGCTGAGGCGCCCGAGAACTCCGCGACAACCGCACCGATTACACAGAGCGTGATAGCGATTCGAAGCCCAGCGAACAGGTTGGGGAGTGACGTCGGAAACTGAACACGCCAAAGAAATTGATTGCGTGTGGAGCCGATGGAATTCGTGAGTGCCTTGAGATCAGGATCGAATCCTTTGAGTCCAACGATCATATTGAGCGTAATCGGGAAGAACGCAATAACAACAATGAGCCAAAGCTTCGGAGTCAGGCCGTACCCAAACCACAGAATGAAAATTGGGGCAAGAGCTACCTTGGGCACAACTTGGAAGAGCACAATGAGCGGGTACACCGCGCGCTCGATCCAGTTGAAGCGCACGACGACGATCGCGAGACTCACGCCAATGGCGATACTCACCAGGAAGCCGTAGAGAATTTCTTGGGTCGTCACCCATGTGCCATCGAGCAGTAGGGGAGCGGCCGTAAACATTTCGGCGATGATCGCACTCGGCTTGGCGATCACAAACTCTGAGACGTTGAAAACCACGACGATTGCTTCCCACAGAATGAGAACAATCGCGGCTACGACGATGGGAGGCCAGAGCGCAGAGACTTGGGTGCGGAACCAGTTATTGCGTACTGGTCTGGCGCTGCGCGTGATGATCGCGACGGTATCGGTGGAGGTCATGCCGCGCTCCTTCCTGCCTCGACATTGAGGTCTAGTTGTTCACGAAGGATGTCTTCGTAGGCAATAAATTCGGCTGTGGTGCTTGACCTGCCGTCACGCGGGCGGGGGAGATCGATGCCTTGGGAGAGTGTGATTCTTCCCGGGTTCGCACCCATCATGTGGACGGTGTCAGAGAGGAAGACCGCTTCGGAAATGGAGTGTGTGACGAAGACAACAGTCTTGCCGGTGGTCTGCCAGAGCTCTTGGAGGAGCGTGTTCATCTGGTCTCTGGTAATCGCATCAAGCGCACCGAAAGGCTCATCCATGTACAGGATTGCAGGGTCGAGTGCGAGTGCACGCGCGATTGAGACTCGCTGGGCCATGCCTCCAGAGAGTTCATGCGGGAGTTTGTTTGCGGCCTGACCGAGGCCGACGATCTCGAGAGCTTCCATTGCGCGGCGGCGGGCTTCCACTCGAGAGACTTTCTCTTTGCTTAACTCGATGAGAAATGCAGCATTGTCGAGCGCTGTCTTCCAGGGGAGGAGCGCGGCCTTCTGCTGGACGAGGCCGATCTTGCCCTTCTTGACCGCAGTCATAACGTCGTCATCGCCGATGCGTACGCTGCCGGTACTCGGAGCCTGTAGCCCTCCAAGGATCTTCAGCAGGGTGCTCTTGCCGCACCCAGAGGGGCCGAGCAGCGAGACGAACCCGCCTGACGGGATCTCGATATTCAGCTCGCTGAGTACCTCATGTTGTACGCCCTGTCGTGTGAACGTCATTCCAATGGAATGGGCCGAAATACTGTCCTGTGCCACGGAAGCTCCTTTGCCTCTAGCTGATAGCTACTTCCGGAAGTGTATTCAAAGTTCTTGATATATGGAAGTTCAGAATCACACTTTGATAAGAATGTGCCCATGTTTGGAGGTTATGCACATATCAGACCCAGCCAACTGACATGCCTGGCTTGTGATTTATTCGAACATATGTTCGAATACTTGCATGAGGTGGAATGAGCAGCGAGTTACGCAGGGTGCGGCTCAACTTGACCAGGCGTTTGAGCCGTCGGCGCTCCCTGGGCTTGAGCTGGCCGAAGTGGCGGCGCTTCCCGGGCACCTTCGCACGGTACGTACGCCGGAGTTCGCTGGCGCGGTGTTCCACGAGGTGCTTGCGAAGAGTGCATTGAACAAGGTGCCGCAGGGCTCGTCGATGCCATTCTCCTGGACCATCAATCCGTACCGTGGCTGCTCCCATGCGTGTGTGTACTGTTTCGCTCGCGGCTCCCATCGATACCTCGACTTCGACACGGGCAAAGACTTCGATTCGCAGATTGTGGTGAAGGTGAATGTCGCTGAGGTGCTCGGGCGCGAGCTCGCGAAGCCATCGTGGCAGCGTGAAACCGTAGCGCTCGGCACGAACACCGACCCCTACCAGCGTGCGGAGGGCCGGTACAAGCTCATGCCCGGCATCATCGAGCAGCTTGCGCGCAGCCGAACACCGTTCTCAATTCTTACGAAGGGCACGCTGCTGCGGCGCGATCTTCCCGCTCTCGTCGACGCGGCGGATCGGGTGCGGGTGCACCTTGCAATGTCGATTGCGGTTGGTGATCCAGAACTGCAGCAATCAATTGAGCCCGGAACCCCGACGACGAAGGCAAGGCTCGACACGATTGCCGCTGCACGCGATGCTGGTTTCGAACCCGATGTGTTCGTCATGCCGGTGCTGCCGCACCTCACTGACTCGCCCGCACACCTGAACGCGCTCCTCCGCGACATTCGAGACGCGGGTGCGCGATCGGTGCAGTACGGTGCGCTGCACCTCAGGTCACACGTGAAGCCGTGGTTCTTCGCCTGGCTTGAGCGGGAACACCCAGAGCTCCTGCCGCAGTACCGCAAGCTTTACCCTGGTGCTTCGAGCAAGGCGACGCAGGCGTACCGCATAGATCTCGCGGCGCGGATCCGCCCCCTCATACGCCGTTATGGCCTCGAGCCGCAGCGCGGATCGGGTCGCAGTCGTGACCCCTACCCACCAATGGGTTCGGCAACGACCACGGCAGGCCAAGCCGCGCCCATGCTCAATTTATTCGAGACGCCCTCGATCGAAGCCCCCGGTGCTCCTGCGCCGACACTCTTTTGAACCTGGCGCGACCTAGGTGTCCACGGGAATGGAGCCGATTCGCGACTGATCAGGCCTCGCCCGCGGCAACCCGAGCAACCGCGATCGCATCAAGCACCCGCGCCCGAAGCGCATTCCCGCGCTCAGCAAATCCGCGCTGGCGCCGCACATACTCGCGCTTGCCCTCGGGGGTCTCGATCGCAATCGGCTCGAGCGGAACTCCTGCGTGGTCGGTGAACCCGCTCACGTCATAGGGTGAGGCTTGCATGTCTACGACGCGAATATCACGGGCGAGCTCGAACGCGTCAAGCAACAGCTCGCCAGGAATGATCGGGCCGAGCTTGCCAGCCCACTTGTACACATCCATGCCTGCGTGCAGGCAGGCAGACTGCTCGGTGTCTCGCTGGTTCTCGCGGGTGGGCGCCAGTTTATTCAAGGGCCCCGCCGCAGGAGTAAAGAAACGGTACGCGTCAAAGTGGCTGCACGAGATCGGGTTCGACTCGACGACCGCGTCGGTGGCCTCGTGGCCAATGCGCAGCGGCAGACGAGTGTGGCGGATCTGCTCCGGCGTCAACCGATACACCATTGCCCATTCGTGCAACCCAAAGCACCCGAACTGTGGCGTGCGTTCGAGCGTCGACGAGAGTAGCTCCTCTATATATGAGACGGTCGCGCCGCGCTTCGCAAAGTAGGCGTCGAGGTCAACAGAGGCGGATCCGCCATCGACGCGGTAGTAGCGCCACGTCTCGCGATCCACCGCGCCTTCGAGCGAGGCACCAACGCCCGGATGCCACTTGCGCAGCTCGCCCGGAGAGATCGTGTAGTAGGTCCAGAGAAAGTCTTCGATCGGGTGCGTCTCGCCGCGCGAGCGGCGGGCACGGTGAGTTGCAGAAAGAGCGTCTGCGCGTGCCTGGTGCTCGGCCTCACGTGCGCGCCAATCTGCCGCCTCGAGCACGGCAGATGTGCTGCGCTCAAGCGTTGCGTTGCCCGAACCGGGGCCCGTGCTGCGACTCACCCTGACGCTCACTCCGTGTCCCGCCCGCGCAGCCGATCAATCTCGCGCCGCTCGCGCTTCGTCGGGCGACCAGCGCCGCGATCGCGAATGATGTCTGCGGGCCGCTCGACGCGGGGCAGGGGCGGCGGCGTGAGATCTTCGAAGTACTTGGCAGCTTCGGCGGCGCTGCCGCGGCGAATCGCGAGGCCAGTCACCCTATATATACGGTCGAAGCCGTGCAAACGAACGCGTACCTCATCGCCGACGCGCACCGGTTGCGATGCCTTCGCGGCGACGTCATTGATGCGCACGTGTCCGGCCCGGCACGCAGCCGTCGCCTGACTGCGGGTCTTCGCGAGCCTCGCGGCCCACACCCAACTGTCGATGCGCACTGATTCCACGGTTCGATCGTACGCGAGCATGCTTGAAAGCTCGCCACCATGCCACGATAGATGAGTGGCTGAGGAATACGAAACGATCGCGTCTCGCGTTGACACCGAGATTGAGATCTCGCGGTCGCGGTTTCTCACCCGCCTCGAGCGCGTCGATAGTGAAGAGACCGCGCGTGAGGTCATCGCGGGGGTGCGGAGTGAGTATCCGCGGGCGAGGCACCACTGCTCTGCGTTCGTGATTGGCCCCGATGGTCGCGTTCAGCGATCGAACGACGACGGAGAGCCGAGCGGAACCGCGGGCGCGCCGATGCTCGACGCGTTAGTGTCTGCTGGCCTGAGCGACGTGGTCGCCGTCGTGACCAGGTACTTCGGTGGGGTGCTGCTCGGGGCGGGTGGCCTCACGCGCGCCTACCGATCCGCCGTCGCTGGCGCGGTGCTCGAAGCGAGGCGGGTGAGGCGCGGCATGCGACGCGAGGTCGCGGTGCGATCAAGTTACGAGGTCGCCGCGCAAATTGAAGCAGAGGCGAGGCGTCGCCGCTACGCAGTTGGCGACGCCGACTACACCGACACTGTGCTGCAGAGATTCGCGGTGGCAGAGTCGGAGATCGATCCACTGCGCGCGCTCGCCGCAGAACTCAGCGCGGGCGGCGCCGATGTGCAGACGGGCGAGGCGAGGTTCGTCGATCTCGCATAGTTGGGGGCTGTCTTGCGGTGTGGATCGCAAGGCTTGATGTCAGTCGCAGGCGGTAGCCTTGCGACATGAACTTTTGGTCCGAGATCGTGGGGCAGCCGCAAGCCGTTGAGGTGCTCGAGCGCGCGGCAGCACCGGGGGGAACACCGGCTCACGCTTGGCTCATCACGGGCCCTCCGGGCTCGGGGCGTTCGAACCTCGCATATCGGTTTGCTGCGGCGCTTATTGCGCGCAGTGAGGCAGATCGCGACCGGGTGTACGCGCAGGTTCGTGCAGCGACGCACCCTGACTTTGCGCAGCTCACGACGCAGGCGGCAGTCATCACCATCGGTGCAGGCCGCGACATTGTGACGACCGCGCACTACTCGCCGAGTGAGGGTAGGTACCGCGTCATTGTTGTTGAAGACGCAGATCGCATGGCCGAGCGCACGTCGAATGTGCTTCTGAAAGCGATCGAGGAGCCGCCCGAGCGCACAATTTGGGTGCTCTGCGCCCCGAGCGAGGCCGACCTGCTGCCAACGATTCGCTCGCGTGCTCGTTCACTCAGGCTCGTCACCCCGAGTGCCGCCGACGTGGCGAGGCTGCTCGTTGAGCGCGATGGTATCGACCCTGCGCTCGCTGAGCGAGCGGCCCGACTCGCACAGAGTCACATCGGCATGGCGAAGCGACTTGCGAGCGATCCCGAGGCGATGGATCGGCGGTCGAACACGATCAATGGGGCCCTCGGCGCGCGCACGCTCGGTGACGCGATGGCGGTTGCCGCTTCGCTCATCTCGATCGCGCAGGCAGACGCCGACGCGCTGACCGAACAGCTTGACTCGAGCGAGCGCGAAGCCGCGATGCGAAACCTCGGAATCGCTCCTGGTGCTGCGATTCCTCCGAAGCTTCGCTCACAGATGAAGGCGCTCGAGGAGGACCAGGGCAGGCGTCGCAAGCGCAGCCTGAGAGACGGCGTCGATCGCATCCTGACCGATCTGCTTTCGCTCTACCGAGATGTGCTGCTCACAAGCCTTGGCGCCATTGGTGAGGGTGGCGGCAGTGCCGGTGGTGGTAGCACTGCGAACCTGATCAATGAGGAAGCGGGGGAGGCGATCCGCGAACTCGGCGATCGTTGGAGCCCAGAGCAGGCGCTCGCCGTTGTGTCTGCGGTCGAAGAAGCACGGGTGAGGCTCGCGAGCCAGATCACTCCCGGTCTCGTGCTCGAGGCGCTGTTTGCCCGCATCGTCATGGCCGACAGCGGGGTGCTCGAATCCTAGAAGAGAACCCGATGAGTGAGGGCGACGACGAGCCTATGCGCCGACCGCTGCGCTGGCTCATCCCTATCGCGGCGATAGTGATCGTCGTGGGGCTTGTCGTGTCCCTCACAGGGGTGTGGCGTGCATTCCAGCCTGCCCCGACGCTCACCCCGCTCACTGAACTCCAACTCGAACTCCCTGACGAGGTGCCGACTGGCGGCAACTTCGGCGATCAGAGCCCGCGGTGGGAAGACTGCGGAAACGGCAAGGTATGCGCTGACGTGCGCGCCCCGCTGAACTGGGGGAGCCAGATTCGGGCACGATCCGACTGCGACTCGTGAAGCAAGCAGCGACTGGCGGCGACCCGATCGGCACCCTCTTTGTGAACCCGGGTGGTCCGGGAGCCTCGGGTGCGAACTACGTGCGTAACAACATCGACGGCGCGGTCGGCACGGCGCTGCAGCGAGACTACGACGTGATCGGGTGGGACCCGCGAGGCGTGGGCGCCTCAAGTGCGGTGAACTGCTTCGACGACGCTGAGATGGACGAGTTCTTGTTCGGTATCGACGATGATTCCGTCGATCTCGAGCGTGGCAGTGCCGAGTGGATCGCGGCGGCGACCGAAGAGTCCACCGCATTTGGCGCCGCCTGTCAGGAAAACACTGGGCCACTCCTGGGGTATGTCGACACGAACTCAACGGTGCGCGATCTCGATATGCTCCGCGAAATTGCTGGCGACGAGCAGCTACATTATCTTGGCTATTCCTACGGCACGTTCATCGGCGCGAGATACGCGGAGACTTACCCCGAACGGGTCGGGCGCATGGTACTCGACGGGGTACTCTCGCCGTCTGCGACGCTCGCTGATGTGGTGCGAGAGCAGACTCGCGGCTTTGAAAGCGCGCTGCGAAGCTACGCAGCTTGGTGTCTGTCTGGCGAAGACTGCCCGCTCAGCGGGTCGGTAGTTGGTGGATCGGCGACAGGCAAATCAGCCTCGGTCGAGGCGGCAGTTGATGCGGCGATGACCCGCATTCGGTCCGTGCTCGAAGCCGTCGATGACGAGCCGATCCGCGCTACGGACGGGAGGCTCCTGGGTTCATCAACTCTGCTCACCGCGATCATCACCCCGCTGTACTCGCAGTCGAACTGGGGCTACCTAAACACGCTGTTCGCGAGTGTTGCCGAGGGTGACGCAGACTTCGCGTTCGCGCTTGCGGATTCGTACTATGGGCGAGTTGATGGCACCTACGAGGACAATTCAACGGTCGCATTTTCGGCAATCAACTGTCTGGACTATCCGCGAGACGCCGATCCAGAACGAATGAAACGCGAGGCCGCAGAGCTTGAGCAACTCGCCCCCACGATAGGCAAATTTCAGGGGTACGGCGACCTGAGCTGTGCGGGCTGGCCCTACCCGGGCGTTGAGTCGCGCGACAAAGTTACGGCGCGTGGTTCAGATCCAATTCTGGTTTTGGGAACAACCGGTGACCCCGCGACCCCGTATCAATGGGCAGTCGATCTCGCTGAGAACCTTGAGAACGGAGTGCTCGTAAGTCTCGAGGGCGAGGGGCACACTGCCTACGGCAAGAACTCGTGCGTGGATCGGGTAGTTGAGTCCTACCTGCTCGACGGCACCACTCCCGAAAACGGTCTTGTCTGCAGGTGATGCAAGGTGAAATTCACCCGGAACACGTGGTAGAGTTATCGTTTGTGTGCGATCCCAATCGCGCCACGCCGACTTAGCTCAGGGGTAGAGCAGTTCCCTCGTAAAGAACAGGTCTCGGGTTCAAATCCCGAAGTCGGCTCGGGTAGATCATGCAGTGCATGAGAAGCCGGAGCCCTTGTGGCTCACACTACCGCGCGCCGGATCGGCCGACGAGGCGGGAGAGCGGGCGCAACCGCGCACGTTCGAGGAAAGGAAACAATCATGGCAAAAGCCAAGAAGGTTACCGGTCTGATCAAGCTTCAGATCGCAGCCGGCGCCGCGAACCCGGCACCCCCCGTGGGTCCTGCCCTGGGTCAGCACGGCGTTAACATCATGGAATTCTGCAAGGCGTACAACGCGGCTACAGAATCCCAGCGCGGCAACATCGTCCCCGTCGAGATCACGGTTTACGAAGACCGCTCATTCGACTTTGTCTTGAAGACCCCACCGGCAGCTGAGCTTCTCAAGAAGGCAGCTGGCGTACAGAAGGGCTCGGGCACCCCGCACACCGTTAAGGTTGCGAAGGTCACCGCAGAGCAGGTTCGCCAGATCGCCGAGCAGAAGCAGGCCGATCTCAATGCGAACGACGTCGACGCGGCAGCGAAGATCATCGCGGGCACCGCTCGCTCCATGGGCATCACGGTCGAGTAAGGGGAGACGCAAATGGCACAGAAGTCAAAGGCGTACCGCGCCGCTGCCGAGAAGATTCAGGCAGACAAGTTTTACACTCCCGCTGAGGCAGTAGCCCTCGCGAAGCAGACGGGATCCACAAAGACTGACTCAACCGTTGAGGTTGCAGTGAAGCTCAGCGTTGACCCCCGCAAGGCAGACCAGATGGTTCGCGGCACCGTGAACCTCCCACACGGCACGGGCAAGACCGCTCGCGTCATCGTGTTCGCAAACGGCGCTGCTGCTGAAGCAGCCCTCGCAGCGGGTGCTGACGAGGTCGGCGGCGACGAGCTCATCGAGAAGGTGGCCGCTGGCTACACCGACTTCGATTCAGCAGTCGCAACCCCCGAGCTCATGGGCAAGGTCGGTCGTCTCGGTAAGGTACTCGGCCCCCGCGGTCTTATGCCAAACCCGAAGACCGGCACCGTCACCATGGACACGGCAAAGGCTGTTTCTGACATCAAGGGCGGCAAGATCGAGTTCCGCGTTGACAAGCACGCTAACGTGCACTTCATTGTGGGCAAGGCTTCGTTCTCGGAAGAGCAGCTGAACGATAACATCACCTCGGTGCTCGACGAGCTCGTTCGCCTGAAGCCTGCTTCGGCGAAGGGTAAGTACGTCACCAAGGGTGCCGTCTCGACCACTTTCGGCCCGGGCATTCCGCTCGACGTTTCAGGTCTGTAAGACACTTACGGCGACGGCCCCTTCTGCACACGCAGTAGGGGCCGTCGGCTTATCCACAAGCCCTGAGAATTTGGCCCGCGTTCACTGTCACCACTTAGGATGGAGACCATGCCTGTAGTTGCCCTGTTCGTCATCGCGCGACCCAGTCTCGTCTGCCGAGATGATGGCTGAACGGCAGCAGCAGAGCCCTCCACGAGTACCAGGGTTTGACTATGTGCGCCCGCTGGGTTCCGGCGGTTTCGCGCAGGTGTACCACTATGAGCAAGACATGCCGCGACGGGTCGTTGCAGTCAAGGTCTTGAGCGCGGGCAGCGGCACGCAAGAGACCGAACGGCTTCGAGAGGTCTTCGAGGGTGAAGCCGACGTGATGGCGAGGCTTTCAAGCCACCCCTCTATCGTCACTATTTACCAGGCGAGCATTTCGCTCGATGGCGCACCGTACATCGCTATGGAGTATTGCCCCGCATCGATGGGGTCGTTGACCAAGGGCAGACCAGCGGCGCTCGCTGATGTGCTCGACGCGGGCGTGCGCATTGCGGGCGCACTCGAAACCGCGCACCGGGCAGGCGTGCTTCACAGAGACATCAAGCCTTCGAACGTGCTGCTCACCACCATCGGCAAGCCGGTGCTCGCAGACTTCGGCATTGCCTACGTGACGAAGCGAGGCCAGGTTGAAGAGGCCGAGGTCGCGATGTCGATTCCGTGGTCTGCGCCCGAGGTCTTGCAGATGCGCGTGAGCGGATCAGTGCCGAGCGAGGTGTGGTCGCTCGGCGCAACACTGTACTCATTTGCTGCCGGGCACTCACCATTCGAGCTGCCTGACCGCCGTCAAAACTCCAGGTCGAAGCTCACCGAACGCATTAACAAGGCCGTGTATCCACCGATCAAGGGTGCGCAGGGTTACGAAGCGTTCGACCGCGTGCTTGCGCGTGCGCTGAGCAAGAACCCCGAAGACCGATTTACCTCGATGGCCGAATTCGGGGAGGCGCTGCAGCAGCTGCAGCGCGGGTACGGGTTCGATGTGACACCGCTCGAGATCGTTGCAGAGGCATGGTTGCCCCGCACCGAATCGGTAGCTGCGGGCACGAGAGGCCCCGTGATTTCGAGCGTCGGTCGAAAGACTCGTGCTGATGCAAGGGCAGAGGCTCGTGGCGATCAGTTCGCGCAGCTTCGCGGTACCGACAAAGACGGTTTGATTCTCGATCGCAAAGGCACTTCGCCTCTTCGCGCAGGTCTCATCGGCGCCGGAATCGCTATTGCAGGCATCGCCGCGGTGGGCGCTGTGATTTGGGCACTGATTGGAGCGACCCCGTGAGTGCGTCTATAGACGAACGGCGGTCTCAGGCGAAACGTCGCTGGGCCAAAGCTCGCGGCTGGATCGCGGGTGGCGCGGTCACGGCACTCGTCGTCACTATCGCCATTATTTCGAGTGGCTTCGACGCGCAAGAGGTCGAGCGCAAGGAACCCAATGTTTGGGTCACTCGAGAAGCTGGTCAATACGCGCGTGTAAACACCGAGACCGGCGAGATCGATACGGTTCGCAAGGTCGTGGAACCGAGCGGTGTGCTCCAAATTGGTTCTGAGAGCGTGGTGCTTGCGAATGGTAACGGCAACGCGTGGCCAGTAAACGCGGCAAAGCCCGAAGACTTTGTCGAGTCGGCGGGATCGGCGGGTGCCGCACCCGAGAATGAGTCGGATGCGACTGCCGAGACCGTCAGCCAGTCTTCTGAGGCGACAGAGGCTGTGCGTATGCCAGATGGCACGCGCGACGTGATCACCGCCGGAAATTCGGTGCTTCTTCGCACCGAAGACGGGGCAGTGTTCGTTGGCACAATTGCCGAGACCGGTGCAGTGGGCGGCAACCCCGACCTGGCCTGGCGACTCCAGGCGATGGAACAAATTGATCCACTCGCTGATGAGGCGGCCGAGGCACGAGCTGCGGCAGAAGCGGAGTCAGAGGCAACCGACACCGAAGCAGCAGAGACCGAAGTGCTCGGCTTTCGGGCGTCAGCAATTGCGCTCGCCCCGAACGGCATCGCGGCAATGTACTCGGCGACCGATGGCACGATCTGGCGGTACGACACGGTGCGCAGCGAGTTCGTGGGCGACGCGATCGAAGTACCCGAGGCCGCTGCGCAGCTTGAATCAGCGCAGCTCGCACTCGTGGCGGGCGACTGGGTACTGCTTGACGGAGAAACCGGCGCACTCTGGCGCGAGGGCGGCGAATCAGTCACACTCGAACTCGAGGGAGCTGGCGTATTGCAAGCGAGTGGCGAGGGCGATGGGCCCGGAGCCGGTGGGGGCAGCGCTGCGTTAGTTGCAGATATCTCTGGCCTGTGGCGAGTTTCGCAGCAGGGCAACGCCGAGCGCATCGCCGAGGCAGAGGGCACGCCCTCGCAGCCTCGCTCGGTTGGCGGCGTTCGTTTTGCAGCGTGGATCGGGCAGAGCGATGGAACACTCTGGAGTTCCGAAAGCGACACTCGTGTGCTCGAGTTCGACGCTTCGGCCACCGACCTTGGTGAGGTCAACCCAGTGGTTTACACCAATGGTGATCGTGCGGTGCTCGGCGAGACACGCACGGGAATGCTGTGGACACTGCCGGAGGGCAACCTCATTCCGCTCTCACAGTGGACAATCTCGGACCCGCCGAAAGAAGACCAGGGAACCGTCGTTGTCGAAGAGGTGACGACCGAGGTAGCCCCGACCGCTGTAAACGACGAGTTTGGTGTGCGAGCGGGAGAGCCCGCTCCGCTCCCCGTGCTCCTCAACGACTTCGACGCGAATAAACGCGACGTGCTCACGATCGTGCCTGACTCGCTCGGCGAGAACGCGTTGCCAGAAGAGTTTGGCGTCATTGAGCTTGCTCCTGATGGACAATCGCTCATGATCCGCCCGAATGCAGACGCGAGTGGCACTGCAAGTTTTACCTATCGCCTGACTGACGGTGGGCTCACATCGGCCCCCGCAACCGTTACCGTTTCGGCCGTAGATGAAGAGCGGAACACCGCACCAGCATGGTGCCCGGTTGACGGTTGCCAGCGAACTTGGGCAGTGCCACCACTCACGCCGGGCGGCACGCTCGTCTATCCGATTCTTGAGGGGTGGGTCGACCCCGAGGGCGACCCCATGTTGCTCACCGCGGTCGAGACGCTGAGGCCAGAAGATCCCGCAACCGCCCTCGTGACCGCCGACGGTCGCCTCGCCGTTCGCCACACTGATGTGAACGCTGGTGCTTCCGAGGTCATGCTTCGGCTCACCGTGCGTGACGGCAAGAGTGCTGAGCACAAGCGTGACCTGCAGATTTCGGTGCAACCGGGGGCCGCTGCCGAGTTCTCGCCGATGGCGAGCACGATTGAGGTTGGTTCGCCAACGAGACTCACTCCGCTCGATCGTGTGGCCGGTGGATCGGGGTCGTTCCAACTCGTCGACGTGAACTTGCAGAGCGGCACGGATCGAGTGAAGGCAAACGCGAAGACCTCGAACAACAGCATCGAGGTCACGGCTTCAGCCGCGGGTGAGGCGATGCTTTCGGTTGGGCTCCGCGACACGGTCACAGGTGCCGAATTCTCCGGGCTCATTCGCGTAACCGCGAATCCAAGCTCTGCGCCACTCACTCTTCCGCCGCTCAGGGCATTCGTCAGACCGCTCTCGGATACGACGGTTGAGATTCTCGACGCAATTCCTGGCTCATCATCGAGGGCGCTATCGGTGCAGTCGGCGACCGTGGTTGACGGTGAACTTCGGGCCGACGTGATCGAGCATGCGAGGGTGCGCGTCGCCGGAAGCACGAGCGACGGTGCGGCCGGCCGTATTGGTTCGATCGATGTGACGGTGGCCGAGGGATCGGTAGGCGCTCAGGGCCGATTGACCGTGTTCCAGGTTGACGAGAACAGCGCCGCGGGCGCCATCGCGGTCGCAGACTCAGCGACGGTTCGTGCGGGGTCCGTCGTCGATATTCGAGTGCTCGACAACGACGTTGCGGCTCCCGGTGAGCGACTCATTTTGCACCCACAGGTGACGGGATCGGGAACGAGCGGCGAGCTCGCATTCGCGTCTGGAAGCACCCTGCGCTACCTCGCGCCAAAGCAACCGGGCACGTACCGACTTAGCTACACAACCTACGGTGCGTCGAACCCCGCCGCTGGCGACGTGGGTACGGTCACGGTAACCGTACTCCCGAGTGGTGCGAACCAAGATCCACAACCGGCGACGGTGACCACTCGCGTTGCCGCGGGCGAACAGAGCCAGGTGCAGGTGCCGCTCTCTGGCGTCGACCCAGACGGCGACCGGGTGCGGCTCATTGGAGTCAACCCCATTGATACGCCACAACTCTCTGCGAGCATTGCCGCGTCGGGCACCGCGATTGCGGTAGCGGCATCTCCACAGGCAGAACCAGGGCTCACGACCGTCAATTACACCGTGCGCGACGGTCAGGGTGGATCGGCAGAGGGCCAGCTCCGCATCATCGTGACAGCCGCGAACAATGACGCCGGAGCACCGATCGCCTCGAGCGATTACGTGCGCATCGCTGTGGGAGCAGAAGAACCCGTCGTCGTACGCCCGCTCGATAACGACATTGACCCGGCGAATGGTCAACTTGAGATTCTCGAGATTGTGCCGAATGTTCCGGGAGGTCAGGCTCACCCGGACTATGCGCGACTGCTCGACCGGCTTGACATCTCGAAGCTGAAGCGCGGTCTCATCTCGATCACCCCGGGCGATGAGCTCGGAACGGTGTCGTACCGATACACGGTGCAGTCGTCAGAGACGTCGAGCACCGCAGACGGCCTGCTACTCGTGCAGACCTCTGAACGCGTGGGGGCGCAGGCGCCTACCGTGACTGACACCGTGCTCAATGTGCGCGAGCGCTCCGAGCTCTCGGCAGGCGGAGTTGACGTCATCACAGACAAGATTCGGTGGAGCGCGGGAGACCCCGCTGCACTCGACCTTTCTCTGTGGGGCGGCAACAACGACGGGTACCGCGTGAGCGGCAACAACATTGTGGGCGAATACAACCCCAATGGTGACCTAGTCGCGTTCAAGCTTGCTGGAATCGATGCGTCGGGTGCAGAGGTCACCAGTTACGGGTTCCTCATCATTCCACCTCTCGATGAGCTTCGAGTCACCCTCAAACCTGGGCTCTCCCCACTGTCGGTCGACGAGAACAAATCGGTGTCAGCAAAGGTTCGCTCACTGCTCGATCTCACGCAGTCAGACCGAGTCGAAGTTTCGCAAGAACGTTTCCCGGTCGGTCGATCGAACGCGACGTGTGAGGCAGTTTCCGCTGAAGAGATCCGGTACACCGCCGGGGCAGAAGGGCCGTGGGAGGACACGTGCCTCATCAGTGTTCGACTCGTTGGCCAGAAGAACTGGACCCAACTCCCGGTCGCAGTGATAGTCGTGCCCCGAGCACCGGTTGTTCAACTCGGCGCACTCACGCGCACGGTTGCCCCCGGCACCTCAGAGACCATTGACCTTCTCGACATGGTCAACTGGCAGGGCAACCGTGAGGGCGATGTATCGAAGCTCGCATTCTCGGTCACAGGCGGTGGATCGCTCTTCGAGCGCAGCCAGTCAGGCTCGAGTCTCACCGTCACCGCTCGCGCGGATGGAGTGCCTGGCAGCCAAGACGGCCTCACGGTTTCGGTGACGGGTGAGGGGCAGTCGCAGGCACCGCTCACGCTGCGCATTGGCGAGGCTCCGAAGGATCAGCCGCGAGGCGGCACCGTGAATCTCACCTGTACTGTCGGCTCAAGCTGTGGCACAGACGTTATCGGTGCGCCAGGGGAGTACGATCCGTTCGCTGGGAAGACAGGTGGTGGGCTCACGCTCGACACCGTGAATTCGACCGGGTGCTCATATGGCACGGTGTCGAAGGCGAGCGACCGCGGCGTAACGGTCGCCTGGCCAGACAACCGCGGACCGGGCGGCAAGTGCACCGTCGGATACACGGTGCGCGATGCCCAAGATCGCGTAGGCTCGGGCAGCATCGAGTTCGACGCTCAGGGCGTACCTCGCGCACCCGCGAGCCTGACTCCGCAGAGCTACAGCGGCAACAGCATCACCTTCGTCGTAGAACTTGGCGCGGCGCAGAGCGCCCACCCGTCGCTGACCGGAGTCGAAGTGACCGGCGCAGGATCGAGTACGTGTAGTCCCGCGGGTCCAGCGAGCTATCAGTGCGTTGTGTCGGGACTTGAGAATGGATCGCAGCACCAGTTCGTTGCTAGAGCGATCAACGCCGTTGGCAAGTCGGATCCGTCGTCTCCCGCGACCGCCTGGGCGTATAAGACCCCGAATCCGCCCACGATTTCGAACCTGCGGTCAGTTCCAGGCAACGAAGTGACGCAGTCTCAGGGCGTTATTGAGTTCGACCTCGCTGGCGAACATGATGTCGCGGGATACCGAGTCTCGGTTGGCGGGGTTACGCAAGAATTCTCTGGTCGAAACGTACATGGCAAGTTGACGGTGCCAATTGGCGGCCAGAACTTTTCAGTCGTTTCGCTGAGCAAGCATCAGCCACCAAAGGGTCTTCCAGGTGAAGGCCGTGCGGCAAACGAGACCGTAAACGTTGCAGGTAAGCCTGTCGCGGGATCGCTCATAATCGAATCGCCAGATCGCAACACGCTCACCGCGCAAATGTCTGGAGCCAACAGCAGTTTCAGTACCAATGAGCTGCGATACAGCTATCAGATCAAGCGCAACGGGTTCCCCGACGCCTGCCCAACGGACTACAACTCCTACGGAATGGCCAAGGTCACATTCAGCGAATTGAGGAACTACAATCAGCACAACATTCGCGCGTGTGTACATAACGGCTACGGCTTCGATGAGGTCTCGGGATTCGGTTATCCAGGCCTCACCGGTGGTGGCACAGTGCCGGTACCGAGCGGCCAGCTTTCATTCTCGATCGGCACTGCAGCACCAACCCCTCCGGTAACTCAGGGAAGCTATCTTGTAACCTCCGAGGCGTCCCCGGTTGCCGATGAGGGTGCTGTGCTTCAGTATGAAACGGGGGGCGTGATTTCAAGCTCCTTCACGCACTCTCAAGACAGTGCGGCCGATATTCGAGTGCGGCAGTGTTTTGATACCAGTGACGAGACCAGCTGTTCTGCATGGCACACTCTTACGTGGACAGGCGCTCCCACGGTTGTCAGTGCTCAACTCACTGGCGCGTGTGTGCCCGAGGGCAATGCGGCGGTAGACGTCGTGAACATCTCGTCGGCTGCAGCACCATTCGCTTCGGTAGTAGGCAACGAAGCGACCGGTGAACTAAAGATCACCTGGGGCGGCAGCTTCAGCGCACTCGCACCACTCGTGCTGCAGGGCACCGGATGTAACCCACCGCCAGAGCCTGAACCAGAACCCGAGCCGACGCCGTAGCGCTTGGCGCGAGGCGATCCACAACTTACCCACCCACCGCAACTTGCGAAGGAAACCATGACGACCGAAACCACCACCACTCAAGAAGTGTCACAGGCGATCACTGCGGAGCAGGCGCAGTGGGTCGCGCAGGTGTTCAGCGCGAGTGCCGGAGCCATTGAGCAGGTCATTCACGGCAAGCGTCGCGTCATCGAGCTCGTGCTCGCGAGTGCGCTCGCCGGAGGGCACGTGCTGCTCGAAGATGTTCCCGGTACAGGCAAGACCGCGCTCGCCCGCGCAATCGGCCAGGTGATCCAGGGCACGTCATCGCGCATTCAGTTCACTCCCGATCTGCTGCCCGGCGATGTCACCGGCATCTCGGTGTTCGACCAGCGCGCCGGCGTCTTTGAGTTTCACGCCGGGCCAATCTTCGCGAACGTCGTGCTCGCCGACGAGATCAACCGTGCAAGTCCGAAGACGCAGTCGGCGCTGCTCGAGGTTATGGAAGAGGGGCACGTCACGGTCGACGGCAAAACCCATGACGCGGGTTCGCCGTTCCTTGTGATCGCAACGCAGAACCCAGTAGAGCAGGCGGGCACCTACCGGCTGCCCGAAGCGCAACTTGATCGCTTCATGATCAAGACGTCAATCGGCTACCCCGATGACACGGCAATGGCACGCATCCTTCAGGGGGAGCGCGGCCCGGCGACCGTCATTAAGCCTGTGGTCACGACCGAGATGATCACCCAGGCACAAGAACTCGTGCAGCGTGTGCACGTGAGCCCAATTGTCGCCGACTATGCCGTACGCATCGTTGAGGCGACCAGGCGCGCAACAGACGTGCGACTCGGCGCGAGCGTGCGTGGAGCACTCGCGCTCGTGAAGCTTGCGAGTGCTTGGGCCGCCGCGAACGCGCGGCACTACGTGATTCCAGATGACATTCGCGACCTCGCCCTCGCAACGCTCGCGCACCGAATCGTGCTCGAGCCAGAGGCAGAGTTCGACGGCGTCACCGCGATCGATGTCGTCGGGCGTATCCTCCTCGACATCCCTGTGCCGCAGGAGAATGGCACCGCGTGAACACCGAAAGCTCCTCCCGCGCCCCCGATTGGGGTACGGGTACAGGAAGCCGCACGTATGGAACGACGCGATGGGGCGATACTGGGTCGACCAGTAAAGTCAGCACGCAGCGCCGCAAGGTGCGTCGTTGGTGGCGGCGAAACCGGCGTCGGGTGCAGCGCACGTGGCGCCGATCCACACAAACGATCACACCGACCGGCTGGTTCGTGCTCGCATTCACCCTGCTCGCAATCGTGCTCGGCGCATCACTCGGATGGATCGAAGCCTGGTTTGTAGCGATCGCCGGAGTGGTGCTGCTGCTCATCGCGCTCCCGTTTCTTATCGGCAACCGTGCGTACCTCATTAGGCTCAGCATCGACCGCCTGCGCGTCGTCGTTGGCGGCGGCGTGCACCTGAGCATCGATATTGAGAACGCTGGCGTTCGCCCGGCGCTACCTGCAACCGCTGAGTTGCCGGTCGGTGATTCCCTCCGTGAGATTGCGGTGCCGTTCATTGGGGGCCGCGGCGAGGTTTCGATCCCGCTCACCATCGCAGCGGATCAGCGGGGCGTCGTCGAGGTTGGGCCCATAACGCTCGCGAGACGCGATCCACTAAGTCTTCTGCGTCGCGAGGTGACCTGGCGCGACCGGCACCTCGTGCACGTGCACCCGCAGACCGTTGCGCTTCCGCCAGGGTCGGCGGGTTTGGTGCGCGACCTCGAGGGTGCTGCAAGTCGCCGGCTTACCGATTCCGACCTGTCGTTCCATGCCGTGCGCGAATACGTGCACGGTGACGCGCTCAGGCATGTGCACTGGAAGTCGACGGCGAAAACGGGCACCCTCATGGTGCGCCAGTACGAAGAGTCGCAGACCGCGAGAACTGCGGTGCTCTTCGATGCGAACCGTGCCGAGTACGGGAGTGATGAAGAGTTTGAGCTCGGTGTGAGCGTCGCTGCATCGCTCGCACTGCAGGCGGTGCGCGAGGGCAGGGAGCGGTACATTGCTTCGGCCTGGAACCCCGGCCGCATGCGGGCGAGCATCGACGGACTCGAAGAGATACCGTCGGATACGACGCAGCAGTTGCTTGATGGCTGGGCAGAACTCGAGGCTGCCGAAGAGGCCAGGCCGATCGAAGCGCTCGCGCGTGCGCTCGCCGATTCAAGGCGACCGCTCTCAGTCGTGACCCTTGTCACGGGGTCGAACGTCGACCCGAACCGACTCCGCCGCGCGGCCGTCGCATTCCCGCCAGATGTTGCGGTCATCGCGATCCGCTGTGAACAGCTCGCCGACCCAGCCGCGCACTTCATCGACAGCACCTGGATGCTCACGATTGGGCAGCTCGGCGATCTTCCGCAACTGCAAATGCGCAGGGGCAAAGCATGAGCGCCGCACGCAAGGCGAGACCAGGCCAACCGTTTCGACCCGTACTGACTCTTGCATCGATAGCGATCACGCTGATCATCGCTGTATTCGGCGTGCTGTCTGCAATGCCGATCTACGAGACCGGCAGGTTGTGGATCGCGGCAGGGAGCAGCGCGGCACTCGCGGCTGTTCTTGTCTGGCTGGGAGCCCGTTTCCGCTGGGGCGCACTCACGCTGGTCGCGCTCGCCGTCGGGTTCGCGCTCATGCTCGTGCCTCTCGGCGTGCCGAGCGCGCTCGCGCAGGGACCGGCAGGTTGGCTCAATGGCCTCGGAGACGGCCTTGCCGCTGTAGCGCTCGGGTGGAAGCAACTGCTCACACTTTCGCTCCCAGTCGGCACGTACCAGACCGTTCTCGTGCCCTTTGTGACCGTCGTGTACGTCTCGGTTGCAGCAGCGGTCGCGCTGACGCTCAGGGGTGGTCGCTCAGTCCCCGCAGCGGCGCTGTTTATCGTGGCACCGGTGGTGTTTGGCACTGTCTTTGGGTCGTCGGCAATCAGCGAGCCGCTCTCGCTCGGGTGGATCACCGTTCGTGCCCCGCGCGAACTCGGTGTGTGGCTCGGTGCGTTTGGGTTCGCGGTTGCCTGGGTTGCCTGGTCATCTGGGCGTGAGCGACGAGCCGCCCTTAAGCGTGGCCGTCTCGCAGATGCGTCTCTGTCTACCGGCGCCGTGCAACTCCCGGGAGCGCCCACGGCGCGATCAGGCAGAAGTGCAGTGCGCCGCAACATGCTGGTTCGCGGAGGCATTGCTACGGTGACGGTGGTCGCTGCGCTTGCGTTGGCTTTTGTAGTTGCCCCGGTCGCGACCGGTGAGACCCGCACGGTTCCGCGCGACCGCATCGATCCCGAACTTGTGGTGCGTGAGGGTGTGAGCCCGCTCGCGTCGTATCGCTCGTGGAAGCGGGACGCGACGCTCAAAGAACCACTCTTCACGGTATCGAGTGAAGACGGAACGCTTCCGTCACGATTGCGCATTGCAGTGCTTGCGGGATTCGACGGCGTTGACTTCACCGTGGGCGACCCACAGCAGGTGGGCCGTTTCACGAGATTCCCGAGCGGTGGTCAGATTGACGACCCGCAGCGGGTCACCGTGCAGATCGAGGCGGGGTACTCGAAGGCTTGGGTGCCGATTGCCGCGCCGCTCGCCGCGCCACCCGTGTTCACGGGTTCGCGAGCCGCTGATCTCAGCGACAGCTTCTACCTCAACCGCGATGCTGGCAGTGCCGTTGCTGTGCCGACCGCCTCGGGCCTGCGAGAGGGTGACGGATATCGTGCGACGATGAGCGCAGCACCCGATGCGTCGCTTGGCGGCGGGCCTGTGTCAGAGAACCCGCTCATCGATCTCGACACCATGCCACAACTCGCAAGGTGGCTCGAACTTCAGGAACTGCCAGCGACCGATGACGGACTACTCGAAGCGATCGAGCGGCTCCGGGAGCGGGGTTACCTCAGCCACTCACTCACTGAGGGTGAGGGCGAAGGTCTCTGGTTGAGTGAACTTGGCGAAGATCAGGTGCGCTTCGTTTCGAGCCCTGGCGGGCACTCTCAGGCACGCATTGAAGACCTATTTGCACAGCTCATCGAGCAGCAGGTTGCGGCTGGCGAGGGTGCCGATCAGTCTATGCTCGTCGCGGGTATCGGAGACGACGAGCAGTTCGCTGCCGCGTCGGCACTTCTCGCGAGAGCGATGGGGTATGAATCGCGGGTTGTCGTCGGTGTGAGACTTGGTGGCGAGGCGGCGGGTGTGCCGGGTATTCCCGCATGCTCCGAGGTGTGCGCAGGTATCAATGTCGCTGCGTGGATCGAGGTGCGCGGGGCCGACGGGGTGTGGGCGCCAATCGATGTATCGCCGCAGACCGATATCGCGCCAACGATGCTGCAGAAGGGTGAGCAGCTTCCCGAGTTCCCGACGCAGCCCGAAGAGCAAGACGCAACCGAGGCTGACCAGCCTGTGGGCATGAGCAACCAGGAGGGTGGCGATCCCGGAAATGACGAGGAGGACCGCCTGAGCGCACTGTGGCCGATGCTGCGAATCGCTGGTCTGCTGCTGCTCGCAGTGCTGCTCATTGCGATGCTCGCGCTATTCATTCCAGTCGTGAAGCGCATCAGAACAAAGCAGCGCCGCTCGCATCCGTCACCCGAGGTGCGAGCCCTCGGTGCTTGGGATGAGCTGCTCGACACCTACCGTGATTCGGGCGCCGTGTTGCCCCGCATTGGCGGCAGAGACGCGAGCATGCGAGCGCTTGGTATCGCGGGCGGCGACTGGATCGCATGGACGACGGACCAGGCGGTGTACTCTCGAGAGGGAATCACGGTTGAAACCGCGACAGCACTTTGGGGAGTGGTCGACGCGAAAATTGCAGAGCGACGCAAGACCCAGAGTTTCTGGTCGAGACTCGCGAGCCGATTCTCACTGGCATCGTTCGGCGGAATCTTCACAAGAAAGAAGCACGGCGCAACGCGCGGCCGTGGCGCAAGGGGGACAGTGCGATGATGCAAGGCGTGCAGCTTGAGGCGGCCGTCGTGAGCGATGTCGGCCGCAAGCGCCAGGTAAATGAAGACACTGCGCTCGCGCTGTCACCTGCCTTTATCGTTGCCGACGGCATGGGTGGGCACGAAGCGGGCGATCTTGCGAGCCAGGCCGCGGTCGCCGCATTTTCTGAGCGGATCGCACCAGGGAGGCCCTCAACGGTGGTTGAGGTCTCAGAAGCACTCGACGCTTCACGCATCGCGGTTGCGCACGTCGCAGAGGGTCGCGCGCACGGAGCCGGATGCACGTTTACTGGCGCAGTGCTCGTCGAAAACGAGGGCGAGCTGAACTGGCTCGTTGTGAACATCGGGGATTCGCGCGTGTACCTGCATCGTGGCGCAGAGCTGCAGCAGGTCACCGTTGATCACTCGCTTCGCGACGAAGTGGGCCCGGCGGCAGACGGCACGCGGGTTCCGCGCAACGTGATAACTCGGGCGCTGGGGTCGGCCGATACGACCGCGGACTCGTGGCTGCTGCCTGTCGAAACAGGTGCGCGGCTGCTTATCTGTTCTGACGGACTCACCACCGAAATTGACGGTGAGGAATTGCGGGCGACCCTCACGATGGGTGGCCGAGCTGAGTCGGTAGCTGCAGAGCTCGTGCGTCGGGCGAACGAGGCTGGCGGCCGCGACAACATCACCGTTGTCGTCGTTGACATTCTGGCCGGAGGCCTTGCGTGGCACCTCGGTCCCGAACGATCCACCATCGGCGAGACGTACGACGATGACACACTCACCGCGACTGTACCGCGGCGCAGGCCACCCGTGTTGGGAGGTGCGACGAGTTGAACCCTGACAAACAAAGCGGCGATCCCCGCAAGGATCAACCTGACGAGGACGCGTCCGAGGCAGAGATCGCGCCCGAAGAAGAGTTCGACGACGCAACGGTAGTCGCGACTCACGACGACGCCACTGTGGTGGTGACGCACGAAGAGTTTTCTGACAGAACCGTAGCTGTATCAACGGGCGATGCTCGCTCAGGCAGCGAACCGCTCCACAAAACGGTCGTTGCGAGCGGCGTGCAAACCGATTCGGGGGTTCCGAGCGGGCCGGTCGTCGACGGGGTTGAGATCCCGCCGAGCCTCGCGAAGTTGCTCTTCAAGCGGCCGCTCGATCCGAAGCGCAGGGCGCCCGAATCACCGTTCCCCAAGAAACAGTCATCGCTGCCGCGCGGCGGGGTGCGTCCAGATATTCCGGTGATTTATGGGGCGCGGCCTGAAGAACTCGTGCCGCAGAATGAGGGCACAGATTTCGCACGGTGGATCGGCCCACCCCCTGCAAGCTACGCGCTCGATCCAGTCGACCGCGACACATTGCCCTCGACAGCGCGGGTGAATCGCCGCTTTTCGCGCATCGCAATGTACGGCGGGGTCGGCGTCATCGTTGTCACGTTGTGCGGCCTGTGGTGGATCGTGGGAGAACTCTTTTAGAATTGAGCGGGCGGAACCACTGGGGAACTGCCTTGAAGACTGTATACGGTACAAAGACGAGGAATACATGAACAGCGACATTGCGTACCCGGGTGTTGGGGGAGCCGTCTTCGCGATGGTCGGTATCTGGTCGGTCGTTGTGATCGCGTTGTACGTCTGGTACCTGTGGTCGCTTGCGCGCCTCTTTCCCTACCTTGATTTGCCGAAGGCTCATGGGTGGATCCCGGTCTGGAACCAGTGGAGGTTGATAGATCGTGGTGGCCTCCCAGGTTGGATGGTGCTGCTCGGCCTCATTCCCGGCCTGGGCATTGTCGTGCTCATTGTGTCGATCATTGCGATCCACCGCATTAATAGCGAGCACAACGAGGGTGCCGGAATGACGGTCTTGGGGCATTCATACCGCCACTGTGGGCGACGCTGCTCGGTACCCGTCTGCGCGATCGCGGGTATGGATCTACGTCTGGCGGAGGCAACGCTCAGGGCGCACCTGGCGCCTTCGCGGGTCGCGGTCTCGTCGAGTACGGCCCGAATGGGCAGGTATATCCGCTACTCAACACGAACGGTGGGCAGGTGCCGGTGCAGCCAATGCAGCAGGCACCTCACGCGGCTCAGGCTCCCCAATCCCCGATGTCGCCGCAACCGCAACAACCGGCCGGGCAGGGCTTTGCTATGCCGCCGGTTCCCACAATGTCTCCCGCACCGAACGCCGCTCAGCCCCAAATGCCACCGGCGCCCGCAATGCCGCCCGCACCTGGCGCGCCTGCTCAACAGCAGCCAAATACGCCAGTGGCGCCTCCTGCCGATAAGCAGTGGAGCCTGAGTAAGACAGTCGATAGCAACTTCGAGCGTCTCGCGAACGAAGAGAATCCCGCGATGGATCGACTGTTCGCAGCGAACGAGAATGCTCGCCCGTTCTCGTGGCCCGAGCCGCAGCCTCACGGACAGGTGCCGCCAGCGCCTCCGGTAGCGCAGCCTGCACCCGCGCAGCCTCCAGCGCTGCAGCCCCCTGCAGCCCAACCGCCGGTAGCTCAGCCACCGGCGGCAAAGCCGCCGCTCCCAGCGTTCATGCCACCTGCGCCGCCAGTTCAGAACGGAGCGCCGCCAGCGGCAGCCCCAGCGGCTCCTGCCAACCCAGCGGCCCCAGCGGCCCCCGCAGCTACTCCCGTGTCTCCAGAGCAGCCCGTAACTCCCGCAGTTGTGCCTGGTACTCCGGCCGCAAACGCAACACCCGAAGCTCCAGCGCGACACGCGGTTCCAAGTGCCAAGCAGGGTCCGCCCACGGTTCCGACATACGCTCCACCCATCCCGAAGCCTGCAGCAGCCCCTGCCTCGGTCGCACATGACCCCTCAGAGGACGAGCTCGATCGCACGGTAGTGGTCTCACGCAAGGCGGCTTGGGTCATCGAGTTGCCTGACGGGCGCGAGCTTGACCTCCCCGGTGATGATGTCGTTATCGGGCGCAGGCCCACCGCGGTCGGCGAATCAGACGTACTTGTGGTTCCTGATCCGACCCGCACACTCTCAAAATCACACGCGCGACTTCGCCGCACCAGCGACGCTTGGACAATCGAAGATCTCAACTCGACGAACGGCGTTTTTGTGTTCGACGATGCGGGCGTGCAGATCGAGGTCGAGCCTGGTACCCAGAGGCTCGCGAGTGAGCATCTCATCGTCGGCACGCTCGAGGTACGGTTGCGCCGCGCAGCGTAAACTGCTGCCGCTGCATAACGAAAGCGAAGAAACATCGGTTGTCCAGCAATTTGAGTAACATCGCGGAAACACTTCGACGACTCTAAGCCAACTGATGGGTTTGAGACGTATGCTGACCGAGTGAGAACGATTAGTTACAACTTGCGCAAGCATCGTGCTGTGGGGGAACTCGCACATCTTGTCAAGAAGCACAACGCTGAACTGCTGTGCCTACAAGAGGCGAAGTCTGCGGGACTCCCGGCCCACATTGGGCCGCTCAAACTTGTGCACGCGACCGAGAAGAACCGTCTCGGCCTCGCGATGTATGTGCACTCTGACCGTTTCAAGGTGAAGTCAGCACACACGTTTGAGTTGAAGAAGTCGCTCCACGACAAGATGCTCGCTCCAGCACACGAGCGTTTGCTTGGTGCTCGTCTCCACGACCACGAGACCGAGACCGACTTCATTGCGGCATCGTTCCACGCGGCACCCCTCACAGCGCCAAACTCGCTCAGGCGAACCCAGATCAACTCGGCGATTAGCGAGCTGCGCGGCCTGGGGTCGGGACTCCCCACGATCATGGTGGGCGACTACAACTACCCAATGTTTCAGAAGAGTCTCGCGAAGAAGATGCAAGACGAGGGCTTTCAGCTGAAGCGTAGCGACAAGAGCACCTACAACCGATACTTCTTCTTCCGCGGCCACTACGACTTCGTAACCTCGACCGGGTTTAAGGTCTCGCAGGTGAGCACCCTCGACCGCGGCAGCTCCGATCACATGCCGATCATGGTGACCGCTGCGCACGCCCCAAAGATCAATGAGGCGCGCGCGGCCTAAAGGCCAGACAAGAGACTAGGCCTCGCTCGTCTCTTTCGCCTCGTTCGCGTGCTTCGCGCACCGCACCGCCGGGCTGTCCTGTCGAACATCGGCGGTCGCCGCATTGAAGCGGTGCAACCCTTCACGAAGCTGATCTAGCTCATCTTCAGACCAGTTAGCGAAGCGCTCGCGGTATGAGTTCGCCCACTGCTCGCGAATGCGACCAAAGATTTTCTGTGCTTTATCGCTCGCCGTGAGCAGTTGCACGCGGCGATCCTCAGGCGCTTCCACCGATTCGACGAGCTCGAGCTCTCTCATCTTGGCCACCTGGCGGCTCACGATTGACTTGTCCATTTCAAGCATCTGGCCGATACCTGTTGCCGTGAGTGGACCCTTGCGCACGATGATCTGCAGCACCATCATGCCAACCGGGCCGAGTTCGATGTCGACCTCTTCTGCGTAGCGTGCCCAACGCGTGCGCGAGAACGCCATCACCTCGGTGAACTCGGTGATGATCGCGGCGATCGTGTCGCCGTCGTTCGTCTGGTTTTCCCCCATGCTCATGACACTAGCGGTCCGTGGGGGTGCCCGGTGATCGATTCGGCAACACAATGGGGCCGGTGAAGTCGACGAGTACGCGCTGCTCTGGAGCTTCTGCTGCCGTGAGTTCGTCGAGTTCAGCATCGAGGTCGGTCCCGGCGCCGATTCCCGCCACATCGTCGCTCTCGGCGGCCTTGCGCAGTTCATGCAGGCGCTCAGCATTGCTCTTGGTGCTCAGCGGGATGTTCGGGATGAAAATGATTGCGATGAGTGCAATCAGCGCCGCCGGTGACACGTACAGGAAGATGTTGCCGATCGCGTGACCGTATGCAGACTCTACGGCATCGCGAAGTGGGGCCGAGAGATCCGCAATTTTGGGAATCTGCCCACCCGCAAGCGCCTCAGCGCCCTTGAGTTCTTTCGGCGAGAGCTTCGCGAGCGCCTCGTTCATGTACTCCATGACCTGGGTGGCGAGCAGCGCGCCCATGACCGAAATGCCGGCGGTTCCGCCGACCGTGCGGAAGAAGGTGACGGCTGCGCTCGAGGTGCCCATCTCGGTTGGCTCGACCGTGTTCTGCACGACGAGAACGAGATTCTGCATCGTAAGGCCGACGCCGACGCCGAGGATAGCGAGCCCGACACCGATGTACCAGTAGCTGGTGTCGTATCGCATCCATCCAAGCATGAAGATGCCGACGAAGAGTGAGATCGCGCCGCTCACCATGTAACGCTTCCACTTGCCGGTGCGCGTGATGATTTGGCCGACCACAGTCGATGAGACGAGCACGCCCGCCATCATTGGCAGCGACAGCAGGCTCGCCTCGATGACTGAGCGGCCGCGCGCGAGCTGCATGTACTGGCCGATGTAGACCATCGTCGCCATCATCGCGAGGCCGACGGTGACGCTCGCGATCGATGACATGGTGAACGTACGGTTCTTGAAGAGTGTCATTGGGATCAGTGGCTCTTCGACTTTGAGCTCGACAAAGACTGCGATGACGAGCGCAACGACGCCGCCGCCCGCCATGAGGAACGACTGCCACGAGAGCCACTCGAAGTTCGTGCCAGCGAGCGTCACCCAAATGAGAATGCTTGAGAAGCCGAGCGAGATGAGGGCGGTGCCCCAGTAGTCGATCTTAATCTTGCGCTTGAGCGTCGGCAGGCGCAGTGTGCGCTGCAGCATGATGATTGCGACGAGCGCGATCGGGGCTGCGACGTAGAAGTTCCAGCGCCATCCGACGGTATCGGTGAGTAGACCGCCGAGGAGGGGGCCACCCACAGTCGCGACTGCCATGATCGCACCGAGGATGCCCATGTACTTGCCACGCTCGAGTGGGCTTACAATCTCGGCGAGGATGATCTGTGCGAGCGCACCGAGGCCACCTACACCGATGCCCTGGAATACGCGGCAGGTGATGAGCCACGATGGATCTTGCGCAAAACCAGCCGCAGCCGAAGCCAGGATGAAGATGACGATCGCGACCTGCAGTAGCATCTTCTTGCTTGTGAGGTCTGCGAGCTTGCCCCAAATCGGCGTAGCGATAGCGCTCGCGAGCATGGTTGCCGTCACCACCCAGGTGAATGCGGTCTGTGTTCCGCCGATGTCAGCGATGATGATGGGCATCGAGGTGCCGACGACATTCATCGCGAGCATAGAAACGAAGTTCGCGAGAAACAGGCCTGCGAGGGCAAGGTTCAGTGCGCGACCGACAAGTGGTGCGCCGCTGGCTGGTGCCGATGGGGTGGTGAGAGAGCTCCGGCTCATTCGGTGGTGGGATCCTTACGATAGTTGATGACGGTCAACTATATAGGTTTAGTTGATCAATGTCAACTAATGCGGATCCCGCGACACTAGGACCGGTCTGACCTACTTCACGTCGCTCGTGCGCTGCGCTCGCTGCGAGAAGTAGACCGGGATAAGCGAAAGCAGAATCATCACAGTCGCAACCACGTTCACCTGATTGACTTCGTTCGGCCGCGCCATCTGATTCATGATCCACAATGGCAATGTCTCAACACCCGGCGGGGCCGTAAAGATCGTCACCACGATCTCGTCAAATGACAGCGCGAAGGCCAGGAGGCCGCCCGCGATAAACGCCGAGCGAAATTGCGGAAAGGTGATGAGCCGGAATGTCTGCCCAATACCGGCACCAAGGTCTGCCGAAGCCTCTTCGAGGTTCGGGTTCATGCGGCGCAGACGCGCGATCACGTTGTTGAATACCATGACCACACAGAATGTGGCGTGCGCGATTATCATGCCCCAGTAGCCAACATTGATTCCCATCGGCTTGAGTACTTGGTAGTACGTATTGGATAGAGCCACGCCGGTTACGATGCCGGGCAGGGTGATCGGAAGCACGATGAGCAGATTCACCGTGTGCTGACCAAAGAAGTTAAAGCGTTGCAGCGCGAACGCCGCGAGTGTGCCGAGCACCAGCGCAAAAGCGGTTGCTACGGAGGCGACAATCACCGAGTTGAGCACGGCGGCGTGCACCGCTGGGTTGACGAGCGCCTTCTCCCACCACTCGAGCGAGAACCCGGCAATCGGCCACCCCGATACTCGCCCCGAGTTGAATGAGTTCGAGATGATGACGAACATCGGAATGTACATGAACCCGAGCACCACAAGCGTGACGATGCTGAGAATGATCTTGGTTCCGCGATTCAGGCGAAGCATGACGTAACTCCTGGGTTCAGACTTACAGGTTGTTGAGCGCACCGGTGCGGCGCACGGCAGCGAGATAGGCGATCACGAGCACGATTGGCACGAACGAGAATGCAGCAGCGAGCGGTGGGTTCAGGTTGATGTTCTGTGCGATGATGCTGCCGATCATCTGTGTTGATCCACCGACGTACATCGCGGCAATGAAGTCACCGAGGCTCAGCGAGAACGTGAACACTGAACCGGCGATGAGTGAGGGCAGCAAGAGCGGTGTGACTACGGTGCGGATCGTACGGAAACCGCGCGCCCCGAGGTCGGATGAAGCGTCGAAGAGGTTCGCGGGTATTTGGGAGATCGCGGAGTAGACCGGAATAGCCATGTACGGGAACCAGAGGTACACCAGCGTGAAAATCACCGTAAGTACACCGAGACCGGGTCCGTGAATTCCCAGCGGCTCGAGGGCCCAGTTAAAGAATCCGTTTTCTGTCCAAACCAGGCGCATACCGATGATCTTCACGAGATACCCCGCCCAGAGGGGCAGCGTCACGAGAATTGCGAGCACGGCGCGTAGTTTTGGTCCGGCGACCTGCGACATGAAGACCGCGAGTGGAATCGAGAACAGTGCGCAGATGAGGGTGACTGCAAGCGCAATGCCGAGGGTGCGCAGCGCGGTCATGGCGTACGCGGGCACTGTGATGAGTTGAGTGAAGTTTTCGAGCGTGAAGCCTGGCTTCACGCGTGAGGTAAATGGGTCGGTCGTCCAAAATGCCGTAATGAGCATGATGGCGAGCGACAAGATGTACACGCCGACAAGCCAGACCATCGGCAGAGTGAGAAGTGACGCGAGGCGTCCCTTCGGGTGCCGATAGAGTGCCGTCGAAATTGGCCTCGGTGCGCGTTCGCGAACGGTCTGCGTACTCACGGTGTTCCTTGCTGACGTGGTGAATGAGGGTGGGTGTGGATCGGGCGGGAGGTCTCTTACCTCCCGCCCGCATCACACGGCGCGGCAGCCTTTGAAGCTAGCCCTTTACGGTCGCCCAGGCGTTGGTCCAGTCCTGGTAGTTTGTGCACTGAATATCGGTGCGGCCGTCGAGGCACTGATCAATTGGGGTGGTCCAGAACCACACCTGCTCGAAGTACTCCTCGTCGGTTGCGTTGTAGTAGTCGCAGTGTTCCTTGGCCTCGTCGCTCATCTCACAGAATGCGGCGTTGGCAGGTGCCATGCCGAAGTTCATTGCGATAGCTCCGTTAACGTCTGGCTGGCTGGTGTAGTCCATCCATGCGTAGGCGCAGTTCGGGCTCTCTGATTCTGCCGCGAGCATCCAAGCATCCGACCAGCCGGTCGAACCCTCTTGTGGCAAGACGCTCTTGAATTTCTCGTCCTGCGTGGCCTTGCGCAGCACCTCCCACGAGGTACCAACGACCGAGTTGCCGCCAGTGAACGAGGTGACGTTCGTGGCGGGTGACCAGTACTCAGACACCATCTCGTTCTGCTGCTTGAGCAGGTCGGTGGCGGCAGCGAGTTGCTCCTGGTCGAGCGCGTACGGGTTCTCAATGCCGAGATCTGGCTCGTGGTGCATGAGGTAGATCGCAGCGTCGGCGATGTAGATCGGGCTGTCGTAGGCCGCAATCTTGCCGGCGTAGGGGCTGTCAGCCTCCCACACGACGTCCCAACTTGTGGGCTCATCAGTGACGACTTCGCTGTTGTATTCAAGGATGTTTGCGCCGCGGCCGATTGGGATACCGTAGACGTTGCCGTTCAGGGTGTCATAGAGCTGACCCTTCATGCCTGACACAATGTCGTCACCGAAGTTCGGGATGAGCTCGGTGTTGAGTGGCTGCACATTGCCGTCGACGATGAGTCGGAGGCTCGCGTCGCCCGAGGCCGAGACGAGGTCGTACTCACCCGTGCGCATGAGCTGCACAGCCTCATCGCTGGTCGCGAAGATCTTGCGGTTAACGGTGCAGCCGGTGTCTGCGGTGAACTGATCAGCCCAAGCTGGCTCGACGAAGCCCGACCAGGCGAGAATGTTCACCTCGTTCTCGAAATCGCCGAGCTCCTCGATCATGGGAACCTCGGGCACGTCGATCTTCAATGTGCCGTCGTCTGAGACGGATGCCCCACCGTCACCGCTTGCGCAGCCGGTGAGAGCGAGGCCGAGTGCCGCCGCCATAGCGAGTGGCACTGCGAGCATCTTCTTATTCATCATTACTCCTTCGGATGATGGATTTGGTGGTGGCTTTAGGCGGCAGCCGAAACGGGTTGCGTGCCGGGGATCGGGGTTGCGTGTGTCTTTTGGAAGCGGAGGCTGACGGTATCGCCGCGGCGCAGGCTCGCCTCGGTGCGGGGGGTGTGGCGGTTCTGTTTCTCGGAGATGTACCGCACACCATCTTCGACGTCGACGAGGTAGCGGGTATGTGCGCCCGCGTACACGATCTCGGCGATCGTGCCGCCGAGGGCGATCTCATCGGTCTCGAGTGGAGTCGTAGGATCGGCGAGCTCGACGCGCTCGGGCCTCAGGCTGTGCAACTCGCTCGAGCCGAAGAAACGGGCTGCAGTTGCGGACGGGATGATATTCGTGATGCCGAGGAACCGAGCGACAAACTCGGTCTCTGGAAACTCGTAGACTTCGCGCGGGCTGCCGACCTGCTCGATCTTGCCGTTGTTGAAGACGGCAACACGGTCTGAGAGCGTAAGCGCCTCTTCCTGGTCATGCGTGACGAACACGAAAGTGATACCAACTTCGCGCTGAATCTGCTTGAGTTCGATCTGCATCTGCTCGCGAAGCTGCTTATCGAGTGCGCCGAGAGGTTCATCGAGCAGTAGCACTTTCGGTCGCAAGATAAGGGCGCGGGCGAGCGCAATGCGCTGCCGCTGCCCACCCGAGAGTTGCGAGGGTTGGCGGCTCGCAACGGCGCTGAGCTGCACCTGTTCGAGCGCCTCGCCAACGAGACGGTTGCGCTCGGTCTTTGAAACGCCGCGCACTCGCAGTCCGTAGGCCACATTCTCGGCGATGGTGAGGTGTGGGAAGAGCGCGTAATCCTGAAAGACCGTATTTACTTCGCGATCGAAGGGCGCAGCGGCGGTTACGTCGTCGCCGTGGAGGAGGATCTTGCCGGCGGTGACGTTCTCGAACCCAGCGATCATGCGGAGCACGGTCGTTTTGCCTGAGCCCGAGGGGCCGAGCATGGAGAAGAATTCACCCTCGTAGATCTCGATGTCGAGATCTTTCACTGCGGTGAAGTCACCGAACTGCTTGGTGACACCGTTTACGGAGACTGCGACATTCGCAGACTGGAGCATTTGCGTGTGGGCGTCATTCTTGCGTTCTCGCGAACGACCAAGGTCGAACGGCTGAGTCATTGCTCGCTCCTCAAACTTCGTTGTTGGTGTGAATACCATGAAACTTTAACATATGAGATTATAGGTTTTAAGCGAGCGCGCAAGTTCGCCGTTACATTTTGGTTACGCTTTACGGAGGGGGCCTATGACTCGCTCGGTATCTGTCGAGTGAACAAACCCCAGAGTCGTGGCAACAACACAGATCGGAGGTGTTCGTGAACTCACCAGCGAGCACTGCATCGCCGAGTCGTCTGCGCACCGCTGCCTTCGCGCCCATCGGTGAAGAGGGTCGAGCTGACATGGTTGTCACGAGACTCGTGCAGGCGATTTCTGTCGGAGCCTTTACTGAGGGCGAGCGACTTCCCAGTGAGAACGAGCTCTCTGCGCTGCTAGGGGTGGCCGTGCTCACCGTGCGTGAGGCGCTCAGTGAACTGCGTTATCGCGGCCTCATTGAGACAAGACGTGGTCGAAACGGCGGCAGTTTCGTGAGGCAAAGCCAGGCAGCGGTTGAGGATGTGAATGCACTCGAGCTCGTAGAGCGTTCGCGAGTGGAGCTCGCGGATCTCGGGGTGCACTACGAAGTAATCTCTGCTGCGTGTGCTGAGTACGCATGCTTGCGCGCGATGCCTGAGGAACTCGAAATTGTCGAACAGATTCTGCACGCTGCTCGAGAACTTCCCGCATTCGCTTGGCGCAGGCGAGTAACCGAGGTGCAACTCGAGCTCGCAGCCTTGAGTCAGTCTGTGCGACTCACGACCGAACACGTGCGAGTACAGACGGAGTTCACTCCATTGCTCGCGCTGCAGGACTTCGACCATGACGCCAGAATGCACACGCACGACGGCCTCATCGAACAAATCGCGGCCACGAAGCGTGGCGATGTTCAGGGAGCGAGAACGGCAGTGCGCGAAAGCGTGCGTGGATCAGTGAAATGGCTGGTCGAGTTTCGCAACGACCTGCTTGCCTCTGCGCCAGACAACTTCTCGCGCGAACGCGATGTTCGTGGCACACTTGAGGCTCGACGGAGAAGTCGTGAAGGGGGTGCGGGTCATGTCGCTTGACGTGAAGCAAGTCGATATCAGTGCGACCGAGGGTATCGCCGTAGTTGATGATTTTTTTGACGGTGTGTTTGCCCCGCTCCGTGCCTGGCTGCCCGAACTCGCCGAGTTGTTTGGGGCGCTCGACAGCAAGATCACCGGGTCACAGCTCGCGTCGCTCGTCGAAGGTGGATCGTATGCTGTGCTTGATACGGCCGACCGACCTCTCTACGGCGCGGGGTTTTGTGGCAGCGACTTGCTTGTGAGCGGTGGCAATCCGCTCGCGTGGTGGCAAGGTCCGGAAAGACAACTGCTCGCGTCTTCCACGTTCGGCCCGGGTCAGGCAGCAATCGATCTCGAGCGTCTCGAGTGGTACCGTGTGCCTCGCCAGACGGGCGAGCATCACGTGGCTGGCCCTTTTGTTGACTACCTCTGCTCGAATGAGATCACGCTTACCTCGACGGTTCCGCTTATTACCGACAGGGGTTTCCTTGGCGTCGCGTGCGCTGACGTCTTGCTCGCAACGGTCGAAGAACTGCTCATGCCAAGTATTAGGGGTATTGAAGGCGCAGCTCTCGTGAATTCGAACGGACGCGTGGTCGTGTCGACGGATCCAGATCACGAGACCGGCGACCGGTACTTTGGCATAGCTGACGATGACCATGCGAGCGCACAGTTGCTGATCGGGCGATCCACACGCTACCCATTCGCGCTTGTGCAACCGCGGTAAATGCACCCTGAGGCGACCCTGAAATCACCCTGATTCGAGCCCCCTGCGGGGTCTTTTTCAGCGAAATCCCGTACGCTCTGGAAGCGTGACGATACCCGAACATGACGCCGATAAAGCCCGTCGCCTCGCGCGACCGGTGGCGAAATTCATGGCGCGCTGGCGCCATTGGATTCGCAAGCGACCCTGGCTCGACATCGTTTACCGTGTACTCGTCACAACTTTAGGCGTGCTCATCATGGTGCTCGGCCTCATCATGGTGCCGCTTCCGGGGCCCGGCTGGCTCGTTGTGTTTATCGGCCTGACCGTGCTCGGGTCTGAGTATCACTGGGCGAGGCGTCTACTTGGCTGGCTCCGGCGGGCGCTCGCGCGATTCTGGGAGCGTTGGCGTGCGTGGCGGCAGAGCAGAGAAGCCCGGAAGGAAGCAATCCGCCAGGCCGACGCAACGCGGCCGTAAACACGCATGGCCCGAGCGTCGCCCGGGCCACACGCAGTCTCACCAGTGTTACTTGATGAGTGGAACGTTAAAGATAAACGGATCGCCGCCACCGCGACGGTAGGTCTCGATGACCTTGGTAGCCGCAATGATGTGGAACACGAACAGCACTAGGTGAGCGATAAGGAGCACGAGCGGCCCAATCACCGGGATGAGCGCGAAGATCCACCCAACGACGCCGAGCGCGGTGCGGAGGAGGGCGAAGTTCAGGTTGGCTGCGTGCAGCGCACGAACCTGCGGATTGCCCTTGTCTTTCTCGATGATGTAGAAAATGAGCGCCGGGATCCAGAGGAAGAACACCGAAAGCCAGTAGTTGAGCGTGAGGTTGCTCGCGGGGTCAGCTGGCGGAACCTGCTGCGGAGCGCCGTAGGAAGGCTGCTGCGGCGGAGGAGTCTGGCCAGGAGGCGCGGCAGGCGGTTGTTGCGGTGGCTGCTGACCACCGGGCTGCTGCGGTTGGTTCGGTGCGCCTTCACCTTCGGGTGGGAGCGTAGTCATTCAGGTCTCCTCCTTTGGAGCGTCACGTGATGAACTCGACGAGTAAATCTCGACCAGGTAACAAAAACACTACCGTGATCGCACCGTGAGGGCTAGAAGACGTCTGGGCTCGGCGTGGATGTGTGCAGGATCGAAACGTCTGCGTGACGGTCGAAGCGGTACCCGGTGCCGCGCACGGTGCGCACGATGTCTTGGTACTGGGCGAGCTTTACGCGGAGACGGCGCACGTGCACGTCGATGGTGCGCTCGCTCGGAATCTCCTCGCCTTCAGCGTCTGCCCACAGTGTCTCGATGATCTCTTCGCGGCTGACTGTGCGGCCCTCGCGAAGCACGAGAAACTGCAGCAGTTCGAACTCGCGGAAGGTGAGCGTTGCTGGCACGTTGTCGAGCAGCACGCGCTTGCGCGAAAGGTCGAGAACGACGCCACTCGCCGCGCGGTCGAGGTCTTCGTCGTGCTTCTGGCGTGCGTGCGCTGCTGGGTCGCCGAGCGCGAGGCGCACGACGTCGATGTCGCGGCCACCGGTGCCCTCGGGTGCGAGGGCGACCGCTGCGTAGGTTTCTGCGGCGGGTGAGAGTTGCGCTACGAGGTCTTTGATCTGAGCGACGATCGCGCCGAGGTGTGGATCGTTCGAGTTCAGCTTGTCTTCTGCGAGCCCTACGTAGAGGGCAAAGCCGCGAACCTCTTGACCGGCGGGGAGATGAGCGGCCGAGGTCTGGTGAGCGGGGGTCTTGGTGATGGTTGCGTTCTGAGCCATGATGATGAAGTCCTTATGCGTGTCCCGGTTGCGGGAGATGTGCTGCGAGTGTGGGTGCGCTCTGTGTTTGCTCTTACGGCCGCGGTAATAGTGCGGATCACGTGTGCTGTGAGCAAGCCGAGCGCCAGATTCGATGAAACGTGCGTGTCGGTTACTTACACATTCGGCAGCACATAGCATCGCGACCGGACATCATCATGCCGGTCATCCCAAAGTTCACCTCGGAGGCGGACTGGGTGCGAATAGAGCTATGCATAAGGACAAGTTAAAGGTCAAATTGCAAATATGTCAAGCCGAGCCCTAAGATTGGCCCGCAAAATCGGGGCCGAACTAGACAGTTCCGTAGAGACGGTCGCCCGCGTCGCCAAGACCCGGCACGATGTACGCGTGCTCGTCGAGCCCCTCATCCATAGCCCCGAGCACGAGCGTGACATTGCGATCGCCGGCGGCTCTCTTGATCGCCTCAACGCCTTCCGGCGTGCCCAGGATGCAGATTGCGGTGATGTCGTCGGCACCGCGCGCAAAGAGAAATTCGATTGCGGCCGCCAGCGATCCACCGGTTGCGAGCATGGGGTCGAGCACGAAGCACTGCCTGCCAGCGAGCGAGTCGGGAAGGCGCTCTGCGTATGTGGTTGGTTCGAGGGTTTCTTCGTCGCGCACCATGCCGAGGAAGCCGACCTCGGCGGTCGGCACGAGCTTCACCATGCCCTCGAGCATGCCGAGCCCAGCGCGCAAAATCGGCACGATGAGCGGTAGTGGCTCGCTCAGTCGCACACCGGTTGTGGGCGCTATCGGGGTCTGAATCTCGACCGGATCAACCCGCACCTCACGCGTCGCTTCGTAGGCGAGGAGGGTCATGAGCTCTTCAACGAGCAGACGGAACGTCGGCTGCGGCGTCTTGGCGTTGCGCAAGACGGTGAGTTTATGGGTGATGAGTGGGTGATCTGCCACGAAGACTCGCATGCGCCTATTCTATTGCCGTGAGCACTATTCCAGCATCGCCCGGTGAGCGAACGGCCATGGCGGCGGCGCTCGAAGAGGCGCGAATCGCGGGCGCTGCGGGCGAGATTCCTGTGGGGGCGATCGTGCTCGGGCCCGACGGTGAGGTGCTCGCGCGGGGTCGAAATGCCCGCGCGCACGGTGTGGATCCCACAGCTCACGCCGAGGTCATCGCGATTCGGGAGGCAGCAACCCAGCTTGGCGACCGGTTTCTCGACGGCTGCACACTCGTCGTCACGCTTGAACCGTGCACGATGTGCGCGGGGGTGATCCTCGCGGCTCGCGTGCCGCGCGTGGTGTTCGGTGCGTGGGACGAGAAGGCTGGCGCAGTGGGGAGCGTCTATGACCTGCTGCGCGACGGCAGGCTGCCGCACCCCGTGCCCGAGGTGGTGTCTGGCGTGATGGCCGCCGAGTGCGCTGCCGTGCTCACTGAGTTCTTCGCCGAACGTAGGTAGGCGAGTCGCTGCCGTGAGTTAGTGGATCGCCCGCCGCTCGCGTGCGGTTACTCGCAACCCGGAGGCAATGAGCCGACGAACGAGCTCGTGTCCACTCACGTGGGTTGCACCCGCAGCGACGAGTTGCGCGTGCATGTCAGCTGGCACGTCATAGTGGTCGCGGTCAAATCCCCGCTCCGGGATTCCGTTTGCGCGCGCAAACGCGTGCAGCTCCTCCAAGTTGTCGTCGCTCACCAAGTGCGCCCAGAGCTTGCCGTGGGCGGGCCAGCGGGGATCGTCGATGAGCACCATGATGGGCAGCGTTTCACACGTTAGTCGCTCGAAAGCATCACGATCGAGCTGGTGGTCGGGGAGGGGAGGGTTGGGTCGATCCACACATCTGGTTCGATGTAAATGACCCGCGCCGCAGGTACCGCCTTGCGCACGCGACGCTCGGCGAGGTTGATGATCACCGACACCTCCGCCATCGTGGTGGTCGAGGCGAGCGAAATCTTTGCACCAACCATGAGCTCGTCTGGGCCGAGGTAGAGAGTCTTCATGTGAATGACCTTCTCGACGTCTTTCGAGTCGGTGAGCGCGACCTGGATCTTTTCGTGGTCTTCGAGCGTCGCGCCCTCGCCGACGAGCAGGCTCTTCGTCTCAGCACCAATAATGAATGCGACCCCAACGAGCAGCACACCAATGAGGATCGTGCCGATCGCGTCGAACAGGCTGTTGCCAGTGAGCGCGGTGAGCCCGACGCCGAAGAACGCGAGCACGAGGCCGGTGAGGGCTGCAAGATCCTCGAGCAGAATCACCGGCAGTTCGGGCGACTTTGAACGCCTGATAAATGAGAACCAAGACGAGTCGCCCTTGAACGGACGGCTCTCGCGAATAGCGGTGCGCAGCGAGAAACTCTCGAGCACGATTGCGATCGCGAGCACAACAAGTGGCAGCCACCACTGCTGCAGCTCGTGCGGGTGACGAATCTTTGAGATGCCCTCCCAAATCGAGAACAGGCCGCCGACCGAGAACAGCACAACCGCAACGATGAACGCGTAGACGAATCGCACGCGACCGTACCCGAACGGGTGCTCGAGGTCTGCTTTGCGCTTCGCCCTGCGGCCGCCGAGCAGCAAGAGGAGTTGGTTGCCCGAGTCAGCGAGGGAGTGCACGCCCTCGGCAAGCATCGACGATGAACCCGAAATGGCCCATGCGATGAACTTTGTAATCGCAATCCCGACGTTTGCAAGCAGAGCCGCGATTATTGCGCGGGTGCCACCCTGAGCACTCATGTTTGCCTCCCTGGCGGTAACCTCTCGATCTCAGTGTATGGGGAGACGCATTCTCAGGTGCTGAATATGCGCGCGTCCTGAGATTTCCGCCCGCCGCACCGCGATCTAGTCTGCCTACACACCTTGGTTTCAGGCAGACTAGAAATCATGACCTCAGCACACAGCCCCGTCTCACTTCCGCGCACCGTCATGATTGGGGTCGGATCGATGGGTGGGGCTATATTGCAGGGGCTCCGAGACCCAGCTGTCGAGATTCCGCGCCCCATCACTGTGACGACGAGCTCGGCGTCGAGCGCAAGCGCATTCGACGGCGCCGACGATGTTGTCGCGCTCTCGGGTGAGGTGGATCCTGACGCGAACCGCGTTGCTGTGCGCGGCGCAGAGCTCGTGATTCTCGCGGTGAAACCCTGGATGGTCGTCGACGTCGCCCGCGAGATCTCAGCCGATCTTGCCCCGGGTGCGATCGTTGTGAGCGTTGCTGCCGGGGTGCAAAGCGAGCGCATCGAAGCCGAACTGCCCGGCGCTCAGGTGGTGCGCGCGATGCCGAATACCCCGTCGCACATTGGGTGCGGCGTGACGGGTGTGGCTGGTGGATCCACTGCGAGTGACGGCGCTGTGGAGACCGTGCGAAACCTCTTCGAGACCGTGGGAGACGTTGTCGTCGTGCGCGAGGACCAAATCGACGCGGTGACCGCAGTGTCTGGATCGGGACCCGCCTACCTCTTCTTGTACGTCGAAGAAATGACGGCCGCAGCGCTGCGCATGGGATTCACCGAAGAGCAGGCGCGCGTGCTCGTCACAGGAACCGTTTCGGGTTCCGCCGAACTACTCGCGCGCAGCGGGGAGAGCGCAGAACAACTGCGCAAGAACGTCACGAGCCCGAAAGGCACGACCGAGCAGGCAGTCTTTGTGCTGCAAGACGCCAAGTGGGGCGAACTGTTCGACCGCGCGCTCGCCGCGAACGTGCGCCGATCAGAGGAACTCGCCGCGGACGATTGAGGTAGCGAGGCAGGTTGGCGAGTGCGTTCACCTCGTCTTCCGGCTCGCTTCGCTCGCTGCCAGACCCGACCTGCCGAGGTGAACGCACTCGCCACCCAGCCGGGAGCGCTAACCGATCGTTGCGAAGCGCTCTACGTCGTCGGCTGTACCCGACACGATGATGAGGTCGTGCGGAGAAACCACGGTGTCTTGCGTCGCGTGCGTGAACGGTTGCCCGGGAGCTTTTACTCCGACGACCGTCACGCGATATCGGGTGCGCACCCCACTGTCAGTGAGCGAGCGGCCGCGAATTGAGCGAGGCGGGTACATCTTCGCGATGACGTAGTTGTCGTCGAACTGAATGAAGTCGAGCATCGACCCCGAGAGCAGGTGCGCGACGCGCTCGCCAGCTTCGCGCTCGGGGTAAATCACGTGATTCACGCCGATGCGCTCGAGAATCTTGCCGTGCGAGTGCGAGATAGCCTTCGCCCAGATTTGCGGTACGCCAAGATCCACTAAGTTCGCGGCAATGAGCACGCTCGCCTCGATTGACGCACCGGTCGCCACGACGGCGATCTGAAACTCGTCGGCCCCGATCTGCTCGAGTGCCTCCATCGACCTCGCATCCGCCTGCACTGCGTGGGTGACTCGATCCGCCCACTTTTGCACCAACTCAGGGTTCGTATCGACCACGAGCACCTCACGGTCTTGACGATCAAGCTGCCCGGCTGTCGAGGCGCCGAACCGGCCCAGCCCGATTACAAGAACGGGTTCATCACTTCGAATTTCAACCAACGATCGGCCTTTCTTCTGGGAGTCTGAACATGCGTGAGCGACTCGTAGCGGCGACGGCCGCGGCGAGCGTGACGGTGCCGACGCGGCCCGCCCACATCGTCGCGGCAAGAATGTATTTGCCCGAATCGGGCAGGGCTTCTGAGAGGCCGGTCGAGAGTCCACACGTGCCGAAGGCCGAGATGACTTCGAACAGCGTTTCATCGAGAGTGGTACCGGCGAGGTGCATGATCGCTGTTGTGGCGACGAGCACGATGGTCGCGCCCCAGATAAGCACGGAGACGGCGACGCGGAGCACCTCGTTCGGAATGCGGCGCCCGAACGCCTGCATGTCTTTGTATCCGCGTGCTTCGGCGTAGGCTGCGATAAACAGCACCGCCAACGTTGTGACCTTAATGCCGCCAGCGGTCGATGCCGATCCACCACCGACGAACATCAGCATGTTCATGACGAGCCTCGTAGAACCGTTCATTTCGGATGGATCGATAGTGCCGAGGCCGCCCGAGCGGGTCATGACCGACATGTACCCCGCATCAAACAGCGTGCGACCGAGCGGCTCTGAGCCGAGCGTGAGCGGATTGTTCCACTCGAGCGACCCGATGAGAAGCCACCCGAGAATGAAGAACGCGAGCGTCGCGGTGAGCGTGAGCTTCGCGTGTAGGCCGATGTGGTTACGGCGGATCGAGCTGCTTCGCAGCGTTCGGTAAAGGGCAAAGATGACGGGGAACCCGATGCTGCCGAGGAACACACCGAGCGCGAGCACGCTCAACAGGTAGTAATCGCCAAGGTGCTCGGTGAGGCCATCGTCGAGCGGAACGAAGCCGGTGTTAGTGAAGGCCGAGGCGGCGAAGTAGAAGCTCTTCCAGAGGGCGTTCCAAAAGCCCAGGCCGTCGGTGAGTAGACGGGGAAGAATGAGTGCGGTGAGAGTTGCCTCGATGACGAGGAGGCTGAGCACCACCGCCGTGAGCAAGCCACCAATATCGCCGAGACCCACCGCCTGGCGTTCTGAGGCGCCCTTGGCGGTGCGATTTGGGTTCGTGTCGCTCGCGACCATCAGTCGCTGCCTGAGCCCGAGCCTGCGGGTTACCGTGAGCCCGAGAAGGCTCGCGAGCGTGAGTACGCCCACGCCGCCGATCTGGATGCCCAGCAAGACGACGACATCACCAAATACAGACCAGTGCGTCGCCATATCGACCGTGGCGAGGCCAGTCACGCAAATGGCTGAGACCGCGGTGAAGAACGCGTCTGAGATTGGCGTCATCTCGCCAGTTTCGCTCGCGATCGGAAGGGCGAGAAGCGCGGTCCACAGAAGCACAAGTGCACTGAATACGAGGATCGCGAAGCGCGCCGGTGTCGTGTGGATCAGGGCATGAAACCACGAATTACGCCTGCGTTGAAAGGAGGATCTGCGGGCGAGTGCGCTCGTGCTCACGTCTCCTTCTTTCACGTTCGACAAGATCAATGTTGTCATGCTACACACCTGGCGAGATACCCTGGTCTGTATGCCAGACATTTTCGGAGTCATCGCAGATGCGACAAGGCGCGACATTTTGCAGGTTTTGCTTGAGCGTCATGGTGCCGGGTCAGAGATTAGTGTTTCCGAAATCGTGAATCAGCTGGAGATTAGCCAGCCAACTGTTTCGAAACACCTGAAGGTGCTTCGCGACGCCGAGCTCGTCACCGTGCGCGAAGAAGGGCAGCATCGCTTTTATTCGCTCGACCCTGAACCGCTCGAGATGATCGAAGACTTCGTGATTCCGTTTCTCTCTGTTGGGTTCGATACCGAGGTGACCGTCGAGTACCTCAACGGAGACGGCGAAACGGTCACAGGGCCCGACGGTCTCCATGACGACGCGATCATTTCTGAAGAGGCAGCTGGAGCCGCTGAGCGAATTGGACGCGCTGCAGCCGCTGCCGAGCACCGGGTAAAAGAACTGGTTGCTCGCTTCAAATTGCATTCCTGAGAATTACTCGGTTCGCGCGAGGCCCTTTCGGGTTGTAGACTAGACATTCTGTGGGCCACGATACGGTTCGGCCCGTACGGCCCGAGAAACTTTGTGAGGTAACTGAATGGGTTCAGTAATCAAGAAGCGCCGCAAGCGTATGTCGAAGAAGAAGCACCGCAAATTGCTTCGTAAGACGCGTCACCAGCGCCGCAACAAGAAGTAGTAAAAAGAGGCGGTTGGCAACAGTAGCGATACGTTGTCAGCCGCTTTTTTATGCCGTTTTTGAGGTTGTTGATGATGGTGTCAAACTGTCCGCAACTGGCACTCTTGCGGACTCAGTGCGGACAGCTTGCGGACTAGGTGCGTTGGCTGAGTTCTATCGTCAAGTGATGCGTCTTGCCACGCGCTGAACGGTCGAGCACCCCATCGACGCGGTACTCTTCCCCGCGCCAAACGATCCAACTCGACACGGCCTGAAGATCAGTACCAGGATCGCTGACGACAGCACGCAACTGCTCGACAGCAACCAAACGACCATAGCCCGACTCGAAGTTCACGCCAGCGGTCGAGTAGTACACATGCGCCGGTATCGTCGCGATCTTCCCCACAGGGGCAGGTAGCTCATTCCCCCGGTCGTCATAGCCTGGCGACGGGCCTGTCTCGCCCCATAGCTCGATCTCGTCGCGTAACTGCATTAGGCGGCCTTGCGTCGGTGCGCGTCGAGTACAGCACGCTCGAGGATCGACCAGCCCTGAAACGTCGTGTAACGCGCCGAGTAGTCACCGATCTGCTCAGACTGCAACAGCTCAGGATTATTCGTGAGCCGTGCCGTTGCTGAGACGATGACGGCCGCGATCGCGTCGTTCGGCTCCCCGTCGTCGAAGCCAACGCCACGGGTGTGCATACGCGCCATTTCAGTGACGAGCGGCAGATGATCCCCGGCCAGGGCGACGAGGCTGGTATCGCCACCCCGACCGAGAAACTTTGCTACGTCAGCAGCAGTAACAGCAGCCATGATTAGCCGATGTTGATGCCGCGAAGCACGACGACAGCTTCAGGGTTGAGCGGCTGCGCGTCGTAACGTGCGGTCACACGGATCGCCTGCTGGTCGTAGTCACCGAAAGTCTGGTCAAGAATCTTGACGGTCGGTGCCTGGTCGCGTGCGACGGCGATCTGACTGAAGTCTGCGAGCACGGCGCTGGTCGTGTCCTGAGTGTCGTCGATAATCGGAATACGGTTGGTGACGATGACCTGTGAACCAAAGAGGCGGAATACGCCGTCCTGGGTTGCATCAGGGGTGAGTAGGTACTGATTCGAGCCACTGTCCTGCTTGATCTTGCGAAGCTCGATGAAGGTCTCTGGTCGCATGAGCCACTTCGCTGAAGCGGTGTTTGCGTTGCCTGAGAGCAGCTTGCCCCATGCGTCGAGCACGTCGTCGAGGCCGATAGCGCCGACGCCGGTGATCTCCTGCACGCCTGCATAGTTGATGATGCCGGTCGGGGTGGTCTGTGGGTCAGGGGTGCCCGGTACGGTTTCGGTGGGTGCTGCGCCACCGATGAACGCTGCGTCGAGCTTGTCGGCAACGTCCTTTACGAGACGATCCTTGATCGCTGCTTCGAGGCTGACGACCGACTGGCGTGCAAGCTCGTTGCTGAAGCGGGTGAGCGTCTTGACTGACTTGATGGTTGACGGCAGCAGCACGATCTCGTCGAAGTCGACGTCGTCGTTGCTGATCTGCTCGTTTTCACCCTTCCAGTCGGGGGTGGTTGCGCCGCCGAGCTTTGGTACGCGAACGGGTGAGCCGTCGGTGTCGAAGATGCGGGGGCCAGCTGAGAGGAAGACTGATGCTTGCTCGAGCGGCTTGACGAGAATTGACTGCACCTGTTCAGCGGTGAGTTCTGGTGCATTGGCGGTTGATACGGCCATGATGATTCCTAACGTGAGATGTCCACCTTGGTAGACAGTTAATGAGTCACGTTGGAGTCAGTCCAAACGAAAGGGGCAGGCCATCAAGACCTGCCCCAAGTATACCCCATAGGGGTATTTCTACATGAACTTAGCGCCGCGCGGCTTGTCTTCGACCTCGATGACCTGCATTGGAATCTCAGGGCTGATGAAGATAGAGACGTTCTGGCCCTTCGCTGTCGTCAGGTCGAGCATGTGAGGCTTGGTCACGTCGACACCTTTGAGTGGGTGCTCGTCAAACACGTAGGTGTCGCCGTTGTACTTCAGCCGGTACTTCATCTTCATTGCTGCCCCTTTGCTAGCTTGCGTTGTTTTTGAGCAGAGCGCTCAGACTGAACGTATCGGATACCCCCGACAGTCCCTGCCCAATGTCCCCTGAAGGCTTGCGTGTTGCAAGATGCGGCTTCGTTTTGAGCAGCGCGTCGATAGCTTCGACCATTTTGTTGGGGTCAACAATATGGTCATTGTCGAAGGGCAGATCGCTAGGGTCAGCCAAACGCCCAGTAGCGGCAACAAGAGCAGTGTGCAGGCGAGTCGCGATCTCGTCACGATCCTGAGCACGCTGCCGGTACTTCGCGTTCTCGTCGCGTAGCTTCACGACGTAGTCGCGGGGGAACGTGTCACCGTCCAACGTCCCGGATTCGGGATGATCGCTACTTCCAAATTCGGAAGTATCGCTATTCCGGAATTCCAGATTATCCGGTAAGTCAGAATCTTGACTTACTACCTGTTCGGTGTTCTCTTCACTCATTTTTCCTCCTCAGTGATTGGCTGCGGGGTACACCTGCAACCGGGGTGATGGATCATTGTTAGGTCTTTCGGGAACATGTAGCCGCCTCTTGCCCATGACGCGCATAGTTCGCACGCGCCAGGGTCTAGACGTCGCACCCAGCCGATGACGACGCCAGATTCACGCATAGCGTCATTCCAGCCGCGCTGTGCAGCAGCGGCAGGTTCAGCGAACGCGAACCTTGCCAGTCGTGCCGTAACGTCGACCGTGCCAGCGGCCAGCGCGAGCGTCAGCAGGCCGTCACGCAAACGATCTTGGTCGTCTGGTGCCACGACCCCGACCGTCGGCTGCACGGTGCCCAGCGTCACGCTCAATTCGGTCGCGAGTGCGAGATCGGCCAGAGTGACCGCGCGAGCGTTACCCTGTGCCACCTGAGCGGCGGCAAGCTGCACGAACTGATCTTGCGTTAGTTCGCCAGCCTGCCACGCCTCAAACGTCGCCAGTACCTTCGCCTGCACGTCGTCAGTGAGGCGTTCTAGTGTGCCGTGGTAACTCATTCGTCAGTCACCAGAAACGCGCTCAGATCAGCACCTGTAGCGTCGAGCGCTTCAGACCTGCGAGCCTGCTTGATCTGCTCAATCTGCGACGGCGAGTAACCGAGCGGGTCAGCGAGCACAGCTTCAAGCGGTACACCCATACCAGCAAGCTTCGCGGCAGCGTCGGCAACCTGCGCCGGGGTGCGAGTCTCTGGTGAAGCCCAGAGCGTTTCAAAGTCGCGAGTATTGTGACCGTCGCGAACCTTCAGCACGAGGTCGGCAACCTTCGCCCATGCGCGACCGTAGGTGCGTTGCTTCGAGATGACCTTCGCGACGAGTGAAGCTTCAGCCGAACGGATCGCGTCAGCACTTGGCGGCTGGTCACCATTCAGGCCGAGATAGTGCGGCGGCAGACCTGAGACCGCGCCGATCTGCTGAGTGAGTATCGCGACGAGATCGCCATAGCCGTCGATGCGTGCGCCGTCGAACTGGCCGAACTTGGTCGCCGGGTCTTCAGACTGCCAGAGCCGGTCACCCTCGTTGCTGAACGGGTTGATCGGGTTGCCGTCGTCGTCTTCGACAACTTCAAGCCCGGTCACCCAGCGGCGAGGCCTGGCGAAGTATTCCGACGAGACCATCGCGTCACTCATGATCTTCGCGAGTCCGTCAGTGAGGTCGAGAATGTCAGCCATTTCTGACGACCCTTCGACGTCGAGCAGCCTGGCACGGTTCACCAGCGGCACGACGGGAACTTCACCGAGTGGGTTGTCGATGATCTCGGTCACCTTCAGCGCGTTCTCTTTGCCCTGGTAGCGGGTGATCTTGTCAGCCTCATAGACGACAGCATGATGATCTTTGCCGTCTTCCCAACGCTTCACAGCAGCCCTCACAACGCCCGTTGCCGGGTCGGTTGCGACAGACACCTGCCGAGCACTTTCGACGGTCACCAGCGGGCCTGTAGCGCCAGCCCAGACGAACACGAACGAGCGCCCATAAGTGAGCGCGTCGACGTGAGCGAGGTGCGCCTGCGATTCGAGATCGTTCGCCTGCCAGATACGCCAGAGCTGGTCGTCGGCAGCGTCTTCACCGATTGCCCTGAAGCCGGTCACCTGCATACGCTCAGCGACCGACGACACGAGCAAGCGGGGGAAGTTGATGCCCAGCACCTTCAGCCGTGAGCCGAGCGCTTCACGCGACTTCGGTGACAGAAACGCTGCGGGTTGTCGGCCCTCGTAATATGCATCGAGCTGCGAGAGTCGCGACTGCGATTCGTCGAGCTTTGCCGACAGATTTTCGAGAATAGTTTGCGTGCTCAAAACGAGACCGCCTTTCTTGATCGTTTACGGCCATGCCAGGCGGCACGGTCGAAAGCGGCGATCATCGCGACAGTCGCGTCGATCTTCCGCGGTGAGTTTTTCTTGTCCTTCTGAACAAGAGCGCCGACAGCGGTCTGCTGCGCGACAGTGTTGCGAACGTGCTCAGCAAGACGCTGGTCACCGTTATGGGTTAATTTCTTCTCCATGACAGCGGCATACACACGATCAGCAGCTGGCCCCATACGGTTGCGGTAGCCGGTATTGAACTCGACGACGCGACGGTCGCCGAACTGTTTGCCCCACTCTTCAAGCTCAGAGCGCCAACCCCACGGGTCAGCAGCAAGCTCGACGACGTCGTAACGGTCGAACGCTTCAGCGACCGCGTCACCCACGTCGCCACGCGGCACGCGCCAGCCAGGTTCGCCAGGGTTCGCCCAAATGTTGAGCGGCACAACATGGAAGTCGAGCGTCACAGCCACCAGCGCCGTCGAGTCGCCAGAGGCCGACCCGTCGAAGCCGAGCACAACCCTCTCGCCGTCTTTCAGATGCCGGTCGACCGCGAGAGCATCCCAGACACCGAAGGGCAGCCACGAGTCGTTAGCGCCGACCCATTGGCCGAGCCGGTAACGCCTGAACGCCGCTTCACGCATCGTCTTCGCGACAGAGAGCAGACCGTCGGCGGTGAGGAAGTCACCCAGCGCCGGGTTAGCTTTCGCCCACTGCTCACGGTCGAAGAGATCACAGCCCTGGTCGGCGGCGAACTCTTTGAAGTAGAACGACGGGTCTTCATTTAGCCGGCCATATTTGACCAGCTCGAACATGACTGAGTCTTGTGAGTCAGACGGCGTCGAGATCGCCAGGGTGAGCGACTGCGGTCGTTTACCGGCGACCGATGATGCAGCTTCCCAATCGTCAGCCGTGACCGTGTGTAACTCGTCAACGATCAGCAGGCTAGGGTCGAAGCCCTGCAACGCGGCCACGGTCGACGCTGCGGTGAGTAGTTCCCCGCCAGTGTGCGGCACCTTGATCGACGCCTGCAGCAAGTGAGCACGTTCAGCAAGCTCAGGCGATAACTCGATCATTCGTGAAGCGATCTTCAGCGTGTGCCGAGCGACCTGCTCGGTGCCAGCAACGACCATGACCTGCGGCGACAACGTGCCAGACGCGAACAACTCATACAACGCGATGATCGCGGCAAGCGTCGTCTTCCCATTGGCACGGGGCAACGACACTAAGCCGGTACGCGGTCGACCAGACTCAGGGAAGAGACCCTTCACGATCTCGACCTGCCACTCACGAAGCTCAAACGGTTCGCCAGCGCCCACACCCTTCGGCACAATCACAAACTCTTCAGCGAACCGAACAAGACGCTGCCAGCCCGGTTCAGGCCAGCCCGTGAAGTCCAACGGGTCAGCCGTAATCGCACCCTTAGCGCCAGCCCTTGCCACCAGAATCACCCCCTAATTGAGAACCGTTCTCAAATTGTGTAAACCTAAATGCCTGGCCGCGGGGGTGGGGAGTCGGGGTGGTGTGGGTCTTCCCCCGTGGGTCGTTTGCTTCGGTGGGTGCTCCCTTGCGTGCGTTGCAAGGGCGGCAGAGTACGTCGACGTGTTTCAGTGTTGTTGCTGGCCATTCGAGATGGTCTGCTGTGAGGTCTTCAGACGTGCCACAGGTTGAGCACCAGGGTTGTAGTGCTCGAGCGCGTTGTGAGAGTTTGCGCCAAGCATCGTTGTAGCCTCGTTCTTCGCGGCTTCGCTTCGTGGGTTGTGCGTGTGGATGCTGTGGGCAGCGTGACTCTTCGGATGGTTCGCCACAGAGTCCGTCGTTGGTGGGGGCGGTGCAGAGTTTCATGACCGGGCCTCTTCTTCTTCAGCGAGGTCGTGTACGCGGTTCACGAAGGCGTAGACGCGGGGGCCGTACTCGATGAACGCGACGATCCTTTTGCCGGAGTAGATAGCGATGACGGGGCGTGACGTGTCCCCGGTCTTGTAGTTGTAGTGTGCTGCTCTCACACGCGGAAACTTCCGACTCATGGTGTTTTCTCCTTCATTGGATTGTTCGCGAGATTCGTATGAGTCTTTGGAAGAGTTTTGTTTTTCTCCTTCGCCCTTGGTTTTCGAAGAAAACAAAGCTGATCAAGAATCACTAATAAGAACTGGTCACTTACTGGTAGTAGGCAATTCTTTCCGGTTCTTTGCGCGAGATTTGCCGGTTTGTTTTGCGAGATTTGCCGGTGGGTGCGAGAGATTTGCTTATGGTGGCAGTGATTTCGGCAATTCTTGCCGGTGGTTTCTGTGCTCCATCGGCAACTCTTGCTACTGGAATATCGGCAAGTCTTGCCACTGGCCCTAAGCACTTCGAGCCTCCGACCAGCCGTCCTGGTAGCGCTGCCACTCAGGGTCTTTCGCTCGATAAGTTTCTGGCACGTTCAACACATAGACGTTGTTGAGCCATTTGCCCTTGCGTGATTTTCGTTTCTCGATTTTGAAGGCGTTGTTATGTTCCAAAGTCTTAACGTGCGTTTGGATCGTGCGCACGCTCTGGCAAGTCATTTGGGCTAGGTAGTCGTAGCTGGGGAACGCGTAGCCGTATTCGGCATTCTCAGACTCTGCAATAGCGAGTAGGGTCAGCTTTTCTCCAGGCTTCAGGTCGCGAACTAATTTGTTGCCGAGATTGAACCTGTTGACATCCCACGCCCAGTTTCTTGCGGACAGTGTCATGACTCCCCCTTCCCTAAGTAGTGGGGGGAACGACCGCTTGGCCGCTCCCCCTTGTCGTTATTCAGCGTCGCCCTCGACGAGCGGCTTTGGTTCGAGTCTGTTGTGCCTCTCGAAATACATGTGCCGAGCGTGCTCGAGGTTGACGAGCAGGTGGCGAACGAGCACCATGACCTCGTCTTCGTCGAGCGGCTGGTCGTTGATGATGACGACGGGGTGGTCGTCTTCAGTGATGCCGCTGTCGATGGTGAGAGAGCCGCCGTGGATCGGGAACATCTCGATCATGGGGCTGTATCCGTCGATGTATGGGAATGTCATTTAGATTGCCTCCTCGTGCTGAGGCGCGCCGGGTTCCGTGCAGCGTCTGATGAAGCGGGACTCTTCTTCGAGTACGTGCGTTGCGACTGATTGAAGAGCGGCAGCAACGGCCAGGGCTTCATTCGGTTTCATGAGAATGTTCGAGGTGAGATCGTCGGTTAGTTCGATGATCGACTCACCGTTTGCGAGGCTGGCGGGTTGTACCCAGACGCGGTTGCGGCCTACGTGCAACACGAAGAGCGCATCGAAATTGTCTGAGGGGTGTGGGATACTGGTATTCATCGTTTCTCCTTCGTAGGGGTTTCGGTTACCCTCTTCGCGACTGTCGCCAAACTGTTTCGCGTAGGGGGTTTTTTCTTGGTTACTGTGCATCGAATGCCTCCTCGATAAAGCGGTCAAGCTCAGCTGCGGAGACGACTGTGCGGCCTCCGAGCTTTCCGGTCTTGATCTGGCCTGTGTGGATTAACCACCTCGTAGCCGCCTCGGACCGACGAAGCTCTGCTGCTACTTCTTTGACGAAGTAGAAGCGCGGTGACGCTAACTCCTGCGTGGTACTCATTAGAACTCCCATTTCTGCGAGCGATCTGCTTGCAAGAATGAGACTAGCACAACGAATCTCATATTTGGGCAACTTTCACAACCATTTTTGTGAGAGGCTTATCTTCATGGATGAAGAGAGCGGTCTAGAGTCACTGTTCGGCAAGCGCCTACGCGAGCTGCGTGAGGAGCGCGGACATACGCAAGCTCAGGTCGTGGAGTGGCTTGTGGATCATGGTGTGAGTTACATGAATACTTCGACCCTGTCTCGGATTGAGTTGGGTACGAGGCCGGTTCGGCTTGGGGAGGCAACAGTCTTTGCCCGTTACTTCGATATTCCTATGGCGGCGCTTGTGACGACTAGCGACAATTACCGGGCTATTGATTTGGTGTCTCGTCGGCATAATGAGGCGCGGAATAGATTCGTTAGATTCCGGCAGGCGGTGGTCGATGTTTCTCGTCATCAGCAGTCGCTACCGAAGATGCTTGAAGTGCTTGATGAAGTTATCGAATCTGAACCGAAGGGCAGTGAACTTCTTAAGCCTGTCAAGTGGCTCCGTCGAAACGTGCTCGACTTTGTTGAGATTGATCTCGTGGAAGAGACGCGCAATTTGGTAGCAGAGACAGAGGCTCGATTTGAGCAGGGTGAAGAATCAACGGCAGGTAGATTCTTGAACAGCCGAGACACACGTGGCTAGCATTACGAAGCGTCCTAACGGGAAGTACCGGGCTCGTTATCGCGACCCTGACGGTAAAGAGCACGCACGGCACTTCACGCGCAAGATCGACGCTCAGCAGTGGATCAAAGAGGTAGACGCCTCGATCCTTACTGGGCAGTATGTCGACCCGAAGGCTGGCGAGATCATTCTTGCTGCCTACTTCAGGAAATGGGAAGAGCGGCAGGTCTGGGCACCAGCAACCCGCAAGTCCGCGCACAACGCGCTCAAATGGTGCGACTTCAAAGACTTGCCGATCAAGGCGATCAAGAAGTCTCACATCGAGTCTTTCGTGAAGTCACTGCATGACAAGGGTCTTGCTGTGTCCACGATCAAGCTGAACATGCGCTTCATGCAGATGGTGCTCAAGTCTGCTGTTGACGATCGTTTGATTCCGAGCAACCCGACGATGGGGGTGAAGCCACCGAAGGCCGAGCGTAGCGAAGAGATGGTCGTGCCTGACGTGCATGAGGTCGGCACGCTAATCAATATGGCCGAGCGGCCACTCAAGCTACTTGTCGCATTGTGCGCGTTTGCTGGCCTTCGTCGGGGTGAAGCGGTCGCGGTGCAGCTTGGCGACTTCGACTTCGACGCGAAGACGCTGAACGTGCAGCGCCAGGTGCGCCAGGCTGACGGCGGCAGCGAGTTCGAGTCGCCGAAGCACGGTAGTAGTCGCGTCGTGTACTTGCCCCAACAATTGCTCGATCTCGTTGCTGATCATGTTGAGAATTGGGGTGTTCGCGGTGCTGAGAAATGGCTGTTCTCGACTACGCCTGACGGGCCTGGTCGTGGCTATCTCGAGCCTCATTGGCGCGCGCTGAAGGTGAAGGCTGGTCTTGATGATCTGCGCCTGCACGATCTCAGGCACTTCTACGCTTCAGGGTTGATTGCTTCGCGGTGCGACGTCGTTACCGTTCAGCGAGCGTTAGGGCATTCGTCCGCGACGATTACACTGAACACATATTCGCACTTGTGGAAGACCGCTGAAGACCTCACCAGGGGTGCAGCGGGTGGCCTGATGGAAGAGGCGAGAATTGAACTAGCGTAGCTCTTGCGGACTGGGTGCGGACAGTACCCTTTTTAGCCGCATGTTTCTGCGGTAAGTGAGACAACAAGAAGTAAATTGAACTGGCGGTTGGCAATGATCTCAGATCGTTGTCAGCCGCTTTTTCGTGCCGTTTTGATGTGAGAACACTCTGGGGCTGCCGCGCTCGCGCTACAGGTGCCGAATCCTTGCGGCAGGGCTGGGCTACGACCAATAGGCCTACGAAATTACGGAAGGCGGGTGAGAGCCATGGGCGACGAGGAGAAGCCACCGCAGAATTGGGTCATGACCTCAGCGGACTTCGCTAAGCGCGTGGCGAAGAACCGCGAACGACACCAGGCGGGCGCCTCCACCCGTGACACGTTCGTCGGCGACGACATCCGGAAGTTTCGCACGGGGCGGATCACCTGGCAGCAGGGCTTCGTTGATTTCGATCTCATCAAGCCGTCCGAGGTCGAGAGGTCCCTGTTCCACCTGGAGAAGTCGCTGCCCGTGCTGGTTTGGAATGCGGCGGCACTGGGGGGGTAACACCTTCACGCTTTCGCAGGTGCAGGCACTGCTGAACGGCGTGACCGTCGGGGGAAGGAACCCGAACAGGCAAAGCAGATCCTCGCGCTGAGCGAAGGTATGGGCCTGATGATCAGCGCGGTGCGCAACGGTTCCTTCTCTCTTAGTAAGGAGATGAGCGAACGGGTTCACGGTGTCGTCGCTCAACACGAGGCGATTGAGTCGGGTAACTTCCGTGGCGAGGGCAGCGTCCACGGTGGCGGTTCCGTCAGGCTTGCTGGCGGCGGAACCGTCGAGGGAGACCCGACCGGTAAGAACGGGGCTCAGTTGCAGCTCGACTACGCAAACCTGCTGGCCGCACTCGGTAAGCTGAGCGACCCGAGAGAGCGTGCGTTGGCGTACTTCGCCTCAGCGACCCGGTCCCAGTTTACTTCGACGGGAACAAGCGCACCGCAAGGATTATGATGACTGGCGCGCTGATCCAGGCGGGGTTCGAGTTGATCAACATCCCGTACGCGCGGCAGGAGGAGTTCAATGTCGCGCTCGACGAGCTATTCCGCACCGACGACGGAACGAAGCTGATTTCGTTCCTCACGACGTGCACGTTGGTCGACAAGCGTTGAGTCTGCAAGCTCCAGTCGCGTGCTGTTGTCGTGTGCAGTGACCGGTGAGCGATTTAGCGTCAGGCGAAGTTGGAGCACCAGGCGAACTCCCGCCGCCGAAATCGTTCGTATGACGCTAGATTTTCGCCTGAAGCTCACTTGTGCACGCCAAATCTTATCTTGAGTGATTCAAAATAAGGTGCTAAGCTTGGAGCACTATGACCGAGGCGCAGACAGTAGATCCGACGCAGTTGAGCGAGCAGCTCAATGCTGTCGGCTTACGCTCTACGGCGCAGCGCCGCGCGGTCATGGAGGTACTCGCGCGCGGTGGTCACTGGACCGCCGCTGACGTCTTTGATGCGGTTGCAAAAGACCTCGACGGCACCTCGCTGCAGGCCGTGTACGGCGTGCTCTCGGCGCTGACCGAAGTCGGCCTCGCTCGCAAGATCGAGCCGCCAAACAGTCCGGCGCTGTACGAGCGGAGGGTCGGCGACAACCATCACCACCTCGTGTGCACCGAGTGCGGAGAAATCAAAGACGTGCCGTGCGCGGTGGGCGAAGCCCCGTGCCTTACGGCATCGGAGCAGTACGGTTACGCGATCCACACCGCTGAGGTCACGTACCACGGAGTGTGCCCGACCTGTCGGGCAGCGTAAGCCACTCACGCAACGCCACAGATTTCATAGATTCCCAAACATCTCACCGTCCGACCCAATGTTCAGAAAGGTCATCATGACAGAACAGAAGATCACTACCACCCAGACCGGTACGCCGATCGCTAGCGACGAGCACTCGCTCACCGTTGGCGCAAACGGCCCGACCGTTCTTCACGACCGCTACCTCGTTGAGAAGCTGGCTGCGTTCAACCGCGAGCGTGTGCCCGAGCGCAACCCGCACGCAAAGGGTGCTGGTGCATTCGGCGAGTTCGTGGTGACCGAAGACGTGTCGCAGTACACCCGCGCCGCAGTGTTCCAGAAGGGTGCGAAGAGCGAGACGCTCATTCGCTTCTCCTCTGTTGCTGGTGAGCAGGGCTCGCCCGACACCTGGCGTGACGTGCGCGGCTTCTCGCTTCGCTTCTACACGACCGAGGGCAACCTCGACATCGTCGGCAACAACACCCCGACCTTCTTCTTGCGCGACGCGATCAAGTTCCCTGACTTCATCCACTCGCAGAAGCGACTCGGTGCATCGGGTCTGCGCGACGCAGACATGCAGTGGGACTTCTGGACACTGTCGCCAGAGTCGGCACACCAGGTCACCTACGTCATGGGCACGCGCGGCCTCTCGAAGTCGTGGCGCCACATGAACGGCTACGGCTCACACACCTACCAGTGGGTGAACGCGGCTGGCGAGCGCTTCTGGGTGAAGTACCACTTCATGTCACAGCAGGGCGTTGTGCCAATGTCGGGCGATGAGGCAGAGCGGATCGCGGGCAGCGATGCTGACTACTACCGTCGCGACCTGTTCGACTCGATCGAGCGCGGCGAATACCCATCGTGGGACGTATACGTGCAGATCATGCCGTACGAAGAGGCGAAGACCTACCGCTTCAATCCGTTCGATCTCACCAAGACTTGGTCGAAGAAGGACTATCCGCGTATCAAGGTGGGTACCTTCACCCTGAACCGCAACCCGCAGAACTTCTTCGCTGAGATCGAGCAGGCTGCGTTCTCGCCGGGCAACCAGGTTCCGGGCACCGGCATCTCGCCAGACAAGATGCTCATGGCTCGCGTGTTCTCGTACGCAGACGCGCAGCGCTACCGCATCGGTGCGAACTACAACCAGTTGCCGGTCAACCAGCCGCATGCCACCGAGGCCAACAACTACATGCACCAGGGCAACATGCAGTACCACTTCCCGCCCGCAGAGCAGCGCGTCTACCACCCGAACTCGTTCGGCGCGGCAGGCGGTCCGGCAGTTGACGCTGCGGCTGGCGTCGAGGCGAGCTGGGAGTCAGACGGCGAGCTCGTGCGCGCCGCCTACACCCTGCGCGAAGATGACGGTGACTTCGTACAGCCCGGCATCCTGTACCGCGACGTGTTCACCACGGAAGACCGCGAGGCGTTCCACAGCACGCTGCTCGGCCAGGCAAACGCGATCACCATCGACGAGATCCGCGAGCGCTTCTTCCAGTACTGGACGAACGTTGACGAGGGCCTCGGCAAGTTCCTGCGCGAGGGCTACGCAGCTGGCGCGGGAGACACCGCGACCGACATTCACGAGTCGACCGACTAAGTTGCGCGAGTGATGCGGTCCTAGAGACAGCGAAAGCGAAGGCCGGCGGGGGAGTTCCCCTCGCCGGCCTTCGCCCTATTTGTCAGTTCCGCTTACTCGGCTTCGTCGAGCGGGTAGTTTGTGGCCGCAAACCTGTACATCGAGCCCTTCTCACGAATCCAGGCCTTTATATCGAACGTCTCAATGTCAATTTCCTCAATGGGCTCGGGTGTTCTCGTGACACCATCCCACCCAATTTGATCCATCGCCCAAAAGAGCTCAATGAGGTTGTTTTCGGGATCCCAGAAGTACATACGAAGCTGGCTTCCTGGCCCTCCCTTGCGCATTCCCTGGATTGTCAAGCCCTCTTTCCGGCAAATCTTTGCCGCACGACGGAGGTCTTCAAAGTCCGAGAGCTCGAATGCAATGTGGTGCAATCCTGGCTTCGCGGTGAGATTGTCCTTTTCGTTTGACCAGGTACCTGGCTGACCTTTTGCTGCCTCGGTCGGCGCTTCGCCTTTGAGTCCAAAGATTGAGACAACGTGGTGCTCGGTATTGCAGCGGAGCCATGCGCCCTTGTCGTAGGGGGATGACTCGGGGAATGGGAGCCAGTCTGAAACTTCCATTCCCAGAATCCGGCAATAGAAGTCGACGAGTCGATCGACATCCTGTGCGACCAAACCGATGTGTCCAATGGTTGCTGGGCGAATACCCATATCCTGAAATCCTTCCAGATGAAACTTGCTGACTTGCTCGATAGTCAACCACAGGGGGCACTACACTAAAACAAGCAAATCCCGATAACTGGGAAAGTTAGATGAGGTGTGATCGTATGTCTGAAGCACAGCAGGCCTCGTCGAGTGGAGGCCAGTACTCGAGCATCGGACGTGCGCTAGAGATACTCGAGGCGTGCGCTGCAGCAGAAGAGCCTCTTTCGATCACTGAGATCGCAAAACGTACGCGCATCTCAACGAGCGCGGTGCACCGCACCTGTTGGAAGCTCGTTGATCTCGGGGCGCTCACGCAAGTTGGGCACGGATTCAACCTTGGTATGAGAGTGATTGCGCTAGGCGGTTCTAGCCCTTGGCTGCGGTTTCTTCGCACTGAGGCGGCGCCCCTGCTTCACCGTCTGGCTTCCGAGACCGGGCTCTCAGGCAATCTGGCATGCTTGGTGAGCGGCAAGGCCATGCTTGTTGACGAGGTGTTTTCCGCTGAATTCGGTGTTCCGAAAGAACTTGGTAGAAAACTACCTCTGCATGCCACGGCGATAGGCAAGGCCCTGTTGGTCAATAGATCTGAGTCAGAGATCGAGCGCATCCTGGGAAATAAAGAGCTGGATCGGTATACGCCCGCAACCGTGTGCGACAAGGAGCAACTCATTGAAGAGCTGGTGTCGGCTCGCGAGCAGGGATACGTGCTGAGCAAGGGTGATTGGAAGATGGGCCGGTTCGGCGTTGGCGCACCGGTGCTTGCTGATGGTGTGACTGTCGCATCGATCGCGCTCATAGGCTCATTGGCGTTCACGATTCTTGATGGCTTGGGTGAACGAGTGCGCGAAGCGGCTGCTCAGTTAACGGCAAAACTGAGCAGCGATCAAAAGAATTAAACGATCCGTCGGCTTATTTAGAAAACGAACTGTTGGCCAATTGCAAGCACGGCTGGCAGTGTTCCAACCGAGCAGACAGTTTGGCAACCCGAAATGGCAGCCATAAGTCGCTTGTCCCCACCCATGATCGAAGCAAGTACGTAGGCAGTGGGTGCGGCTGGACCAGCGCAAATGAGGATGATGCAGATTAACGTGGTGCCGGTCACCCCGAGACTGGCCGCGATGAGCGCGGCGCTGAGCGGCAGTATGAAGAGTTTCACAGCCACACTGACGGTCATGAGAACGACGTCGTGGCGTGTGGCAACGAACCGAAGCGCCGCACCAGCAATCAGAGTTCCGCAAGCAAGTGCCGGAGCAGCGGCAAGGTCGAGGCTCACAACTACGAGATCAGGTATAGGAATGTTTAAAACATTCAGCAAGAAGCCTACGGCGCAGGAGATGATGAGCGGATTCTTGACCAAACTCCCGAAGAAGGAAATTTTGTGAGAACCGTGCGCGGGCTTCCCCCAGTGCACTAGCGCTGATACGCAAATGATGTTGACGAGGGGAACGACGATTGCGCACGCCAGTGCAAAGATCGCGACTCCTTCGTCGCCGCGATACGCAGATGCGAATATTAGGCCGATGTAGGTGTTGAACCGGACAGAACCCTGCAACAGAGAGGTTAGTTGTGGGCCGTCAATGCGAAGTAGTCGCTTACTGCAAATAACTAATAAGGCAACCGCGACAATGGGAACAACCAGGCTAATGACGAGAGAACCGGTGGGAATGATGCTGAGGTCAACGTTATAGATGGTTGAAACGAATAGCGCGGGTGCAAAAACGAAGTAACTGAGCCACTCAAGGCCTCGCCAGAACGGTTCTTCTTTGAGGAAGTGTCTCTTGAGCAAGACCCCAAGCCCCAAGAGCACCATGATCGGCAGGATCGCTGTCGATATGAGGTTGATCATGTAAGGGCTCGAACTTAAACGAAGTCGAGATTCGGTGAGGTGGTGTTATCACGCATCCACAAGACCGTCGGACGACTTGTGCACCTTGCTCTGAGCAATCAATGCGTCAATGACGTTACTCAATGTGTGACGAATATGGTTGCGAAGCAGCTCACATGCTTTGTCAGTATCGCGTCCGAGCGCGGCCTCCATAATCATCTTATGTTCGTCTGACTTGTTACGAGGGCGCGTGCGCATTCTTGCTGAGACTCGGCGATAACGATCGGCCTGATCAAAGAGCATGTTGCTAAGTTGCAACGAGCGAGGGGATTGAGCGTAGGAGAGTAGCTCCATATGGAAAGTCTTGTGCGCATCAGCCCAATCGCTATCGAGTGCTACCGGGCCTGAACCCAGTCGAGTCTCGATTTTCTCCAACTTGTAGAATGCGGCGACAACATTCGCTTCCCAATCGTCATCGCCGAACTGGATAGAACGCGCAAGTGCATTGGTATCAATCAAGACGCGCAAGTGTGTAATATCAGTAAAATCTTCAGCTGAAAGGGGAGGTACGTTGAATCCTCGACGCGCATCGGCCTCGATGAGACCCACTTGCGAAAGTCGGCTGAGTGCTTCTCGAAGCGGTGTGCTGGAAAAACCGTACAACCCTTGTAGCTCTTGCATCTTCAGGCGAGCCCCTGGTTCGAGTCGCCCATTGATGAGGTCTCGTCGAAGCTGTTCTTCTGCCAAATAGACCATCGGGGCCGATGGGGTTAATGCAGGTCGGATAGTGTTCACAAACCCTAGATTATGCCATATTTAAATTTTGTGCATTATTAATATGAAACATTTCCGACATTGGTAGCGAAAGCTCGAGTCGTTAGCAACCTCCCATTCGATTCGGACACTCTTCTTTGCGAGAAAATCGCTTACTCACTATGCAGATCACCGCAATTATGCCGTTTATTAAAATTATGCATAATCTGTTGCTATGTGCATTAAAGCTTGTTAGTGTTGGCGACGCACACAAAGTGGTGGGACAAACCTAGGAGGGTTTTCGTGAAACTTGTTTCGTTTACCGTTGGCGAAAAGGAGTCGTTTGGCGCTCTCGTCGATGAGACTGTTTACGATCTTTCACAAGCGAGTGGATCATCAACGCTTGCTGAATTCATCGGCAGTGACGGTTTCAAGAACCGTGAAGAGCTCGTGCAGCGAGCAGAACACTATCCGGCATCGGAGGTCGAATTTCTCGCACCAATTCCGAAGCCAGAGAAAATCGTATGCAGCGTGCGTAACTACATGGACCACCATAATGAGGCCATAGCGGCAGGGCTGCAGCGTGAACTTTCGGAGTTTCCACCAATCTTCCTCAGGACTTGGCGATCGCAGGTCGCGCATGACAAGCCGATTATTCGCCCCCGTGCCTCCGAAACACTGGATTGGGAAGGCGAACTGGCCGTGATTATCGGTGAGGGAGGCCGCGATATTCCTGTCGATTCGGCTATGAACCACGTCGCAGGATACAGCTGCTACAACGATGCAAGTATTCGCGAGTTCCAGTTCCATGCGAAGCAGATCGCGGCCGGAAAGAACTTTGAATCAACTGGTGGGTTTGGGCCTTGGATGATCACCAACGAAGAGTTGGATCTGACCCAACCCATACGAGTCGAGACGCGACTGAATGGTGAAGTAGTGCAGACTGGAGATACCAGTCAGATGATCTTCTCAGTTCCAGAACTCATCAACTACGCGTCGACAATCTTTGAACTCGTGCCAGGTGATGTCATCATAACGGGAACGCCAGCTGGCGTAGGATTCAGCCGAAAGCCACCTCGCTACATGAAGGCGGGAGACATCGTTGAGGTAGAAATCGAAGGTGTCGGCACTCTGCGCAACCCTGTCGAAGACCAGAAGTAGTGCCCTGATGGATGCTTCAACACTGGTACAGGTTCGCAAGCGCGCACTCACCGTAGAAACGATTTACCACGAGTTCGGCCCGAGGTCAGAGACGCCCGTGCGAATGGTTGCAGCAACTGCCGTCGTTGCGAATCCATATACTGGATCGTTTGTGGAAGACCTGAATCCATTCATGGAGGCGCTGCGGCCACTCGCTGAGGAGATGTCTCAGGAAATGGTGAAGGCTCTGGGGGATCTGACAACGTTGAGTCGTATGGCAAAGCGGCGATTGTGGGAACTGCAGGTGAGATAGAGCACGGCGCTGTGTGGCACGTTGCAGGGGGATGGGGAATGCGTCACGTTCTCCAGGAGGCACTCTCTATGGTGCCCTCTGCGAAAGCGGTTGCAGCAACGGGGTATCGACTTATGGTGCCGATGCATCACGTGAGTGCCTCATACGTGAGAAGCCATTACAGCGGAATGGAAATCGGAATTCAGGACGCGCCACGTCCAAACGAGATCTTGTTTAGTCTCGTCATGGCCGATGGGGGAAGAATCAATTCGAGGTTGGGGGGACTTACTGCGAACGAAATTAGCGTGCACGATGGGCAACGCTAGCTATCTCGAGAGTTTCAAGCTCAGAAACTCATCGGTGATATAGCGAGCAAGTTAGCAAAATAGCAAACTGCAGGGCTTTGTCACTCCGGGTGATTGACTTCGAGACGTAACCATCTGCTTTTATTCGACTACCAAATTGCATGTACAACTCAAAGAAGAGGAAACATAAGATGATTGATCAACCGCTTGGCGCTTCAGTGGCACTCGAGAAGCGCTCGCCGCTTCGCCGTGGACTCAAGGTGCTGGTTCCGCTCGTGGCCGCGAGTCTAGTGCTCTCTGCGTGCGCAGGGAATGGGGGTGCTGCTACAGATGGTGAAACAGCAGACTCGCAGACGTCCACCGACAACCCAGTTCTGCAAGAACTCTATGAAGCAGCTCAAGCTGCCGGTGAAAATCAAGTGAATGTGCTTACGGCAGGCAACGATGCAGATTTTGCTGACCCGAACTCAGGACTCGGTTACGTCGGTGCGCAGTTCGAGGAACAGTTCCCTGGAATCACTATTGAATGGACCGGGACACTGGGAACTGCTGCATTTGCGAATCTCGATGGACAGGCCCAGAGCGGGAACTACAGTACAGACGTCGTAATGTACTCGACCACGTCGGGTATCTTGAACCACCAGGCCGATGAGGGCCGATTCTTGTCGTACGCACCGAAGATCGCCGAAGAACTTGGCGCAGACTCGCGAGGACCAGATGATACGTACACGGTTGCATATAGCTCGGGCATCGGCATGATGTACAACACCTCGATGTATGAGGAAGGTGACTTGCCAACCACCCTCGACGAGCTAATGAGCTCGGAATGGGCCGGAAAGTTCGGTATGACGGAGCCAAACGGAGCCTGGCCGGCTGACGTCACGATGGCTTCGCTCGGCGAAGCGGGCGAAATGACCGAGGCTGAGATTAAGAGCCTCCTCAGCAATGCGGAGCTCTACCAGGACATGCCGACCGCGCTCAGCGCACTCGCACAGGGTAGGACCGGTGTGATCCTGTGGGCCCCAGCATCTGTGGCGATGAACATGCAACGAACCGGAGCTCCGATTGGACTTGCCTCTATGGATCGCATGTTCCTACAGCGCAACGGTCTGGGTATTGCAGCCGAAGCGCCGAGCCTAAACCTCGCGAAGCTGTTTGTCGAGTGGGCGTTCTCAGAGAACGGACAGAATGCTCTTAATGAAGGCTGGTTTGCTTACGGAGAAATGTCGTACGCACCGGATCGTGACGACATGCCACCCGCATCTGAGTTCACTGTTCCTCAGCTGCCTGTCCATGAAGAAGCAAACACTCGTCAGATCTTCTTTACTGATGTCGTGCAACCAATTCTCGAGTCTGTGAAGTAACCAAACGACTCCGCGAGAGGACGAAGATTATGAGCAATGTTGAGATTCAAAACTATGGAAAAAGCTTTGGTAAACATCAGCTAATTTCAGGCGTGAACCTCAGCATCCAGGAGGGTGAGTTTGTCACCCTCCTGGGTCCCAGCGGGTGCGGCAAGACGACGTTGTTGCGATCGATCTGTGGCTTGAGTGCACCAACCGAGGGAACTATTCACATTGGCGGAACCCTCGTGGATGATCCCGCGGCTGGCGTCTACCTACCACCGAACAAGCGCGAACTCGGAATGGTCTTTCAAAGTTATGCGCTCTGGCCGCATATGACTGTGCGAGGCAACGTGGCTTACCCGCTCAAGGCGCGTAAGCGTGACCGGGCATCGATAGCCAGGCGAGTCGAAGAAGCGCTCGAGCGAGTCGGTCTTGCGGGTCTCGGTGAGCGTCAAGTTTCAGATCTATCGGGTGGTCAGCAGCAACGTGTTGCATTCGCTCGGGCGCTCGTTGATCGCCCGAAGGTCATTCTTCTCGATGAGCCATTGTCAAACCTTGATGCGAGTTTGCGTATCGATATGCGGCAAGAGCTCCGTGATCTTCATCGTCAACTCGGGATGACGACGATATTTGTAACGCACGACCAGGAGGAAGCCATGACGCTTTCTGACCGAATCGTGCTGATGCGCAAGGGGGCGATTATGCAGGAGGGGCCACCCGAAGAGCTGTTCGCAACACCTGCCCGTCCGTTTGTCGCCGAATTCCTGGGCTACGACAACATGGTTCCAGCTACAGTCGCGCAGGGTGGTGACGAATTTGTCGTTGTTCGTTCGCACCTGTGGGCGGGGGATCTCGTCGTCAAGACTCCCGCCCCGCTGCAAACGGGTGATGAAGTGCGCGTCGCAATTCGCGCTTCGAGCATCTCGGTTTCGCATATCTCGGAGGCGGAATCTGATTCGAGGAGCGGTGCGCGGGTACACGACGTCAAGTTCTTGGGTGAAGACATTGAGTATTCGTTGCGTGCGGGGGATCTCACCTTGCTTGCTCGAGTGCCAGCTCAAGCGGAACGTATCGGTGTGGGGAGCAGAGTGAGCCTCGATATTGCGTCTCGCGTTGCAGTTGCGTTCGGCCAGGATTCGAATGATGTTTTGGGTGGATCGCCTGCATACTCCGCTCCGCAAGGCACGGGTGTGCTCACGGTTCCAACCAAGCTGGGAGTGTCATGACTGCGCCACGAACCCCACGTCTTACGCAACCAAAGGGCGGGAAGCCGAGTGGATCGACCTTACGTATTGCTCTGATCGCAACGATCCTCTTCGTTCTCGTCGTATGGCCGCTCATTATGTTGGCCTACGGTTCGTTCCGCACCGCATCGCCATTGAGTCCGGGGGAATGGAGCTTCGGGGCTTATGAGCGCCTCTGGGGATACATGAATGACGAGAATGCGCTGCGAAACTCGCTCATCGTTGCGCTCATCGCGACCCCATTGAGCGGAATTCTCGGAGTAGGTATCGCCCTGATCGTAGAGCGGACGGATGCACCATTTCGGCGAATGATGACTCCCGTCATGGTCATCATCGCAATCATGCAGGGCATCATCTATGTCGTCGGGTGGTCGCTGCTCGGTAATACCTATACCGGGGTCCTCAACGTTGCATACCGTGCGTTGACGGGCAGCGACGGGCACATCATGAATATTGAATCGTGGCCTGGGCTCGTGCTCGTGCAGGGACTTCCGTCCGCAGCAATCGTGTACCTCTTAGTACTCGGTCCAATCCGGGCGCTCGACCGCTCTCAAGAAGAGGCTTCGCTGACATCGGGTGCAAGCTGGCTTCGAACGACGTTCCTCGTCACGCTTCCGTTGCTGGCACCGATTCTCACCGGGGTCATGATGATCGGTTTCTTGGCAGAGATCATGTCTCTTCCTACAGGACTTGTCATTGGCGCACCCGCTGGCATCATGCTGCTACCGGTGAAAGTGTTTGAGAACCTCAACAACGGTAACCCGCCGCCATATGCTGATGCCGCTGCGGTGTCGCTGACACTCGTGGTTGCCACTTTGGTACTCATGCTCATTCAGGCGAAGCTGCTTGGAAAGCGTTCGTTTACCACCGTCAGCGGTAAGCCATCACGGGGAGACGTCTGGCGGCTTGGTAGGTGGCGCTGGCTCATGGGAGCAATCCTTGGCGCCTACATTGTGTTCATGTTGGTGCTGCCACTTGGGTCGATTGTGCTGGCTTCGTTCCAGCCATTCCCAGGAGTATTGACTGGGTTGTCGTTCAATAACTACAAATCGGTGCTGAACAGTACTGGCATTGTTCAAATCGTTTGGAACACGCTATTCATTGCTGTCGTCGTTGGCTTCATTGCGGTGTTCCTAGCCTTCCTGGTTGCATACATCAGTATCCGTTCGAACCCTCGCGCAGGTGTGATCCTTCGGGGCATGACCGTGCTGCCGATCGCGATGCCAGGAATCATCGGCCCGATCGCAGTGCTGTGGGGCTTCGTTTCGGTTCCCGGTTTGCGAATGCTGTTCGGCACGATCTGGCTGGTGATGTTGGCGCTGATTGTTCGAGTGCTCCCCATCGCTGTACAGCTGGGTAGCGCCGCGATCCGACAGGTCTCCCAGGATCTTGAAGACGCTGCTCGAATTTCTGGGCGCACTTCATTTCAAGCAGCCATTGGTATTACCGGGCGGTTGCTCCTTCCGAGCTTCTTTGTTGGATGGTTCATGTCGGGTCTGCTCGTTGTGAACAACTTGGAGGTTCCACTGCTGCTCGGGAGCGCTCAGTCGCAGACTGTGGCGTCACGAATCTACGGACTCTACATGGGCGCTGTTCCCTCACAGGGTGCTGCACTGTTGGTGCTGACGGTCATCGGAGTGGCGGTAATCGGCTCCGTTGGATTCATCATCACCAAAATACTGGCAAGTCTGCTCGAGCGCTTTGCCAATGCTCGGTCTGAGGCATTTCTTCAGGAAACCGAGCAGTTCAAGAATTCCATTGCACTACCAACTGACGCGGCAGGGATTGAAGAAGATCCTGCAACCACTCGGGGTGTGCAAACGATGACAAGGAGTAAATGACAATGGTTGTAGAGGCTGAGGTAACACCTGTTTCAGTGATTCCTGACCACGCCACTGTGCTGATTGCGGGTGGCGGTCCGGTGGGAACCGCGCTGGCTCTCGATCTCGCGCAGCGAGGAATCCAGAGTGTCGTTATCGAGCGGCGCACGAGTATCAAGCAGGCTGTTAAGGCACAAGAGCTGAGCGCACCGACGATGGAGCAACTTGAGCGTTGGGGTGTTGCAGACGAGATTCGCAGGCGGACGAAGGGAAGCACGCACGCCACGATCTCGTTTCGTGGCCCGTTCATTCATCAGCCTTTAGGTGAAGTTTCATGGGTGAAACCTGATCCCGAGGTGGTTGCCCAAATTCCACACGTCGCGGCACAGCGCCACCTCAACGCACTGCTGAGAGAGCGGGCTACCGAGCTTGGAGTTACCCACGTACTTGGTTGGATGGTTGACGAGATCGATGCGCAGGAAGATGGTGTAACCGTTTCATTGCGCACAACCGAGGGGGACGAGACGGCAAGCATTGCTGCCGATTACGTCGTTGGAGCAGACGGTGGTCAGAGCAGGACTCGACTGTCTGTGGGGATCGATCGCAACGAGTCTGATCCACAGGCTCGGCACTACAACCTGGTGGTGAGCCTCCCAGATCTTGCAGAGCACATTGGCTACGAGCCGCGTGGGGGAAACATCGTCTGGACCTCTGATTGGCACGCAACGGTGAGCCCCACCGATCTCGGCGAACACGTCTGGAGAGGTATCGTCGGTCCTTTCCCATTCGAGCACGAGTTAGATGACGAAGGCGTGGTCAACATCATGCGCCGGATAGTTGGCGCCGATGTCACAGTCGAGGTCATTGAGAAATCATGGTTCCCTATTCAGAGTAGAGTCGCTGCTTCCTACCAGAAGGGCAGAGTATTTCTGGTGGGTGACGCGGCACACCTCTTCCCGCCGAAACTTGGTCAGAATATGAACACGGGTATCGGTGATGCGGCGAATTTGGGTTGGAAACTCGCGGCGACTATCAATGGGTGGGGAGGCCCCCAGCTGTTGGAGTCATACGATCCTGAACGCCGCCCCCTTGGGGAGGCGACTGCGCAGGCCTCGCTCCGTGCATGGCAAGCAACGGTTAACGTTCAGAAGTTTGCCAACATCAATGGCGATCTCCCAGATCCAGACACTCTGAGTGATGAAGAGCAGCAACGACTTGTGGAGACCATGAATGAGGTCTCATATGTCGAATGGAACAAAGACGGCGTGGTCTTGGATACTCGGTACCCGAATTCAGAGATCGTGGTTGATGACGGATCAGTTGCTGAGCCGTGGGAACACACGGTGTACATTCCGCAGGCGAAGCCGGGTCACAGGGCTCCGCACGCGTGGCTGCCAGGCGGGGCGGGCGATGCTGCTGGTGAGTCAGATCGCATATCGCTCTACTCGCTCCTTGGCAAGGAATTCACACTGCTCAATATTTCGGCGTCAGAGGCCGAAGTTGAGCAAGCTAAGAGCGATGCTGCGGGCCTTGACTTGCCGCTGACAGTTGTGGATCTCACAGGGCATAACCTTCGTGGTCTATACGAGGCAGACCTCCTGCTCGTTCGACCAGATCGGTACGTTGCATGGAGGGGAAACCAAGCACCGGCTGAATCTGAATGGATCACAGCGCTCGGTGGTACTTCGCGCCGACAGCTCTCCGCGGTGAATGCCGGTGGCCTCGAGGCGACAGCAACTGGCGTGGTGGGTTAGACGTTGAGTGCCACACCGAAGTGGCAGGTCACTCTTGTCGCGGTGACTACGGTGCTGACTCTGTCAGTGTGGTTTTCAACAGCTGCGGTTGCACCTTCGATTTCACAGGAGTGGGGGCTGGTCAGCCATGAGACTTCATGGCTGACCATGTCGGTGCAAATTGGCTTTGTGGTTGGTGCGTTGCTGTCGGCTGCAGTGAACCTTGCTGATCGTGTGAGTCCTCACGCACTCATGACCGCGGCGGCTCTGCTTGCGGGTTCGCTCACCCTCATGTTCGCTTGGGTCGCCCCAAACTTGTCGGTGGCTATCGCGCTCCGCTTTCTTACGGGAGTGGCTCTGGCCGGAATCTATCCGGTCGGAGTCAAAGTCACAGCTTCGTGGTTTCGGCAGGGGCGAGCGCTAGCGATGGGGATCATGATCGGAGCGACTGCCCTGGGATCCGCCACCCCCCACCTCATTACGGGGTTCGGGGCGCCGCTCCCATGGCGCACGCTTCTCACCGCGACCAGCGTGCTGTGTGGTGTTGCGGCCCTCATCGCGCTCATGATTCGCGAGGGGCCAAACCGCCAAGAGCGGGCGCCGCTTCGACCAGGATATTTGCTCGACATGTTCCGCGACCCGGCTCAACGCCGTGTCAACCTTGGCTACTTCGGGCACATGTGGGAACTGTATGGATTCTGGACCTGGCTTCCGATGTACCTGACGGCCAGCCTTGTGATCACGCAGGCGCAAACAAGTCCAGATACGGCCTTGCTCGAGGGGCAGATCGAATCCACCGTCGGCATGCTGTCCTACTTGGTGATTGGGATTTGTGGAGCTGCAGGCTGTGTGCTTGCGGGTATCGTGGCGAAGAAATTGGGGTCGTGTCGGGTCGCATCGTGGTCCTTGGCAATGAGCGGTGTTTGCTGTGTGGCAAGTATTGCCGTGTTCGGGCTATCGACGTGGATCCTGATCCCATTTCTGTGTGTCTGGGGGGTTTCGGTTGTCGCGGACTCAGCGCAATTCTCTGCGGAGCTCAGCCACAAAGCTGATCCGCGCTACGTCGGAACTGCGTTGACGTTACAGATGGCGGTGGGTTTCTTGATCACAGCAGTGACCATTCAAATAGTTCCAATCATCGCCGCCGAATTCGGATGGCGCTGGAGCTTCTTAGTGCTCGCGCTTGGTCCGTTGTGCGGGGTGCTGGCGATGAAAAAACGGTCACAACTACCAGTTCGGCAGAGGGCATAACGGCCGTCTCAGCGAAAGAGGAATCAGAATCATGGACGAAGCAATATTGGTTTTGCGCCTCATCTTGGCCACTACTCTTTTTGCGCATGCCACGCAGAAGCTGCTTGGTTGGTTTCAAGGGGCTGGCATTGGTCGATCGGCTGATCTATTTGAGGCTCTCGGGCACCAGCCGGCGAAACTCATGGTGATGCTCGCAGGTGCTACTGAGCTCGGTGCCGCGTTGCTGTTTGCGACGGGCTTCCTGTTTCCAGTCGCAGTGGTGATGGGTGGGGCAACACTGTTTGTGGCAGCACACGCCTTGATACTCCGTTCGGGGAAATTTTGGAACTCTGCCGGAGGAGGCGAGTTTCCGTTTGTTCTCGCGGTGATGTGTTGCGCGATTGGTATCGCGGGCCCTGGCAGATGGTCTATGGATCGTTGGTGGGATGTGCCGTGGAGCGATGCTTCATACCTCACCGGAATCATCGCTATCGTGTTGGCCGTCTGTGGCGCACTGCTTCCCGTAGTTCGCGCGCGCAAAGTGGTTAGGGCGCGTGCTCACGAGCAACGCATGTCATGACCGCAAATGCGCATTGTCGTCGAAGTAAGGAGTCTAAGGGCGAACATGCGTAGCGGACGACTGCCCTTCGGGCCTGCTGCCACGCTCGCCGTGCTCTCATCGGGGGCAGGCGTATTTACCATCTTGCAGTCGATCTTGAGTCCAGCACTTCCTGTCATTCAGGCTGAGCTAGGAACAACTCAGCTGCACGTGACGTGGGTCGTGACCGCGTATTTGCTGTCTGCATCGATATGTACCCCAGTGCTTGGGCGGCTGGGCGACACCTTCGGCAAAAAGCGAGTGCTCGTCATCGCGATGTCGACCCTCGCGTTTGGTGTCTTGGTGTCTGGGCTTTCGACATCGATCGGAATGATGATCTGTGGGCGGGTAATACAGGGAGTGGGCGGGGCAATATTTCCGCTGTCATTCGGCATTCTGCGGGATCAACTTGAGGGCCGGTCTCTGCACAGATCTGTGGGGGTTCTCGGCAGCGTCGCGGCTGGAGGGGTGGCCATCGGCAGCCTGTTGTCTGGCCTGATCGTCGACACACTCGGCTTTCGCTGGCTGTTCTGGTTCCCGCTGATTGTGCTCCTCATCTCACTCCTGTTCATGAGAGTGCTGTCCGATTCGCCGGTACATCCAAGCCCCGTCAGTGTTGCGCCGATCCTCTCCTTTGCGACCTGGCTCACCGGCCTCCTCTTACTCACCACAAATGCCCAAGTGTGGGGAATCGCATCGCCCATCACGATCGGGGTTGCGGTGATCTCAGTGCTCGCGTTCATTGGGTGGATCCTCGCGGAGCGGTACTCGAGGGGCGCACTCATCGACCTGAAACTCATGAAATCAAATATCATGTGGACTACGAGCGTGTTGTCAGCAGTCATCGGCATTCCGCTGTTTAGCCTGCAGACGTTCGTACCGCAGTACCTGCAAGCGCCTCGGGCCACTGGGTACGGATTCGATATGACCGTGTTGCAGTCGGTGTTGGTCATGCTGCCACTGTCGGTGGCGCTCTTTGCCATGGGGTTCGTATCTCACCATCTCATCGCCAAGTACGGGTTCCGCAAGGCGCTTGTCGGTAGCGTCGCAGTGGTGCTGCTCGGCTGCGCCTTACTCGTTACCCCGGTCGTCGAAATATGGCAGGTCTCGGTTGCTTCGCTACTCGCCGGGGTGGGTATGGGCGCGGTCTTAACGATCATGCCGGTGCTTGTCGTAACTGGTGTGTCTGCTGATCAAACTGGTGTTGCAGGCGGAATTAATGCCAATGTTCGTGCGGTCGGCGGAGCTATCGGAACCGCAGTTATTGCGGCGATCATTAACGCGTTCGAGGGGCCAACTCCGAGAGCACAGGACTACCAATACGGATTCACGGTGTTCATCTTCGCGTTACTCCTTGCGCTGATTGCCTGTTTGCTGATCAGGGCCAGTGGTGAGTCGCGGTGAGCAGGATCCGAATGGCGTACCCTTGATTCGTGCCCGTAACCCTCACGCTCATCGGTAAGCCCGGTTGTCATCTCTGCGATGACGCGCGGGTAGTTATCGAAGAAGTGCGTGGGTCGGTCGCGAAGTCGGGCATCGACACCGAGCTCGTTGAGCGCAACATTCTCGAAGACGAACAGCTCGCGAGGCTGCACTCCGAAGATATTCCCGTTGTGCTCATCGGTGAGAAGCGGCATGCGATCTGGCGAGTGGATCGCGACAAGCTCGAAGCCGCGATAACAAAAGCGGCACGCACGTCGAAGCTGCCGTGGCGCAAGTGATCCACAACGAACGTAAGTGCTGAACCCAAAAACACCAAAGGAGTCATTGTGACCGTACGCCACATCGTGTGCTGGAAGTTGAACGGCGAGACCGCCGAGGAGCGCGCAACGCAGGCCGCAGATATTGAGGCGAAGCTGCGCGAACTGCCGGCCACCGTGCCCGGCATTGTGGCGTTTGACGTGTTTCGCAACGAGTACAACGGCGACGTGAACTGGGACGTAGCGCTCGTCAGTGATCACCGCGACAAGGCGGCGCTCGATGAGTACGCGGTTCACCCCGACCATGTTGCGGTCGCGGGGTTCATCAAGGAGCGCGTCGCGCAGCGCTCTGGCGTTGACGCAGAGCTGACGGGCGCGAAGTAACGCCGATTCGGGGCATGGCTGTGAACGTTCGCCCGGTCATCGTCGCTGCGCCCGATTCATTTAAGGGAAGCTGCGAGGCGATCGATGCCGCGCACGCGATGCTCGACGGTGCGAGGGCGGTCTTTGGTGACGCTGCCGAGTACGTCGCGATTCCGCTTGCCGATGGGGGAGAGGGTACGCTCGACGCCATGCTCGCGGCGTGGGGCGTCGACGCGCGCACCGCGCAGGTGCACGACGCCATCGGCCGCCCTCGCACGGCGCGCTACGGGTTGAGCCCCGATGGCAACACGGCGATCGTTGAGGCCGCCGAGGCGAACGGGCTGCCCTGGGTGAGCGACGTAGATTTGCGTCCACTCGACGCGAGCACCGAGGGTGTCGGCGAGATCGTGCTCGCCGCGCTCGATCGGGGCGCGACCTCGATCCTGCTCTGCATCGGTGGATCGGCGACGAGCGACGGCGGCACCGGCATGCTCCGCGCGCTCGGCGTACATTTTCTCGACGCTGCGGGCCGCGAGGTGCCGAGGGGCGCCGCGGGGCTCTCGCAGATCGAGCGGATCGACGCTTCGCGCCTCGATCCACGTGCTAAAAATGCGAGCTGGCGCATTGCGGTCGACGTCAACTTCCCGCTCACCGGGCCACGGGGAGCGGCAGCGGTGTTCGGCCCGCAGAAAGGTGCGACCCAGGCAGATATCGAGGTCATCGATGCAGGTCTCGCGCACCTTGCCGCTCTGCTCGCGAGTGGCGCCGGCATTGCGGCCTCTAAGTACACCGACAGGCCAGGTTTCGGAGCTGCGGGCGGCATGCCACTGACGGGTGTCGCGCTGCTCGACGCCGAGACAATCGCGGGCGCTGACCTCGTCTCAGAGACCATCGGGTTACCGGGCCTGCTTGCGCCCGCAACGCTCGTGCTCACCGGTGAAGGGCGCCTCGATAGCCAGTCCGTGAACGGCAAGGTCATCGACCTCGTGGTTCGGTCGACACCGGCCGATGTGCCGGTCGTGGTGATCGCCGGTTCGGTTGCACTGAGCGCGACCGAGTGCCGAGACGCCGGTGTCACCGCTGCATTCTCCATCGCGCCGGGTCCGACGACGCTCGAAGACCTCATCGCCACCGCCCCCACACGCATCGCCGAGACCGCTGAACAGGTGTGCCGCCTGTACGCCCGCTCACTAGGCCTCGACAGCGGGCGATAGCGGTGAGAATATGTGTATAGGGCCGGGCGCATCCGACGCTCGGTGCAGCGTGAGGAGGCAACCATGCGTTATCTCTTGTTCTGGCATATACACGATGAAGAATTGCGGGCGAAGACTCCGGAGTGGCAAGAAGAGATCACCGAGTTCCTTGCTGTTTTCGAGAACGAGCTTTCGCAACGTTCTGAACTTGAGTGGGTCGAGGTTCTTGCCCCTGATACCCAGGCGGTAGTAGTCGGGCCCGATCTGGTGTTGAGCGACGGCCCCTATAACGTGAACGGCAAACCTGTGGCACGCATCTGGTCGATTCGCGCCGCAAGCAAAGAACGCGTCGTGCAGATCGCCGAGCGATTTGCTGGCGAACTCGACACGTGGATTGAAGTGCGGGAGTGTCTTGAAGGAGCGCAGCGGCCGTGAGTGAGCAGTCACATGAGCATGCGGATCATTCCCGCACTGACCTCCAGACCGAGGAGCTCCACCCTGAGGAGTACTGGGAACGCCGGTACGCGAGCGCAGGCGCTGTTTGGTCGGGTGAGGTGAACGCATCGCTTTCCAAACTCGTGCGCGACCTCACTCCCGGCACCGCTCTCGATCTTGGGTGCGGTGAGGGTGGCGACGTGCTGTGGCTCGCCGAGCAGGGCTGGGAAGTCGCGGGCATTGACCTGTCCCCGACAGCGATCGAGCGGGCAACGCGGGCCGCGGTCGAGCGAGGGTTCACACACGCTCGGTTTTATGCGGCGGACCTTGGGCGGTGGGCCGACCAACCTGCGTCCGTCGGCGGCCCGATTGGGCCCTTTGACCTTGTGACAGCGAGTTTCTTCCAGTCGCCTGTTGAACTGCAGCGCGAACATATTCTCCGTGCTGCCTCCTCCCGGGTTGCGGTTGGAGGGCACCTGGTGTTGGTGTCGCACGCATCCGGACGACCGGGTCACACCGACCCGCCCGAGGACCAACCAGACCACTTCGTGTCGCCTGAGGATGAGCTCACTGCGCTCGCGCTCGACGCCTCGCAATGGCGGGTCCTCGTCGCCGAGCGGCGCAGGCGCAGTGACGCGGCGGATCATCACCCCGACGACACCGTCGTCGTCGCCCAGCGCATCGCCTAAGCGAAATCAACGGACTCGGCGAGGTTCTCACAACTCGGCGCGAGGGCTGAGAGCATCCCCGACGCATTGTTGCAGGGTGGCCCCTGGAGTTCTCAACTGAGAATTGAAATTGCTATCGACCCACTTCAATGGGTGAATGAGGGATCTAGTTCGCACCGAACTGTGGGTTTCGGGTACGAAGATGCGCGATTCTGTGGTTGCCCAGTTGCGAACGATGTTCTTGAAAGCGTTCGGTGCCCAGTCGAACTCATTTGAATCGGTGAAATGATAGTGTACGGTTCGCGAAGTAATCGCGCACAACCAATCTGCGAATTGCATTGCCCCGTAACGATGGCTTTCGAGTTGCATTGGCACCTCGATTATCCGCTTCATTTCAGGTTCCTTCGCTGAATAAATGAACGAGGCCATACGTGTGATCGCATCTTCGCGAGGCATAGGGCCTCCTTGATCGAGGAGTACGGTGAGGTTACGGCCATTGCGTTCGGCGTATAAACACAGCCGCTTCACTACATCAATAAGTACCCTGCTTGTGAGTTCTGCCGGGGTTTGCCCGGTCATCGTCGTCGTTCCTAAAGGCATAACAACGCCGGAGTAAAAGCAGTTGCCGCCAAACCGTCGCACATTCTCGGCCGGGACAAGGATGCCAGCGTATCCAAATACTGGATTATGGAAGAATTTCTTGTGATTAGTCCCGATATAAGGTCCGACGTGTCCGAACTCATCAAGATACGCAATGAGCATGCCGTCGGGTATCTGCTGGAACGCAGAAGGCGACCCGAGGCCGCCTTCTGGAGTTGGCGCGTGGTCCGCTGAAGAACTGCTACCGCCTTCAGTGTAAACGTGTGTTTTGCGTGAACGCAATTCCGATCTACCCGACGGCTACTTGGAGTCCTCGTCGATTCCGTGCATTGGATAGAGGCCTGAACTGACTGCGGTCTCGAGGTCTTCTTTGAATGAAGCTTCGTCAAGTTTGGGAATCTCGCCAAATTTGGCGATAATTTCGCTCGTGGTGGCAGAAGTTGTTGGCACCAGGAACTCCTTACGGAATCGAAGGCTAGCGTTGGCTCACGGAGACCCCTTCCGCGGGGACGATTCTATGCCCCGGTATTGTGTTGGGGTCAAGCCGAGCACCGCGGTGAAATCATTCGTGAAGTGGGCGTGATCTGAGTACCCGAGTTCGGCGGCAAGATCTGCCAGCGAAAGGTTTGCGTCCGCACTCAACCGTTCCGCACTTTCCTGCAGTCTGCGCCTGCGGATCATCGAGAGTGGAGGGAGCCCGAAGTACTGATCCGCAATGCGCTGAACCGTACGCGCTGACGTGCCGAGGCGATCTGCGAGCTGATCCACTCGCGTGATCGAAGCATCGAGCAGCAGTTCGCTCATGCGGTTCGCGAGCTTGTCGGTTGCGCTCCTCGCGCTCGCCGCGGGTACACGGTTGTGGATCCACGCACCCAGTGCCGCAGCCGCAAGTTCGCGTTGGCCGGCACGATTTAGTGGATCTCCCGCATCTTCAAGACCGCTCGAGGCGTTCCGATCCATCGCTGCCACCACCTTGGCCAGCAGATCAGGAGCATTGACGATGACTTCAGTGTCGCGCACCGACGGCAACTGGGCGTGAAGCGCATGTGCAGCGGCTGGTCGCAGCAGCGCACCAACTGCCCAACCCTGCCCCTCGAGCACGCGCTCGGAGCGTCGCGTCGGTGGCCCGACGAAAGAGACACGGCCAGTGGACGCGCCTCCGGCCGACTCAACAACAAGATTGCACGCTGGAAAAGGAAGGATCTCTTGCCGCGACTGCACGCCGTGAGGTAGATCCCACACAGGGATCCAGAACCACCTCACCGCATGCGCGAGCGACTCGGGTGCTTGCAAGCGGTGAAACTCAGGGAGCCTGCTCGGGTACAGGATCCCGCGCGCTGACGACTCGCTCTGGCTCACGTCTATAATCTTCCGAGGTTGGCGCAAATTTTCAAGCCCTCGCCTAGCGAAGCGGCGTACGCTGCATACATGAGTGAAACAGCAAGCCGCGCGGCGAGCGGCGAACACACGACCAACGGACGGCCTCACGGGTCGACGAGCCTCACCCCGTTCATCGTGGTCGAGCGTGCCCGCGAGGCGATCGACTTCTATCGCGACGTCTTTGGCGCCCGCGTCGTTGATGTCACCGAGATGGGCGGTGTGGTCGCCCACGCCGAGCTCGACTTCGGGTCCGGCAGGCTGCAACTCGGCCAGGCGATGCCCGACTACCACCTCGTGCCGCCGCCCGCGGGTGACGACGACTGCTATTCGCTTGCGCTGTACAGACCCGATGTCGATGACGTGGTGGATCGCGCCGTCTCCGCCGGCGCCACCTTACGCGAGCCTGCCGCAGACTTTGTTTCGGGCGACCGTTTTGCGAGCATTCGCGACCCTTTCGGGGTGCGTTGGTCGATTATGACGCGCGTGGAGGATCTCTCGGATGAAGAGAGTGTTAAGCGGGTACGCGAGTGGGCTGCCTCGTATGAGGGGTAGTGCTTACAGCCGCTCGATCTCAACGAACACGATGTTCTCGTCGGAGTAGCGGTTGCTAATCGTGTGCTCTTGCCCGGCGGAGCGCGTGTAGCTCACGCCCTGCGTGAGTTCGGCGACAAACTCGGTGCCATCGGAGTTCTCGGCATGCATGCGTCCCGTCACCATGGGAACGACGACATACTCGTAATCGTGGCGATGCATCGGAATCGAGCCGCCCGGCTCGATCGTCCACTCAGTGACACGAAAGTGCTCGTTTTCAAGCTGTACTACGCTATGTGATCCGGTACCCACGAGGTCCTCCTTGGCTACGACGATACGCGAGTTCCGAGCACCGCGGGGTTTTCAGGAGCGAGCGCGCCCTCAGCCAGCTTGCGCACGACTCCAGTGAGAGCTTGCAGTCCTGCCAAGAGATCGTCATCATGAGTGAACTCGTCGAGGTTGTGCGAGACTCCGTTGACGCTCGGCACGAAGAGCATGACGGTCGGCACCTCATCCTTCATATTTGTTGAGTCGTGACCCGCGACTGTGAGCACGCGATCGTGGGTGAGTGAGAGTTCGGCAGCGACTTCGCGAGCCAGTTCGACTCCGGCTTCAGGGTACGGGTTCTGGTCCCAGCTGTGTTCAGCAATGATCTCCACGTCCACACCATCGTTCTGGCGCACCTTCTCGACGGTTGCCATGAGCTTTTCGTACGCGTCGCGAATCACATCACCACTTGGGGAACGCAGGTCGAGTAACAGCGTGACCTCACTCGCGACGACAACAGGAGAGTTGGGGTAAACGTTCAGCTCGCCGCACGCGGTGTGCAGCATCCCCGGCTCGAATTCGTCAACGAGTTCACGAGCGGCCACAACGAGTCGCGCTGCACCGAGCAGCGCGTCGCGTCGGTCTGGCATCGCTGTCGCGCCCGAGTGCGCCTGCTCTCCCGTGATCTTGAACTCAAACTTATGCGCCGCCCACGTCGCGTTCACGAGCCCTATGGTTACGCCGTCTTCTTCCATGCTGCGACCCTGTTGCACGTGGATCTCAGCGTAGGAGGCCACCTCGATGCGGTCGAGGTCGCCGCGCTCATCGATGAGGTCGAGGGCTTCTCGAACAGATACGCCTTGACCGTCAACAGTGTCCAGTGCAACGTCGAGAGGAAGTTTGCCGGTGAACACCGAGCTTCCCATCATTGAAGGCTTGAAACGTGAGCCCTCTTCGTTAAACCAGTTCACCACGGCAAGATTGAAGCGGGCGCGCTCTGGGTGGTTGCGGAACTCTTCGGCGAGAGCGAAGCATGCGTGAGCGCCTGACATTACACCATAAGCCCCGTCGAACCGGCCGGCCGTCGGTTGCGAGTCCATATGTGACCCGACGAGCACGAACGGCGCACCCGGTACGAGCTCGAGTAGCCCGAACTGGTTGCCGATTGCGTCTCGTTTCACGGTGAAGCCGTGGCCTTCGAGCAGCCCTTCAAACCACTTGCGTTGCTCGCCGTCGGCAGCGCTCGCTGCTTGTCGTTCGACGCCGTTCGTGCCTTTGACAGCTCCGAACTTCGAGCTCACGGCCCAATCGGTGAGAAAGGATTCGTTTATTTCGTTCACGTGTGTAGCTCCTCGGGTTAGCAATGTATCGGCACTAGCGCAGCGATGGTGGTGCGCAGGTGCGGTTTAGCTGGTGCTCGGCGCGCGAGTCTCGGGGTCGGTGATGACGTGGATCACGCTTCCCGTGCTGCTGGCGAGAGCGCGGTTCAGTGCCGGTGCGAATTCCTCAGTCGTTCGCACCGTTTCTCCGTGAAGCCCGTAGGCCCGACCGAGCGCTGCGAAATCTGGGTTCGTGAGATGGGTTCCCGACGGGCGATCAGGGTAGTGCGCCTCTTGATGCTCGCGGATCGTCGCGAAACACCCATTATCAACCACGATGGCATGCACTTTAGCGCCATAACCGACTGCGGTCGCGAGTTCTTGACCGTTCATCATGAAGCACCCATCACCTGCGACCGTGACGACGGTGCGCTCAGGGAAGATGAGAGCACTTGCGACCGCAGCAGGAACTCCGACTCCCATAGCACCATTTCTCGGTGCGACAAGTGAATTTGGAAGCTCATGGGTGAGGTAGCGTCCCGCCCAAATAGCGTGGTTACCTGCGCCGTATGTGACCACGGCTTCACCTCGAGTTGTTTCCTCGAGTACTTTCATAGCCTGATAGAGGTCTACGCCTGAATCCTCGTGTGCGCTCGGGGTGCGAAACTCAAGGTGCTCGTCACGGGCCTCGGAGCACCAGTCGGTCAGGGCTCCTGCGCGCGGGGGAGCAGGGGCACAAAATTGGCGGGCGTGCTGACGATCTGCAGATCGACGCGCCCCGAGTGCCCAAGCAGAGACGCATCGGGCGAGACGACGACGGTAGTCGCTCCGAAGCCAATGCGGTACCCGTCACTCAGCACGTCCGAGCGTACCGCTCCAACAAATACGAGTAGGTCTGCTTCGTCAAACCTGCGAGCCAGCGCATCGCTGCGGCCATACCCGAGACTCCCCACGTATGAGCTCGAGGCGTGAGGTATCGCGTCGTACGCCCGAAAGTCGGTGGTGACGGGGACGTGTGCAGCTGCAGCCCACTCAGCGAGAGCTGGCCCTGTGCCGTCGCGCCAGCCGTCTCCTCCGAGAACGAACAGTGGGCGTTCGGCACGGTCGAGAAGCGCCTTAAGCTCGGCCATTTGGGCGGTGCCCGGTGCTGGCGACGCAGCTGGGCGCGGTCTCACTGGCTCTTGCTCAGTGAGATGCGTGAGTACGTCTTCGGGAAGTCCGATTACCACCGGTCCGGGCCTGCCTGACGCCGCAGTGAAGAGCGCATCGTCGACGAGCTCCGCAGCGGAGTCGGCGTCGTCGAGTATCACGACCTTCTTCGCGGTGGAGCCGAACCAAGCATGTGGATCAAACTCCTGGAAGGACTCACGATTGCGGTCCGCAACGGGAACCAGCCCGATCATGAGGACAAGCGGCGTCTGATCTTGGTACGCAGTGTGGATAGCGATTTGGGCATTTGCAGCCCCCGGGCCTCGGGTGACAAGCGCAATTCCGGGCTTTCCCGTGAGGCGGCCCTCGGCGAGCGCCATGAACGCTGCTCCACCTTCGTGGCGGGCAACGACGTTCGTAATGTCCGAATCGTAGAGCCCGTCCAGCACATCGAGGAAGCTTTCCCCGGGCACGCTGTAAACTCGTTCAATACCCGACGCAGTCAGTTGCTTGACGATCAGGTGACCGGCGCTATGGGCCATTCTCAGGAGCCTTTCCGTGCGGAGGAAGCGGTGCGCTCGATCACACCGTCGTACTGGCAATCGTTCCATCTTCCCGAAGCGAAGTCGCCGGGCTAACGTCGCGAATTCGACGGCATAGAATGTGCTCATGCACACTGAGTCAGGTTTGGATTCGGATGAGACCAAGGTATGGCGTTCGCTCATGGAGCAGCTCGGGGCCGCAGTAAATGAACTTGCGGACGACTTTGTAGAACGGGTTACCGACATACCCTCGTACAGCGGTGGTGCTGTTGGAATCGAAGAGCTGCACTCTGCGGCGGTTGAATCATTGGGGCTCGTGACAGCTGCCTTGGCTGACCCGACGCTGTTCCCTCGAGTCGAACGTTACGCTCGTGAGCTCGGTGAGCGGCGCGCGTCGCAGGGCGTTCCTTCGGAGGGGCTCACGACTGCCGTGCGACTGAACTTTCCGGTGATCTGGTCAAAACTGACCGAACTGGCCGGTCCGGAGCTGCTGCCCATGCTCATGACCCGGGTCGAACTTGTATGGACAGTGCTCGATCAGTACGCGGTCGCCTGTTACTCAAGCTATGTGGCGGTTCGCATGCGGGAGGCGCGGACAGAGGTGAGCATCAGACAGGAGTTCATCTCGGCCATGTTCACGCCTGAGGGGCAGACACCCATGGCTCAGAACAGGTTCGCGTCAATCTTTCGGGCTCCGATTGATACCCCATACGGGATCCTTGCGGTAAGCGGTAGGCCGACCGAGAGCATGAGGACTGTCGGGCGCGATCCACTGCGCTTTCTGCACGAGACTGCATCGCACACTTACCTTTTCTGGCCGATCTCGGTGACGGAGCTCGCGGAAGGTCCCGCTCTACCTGCCGAGCTCTCAGCATTTCCGTGCGGAATCTCCATGAGCGGAGATCTTGGCGGTGTTGCTGCCGCATCAGAACGAGCGAGGTTTCTGGCCGATCACCTCACCCAAAACGATAATGCGCCGCTTTCGTTCGAAGCGGCGTGGCCTAGGCTGAGCCGCACACACTTTGAAAAATCAGGATTCCTCATTGCCGAAGAACTCGACATAATGCTTGAGGGGCGCGGAGCGAAGACGAGCGGTTTCGTATCCGCGAGACGGTCGAGGTGTTCCTCAACACGGGAAGCATCGCTAAAACTAGCAGCGAACTTTTTGCTCACCGCAACACCGTGCTCAACAGGCTGCGTCGCTTCGGGGAGCTCACGGGAATCGACCTAAGAGTACCTGCCGAATCGGCGCGTGTAGTAGTGGCTTGGCTCGGCTAATGTGCAGATGCCCAATTTTCGTAGGTGAAGCCTGTGCTCTCGCGGCTTGCCCGCCCCGAGATGCCAGTCAATAGTGGGTAGCTAGGGTAGGGCGCACGAAAGCTCCTGCCCGGTATTGCGAGACGGTACCGACGATGGACCTCAGCAGGAAGGCTCACCTCAATGATGAAGAAACGATTCGTGCCAATAGCGGTGCTCTCGGCAGCAGCTCTAGCGCTCACCGGCTGCACCGGCGGAGGGGGCGGCGATGCCGCTGAAGATAGCGACAAGGTATACAACCTAAAGCTTGCCTCGTACCAACCACCAGGGGCAGCTGAGGCTGTCGCGACCGGCAAGTGGGCAGAGCAGGTTGAGGAAGCAACTGACGGACGGGTGAAGATTGAGTTCTTCTTCCAAGAGGGCCTGCTTCCGGGCGCCGAGACGCTCCAGGGCGTCGGTGACGGGCGCGCTGACCTTGGCTACATTGCCGATGCTTATTACCCGAATGAGCTTCCGCTGACGAATATCGCGGGCCTCCCGTTCGCGACGAGCAGCCCAGAAGCACAGGGGCACGCTTTCAAGGATCTCTATGCCGAGAACGAAGCGTTTAAGCAGGAGTGGGAAAACCAGGGCGTGCATGTGCTCATTTGGGCACCAGTCCCACCGAACGCCGTCGCGCTCAAGGACCCGGCAGAAAACCTCGACGACCTCGACGGACGCAAGATCCGTGCTATCGGCTTCTCGGCTGAGGCGTTTCAGGAAGCTGGCATGACCCCGGTCGCAATCTCGCAGAGCGAGGTGTACGAGTCGCTGCAGCGCGGAGTTATTGACGGCACCTCGGGTGGATCGTTCGATATCCTTACCGACCGCGACTACCAAGAGGTCGCGCCGCACTTCATGGACCTACGCTCGGGCAACTACGCCCTGACCATGAACGTCATCAATAAGCGTCTCTGGGACGAACTTCCCGCAGACCTGCAGGGAGCAATCACCGAAGTGAGTGACGGCTACCTCGACACCTACCTCGAAACTCTCTACGAGCACGAAGATGCAGCGTGTGACAAGCTTCTCGACGCTGGCGGCACGATCACCATTCTCGATGAAGCAGAGGCTGACGACTGGGCGGATCGCACGAAGGACCAGGTGAAGGAATCGTGGATGCAGGCAGTGAACAGCTCGGGTGCGGGTGTTGACGCAGAGTCGTTCTACGAGGACTACATGTCTGCGCTCGAAACCCACGAGGCTGACGCGAGCTACGAGCCCGCGCTCCAGCGCTGCGCAGTGCGCTAACACGCAGGATCTCAGTGCCGTGAGGCCCCGCAAGATAGAGAGTGAACAATGACAGAACCTACGACTCAGGTGCGTGAAGGAGTGTTACGACGATCCATACACGTCATCTCACGCACCTTCGGCATCATTGCCGTGCTCGTGATCGTATTTATGATGGTGGCGACCGTCGCTGACGTCGCCCGCCGATACTTCACCGGTGCCCCGATTCCAGGGGTTACCGAGGCCGGTGAGGTGCTCATGGTCATGGCCGTGTTCTTAGGAATCGCGTTCACCGAATATCGCGGGGCCCACGTGCGCGTCACGCTTGTGCTCGAGAAGCTGCCACCTCGGGTGGCGGCTATTATCAACTCGCTTGCGATGCTCGTCGTACTTCTTCTGCTCGCATGGATGGTGTGGGTGACCACGGGGCGCGCCCTCGAATCGATCGAGGTCGATGAAGTACGGTTCGGTCTCGTAAAGATTCCTGTATGGCCGGGCCGCATCGCGATCGCCGTGGGCCTCGCCGCTTACTTCCTTGAGGCGATCCCGAGACTGTACGACTCTGTTCGACAAGCATTCGCGAAAGAGCCAACATTCGTCGTCTCATCCGCTTCGAGCGATTACTGAGTGGTAAGGATCGAAACACACCATGGAAACCATCCCAGTCCTCGTAGCGCTTGCGCTTCTCCTGTTTTTGCTGCTTTCGGGCGTCCCGGTCGCGTTCTCGTTGGCCAGTACCGGCATCGTGGGCCTCGTACTCATCTCAGGCGGCGACATTGTCGGTAGCGTTATCGCCGGCACCACATATACTGCCGTCGGCAAGTCGAACCTTGTCGTTGTTCCGATGTTCATACTCATGGGTATGCTCACGCTCAATAGCGGTATAGCCGAACAACTCTTTGCCGTCGCGGCGAAAGTCTTGAAAAAGCTTCCCGGAGGCCTCGCTGTTGCGACAATCTTTGCCTCCGCTGGCTTCGGGGCAGTGTCGGGCTCGAGCCTCGCGAGCGTTGGAACGATCGGTAAGCTTGCCATTAGCGAGATGGTGCGTCACGGTTACAACCGCAGTTTTGCTGCGGCCTCGGTGGCCGTTTCTGGTTCACTCGCGGTGCTCATTCCCCCGAGCATCATCCTGGTCCTGTACGGTGCGGTGACAGGGGAGTCAGTGGGTAACCTGCTACTCGCTGGCATTATTCCTGGTGTACTCTCGGCCCTAATGCTCGGGGCTTCTCGCTCTACCGAGCATGGCGCAAGCCCGCACTCATCGATGGCAGCGATATGCGCCGGCGCCAGGAGCTCGCTATCGCTAAGGGACAGACCTTTGAGGTCGAAGAAGCTGCCACGGTGAAGATCAGCCCGGCGTCTGTTACAGGCGCGCTGATCGCAATCGGCCTCATCTTCCTCGTCGTTATGGGAGGCATTTACTCGGGCGTATTCACACCGAGCGAATCGGCCGCAGTTGGTGCGGTGGTCGCACTTCTTTTGCTCGTGGGCCAGTACATCAAGAAGCCGCGTGTCATGTTCCGCAACCTCGGCAAGGCGTTCACCGAGACCGTCTCGCTCAATGCGATGATCTTCATGATTCTTGTCGGTGCAGGCATCTTCTCCTACTTCCTAGTCGTTGCAGGAGTACCGACCGCGCTGTCCCAGCTCGTGGTGGGCCTGCCCGTACCGCCAGAACTTACGGTGATCTTCCTCCTGCTGATTCTCATCCCAGGTGGTATGTTCCTCGACTCGATCTCTCTGCTCGTGATCACCGTGCCGCTTGTGTACCAGCCGATCATGGATCTCGGGTTCAACGGCATCTGGCTCGGAATTCTTATCGTGAAGCTCATTGAGCTTGGCATGATTACTCCGCCGATCGGTATGAACGTCTTCGTCACAGCCGGCACCACGAGAGGGTTAGGTGTGCACGAGGTGTTTAAGGGCGTGATTCCGTTCTACATCGCCGACGTCGCGATCATCGCGGTGCTGTTCGCGTTCCCGAGCATCGTGACCTGGCTCCCTGACCTGTCGATGGCAGCAGGAGGCTAGGCGGCATGGCGGCAGAGTCTCTCGAGTCGAAACTCCGGCGCGTAGAGTTTCCTACACTCGGACACTTCCTGGAGGAGGGCTTTCTCCCGTCTCCAGGGGTGCGCGCTATTGCCCCGGGTATGACCACAGTCGGCCGGGCGAGGACAGTCCAGATTCCCGACGCCGACGCGGCCGCAGTGAACCGCGCGATCCTTGGCCTGAATGAGGGTGACGTGCTTGTCATCGATATGGGAGCTACAGACCAGCACGCGTGTGTCGGAGCCGTCACAATCGCTGCGCTCCGGGCGGTCGGTGCCGCGGGCGTTGTCGTCAATGGGCTCGTGACCGATCTCGACGACCTAACTGCGGAGCGAGAGGCCCAGCGCCGGGTGCCCGTGTTTGCTCGTGGAAGCACCAGCTTGACGACGAAGCGTCACGCGTCAGGACATTCGAAGTACGATGTGCCAGTGAACATAGACGGTGTCATCGTCACACCGGGTGATTGGGTGCTCGGAGACCGCAACGGGGTACTCGTCGCGAGCGATGAAGCGCTCGCAGCGGTAATCGATGCGGCACTTGAGTCAGACGCGGCAGAGCCAGCGCTCCTCGAACGCATAGCCGCTGGCGAGCCACTCGCCGCACTGCTCTTTACGGGCGAGTAGACGCTAGATCCTCGCGATCTCCTGCCGCGGGCGCACCGCAATGTCGGTGATCTGGGTATCGGCCGGCGCGTCGATCACGAACCGCACGGTCGCGGCGACCGTCGACGGCTTGATATAGCGCTCGGGCGTATACGACCCGGGCTTGCTATGGTTGCGCAGCATAGGGGTGTCGGTCTGCCCGGGAGCGAGCGTGACGACGCGCACGCGGTGTGGCTCCTCGTCGATCCGCAGCACGTCAGCGACAGCACGAAGCGCGTGCTTGCTCGCCGAATAGATCGCGCTTCCAGGAACAGCCTTCGTGCCAGCGCCCGAGCCAATGAAGATAATTGTTCCCTCGGCTTCGCGAATGAGCGGGAGCGCAACGCGGGTGATGAGCGCGGGGCCGACGACGTTGGTGGTGAGCTGCGCGTCCCAGTCGGCACGGGTTGCGTCGCCGACCGAGAGGTGGTCGCCGATCGCGGCCGTGTGCACGAGCACATCGAGGCGCGAAAGCCCCGCAATCGCGGCCGCAAACGCTTCCTCGTCGGTGACCTCGGCGACGAGCGTGTCACAACCTGTCTCGGTAGCCAGTTCCTCGAGTGCCGAAGCGCGGCGACCCGTCGCAATCACGCGGTGCGTGCGGCTGAGGTCGCGCACAATCTCGACACCCATGCCCCGGTCGCGCCGGTGACAAGAGCCACCGGGCGCTCGGCACCAGCCAGGTCAGCCGCAGTCATTACGGCAGCAGACGGTTCGGGCCGCGGAACAGGTAGGTGGTCTCGCGGATCGACGACTGCTTCAGCATGAGCATAAGCACGCGGTTGAGGCCCATTCCGAATCCGCCGTGCGTCGGAACGCCGTAGCGGAAGAAGTCGAGGTAGAACCCGAGCTCCTTCGGATCCATGCCCTTCTCAACGGCCTGCGCCTCGAGTACGTCAATGCGGTGCTCGCGCTGCGCGCCCGTGGAGATCTCGGTGCCGTTGTAGATGAGGTCGTAGCTGTTCGTGAGCTGCGGGTTGTCGGCGTGCCGCATGTGGTAGAACGGGCGGATCGACGCGTCATAGTCGGTGAGGAACACGAAGTCGTGTCCGTACTTCTTCTTGACGTGTGCCGAGATGCGACGTTCGCCCTCGGGATCCATATCGGCGTCGGCGCGGGGAACCTCGTAGCCCTCGGCCTTCACGATCTCCTTCGCCTCGGCGAGCGGGATACGCGGGAAGGGGCGGGCCGGAACCTCAAGTTCGACATTGAAGAACTTCTTGATCTCTTCGCCGTGCTTCTCCTTGACCGCGGTGAGGCCAGCGACCATGAGCTCCTCGTGCAGCTCCATGACGTCTTCGTGCGAGTCGATCCAGCTCATCTCGGCATCGACCGATGTGAACTCGGTTGCGTGGCGAGAAGTGAATGATGGATCGGCGCGGAATGCCGGTCCGACCTCAAAGATGCCGCCGAAACCAGCCGCCTGCGCCATCTGCTTGAAGAATTGCGGGCTCTGCGCGAGGAACGCCTTGCCCTCGAAGTACTCAACCTCGAAGAGTTCTGCGCGTGACTCAGACGCAGAAGCCATGAGCTTCGGAGTTTGGATCTCGATGAAGCCCCTATCTACCCACACCTGGCGCAGCGCGTGCAAGAACGTCGTCTGCACCCGGAACACGAGATTCTGCTCGGGGCGGCGGAGATCGAGGAACCGCCAGTCAAGGCGCACGTCGATGTTCGAATCGTCGGCGACCGGGTTGTCGGGCAGCGCGGCCGCGACCACATCAATCGTTTCGATCTGGATCTCAACGCCGCCGAGCTTCACACGCTCGTTGTGCTGCAGCTCACCGGTCACGGTAATAAAGGTGCCGTGAGTGAGTTCGGAGATCGTAGTCGTGCGGGGCACGAGAATGTCAGAGCGTGGATTCTCGGGATCGGGCTCGCGCAGCACGCCGCCGTTCACCAGCTGCACCGCGCCACTCTCGTCGCGGAGCACGACGAACTGCACGTAGCGCTGGTCGCGCACCTTTTCGACCCAACCAGAAACTCGTACGAGGCCGTCTTCGCGGGCGGCCAGATCCTTAATTAATACACGCTCAGTCACCCGGTCAGTCTACAAGGGTTCGTTGCCTCTGGCTCGCAGCACCTCGGTGAGCAGCGCATCGGCGACCTCGCGCTTGCTGCCCTGCACGGCACCCGTCACAGAGTCGCTCGCATCAATAAAGATGAGTGAGTTGTCGCCCGCCTCAAAGCCCTCGTTCCAGCCGACGGCGTTGACGGCGAGTAGATCCACACCCTTGCGCGCGCGCTTGCGCTTGCCGCGCTCGACGAGCTCTTCTTCGCTCGCAACAGTTTCAGCAGCAAACCCGACGATTGTCAGCCCCGACCGGCGGTGCTCCTGCACGAGCCCAGCGAGAATGTCTGGATTCTCGGTGAGCGCGATCGACATGCCCTTGCCCCGGGAGTTTTCCTTACGCAGCTTGCCATCTGCGACTTTGGCGACGCGATAGTCGGAGACCGCCGCCGCCATGATCACAATGTCGGCACTCGCGACCTCTCGCTCGACAACACCTTGCATCTCGGTCGCGGTGCCAACCGGCTCGATGCGAACGCGAGGGTGGATCGCATCATCAAGCACGCTCTGCTCGATGTTTGCACTCACGAGCACCACATCTGCACCCCGGGCCGCCGCGGCCGCAGCGAGCGCGACACCCTGCCGGCCACTCGACCGGTTGCCGATGTATCGCACGGGATCGATGGGTTCGCGCGTGCCACCGGCGCTAACAAGCACCCGAATACCCTCGAGGTCTGGGGCGGGCGTTTCGAGATCGCTTTCGGTCAAGATGCGATCCACCGCCTCGGCGATTGCCTCGGGCTCGCTCATGCGCCCCGGCCCACTGTCGGCGCCCGTGAGCTGCCCTGATTCGGGACCGATGAACTCGATACCGCGCTCGCGCAGCACCTGCACATTCGCCTGGGTCGCCGGGTGCTCCCACATCTCGGTGTGCATCGCTGGCGCGACGAGCACCGTGGCCTGGGTCGCGAGCAGCGTCGTGCCGAGCAGGTCGTCGGCGATGCCGGTCGCCATGCGGGCGATCGTGTTCGCGGTCGCGGGCGCGACGATCACCAGGTCGGCCTGCTGCCCGAGCCGCACGTGACGTACCTCGGGCACATCGTCGTGCACGGAAGTCGTGACCGGGTTGCGGCTAATGGCCTCCCAGGTCGGCAGTCCAACGAAACGCAGCGCATCTGCGGTCGGCACGACATGCAGCTCGTGCCCGGCGAGCACAAGCAACCTTGCAAGCGAGACCGCCTTGTACGCCGCAATTCCACCAGTCACCCCGAGTACGATGTTCATACCTGGTATCTTCCCATCTGAACCCGCCGCAGTGGGCGGCTATTTACGAATGGAGCCGCATGTGCACCGCAATCATTGAGGTGCCGCGTGATTCTTCACGGGCCACGCGCATGCTCGCGGTGCGCGACGAAGACCGAAATCGGCCGTGGGATCCACCGGGGCAGTGGTGGCCCGAGCTTCCCGGTGTGATCGGGGTGCGAGACCGGCTCGCGAACGGCGCGTGGCTTGCGGCGTCGCCCGGTCGCGGCACACTTGCGGTGCTGCTGAACCGTGCTCCCGGCGGGCCCACTCACGGTGCCGGCACGCACGCTGACGAGCTCACGCTGCGGTTCTCGCACGCGACCCCGGCAACGTCGGGCCTGCGGTCGCGCGGTTCGATCGTGCTCGCCGCGGCTCAGGGGCTGCCGGTGAGTGACCACCCCGGCACTGGTGCGTTCAATCTTGTTGAGGTGAGTGGATCCACCGCCCGCGTCACGACCTGGGACGGCGCGCGTGTCACCCGAACTGACCTCGAGCCTGGCGTGCACATGATCGCGCACCACGAGGTTAATGATCCGACGACCGCGCGCATCGCTCGCTGGCTGCCTGAGTTTCGCGCGCTCGAGGGGCTCGCTGACGAGAGTTGGCGGGCAAAGTGGATCGCGCTGCTCGACCGCACAACCGACCTGCACCCAGATGACGACCGTGCAATCGTGCGCGACAACACCGTGCATGGGTACCCGACGCAGTCGCTGCTCATGTGCACCGCCGAGGTGCGCCGTGGATCGGGCGTGAGCGGCGCTGAAGTCGAACTCGACTACCGCGTGCTGCCCGAAAAGCTTGGCTAGAGCCCGTAACGCCACTCTTCTGACGAGGGCAGCAGCCCCGACCCATCGAGCCTCGCCTCGACCTCTTCGACCAGCATCGTCGACGCGTTCTCGGGGTAGATGCGCTCCCACGAGATCTCGCCGCGGTGCGCGAATACCTGGCGGATCACCTCAGCGATCAGATCTCCACGCGTCGGCGGGGCCAGGAAGTTGCCGCCAGCAAGGAGCGACTCGCCGCGGTCGGACCCGAAGCGCAGCGTCACACATGGCACCCCGAGCACGTTCACTTCTTCCTGGATGCTCCCGGAATCGGTGGCGATCAGCGCACACCGCTGCATCGCCGCGAGCACGTGCGAGTAGTTGTCCCACACCGGCGTCGAAATGAGCCGGTCACCGTGCCGGGCCTCGAGCTCGTTCAACCACTCCCGCATCCCGAACCGGTCGATCGCCGACTCTGTGCCGTTCAAGCGAATGAACAAGACTGAGTGGCCGCCCTCGAGCAGCTCCTCCATGCCGTCCATGAGCGCGGTGAAGCGGGCCCGGTTTTCCGTGTTCTCCTTGCGGTGCACGCAGTACCTGATGAACTCACCCGACGCGAACGCGGGGAACCGCTCGAGCAGCTCCTGATCCGCCGTCTCAGTCATGCCGGTCTGCAACGCGTCAACGATCGAGTTACCGACCACCGCGATCGTTTTCGGGTCAAACCCGTCTTCGAGTAGGTACTCGCGATTCAACTCCACTGGCGCCGCGTGAAACTGTGCGCCAGCGTCAACGACACGGGTATTGAACTGCTCGGGCGAGGGCTCGCGACTGCCGCGCCCAAAGTTTGCGCGCACGAGGTGCTGCGCCTTGAACGTCTGAAAGTCGAACGAGCCCGTCTCGATACGGTCGTGCCACTCATGCAGCACCTCGCGAATGGGTGAGAGGGTGCGCAGGCCAGCTTCGACGTGCACGAGCCCCTGACCGAGCCCGAACGCGGCGAGCGACCCAGACATCGCGGTCGACGTGTCGCCGTGCGCGTAAGTAATTGGCGGGCCAACCTCACGGTCAAGCTCTGTGAGGTAGTCAGCGAGCTTCCTGGAGACCCCGCTCGTCACGTCGATCGCACTGCCAGACACCCCAAGGTTCACGCTCTCACGAATATTGAACTCCTCGAGCATCGACCCCGACAGGTTGTGCGAGTAGTGCTGGCCCGTGTGGCACACGATCGCGTGATGCCCCCGCGCGACAAGCTCGTGATACACCGGAGCCTGCTTAATGATGTCGGGCTTCGTGCCCACGAGCACGACATGCACCGGCTCGCGGGTGCCCCCGATAATCGGTGTGGATCCATGCGCCTGCGCGTTCACAGCAGCCCTTCCTCTCCAGCGCCCGCAACCGCGGCACGCCACTCCTTTACCGATTCGAGCGAACTCGCGACCGATCGATTCAACACGTACACGGCGTCATCGTGCGACACGATAACGAGATCTTCGACCCCGCACGCAACGATCGGGCGGCCGTCTGTCGAAATTGCCACAATATTGCGCGAATCGGGAATCAGCGCCGCAGGAAGCTCGGGCCCAAGCTGTTCCCGTGCCTGCAGCACGCGCTCCCACGTGCCCACATCGCTCCACCCAAAATCGCGCACGAGCACATCAACCTCAGCGTCCGCAATAAAGAACGGGTCGAGCTCGTGCCCCTCAAGCGGCACCCCGTCGTATCCATAGGTGCGCTCGTCAACATCGTCGACCCAGTGCTTCGCATACGCCACAATTTCAGCGGTGTGGATCGGGTACACCCTACGCAGAATCTCAAGTACGGCGCCCGGTTTCGCGAGGTAATTCGCGGTGTTCCAACACGCAACCCCGCTCTCCCCAAGCTCTTTCGCTTCCTCAAGGCTCGGCTTCTCAGACAGCGTGACCGCATGGAAAAAGTCGGGAGTCTTCGTCGGCTCAAGCCGCATGTACCCGAGACGATCGTCGGGTTCGGTGGGCTTCGCGCCGAGCACCGTCACGGTCGCGCCGTTTTCGAACACACCGTCAGCGAGTTCGGCGATCGTGCGTTCGAACTCTGCCGGGTCTTGTACGTAGTGATCAGACGGGCAGGTGAGTACCCGCACGTTATCGCCGTGTAGCTGCTGCATCACTGCGTGGGCGAGCACGAACGCGGTCGCCGGGCCGAGCGGGCGACGCTCCAAAATAATGTTTTCCTCGGGCACCGGAATGTTCGCGGCGCACACATCCGACAGGTACTTCTCGGTCGTCGAGATGTAGATGCGTTCTGGGGGGAACACGCTGAGCAGCCGATCCACCGTGGTCTGAATGAGGGTCTTCTCGCTCACGACCGACACGAACTGCTTCGGACGATTCTTTCGGCTCAGCGGCCACAGGCGCTGGCCCTTGCCGCCGGCGAGCACGACAGCTACGGGTTCAGTCACGTACGACGACTCCTCGTGAGTAGTTGACACGGGCAGGGTGCTCACCACAACCCGTGCAGTGAACATTTTGCGAAATAAACACAGCCCCGTGGTGAGCCTACCCCAGGGGGTGGATCGGCGACTGGCATCCCGGTGGGAACCCGCAATTACGTGTTTTCATCTGATGAATGCACGGGATTCGGCGGGGAGGGGGTGTGCCGGGACGGCATTGAAATGGTGCCATAATGGAAGACGCAGTGAATTCTCAGCAATGTGGCGCGCCCGCAATTCGAGCGCTTGGCAATGTGATGTGAGCCTGTAGCGTGACGACCAAGGAGGATACTCGTGTCAGCCCAAACCGCAGAAGCCCCGGTGGCGAAAAAGAAGACCCGACCGGGCGGAACGCTCTATCGCGGTAATGAGGGAATGTGGTCGTGGGTGTTGCACCGTATCACCGGTGTTGCGATCTTCTTCTTCCTGCTCGTGCACGTGCTCGATACGGCACTCATTCGCGTGAGCCCCGAGGCGTACAACGCGGTGATGAGCACATACAAGACCCCGATCATGGGTCTCGGCGAGGCCGCACTGGTCGCTGCGATCGTCTTCCACGCGTATAACGGTTTGCGCATCATTTTGGTGGATTACTGGAGCAAGGGCGCTAAGTACCACAAGACGATGTTCTGGATCGTGATCGTGCTTTGGGTTGTGACCATGGCAGGCTTCCTGCCCCGTCACCTGATGAACGTGTTCGGTCACTAAGCGAGGTTTGGAATTATGGCAATGACAATTGACGCGCCCCGCTCGCAGACCCCCGCGAAGAAGCGCACCAACTGGGAAAAGTGGGGTTGGATCTACATGCGAGTCTCGGGCGTACTGCTCGTGGTGCTCGTGTTCGGACACCTGTTCTCAAACCTCATGCTCGGTGACGGCGTGAGTGCAATTGACTTCGGGTTCGTTGGCGGCAAGCTCGCCAACCCCTTCTGGATGGTGTGGGACACGCTGCTTCTTTGGCTCGCCTTGATCCACGGTGCAAACGGCATGCGCACGATCGTGAACGACTACGTGACCCGTCCGGGCCTCGCGAAGACGTTCCGAGTGCTGCTCTTCCTGTCGGCAGCACTCCTGATCATTCTTGGCACCCTCGTGATCTACACCTTCGATCCGTGCCCTGAAGGCGCAGACCCCGAGCTCGTTGCCTCCTTCTGCTCGACCCTGTAGTCAGCGCGAGCGTCTAGATTCTCAAAGATTTCGAAGTTAGGAACCCTGTGACCACGAATACCCATGAGGGCGAGGACGTAACCGTCAAAGACGGTGTGACGTACCACCAATTTGATGTCGTCATCGTAGGTGCTGGCGGTGCCGGCATGCGCGCGGCGATTGAAGCCGGCCCGAAGGCGAAAACCGCCGTGATCACGAAGCTGTACCCGACCCGCTCGCACACCGGTGCTGCGCAGGGCGGCATGGCTGCGGCCCTCGCGAACGTCGAGGAAGATAACTGGGAGTGGCACACCTTCGACACGGTCAAGGGTGGCGACTACCTCGTCGACCAAGACGCGGCAGAGATTCTCGCGAAAGAAGCGATTGACGCGGTCATCGACCTCGAGAACATGGGTCTTCCGTTCAACCGCACGCCCGAGGGCAAGATCGACCAGCGTCGCTTCGGTGGTCACACACGCGATCACGGCAAGGCTGCGGTTCGCCGCGCGTGCTACGCCGCAGACCGCACGGGCCACATGATCCTGCAGACGCTCTTCCAGAACTGCGTGAAGCTCGGCATCAACTTCTACAACGAGTTCTACGTGCTCGACCTCGTGATGACGGGTGAAGGCAAGGACCGCAAGCCAGCGGGTGTCGTCGCATACGAGCTTGCGACTGGCGAGCTCCACGTGTTCCAGGCGAAGTCGGTGGTCTTCGCGACCGGCGGTTTCGGCAAGATCTTCAAGACGACGTCGAACGCACACACGCTCACCGGTGACGGTGTCGGCATCATCTGGCGCAAGGGTCTTCCGCTCGAAGACATGGAGTTCTACCAGTTCCACCCGACGGGCCTCGCGGGTCTTGGCATTCTGCTGACCGAGGGTGCACGTGGTGAAGGTGCTATCTTGCGTAACGCAAGTGGCGAACGCTTCATGGAGCGATACGCGCCGACCATTAAAGACCTCGCTCCGCGTGACATCGTTGCACGTTCAATGGTGCAAGAGGTGCTCGATGGTCGCGGTGCTGGCCCACACAAGGATTACGTCTACCTCGACTGCACCCACCTTGGCGCAGAGGTACTTGAGACCAAGCTCCCAGACATCACCGAGTTCGCTCGCACCTACCTCGGTGTCGACCCGGTAGTCGAGCCGGTTCCCGTGTTCCCGACCGCGCACTACGCAATGGGTGGCATTCCGACCAACGTGCAGGCAGAGGTGCTCATGGACAACGACACGGTTGTGCCTGGCCTCTACGCAGCTGGCGAGTGTGCATGTGTCTCCGTGCACGGTTCGAACCGACTCGGCACGAACTCACTGCTCGACATCAACGTCTTCGGCAAGCGTTCGGGTAACGCCGCAGCCGACTTCGCACAGACCGCATCGTTCGTCGATCTCCCCGCAGATCCGGCGAAGGAGATTCGCGAGCTTGTCGAAAGCTTCCGCACCGGCACTGGTACCGAGCGCGTGGCAGACCTCCGCCGCGAATTGCAGGAGGCCATGGACCGCGGGGCGCAGGTGTTCCGTACCGAAGAGTCACTCACGAACGTGCTTGGTGTGATCCACAACCTTCGCGAGCGCTACAAGAACGTTGGCATCCAGGACCGCGGTATGCGTTACAACACCGACCTTCTCGAGGCGATCGAGCTCGGATTCTTGCTCGACCTCGCAGAGGTGCTCACCTACGCGGCCCGCAACCGCAAGGAGAGCCGCGGTGGTCACATGCGCGATGATTACCCTGATCGTGACGACGCAAACTACATGCAGCACACGATGGCATACCTCACGGGCGACCCGCACTCGGCGAACCCTGAGGATCACATCCGCCTCGACTGGAAGCCCGTCACCGTCACAAAGAATGAGCAGGGCGAGTTGAGGTACCCGCCACTTGAGAGGAAGTACTAGGCATGAGCACCGCAACTGCTGAAGCTGGCGTCGCAGTAGAGGAAGCACCGAAGCCGTTCACGGTCACTCTCCTCATTCGTCGCTACAATCCCGAGTCGGGTCGCGACGCATACTGGGAAGACTTTGACGTCGAGATGTACCCGACCGACCGTATTCTCGATGCGCTCCACAAGATCAAGTGGGACGTTGACGGTACGCTCGCATTCCGTCGCTCATGCGCACACGGTATTTGTGGCTCGGATGCGATGCGCATCAACGGTCGCAACCGTCTCGCATGCAAGACGCTCGTGAAAGATCTCGATATCTCGAAGCCGATCTACGTTGAGGCAATCAAGGGTCTGCCCCTTGAGAAGGATCTCATTGTCGACATGGAGCCGTTCTTCGAGTCGTACCGCCAGGTGCAGCCGTTCCTCGTTGCGAACTCGCAGCCTGAGTCGGGCAAGGAGCGCATCCAAGACGTAGTGGCTCGCGAGCGCTTCGACGATACGACCAAGTGCATCCTGTGTGCTGCGTGCACCTCATCGTGCCCAGTGTTCTGGACCGACGGTCAGTACTTCGGTCCAGCAGCGATTGTGAATGCGCACCGCTTCATCTTTGACTCGCGCGATGACAACGCGCAGGTGCGCCTCGACATTCTCAATGACAAAGAGGGCGTGTGGCGCTGCCGCACCACCTTCAACTGCACCGAGGCTTGCCCGCGTGGCATTCAGGTCACCAAGGCGATCGCTGAGGTCAAGGCAGCGATCCGTTCCGGCAAGACTGACTAGGTTCAGGTTTAGACTCGCCATATGAGCGAGCGCCCATTGCCAGCCGTCGTCACCAAGTGGCGGCGGCTTTGGCATTGGTTCAGGCGACAGCGTCCGTACCGTACGTTTTCGCACTTCACGAACGTTGGCGGCAACGTGCTTTCCGGGGGCATGAGCTACCAGGCGCTGTTCGCGGTTTTCGCGGGGCTCCTTGTCGGATTCGGTGTATTCGGCATTTTTCTCCGCGAACACGAAACGCTGCTCGACGTCATAGTCGACCAGATCAATACGTCGATTCCGGGCCTCCTCGGAGATGACGGCGCGGTATCGGTGCAGGAGCTGCTCGCGACGCGCGCAATCGACTGGACGAGCATCGTCGCCGCAGTGTCTCTGCTGTGGATCGCAGTGAACTGGTTTACGGGAACCAGGCGTTCGATCCGCATCATTTTTGGTCTCGAAGTGAAGGAGTACCGCAACGCGGTCTATCTCAAGATTCGCGACTTTGTGCTCGCGCTTTGCTTCGCACTCGCCATTGTTATCTCGGCCGCGCTCACGGTCGCGAGTTCTAATATCGCAGACACGGTGCTCGGGTGGCTCGGCGCGAACCCCGACAACTGGTTCTTCGGCACGCTCGGCACGGTCGTGAGATACGGCGCCCTGTACGTCTTTGACGTGCTCATTCTCATGGCGATCCACTGGGCGCTCGCAGAGGTGCGTATCGGCTGGTGGAATTTGCTCATCGGTTGTTTGCTCGGCGCGGCCGCGCTCTTTGGCCTGAAGTTTCTCGGTGCCGCGCTGCTCGGTGGAGCTTCGAGCAACCCGCTGCTCGCGACCTTCGCGATCTTCGTGGGTCTCTTGCTCTGGTTCAATTTCGTGTGTCGCGTGTTGTTGCTGACGTCGGCGTGGATCGCGACGGGCCTCGACAAGTCGCTCGGGTTACCTGAGGACCCTGCGCGGCGTAGTGCTTCCGCATTCTTTTGAGAGACGGCCTCGGTAGGATGGTCGCATGGCATTGGGCGACAACGGCAGCATTCGCATTGGCGTGATTGGCGGCGGGCAACTTGCACGCATGATGGTGCCGCCGGCGATCCACCTGGGACTCGAGATTTCGGTGCTCGCTGAGACCGAGGGCATGAGCGCGAAGCGCGCAGCCGATCAGGTGGGCGACTACCGTGACCCAGAAACCGTGTACGCGTTTGCCGAGACTGTCGACGTGGTGACCTTTGACCACGAGCATGTGCCGCAGGAGATTCTGACAGAACTTGAGCGCCGCGGGGTGCCGGTGCACCCGAAACCGCACGCGCTGCAGTTTGCGCAAGACAAGATTTTGATGCGCGAGAAGCTTGCTGAGCTCGGCGTGCCGGTACCGCAGTGGGCTGCCGTCGAAGACGAGGCGTCACTGCAGGAGTTTATTGACGCGAATGGCGGCCGCGCCGTTGTGAAGACCGCGCGAGGCGGGTACGACGGCAAGGGCGTGCGCGTCGTGTCGAACGCCGACGAAGTGCGTGACTGGTTTACGGCGCTCGCAGAGGATGCCCGCGGTGGGTTCCTGCTCGTCGAAGAGCTTGTCGATTTCACCCGCGAGTTGTCGCAGTTGGTGGCACGCCGCCCGTCGGGCGAGATGCGGCACTGGCCCGTGGTCGAGACGATCCAGCGCGACGGAGTGTGCGCCGAGGTGCTCGCGCCCGCGCCGGTTTCGAACGAGGCAATACTCGACGAGGCCGCTCGCATTGGTGAGGCAGTTGCTTCGGGCGTAGATGTCACAGGCGTGCTCGCGGTCGAAATGTTTGAGACAACCGACGGCCGAGTGCTTGTGAACGAGCTCGCGATGCGCCCGCACAATTCGGGTCACTTTTCGATTGAGGGTTCGGTGACGAGCCAGTTCGAGCAGCACCTGCGTGCGGTCGCAGACTTGCCGCTCGGCGACACGTCGATGACGGCTCCGGCAGCGGTCATGGTGAACGTGCTCGGCGGCCCCGAAGAGGGCCCGATGCCAGTGCGTTACCAGAAGGTGCTTGCGGAGTATCCGTCGGCGAAGATCCACAGCTACGGCAAGCAGCCTCGCCCCGGTCGCAAGGTTGGTCACGTAACCGTCGTGGGTGACTCACTCGAAGAGGCTCGCGCCGAAGCGCAGGCCGCCGCGAACGCGTTTGGGTAGTTGCTCGGCGGGTACGATAGACCCATGAGCGAAACGACGCCGCGCGAAACGAGCCAGGGCGGCAGCCCACTCGTGGGCATCATCATGGGATCCGACTCCGACTTTTCGGTGATGAGTGACGCGGTGCAGATGCTGCGCGAGTTCGGCATCGCGCACGAGGTCGAGGTGGTGAGCGCGCATCGCACCCCCGACAAGATGGTCACCTACGCGCGCGAGGCGGCGGATCGGGGCCTCAAAGTCATCATCGCCGGTGCAGGTGGTGCCGCGCACCTACCCGGCATGGTTGCTTCGATGACAACGTTGCCTGTGATCGGGGTTCCCGTGCCGCTCGCGAAGCTCGACGGGCTCGATTCGCTGCTGTCGATTGTGCAGATGCCGGGCGGAATCCCCGTTGCGACGGTGTCGATTGGTGGTGCGAAGAACGCGGGCATTCTGGCTGCGCGGGTGCTTGGCGCGAGCGATCCACAACTGCGCGCGAAGCTCGATGCATATGCGCAAGGCCTCACCGACATGGTGGAAGAGAAGAACGCGGCGCTCAAGGCACGCGTTGCCGCCAGCGAATAGGCGTGAACGCCACACCCGACTTCACGTCTGACGTCCCTGACCGGCGGTTTCAGCAAGGCGGCCGCGCCTACAAGCGCACACTCATCGCACTATTCTGCGCGGGTCTCGCGAACTTCGCGCTCATGTATGCTCCGCAGCCGCTGCTGCCAGAGCTCGCAACCCGATTTCAGGTCAGCGCCGACGCCTCATCGTGGGTCATCGGCGCCACGACGATCGGGGTCGCGCTCGGCGTGCTGCCGCTCGCGAGGCTATCTGACCGCGTTGGCCGGGTGCGCCTCATGCGGTGGGCACCTACATCGCGGGCACCACGGTCGGTGGGCTCGCGGGGCGCATTGTGGCGGCGATGGTCGCCGACTGGTGGTGCCTAAATGCGGGGCAGCTCGCGATCGTAGCGTGTGCCGCGCTCGCGACAGCGGTATATCTCGCGACGATGCAGCCCACGGTCGTGGATCGCAGCTCGTCACTTCCGTTCTGGTCGGCTCTCGCCGCGAACCTGCGAAACCCCGGCGTTATGGTGCTCGTCGCGCAAGCGTTCTTGCTGATGGGCGGGTTCGTCGCGACCTACAACTACATCGCCTTCCGGCTCGAGGCCGAACCGTTCGGGCTGAGCCTCGCCCAGGTGTCGTGGCTGTTTCTCGCGTACCTGGCGGGCACGGTGTCATCGCGGGTGGTTTGGCGATTCGCAGCGGATCGAAACCCAACCTTCACCCTGTTCGTCGTGCTCGGCCTCATGCTCGGGGGTCTCGCGCTCACGCTGATCGAGTCGCTCATCGCGATCATGGTCGGCATCGTCATCTACACGGCGGCGTTCTTTGCCGCGCACTCGATCGCTTCGGGGCTCATCGACCGTCGCGCCACTCGCGCTGGAGTGAGCCTCGCGCCGCCACTGTATTACCTCGGGTACTACGCCGGGTCGAGCGTGCTCGGCTGGGTTGGTGGCGTCGCCTTTTTGAACACAGGGTGGATCGGCGGCTGGGTCGGGACCGTCACGATGGTAGCGGCGACGATCATACTGACCGGAGTGCTTGCGGGGTTGGCTGAGAGGTTTGCGAAGCCCTAGATCGTGGCGTGGGTTTCCCACAACTGCCAGGCGACGCCCTCCCAGGAGAAGGTGCGGCCCCGATCCGCTGCTTGCACGGTGAGCCGCTCAAACTCGCTCGTACCGTCGCCGGGGCTCGCGATAAAGAGGCGCGAGAGCGCGCTGGCAAAACCAACCGGGTCTGACTCGGCGAGGCCACCGTCGAGCACGAGCTCACCCGTCGCGTCGACGCCGGCGTGCAGCACCGGAACCTTCGACATGAGCGCCGCGATAACCGGGTAACCGGTTGCGGCGAACGACTGCGGCTGCAGCATGAGGCTTGCGCCTGAGATGACAGCACCCGCGTCGCGCAGATCGTCGGCGGCCACCACAGTGATGCGGTTGCGTAGACGCTCTGGAATACGGCTCGCGAGCTCGGAGGTGGGTGCCTGCCCCTTGCCCTGCACCACCGGATCGAGGCCGGTGATGACCACAACGTGTGGGAGCGTGGAGTCGGCCTCGAGAGCGTTGTAGACCCAGTGCAGCCGGCCCGCTTCGTCGTTGTTTGCCGTGGTGACCATATAACGCTCGGGTAGACCGAGGCGCGCGCGTCTCGCGGCAGAGTCGACGCCGGCAAGCAACACGTTCGGGGCAACCGGTGGAATCACCTGCACGGGCAAGTTGTACCCGTACATGTTCTGCAGCAGCGACGCGGTTGAGTGAGAGGTCGTCACGATAATGTCGGCGAACCTCACGGCCCGTTTCACGAACGCGCGAACCAGCCGCGCCTGTGCGGGTGAAAGCAGCTCGGGTGCCTCCCACGCGAGCGCGTGGGGCACAGTGACGGTCGACTGGGTGCCGTCGTCGTCGCTCCGAGCACGCAGCGGCATCATCGGGGTGATCGAGTGGGTCATTTCGCCGTCGAGCGGCCTCGCGGTCGCGTTCGACTGCCAGAGAATTGGCAGCGAACTCGCACGCATGGGCAGCACCTCGACAGCGATCTTCGGCGAAGCGAACTCGGGTGCGTGGCTGCCGCGGGCGAGAAGAAATCGCGCGCTACAACTGCGGGGAGCCGTGCTGGCGATGGCATTGACCAGGTCGTGTGCGCCCGCAAAATGCATCGGAGCTTCCCAATCGGGGAAGGGTTCGGCGATGAGGCTGAGCGTCGCCATTACTACCTCCCGTGTGCATGTTGAGCATAGCTTCCACCTATTCTAGGGGGCCGCAAATCACCAGATGTGCGCCCTACCCTGTGAGTTCACGGAGTGCCTCGCGGTTCTGCTCAGTCTTGCGAAGTACCCTGCTTGCTATGCGTGTTCTTCTCACCGGCGGGGCCGGGTACATTGGCTCCCACACTGCTCTCGTGCTGCTCGAACGCGGCCACGACGTGGTTGTGCTCGATGATTTTTCGAATTCGAGCAGCGAGTCGGTGCGGCGGGTTGAAGAGCTGACGGGCCGTTCCATCGAGGTCATCGAGGCGGATCTCGCGAATCGCGAAGCGGCCGACGCTGCCTTGGCTGGGGTCGACTTCGAAGCGGTGATCCACTTCGCGGGACTCAAGGCAGTGGGCGAATCAGTCGCGCAACCCACGCGCTACTACCGAGTGAACATCGATTCGACGCTGAACCTGCTCGACATCATGCGCGAGCGTGGCGTCGACAAGCTCGTGTTTTCGTCGAGTGCGACTGTGTATGGCGACCCCGAGTACGTGCCGCAAGACGAGGAGCACCAGGTCGGTGTGGGTCTCACGAACCCATATGGTTGGTCGAAGGCGATGATCGAGCAGATGATCCGCGATGCGCAGGTCGCGTGGCCGGGGCTCGGTGCGGTGCTGCTGCGCTACTTCAACCCGGTGGGCGCGCACGAGTCGGGGCGCATTGGCGAGGATCCGTCGGGGATTCCGAACAACCTCATGCCGTTCATCGCGCAGGTGGCGGTCGGCAAGCGCGAGAAGCTCAGCGTCTTTGGCGACACGTACCCGACGCCCGACGGCACGGGCGTGCGCGACTACATTCACGTCATGGATCTCGCCGAGGGCCACGCGGCCGCACTCGAGCGCATCATTCCGGGGGTTGCGACGTACAACCTCGGGTCGGGAACCGGTTCGAGCGTGCTCGAGGTGGTGCGCGCGTTCGGTGAGGCGGCCGGGCGCGAGATTCCCTACGTGGTCGTGCCGCCGCGCGAGGGCGACGTCGCCGAGACCGTGGCGAACCCGTCGAAGGCGAATCGCGAACTCGACTGGCAGACGATGCGCACACTTGCTGACGCGTGCCGGGACTCGTGGGCTTGGCAGTCCGCGAACCCTGAGGGGTACGGCGCATGAGCGGAGTCGCGACACACGACGTCGCTGGCTTCGGCCCCGCTTTCGACCTCGAGCGGCCGCTGCGTAACCCAGACCTCACCTCGCCTCCGCTCATGACCAAGCGGGCGCGCTGGCTCGTCATACTCGGGTTCCTGTTTCCTGGCATCGCGCAGTTGCTCGCGGGCAATCGAAAGCTCGGGAGGTTCGGCCTCACCGTCACAGTTATCGTGTGGATCCTCGGCCTCGCCACCCTCGCCGGTCTCATCTGGGCGCGCACCGCGACCCTGTCGGTGCTCACGAACGGTATTTTCCTGTTCGCACTGCAGTGGATCATTCTCGCGGTCGCGGTGATCTGGCTGGTGCTCGGGTTCGACACGCTGCGCCTCACTCGGATAGTGAAGGTCAAACGCGGCTGGCGACTACCGATCGCGATGCTCTCTGTTCTACTCACGGTGGTTCCCGTTGCGGGTGCCGCGTGGGCGTCTACCTTGGTGGGGGCTGGGCGATCCACCATTGGCGATATTTTTGTGGGTGCGCCCGCGGTCGCGCCGGTCGACGGCCGCTACAACATTCTGCTGCTCGGCACCGACGCCGGCTCGGACCGCGAGGGCATGCGCCCCGACTCGATCTCGCTCGTAAGCGTGAACGCCGAGACCGGCCAGTCGGTCATTGTGGGCCTGCCGCGCGAGCTCATCGAGATGCCGTTCCCCGAATCGTCGCCGATGCACGAACTGCACCCGAACGGGTTCGGCGTCGCGCCCAACGTGTTCGGCGACTGGGGTGGCTGCTACACGACCTGCTACCTTAACGCGATCTACACAGAGGTTACCGACTTCCCAGATATCTACGGCGGGCTCTACCCCGACGCGGTGTCGCGCGGCTCGTCGCCCGGCATCGAGGCGACCAAAGACGCCGTGCACGGCGCGACAGGGCTCGACGTGCAGTTCTACGTGCTGCTCAACATGGATGCTTTCTCGAGCATCATCGACGCCCTGGGTGGGGTCACCGTGACGGTGCCCGAGGACCTGCCGATCGGCGGCAGCATCGATGAGTATACGGGCGAACTCGTGAACGTTGAGTCGTGGATCCCCGCGGGCGAGCAGCATCTCGACGGGTACCACGCGCAGTGGTTCGCGCGTTCGCGCTACGGCTCGGTGAACGGCGACTATGACCGCATGCAACGCCAGCGCGACTTGCAGGCGGCGATCCTCGCACAGATGAGCCCGGCGAATGTGCTCTTGCGCTTCCAGGAGATCGCAAAGGCCGGGTCACAGCTCGTGCAGACCGATATTCCCGATTCGATGCTTGGGCGGTTTGTCGATCTCGCTGACAAGGCGCGGGCGCACACGCCGGTCGATGTTGAGCTCGTTCCACCGGCTGTGGATCCCGAGTTCCCCATTTACGCGGATATTCAGCAGCTCGTCGCCGAGGGTGTCGCCGCCGCGACCCCCGTGCCCGAGACCGAGGAGGCCGCCGGCTAGGTCGGTGCGTTGTTCAGAAGCGGTCACGTAGAATAACTAGTTCAGTGGTCACTTTGGTGCAGCAGTTGGCAAAAAGGTGCAGCAAACTGACCACTCAATGAGGGTCAGCGGGAGAGGATTTATGCGCGTTACGGCAGTGCTGGTCGCATACAACCGACGCGAGCTGTTGCGAGAGGCGCTTGAGGCGCTCGCCGCGCAGACGCGACCCGTGGATCGGCTTATCGTCGTAGACAACGCGTCGACTGATGGCTCGACCGAGGTTGCCGAGGAAATCCTTGAGGGGTGGGGTGAGCGCGCGCGATTGATCCGGTTGGACGTGAACACCGGCGGCGCGGGGGGCTTCGCGGTTGGTATCGCGGCGGCCGTTGCCGACGAGGAGACCGAGTGGGTGTGGGTCATGGATGACGACACCGTGCCGCAGCCAGAGGCGCTCGCGGGTGCGCTTGAGACACACGAGCGGTACCGGGCGAATGGGCCCGACGACCTGGCAGTCATGGGTTCGCGAGTCGTGTGGACCGATGGCGAGGACCATCCGATGAACACGCCAAAGGCCAAGATTCGCGCTGATAAGGCAGAGCGTGACCGGGCGGCGAGCGTGGGTGCGATGGAGATCCGCTCGATCTCGTTCGTTTCGGCGTTCTTGCGTGCCTCACGCGTGCGCGAGCTCGGTCTGCCGATCGCCGAGTACTTTCTCTGGAACGATGACTTCGAGTTCTCGGCCCGCCTGCTGCGCGGTGCTCGGGGGCTCTACACGCCAGCCTCGGTGGTGGTGCACAAGACCGCAAAGCGTGGATCGAGCGACGCTGACCCGGGGCCGCGTTTCTACTACGAGGTGCGCAACAAGCTGTGGGTGTTCCGTGCGAGCGACGCGCTGTACCCGTGGGAGAAGGCGCTGTACGAGGCCGCGACGCTTAGGCGCTGGGTGCGTACGTTCAAAGCGTCGGCGGATCGCGCGCAGTTGCAAGACTGCCTGAAGCGTGGCTGGCGCGATGGCACTCGAACGAAGCCGCGCTCGACGCGTGACGTGCTGCGTGGCACCGGAGTACCGGTCGACGTGATGGTCGAGGTAGAGCGCCTCGAGAAGGCCGAGCGCCGCGCGTAGTTCGCTAGTGCTGCGTGCCCGACCCTCTCGAATACAGCTACACCGCCGCGTATGCCTCGTAGGTGGTGTCTGCGGGCAGTGGATCGCTGAACATTACTTCAAACTGTGCGCTGCCTTCAGAGGGTATGCGCTCAACATAATTGGAGCCTGACGCGATGATGCTGCCAGCGGCATCGCGCGCGATTACGACGACTTCGATAAGTTCCTGCTCCTCAGCGAAGGTGCTCGTCACCTTGCCGTGAATCGTGGTGAAGTAGTCGTCGGTAGTAGGCGCAATGTCGGTAACTTCAAACGTGCCCAGGTCGCTCGCTGAGATTCGAGTGGCCTCAGAGGCTGATGGAAATCTCACGTCGAGTGAGTCGATCTCCGAATCTCCGACTGAGTAGAACTCCCCAGCGATAGCTGACCGGCCGGAGAGAAAGGTCTGATAGCTCGACGAAGTGTCGAGGATGGTCCCGTTCGAATCGAGCGCCTCAATTGATGCACCCTCGAAAGCGAAGTCTTCGTTTGGGTTCTCGAGGATCACCGCAAACCACCAGACCGACTCATCGTAGCTTGAGCGGCCGAACACGACTTCCTCGACAACGAGGTCTGCTTCTGCGCCAGCAGAAGCAGTGCCCTCAGTTCCGGAGTAGACGCCACTCAGCTGGCCCTCCTCAAGCATGCTCTGTCCGAGAAGACCGAGCGAGATCAAACCTACAAAGATGGACACGATTCCACCGATGACCGAGAGTGCGAGGCCCGCAATACTGAAGCCTTTGCCGCCCTGGTTTTTCTTGAAGAGTGCGACGAGCGAGAGTACGAGTGCGCCGAGTAGAGCGATTCCAGCGAACCACGTTACAAAAGGTATGCAGGCCATGATGAAGCCCACGATGCCAAGCACGAGGGCAACGATGGCGAGGGTCTTGCGTTCAGTCTTCTGAGGTGGGGCTGGAGGCAGCACCACTGGCGGGACTGAAGGCGGCCCTGAGGGCGGGGCGATCTGCGAATGCTCATTCGGGGCAGGCTCAGGCCGCACAGTTGGGTTAGACATATTTCTCCTATCTTGCGACGAACATACGTGAGCCATCGGTTTGCGACGCGGGCATTGCGCATAGTGCAGGTGAAGCTGCGCATTCTGATCGACAGGCCAGCGAATTCGGGCACCCCGACCTCGCTCATGCTCACTCGGGTCAAGCGCCCTAAGCTAGAGGAGTCATGCACACCAACGCCACGTTTTCCCTGCTCCTGCCCGTATACGCGGGCGACAACGCAGAGTTCCTGAGGCTCGCGTTCGAGAGCTCGGTAAACGATCAGACGCTGCGACCGACCGAGGCGGTCATCGTGCAAGACGGCCCAGTGCCGGTCGAACTCGCGACAGAGCTCGAGCGCATTGAGCGCGAGAGCCCGATCCCGGTCACTATTGTGCGGCTGCCTACGAACCAAGGCCTCACCCGCGCGCTTAATGTCGGCCTCGATGCCTGCACGCAACCGGTGGTCGCCCGCATGGACGCCGACGATGTCTCGCGCCCCGACCGCTTCGAGCGCCAGTGGGCGATGCTCTGCGACGGGTTTGACCTCGTTGGCACGGGCATGGCGGAGTTCGAGCACGACCCGACGCGGCCGGTGTCGGATCGCATTCCTCCCGTTGGGGCCGAGCGGATCCGCAATCACGCTCGCACCCACAACCCCTTCAACCACCCGACCATGATGTATCGCATATCGGCGCTCGATCGGGTCGGCAGGTACGAGCCGTTCGGCAAGATGGAAGACTACTGGCTGGGTGTGCGGCTCATCGCGTCGGGGGCTTGGGTTGAAAACATTGCGGATCCACTGGTGCTGTATCGCGTCGGCGCCGGAGCGTTCGCGCGCCGCGGTGGGTGGCGCGAGGCGAGAACCGAGTGGAAGTTGCAGGGCGCGATGCGCAAGATCGGGTTCATCACTCGCGGTGAATATCTGCGCAATGTGCTCATGAAGGGCGCGTATCGGCTCATGCCGGCGTCACTCAAGCGGGTTTTGTTCCGACGCTTCGTGAGCGGCGGGCTCCCCGGCGATCGCGCCGCCTGAATCAACGCCGGGCGCGCTCCGAGGCGATGACCCCGACTATGCGCTCAAGGTCGTCGGCCTCAAGCGGGCGGTGCAGGGTGAAGCGGATCGCGGTCTGGGCAAGCTCTGGCTCGATGCCCATGGCGAGCAGCGCGGGCGAGGCTTCGTCGTGTCCGGCAGCGCAGGCGGATCCACTCGACACCGCAAACCCCGCCGTGTCGAGCGCGACGAGCACTGACTCACCGCTGATGCCCTCGACCACAAACGACGCGTGTCCCGGCAGCCGCTCGCTCGGGTGCCCAGTGACCCGAGCCCCAGGAACCTCGGCAAGCACGCGCGCAACCAACTCATCGCGTGACTCCATGAGGGCGATTGCGTGGCTCCCGACGTCGACGCGCGAGGCGGCAACCGCGGCGGCGAACCCGGCGATCGCCGCAACATTCTCGGTGCCCGAGCGCAGCCCGCGCTCCTGACCGCCGCCGTGCAGCACGGGCTCGATCGCCAAATTCTGCCGCACGAGCAGCGCACCCGCGCCCTGCGGCCCGCCGAACTTGTGCGACGCCACAGTCAGCGCATCAATGTCAGGCCCCGGCCACGCCCCCGAAGCGAGCGATACGGGCAGCGCCGCCGCCGCCTGCACCGCATCGGTGTGGATCAGCGCACCGCACTCCCGCACCACGCCAACCAGCGAGGGCAGGTCTTGCACGGTACCGACCTCGGCGTTCGCGAGCCCGATGCTCACGAGGGTGGTGTCTGGCCTGAGCGCACGCGAGAGGGCTGAGGGGGTGACGCGCCCGTCGTGATCCACATCGACGAGCGTCAGCTCGAACCCGTGCACCCGCTCGAGAAACCGGCAACTTTCGAGCACCGACGGGTGCTCGATCGGTGTCGTGACCAGGTGTTTGCCGCGGGGGTTTGCGAGCGAAAGCCCGATGATGGCGAGGTTGTTCGCCTCGGTGCCGCCGGAGCTGAAGACGACCTCGGACGGGCGCACCCCGAAGGCGTCGGCGAGGGTGTGACGGGCGTGATCTACGGTGCCGGCGGCGCGGTGACCCGGCCCGTGCACGCTCGATGGGTTGCCCGGGCCCGCCTGGTACACGGCGAGCATCGCTGCGAGTGCCTCGGGGCGCAGCGGCGCGGTTGCGGCGGCGTCGAGGTAGCGGGCGTGTGGATCGGGCGCAGGCCCCCCAGCAAGAGCATTCATGGCGTTGCGGGCTCGGTAACGGCGGGGCCCATAGCGTCAGCAGGTACAGCCCCAGCCTCTACTGCATCGAGCCCGAGGTCGAGCGCGCGGAACCCGTGCGTGAGCCGCCCGACTGAGATGACGTCGACCCCGGTGCGGGCGATGTCTGCGACGGTGTCGAGGTTCACCCCTCCGCTCGCCTCGGCGACCGCGCGGCCGTCGATACGGCGCACGCCCTCGACAAGGTCTTCGAGCGAGAAGTTGTCGAGCAGCACCCCGGTGACGCCCGCCGCAAGCACGGCGTCGAGTTGGTCGAGGCGATCCACCTCAACGATGATCGACACCGTGTGACCCGCGCGCCGGCGCAGCTCGCGCAGCGCAGCGGTGGTCGTCGCGTCGTCGACGGCACCCAAAGCTGCGAGGTGATTGTCTTTGATCATGATCGCGTCGGAGAGGCCGAAGCGGTGATTTGATCCACCGCCTGCGGCGACCGCGTGCTTCTCGAACGCACGCAACCCCGGTGTCGTCTTGCGGGTGTCGGCGATCTGCGCGTGCGTGCCCGCGACGGCGCGAACGTACTCGGAGGTGAGGGTCGCGATGCCGCTCATGCGCTGGCTGAAATTCAGCGCGGTGCGTTCGGCGGTGAGCACTCCGCGGGCCGGGCCCGAGATGCGGGCGAGCGTGTCACCAACCTCGAATGCGGTGCCCTCGGGGGCGAAGCCGGTCACCTTGATGCGCGGATCAACCTGGCGAAAGCACTCTGCGACGACGGAGCCGCCCGCCCAAACGCCCGGTTCGCGCGCGACGATGTCGGCGGTGAGCTGGGCGTCTGCCGGAATCGCAAGCTCGGCAGTGAGGTCGCCCCAGGGCGCATCCTCGGTAAGCGCTTCGCGCACGGAACGTTCGATGGTGTTGGGGGTGAGCACGGGTGGGGCTCCTTCAGTGGGTGGTCGTTGGTTCGAGCGCGGGGGCGCCGGTTGCTTCGGCGCCAGTCGTGGGTGCGTGGTTCGCGGTGGATCGCAGAGCGTCCACCCTCTCCGCGAGATGCGAGCCCTCAAACACCGCCCGCACCGAGCGCCTGACGGCCTGCGCGGGGTCGGTCTCGGGGTAGTCGCTGCGCTGGTGCGCGCCTCGGGATTCGGTGCGGGCCTCGGCAGCGGCGAGGATGAGCGAGGCGAGCTGTGCAGAAGGCGACGTCGAGGTGGAGAACACCTCGGAGGCGGCCCGGAAGTCGTCAGCGTGCCGCACGATTCCGAGGCCCGTACCGATCGCCTCTGAGACGCGAGTTGTGTCAGAGCGGACCTGGCTGCCCCCGCTAGTGAGATCCACAGCGTGTCCGGCCTGGTGAGCAGCAGCATCGCCCGCGATGGCGACGAGCAGTTGTTCGCGCTCGAGATCCGCAAAGGCACCCGGCGCAAGCCACTCAGACCCGCGAGCGCCCGTGACACGACCTCCGAGCCCGACATCACCCGCCCCGGCCGCAGCGCGCCCGGCCCGCGCACCAAACACGAGCCCTTCGAGCAGCGAGTTCGACGCGAGCCGGTTGGCACCGTGCACTCCGGTTGAGGCGACCTCGCCCGCGGCGAAGAGCCCGGGCACGCTCGTGCGCGCATCGAGATCGGTGACGACCCCACCCATGGAGTAGTGCGCGGCGGGGGAGACCGGAATCGGCTCGCGCGCCCAGTCAAAGCCGTGCGCGCGGGCAGCAGCGGTGATCGACGGGAAGCGCTTCTGCAGCGTTCCCGGGCCGCCCTCGCGTTCGATGCCTGTCGCGTCGAGCCACACGGCGTCGTCGCCGCGCTCGCGCAGCACTCGGTGGATCTCGCGCGACACCACGTCGCGCGACGCGAGGTCGCCCTGCGGGTGCGCGACCTCCATGAACCGCGCCCCGGCTCCGTCGCGCAGCACCGCACCGGCCCCGCGCACGGCCTCGGAGACGAGCGACCCGGTGCCGTGAATAACAGTCGGATGAAACTGCACGAACTCGAGGTCTGCGAGCAGCGCTCCGGCGCGGGCAGCGAGCAGTATCCCGTCGCCGCGCACCCCCTCGGCGTTCGTGCTGCGCGGATAGAGGCCGGCGTAGCCGCCGGTCGCGAGCACCACCGCGTCGGCAGCGTGCGCATGCACGACCCCAGACGTATCGCGCAAGAGCGCCCCGCGCACCTCGCCATCGCGAACATCGAGCCCAACTACCGTGCGTTCGTAGAGCACCGCAATGCGCCCGGTGCACACCTCGCTCGCAACTTCCATGCGCAGAAACGCGTGCAGTGCGGCGCCCGAGCGGTCCTCGCCCGCGTGTACGATGCGGTGCTGGCCGTGCGCACCCTCCATGCCCAGCGTGGGGTGGCCTGAGGCGTCTCGATCCACCGCGAAGCCCGCCGCAATCATGTCGCGAACCGCGCGCGTCCCGTCGGCAGTGAGCACCCCGGCCGCGATGGCGTCGACGAGCCCGGCGCCCGCGGCCACGGTGTCAGCGGCGTGCTTCGATGGATCATCGCCCGCACCAATCGCCGCAGCAATGCCGCCCTGGGCGAGCTGCGTGTTGCCGCCGCGGGTCGCGAGGTCGGTGCCGGCCGAGACGAGGGTCACGTCGGCCCCGGCCCCCGCAGCACTGAGCGCCGCCGAGAACCCCGCGACCCCGGTGCCAATCACAAGCACGTGCGCGTGCTGGGTGTGGATCATCAGCGGATCACGGCCGTGCGGCGAGCATGCGCTCGAGTGCGACCCGCGAATCGTGCGCGACCGACTCGTCGACGCGAATCTGGTTCGGGGTCTCGCCGCGCACGAGTGCCTCGAGCGTCCATGCGAGGTAGGCCGGGTGGATGCGGTACATCGTCGAGCACGGGCAGATGACCGGGTCGAGGCAGAAGATCGTGAGGTCGGGGTGCTGTTGCTGCAGGCGGTTCACGAGGTTGATCTCGGTGCCGACGGCGAAAATGGTACCGGGGGCTGCGGCCTCGATTTGCTTGCGTATGTAGTCGGTGGATCCCGATCCATCAGCCGCCTCAACGACCGGGGCGGGGCACTCTGGGTGCACGATCACGCGCACACCGGGGTACTCCGCGCGGGCCTTGTCGATCTGTGCCACGGTGAACCGCTTGTGCACTGAGCAGAAGCCGTTCCAAAGAATGACCTTGGCATCGCTCAACTGCTTTGCGGTGTTGCCGCCGAGCGGAAGGTGCGGGCGCCAGAGTGGCATCTCGTCTTCAGTAATGCCCATCGCCTTCGCGGTGTTGCGCCCGAGGTGCTGGTCGGGGAAGAACACGACGCGCTGGCCGCGCTCGAACGCCCACTCGAGCACCGTGTGCGCGTTCGATGAGGTGCAGACGATGCCGCCATTGCGACCGCAGAACGCCTTGATCGCGGCCGACGAGTTCATGTACGTGACCGGAATCACCGACTGGCGTCCGTCAGCAGCGGTCTCCCCGAGCGTGCCCATGAGCGCCTCCCAGCAGGCCTCGACCTGGTCGATCGTCGCCATGTCTGCCATCGAGCAGCCCGCGGCGAGGTTTGGCAGAATCACCGACTGCTCGGGCGTCGATAGCACGTCACAGGTCTCGGCCATGAAGTGCACGCCGCAGAATACGAACGACTCGGCCTCTGGGCGATCCTTTGCCGCCTGCGCGAGCATGAATGAGTCACCGATGAAGTCTGCGTACTGCACGATCTCGTCGCGCTGGTAGAAGTGCCCGAGAATGCTCACCCGGTCGCCGAGCGTTGCCTTCGCATCGCGGATCCACCGGTCAAGCTCTTCGTCTGTCGCGTTGCGGTACCGCTCGGGCAGCGGCCCCTGGCGCGGCGCCGTCTGCGGAATCTCATCCTGCGTATTCGCACCCGGCCCGTAACCCGGCTTCTCGTCGACCTCCCACGGAGCGACCGTCAGGTCAACGTCGCAGGTGCCAGTCGACTTCAGCGCGATCGGCTTGCGGCCCTCAAGCGTGATCGACCCGGGCGAGATGCCCCCGATGGTCTTCTCAGCGCTCGCCGCAGTACGGATGAGTTCTTGCACGCTAGTCATTGCATGCTCCCTTGGAGTGATGTGGTGAGGGTGTGGTCTTTTGGTGCCGAATCCTGTGTGCTTGACACCTTGTGGGGCGCCATGGGCTCGGGGGCTGTAGATTCTGGATCCGCGCTAAACCGGTACAACTTCGCGGGTCGATGCGCAGACCCGGTGAGATAATCACCGGTCTCTGAGAGGGTTTTGGTGGCGAGCACCTGGCGCCTGAAGTTCGCGGGGTCGACCTGTTGGCCGAGAATTGCCTCGTGCACGCGGCGCAGTTGGGCGAGCGTGAACTCGGGGCCGAGAAAGCGGTGCGCGACTGCCGAGTACTCGGTTTTCACGCGCAGGCGCCAGAGCGCGTACTCGACGATCTCTCGGTGGTCGAACGCGAGCTCGGGCAGGCGGTCTGCCGAGAACCAGGCCACGTTCGGGTCGGGCGTCGCGTCGGCGTGGTTCGTGGGTGCGGGTTCGGGGTGTGGATCGTCCCACCGCGCCCGCCCCCTCTCGCTCTGCTGCGGGGGCGTTGGGCGTGCCGGGGGTGAGGCGAGTTCGCGCTCGCCGTATTGGGCCCAGTAGGCGATGGTGACGAGGCGTTGTGCCTGGGCGGATCGCTCCACCGCACCAAACGCGTAGAGCTGTTCGAGGTATGCGGGTTCGCGCAGCACCGCCGCCGTGAGTGTGCGGAGGGCTGTGTCGGTGAGGGTTTCGTGCCACTCGGTCGGGCCACCGGGGAGCGCCCAGTACCCGGCGAACGGTTCGCGGGTGCGGCGCACCAGCGGGATCCACAGGGTGGTCTCTGTGCCCACTCGCTCGCCAGTCTTACCGAGCAGCGCATCCTCTGGCGGCTCAATTGCGAAGGCGACAGCGGACACCGCGATCGCGGGAGGCATGGTGCGTCGCTCGCTGACGCTTGCTTGCTCGTAGCGCATCTCGCACCTCCGCCCACACCTTCATTAGTTATAGTCAACTTGACCATAACTAAGAATATGCTTGTTTCCCGAGTTGTCAAGTTCGGTTCGCAAAGCAAAACCCCGGATCACCTTTCGGTGAGTCCGGGGTCAGAGTAGATTACGCGACGCGATCGATCTGTGGGTTGAAGCGAACGCCTTCCCACAGCTTCTTGCGAATTCCGCGCTGGAGCTTGCGTGAAACCTTTCCGCGGCGCATTCCAACGAGTACCTGAGCCGCGAACACGAGGAAGTGCGGCTTCGACCGATGGTGCCAATGGAACGAGGCTTGGTTACGCGCTCCGTACGCAAACTTCCAAGCGTTCTTCTCGTCAACCATGCCCCAGTTGACGCCCTTGTTCTCGCCCATGTCGTGCACGGTGACGCTGTCGAGAACCTGGATCCCCGGTGTTTCGCGCGAGATGCGGATCGTGTACTCAGCGTCATCGAACCAGATGAAGTACTCCTTGTAGGGGAGGCCGTGCATTGCGATCACCCAACGAGGAATGAGAACCGATACGAAAGAACACTGCGAGACCAGCACATTGCGCTGACCCTTGACGAGTAGACGCCCCCAGTCCCAGGTGGGAACTGGGTTGTTCATTTCGCAGATTTCACCGTCGGTGAATGTGACCATCGAGCAGGCGAAGGGCACTTGTGCACCAAGCGCGGCACTCGCTTCGGTAAGGCCCGCGTCTAGCTTCGCTAGGGCATCAGGTTCCGGATAACCGTCGTCGTCCATGATCCACACGAAATCTGCACCGAGTTCGTACCCGCGCCGCATCCCAGCGGAGAACCCACCGGCACCGCCCGTATTCGTTTCGAGCGAAACTACCTCGTGAGGTAGGGGTGATGTGAGCTGAGCGAGGTACTCGCCAGTGCCGTCTGTCGACGCGTTGTCGACAATCACGAGGTGCGATGGAGCGTGTTCCTGCGCCTCAATCGACGCAATGACCTTCTTGAGTTTTTCGAGACGATTGAACGTCACAACTACTGCGGCTACGCCTGCCATGATTCGAAGTACCCCTTCATCCATTCGTGCGCAGTCGGAAGCGCTGAAAATTCTTTGACTCGCTCTTGCTGCTCGTCCCAAATACTTTCTCGCAAAGCTTCATCCCGCTCAAAGTTTGCGATAAGTGCAGAGGCACCTTTGATAAACGGGCGTGCAGGGCGGGGGAGTAGAGCATCCCCTTGAACTATTGTGCTCTGCGAACCTACGTCTGTCGAGATCACCGGAATGCCCGCAGCGATCGCCTCAAAGGTGGTGAGCGTCAGACCCTCATTGATCGACGTGACAATAAGAACGTCTGCTTCGGATAATGTGTCATTGACCGGTACATCTTCGAAGCGTTGTTCGATGACGTCGCTCAATTTCATCTGGGCGATGAGTCCATCGACAAGGTTGCGCAGTTCGCCGTCGCCGTGCAGAATTGCGCGGAATCTGACGCCTTGCTTGCGCAGACGCCGCACGAGTCCGAGAAAGACGTCGGGGCGTTTCTGTCTCGAGAGTCTGCCGACAAACGCGATGACGAGTGGCTTTGCGGGGTCATGCGGCTTAAACTCGCCGAGCGCTTCAACTGTGAGTGCGGTAAGTGGGGCGAGCGCGAGCTTCTCTTGATCCACACCCTGCACCCTGGTGAGCCACTGCACAAGTTGCGGCGAAATGACGTGATGCGTGTCGATGTGTTCGTCGTAGTGCGCTGCGTACCCCGGATAACCGCCACCGAGGTATTCGACGATGTGCAGTGAATCTATGACGGGGATATTTGGTCGAACCGAACGAATCCAGGGGAGGCTGCGGTAGAGCCATTCGCTGTGGTGGATCACGATGCCGCGAATGTCGTAGTTCTCGAGTAGTGCGTGCGCTAGCGAGAGATCGAGTTTGTGTTCGTGTTGGGAGAAGCTCAGCGAGATGATGAGCGCGCCCTCGAGTTCGGGGCGGATCGACCACGGGTGCACCGAGTTCTGGTCGGTCACGACGATCGGCACGAAGCCTGCGTCTTTTGCGAGCTGGATCGATTCAACTGCCCAGCGTTCTGCGCCTCCGGTTTGCAGCCAGTGCAAGCCGAAAAGCACTGCCCGAGGCGCGTTCGCGGGTGGGGCGAGCGGTTTACCCACCCAGGCATCGATTACCTCAGGCGATGCGTGAGCTGGGCCCCCTGGGTAACGGGGTAGGCGGGAGCTGATTGCTTGCTCTCGCCGGTTCATGATCGTTTCACGCACCGCATCGACCAGAAGAGGGGCTCGGCGTTCAAGTTCGCGGTAGACGCGTCGAGGTAGCGACTGTGGCGCGGGTGATTCGGTGCTCGCCGGGGAGGCTTCAGCGTGACCGAGACGAATTGTGCGGCGAAGTTCTCGGTCTTGGCCGGGTGAGCCAATCGCGGTGCTGCGAATTGTAATTGTCGCAACTTCAGTGGCATCGCCAGCGGCGGATCCATCGATTGTGGATTCATCGGTGAGCGCGGGCATGCGGGAGGGGCTGCCTACGACGAGTCTGGCTTCGATCCGCGCTGCCGGGTTTGTGAGGGAGTGAAAGTTGAGTGCTGAATTCAGTTGTGCGTGCTGCACAGCTGTGAGTGATTCGAGTGCAGCAGTGGTCGCCTCGTCCGCGACACCTTCAAGCTTGAACAGCAGTGGGGTCGGCACTTCTAACCTTCGGTCAGCTCAAAAGTCATGGGCTTTCGATCTTCTCGGTTGGTCCATTCCGAGAGGTGGCCGTTCAGTACGCTCCATTGCGACAGTTCGGCTTGTTCAAGCAGTACATCACCAGTGGCATAGGCGCCAACGAGTGCCTCAATTTCGGACTGGGGTACGCCTGCGCGTTCCATACCTATCGTGTTGACGCCTTGCACGCGGGAAGGGGATCCGTACGCCTTGGTATAGGGCGGAACGTCACGGGCAACCGGTGTGCCCATACCGACCATTGAGCCTGCACCGATGAAACGACGCTGATGGATGCTCGCATTCATTCCGATGTTTGAGCGGTCTCCAATAACGCAGTGGCCGCCAACAGAGACTCCAGCAGAGATTGTCACCCCTTCGCCAACGAGAACATCGTGCGCGAGGTATGCACGGTTGAGGATCCACGATCCGTCACCGACTGTCGTCTCGCGATAGCTGCCCTGGTGAATGACTGCGTTTTCGCGTATCACCGCACCCTTACAAATACGCACACCTGCATGGAGAAGCTCGCCAGTCCAGGCAGCATTCTGTTCGTGGTCACTCATCTCTGGTGGTGCACCTATTTGGGCGCCCGGACCGATCCAGACATCATCTTCGATGACACAGGGTCCAAGGATCACAGCGCCCGGGCCAATTTTCACATTGGCTCCGAGCTCTACGCCCTCTCCAACGAATGCATGTGGGCTAATCATCGGTTCGCTCAAGTATTAGGCCTTTGTGTCGAGGTGGACCGTGTGACCGTCTCTCGCGGATTCGAGTGCGGCTTCGCAGACCCGCAGAACTTGGAGCCCTTCTCGCAAGGTCACGGCCTCTGAGGGTTTGCCGAGGATGCGGTCGCGGAAAGCTTCTTGCTCACTTTTGAGAGGCTCACGCTTCTCGATTTGGAAACGGGTAATAGTGCCTTCAGTCACGCCGCGGAACGACGTGACTGCCTCCCATTCAGTGGCGTGCGTGCCATTCTCGTAATAGGTGAGGTCTGCAGTGAGGGTGTCGGCGACGAACGACCCTCGTTCACCGGTAACGAGGGTGAGGCGCTCTTTGAAAGGCGTGAGCCAGTTGACGAGGTGATTAGTGATGATGCCGCTCTCGAGTTTTGCCGAGATGCTCATCATGTCTTCGTGCTCGCGACCGCTCTGGTACGCGGTTTGAGCAGAGACATGCGCAAAGTCCGAGCGTGCGAGCCAGGCAGTGAGGTCTACGTCGTGGCTGCCGAGATCTTTCATCACACCGACATCGGCTATACGCGCTGGGAAGGGACCTTGACGGCGGGTGTGGATTTGGTAAACCTCGCCCAGGTCGCCATTCTCCAAACGTTTGCGAAGGCTCATAAGCGCAGGGTTGAAACGTTCAATATGCCCTACGGCGCCGGTCAAGCCTTTGGCTTCGAATGCTTCGACGAGGCGTTCGCCTGCTTCGAGGGAATGTGCTACGGGCTTTTCGATGAGTGCGTGAATTCCCGCATCAGCTAGCTGGAGCGCGACTTCCTCGTGAAAGCGTGTTGGGACTGCCACAACGGCAGCGTCAATGCCGTGTGCGATGAGCTGATCTACTGAATCATAGAGCGGGAGACCACCGGCAACTTTGTGTGGATCTCCCATCGCGTCTGCAACGGCAACGAGTTCGACGTCTTCGATTTCCCTTGCAACGCGCGCGTGGTGCCGACCCATCATGCCGAGACCGATCAATCCGATTCGGAGCGTCATACACTCTCTCCTTTTGCATGCGATTGGATAAGCCTGAATAGCCTGCGGCTCGTAGTGAGACCGTCGCGTGTGCTGCGGGGTCTGAGACTGAGGGTTATTCGAGTCCAGGGGCGAAATGAATTCCAGTATCTAGTGTAAACACGGCTCGACCCTTAGTGAATTGCATCGTGCGCTGTTCAAGGTCTTCAAGGTTTCCATGCGGTTGAGAAACGATCAATCCCCACGGGCCAGTAGGGCCGCCGTTCTTTAGATACATGGGTAGGAAATGGCCACGGGTTAGGCCTTGAGTTACATAATTGCCTGAGTCATCGGTATAGCTGGTTATTACTCCCCGTTCAAAGAGCTGGTAAATTCCCTCTTCCGTGCGTTCTTGGGGCCCCAATGGTTCCCCGAAGTTGCCGGGCTTGGTCAATAGATAGTCATAAATCTCACCCTTTACAGGGTGGGCGAGTTTTAGATCATTGGCGCCAGATTGCAAGCGGACGATAGCTTCGTCGATGGTCCCATCAAACACGATGCGTCCACGTTCCAAAACTATGCCACGTTCGCATAGCTTCCTCACTTGACCAGCATTGTGACTGACGATAAACATTGTCTTTCCTTGCGATTGGAGTTCCAACATGCGCTGCTCGCACTTCAAGCGGAACTCTGCGTCGCCGACCGACAAGACCTCGTCGACAAGCAAGGTATCCAACTCAGTGTGCACAGCGACCGAGAAACCAAGTCGGGAGTACATCCCTGATGAGTATCTCTTTACCTCAGTGTCTATGAAGTCACCGATCTCTGAAAACGCAAGAATCTCGTCAAAGCGGGCATCTGTCTCTTCCTTGCTCATCCCAAGAATTGCCGCATTCAAGTAGACGTTTTCCCGTCCAGTGAGATCAGGGTGAAAGCCTGCACCGACTTCGAGCAGGCCCGCAATGCGTCCCCGCGTGCGAATCCAGCCAGCGTCGGGATCCATAACTCCAGAAAGAAGTTTTAGTGTGGTGGATTTACCAGAGCCATTTCGACCCATGAGTGCAACTGACTGGCCCTGAGGAACTTCGAAATCGAGCCCATCAACAGCATTGAACTGTGTGGATATCTCTTTCCGCTGAATTGCAGAAATGAAAGCTTGTTTAAACGAATGTGCATGCTTTATCTTGAAGGTTTTGCGCACCTCGTTGAATACTATGGCCGGTTTGTTTGACGAACTAAAGGTTCTGGGCAAAGGAACCCTCCAACTTTCTGAAGGTGATCTGGCCAATTACAAAGGTTATGGCGGCAATCGCGAGGGCGATGGAAGTGTGCAGTATTGTGTCGGTTGGTCTGATTGGGTCCTGCGCGATCGGTTCCCAGAATGCGATGTGGAAAAGTTCCACCGCGGCCGTCATAGGGTTCACCATGTAGATCTGGTAGAGCCAGTTCGGTGCGCGATCTGCAACCATCGCTGACGAATAAAGTACCGGTGATGCCCAAGTTGCAAACATGAGGATGAGGTCGACAAAGTTCTTTGCATCTCGGTAGGCCACATTGATTGCACCGAAGAACAGTCCAAGACCTAGAGCGAACATAAGAATGAGGATGATCCCGACCACAAATGCCAGGACCTGAACCCATCCGATAGTCCAACCAAGAAGTAGTGAAACGAGCAAGAGAAGGACTGCTTGGGGGAGGAAGTGCACAAACCCCACTCCAATTGCGGCAATCGGAAAGAGTTCTCGTGGAAGATAGATTTTTTGAACGAGAGATTTGTTGTCAACAATCGAACTCGTGGTATTTCGTAAGGCTTCGCTAAACAGGTTTACCGCAACGATGCCAGCGAAGAGATAGACCGGAAACGGATTCATTCCCTTATTCGCGCCCATAATCACTTCGATGACCAGCCAGTACATAACGAACTGCGCCGCAGGGCGAATATAAGACCATACCCAGCCCAAAGCTGAGCCGTGGTATCGCGTAGCCACGCCCTTCTTGAGCAGCAGTGTGAGTAAGTGTCGTTGTCTGAAAACACCGAGTAGACCACCGCCGGACCCCGGCCGGCGGAACTCAGGATTGTCTAAAATCGCTCTAGCGCTCACATCGGGAGTCTACCGGTCCGGTGCGGACTATCAGATTCAAATCGTTACCATTGAGGGTGGAAGTGTTCATGATGTTTACTACTGCGAGTGAGATGCGATGACTTTCACGGCCGATGCTGCGGGCATCACACTTCCCGACCTTGAATCAGGCACTCCATCGGTTGACGTTTGCTTTGGAAACGATCGCGTCTGGTCGATTGATCTCAGTCAAAGAGGTTCGCCCCATGGGCGGATTCTTTGGCCAGACCCTATCAGGCCCTATCTCGTAGGATTTGCACGAGTTTCGCTCAGAGATTCGAGAGACCACCGAGAAATCGCATCTGTAGATGCTCGCTTCACGGACGCAGATGTCGAAGCTCGGATCCTTGATGGCAGCGGTATACCGCTCGCAATCAACAAGTGGGGAAGATTGGGCAAGACCCTTGAGCTGGGTAACCCGGGAGTGCAAGAACGCATTCTAGATAGAACAGAAGAGGTCATCGAGCACCTTTCCGGGATGGGGCTTCGACCCTTCATTGTCGGAGGGACCCTGCTAGGGGCCATTCGAGAAGGAGCACTGCTGCCACATGACGACGATGCAGATGTAGCCTACTTTTCACGTTTCACGAACCCAGTTGATGTGGCTGTTGAAGGATTCGAGATTGGCCGCAACCTTATCGAACTTGGGTACGAACTCGTTCGCCACAGCGCCACGCATATGCAGCTTTACTTCCGAAATGAAAACGGCGACCTAGACCACTACGTTGACGTGTTCTCCGCATTCTTTACAGAAGATGGTTACATCAACCAACCATTTCATGTTCGGGGCGAGATGAGCCCAGAGCAGATGTTGCCGTTCAGTTCAGTTGAGATTGATGGGCGACCTTTTCCGGCACCTGCCAACCCGGAGTCGTGGTTAATCATCAATTACGATGAGAATTGGCGAACTCCAATTCCCGGGTACCGTTTGGAGACTCCCAGACCCACTATCCGTCGCTTTCAGAACTGGTTTGGTTCATTCCACCGTGATCGAGATTTCTGGAATGAGTACTATCAATCCGGCGCGGGACACTCGGATGATCCTTGGCTTACGGGGCGTAGCTGGATCCTTGCCCAGGAGGCGGACCTTCAAGCCCAGTGGCTCATAAATTTGGGGAGTGGGTCAGGAGCTCTTAGTCAACAGCTGATTGATGCTAATCAAGGTCGACAAGTAGTTTCTGCAGACTATTCACAGTACGCCCTCGACTTAACCACCAGGCAGGTGAGCGAGAGGCATCGTGCAATGCATGCCAATCTGTTTCGAACACATTCACTCAGTTTGCCTCTTGATGCGAATATAGTTGGGCCGTTTGACCTGGTGGCTAATCACCTCATCGATCAACTCGGCACTCATGCGAGGCCTCAGACGATGCGTCTGATTCGTATGTCACTTCGCTCTGGCGGAAGTGCATTTGCAACGCTATATGGAAGACCTGATCCTGAGGCCTTGCCTAATCCCACGGCGCGTGGACTGGCCGTGGGAGAACTCGCGCGTATTGTTGAGCCCTTTGGAATTACCATTGACAAGGTTCGGTTAGCACCTGCAATACACGAAAAACGTCGTGATCCGTATGGAGTGAAGTTCTCCCTAAATTCAACTATCTCTGAGGAGAAGAAATGAAGCAGCGAATCAAAAGATATGCCCGCCGCGTATTGAATCTACTCCCGTCGAGCCCAAACCCCGCGCTTGAGGCTCGCGTCTTGAGACTTGAACAAGAACTTGATGAGTATCGGCGCGATAGCTTGCGGGTGGCTGAGATGTTGGATCTTCTTGAATACCGACTCTCACCAAGTTCGCGTAAGAAAGGTCACTAATGGCAGAGTCTTTCGACGAAAACCGTCCAAATACACGCCCGGTGCCGATTGTTGACCATCCTGCGCATACTAACCTTTCGGGCCGAGTAGCAGCCATAATCGTCACATTTAATAGACTGGGTAAGCTGCCAAAGACGATTGAGACGGTACTCGCGCAAAGCTACGGCTGTGATTGGGTTGTAATCGTAAACAACAACTCGACCGATGGTACCCGCGGATACTTGGATGACCTCAATGACCCGAGACTCCGAGTTCTTCACCTCGATGAGAACCTAGGTGGCGCTGGTGGATTTGAACACGGTATGGCCTACGGGTATAACCTGGGCGCTGACTATGTCTGGGTTATGGATGACGACTGCTATCCAGAATCAAGTGCTCTTGAGATCTTGCTCGATCAACGCGATCGAGCATCTCAGGCGCTCGGCTACGACGTGCCATTTGCGTGCTCTCTTGTCAAGTTCATAGATGGCTCACTATGCGAAATGAATAATCCGATCACCACATGGGATTGGCCGAGAGCTTATCTTGACGGATTGAATTCATTTAAGGTCGCCGAGTGCACTTTTGTGTCAGTTTTGATACCACGATGGGCTATAGAAGAGGTAGGACTCCCACTAGGCGAGTATTTCATTTGGTTTGATGACAAGGAATTCACAAAACGACTTGAGGGACACTTCGGAGCCGGGATTATTGCGCTCGAGAGCCAGGTCGTTCATGACATGGGGGTGAATGCTGGAGTGAACTATCGCCAAGTCGATGAATCCAATATTTGGAAGTTTGAAAAAGGCGCCCGTAATCAGGGTTCCTTCCTGATTCACTATCGCGGACGGATTCCATACGCGCTTTACTGCCTACGCATATTTCGAGAGATGCGCGAAGGCAAAGTTGCCCGGCCGGTTAGGAGGCGAATGTACAAAGCACTCAAAGAGTCATGGAAATTCAATCCGAAACCTAGATTCGCTCAGGACCCACGTTACGCTTTAGGGCAATAGATGACGTCTTGGATGGAAGCAATTCCAGTGATCACGGCGAGCGTCGGGATATTGTTTCTCCCCGGGCTAGTTGTTGCCTATCTGATCGGTCTAAGAGGGCTTTGGGCTGCGGCATTGAGCCCTTTGGTATCAACCACGTTGTTGGTTGTTGCTGCAGTAATTACCCCAGTACTTCGACTTCCATGGTCTATCTTGAGCGCAGTCTCAATCGCAATGATCATTGGGTTCTTGGTGGTTGTATTGCTCCGCGGGGTCTTGCGTACCAGATTCTCATTGCCAGATCGCTCGGGCGGAACAGTTGTCACAGCATGGGCATTGGCAGCCGTTCCGACTGCGCTTATTATTCTGATTTCAATTGGGAACCCTGGATCGATTTCGCAGACTTATGACAGTATTTTTCATCTCAACTTAGTCGAGTTCATACTGGATGAGGCTAACGCCTCACCTCTGGTTGCGGGGCGCCTGGTTTCGCCAGATGCCTCAACCGCTTTCTATCCAAATGCGTGGAATCTCATTGTCTCGCTGGTCGTTGGTTCTACGGGAGCTTCGATCCCTGTTGCTGCCAATGCATTAAACCTAGTACTCGCGGTAGCAGTGTGGCCGATAGGGCTTTTACTTCTCATTCGTCAATTGATTGGGGATTCGAGACTGCACATGTATGCAGGGGCACTTTTGTGTACCGGACTTACAGCATTTCCGCTCAACTTGTTGTATTACGGCGTGCTCTACCCTTTCTTTTTTGGGCTGTTGTTCTTAGCGCCGGTGTTGGCATTGCTGGTTCAGATTCTGCGAGTGGGACATGAAGCACGTATAACTAAGGTTCTAGGGCTTTGCGTGTTGCTTCTAGGAGTTTTGCCTGGAATGCTTATTGCTCATCCTGGAGCTTTTATGGCGGCGCTCGCGCTATCAGTACCATTGGTACTAGTCAGTGCGGGGTCTAATTTTAGGCAGTTGCCTAAAGAGAAGAAACTGCAGCGCTTGCTTGGGGTTGCAGTATATTTTGCTGCTGGGTTATTGATGCTTTTGCGGCTCCGGCCGTCGTACACTTGGCCACCGAGAATCTCGACCTTGGAAGCAGCGGGACGAGTGTTTACCCTAGCATTGCAAGGGTACGGTTTACCTATTGTTGCTGCAGCACTTGCGATCATCGGGCTAGTCGTTGCGCTTCGACGGCGGGGCCCGGCTGATCTTGCAGTAGTTGGGATCTGGATTGTCGGGGCACTTACGTTCTTTGTTGCTGCGGGGATACCGTTCTGGCGTCTCCGACAATTCACCGTAGGCGTTTGGTACGCGGACACTCCAAGGCTTGCCGCTGTGTACGCTATCGCGTTGCTTCCGGCGGCTGTTTTGGGCGCAACGTGGCTTGGTAAATGGCTTCTTTACAAGAGTCGATTTTCAGTTAAATTAACAGGATCTTTCCTTGTTGTTCTTTGCGGTGTCGGGATTCACCTAACAGCAGGATGGACTGAGTTTGTTCCAGTCGTAAACAAGAGCTATTCGGCAGACTCAGATTCTAAGCTGTTAACCGCTGATGAGATTACGATCCTCGAAATGCTTCCAGAACTAGTCCCAGAGAACTCCACTATTGCGGGAAATCCCTGGACCGGGACAGCATTGGCCTATGCGTTAGGGCAGAGAGACGTTCTTATGTCGCATGTTCAGTCCAAACTCAATTCAGACGGAGAGAAGATCGTACAAGAGTTACGCTGGGCAGATGAGAGACCCGATGTTTGCGGCGCACTAAATCGGGAAGGTGTCGGATACGTTTTGGACTTTGGAGATCGTGAAGTCCACGGAGGTAATCACCGTTTTCCCGGTCTGGAAGAGTTGGCTTCCTCACCCGCGGTTGATCTAGTTGCGGTCGAGGGAGAAGCTAAGTTGTATCGCCTTGTAGCCTGCGAGTGATGTGGGCGGCAGGCTTAATCTATTTACCAGAATCACCATGAGAAGGTGATTCCTTTTCTAAAGTGCGTGCTTCGATAAGCGCAACTGCCCGCGCGAGGTCAGTGACACGAGCGTCGCTCCGCGCCTTCGCTCTAATAATTGCTACTGCAAATATCAAAGTCATAACTATGAAGACGTACAACAATAGGTCGGTACCGCGGCCGATACCCAGCACGTTTGCGATAGCGGTCACTGTACTCGGGAAAATGATAGCAAGGATCGCAGCAACCACGAAGAGCAAAGCGAGAATACGTTTGAGCGCAAGGGAGCGCTCACCCGGCAAAACACGAATCGCGAATACTGCTGCACCGACTACGCCGATGATTAGTGCAAACTGGAATATCGTCACGATGTAGTCCTAACGAATGAAGAGATCGACGAGGATGTTTACCGAGTTAAGCAACGATTGCCCCTTCGCTTTCGAGTAGTCAGTGTATAGAACTTTGACCGGGTGCTCAGCGTAAGGCAGTTTGGTCTTACCGAGCTGGACAACAATCTCGGTACCGTGAGCCATTCGGTCTTGGCGCAATTTGATCCCGCGAATAGCGTCTTCGCGAATTACGCGAAGACCGTTATGGGCATCAGTGAGCCTGGTTCGTGTGAGGACATTCGTAACCCAGACGGCAGTTTTAAGGACAATTCTCTTCAGTATCCCTGGATTGGTGCGGTCATCTAGAAAACGTGAACCGTACACAATCGCAAGATTCTCGTTGCGTGCTCGCTCTATCATTTCGGCGGCATCAACGACCCGATGCTGCCCGTCGGCGTCGAATGTTACGACATACCTGGCGTCACGTTCAAGTGCAAACTCAAAACCAGTTTGCAAGGCGGCTCCTTGGCCCAAGTTGATCGGATGCGTGACGACTTGCGCGCCTGCGTTTTGTGCAATCCGACCCGAATTATCGTGTGAACCATCATCTATGCAAACTACGTTAGGGAATGCAGTGAGAAGATCCAAGATCACTCCACCGATTACGGTGGCTTCGTTATAGAGGGGGATAATGACCCAAGTATCGTGATTCGATCGGGCGCCGGTAGGTTCGACCGGGGGATTGGAGATCATGTGTCTTATTCTTGCAGACCGATCTTAAGGCCTGATGTCGTGCTCGAATATCGGAGCGGCATTCTCCAACAAAACTTCGTTGTTCAAGTTATGCTTGAACCTTAGTGTTGGTAATTTAGGGGCGCGGAATGAGAATAATGGGCAGAAATGCTTGGCTGATTGTGCTTGCTTCGATCACCAGTCTTCTCGTGATCATAGGTGGAGTATCGGCAGTTCCGGCGCAGGCTGCTAATCCCTCAGCCGGTTTCGACGCAACTAACATTATTGATGATTCGCTCTTTTACGATGGCGATGCAATGAGCGCCTCTCAGGTCCAGAGTTTCCTCAATCAGCAGGTTCCAGAGTGTTGGTTGGGTAGGCCTGGTTACGAGGTGGGTAAGAAGGTCCATTGGGGGGTGCCAACACAGTTGGCTTCGAAATGCACCAAGGACTTCACCACTCAGACTCAGAGTCGGGCCGCAAATGCATACTGTGCTGCGTACTCAGGTAGCACCAAAGAAACAGCCGCAAATATTGTTGCGAAGGTTGGCAAGGCTTGCGGGATAAGTCAACGGGTATTGCTTATTACGCTGCAGAAAGAGCAGAGCCTGATTACTGATCCGTGGCCAAATGAACAACAGTATTTCCTGGCGATGGGTTACGCCTGTCCGGACAGTGGCCCTGGCGGCACCGCAAACTGTGACACGACTCAAGGTGGTTTCTTTCAGCAGGTTTATCGTGCTGCATGGCAGCTAAAAGTCTATAAAGCCAATCCTGACAGTTTTAATTACAGGCCATTCCGAAATAACACTATTCTCTATCATCCCAATCAGGCCTGTGGTAGCTCACAGGTCTATATCAAGAATTGGGCAACTGCCGCACTCTATATTTACACTCCTTACCGCCCGAACCAAGCTGCTTTAAATGCCGGATGGGGGACTGGAGATTCGTGCTCATCCTACGGCAATCGTAATTTCTATAATTTTTATACCTCCTGGTTTGGTAGCCCGCGTGGTGTAGCTGTGCACGCCACATTTGATTCTTACTATCAGGGCCTTGGTGGGGCGGATAGCATATTCGGTTACCCTGTGTCGCCAGCCCAGAGTGTCAATGGAGGTCTACGTCAGGAGTTTGGCGGGGGTACTTTCTTCTGGTCATCTGTAACTGGGGTGTCGGCTGTAAGGGGTGCCATTGGAAACCTATATCTTTCTAATGGTGGGCCCGCCGGTCACCTCGGTTTCCCTAAGGGCGTTGAGTCAGGCCTCCCAGCTGGGGCGAAACAAGAGTTCGAGAAGGGAACGATATATTACACCGGTTCCACTGGTGCGGGTTCTGTAAATGGTGCTATTAAGGAGCTCTACGAAAGCCACGGCGGCCCGAATGGTTTCATGGGCTACCCAGTGGGGGTAGAGCAAAGAGTATCTGGGGCTGTCAAACAGGAATTTGCGAATGCGACTGTCTATTACACCGGGGCTACGGGGGCAGCTTCCGTGCATGGTGCTATTCGAGCAAAGTTTGAGGAGCTTGGCGGGGTTCTAAGTTTCCTTGGAGTTCCTATAGATGAAGAAATCATAGAAGGAAATTTCATCCGTCAAGAATTCGCACGCGGAACTGCGTTTTACTCTGGAGCCACCGGGGTTTCCACTGTTAATGGGGCTATCAGAACTCTCTACTTGGAAAACGGTGGATCTGGCGGTTACATGGGTCACCCGAAGGGAAGTGAAGTCATTTCGAGAGGTGTGGTTCGCCAGGAATTCTCTAATGCGACTGCTTACTATACGGGCAGGACGGGTGCTGCAGCATTACATGGTCAAATGCGGGACTTCTATTACGAAATAGGTGACATTGAAAGTTACCTTGGCTTACCGATTGGCAGCAGTTTCGGGGACTCTCATTTCAGCGGTCAGGAGTTTGAGCGTGGGACTGCGTACTTCAGTGAGGCTACGGGGGCCGGTGCCGTCAACGGGGCTATTCGGACTTGGTATGTTGCGAATGGTGGCCCTACAGGTTCACTCGGGCTACCGGTCGGGATCGAAACTAAAGTTGGTAGTTCAGTAAAGCAAGAATTCGAACACGGCTTCGCGTTTTACACGGGACCGACTGGGGTTGTATTTGTTGGGGAAGCTTTTGGTGATCTGTACGGGAAGACCGGTGGCCTGACGGGGTTCCTTGGAGAACCGTTGAAGGCTGATCGAACCGTGGGTGGAGTTACGACCCAGGAGTTTGAGCGTGGGACTGCGTACTTCAGTGAGGCTACGGGGGCCGGTGCCGTCAACGGGGCTATTCGGACTTGGTATGTTGCGAATGGTGGCCCTACAGGTTCACTCGGGCTACCGGTCGGGATCGAAACTAAAGTTGGTAGTTCAGTAAAGCAAGAATTCGAACACGGCTTCGCGTTTTACACGGGACCGACTGGGGTTGTATTTGTTGGGGAAGCTTTTGGTGATCTGTACGGGAAGACCGGTGGCCTGACGGGGTTCCTTGGAGAACCGTTGAAGGCTGATCGAACCGTGGGTGGAGTTACGACCCAGGAGTTTGAGCGTGGGACTGCGTACTTCAGTGAGGCTACGGGGGCCGGTGCCGTCAACGGGGCTATTCGGACTTGGTATGTTGCGAATGGTGGCCCTACAGGTTCACTCGGGCTACCGGTCGGGATCGAAACTAAAGTTGGTAGTTCAGTAAAGCAAGAATTCGAACACGGTGTGCTGATGTACGCAGGTGGTAAAGGCGTGTGGGTTGCCTAACCCCGAAGGTTCAAGTTATTCGGCCTGAACCAAAGCACTTGGCTGAGACAGTCGTATCTGGGGCGGCTATGTTTTGTGCTGGTTAAACTAGATCCTGGTCGTAGAGCTCACATGCAAGAAAGAAGACATCGTGACTGATTTCATTCCAGCCGCAAAACCAATCATCGGTGCCGAGGAGCGATTAGCTGTTGACCGGGTACTTCAATCTGGAATCATTGCTCAAGGACCGGAAGTTGCGAGCTTTGAGAAGGAATTTGCTGAGCATTTTGTGTGCGGGCGGGAATCGGTTGCAGTGAATTCCGGCACTAGCGGCCTGCACCTAGGGTTGCTTGCTGCTGGTATCGGACCCGGTGACGAGGTGATCGTGCCGTCATTCACGTTCGCTGCGACTGCAAATTCTGTAGCCTTGACAGGCGCCACTCCAGTTTTTGTCGATATTGAACCGGATTATTTCACATTGGATCCCGCTTCGATCCGGGCTGCGATCACCGGACAAACACGTGGGATTTTGCCGGTCCACCTATACGGTCACCCATTTCTCGTCGAAGAAATTGAGGCAATTGCCACTGAGAATGGGTTACTTATCTTTGAGGATGCTGCACAAGCACATGGCGCAAGCTGGAGGGGACGAAACGTCGGTACGATCGGCCACTTCGCGATGTTCAGTTTGTACCCCACCAAGAATATGACCTCGGGTGAGGGAGGAATGGTTGCTTGTTCAGATTCGGAAACTGCGAGGAAGTTGCGTCTACTCCGGAATCAGGGAATGGAGACGCAGTATTCTAATGAGCTGATTGGATTCAATGCCCGTATGACGGACATTCACGCAGCCATTGGCCGAGTTCAGTTGAATAAGATTGATGCCTGGAATACTAAGCGCAAAGAAAACGCCGACACACTCACGGCTGCACTCGCTGACGTGGCTGAGATCACGGTTCCCAAAGTGGCGTCCGGCGCGGTCCACGTTTACCATCAGTATACGATCCGAGTGGATGCAGATGAGAGAGATAGCATTCAACGAGCGCTTAGAGATGAGTATCAAGTAGGGTCAGGCGTCTACTACCCGATCCCGAACCATCGTTTGCCGTCATTATCTAGGTTTGCGCCAGATCTCTACCTCCCACAAACTGAGCGGGCTGCATCGCAAGTACTGTCTCTACCCGTACATCCGTCACTCACGGCTGCCGACTTAGAACGAATTGTCAATGCTGTAACCGCAGTGGTGAGAGCCGGGGCCTGAGCGGCTGTGCGCGTTGCGATAGTTACACGGATATTCGAACCCGAGCCGAGTGCAGCTTCACTTAGGCTGGGAACATTGGCAAATTCGTTCTCAGAGTCAGGGCACACTGTCAATGTTTTGACGGTTAAGCCAGCTCGTGGGGCTAGGACAAATGATGCTGACCGAACCTATAAGGTTCGCCGCTTCCCTGTGTTGCGAGATTCTTCCGGGTACGTACGTGGATATTTGCAGTATTTGAGCTTCGATATCCCGATCTTCTTCAGAATCCTATTTGGGGCACGGAGGGACATTTTTGTAGTCGAACCACCCCCAACGACTGGACTATTCGTGCGGATCGCTTCGGGGCTTCGCAGAATCCCATACATCTACTATGCGGCAGACATATGGTCTGATGCAGCGGCCCAGACGGGCGCCCCTAAATGGATTCTCCGTTTAGTTAGAGCCGTCGAATTGTTGGCAATGCGAGGGGCTTCGAAAATCGTTTCAGTTTCAGTGGACCTCACTGAACGATTGCATGAGTTCGGTGTTCAGCCACCGATAGTGACGGTTGGTAACGGGGTCGACACGGATCGATTGTCGAAGTCATTGCAAGCTACGGTTACGAGTGGTGAGACTAGGCGTGAGTCGAGAGTATTTGTCTATGCAGGGACCGCCTCGGAGGTTCATGGCGCTGAAATTTTTGTAGAAGCAATGCCAATGGTGCTAAAAACCTACCCCGATGTAAGACTCCGATTTATTGGAGGCGGTTCGGAACGGGATTCGTTAATTCGGCGTGTCAATCAATTGGGCATATCGCACGCGGTGACTTTTGAATCAACTAAACAGATTGAAGAACTTGCCCCAATTCTTCGGCAAGCAACAGTTGCTATTGCTAGCGTTCGGCCCAATTCAGGATATGATTTTGCGTTCCCTACCAAACTCTACGCGGCTGCAGTTTGTGGGGCTAAGTTACTGTACACAGGAAATGGTCCAGCTCGAGACTTTGTGAACGTGGAGCTAAGTGGAGAACCTCTCGGTACTGCTGTAGATTTTGACCCACTTTCAGTTGCAAGTGCAATGGTCGAGTTAATACGAGAGGAACAGTCGATAGAACGCCGTATCGCTGTATCGACATGGGCGAAGGAAGCACTGAGCCTAAAGAAAGTTTCAGAACGAATCGTAGAGGTTGCTTCACAAGTGGTTGATAAAGAGGGGCCAAAGGCATGAAGAACCTATGGCAAACGTTGTCGAAACTTTTTCGCGTACTACCATTTGGTGCGCGCAAGTTCTTCGTAGGATACTCGTTAATAACTGGAGCCTTAGCTCTGCTGGACATAGTCGCGTTGGGTCTAGTACTTCTAACGGTAAATGCGTTAGCTGCAGGGCACGCAGTTAGCCTCCCGCTGCTTGGGGACCTCCCCGAAAGTATGACGGTTTGGGTGGCAGTGGCGGTTGGTGTGCTCTTCATTGTTAAAGGAGTACTAGCAATCGGTCTCCATTGGGTAGCCACTCGTAAATTTGCCAGTTACGAGCTGACTGTAGGTGACAGAATATTTGACCGATATATGAGATCGGACTGGGCAAGAAGATCTCAGATGAGCACTGCAGAAGTGACCCGGCTTGTCGACACTGCAATGGCAAACACCACGATGGGGTTCCTTGTTCCGCTTTCTCAAGTTCCGGTCAACGCGCTTACGTTCGTAGGGGCGCTTTCAGTTCTTGTTGTCTCACAACCGCTTACAGCTTTGACAGCTTTCTTGTATTTGGGTGCCGTCTCGACATTGATGTTCTTTGTGATCACTCCCCAGGCTAGGCGCGCGGGCGATCATAATCGCAAGTTTAGTTACCTTGTAGCGACACTAATCACTGAGATGATAGATGCGTTAAAAGAAGTAACACTTCGAGGTAAATTAGATGACGTCGGTGCGACAATTAGCAGGAACCGGCGTAGAGCTACTCGAGCTCGGGCGAATGTTGCGTTCTTATCTGCGGTACCGAAGTACGTGTTTGAAGCGGCACTGATTGGCGGCTTCCTTGTAGTTGGCGGGGTCGCATACTTGGTTGGTGGGCCTGAAGGGCTTGTAACTGGTCTCACGCTTTTTGCGGCCACAGGATTTAGGATGATGCCTGCGATGAACAGCGTCCAAGCTTCCATCACTCAAGCGTCGTCGAATTCGGTCTATGCCAACGATATAGTCAACGAGCTGCAATTTCCGCTTCGGGAAAGCGTAGAGATAGCCCGTGATGAGTCCAGTCTCCCTTCCAATCCAACTGTATTGAAGCTAAGTGAAGTTTCATTCTCTTACCCGGGCTCCTCTACAAAGGTTCTCGACGGACTCAACCTTGAAATTCCCATTGGCTCGAGCCTGGCACTCGTTGGTCCTTCTGGTGCCGGAAAGTCAACACTGATTGACATTCTCTTGGGACTCAGTATGGCTTCCGGTGGCACGGTCGAACTCGACGGAATGCCGTTAGAGAGTGTTATCTCTCAATGGCGCAGTCGCGTAGGTTATGTCCCTCAGCGAGTGGCTCTATTTGATGCTTCGATTGCCCAGAACGTTGCACTTACGTGGAATGATGATTTTGATTCTTCCAAGGTAGAAGAGGTTCTCGAGCGCGTCAATTTGAGCGATCTCTTGGACCGAGAAGCCGGAATTTATAGGGCGCTCGGTGAGCGAGGAGCTACGGTTTCTGGTGGCCAACAACAACGTATAGGGATCGCTCGGGCTCTGTATTCTGACCCTTTTGTCATGGTGATGGATGAGGCTACAAGCGCTCTCGACACAGCAACTGAGAAGGTCGTAACGGATTCGCTCAATGAGCTTCGAGGAAGTGTTACTTTCATCACAGTGGCACATCGGTTATCGACTATCCGTAACTATGATCAAGTCTGTTATCTGGACAGCGGGAAGATCCTTGCTAAAGGTACCTTCGACGAGGTAGTTGCGGAACTCCCTGAGTTTGAAGCGCAAGCCCGATTGGCTGGCTTAACTTAGGGCTGACGAAAGCGTTTGAGCGTAGCTGGAACGAAGATCAACCGGATTGCGACCCTCAAGCCTCCCGCAGGGTTAAAAATATGCGTTACTCGGTGGGTTAGGAACTTATCGAGAAAGCTACTGATCTTTGAAGTACGGAAAATTGTTCCCAATTCATTGTTCTCGGTAGAGCCAAGTACTCTGGCAGCGCGTGCTTCGTGCGGAGTGAGAAGCCCTAAAGCATTTGGAGACATTCTCAATAGCAGCCACAAAACGTTCCGCGCTGCCTCTCGATCGAGGGGTCCGATTGGCCCAACGGACTCTAAACGATGGCACAGGCGAAGAACCTGAAATTTAATGAGCTTTGCGCAAGCCGCAGTCTTTTGCTGTGGTGAAAGTTCCTTAAACCAATCCATTTGAACTATCCTGGCGACCGGAGCGAGGGCGCTTTCTACGGACAGTGTCCGTCCGGTTACGCGATCAGTTCCATCTTCGTGTACCAAGTAGCCGGATGCATACCGTGAGTATGAAATACTTCTCGTCTGATTCCACAGGTAGAGTCCAAGTTCTATATCTTCGCCGATTGGATAGCCCTCGCTAAACCTTGGCGCTCCAGTAGATTTGAGTACTTCGCGCCGTATCATCACGCCGATCGGTGCGGTTCGATTATTTAGCAAGTCTTTCACTGGATCAAGGTTCTCGAAACGTCGAACTCTTGGTAGGGGCGCCATAATCCGACCTTGTGAAGTGCCCCTTAACTGACCGATTAGCAAATCAGGACTAGACGCAGACTGAAGCTCATTGCAAAATGCGTCGAGTGCACCGATTTCATATTCATCATCGGAATCCAGAAAGGCAATGTATGTTGCAGAGGAAGCGTCAATACCTGCATTTTTGGGACCCGCAGGGGAAAATACTCCGTCACGATGTTCAATGACTTGGAGCCGCTCAAGGTCGAGATCCTTAAGCTTTCTAAGTATACTTTCACGCGGGATATTGTGCGCGATCACTAGCGCTCGAATTCGAGGATTTTTGGCGGAGATGACGCTCAAAACAGAGCGTCGGATAGGTCGTTCAACATTGTGAACGGGGATAATTACATCAAGCGACAAATTCGCAATGCTCAAGTGAACGTTCTCCCTCGCATACTGATCGAAGGCAATCATGCCTAATCGGAGATTGGGCCAGCAAGACCCGCTATATCTTGCGTGAATTTCGAGTAGTTTCTCTCTGCAGACCACTTACTTTCCCAAGCTAGCAAGCTTGCCTTGACGTAATTCGCATAATCTGAATCAGATGATTCCAACAGCGCCTGAATTGCTGAGGCAACTTCTGTGGGACTTGGATCACTACTTAACAATCCAGGAAACATTCCGAGCTTCGTGTTAATTAGTTCGCGAGAGCCGCCGACGTCAGTTGCGATGAGAGGAAGTCCCTGGGCAAGTGCTTCCATCATCGAAACAGGCACCCCCTCAGAAGATGACACATTAATAAAAGCTGTTGCTGGTGTACTGCCGTAAACTGCGCGCAAGTCGGAGTTTGGAATTGCGCCCTTGAAATCAAAGCTCCCGGGCGTAAGCTTTTCCCGCGCGAGAGCAACCACACTGTCCACAGCGCTACCTTCTCCCCACCCGTAGTGGATCCACACAACGTCTGGATGTGATTTCTGGAGGATGGCAAGAGCTTCGATAAGTAGCGGGAGGCGTTTCACGTTACTAATTGCGGAACATGTGACTAGTTGCTTGCTTTGCAAACTAGGATTTCCAGCATTGGTGGCGGCATTTACCCCTAAGTAGCGAGTCTCAATTTGTTTGGCGAAGCGTGGGAACTTTTCCTTCAAATACGCTGTGCCGTCTTCTGATACCGCATAGAGTTTCTTCATATCGGTGATCATTATTCTGCGCTGAGGAAGGTGCCCGTTCAAATGTGCTTCCTCGTAAATGTCGCTACGATGACCCCGAGATATTATCGGAGTGCTTTGGAACTGAATTAGTGATTTGAGTGCGACTGCGACACGGGCCTGAGTGTGGAACCAGTAGCAGTAAATAATCGAGAGTTCTGGGTCGTTGTAATTCTTCGAAAGCGCGCCATTGATATTTTCTGCAAGCATGCTGCAATGAAGGTCAAACATAAGGTCTATGTGCCTGAAGCGCAGCTTCTCCTTGGAGAAAATTGAACGCCTAATTGACAAGAAGAAACGTCCGGGATGCCGCAGTATGAAACTAATGATGTCTCTGAGGTCTGACGCAGTTCGGTAGCGGGCTCCAGGCAAAACCAACTCGACGTTCTCTGGCACCACTCTCGTCTGCGACATTCCAGGCCGATAAGAGAGTGGAGCGATGAGGACCTTAGTGAATCCTTTCGAAAGATAAGTGATCTCGTTTTCGATGAATTCCTCACCAGTTCGGAAAGGAAAATTGCTCGTTAACAACAGGACAATTGATGGCTTCTTTTCAGTATTCTCAGGCAAGTGATTGGCTCTTCTCAACTGCCTGACGATAGGCGTGAATAATAGGCGGCATCTGCTCATCCCAGGAGGGTAGCTGTCTGAGCTCATCCTTGAACTCTTCGATGCTTTCCCTATTGATGCGTGACAACGCGTTCCCCAGCTGTTGCTCTGGGGAACTTAATATCCAATCGTTGGCTCGTTTGCCTAAGTAACGCCTAACCTCGACCAAGTCTGAAGACAGAGACGGTATTTCTGCAGCCAAAGCTTCCATGAATTTATTCGGCGTCGAGAGCTTCCCGGAAAGACTCAAATGCTCAATGAGGCAAAGTCCGACGTCCGCGCCACGTGCGTAGCCAACAACAGACTCAGGCGCTACTGGTGCAAGCCAGTGGATATTGGAGTGTTTGCTTGATGCAGCAACTATGTCGGAACGGTAAGGCCCATCTCCGAGGAACACGACGTGTACTGAAGGGTTCTCAGCGAAGCTCTCCAGAATGACAGGGATACTACGCCCAGCCATTAGGTGCCCAAGATGAATATAAAGCAACTTATCGTCGGGAATACTAAGTAGTGTACGAAGGTCTACACTGCTGCCATCATCTTCTGGAATATTTGTGATCGCGAAAGGACGAGGGATGTCATACTCTGACTCGTACCAATCTGCGATGGACTCGTTCACCACTGAGAACACATCGACGTGACGGATGTATCTCCGTTCGATTGCTTTCGCAATCCGCTGTTTCAAGCCTTTGCTTGCAATACTTTCGGTTTCCAGCTCGTGGGCGTTATAGGCGAAAACAGCACCCGCACGTTTTGCTAGATGGAATGCGAAAGGAAGTAGCCAGACATTGTGTGCCGCAACCGCATCCAACTTCTTATCTCGGTATTTAAACAAGATTGACGGTTGCCAGAGTGCGAATGCAAGTGCCTTCGCGAGCTTGGAACCTCCGAGTGAGCGGCCTATACGAACGAGTTTGACCTCCCCTTGTACGGTTTCTTGAGGGGGAAGGTCTTTGCCACCCATACCTACCGCGTGAGTCTCACTAAAGCATCCCGTTGAATGGATACTCTTAGCAACCTTGCGAACACGCCCTGCGCCAACCAGGGTTGAAGGGTATATGTGCAGGTTCAGCCCCCGGGGATTGAGTGTGTTGCGTGGATCTGCCATTACTCGTTCTCTAAAACATGATTGCCGGAGCATATATCCTGCCCGATTGCAGGATATATTTTAAGATTATCACTGCATTGTGAGTGAGTCCCGGTGGCTCTGTTGGATAGAGTTATGCCTACGATATGTTGGCCCAGGTAAGCTAGTTACGTGAAGATCGCAGTAGTTGCCACAGGCAAAATTGGACTCCCGCTCGCAACTCAATACGCATCGATGGGGCATGAAGTCGTTGGTGTTGACGTTAATGAGGCACTCGTTGCATGCATTAATCGTGGCGAGGAACCGTTTCCTGGTGAGCGCGGATTAGCCGAGAAGCTTGCAGAACAGGTGCCGGCTGGCAAGCTCAGGGCGACCACTGATTACTCCGATGCGATTCCAGGTGCTGACGCGATTGTGATCGTTGTGCCTCTTCTCGTGGATGAGGAGACTTGGGAGCCGGATTTCAAGTGGATGGACGCAGCGACGCGATCATTCGCCGAACACATCACGCCTGGAACGCTTGTGTCATACGAAACCACCTTGCCAGTTGGTACGGTTAGAGGCCGCTGGAAGCCACTCATCGAGGAAGTTTCGGGCCTGACAGAAGGCGAGGACTTTCACGTCGTGTTCTCTCCCGAGCGGGTACTCACCGGTCGCGTCTACGAGGATCTGAAGAAATACCCGAAGCTGGTTGGTGGTCTGAGTGAAGCTGGAACTCAGAAGGCTATTGAGTTCTATGAGTCAGTGCTGACGTTTGACGAGCGAGAGGACCTTCCGCGCCCGAACGGTGTTTGGGACATGGGCACCGCTGAAGCTGCGGAGATGGCGAAGCTCGCGGAGACTACCTACAGGGACGTGAACATCGGTCTCGCGAACCAGTTTGCGCGATTTGCCGACACCGCAGGTATCGATGTGTACAAGGTGATCGAAGCTTGTAACTCCCAGCCGTTCAGCCACATTCATCGCCCTGGAATCGCCGTCGGCGGTCATTGCATTCCTGTATATCCACGTCTCTACCTGTCGACAGATCCGGATGCAGATATTGTGCGCACGGCCCGAAATTACAATGCCACAATGCCGAAGTATGTAGTCGATCGAGTTGAGCAGACAATCGGTGATCTCAGTGGGCAGCGTGTCGTTGTATTGGGCGCCTCATACCGTGGCGGTGTGAAGGAAACCGCGGTCTCTGGCGTGTTCCCAACTGTCGAGGAGCTCAACGCCCGAGGTGCCGTTGTAACTGTGCACGACCCGGTCTTCACCGACGAGGAACTCGCCGGTTATGGTTTCACGGCTCACGCGATTGGTGATCCTGTAGATGTGGCTATCTTGCAGGCTGATCATGCCGACTACCGCGACCTCGGACCGAAGGACTTCCCGGGGATCAAACTGTTTGCTGATGGGCGCAACTACACTGACCCAACGGCCTGGACTGGAGTCCCAAGAATTGTCATTGGCTCAGGTAACTGAGAATTAGGCGTAGCTGAGTCGGCGAATAGACTGGACACCATGGATCTTCTCGTAGTCGGGTCAGGCTTCTTTGGGCTCACCATCGCTGAGCGTGCAGCAAGTGCAGGTAAAAAAGTGGTCGTGATTGACCGCCGGAGTCATATCGGTGGCAACGCATATTCAGAGGCGGAGCCCGAGACGGGTATCGAGATCCACAAATATGGTGCTCACCTATTTCACACATCGAATGAGACCGTGTGGGAGTATGTGAACCGGTTCACGAAGTTCACGAGCTACGTGCACAAGGTCTATTCGCACCACAAGGGAGTCGTCTACCCACTGCCAGTGAACCTTGGCACGATCAACCAGTTCTTCCAAGCCGCATACTCGCCCGAAGAAGCTCGTGCGCTGATCAAAGAACAAGCTGGTGAATTCGATGTGAAGACTGCGCAGAACTTCGAGGAGAAAGGCATCGCTCTCGTCGGTCGCCCGCTCTTCGAAGCATTCTTCCGTGACTACACGGCGAAGCAGTGGCAGACCGATGCGAAGAAGCTTTCGGGCGACATCGTGAGTCGACTACCGGTTCGCTACACCTATGACAACCGGTACTTCAATGACAAGTACGAGGGTCTGCCCGTTGACGGATACACCGCCTGGCTCGAAAAGATGGCTGACCACCCGAACATTGAAGTGCGCCTGAACACCGACTTCTTCGATGAGTCGCAACCCTTAAATAAGAAGGCTGTCGTTGGCAAGACCCCGGTTGTTTATACCGGCCCGGTCGATCGTTACTTCGACTATGCGGAGGGTGAACTCGGCTGGCGCACACTCGACTTCGAGCAAGAGGTCGTGCCTGTCGGGGACTACCAAGGCACCTCAGTGATGAACTACCCAGATGCGAATTTCGAGTACACTCGCATTCACGAGTTCCGCCACTTTCACCCAGAGCGCGAGTACCCGAACGATAAGACGGTCATCATGCGAGAGTTCTCACGCTTCGCTGATAAAGATGATGAGCCGTATTATCCAGTAAATACCCCGGATGACCGTGAACGTCTTTTGAAGTATCGTGCGCTCACTGAGCAGGAGCCGAAGGTGCTTTTCGGGGGTCGACTAGGCACCTACCAGTACTTGGATATGCACATGGCCATCGGTTCTGCGTTATCAATGTGGAACAACAAGCTCAACGAGTCTCTTTAACTCAACCGCAGCAAATCAATCTGCGCGTGGCCTCATATGAGACCACGGGCAGATTGATGCTGTACTCATAAGTTACGTATTTTTCCCTGACTGAATTTTTGACACACGCCCCTAGGCTCCATATCAGACAAATTTTATTACTTGCTGAATCTGAGCGCGTGTCGTCAAAGGGGATGATATGTATTCGACGGGGGATCTATGGTGGCGGAATGCCACGCGATATCCCCTAGCTGCCCTCATCATCACGGCATCATTGCTCCTGGCTATGTCGGGCTTGAGTCCCGCCGTTTCTTACGAACCCGACGAAACACCCGTTCACTCGGTGGCTGAAGTCGTCGTAGCGCCGTCTCCAGAGAATCTTGAAGGGGTTGTCGAGGTTGAGAAGAGTGGCGATGAGGTAATTCCGAGAACCCTTGAAGTTCAACCCGCAATTGCGACACTAGACGACGACCCTCTTGAGGGAACGGCGGAGCCGACGCCTGGTGAGCCACCGGAAGTTCCCTCGGAACCAATCACTGCAGAAGTGGATCCGCCAGAGACGCCTCCTCCTGACTCAGATACTGAGATCGTGGAACAAGAGGAGCCTCTGGATGAGGAAGTTCCGAATATTCCGGAGGGAGGGGAAGCGCCGGTTCCGCAGGACAAGGACCCGCCGGTCGCAGAGCCCGATCCAAACGCGCCAGCGCCAGAACCCACGCCAGCGCCAGAACCCACTCCAACTCCATCACCAACACCCACCCCGCAGCCCGAGCCGAAACCGACTCCCGAGCCGATTCCGGCACCAAAGACTCCTAGTCCGACCTCACCGACGAACAAGTACCCGTCGAATCCGCAACCTGGATCACACGGCCAAATCTGGCTCCAGGGCGCTCCAGCTCCGACGGGCGGTCTCATCGGGGATGACTACCCAACCAAGTACAAGGTGCTCCCTTATTCCCCGATTGTCTGGGATGAATGGGGCTTCGCCCACCGTCAGTGCACCTCATTTGTAGCGTGGCGCCTGCAGCAGGTAAATAAGGTTCCCTTCTCGAATTGGTCGCTTGGCGTTGCCCGATGGGGAAACGCCGGCGAGTGGGGCGATTCCGCTCGAAGGGCCGGTATTCGAGTAGACACGACGCCAGCCATCGGCGCGGTAGCGTACAGCACGCCGTATCACGCGGGTGCCTCACCATTCGGCCATGTGGCATGGGTTGCGCAGGTGCTCGATGATGGCCGCATCGTCGTTGAAGAGTACAACTACGGCTCACCCGCGGGCCACTATTACGCACGAGTCGTACCAAAAGAAACGTTCACCGGATACATTCATATCCGCGACCTTGCTGCCGCTCCTCAGCTTCCGAAGCCTCAGCTAGCATCGGTATCCACCTCGGCGCCCGCACCAGTCCCAGCGTTGGTAACGACTCGAGGACTCACCACAGCGGCTGCATGGCTCACCGAATCCGAACTTGCTCGGTCGCTCGGGCTCAAGGTCGAGCCAGACAAGCGGGAAACGCAGGGGGATAACGAAGCGCAAGAAGAGTTGCAACGACAGAACATTGAGGACTTGCCGTTGCCATTGCAGTTATTAACTGAATCTGAGGCGGTTCGATCAGCAGCGAACCTGTGGTTCGCCATATTGGCAGTCACCATGCCAATCAATACACTCATTGGGTCGCGTGCCCCTCTGTATGCAGATCTTCGACGAGAGATCTTTCTCACCACTCCACGCCTCTGGGTGCTGAGCTTTTACTCGCGACTTCTTAGACCCTCAGATTTAGTGCTGTTGACCGGTCCGCCTCTCGAGGCATCCGGCTCGCTGCTCGCTGCACAGCACATTGAAACGTATCCGGTGGCGCTGGGCCAACCGGTTCGAAATGGAAAGGGGGACATCATGAGAAGCAAGCGCTATGTAGCGGCAGCAATGACGCTGTGCGCATTAGCGATGCTCACGGCGTGTAGCGACGCTGGAGTATCGGGCTTCGAATCGATTGATGAATTAAAAGAGGCATACGTTAATGCGGGTGCCCAGTGCGACGAGTGGCAACTTGGAACACAATCAGGCAGTTGGAGCGCGTTCGGTAACTGCGACGTTACCGGTGCCACGTTGTCAATTTATGACAGCACTGACGACCGGGACAGCATGATCGAACAGCTCCAAGGCGGTACAAGCCTGCACTCGCAGGCGTTAGTGGGATCGAACTGGATCATCACAACCGACACCGATACGTCCATCGCTGAAGAGATGGGTGCCGATGTCGTTGAGCTCTAATTCTTTTCCAGATTTTCACTCACAAAGTCATGACGAAAGCAATGGAGGTTTCGGATCATGAAACAAGAATCACCGCATCGACGGCCTGTTAAAAGGGTCGTCGGTGTACTACTCGGGGCGCTACTTGCGATTCCGATGTATGGAGTAGCAGTCACCCCGGCTGTTGCTGCCACGGATGAAAATCCATCGTTCTATTTGAATGCGAACGATCTCGATTTCATCCTCCGCCAGATCCAGATTTCAGAAGCGCACGCGGCAGGGGGACAACTGCTGTGCCCGACGCCGACGGATAAGTCGGGCAAGTGTGTTGCGAGTCCGAAGCTTCCTCACGGACTTCGTACAGTCGATGGTTCATTCAACAACCTCACCGAGGGACGCAGTCTCTGGGGGGCGTCAGATCAACCTTTCCCGACGATTCTCGAACCCTACTTCCGGCAAGCAGACCCCGCTCTCACCGCACCGGGTGCGCCTCCCGCAGGTAACACTGATATGTGTGAACCGGGACTTACCTGCTACGCGCAGTGGGAACCAGGGCACATTGTCTACGATTCGACTCCGAGAATTATCTCGAACCTTATCGTTGACCAGTCCACGAACAACCCAGCGGCAGTGAACGCAGCCTCGCACCTGCCAGGTTCGGAGATCAGGCCTGATGGCACGATCCACCTGCCAAACATGGCGTCGGACGAAGGTTTGTCAGCGCCGACAAATGCCTTCTTCACCTTCTTCGGCCAGTTCTTCGATCACGGTCTTGACCTGGTCGACAAGGGCGGAAATGGAACTCTCATTGTTCCGTTGCAAGAAGATGATCCGATACGTGACCACCCTGATTTCAACCCTCAGGCACCGTATCTGGTCTTGACGCGCGCAACTCGGCAGCCTGGGCCTGACGGTGTGCTTGGAACGAACGATGACACCCATAACAATGAGACGACACCGTTTGTTGATCAAAACCAAACATATACCTCGCACCCCTCGCACCAAGTGTTCCTGCGTAAGTACGAGATTGCAGAAGGGGCACCGATTGACACTGGTGAGTTGCTTGATGCCCCTTCAGGCGGCCTTGTTACTTGGACGGACATCAAGAATCAAGCACGAGATGTGCTTGGAATTGAACTGACAGACAAGCGGGCGCTTGATGTGCCGCAGGTAGTAACCGACCCTTACGGTAACTTCATCCCAGGCCCTAACGGTTTCCCCTTGGTGGTGACCGATAACGGCGGTGAGCCGCTGAACGTCGAGGGTAACCTCGGGACTCCAGTCAATGCAGATCTTGCCCTGACAACCGGTCACGCGTTCCTCGAAGATATCGCGCACGGCGCCACCCCGGTGGTAGTCGGAGGCGAGTTGATGCCGCGATTCGATGAGGAGGGCAATCCTGTACTTGATGACAGTGGAAATCCTGTTCTGAGCGGGTATGACAATGTCTCGCTCGGTGCACACTTCGTTACAGGTGACGGTCGAGGCAATGAAAACATTGGTCTCTCGACAGTGCACCATGTGTTCCACGCAGAGCACAACCGAATGGTCGGCTCGGTAATGGAAACGCTTGATGCGAACCCTGAACTGAAAAAGGCGTATCAGGGGCTCGAACACGCATGGCCGAATGAAAGGCCGGAGGATGTGCTGCCCGGGCCAGAAGCAGATGACTGGAATTACCCACAACGCGTATTCCAGGCGGCACGATTCGCAACTGAGATGCAGTACCAGCACCTCGTGTTCGAGGAGTTCGCGCGCACGGTTCAGCCATCGATTGACGCAGTCGTGTTCAATGAGAACTCGTACAACGCGAACATCGATCCTTCGATTACGGCAGAGTTTGCACACGTTGTGTATCGTTTCGGACACTCGATGCTCACTGACGAAATTGAGCGGAGTGGATTCGATACCACAAAAGTTGAACTGCTCGAGGGGTTCTTGAACCCCGCGGCCTATACCGACAACGGCAGACTAAGTGCAGAACAAGCTGCCGGTTCAATCGTTAACGGTACAGTTCGACAGCAGAGTTCGCAGATCGATGAGTTCGTAGTAGGTACCCTGCGCAATAACCTGCTGGGGCTTCCACTCGATCTCCCGACGATTAACATGCTGCGTGCACGCGATGCCGGTGTACCGCCCCTGCAAGAGGCGCGTCAGACATTCTTTGACGCCACCGGTGACCCGATGCTGCGACCGTATGCAAACTGGGTCGACTTCGGCGACAGCTTGAAGAACGGTAATATCTTCGGGCGTGATGCTACGAATGCCTCACTTGTGAACTTCGTTGCAGCCTATGGCACGCACGAGTCAATCCTCGCGGAGACCACGATTGATGGAAAGCGCGAAGCAGCTTCGCTTCTCGTTAATGGTACTCCGCTAGGTGACGAAGCATTCATTTCTCGCCTTGCAGGTGGAACTGCTTTCGATACTGCAGTGCTTATCTCGGAGTCGAACTTCTCGCCAAATGTGCCAGTCGTGTACCTGACAACAAACGAGAATTTCCCAGACGCACTTGCCGCAGGGCCTCTTGCGGCTGCAGGGCCTGGCCCACTGCTGCTGACGGGAAAGAGTGTTACGCCTACGGTTACGATCAACGAGTTGATACGACTCAATCCAGCAAAGATCGTGGTGCTCGGCGGTGAGCTTGCCGTCAGACCTTCGGTGGTAGATCAGCTTGAGAGGGCAGATATTGCTCCGGTTGAACGTATGGGTGGAACAACGCTGTATGACACTGCAGTGCTAATCAGTCAACAGCTGATTACGGCTGATGGCGGTGCCGACACAGTGTACGTGGCGACAGGGGAGAACTTCCCAGATGCGCTTGCCGCATCAACAGTTGCCGCAAGGGATGGCGATCCTATCTTGCTCACGAGGAAGGGGCAGCTCCCTCCAGTTACAAGGGCTGAGTTGGAGCGACTTGACCCAGATCGGGTCATCGTGCTCGGAGGAACATCTGCAGTTACGGCCGGTGTGTTCAACGCAATTGTGTCTGCGGTTCCTGGCGCAACTGTGGAACGTGTTTGGGGTCAAACTCAGTACGACACTGCGGCTGAAATCAGTTCAGTTTCGTACCCTGCTGGACATGGAGGAACACTCTATATCACCACAGGTGGAAACTTCCTAGATGGTCTAGCAGTCGGACCCGTCGGTGGACTCAATGACCGACCAGTGTTGCTCGTGCCGCACGGGAACACAACTGGGGTCACTTCGATTCCTGCTTCAGTTATGGCAGAGATTGAACGGCTCCAACCAGACCACATTGTGGTGCTCGGTGGCCCGCTGGCGGTGAATCCTGATGTGGACATCCAGCTCGGAGCCTTTGCGCCGCCGATCCCAACGGAAGTTCCAGAAGATCGCGTGGAGTACATGCTCTCGACTGGCGCCTACACAAATGTGGACGGTAAGACGGTCACAGGCCTTGAGAATGTGGACTTCTGGACCGGTGGTCTCGCTGAACGAGTGAATCCATTCGGCGGGTTGCTCGGCTCATCGTTCAACTTCGTCTTCGAGGAACAACTCGAAGCGTTGCAGTTCGGTGACCGGTTCTACTACCTGTTCCGCAATCAAGGTAACCAGCTGTTTGCAGCTCTCGAAGCGAACTCGTTCTCGTCTCTCATCGAGCGAAATACAGACGCCTCGGAGCTTCCCGCGAATATCTTCTCCATACAGGATCCGGTGATCTCGCTCGCCAATGTGCAGCAACCCTATCCGGGAACGCTGCGGCAAGACCCAGACGATACATGGCGCTGGGTTGGTGACGAGCACATCGAGATCCACGGCACTTCAGGTGATGATCGCATCAGAACCGATGAGGGCGATGATTCCGTCTCAGGTAAGGGTGGAAACGACATAATCGAAGGAGGTTCGGGCAACGACGTGCTCGCTGGCGGAGAGGGTAACGACGTGCTCACCGACACCTTCGGTGATGACGTGCTCAAGGGTCAGTGGGGTAATGATGTTCTTCACTCCGGCCCGGGCTTCGATATCGTGCACGGCGGACCAGGGCATGACTACCTGGTCAACGGCGGCGACACCGACAACATGTTCGCGGGCGACGGCAACGACGTCATCCTCGGCAGTACGGGTCGCATCGTCGCAGCGTTTGGTGGCGAGCAGAATGACTGGCTCGAAGGTAGCCGCCATGCCGACCTCTTGCAGGGCGACAACGGCGACCAATTCCAAGCTGACGTGATCGGCGGCGACGATGTCGTCATTGGTCGCGGTGGTGACGATGACATCGAAGGTGAAGGTGGTGACGACATTCTCGTCGCCGAAGTCTTCGGTACCGACCGTCACCTTGGCAACATGGGTTGGGATTGGGTCACATACTACGGAGAGACGCAGGATGTTGACGCCGACTTCCTCTTCACTCTGCTGCAACGCCCAGACGTGAATGCCGTTCGTGATCGGTTCGATCAACTCGAGGGGCTTTCCGGTGGATCGGGAGACGATGTACTTCGTGGACCGAACCGCGCAGTTGAAGGTGAGTTCGCTGGAGACGAGGAGTACCTCCACAAGATGACAGAGGACACTCTGGACCTTGTCGATGGTCTCCGAGAGATGCTCTACCCAGATGGCATGAACTTCGGACAGCAGTTCATGCGAGAAGGGCCCATCGCAGATTCGGATGGCTTCCCAAGCATCGTCATTGGCGGTGAAGGAAGCGACCTGATCGAGGGTAGATTCGGCAACGATTACCTTGATGGTGACGCGTACCTCGCGGTACAGCTCGCACTGGTCGACGCTGAGGGCAATGTGCTCGAAGCTCACGACAGCGCAAGTGCATACCAAGCGCGGATGCTCGCAGGAGAAATCGACCCGGGCAATCTCCAGATAATTCGGGAAATCCGCTACGACGATCCAGCAAGCGGTGCGATCGATGTGTCAGAGTATGCGGATGTGCAAAGTGCCTACACGGTCACGTACATCAAAGATAGCTACTGGCAGGTTGAGCACACCGGTGCAGTCGAGGCTGAGGAATCGAGTGGTATTGACATCATCAATAACATCGAACGACTTCAGTTCCTTGACAGCTGCGTGATCCTGGATTCGGAGAACGGAACGATGGCACCGTGCGAACCTGTCGGTGAGATTGTGCTGACCTTCGAGGATCCACTCAATGAGGGCACGAATGTTGTTGCCGAACTGCTCGACAACGAGGGCAACGCCTTCGACCTGAGTGAGGCAACGAATGTTCGGTACACCTGGTTCGGTGGTGAAGGTGGCTCGCCCGCTGAGATCACCGAGATTGAAGAACTGACAATCGGTGGCGTCGCCCCGGACCCGGGTACTCCAAACATGAGTACATACGTTCCGACCGACGATGCCGTAGAGCAGTACTTGCAGGTGAACGTGAAGTTCGAGATCGACGGCACGCTCTACACCGTAGTGTCGCCGTGGACCACGCTCGCTGTGGTGAACGTGAATGATCCGGGAGTACCGCCGGCAATTGTTGGGCCTCTCGAGGTCGGATCGACACTCGCCGTCACCGTTCCTCAAGATGAGGACGGGATCGAAGATGTCGTATTCACCTACACATGGCAGAGTGCGGCAACAGTCGATGCTGCTGACGGTGACTGGGTAACGATTCAAGGTCCGGGTTCAAACCCGACTGGAGACACCGCCTACCTGGTCGCTGCCGCGGATGGAGATCGCTTCATCAGGGTCCAGATCACCTACACGGACAATTTGGGAGGGGATGAGACGGTAGTGACTGTGCCGGTCGGTCCGGTGCCGGCAGCCGCTCCAGCTGCCGCTCTGGTAGCGCCGGGAATTCAAGGAGATGAATCCTTAATTCCTGAGGCGGAGCCGCCAGTAACGCCATAATATCCACTGAGAAAAGGAGGAGAAGTGGAGTGGGTCGGTGCGAGCACCGGCCCACTCCACTTCTAGTTACCCGCGATTATCATGAGCAGACAATCTGCAACTTGTATGCGCCCTACATCTCCGCTGCAACGGGTTCGCTGAGGTCTATTGAAAGCGTCACTGAAAGCTCTCGCTGGAGGATTGGTGCGAGGGATCTGGCAAAACTTGCTGACACATGGTCGGCGTCGTAGAACACGGGAACGGCGCCGATGACTCCCGAGCACTCGTTGTCAAGACAGAAGTAGCGAGTGAGATCGATTGAGGTGATTTGCGGATCCGCGACCAAGGCGAGTGCTTCGACCATGGGATCAACATGGAGCACCTCCGATTGCGGCGCCACGCAGCCTCGTGGTTTCTCGCCCATGAGCAACACACAGTCGGCGCCGAGTTTCTCACCGGCAGTTGGTACATCTCGTATGACTACCACCCGAGCTCCAGCGTCAGACCACGCTTTGAGGCTGACTGCCATTCCATCTGCCAGTTGCTCAGATTGAGGTCGTCCCGATCCATCTTCAACGACTTCTGTTGAGGCGAAGTTCGAAACGATGACGAGATCTGGCTCATTCTTGAGTACCCGAGCCGACGCCTCCTCGATCCATTCAAGACACGCATTCTGCTTCGCCTCCGTGGTTTCAGCCCCGAACGCTTGCACCATAGGCACGGGCACACTTGGACAACCGCCCTGCATCGTCGTATGAAGCTCCCACTCATTTGCGCGGGCGATATCAAAGATGGGGGCTCGCCAGTGCTCCGCATGCGAATCACCGATGAGCCACACTCGATACGGGTCGCTTATTGATGCATCATTCTTGAAGTTGCACTCCACGTATGATGGCTTACCGTTTGCCAGGATCTGACGATCCTCTGGGGCGGTTTGGCATTCGGGCGCACTAGCACGCCAAGGCGCTTCAGATTCGGCACCCGCGGGGAAAAGCGCAGGCCCAAACGGATCTTCGCAGGTATTGCCTGATTTGAGGGCCGCGGCACCAAAACATCCGGATCCGATTGCGGCCTCAATGCGCGCTGTTTCACGAGCATGTATTACACCTGCCCCGGCAATTGCGCCCGCAGAGAGTGCTGCGACCACGCCAACGGATGCAAGCGTCGCGAGCAACGTTCTCCGCGGACGAGCTTGTGCAAATAGTTTTGTGCGACCCGGATCCTCCACGAAATGTTTGGTCAGCGCTGCGAGCAGAAAACTTAGCGCGAGCATACCGAGACGATCCACCAGACGCACCTCGCGGGCCAGCGCGAATGGAACGATGACTATCACCGGCCAATGCCAGAGATAGAGCGAGTACGAAATATCACCGACGTACTGCACAGGCTTCCAAGCCAACAGCTTCGCGGGACTCCAGCGCGGAGTCTCGGGTCCCGCGACGATCACGAGCGCCGTGCCAGCGACCGGAAGCAGCGCCCATGGTCCGGGGAATGCGGTCGCATCGTTAAAACGAAGCGCGGACCAAAAGATCATCGCGTATCCGGCGAGTTGAGCTATGCCTCGCAGTGTGGCCACGGGTCGGCGCTGGTACCATCCTGCGATTGCTGGTGCCACGACGGCGATGCCCGCACCAATCATGAACTCCCAAACGCGGCCAAACGTATTGAAATATGCGGCCGCTCGGTTGGCGTCGGTTTGCCACACTGAAAAGGCGAATGAAAGCACCGCAAAAATTGTGATCGCAAGAAGTATCGCCTTTGACCGCTCAGTCCGGAGTCCAAGAATACGGCGTGCTAAGAGCGTGCTGAGAACTACTAAAGTGAGTGGCCAGAGTAGATAGAACTGTTCCTCGACTGAAAGCGACCAGTAATGCTGGGCTGGGGTGGCAGCCTGACCTCGGTCAGAATAGTTCACTGACGAAGCAGTGAGGAGCCAATTCTCGAAATACGCCGCAGAAGCAAAAATCTCTTTGGCAATACGGGACCATCGCTCTGCAGGAATCCATATGAGCGTCGCCACTAGGGTGAGTGCCCCCACGAGCAGCGCGGCTGGCAGCAATCTCCTTGCTCTCCGCGCATAAAACTTAGGAAGAGATACTGTGTTTGTGCGGCGAAGCTCGCTGAGCAAATGAGCCGTGATGAGGAAACCTGAGATGACGAAGAACACGTCGACCCCGACGAAACCGCCACTGAGCCTCATCGGCCAGATATGGTTGAGTACCACCAGCAGAACCGCAATCGCGCGGAGCGCTTGGATGTCGGCGCGGAAAGGCTTGCGCTTGTTTGATTGGCCTGTGGAATCCACCTGATTCTGAGGAGAATTCGTCATAGTCACCCGGTATAACTTACCAGCACGGAGTTCCTTCTGTTACGAAGGGTAATTCAGAGATTCAGCTCGGTAACCACCGTTCGAGTCGCAGATGACCTTTACATTGGCTGCCTGATTCGTGCGCGGGAGATTTAGGTCGACTCTCATCACGGAAAGAGATAAAAAACAATGTTACTTAATGTGCACTTGTGGATCATTGTCGAGAAACAACGATCCACAAGTGGCAGATGAGTCAGCTTGTTTGCGAGGAATGTTCGTCATCGAGCGTTTTCGCTCGCCGGTTTGGGTCATACAAAAGTCCGGCCAGGTCCATCACATTGTGTGTTCGTGGCAAAACTCGGTACTCACCGTTCACAAGCCGGACAAACGTTACCTTGGAACCTGCCGCGAGACCGAGGTCAGCCCGCATCTCGTTCGGGACCGTGAGCCGACCTCTGCTCGTCATAGTTACCGTGAACATACTGAGCCCCTTCTCCTCGCCCGTATCTTATATTCACGTCAAAGTAAGGAGTCAAGCACCGATTCTGGGCAGAGCGCGCACGCTACGAAACGCTCGCGGCCGGTTAGAGGTCTAGCCGATCCGCCGACCGCCACACGGCGACCGTGAGCTCGGGCACCGACTCTGCGATCTCACGGAGCAGCTCGAACTCAACGCGATCGGCGTTCGCGCGATGCACATCTGCGTCGGCGCTTCCCGAGCTAGCCGCCAGTCGAGCGAGTTCGTACTCGGCGAGCTGCCCACGCTCCTCAAGCATCTCGTCACGGAGGGTGAGCACGACGAGCTCGTCGACCTGGGGAACGAGGTCGTAAGCAACCGAAGGATCTTCACCCATGCGCACCCGATGCTCGAGGAAGGTATCGCGCTCGAGCTGAGCGTCGGCCCGCAATTTAATCAGGCGCTCTGTGGTGAGATTCACACTCTCAGGGTACCAACCCAATTCGTGAGCGTCGGTTCGAACTCACACGTGGGAGCTATCGGTCTCGCGCACAATCGGCACCTTGCGCCACGGCACCTTGCGCGGCTCAGCATCGTGAGACGGCAGCTGAAAATCGAACCGTGACTTCACGGCAAGAATGATGAGCAGCAGCCAACCGCTCTCGATCAATATGCGGCTCTCCGCGAGCGACTGAATGACCAGGGCGACCATGAGGAGGAACGGCCAAATCGCACTCGTAGCATAGGGGAGGGCGGGGCCGAAGCCGCGACGCGGCTGATCCACCGCGCGAAACCACACACGCAACAGCGTAAGCACCACGAGCGGCGCGAACACGAGCACCCCAACGATGCCGAGCTGCAACCACACATCAAGCCACGCATTGTGCGCACTCATGACCTGAATGCCGCCCTGCTGATCGAGTGACTCGAACGGCTCGACCCACGGCGCCCAATAGCTCACCCAGCCCCAACCGAACCACGGCCGCTGCTGCGCGAGCTCGATGACCTTCTCCCACGTCTCGAGACGGCCCGTCATGTCGCTGCTCTTGCCGAGCAAGCCAAACACGAAGCCGCGCGCGAACAGCACCGTCGCCGTGATCGCAGCGATGAGGGCCGCGCCCGTGATGTAAACCGGCAGGCGCCGCTCGGGGCCAATGCGTCTCGCCCAAATGACGAACGCGAGAGCGACGGTCACCGCCGCGAGTGCGACCGTCACCGTTGCGGATCGCGTCAGCGCAAGCGTCAGTACTGCCATCGCAACCCAGAACCACCCTGTGAGCCGCGAGACGAGCCCCGCGCGGAGTTGGACCACGAACACGATGAGCGCGATGAGCCCCACAAATCCGAAGAGCGTGGACGAGCCGAGCAGGCCCTGGATCGGGCCACCCTCGAAGAGGAGATCGCGACTCCAATAGAGGAGCTTCGGGGTCTTGCCCTCGGGCACCTCCTGCCACCAGGGGAGGAGCGGTTCTCGGATAAACAGCGAGACCCAGAGCTCGAACGCGAACGAAAGACCGATCACGTACCTGAGCGCGCTGCTCAGCGTTCGGAGCATCTCGTGCCACGTGAGAATGAACGCGAGCACCACCGCGAGTACCGTCGTTGCGATCTGGGCGAGGTTGCCAAGCACACTTTCGAAGCGGTACTGCGACCAGAAGGTCGACAGGAGCGCGAGGATTAAAAACCAGTAGATCGGCGAAGGAAGTCGGTACCAGCGGAAGCGCTCTGGCTTGAGCTTGAGGAACATCACGACGCCCGTAGCGACGAGAGCTACTGCGCAAATAAGGAACCCAGTCCAGTCGAGCAGGTTGCGTACAGCGTTCGTCGAGATCATAAAGACGAAAGCAATGATCGCGTACGCGCCAACGCCAAGCCTGGTCTTGCTATTCGCCATACCTGCAATGGTAGAGCACCGCATATACAACGGCCGGTCGCCTTTCGAGTGAAGACGACCGGCCGTGAAGCTCTTGCTTGCGAGTGGCTGGCTACTCGGCGAGGAGTTGCTGGATGCGGCGGATACCCTCTACGAGTGCCTCGTCGCCGAGCGCGTAGCTGAAGCGCAGGTACCCCGAGGGGCCGAAGGCCTCACCAGGAACCGCTGCAACCTCGGCCTTCGAGAGGATGAGGTCTGCGAGTTCGAGAGAGGTCGTCGGGGTGACGCCGTGAATCTCGCGGCCAAGCGCACCCGTCACATCGACGTAGGCGTAGAACGCGCCCTCGGGTGTCGGGCAGTTGAAGCCAGGCACCTTATTGAGCTCTGCAACAATGAGGCTGCGTCGGCGATCAAACGCCTGGCGGAACTCCTCGACCGGCTCCTGCGGGCCGTCGAGAGCTGCCGCCGCCGCGATCTGCGCAATGTTGTTGATGTTCGAGGTCATGTGCGACTGCAGGTTTGCGACGCCCTTCACGATGTCTGCAGGGGCGATGAGCCAACCGATGCGCCAGCCGGTCATCGCGTATGTTTTCGCGACACCGTTGACGAGGATCGTGTTATTTGCGAGCTCGGGAACTGCTTCGACGATCGAGAGTGCGCGCACGCCGTCGTAGGTGAGGTTCTGGTAAATCTCATCGCTCACGACGAGCAGGTCGTGCTTGAGCGCCCACTCACCAATCGCCTTCGTCTCGGACGGGGAGTACACAGCCCCCGTCGGGTTAGAAGGGGAGCAGAAGAGCAGCGCCTTCGTGCGGTCGGTACGAGCAGCCTCGAGCTGTTCGACGGTGACCTTGTATCCCTGATCCGCCCCCGCGAAGACCTCTACTGCTTTGCCGTCGGCGAGCATGATTTCTTCTGAATAGCTCGTCCAGTAAGGAGCGGGGAGGATGACCTCATCGCCCGGGTCGAGGATCGCCTGGAATGCCGAGTACACGGCGTGCTTGCCGCCGTTCGTGACAACTACCTGGCTGGCATCGATGTCGAGGCCTGAATCGCGCTTCGTCTTGCGCACAATAGCTTCGCGGAGCACCGGCAACCCGACAGCGGGGGTGTACCGGAAATTCTTGGGGTCGTCGAGTGCCGCCCGGGCCGCGTCGACAACGTGTGCCGGTGTCGCAAAGTCGGGCTCGCCGGCCGCATAGCTAATGACCGGTCGACCATCGGCCTGGAGTGCCTTTGCCTTCGCATCAACCTTCAAGGTTGCCGACTCGGCGATAGCTGAAATCTTCTTCGAAAGGCGCGTATTTGTGCTCACACGAAATAGCCTACTCCGCCCGCGTGCCGCACTCTATCCCCTGCCGAATCCGCTCGGTGATCGGAGGGCCAAATACCCTCCGATGGAGGGAGGAGAATTTTTGGTTTAATTTTTGTCCATATTAGGGTTTGCTCTCGTTGTTGCGCGGATTCATAGAGTCCGCGTCCCCTTATACGAAATCGGTATTCACCCCTAATGTTGCAGAAAAAGTACGACGATCAGGTCTCTCCCGAAACCTCGGTGGGACTCACTAAGGCGACGAAGAAGCTCCGCCCGCGCCACGTCACGATGATCACCCTCGGTGGCATCATCGGTGCGAGCCTCTTCGTGGGCTCGGGCAACGTGATCCGCTCGGTCGGCCCCGCCGCGATCATCTCGTACCTTATCGGCGGCCTGCTCGTCTTTCTCGCGATGCGCATGCTCGGTGAGATGGCGGCCGCGCGCCCGGCGATCGGCTCGTTCATGGAGTACGCACGCGTCGGCCTCGGCAACTGGGCTGCCTACCTCGTGGGCTGGCTCTACTGGTACTTCTGGGTGGGTGTGCTCGCTTACGAAGCGGTGCTCGGTGGCGAGACGCTCGGGGAGTGGTTCCCACAGGTGCCCGCGTGGGGTTGGTCGCTTGCGCTGCTCGCGATATTCATCGGCACGAACCTCATCTCGGTGCGTACCTTCGGCGAGGTCGAGTTCTGGCTCGCAAGCATCAAGGTTGCAGCGATCGTGGTCTTCCTCGGTGCTGGTGTGCTCTTCGCGCTCGGCTGGTGGCCAGAGTCGAACTTCTCAGTGCCAAACCTCTGGGAGCACGGCGGCTTCGCGCCGAACGGCCTCGGCGTTGCTGTCACAGGTGTTGCTCTCGTGATCTTCTCGTACTTCGGCACCGAAATCGCGGTTATGGCTGCGGCTGAGTCAGAGGATCCAGCAAAGGGCATCAAGCAGGCAACCTCGACCGTCATCTGGCGTATTCTGCTCTTCTTCGTTGGCGCGGTGCTCATCATCGTGACGATCGTTCCGTGGGACGAGCTGCCAGAGCCGACGAGCGTCGCAACAGCGCCGTTCACCTACGTGTTCTCGCTCTTCGGTCTTCCCGGCGCCGCTGCGGTTATGCAGCTCATCATCTTCACCGCTGTGATCTCGGTGCTCAACTCGGGTCTCTACTCGGCATCGCGTATGTTCTCGGCGCTCGGCGAGCAGGGCTTCGCGCCCCGCATCGTTGCGAAGAAGGCGAAGAACGGCGTGCCAGTCGCGGCGCTGCTCGCATCGACGATCGGCGGGGTGGTTGCGACCATCGTGAACTACGTCGCACCAAGCTCGGGAATCTTCGACTTCATCATGAACTCGGCTGGTCTCGTGGCTCTCTTCGTCTACGTGTTCATCGCGCTCACGCAGATGCGTATGCGCCAGAAGATGACGCCAGAAGAGGTCAAGGGTCTGAAGCTCAAGATGTGGCTGCACCCATGGCTCAACATCCTGCTCATCGTTGCAATCATCGGTGTGCTTGTCATCATGCTCATGTCAGAAAGCGGCCGCACTCAGGTGTGGACGAGCCTCATCGCGACCGCTGTGCTCGTTGCGTTCTGGCCGCTCGTGCGTCGTAATCTCAAGAAGCGGGGCCCGGTTGCCCCTGAGAACACTGACGCGATCTCAGTTCGACAAGACGAGGTGGATCGCGTAAAGTAAACGATAGGCATTGACTTCTGCCATGATCGATCGTGCCCAAAGCATGATCTTGGCGGAAGTCAAACCTATTTAGGGTGGTGGCGCAATTGGTAGCGCAACGGTCTCCAAAACCGTAGGTTGCAGGTTCGAGTCCTGTCCGCCCTGCCACTCCCGGGCCGTACACCCGGGACACTGAAAGGACATCCGATGAGCAGCTCAGAAATCGCTGAGAACGACGGAAACGTCGGCCCCGCGAAAGACGACCGCAAGCGCGGTTTCTTCGGCCGCATCATCCTGTTTATTCAGCAGGTTATTTCAGAGCTGAAGAAGGTCACGACTCCGACCCGCAAGGAGCTCATTAACTTCACGCTCGTGGTGCTCGCGTTCGTCGTCATCATGATGGCGATCGTGTTCGGCCTCGACAAGCTGTTTAGCTTCCTCACTATTTTCCTGTTCGGCTCGTCGGTGTAACCGGCCAGCCGATCCACACCCCGCACACGTAAGAAGGCACCGTTCAGATGACGCCCGAGAACAACTCACCCGAGGCCGAGCTCGACGCAGCACTCGATGCGCTCGCGCACGCAGCTGACCCCGAGGTTGACGCAGCAGTTGACGACGCTCTCGAGATCGACTCCGCGGCAGAGGCCGACGCAGCAGCGAGCGCGATTGTTGATTCGGCCGCTGAGGAGACCGCGGCTGAGGACTCAGCCGACGAAGCAGAGTCTGCGGAAGATCCGTACAAGGCGTTTAAGAAGGACCTGCGTCGTCGCCCGGGTAAGTGGTACGTGATCCACACCTACGCTGGCTACGAGCGCAAGGTGAAGTCGAACCTCTGGAACCGCCGTGAGGTTATGGGTGCTGTTGACGACATCCATGAGATTCAGGTGCCCATGGAAGAGGTCATGGAGGTCAAGAACGGCCAGCGCAAGATGGTGACCCGCGTGCGTATTCCGGGTTACGTGCTCGTGCGCATGAACCTCACCGAGAGCACCTGGTCTGTTGTGCGCCACACCCCTGGTGTGACTGGCTTCGTGGGCAACGCTCACAACCCAGTGCCGCTGCGCCTCAACGAGGCATTCGAGATGCTCAAGAGCACTGTCGAGTTTGAGCCCACCGACACCCAGAAGGGCAAGGCTGCCGCAAACGCAGTTGCTCAGGGTCAGGTCGAGATCGACTTCGAGATTGGTGAGACCATCACCATCAAGTCGGGCTCGTTCGAGGGCCTCGCAGGCACCATCAGCGAGATCAACCCGGCGTCGGGCAAGCTCACCGTGCTTGTTTCGCTGTTTGAGCGTGAAACCCCGGTCGAGCTTGGCTTCGACCAGGTCACCAAGATGGTGTGACCCTGAGCGGGTTACCAACTCTCACTAAAACGCGTGTTGCCCTTTGGGACAACGCGCGTTTTGTGCTCATCGTGCTCGTCGTGGTGGGCCACATGGTTTCAACCGTGCGCACCGACACCGCGCTCGGCTTCGGCCTCTACGCCTACATCTATCTCTTCCACATGCCCGCGATGATTCTGCTCTCGGGGGTGTTCGCGAAACCCGCGGTGAACCCGAAGGCGATCAAGTCGACGGTGCAGCTCCTCGTCGTTTGGCTCGTGTGGGAGGGAATCTGGGCCGTTATTCACGCGGTCGTCGAGCAGAAGGCCCTCTCGAAGAACTTCCTCGTGAGCCCTGCCTGGACACTCTGGTTTCTCGTCACGCTCGCAACCATGCGCGTGCTGCTGCCCTACATCGCGAGGCTCCGGCATCCACTGCTCGTATCGATCGGGTTGGCGCTTATCGCGCCGCTGTTCGAGGGCATCGGCGTGCACTTCTCTTCCGCGCGCACGCTCGCGTTCCTGCCGTTCTTCGTCGTCGGGTGGCTTGCGCGCGAGCGCGGCTGGCTTACCGGCGAGTGGTTCTTGAAGCCACACATTCGCGCGCGAGCCTGGGCGTGGGCGCTGCTCGGCGGGGTCGCCGCACTGTTCTCGCTCGCTCCCGGTGGCTTCAAAGAGTTCTGGCGCATCGACAGGTGGCTCACGCACCGCGACAGCTATTCGTGGATGTTCGAGCACGCCCCCATCGGGTCATTCGGCCCTTCCGGTGACGGGTTCGTGGGGTGGATCGGCTTCGCCATCTCCGGCCTACTCATTTCACTGATACTGCTCGCTGTCGCTGCGGCGATGACCCTCGCCGTGCTGCTCGTCGTACCTAGGTCGCACTCGGCGATCACTGTGTGGGGTGCGCACACCCTCTACGTGTACCTGCTCCACGGGGTAGTGGTGTGGTTCTTGCGCGAGAGCGGGTTCATTGACCTGGTGGGTGAACTTGGGTGGATCGGCGTGGTCGTACTCTCCCTGCTCGCGACCGGCCTTGCAGTTGTGCTTTCAATGCGCTGGGTAACACGGGTGTTTCGCGTGATTATCGAGCCGAAGTTCGATTGGCTGCTGCAGAAGGAACAGAGGGAAGAAGAGCCCAAACCCGTCGGATAGTTACTGGCGGCATTCACGCTCAGGCGAAAATCAAGCACCATACGAAGACTTTTTCGCTGAGAGTGCGCGTGATGCTCAAAGTTCGCCTGAAGCTACACGCCGATGTTGTGGGCACCAGACAGTGTGTTTGGCCCTGTAGGCAGAATGTGTCTGAATTGTGATGCATTGAGCCTCGAAGGCGGTACACTCACCAGTACCATTGCACATAGTAGATGGGTGCTTGTTGCCTATCACTGACCGATGAATCAATGATGACTCGACCGGAAGGAACATAGATGTTCTCACGATCCACCAAGCGCCTGAAGCGCTCGGCGGCAATCGCTGCAATCGCAGCCTCGGCCGCACTCGTACTTTCGAGCTGCTCGGGCGGACTCGCCTCGGGCGGCGATGAAGGCGAAGAAGAGACTGGCCCCATCAAGATCGGCATGCTCGCACCGTTCTCGGGTTCGGAAGCCGCTTTTGGCGATTACATGAAGTTCGGCGCTCAGCTCGCCATCAACGAGATCAACGCAGACGGTGGCATCGACGGGCGCGAGCTCGAGCTCATCACTGAAGACGACGCGTGTGACGCGACGGCCTCGGTCGCCGCAGCGCAGAAGGTCGTCACCGCTGGCGTCGTAGCTTCGGTTGGCGGCTACTGCTCGGGCGCAACGCTCCCGACCCTGCCGATCTTCGCAGAGGCAAACGTTCCCATGGTGATCCCGGCCGCGAACTCGAACGCGCTCGTGGGCCAGGGTGCATTCATGATCAACGGCACGGGCGCACAGCAGGCAGAAGCCGCGCTCACGTTCGCCAAGCAAGAGGGCGCAACCCGCGTGGCAGTGCTCAACGACCAGACCGACTACTCGAAGGACCTCGCGGTGACCTTCATCGGCGACGCTGAGGCAGATGGCAGCGTCGAGATCGTGCTCGACGGTGCAGTGAACCCCGCTGACAAGGACTTCTCGGCAAACGTGAAGAGCGTCACTGACTCGGATCCAGACTTCGTGTTTTGGACGGGCTACTACCAGGCCGGTGGCCTGCTTGCTCGTCAGCTGCGCGAGGCAGGCTACGAGGGCCCACTGCTCGTAGGCGACGGCACCGTTGACGCACAGTTCGCTGCGATCGCGGGCGACGGCTTCACCGAGAACGTATTCGGCACCTTCACCAAGACCCCTGACATGCTCGAGGGTGCAGACCAGTGGATCGCCGACTACCAGGAGGTATCGGGCGGAGCGGATCCCGGCCCCTACTCGATTCAAGCATATGACGCAGTGCGCGTCGTTGCGCAGGGCATGAAGGACGCGGGAACCACCGAGGGTACCGCAGTGCACGAGGCGATCGGAGCGATCGACGGCCTCGAGCTCTCCTCAGGGCCGCTGAAGTTCACCGACGAGGGCACCCTCACCGGTGGCGGCTTCGTCATCGTGACGGTCGGCCCAGAGGGCGACTTCATTCTGCACGACGACCTGCAGGGCTAACGGCGCTGGTCGGGTGGGGAGATCACACAGTGGATCTCCCCACCCGTACGTCCGTGACCACCTGAACCGAGAGGCACCCTCGCAATGTTTCAACTCATCTGGAACGGCCTGTTCGTCGGCTCGTTCTACGCGCTCGTCGCGATCGGCTACAGCATGGTGTACGGCATCATCAAACTGCTGAACTTCGCACACGGCGACATCTATATGCTCGGCGCATTCTTGTCGTTCGTCGTGCTCGGCGGCATGACCGGCATTCTTGGCATCGGCAATTTACCGATCCTGCTGCTCGTGCTCCTCATCGCAATGCTCCTCACCGGTGGCCTCGGCGTGCTCATCGAGCGCGTCGCGTATCGGCCGCTGCGTGGCAGCCCCAGACTTTCTGTGCTCATCACTGCGGTGGGCGTTTCGTTCACCCTTGAGTACGCAGTACGCCAGATTTGGGGGCCAAACCCGAAGGTGTTCCCGATCCGACTCTCTGGTGACCCCATCGAAATTCTCGGCGCACGAATCACGGTGCCCCAGATCGTGCTTATGGCCGTAGCGGGTCTGTTGATGTGGATCTTGCAGCGCTACATCATGCACACCCGCGAAGGCCGTGCAATGCGTGCCATCGCCCTCGATCAAAAAGCTTCGCTGCTCATGGGCGTGAACGTGAACAAGGTGATCTCGCGCACATTCTTCATCGGATCAGCGCTCGCGGGCGCCGCCGGTGTGATGGCGGCGGCGTATTACGGATCCATCGACTTTCTCATGGGCTTCGTGATCGGGCTGAAAGCCTTCACCGCGGCGGTGATCGGCGGCATCGGCAATCTCTACGGTGCGATGCTTGGCGGTCTCGTGCTCGGGCTACTCGAATCGTTCGGCACGAACTTCTTCGGGGGAGAGTGGCGCGACGTCTTCGCGTTCGGCTTCCTCATTCTGTTCCTCACCTTCAGGCCCACCGGCATTCTCGGTGAGCGCGTCGTAGAGAGGGTGTGACCATGGCGAAAGACGCGGTAAGACTGCCGGCTCCCAAGCCGTTCATTGAGCGGCCGCCACAACTGTCGGGCCTACTTGCCCCTGGCACTTTCATGAAGGTTGTCGGCGCGGTACTGTTCATCGCTGCGGCGGTGCTTCCATTCATTACGGCTACGCCCTACATCATCTCGATTCTCACCAGCGCGTTTATCTACATCGTGCTCGCAATGGGACTTAACGTCGTCGTCGGATACGCGGGCCTGCTTGACCTTGGTTACATCGCGTTTATGGCGGTTGGCGCCTACACGAGCGGCATTCTCACGACAACCTTCGGGCTCTCGATGCTCGAGACGCTGCCCTTCGTCGTCATCGCGTGCATCATCGCGGGCGTCATTATCGGTGGGCCGACGCTCAGGCTTCGCAGCGACTACCTCGCAATTGTGACGCTCGGCTTCGGTGAGATCATTCGCATTACCGCGAACAACCTCAAGATCACCGGCGGCCCGTCGGGCGTGCACGGTATTCCAACCTGGTCGTTCTTCGGGTGGTCATTCTCTGACGGCCTTAACCTCTTTGGGATCCACTTCAACTCAAAGGTGCTGTTCTACTACTTCGTGCTCTTCGTGGGCATCGGGCTCGCGGTGGTTGCCGTGTCGAGGCTCGGCCGCGGCAAAATGGGTCGCGCCTGGAAGTCAGTGCGCGACGACGAAGACGTGAGCGAGGCAATGGGTATCAACGGATACACCACGAAGCTCATGGCCTACATCATCGGCGCAGTGTGGGGCGGTTTCGCGGGCACGCTCATGGCCGGCCACCTCAGTGCTATCTCGCCAAATAGCTTCCTGTTCCTCTACTCAGCACTCGTGCTCATGGCAGTGGTGTTGGGCGGTATGGGATCCACCCCTGGCGTGATCATCGGCGCGCTCTTCGTGTCGCTCGCCCCCGAGTTCTTGCGCGAATTCTCTGAGTGGCGCTTCTTGTTGTTCGGCGTGCTGCTCGTTGTCGCGATGATCTTCAGGCCGAAGGGCATCTGGCCGGCGAACGCGGTGCTTCCATTCTTGAAGAAGCGCGAGATTCCGCAGATTCCGCCGACAGCCGCGGTGAGCGTCGTCGGAGTGCTCGACGATGGAACCGAGGACGACGATGGCGACGCGTGGGTAGACGCAGACGCAGACGCAGGAGCAGACGCAGGCAAGGAGGGCAAGCGATGACCCACATCGAGACCCAATCAGAAGCCGAACCAGAGGTCACTCCGGTTGCGCCGGGCGAGCGCGGTCGCACACTGCTCGAAGTAAAGAACCTTGCGGTCTCATTCGGCGGCATTAAGGCCGTCGCGGGCCTGAGCTTCTCGGTGCACGAGGGCGAGATCGTATCGGTCATCGGGCCGAACGGTGCTGGCAAGACATCGGCGTTTAACTGCATCTCGGGGTTCTACCGGCCCAACGAGGGGTCAGTTGTGTTCGACGGCGAGCCCGTGACGCGCAAGAAGCCGTCGTACATCACGCGCAAGGGCATGGCTCGCACGTTTCAGAACGTGCGACTCTTCAAAGAGATGTCGGTGCTTGAGAACGTGAAAACGGGCATGCACTCGCATCTCAGGCAGAATGTGTTCGACGCGATGTTGCACACGGCGAGGTACAAGCGCAGTGAGGCTCAGTGCACCGAAGACGCGCGCGGTTGGCTCGACTTCGTTGGCTTCAAGGCCGACGACGAACTACTCGTCACCCAGCTTCCGTATGGTGAGCAGCGCCGTGTCGAGATCGCGCGCGCACTCGCGACACAGCCCAAGCTGCTGCTGCTCGACGAGCCCGGTGCGGGCCTGAACCACAATGAGAAGAATGAGCTCATGGAGCTGATCCGCCGCATTCGCGACCTGGGAGTCGGCATCGTGCTCATCGAACACGACATGGGACTCGTCATGCAGGTGTCGGAGCGCATCGTTGTGCTCAACTACGGCAAGGAAATTGCTGACGGCACGCCAGAGCAGATTAAGCAAGATCCCGTGGTGATCGCCGCGTACCTCGGGGAGGAAGAGGAATGAAACTCACACTCGAGAACGTCGAGCTCTACTACCACCGTGTGCACGCGCTCAGAAACCTGAGCATTGAGGTGAACGAGGGCGAGATCGTGTCGCTGCTCGGCAACAACGGTGCCGGCAAGACGTCGACGCTGTCGCTGATTTCGGGGCTTGAGCGCGCGAAGAGCGGCCGCGTCACGTGGGGTGACAAAGACCTCACAAAGATGCAGCCGTGGGACATGGTCGGAGCAGGGCTGCTGCATATTCCTGAGGGGCGTCGCATCTTCTCGACGATGTCGGTGCATGAGAATCTGCTGCTTGGCGGGTATCTCGTGAAAGATCAGAAGCTCGTGCAAGAGCGGGCGGATCACGCCTACGAACTCATGCCGCGCCTCGCTGAGCGCCGCGATCAAGAGGGCGGCACGTTGTCGGGCGGTGAGCAGCAGATGCTCGCCCTCGGTCGCGCGCTTGTCGGCGGGCCGAAACTGCTGCTGCTCGATGAGCCGTCAATGGGTCTCGCGCCGCTCATCGTGAAGCAGGTCATGGACATCATCAAGCAGATCAACGCCGAGGGCACGACCGTGCTGCTCGTTGAGCAGAACGCGCGCTCCGCGCTGAAGATTGCGGATCGGGCCTACGTGCTCGAATCCGGGCGTGTCACAATGTCGGGGACCGCTGCTGAGCTTGCGCAAGACGCCCGCGTCATCGAGGCGTACCTCGGGGCGTAGGGAGCTGGCGGCGAGTGCGAATCGGCGCAGAGAAGTTCGTTAAATCCTGAGTGTAGAGCGGATCTTTCTGCGCGGATCTCGTAGGTAGTTGGGGAGGAATCATGATTGATCTCAGACAGTACCGGGCGCTGAGCTTTGACGTGTACGGAACGCTCATTGATTGGGAGGCGGGCATCGCCGCTGTGCTTCGCGAGTGGGCGGGGCGCAGCGGATCCACTCTCGATGACGAGGGGTTATTGCTCGCGTACGCCGACAACGAGGCCGCGGTCGAACGCGAGTACCCCGGGCTCGCATATGCCGAGGTGTTACAGGCTGCGTTTCGGCGCACCGCGGCGGATCTCGAACTGCCAGCAACCGACGAGGACGTGCAGGCGCTCGGCCGGTCGGTACCCGACTGGCCTGCGTTCGACGACACCCACGAGGCGCTCACGCGACTCAAGCGACGCTACAAGCTCATCATTCTGTCGAATGTGCACGCGCAGGGCGTCGCTGGCAGCATCGCGCGCATGGGAGTTGAGTTCGATCAGGTGCACACCGCAGAGAAGATCGGATCGTACAAACCAGCTGCCCGAAACTTCGAGGTGCTGCTTTCGCGGCTCGACGATATCGAGGTCGAACGGCCGCAGTTGCTGCACGTCGCGCAGTCGCTGTTTCACGATCACGTGCCTGGCAAGCAAGCAGGGCTCGACACTGTGTGGATCAACCGACGTCACGACCGCCCCGGCTGGGGTGCGACACCCGACCCCGGCGTCGGGGTGACGCCTGACCTTGAGTTCCCCTCGCTCGCGGCCTTCGCCGACGCGGTCGACGAAGCGTTCAACGGATCGTAGTCGGGAGTTAGTTCTCGAGGTTTGCGAGTTGGGAGAGGGGGAGCGGCTGTGCGATCGGGCGTTTAGCGGCGTTCGCTAGCGACGTGTGATCCGCCACGTCATTCGACGCGAGACCCGACACCGCGAAACCGCACACGCGGCCCTGACACCAGCCCATGCCCGCGCGGGTGGTGCCCTTGAGTGCGCGCTGGTCTTCGCTCGCGAGCGTCTCGCGCGAGGCGCAGATCTCGCCCGCTGTGACCTCCTCGCAGCGGCACACGGTGGTCTCGGGAGTGAGGCGATCCTGCCAGCCCTGGGGCACGGGGTGGGCGAGGTGCATCGCCTCGGCGAAGCGGCGCTGGCGGCCGATCTCGCGTAGCTCGCGCGCGCTCGCAACAGCGGATCGCCCCTGGGACTCAGCACCTGCGACGCGTCCGGCGATCCGCCCCTCGATGACCGCAAGTGCGGCCCCGCCGACCCCCGTCAACTCGCCCGCGAGCAGCAGCCCCGCGACTGAGCTGTGCTGGGCATCATCGACCGGGGCAATGAGCGAACCGTCGACGTCGACACGGGTCGAGACTCCGAGCTGCAGCGGGAGTTCGAGCTGGGGCGTGAATCCCCACCCGAGACCGACGCCGTCGATTCCGGTGATCTCACGCTCACTGCCTGCCACGATCTCGCCTGTCGGACGAACCTTCGCGGTGCGCACGCCGGTCACGTGGTCGTCGCCAAGTATCTCGGTGATCACGGTGCTCGTGCGGTAGGGGATGCGGTGCTTGAGGAACTCCCAGACGTAGCCCGCGCCCTCGACGCCCTTCGCGGGCACGCCCGCCGCTCGGTGTGCACGGGGCAGCCAGCCCATGAGATTCGAGGACTCGCAGACGGCCGCGACTGATCCACCGGCTGCGACGATGTTGGCCGCGACAGGGAGCAAGAACGGCCCCGTGCCCCCGACGACGAACCGCTTGCCTGGGAGTGTGCCGTTCTGCTTCACAAACCCCTGAATGCCGCCCGCGGCCATGACGCCAGGGAGGTCCCAGCCAGGAACCGGTATTTGGCGGTCATAGCCGCCGGTCGCGAGCACGAGGCGCGTCGCGGTGACCGACCGAATGCCTGATGGGGGACCCCAACTCGGGGTGAGTTCGAGCAAAAAATCTTCATCGGCGCGCTTGCGCAACATCCACACACTGGTGCGGGGCAGGTAGTGGATCGCGCCCGAAGCGACGTGCTCGTCGAATGTCCGTCGCAGGTCGAGATACTCGTTCCATCCGTGGTGGAGCTTGCCGTCTTCTGGCACACCGGCCGACTCGCTGCGGTGTCGCCAGTATTGGCCGCCCGGTTGATCGGCCGCGTCGATCACCACGACCCGTGCGCCCTCACTCGCCGCTGCACCCGCCGCCGCGAGACCTGCGGGGCCCGCGCCTACGATCGCGACGTCGAAGCTCGGCCGTGTGCCGGTCTCACGGGGCTGGGAATCGTGCTTCGCGTTCACTTGGTGGCCTCGGAGTTCGAGTCTGAGACGGATGAGTCGTTGCTGGTTGCGTCGCCCGTGGGCGGAGCCGAACTGCGCGAGCGCTGCGGTCGCACATCCATGCCGTCTTCGAGCGGGATCATGCAAGCGCGCTGCCCCGATTCACCGTCGACCTCGACGATGCAGTCGAAGCAGATACCGATGCCGCAGAAGAGTCCGCGCTGCTTGCCGTTCGCTGTCGTACGCCAGGCTGAGCAGCCCGACTCGGTGAGCGCTGCGGCGATGCTCGAGCCAGCCGCGGTTTCGATGGGTTCACCGTCAAATGTGGCGCGCACGCGCTGAGATGCCTGCGGCGTTTGCGGCGATGGTGAGTGGGCTGCGTGGCTCATGCGGCGACCTCCTCATCGGTGTTGCTGTCGTGGTGTGGATCGGGTGCCCCCGGCTCGTCGAATCGCTCTGGCCGGAACGGGGTGAGCGGCATCTCTGGTTCGATGCCAGCGAGCGCCTGACCGAGCAGCTTGCCTGTACCAACCGAAAGCCCAATACCCGCACCCTCGTGCCCGCTCGCGTGCCAGAGCCCTGGCGCCCTCGGATCGTGCCCGATGACCGGCAGATGATCAGGGCAAAATGGGCGGAACCCGTGGTAGTGCCTGAGGATGCGCGTGCGCTCGAGAAACGGGAACAGTTCGATGGCGTTCTGGGCGATTTGCCGCAGTGCGTCGACGCTCACCGACGAATCAAACCCGATCCGCTCGCGGCTTGACCCGATGAGAATTGTGCCCGCCGGTGTGCCCTCGACCACGGGAGACGACTGCAGCGACGCATCGCCCGATCCGACATTGTCGATGTACTCGGCGGCATATACCTTGTGGTGCACCATCGGGGGCAGCTGTTCGGTGACGAGCACGTAGCCACGGCGCGGGTTCACCGGTACGTTCACCCCAGCGAGGGACGCGATCTCGGGGGCCCAGGTGCCGGTCGTGTTCACGACGTGATCCGCAAAGAAATCACCCTGCGGGGTGCGCACGCCAGTCACGCGTGTGCCGTCACGCGTGGGGCCATGAGTGCGCTCGCCGCCGCCCCCACCGCGAATCAGCTCGGTGACGGGCGCGTTCGTCACAAGCTTCGCACCGCGCTCGCGCGCGAGGCGTAGTAGGTGTGAAGCCGCGAGGATCGGCTGCACCTGGCTGTCTTCAGGGTAATACGCGGCGCCGAGTGCGCTATCGGTGACGTTCGGCTCAAGCTCGCGCAAGGCCGCGCTATCGAGCTGTTCGGCGACGATGCCGTGCATGCGTTGTGACGCGGTGACGCGCTCGAGTGAGCGAAGACTCGACTCGCGCGACGCGACGATGATGCCGCCCTTCGACTCGAACTCCCAGAGGTGCCCGAACTCGGCGAGCTCACCTTTCCAGACATCTAGCGAGTACTGCATGAGCTCAAGCTCCGGGCCGCGCTCTTTGTCGGAGACAAGGATGTTGCCCTCGCAGCGTGAGGTGGTGCCGCTCGCGGGAAGACCGCGCTCGACGACGGTGACCGAGAGCCCCTGTAGCGATGCAAAGTACGCCGTTGCCGCACCGATGATGCCGGCGCCTATGACGATGACGTCGCTGGTACCGCTCATGCGCCGTCGGCAGAAGTGGGGTCGCCGGTTGCCCAGGCGTCGCGAGCATGCCCGATGTGCTGGCGCATGAGCTGCTCGGCACCAGGGCCGTCTCCGGCGCGCAACAGCTCGATGAGGCGGTGGTGCTCACGAGCCGAGTCGGCAAGCAGGCCCTTGTTCGCGAGCGCAGCGATGCCATACAGCCGTGTGCGAATGCGCAGTGAGGTAGCAAGTTCAACGAGCTGCGGGTTGCCGGTGTGCTTCAAAATCGCGGCGTGAAACTCCCGGTCAAGCTGCAAATATGCGCGCAGATCCTTGGTTTCGGCGGCTCGCAAGCACTCGTCGGCAAGTGCATCGAGTTCGGTAAATGCCGCATCGGGAATATTCTCGATGACTGCGTGCATGATCGGGGGCTCAATGAGCAGGCGAATCTCTGTGAGGTCGTCAAGATCTTTCTCGCTCATCGTCGTGATGAGAAAGCCCTTATTCTTAATTGTCTCGACGAGGCCCTCGCGCGCGAGATCCATCATCGCCTCGCGCACCGGCGTCGCCGACACGCCAAGTGCCTGCCCAAGCACCGGGGCAGACACGACGGTGCCCTCAGCCAACTCGCCCGTAATGATTGCAGCGCGCAACTGATCGAGCACCGTTTCGCGCAGGTTGCGTGGGCGCTCAAGGGGGGTGAGTTGGCTAGAAAGGCTCATTAGGAATCTCCCTCGATTTCCGTTGTGGCGATGGCGGAGGCACACACGAGATCTTCCCACGACATGCCAACCCCAGAATAGAACGCTGGCTTGCCTGGTGTGCGTGTCGCGTTGCCCTGTGCGAGATCTTGCAGGTTCTTCGGTGGGTTGGCCTGCCAGTCATCGGCACTCAGTGCGGTCGCAAAGTTGCCGTTTTCGCGCTGCGCGGATCCACGGCCCTCGACAAACAGGTCGGCTCGGCCAATGAGCGCATCATCGACCTCGCGGCGCTCGAGCCCGTGCGTTCCGGCTGCCGCGACGATCGCGTGGTTCTGCACGAGATTGCCATCAAATAGTGGATCGCTCGCGCTCGTCACGCAGATGATGACGTCTGCCTCGCGCACCGCCTGGTCGGCTTCGCTCGTGCGGTCTCGCACGGTGAGCCCCGCGGTCTCTTGAGCCTCACTGAGCGCGGTGATGAGATCTGCGATCCGCTCGGGCCTGCGGCCAACGATGTCGAAGCTTGCCCCGGGAAATACCAGCGCTGCGGCGCGCGCGTGGCTCAGCGCCTGCACCCCGGCACCGAAGATGAGCACGCGGGGAGCGGCCGGAATCTCGGAGCCCTCGGGCGCAAGGTTCGCGAGCTGACGAACCGCCGACAGCGTCACCGCCGGGGTACGGATCGCCGTGAGACTCGCGCCCTCGAGCACAGCAACGGGCGTGAGTGTGTCAGACGAGTACAGAATGTAGAGGCCCTGAATCTTCTCGAATCCGCGCTCTGGGTTGTTCGGGGCGACCGTGAGCGCTTTCACTCCCGAGTAGGTCGGACCCTGCGCGGGCATGAGCAGGAACTCGCCGTCGGGCGCGTCGCTGAAAAGCCTCGGCCCGTCATCTTCGGGGTTGATTGCCACCCCGTTCGCATCTCCTCGCAGCGCCTCCTCGAGCGCATCCATGGCACGGTCGAATGGGAGAAACCGCTCCACATCGGCTGCGTCAAAGAACGAGATACTCACAGCAAGAACCCCCTGGGGAACGGGTCAGTTGGATCGAGGAAGTATTGCGCCGTGCCCGTGATCCAGGCGCGACCGGTGATGGTCGGGATGACAGCCTTGCGCCCCGCCACCTCGGTTTCTTCGACCAGGCGCCCGATAAACCGGGAGCCAATGTATGAATCGTTGATGAAGTCTGTGTCGAGCGCGAGCTCGCCGCGCGCGTGCAATTGAGCCATGCGGGCGCTCGTGCCGGTGCCGCACGGTGAGCGATCGAACCAGCCTGGGTAGATCGCCATCGCGTGGCGTGAGTGCTTCGCAGTGGATCCCGGAGCCTCAAGATACACGTGATGGCAACCGCGAATGTCTTCGCGTTCCGGGTGCACCGGCTCGTCGGTCGCATTAATTGCGTCCATGATTGCGAGGCCAGCTGAGAGAAGCTCGTCTTTGTTTTCGCGATCCTCACGGAACTCAATGCCGAGTTCTTCGAGCTTCACGATTGCGTAAAAGTTGCCGCCAAACGCGAGGTCGTAGTTGACCTCACCGAAGCCGGGAACCTCGACGTGGGCGCCCAAGCGATCCGCAAATGAGGGCACGTTTGTGATGGTGACCTGCTCGGCCTTGCCGTCTTTCACGTCGACCTCGGCGACCACGAGGCCAGCCGGGGTGTCGAGCCTGATCGTCGTGACCGGCTCGACGACCTCGACCATGCCAGTCTCGACGAGCACCGTGGCCACCCCGATGGTGCCGTGTCCGCACATGGGCAGGCACCCAGACACCTCGATGTACAGCACGCCCCAGTCGGCATCAGGCCGTGTGGGAGGCTGCAAAATCGCGCCACTCATCGACGCGTGACCGCGCGGTTCGAACATGAGCAACTGGCGAAGCTCGTCGTTGTTCTCCATGAACCAGGTGCGGCGCTCGGCCATCGTCGAACCCGGAAACACGCCGACCCCGCCAGTGATGACGCGGGTCGGCATGCCCTCGGTGTGCGAGTCAACTGCGTGGTAGACGCGAGAGGTGCGCATAAACGGTGTGCCTTCGGGGTGGATCGAGTGTGGTGAGTACTACTTACCGTAGCCCTTTGCCGCAGCAGCGCGGGTGTCGGCGATGATCTTGTCGGCGACCTCCTTGGCGAGCGGGAGGCGCGGTGGGCGGCAGGGGCCACCGTAGAGGCCCAGCTCGTCCATCGAGAGCTTGATCGACTCGACAAACTCGGTCTTCGTGTCCCAGCGCAGCAGACTGTGCAGGTCACGGTAGATCACCTTCGCGCGCTCAAGATCTTGCACGTTGCCCGAGGTCGAGAGCTTGAACAGCTCGACCGTCGCCTGAGGAATCGCGTTCGGGTAGCCAGCAACCCATCCGACAGCACCCGCGATGCCGACCTCGAGCACGCTATCGTCGGTGCCGATGAGGATATCCATCGTGGGAGCGAGCTCTTGGATCTCGTAGATGCGGCGTGGGTCACCCGTGAACTCCTTGACGCCGACCATGTGGCCTGCCTCGTGAATCTCAGCGATGAGCGACGGGATGAGGTCGACCTTGGTGTCGAGCGGGTTGTTGTAGCCGACGATCGGAAGCCCAGCCTTCGCGACGGTTGCGTAGTGGTGCTTTACCTGCTCGTGGTTTGCGCGGAAGGTGTTGGGTGGAAGCTGCATAACGCAGTCTGCGCCAGCCTTCGCGGCCTGCTCTGCCCAGTGCAACGACTCGAGTGCGCCGTAGGCACCGGTGCCCGCCATGACGCTGAAGCCCTCGGGTGCTGCGTCGACCGCAACCTCGATGACCTTGGCGCGCTCTGCCTCGGTGAGGTTCTGGTACTCGCCGAGCGAGCCATTTGGTGCGATGCCGTCGCAGCCGTTGTCGGCAAGAAACTGCACGTGTTCTGCGAACTTGTCGTAGTCGACAGAGAGGTCTTCCTTAAACGGAAGCGCGGATGCAACGATGACACCGTGCCAGGGCTTCTTCTCGGCCATGTGAATCCTTTCGGAGAGGTCTAGTGAGAGTCACACGGTATAACGTGTGACATTGCACAGGTTAGCACGTATTGGATCGCGAGTGGAACAGGTCTCCCTATCGCAGGGTGAAGCCGGTGCCGAGGGTGTCTGCGGGGTCGAGGGTGAACGCTTGCTCGCCGGTGAGGTATGCCGTGCCGGTCACGCTTGGAATGACGGTGGTGGTGCCGTCTGGCCGATCCGCACCTGCGACCCAGCTCGCAGTAAACACCGAATCGACGATCGACCTGTGCTCAAGCGTCTCATTTGCACCGAGCGTGCCGTCGTCGGCGAGCAGCGCAACCCGGGCGCCGGTGCCGGAGCCGCAGGGGGAGCGATCCACCTCGCCGTCGGCAAAGACCGTGATGTTGCGCTGGATCGGCCCCGACTCACTGCGGCCGAGGTCGTCCCAAATAATGGTGCCGTACACGCCCGAGAGCCTGGGGTCATCGGCGTGCTGCGCCTGGGGGAGTCGTTGAGCGCCCACTTGATTTCGCGACCGATCGCGATGAGATCGGTGTAGTGCTGCGGATCGACAGAAAGCCCGAGATCTGAGGCGCGCACCGACGCGTAGATCGCGCCGCTGAAACTCATATCGACTCGCACCGTGTCGCGCGAGGTATCGAGTTCGATCCCACGCGCGATCACGTGCGAGGGAACATTGCGGAACGTCGCCCCGACCAACGCGCCGTCGCGACGTTCCACGAGCGCAGCGACCCGACCCGAAGGCACGTCAATAGTGACCTCGGTGACGCCGTTCGGGTCGCTCTCGACGCGCCCGGTGTCGGTCGCCCAGACACCGAGCGCGATCGTGCCGTGACCACAGGCTGTCGAGAAGCCGTCTTTGTGCCAGAACAGCACGCCGAGATCCGCCCCGTTGTCGTTGGCCGGCACAATGAACCCGCCATACATGTCGGCGTGCCCGCGAGGTTCATTGCAGAGCAGCGCGCGCAGGTCGTCAATGCCGCCCGAGTTCTCGATCGCGGCGATACGACGCTCGCCGACCGTCGACCCCGGCAACGTGGGTACGTCGCTATGCACAATGCGGAAGGGCTCTCCCGCGGTGTGGTAGTCAGTCGTACGCACCCACGTGCGTGCTGCATTGCCTGCCAATTGAACCTCTTACTTGGACTATCTGCCGGGAACCACGATCGACTTGGTCGTCGTGAATTCCTGCTCGATGGCCTCGTCACGCTTGTACGTAGCGAGACTCACGATGATCGCGGTGATGAGCGCGAACACGAAGCCGGGGAGCAGCTCGTACAGGTCGAAGATTCCGCCAGATGCGGCACCCCACGCAAATACCGTGATGGTGCCAACGACCATCGCCGAGAGCGCGCCCCAGTTGGTGAGCTTGCGCCAGTAGAGGCTGAGCAGGACGATCGGGCCGAATGCGGAACCAAAGCCTGCCCAGGCAAAGCCGACGAGACCCAGGATTGAGTCGTTCGGGGTAATCGCGAGCAGCGCAGCGACGATCGCCACCGCGAGCACGCACAAACGGCCGAGCAGCACGAGTGTCTTCTCTGCGGGCGGAGTCTTCCTGATTACTTTGAAGATATCTTCGACAAGTGCCGACGAGCACACGATGAGTTGACTCGAGAACGTGCTCATGATGGCGGCGAGCACGGCAGCGAGCACGAGACCAGCGACGAGCGGATGCAGCAGTGCCTGTGACATGAGCAGCACGATCGTCTCGGGGTTACCGAGGTCGATATTGTTCCGTGCAACGTAAGCGATGCCGATGAAGCCCGAGAAGAGCGCGCCCGCGAGCGAGATGATCTGCCAGGTCACACCGATGCGCCTCGCGCTCTTTGCCTCAGACGGCTTGCGGAGCGCCATGAAGCGCACCACAATGTGTGGCTGGCCGAAGTAGCCGAGACCCCAGGCGAGACCCGAGAGCACCCCGATGGTCGTGACCGAGCTCAGTCCGGTGCCGCCGAAGAGGTCGAAGTGGTTCGGACCGAGCTCGCGAATCAAAGACATCGCCTCTCCTACGCCGCCGACAGAGACGACGGCCGCGACCGGAACGACGATGAGCGCGATGACCATCATGAGGCCCTGCACCACGTCGGTGAGGGAAGCGCCGAGGAAGCCACCGAACAGGGTGTACCCGAGCGTGATGACGGTGACGAGCACCATGCCCCAGATGTACTCGCCGTTGAATGTACTCTCGAAGAACACGCCGCCGGCGACCATTCCCGACGAGACGTAGAGGGTGAAGAAAACGAGGATGATGATGCTCGACACGATGCGAAGCGAGCGGGTCTTATCGCGCGTGCGGTTCTCGAAGAAGCTGGGCAGCGTGATCGAGTTCTGCGACACCTCGGTGTAGGCGCGAAGGCGGGGAGCGACGACCAACCAGTTGAGGTAGGCGCCGAGCGTGAGGCCAATGGCGATCCACGCTTCAATGAGACCGGCGACATAGATCGCGCCGGGCAAACCCATAATGAGCCACCCAGACATGTCTGAAGCGCCAGCGCTGAGCGCCGCAACCCACGGTGGAAGCCCGCGGCCGGCGAGCATGTAGCCCTCGTGCCCCGAGGTTCGTCGGTACGCGATGTACCCGATGAGCAGCATCCCGGCGAAGTACGCGCCGAGTGCTATGTACAGCCATACCTGATCGGACATCTTTGTCCCCTTTCAACGGTTTACAGGTGTTCTGTTCTCTTTCAGCCTAACTACGGGTCGGGCAGACTGCTAGGAATGCCCGACCCTCGCAGATCGCTAGATCAACGAATCGGAGAGGTGATTCGGTGTGCCGAATCGGTGTGCGGTAATCGAAACTGCCTGCTCGTGGAGGTATGGCAGTAGTTCCACGCGACCAGCCGAAACGACCGGGTTGCCGTAAACAGCAACGTCGGGCTTGCCATCGGTCGCCTCGTAAATCGCGGCCACGATCTCGTCGCGTGACTCACCAGCAACCACCCGAATCCGAGCGCTCGCGTGCGGCCCCTGGGCTGCGGCAAGCTTTTCGACCCGCGACTTCCAGGCCTCGTCGTCTTCGAAGTGCACTGCGAACCCAAGGCGCTCGATCGCGGTGCGCAGGGGCTGCGGCAACGCTGTCGGTGAACTCACGGTCACTGCGCCCTTGGCGGCGGTCGCGGCGGCGAGTTCGCGCGCGATATGGTGGATCGGCGCGTCGGCACCTATCCGCACCGTTACCGGCACGGGAAGGTAGCGCAGAATGTTGCGCTCGACCCCGAGCTGCGAGGCGTCGCGGGCAATACCGAACTCAGTCTCCCAAGCAGTCGCGTCGCTGCCGAGGGCCGCGCGCAACCAGCTGAGTTCGTCGCCTGTGGCACCTGACTGCTCTGCGGCGGTGAGGATGATCGCGGCGCGATGCAGCGGTGCACGCAGCTCTTGTGAGACTGGTGCGTCGATCCACGCGCCGAGACCGTGCAGGTAGTTCGGCCCGCCAGCCTTCGTACCGGCGCCGATTGCCGACTTCTTCCAGCCGCCGAAGGGCTGACGCTGCACGATTGCGCCGGTGATGCCGCGGTTCACGTAGAGGTTTCCGGCTTCGATGCGGCGCAGCCAGATGTCGAGCTCGTCGGCGTCGAGCGAGTGCAGGCCGCTCGTGAGTCCGTAGTCGATGTCGTTCACCATGTCGATTGCTTCGTCGAGAGTCTTCGCGGTCATGATGCCGAGGATCGGACCGAAGTATTCGGTGAGGTGGTACTCGGAACCGCGCTTCACGCCGTAGCGAACACCGGGACTCCAGAGTTTGTTCTCGCCCTTCGCGTCGAGTGCGAGCGGGCTGTCTGACTCGAGCGGTGCTGGCTCGATCGCCCAGATCTCGCCCTCGCCGAGCGTCGTGAGCCCGCGCAGCAGCTTGCCCGACGGGGCCGAAATGACCGGGCCGATCTGTGTGCGCAGGTCTTCTGGCGTGCCAACCTTCATCGAATTGATCGCGTCGAGCAGCTGCCCGCGGAAACGTTTCGAGGTGGCGACCGATCCGACGAGGATCACGAGCGATGCTGCCGAGCACTTCTGGCCAGCGTGGCCGAATGCTGACTGTGCGACGTCCTTCGCCGCGAGGTCGAGGTCGGCATTCGGGGTCACGATGATCGCGTTCTTGCCGCTCGTCTCGGCGAGGATCGGGAGATCCTTGCGCAACTCGCGGAACGTCACCGCCGTCTCATAGGCGCCGGTGAGGATCAGGCGATCCACACGGGGGTCAGCGACCAACTTCGAGCCGAGCGGCCGGTCTGCGAACTGCACGAGCTGCAGCACGTCGCGCGGCACGCCGGCCTCCCACAGCGCCTCAACCATCACAGCGCCCGAACGGGCCGACTGCGAGGCGGGCTTGATGATGACCGACGCGCCCGAAGCGAGGGCCGCGAGCGTGCCGCCGGCCGGGATTGCGACCGGGAAGTTCCACGGCGGAATCACCGCGATGAGCTTCTGCGAAACGTACTGAGCACCATCGACCTTCGCGACCTCCTGGCCGAGCGCCGCGTAGTAGTGCGCGAAGTCGATCGCCTCGCTCACCTCGGGGTCACCCTGATCGAGGGTCTTGCCACACTCCGAGCCCATGACCTCGAGCAGGTCGGCGCGGCGGCGCTCCATGATCTGGCCGGCGCGGTGCAGAACTCTCGCGCGCTCGTCAGGCGAGAGCGCTTGCCACGACTCGGAGGCCGCGATGCCGCGCTCGATCACTGTGTTGAGCTCAGCCTCGTCTTTCACCTGCGCGGCCGCAACTGCGTCGACGCCGAGCTTCGAGCCCACCATGCGCGAGGCGATGCCACGACCCCACTCACGGTTGCCCGGCAGGTCTGGGTCAGTATCAGGGGTGTTCTCGAATCCCGCGAGACCCGTCTGGGTGCGCACCTTCACGCCGAGATCGTCGAGTTCTGGGTTCGATACTCGGCGGTCTTGCTGGCGGTTCGACGGCGGCACGTCGAGCTCTGCGTCGGTGCCATCACCGGTGATGTTCTCGAGGTCTGCGAGCGAGGCGAGGAATCGGTTCCTCTCGCGCTCGAAGAGCTCCTCGTTGTCGTTGAGCTCGAAGACTGCCGACATAAAGTTCTCGTGGCTCGCGCCCTCTTCGAGGCGGCGAATCAGATAAGCGATGGCAACGTCGAACTCTTCGGGCTTCACGACGGGGGTGTAGAGCAGCAGCGATCCAACCTCGCGGCGCACCGCCTCAGCCTGGCCGGTCGCCATGCCGAGCAGCATCTCGAACTCGATGCTGTCAGTCACGCCGCGGCTCTTTGCGAGCAGCCACGCGAGGGCGATGTCGAAGAGGTTGTGCCCCGCAATGCCCACGCGCACGTGCTTCACACGCTCGGGGTGCAGCGAGTAATCGAGCACTGCCTTGTAGCTCGTGTCGCTATCTTGCTTGGTGCCCCAGGTGGCGGCGGGCCAGCCGTGGATCGCAGCATCCACAAGCTCCATCGGCAGGTTTGCGCCCTTCACGAGGCGCACCTTGATGGGTGCCCCGCCGCGAGTGACGCGCTTCGCCGACCACTCCTGCAGGTGGATCATCGCGCCGAGCGCGTCGGGGAGATACGCCTGGAGCACGATGCCCGCTTCGAGATTCAAGAACTCGGGGCGGTCGAGGATCTTCGTGAACACCTCGAGGGTGAGGTCGAGATCCTTGAATTCCTCCATGTCGAGGTTGATGAACTTGTGCGGCGTCGATGCAGCGGCGCGCTCGAAGAGTGGCACGAGGTGATTTTCGATCTTTACGACCGCCTCGTCGAACGACCAGTGGTTGTGCGGCGCTACCGTTGACGACACCTTGATCGACACGTAGTCGACATCGTCGCGTGCGAGCAACTCGTGGGTGCCAGCGAGTCGGCGTTCAGCCTCACGCTCACCGAGAATCGCCTCGCCGAGCAGGTTGATGTTCAGGCGCACGCCGTCGCGCTTGATCTTCGCGATCGCGGGGCCGAGCTTCGACTCGGTTGCGTCGACGATGAGGTGGCTCACCATCTGGCGAAGCACCTTGCGCGCAATGGGAACAACTACGCCGGGGAGCGGTTTCGCGAACGCGCCGCCCAGCCCGATCGCGCCGCGCATGACACCCGGGAGGAACTTCGGGGTCAACGGCACGAGCTCCTTGAGCTTCTTCGCCGCTACGTCGAGATCTTCTGGGCGCACGACGCCGTCGACGAAGCCCACCGTGAAGTCGAGGCCGTTCGGGTCGCGGAGCACGCCAGCGAGGCGCTCGCCGGATGCATCTGCGGGAATCTCGGCGGCCTCTTCGAGCCAGCGGCGAACGAGCGCAATCGCGTCGTCGGCGAGGTCTTGCGGGCGCACGTTGACGTCAGCGTCAGCGAGTTCCTGAGGGCGAGCGGGTGCTGGTGGGGTGGTATTCACGATTCTCCTCGAATTCTGCAGGGCAGACACGGCAAGCGGCCGGGCGCGGGTGGCCGTCGACTGCTACGGCTCTCTGCCTCCAGTGTGAATCGTTTCAAGCGTGAAGTACAGCAATAGTATCTACGCGTTATTGTTAAGTAAAACAGAATGATTTGAAGGTGGATCGACATGCTCGACATGAAACGATTGCGACTGCTCTGGGAGCTGTCGGCCCGCGGCACGGTCGTCGCCGTTGCCGAGGCGCTGAATTACAGCCCCTCGGCCGTGTCGCAGCAGCTCGCGCTCCTCGAGCGCGAGGCCGGTGTACCGCTGCTGCGCAAGGTCGGGCGCACCCTCGAACTCACCCCCGCCGCCGAGGTGCTCGTCGAAGAAACCGAGGGTCTGCTCGCCGGGCTCGAGCACGCAGAGGCCGCGCTGCACCGCCGCCACGCTGAGGTTTCTGGCACGATTCGTGTTGCGGTGTTCCAGACCGCTGTGCTCTCGATTATGCCGAAGGCGCTGCACAGTCTGCGATCCACATACCCCGCCCTGCGCGTGGAGATGGTGCAGTACGAACCCGAGATCGCGCTGCGCGAGACCTGGGGGCGAGGGTTCGATCTTGTGGTCGCCGAGCAGTACCCGGGGCACGCGGCGCCGCACTTCGCGGGGCTGGATCGGCAGCCGCTCACGAGCGACTCGATCAAGCTGTGCGTGCCCGCTCACGATACAGACCCTGCATTCGAGGCTGTGACCTCGATTGAGCATGCGGCGGGGCTTCCGTGGGTGATGGAGCCGCGGGGTGCCGCGTCTCGGCACTGGGCCGAGCAGGCGTGCCGCGTCGCGGGGTTCGAGCCCGATGTGCGGTACGAAACGGCGGATCTGCAGGCGCACGTCAGGCTTATCGAGTCGGGGAACGCTGTCGCGATTCTGCCTGGGCTGGTGCAGGTCGGTCAGGCGGGCATGCTGCGCGAGGTGCAACTCGACGGTAAGCCTCGTCGCACGCTCTTCACGGCCGCCCGTGCTGCTGGCGGCATGCACCCGGGCATCGTCGCGGTGCGCGAGGCACTCCAGTCAGTCGCCGCTTCGCTCGTGTAGTTTCTGCGGATTCACACCGATTGCCACTTGTAATGCAGGAATCCACATTTAGCGTCAGGCGAAGTGTGGGCATCAGGCGAACGCTCAGTGCGAAATCGTTCGTATGGTGCTCCATTTTCGCCTGACGCTGAGTGGCAAATAGGCGCTCAGTCTTTGGGAACGAGGAGCTGGTGCTGCGCGAGCTCCCGGTACAGCGGCACCGACTCGACGAGCTCGGAGTGTGTACCCTCGCCGACCACGCGGCCATCGTCAATGACGACGATCTTGTCTGAGTCGACCACCGTCGACAGCCGGTGCGCGATCACGATGAGCGTGCGGCCAGTCGCGACCGAGTCGAGCGCCTCGCGCATGAGCCGTTCGTTGACGCCGTCGAGTGACGCGGTCGATTCGTCGAGCAGCAGGATCGGGGGAGCAGTTAACAGCGCACGCGCTATCGCCAGGCGCTGCTTTTCTCCACCCGAGAGCATGATGCCGTTCTCACCGACCTGCGCGTCGAGGCCGCTGTTTGGGTTTGTGCTCTCGGATCCGCTGCTCGGTGATGGCACGCCATCAGAAAGCGAGGCACTATCCGCCCGGGCTGATCGGTCGAGCAACCCGCCGAGGTTCACGGCCCGAAGCACGCGCTCGCAAGCCGCGTCGCTTGCCTCGGGTGAGGCGAGCAGCAGGTTCTCGCGCAGAGTTCCAGCGAGCACCGGCGCGTCTTGTTCGACGTAGCCGAACTGGCCGCGTAATTCTGCACGATCGAGGGTGCGCAGGTCGGCGCCATAGAGCTCGATCGCGCCTGAGTCGGGGTCGTAGAAGCGCTCGATGAGGCCGAGAACGGTCGATTTGCCAGCGCCAGACGGCCCAACGAGCGCGACTCGGGACCCGCGCGGCACGTCGAATGAGACACCGTGCAGAACGGGCGTTTCGACGATCGGAGCGGGCGCGGCCTCCGCATCGCGACGGCTACCGCGGCCAGACCCGCGCACGAGCTCGCGCGCGTCTACGCGGTCGGGGGCGGCTGAGCGGTATGAAAAATGCACATCGGTGAAGCGGATCGCTGGGGCTTGATCCACCGTGACGTCAGCGAGCGGAATGATCGTGCCTGACGGCGATAGCTCGCGGTCTCGCTCAGTCTCGGTGGGCAGCGAGTCGATCTCTTGAATGCGGCCGAGCGCGCCGAGCGCCTGGTTCACCGCGGAGATCGCGCCGAAGGCCTGGCCGAGCGGCATGATCATCATGAAGAGGAAGATGATGAAGGTGACGAGTTGGGCGATCGAAATTGCACCTGACGCCACGCGGAACCCGCCGAAGCCGAGCACCGCGAGCATAGACACCTGCAGCGCGATGAACGACACTGGCACGATGAGCGCCGAGATGCGTGCGACGCGCACTCCGAACTCGTATGCTTCTTCGGCCTCAGACTCGATTGATTTGCGCTCACGCTCGGCAGCGCCCGCTGAGCGGATCGTGCGCATCGAGCTGATTGCGCGGTCGACCGCGGCAGCAAGGTCACCAACCTTCTCTTGTGACCGGGCGACTGCGGGGCGAATGCGGGCTGACAGACCAACCACGACGACGAGCGACACGAGGATGATCGCGAAGGTGATGAGGAAGAGGAACGGGTCGATGACGAGCATGCCGATGAGCGCGCCGAGGAACAACAGGATTCCCCCGACCGCCTCGACCAGACCCTGCGTGAGCACAGCGCGGAGCAGCGTCGTATCTGAGCCCACGCGCGAGACCAGATCTCCTGTGCGGCGGCGGTCGAACTCCGAGATGGGCAGATGCAGGATCTTCGCGATGAGTCGGCGCCTTGAGCTCAGCACGACACTCTCGCCCATGCGCTGCAGCAGGTAGTGCTGGTAGCTGTTGATGAGCGCGCTGAGCAGCACGATCACGACGAGCGCGCCGACGAGCCACCCGAGCGGAAGCGACTGCTGCACGCGCTCAATGACCTGACCGACCAGCAGTGGCTGGGTGAGTGAAACGAGCGCACCGACGAGGCTGAGCGCAATGATGAACGCGAGTTTGCCCCGCTGTTCAAACAGGTACGGGAGCAGCTGACCGAGTGTCGCCCGAGGACCCCTGGAGCGGCGCTTTGGCGATGCGGGTTTTGGCACGAAATTACTGTACCGAGAGCCGTTGCGCGATCCCTGTGAGGGGTCAGGCGCTCGGGCGCTCAGCCAGGTGCGCGGTTACGCGGTGAGGTCTCGCATCTGGATCGCGAGATGCAGCGCAGCCTCAGCGGCCTCGCGGCCCTTCGACTCCGGAGACCCCTCGAGGCCCGCGCGATCAAGGGCCTGCTGCTCGTCGTCGGTGGTGAGTACACCAAAGCCGACCGGCTTGCCCGCATCGAGCTGTACCCGCGTCAGCCCATCTGTGACCGCGCTCGCGATGTACTCGAAGTGTGGAGTGCCGCCCCTGATGATCACTCCGAGGCACACCGCAACATCAAAGCCGCCGCCACCCGCATCGCGCGAGGCGAGGGCCTTTTGCGCGAGTGCGGGCAGTTCGAAGGCGCCCGCTACGCGGAGCAGCGCGTGATCCGCCCCCGCCTCGGTGACGGTTTCGACGGCGCCCGCAACAAGCCCGTCCATGACCTGTGTGTGCCAGCTGCCTGCGATGATTGCGACCTTAAGCCCGGCCGCGTTGACTGAGAGGTTGGGTGCTCCAGCTCCACTCATGTGTGTACTCCTTGAAGGTCTAAGTGTTTGATCGCGCCGCTCGTGGGCGTGCGCAGTGTGTGGAAGGCGCAGTTAGAAGTCGCCAGCGGGCAGGTCGTGGCCCATGCGGTCACGCTTCACCTTGAGGTACCCGCGGTTTTCGTCGGTGATGCCGACGAAGAGGGGCACGCGGTCGCGCACGCTCAAGCCATGGGCTTCGAGCTGGGTGACCTTGTCGGGGTTGTTCGTGAGCAGGCGCACCTCGTTGATTCCGAGGTCATGCAGAATGCTCGCCGCGGCGGTGTAATCGCGGGCGTCTCCCGGAAAGCCGAGCGCGAGGTTTGCGTCGAGCGTGTCGACGCCCTGATCCTGTAACTGGTAGGCGCGCAGCTTGTTTGCGAGACCGATGCCGCGACCCTCATGCCCGCGAAGGTATACGATCACGCCGCCGCGCTCGTGAATGAGATCCATCGCTGCGTCGAGCTGCGGGCCACACTCGCACTTGAGCGAGCCAAATGCCTCACCGGTGATGCACTCTGAGTGCACGCGCACGAGCGCGCCCTCGCCTGGCATCTCCCCATCTGGTGTGCGGGCGACGAGCGCGAGGTGATCCACACCTGCGCGACGATCGCGGTATGCGAGCGCACGGAACTCGCCGTGCTCGGTCGGGAGCACGGCGTCGGCGCGCAGCGTAACTCGGCGCGGCTGTGGGCCGCTCGCGGGAGCACCCTCGGGGTCGTGCTCATTCAGGTACTCAATGAGCTGCGCAATAGTGATGACGGGAACGTCTTCTTCCTCACCGAGTTCGATGAGCTCTGGGAGCCGCATCATTTCGCCGTCGTTTGCGACAATCTCGGCGATGACCGCAACGAGCGGAAGACCCGCGAGTCGCATGAGCTCGACGCCCGCCTCGGTGTGGCCGTCGCGCACGCGCACCCCGCCATCCATCGCGCGCAGCGGGAGGATGTGCCCCGGGCGGTTGACGTCGGCGGGAACCGAGTTGGGGTTCGCGAGCGTGCGCACCGTGGTTGCGCGGTCGCTCGCGCTGATGCCGGTCGTCACGCCGTGCGCAGCGTCAACGGTCACGGTGTATGCCGTGCCGCGTACATCTTCGTTGCGCTCGACCATCATCGGGAGGTCAAGCTGATCGGCTACCTCGTTCGACATCGGTGCACACAGCAGGCCCGACGAGCGTCGCACGGTCCATGCGATCCAGTCTGGAGTTGCGAGTGCGGCCGAAAGAATTACATCGCCTTCATTTTCGCGATCTTCGTCGTCGGCGACGATAACCGGCCTGCCTGCCTTGATTGCCTCGATCGCATCGTCAATGGTTGAGATGCCGGGCGTGCGTGGAGTACTCATGCGGATGTCCTTTTGGTGATTACAGAGAGTCTAGGAGGTTTCTATAGGCCGGTTGTTACGCGCTGCCATCGGGCGTAAAGCTCAGCATGCGTTTCACGTGGCGGGCGATGATGTCGGTCTCAACGTTCACCCGATCTCCGGGTGCAAGCGCCCCGAGCGTGGTGGCCTCAAGTGTTTCGGGGATCAGCGAAACTTCGAACCACTGCTCGGGCTCAGACGCGTCAGAAATGTTCGACACGGTGAGCGAGGTGCCCGAGAGAGTGATTGACCCCTTGTCAACGAGCATCGGGGCAAGCTCGCGCGAAATTGAGAAGCGCAGCGTGCGCCAGGCGTCGCCGGGCGTGACCGTGAGCAACGTCGCAGTGCCGTCGACGTGGCCCTGCACGATGTGCCCGCCGAGCCTGCTATCGATGCGCGCAGCCCGCTCGAGATTCACGCGGCTGCCTCGCTGCAGTTCGCCGATTGTCGACATGTGGATCGTCTGAGCCATCACATCCGCAGTGAATGTGCCGCGCCCGAGCTCGTCATCGCCGAGCTCAACGACGGTGAGACACACGCCCGACACCGCGATCGAGGCACCGTGCACGGCGTCGCTCGTCACGTGCGGTCCCGCGATCGTGATCCGCAACGAATCGGAGATGTGCTCGACCGAGAGCACCTCGCCGATCTCTTCGATGAGTCCTGTGAACATTAGCGTTCCTCCTTTGGTACGACTGTTGTCGCTCGGATGAGCAGGTCGGCCCCGAGCTGCAGGGTTTCGGTCACGTGTAGGCGCCTGATGTCGGCGATGCTGTTCGCGCCAATGTCATTAAGGGCGAGCCGCGGGCCGCCGAGCAGCGCGGGGGCCACATAGACAAGCACCTCGTCGACGAGCCCGGCGCGAATGAGCGCACTCACAATCGTGGGGCCGCCCTCGACGAAGACGCTGTGGATCCCGAGTGCTTTCAAATGCTCGAGGTCTGCGGCGAGATCGTCGCCAGTAAGGCGAATCGGTTCGGCTACTGGTGTTCCAGACGTGCCGAGCGGGTGACCGAGCCTTGGGTGTTCGAGCAGCTTCGCGCCGCTGGGAATCTCGCGGCGCCCCACCACAACCGGCACGGGTTGCTCTTGGGATGGGACGAGGAGTTCGCCTGCGGGCGTGCGTGCGGTGAGCGACGGGTCGTCTGCGAGCACGGTGCCGGTTCCGACGAGGATCGCATCGGCTGCCGCCCGCCGCCGATGCACATCTGCGCGCGCCTCGGCTCCGGTGATCCACTGGCTCGACCCGTCGGCCGCTGCCGCGCGACCATCGAGAGTCTGCGCCCACTTCGCCGTAATGAAGGGCCTGTTGGGTGCGCTCGTCATGATCCGCCACCGCCCGTCGAACCGGCCGATGACCCTGCTCGCGCGTTGGCTGCGCTGCGTTCAACCCAGGATGCAAGCAGTGCCCGGGCCTCCTCCTCAAGCACGCCACCCACCGCCGGGATTCCTGCGGCTCGCAGCGTCGAGGCACCGCCCGCTGATTCCTGGCCCGGATCCGCCATGCCGTACACAACCTCGGCGAACCCCGCAGCGGAGAGTGCCTGTGCGCATGGGCCAGTGCGGCCCTGGTGATTGCAGGGTTCGAGCGTTACCACGACAGTGAGTCGGCGGGCTTCGGCGAGGTGCTCGTCGGACAGATGCTGCATCGCCGCGATCTCGGCGTGCGGGGTTCCCGCGCCTTCATGCCAGCCCTCGGCTACGAATTCGCCCTGGGGGCCGAGAATGACGCAGCCCACCTGGGGATTCACGTCGGTACTTGGGCCCCGCTCAGCAAGCGTGAGCGCGCGGCGCATGGCCGACTCAATCACCTCTGGTGAGAGTGTGCGCGACACGGGCATTCTTGCTCCCTTAACGGGTACCCGGGGGCGGGTGCACGACACGTATGGCGCGAACCCGCGTTCCTCACATCCGGACTTGTGCGCTCACTTTCGCTTGCACATCACCGTCGGTACCGGAATTTCACCGGTTCAACCCCGCGGGTGCGGGGGTCGCGGACTCTCACCGCCGGTTCGGATTTTCACCGACCCCGGAACACGTAATCAGCATACCCCCATGAGCCGCGGGCCTGCTCGCTAGAGTGCGAGCGTTCGCGGTGGGCGGATCGGAGCCTAGCGGCGGAGGATGCCGAGCGCGTCGTAGACCTCGGCAAGCTTGCGCTGAGCAATCTCGTTTGCCCGGTCGGCCCCGCGAGCGAGCAGGCGGTCGAGCTCCGCGGGATCCGCCATTAACTCTTCTGTGCGCTCGCGCACGGGCGTGAGTGTCTCATCGACTACCTCGGCGACGGCCTGCTTGAGGTGGCCGTAACCCTTGCCCTCGAACTCTGCCTCGATCGAGTCGAGAGTGCGCTCGCCGAGTACCGACAGAATCGTCATGAGGTTCGAGACGCCCGGCTTCGCCTCGCGGTCGAAGCGGATCTCAGCACCGTCGTCGGTGACCGCCCGCATGATCTTCTTCTTGGTCACATTTGCTGGATCGAGAACCTTGATAAGGCCTGCCTCGGACTCCGCCGATTTCGACATCTTCGCCGTTGGGTTCTGCAGGTCGTAAATCTTCGCGACAGTCTTGGGGATCTGCGCCTGGGGGAGTACGAAGGTCTTGCCGAAGCGCGAGTTAAATCGTGTCGCGAGGTCGCGGGTCAACTCAACGTGCTGGCGCTGGTCCTCGCCCACCGGAACGAAGGCGGCGTCGTAGAGCAGGATGTCTGCGGCCATGAGCATCGGGTAGGTGAACAGCCCAACGTTTGCAGCGTCGATACCACCCTTTTGTGATTTGTCTTTGAACTGCGTCATGCGGCTCGCCTCACCGAAACCGGTGATGGTGTTGAGCACCCATGCGAGCTCGGTGTGAGCGGGCACGTGCGACTGCACGAACAGCGTCGACTTCTCGGGGTCGATGCCGCCCGCGATGTACTGTGCGGCGGTGCGGCGGGTGCGCTCGGCGAGATCGCCCTCGCCCTGCGCCGACGTGAGCGCGTGCAGGTTCACAACGCAGTAGATCGCGTCGTAGTCTTCTTGCATCTTCGTCCACTGGGTGAGCGCCCCAATGTAGTTGCCGAGTTGGAGGGAATCGCTCGAGGGCTGCATTCCAGAAAAAATGACAGGCTTAGGTTCGCTCATGATGCTCACCATTCTAGATGCGGTAGTCGACCACGACGGGCGCGTGATCCGACCAGCGAGTGTCGTACGAGGGTGCGCGGTCAATGCGGTAGTCGACCACCCGCTCGCCGAGCGCAGGGGTGACCACGTGGTAGTCGATGCGCCACCCGGTGTCGTTGTCGAATGCCTGACCGCGGTTCGACCACCAGGTGTACGGGCCTTCAACCTCGCCTGCAAAGGTGCGGCCCACGTCGATCCACCCGTGGCCCGGCCCCTCTGAACCGTCGACGCCGGTGATGAGCTCGCCGCGAGCCCCAAAATAGCGGTCAAAGAAGGCGCGTTCGCGCGGAAGGAACCCAGACTTTTTGCGGTTGCCGCGCCAGTTCTTGATGTCGAGTTCGCGGTGACCAACGTTGAAGTCGCCGACGATCGCTGCGAACTCGCGCGTGTCGGAAAGCTCATTCATGCGCTCGCCCATGGCCTCGAGAAACGCCCATTTCGCCTCTTGGCGGGGCGTCTCGGCCTCACCCGAATGGGTGTAATTGCTCACGACTGTGAGCTGCGAATCTCCGAACTCAAATTCGGCCTCGAGCCAGCGCCCCGAGGACTGCACTTGCTCCTGCGCGTCGAGGCCCCCGAGGCCAACTCGGTGCGACAGCGAAGGCACTCGGCTCGCAATCGCGACACCCGCACGGCCCTTGATTTCACAGGGATCGTGGAGCCAATGCCACCCCGCGCTACCCAGGAACTCTTCGAGGTGTTCGTCTTGCGCTCGCACCTCTTGCATTGCGAGCACATCGACGTCTCGAGCGGCCAGCCAGTCACCCATTCCTTTGCGGAATGCAGCACGAATACCGTTGACGTTTACCGATGCGACACGAAGTGAGTTTGCCATGCGTTCTAGCTTAGAGGTGCGACACGCGACACACCGCTGACCCTCAATTAGTGGTTGAGGGTTTAAAATCCTCGGCTTGACACGAGGGGAATGACAAGGGTGTAATTATTCGAGAAAGACGGCGTGGCTACATTACTTGCAGGCACATTCAGGCGAAGGGAGCGGAAATGGATCACAGTTCAGGCTCCGCGGTTCCCAGTAACTGGTTCGTCGATCCCGTATTCCTCGGAACACCTGGCATTCGCCAGTCCGAGGAAGACGAGATTCTCAGTTGGCAGGCTGATGCGCTTTGCGCGCAGACTGACCCTGAGGCGTTCTTCCCCGAAAAGGGTGGATCGACTCGTGAAGCGAAGCGCATCTGCGAGACGTGTGAGGTGCGCAGTGAGTGCCTCGAGTACGCTCTCGAGAACGATGAGCGCTTCGGTATTTGGGGCGGGCTTTCCGAGCGTGAACGCCGCAAGCTCCGCCGCGAAGCGGGCTGACCTTCACGTTGCACGGCATGGCGACCGCAAGTTGTCGGTGGCCCTCTCTAGACTGACGGCGTTATGCGCAGCTCAGTTACCGCCGTTCTCGTAGCTTCCCGTGGTGGGGAGTGGCTCGATGAGACCATCGCCGGAGTGAAAGCTCAGACCAGGCGTCCGAATGCGATCATCGCTGTCAATAATGGTGGATCGGAGCGGGTCAGCTCACAGCTTGTCGAGGCGAGTTACGGCTCAGAAACAGACGGTTCGGCCCGGGTCATCGGTATTCAGTCGAAGGTGTCGTTTGGTCGGGCGGTCGACGCCGCTGTAAGCGCAGTCGCGCCGGGAGACCGGCCCGAGAGTGAGTGGATCTGGCTCCTCAGCGAGGACTCGTGCCCCGAGCCCGAAGCTCTCGCACGCATTCTCGCGCGGGTTGAGAAGGCCCAGTCGGTTGTTGTTGCTGGCCCGAAGCTCGTGGACTGGGATCGACCTGAACGAATTATCGAGCTCGGACAAAGCCTCACGCAGGGTGGATCGCGTTGGCTGCTCCGCAGGCAAGAACTTGATCAGCAGCAGCACGATCACCTCGAAGATGTGCTCGGTGTAGGCCCGGTCGGCATGCTCATTCGCCGAGACGTGTGGGAGGAGCTGCGGGGGTTCGATCCCGCGTACACAAGCTACGACGACGGCCTCGATTTCTCGGTTCGCGCGAGGCTTGCGGGCTACCGCGTTGAGGTTGCCCCGGAGTCTCGGGTGCGCTTTGCGAGAAGCGGTGTCGCTGGCCCTCGAATTGACCGCGCCCGCAAGGTGATGCGCACCGCGCACCGCCAGGCGCGCACCGCACATCTGCACCGTCGCATTGCGTACGCGCCAGCGTTTTCCGCCTTCTTCCTTTGGCTCGGGCTGCCGCTGCTTGCGGTCGTGCGAGTGTTCTGGATGCTCATCCGCGAGCAGCCCGGCAATATGTTCGGCGAGTTCATTGCTGCATTCGCGGTGTTCTTCCGGCCCGCGTCGCTGCTCGCCTCTCGTAAACGCGTGAAACAGGCGTCGAAAGTCGGGTGGGCCGCGGTCCGCCCCTGCGCACCGATCGCAAGACCGTGCGCACCGCGAAAATGATCGATCGCGAGGCCATTCTCGCGTCTCAGGGCCGGGTGCCTCGCGAGATGCACTTTATTTCAACCGGTGGGCTTGCGGTGCTCGTCGCAATGGTCGCGGCGACGATCGCGCTCACCTGGTGGGCAGTCTCGAAAACGAGCCTCATCGGTGGTGGCATCGCACCCCTGAGTGCGATTGGCGAGCTATGGCGCAACACCCGTGCGCTCGATGGTGTCGCAGCAGACCCGTTTGCGTGGGTGCTTGCGGTGCTCGGCTCGCTCACATTCTGGAACCCGTCGCACGCACTCGTCATTGTCATCGTGCTTGCGGTGCCCCTTGCGGGCCTCGGTGCGTGGATCTGGGCAGCACAGATCAGCGAATCTGTGGCCGCCCGCGCCGTCACCGCGATCGGCTTCGCGCTCAGCCCGGTGCTGCTCGGTTCGATCGCTTCCGGGCGGATCGCACCACTCATTCTTGCCGCGGTGATGCCGTGGTTGCTGCTTGCGGCAACGCGATGCCGAGAATCCTGGAGCTGGGCCGGCACCGCTTCGCTGCTCGCGGCCGTCGCGCTTGCCTGCGCGCCGATCCTCATTCCTGTGGGTCTCATTTTCTTGGTCTTTGGTATTCTCAGCCGCCCGCGGGGCACACTCCGAGTGCTGTCGGTGGCGATCGCGCCAGCCGTGCTCTTCGCCCCGAAGATCATCGCGACGGTATTCGATGGTCGCCCGCTCGACCTGCTCATGGATCCGGGCATCGCTCTGCCGTATGAGCCCGGCAACCCGTGGCACATGCTCCTAGGGTTCCCCGAATTCGGTCTTGAAGGCTGGGCAAGCATTTTCGACACGATCGGACTCGGCGGTGCGCCTGCAACGCTGCTCGTCGGCGTGCTCATGCTGCCGCTCGCACTGCTCGCGCTCCTCGGGCTTTACACGGGCCGCGTTGCCGTCACCGTGCTGCATGCGCTGCTCGGCGCGCTCGGCATCATCACCGCGGTCGCGTCGACGCACCTCATGCTCACGACGAACGGCGACACGCAGGTTGCAGTATGGACAGGCTCTGGACTCGTCTTGTACTGGCTCGCGATTCTCGGGCTTGCCGCGGTTGGGGCTGACACGGCCCGCGCCGCAGCTCCGGCCGTCGTGACCGTTGCCCTCATTGGCGCGCTCATCGCAGCTGGCCCGCTCGCGTTCCGCCTCGTGACCGGCAACGTGCCCATGGCCTCGGGCGACACCCAGGTGCCCGCAATTGTGCAAGTGGCTGGCGAGCAAAATCCGAACACGCGCACACTCGTGATTTCGGCGACCGGAGAGCGCAGCCTGCGGGCTGACATTCTCACCGGAACCGGCACCAGGCTCGACGCACTTCGCACAGCGAACAGCGTCGGTGGCCCGACCGAAGAAGATGAGCAGATCGCTGAGCTCGTCGGCGCACTCGCGAGCATTGGCGGCGCTGACGTCGGCGAAGCGCTCGCCGCAGAGCGCGTGAACTACGTGCTGCTGCAGCCTGGCAGTGACGCCGCAGAAGAGACGCTCATTCAGCGCACGCTCGACCAGCACGCCGAGCTCGCGACCGTCGGCGAGACCGCGCAGGGTCTGCTCTGGCGCGTTTCCGACTCTGCGGTGAATCGCGACGAACTTGGCGACGACTCGGTGGCGCTTGAGGGCACATCATTCGCGGGTCACACTGTGTGGATCGCGCAGCTCATCGTGCTCTTCGCAATCTTCCTGTTGGCACTTCCCACCGGTGAAGTGGTCGAGCGCCCAGAGCGACGCAAACGCCCGGGACGGTCGCGCAAGTCGAAAGCGGCGCCGACGCAAGCAGCGGCACCGGCCGCAGCCGAGTCGACTGAGACAGTGTCTGATGAAGTGGACTCAGTGGCGCCCTCAGAACCAGTAGAGGCAACCACCGAAGCTACTCACCCGGCTGATCCGGTGGCCCATGACGCGCTCCGCGAGCATCACGCCCCAGACGAAACGTTCTCGATCACCGAGACCGCGCCGGCGGTGACCTTCGAGGAGGCTCCACCGGTTGATCACGAGGCATCCGGCGATCCACAGGTTGCACAAGAAGCACAGACGGCCCAGGATCCGGAGGGAGAGAAATAATGACCGAACGTACGAAGCTCGTAACGGGCGGTGCACGCGCTCTCACCGGTGTACTGATCACCGCCGCGGCTGCCGCTGGAGCGCTCCTCATCGGCACGCTGAATTTCCCGACCGTTGAGAGCGAACCAAGGGCCACCCAGGTCGACACGATGCAGACTGGCGCGCGCGAACTCGTGTGTGCGGGTGCCTTTGCCGAGCTTGGCGCCGATCCATCGCGGCCCGACGTCGCTCTGCCAGTCGGCCGCACGAATGTGTCGGTGAGTGGCGATGGTGAGCGGAAAGAACTGGGGTCGAGCGACACTGATTCGACGAGCGTCGGCGGTGCTGCCGTATTCACCGGCACGATGAGCGAGCCGCTTGCCGCTGCGCAGATTCAGCAACTCGATACCGCGACGCTCTCGGGCACGGTCGCGGGCGAGTGCGTCGAACCAGTGAACGAGCAGTGGTTGCTCGGTGGTGCCAGCATGCTTGGGTATTCGACGACCCTGAGCCTTGGTAACCCGGGGTCGGTCGCTGCTACCGTGCACATCTCGGTGTTCGACGAGAACGGCAAGATCGACGACCAGCAAACTTCTGGAGTCATCGTCGCGCCGCAGTCGCAGCAGATCATCTCGCTCAACGGATACGCGCCCGACAGTGAGCGCTTCGCCGTTCGCGTGACGAGCACCGGTGCTCCCGTCGGTGCGAGCTTGAGTGTCTCGCAGATCGACGGCATCAACCCCGTAGGCGCAGCAACTGTGACGCGCCAAGTGCGTGCTGAGACGGTATCCGTTGTTCCCGGGGTCGCAAACGAGGCCGTCGGCAATCACGGCGACGGCGACGCTGACTCGTTCCCAGTGCGCGTGCAGGCGATCGCGCCAGGCGAAGCAGCGGGCACCGCTGAGGTATTCGCACTGAGTGCCGAGGGCGAGCGCATCTCCCTTGGGGGATCGAATTGCAGCCAGGCACACTCAGCGAGCTCGAGGTCGTCACCTGGCCAAAGAGCGCCAATGCGGTGGTTGTTGAGTCCGAGGTGCCGGTGTTTACTGCGGTCGGTGGATCAGCGAACAACGACACAGCCCACGATTTTGACTGGTTCATCCCGGCCCCAGAACTCTCGGCAGACACTGAACTGCGCGCCGCGATCGTGCCGGGCGGCAAACTCATTCTCACGAATAGCGGATCGGAGCCAGCAACGGTGACGATTAGCAGTGACGACGATTCCGCTCCACGCACCGTCGAGGTGCAGGCGGGAAGCGCTGTGCCAACCGATGCGAAGGGCAGCGTGACGATCGAAAGCACCGCCCCGGTTTCGGCAGGTGTGCGCGTGCTCTCTGGCGGAGCGATTGCGGGCTACCCGGTGATCCCAAGCTCGGAGCCCGACGGCGAACTCACCATCTACACCAGGTGACCGCTGATTAGACTGGTGGCATGAACGTTCGCCGCACCCCTGGCCGTGGCACGCCCACCCGCCACGGGCGTCGGCCGATCCGCTCATCGATCACCGGGCCTGCATTGCCGAACCCGCACAGCCGCGTCAATCGGTTCGACTCAGACGCTCGTGGCGTCGTCGAGTTTCTGCAGTCGATGTTTCCCGAAGAGTTGCACGATGTGCAGATCGGGTTTCAGACTGTGCCGACGGGGCTCGGCACGAGCAACAACCCGCTGCTGTACTCAGTGGATCGCAAGGCGAGAACGATCATGATGTACCGCATGCCGATTCAGCGCGCGAGAGGGTTGCACGTGAATGACGACGAGCATCGCCGGTATTTTGTTGAGCACTGCGTGTATCTCGCGGTGTGTGAATACCTCGGCAAGGAGCCGTGGGATCTGCTTCCGGGCCGCTTCGATCACTTCTGAAACTGCCAGCCTCCCATTCTTTTGAGCGTTTCCCGACATAATGGGAATCATGAGCGCACGAATCCTTGTAGTGGACGACGACAGGGCACTTGCCGAGATGCTGAGCATGGTCTTGCAGGGCGAGGGTTCTTGGTTGAGCACGCATATGACGGGCCTACCGCGGTGGATCAGTTTCGTGCGAGCCGCCCCGACCTCGTGCTGCTCGACGTGATGCTTCCGGGTCTCGACGGCATTGGGGTGTGTGAACAGATTCGCGCAGAATCTGGCGTACCGATCATCATGCTCACCGCTCGCACCGACACTCGCGATGTCGTTCGCGGGCTTGAGGTTGGTGCCGATGACTATGTTGTGAAGCCGTTCAACCCGGCCGAGCTTATCGCGCGAATTCGCGCGCGCCTTCGCGAGCCGCAGGACGACGTGAGCGAAACGCTCGCGATCGGCGACCTGTCAATCGACGTTGCGGGCCACCAGGTGACGCGCAATGGCGAGATCATTCCGCTGACACCGCTCGAGTTCGATCTCCTCGCGATCCTCGCGCGCAAGCCTCAGCAGGTGTTTACCCGTGAGGTGCTGCTCGAGAAGGTGTGGGGCTACCAGTACAAGGCCGACACTCGCCTCGTGAACGTGCACGTGCAGCGTTTGCGCGCCAAGATCGAGGTCGATCCTGATCATCCCGTCATCGTCACGACTGTGCGAGGCGTCGGGTACCGCGCGGGTGCACGCGCAGAATAACTGGGCACATGGCTGAGACGGGGTCACGCGGCAGCACACGGCGCGCGTGGCGCCGTGTGAGGCTATTTGCGCAGCGCACCTGGCTACGAATCAAGCGGCTGGTTCGGCCGATCCTCGACCCCTTCATCACACTGTGGTCGCGCTCGCTCATGGTGCGCACCATGACAATCACCGGTGTCGTGACCGGCGCGATGATTGCGAGCGCTGGCGTCTTCGTGCTCACGAGCGTGAGCAACGACCTGTACTCGTCGCGACGCGACCAGGCTCTCCAAGACTCGGCGCGAGCGACAGTCGCCGCGCAGGGGCTTCTCGATTCGTTCGATACGGCGGATCGTGGCGGCCTCTCCTCACTCGCAAGCTCTGTGACGCAGACCGTGCAAGACACCTCGGCGAGCCAGATGATCTTCGTGCGTCGCCAGATCGGGCAGACACCGTTTCTTGAGATTCCATCGTCGTTCGACACGACCTCGGTGCTCGTGCAGGCTGTCTCAGCCGAGCTCACGGCGTCGGTGCGGAGTGATGGCGAGCCGCAGCACTGGCAACCCGTCACCTTCTACCGAGACGGTGGCGACTCCTCGCCGGGCATCATCGTTGCGTCATCGCTCACCTTCCCATCAGGCGCGGGCGTGTTCGACCTGTATATCGGTTACGACCTCGCCGACACCGAGCAAACGCTCGCGTTCGTCGCGCGCACCCTGCTGCTCACAGCCATCGCGATGATGCTGTTCATCGGCCTGCTCGTACTGGTCATCTCGCGAATCGTGTTCAGGCCGATCCGCGTCGCAGCAGACACGAGTCGACGGCTCGCCGCAGGCGAGGCAGACGCACGCATGCCGCGCCAGCACGACGAGCACTTCGACGTGCTTTCCGACGGCTTCAACGACATGGCAGACACCCTGCAGGCCCGCATTCGCGAACTCGATCAGCTTTCGATCATGCAGCAGCGATTCGTGTCAGACGTGTCGCACGAGCTGCGCACCCCACTCACTACGATCCGCCTCGCAAGTGAGGTGCTCAAGGGTGAGCAGGATTCGCTCGGCGCGGGGCAACAGCGCGCCGTCGAGGTGCTGAGCACGCAGGTGGAGCGCTTCGAGCTGCTGCTCACCGACCTGCTCGAGATCTCGCGCTATGACGCGGGCCGAGTCACCCTTGAAACCGAGCCCACGAACCTCGTGCACCTCGTTGACGAGGTCGTCGCGTCACTGCAGCAACTCTCACCAAGTGTCATCGAAATTCGTGCGCTGGGCGGCTACACGCCGGTCGATGTCGATGCGCGGCGAATCAGGCGGATCGTCTCGAACCTCGTCGGCAACGCCATCGAACACGGCGAAGGCCACCCCATCGTGGTCACCATCGACTCAAACGCAGATGCCACCGCGATCGCCGTGCGCGACTGGGGTGTGGGCATGAGCGAGCAGTCGGTTACGCACGTGTTCGATAGATTCTGGCGAGCCGATCCATCGCGCAAACGAACGCTCGGAGGTACCGGCCTCGGGCTCGCCATCGCGCGCGAAGACGCCGCGGTGCACGGCGGATTGCTCGACGTATGGTCGCGACTCGAAGAGGGCTCGCAATTTCGCCTCACCCTGCCGAAGCGAGAAGACGTCACCGACTACATGTCACCGATACCGCTCGTTCCCGAAGACGTTGACTCGAGCACCTACCAGACCGACGTCACCGGCGGGTGGCTCAAACGACCGTTCCGCCGAATCCTCCGAGCACCGAGGGAGGGACGCTCATGATCCACACTCGAATTCGCAGGCGCGCGAAACGCCTGGCGCAACTCGCGCTCGCCGCAGTGGCGGCGGTGTCGCTCGCGGCCTGCGCCGCGGTGCCGGGGGATGGGCCGGTGCAGTTGGGTCTGTCTGATCTACAGCAGGCCGAGCGGCTCGTGCAGTTCAGTGCGTCGGGCCCGTCGGCGGGTGACAGCCAGGAGCAGCTGGTGCGCGGATTCTTGCTCGCGGCAAACTCGAGCGCAGACGACTACGCGGTCGCGCGCGAGTTTCTCGCGACGCCGTACGCCTCGCAGTGGGATCCGTACGACGGTGCGCTCGTGTACGAGGGCACAAAGCCGTACCGCGCCGACGGCGAGAATGCCGGCATGCTGTCGCTCGCGATCGTCGCGAACGTCGACGCCGCGGGGTCGCTTCTTCCCGTCGAGTCGGGCGCGAGTACTGAGCTTAGGTTCGAGTTCGTGCGGCAGGGCGAAGAGTGGCGCATTTCGTCGGCCCCGAGTGGCGTGATTGTGGATCGCTCGAGCTTCACCACCGTTTGGTCTGCGCACCAGCTGTACTTCCTCGGCCCGGGGAGCGCATGGTCGCCGACCCGCGCTGGTTCCTGTCACGTACCGCGCTCGCGACCGAGGTTGTGACCTCGCTCATCGAAGGACCGAGCGCGCGGCTCTCGCAGGTCGTGCACTCCGGATTCCCGCCTGGCGTGCGACTCACGAAGGGCACCGTGACCGTGGCCGACGGGCTCGCACGCGTCGATCTCACGGGCGACGGACTCGAGAATGACTTGGCGCAGCGCGAGATACACGCGCAGCTGCGGTCGAGCCTGCAATCGGTACCCGGCGTCAACCGGGTGGAGCTGCTCATCGACGGAGTCGCGGTTGCCGACCCATCGAACCCCATCTCCGACGAGCCCGCGAGCCAGGGTGCGATGAAACCCGTCGGGTTTGTCGATGGCACCTTCGGCATTATTTCGGCCGCTGAAGCCGAGCCGATCACAGACATCAGCGAGTTCGTTGAGTCGCTCGACGCCAATGCTGTTTCCGTGTCCCGCTCACGCACGGTCGCAGCGGTGCGCAATAGTGATGGCGTCAGCATCATTTCCGGTGGATCGGTCGCGCTCATCGACCAGCGGCGAGCGCTGCTCGAACCGAGCGTCGATGACGATCTGTGGGCGTGGACTGTCAGTGCCGCAGATCCGACCGTGATTCGGGTCACGACTGCCGATGGGGCGCAGCACGCCTTCTCGGCGCCGTGGCTTGCAGACCTCGACGTGCGAACGCTGCGCGTGGCGCCCGGGGGCAGCCTCGTCGCTGCCTACATCAACGACGGCGCTAACAGCAGGGTGCTCGTGGCCGGGGTGATTCGCGATAACGACGGAGTGCCGACCGGTGTGAGCGAGCAAGCCGACGTGGAGATGTGGGTCGGAGGCGAAGCGATTGACTTTGACTGGGTCGACTCGCAGCGCTTCGTCGCGCTGAGCAAGCAAGGCAACGCGGGCAAGGTGACCGTGGGAGGCCCCGGCATGTTCTCTGTCGAGCAGGGGTCGGTGCCAAACGCGGTGCACGTCGCGGGCGGGGGGAGCCGTGCGCAGATTCGCGTCGCGACCTCGGACGGTGAGTTCTACGCGCCGCAGGGCAGCAGCGGCTGGCAGCAGGTGGCGAACTCGGTCGAGCTGCTCGGTAAGCGCGGGTAGCGTCGCGCGGCCAGTAGCGTCGCTCACAGCGTGCTTCGACGCTCATTTGCCGGTTGGTGCGTGAGTTCGTTGTGGATCGCGGCCAGCCAGCTTTCTCACTGCGTCATGATCACTGCATGCAATCGACTGCACTGCTTCGCACGCTCCATTTCCTGAGGGAGCTCTGGTTCGACCTTCTCGCGCTACTGTGGCCGACTTCGTGTGTGGGGTGTGGGTATCAAGATCGCGACCTGTGCTCATCGTGTGCTTGCGTGGTGCGTGAGGTGCCCGAAGTGCATCCGGAGCACCTGAGTGCTGGCCCGCCGTACTACGTTGCAGGTGCATACGAAGGGGTTGTGCGCGACACGCTCATTGCTTTTAAGCACGACAGCGCATACGGGTTTGTGAAGCCGCTTGGGAGTCGGCTCGGGCGCGTGCTTCGCGCGGCCTGTAGAGAAGCGGGTGCCGATCCACCACTGCTCGTCACGGTGCCGTCGCGACCGGCCCGCGTGCGGTCGCGTGGGTATCGTCACGTTGACGCGCTCGTGCGCGTGGCAGTGCGGCGTGAGCGACTTCCGCTCGATCTCGTGAATGTGCTGCGCGTGCTTCGAGGGCGCACGGGACAGGTTGGGCTCGACGCAGAATCTCGAGAACGCAATGCGCGTCGTGTCGCTGTGCGTAAACGCGCGACGAAACTCGCAGGTCGAGAGGTGATTCTTGTCGATGACATCGTGACCACCGGTGCGACAACTCGCGCCGCGTGTGAGGTTCTAGAAGCCGCCGGAATGCGCGTAATTGCGGTCGTCGCGCTGTGTCACGCGGTGAGAAAAGACAGCTCTCAGAAAACTCAAGTGGAAGAGTAGGGGCAAAACGCGATAGTGTTCCGGAAAGGCGTGAAGGTGCGCCACACAGGCCCACCCGCCTCGTCACCAGGGAGGTCGTCATGGACGTCAACATCCACGGTCGGAATGTCGGAATAACGGATCGATTTGAGAACTACGTCGAGTCCAAAACCGAGAAGGTGGCGGGGTTACTCCCCAAGTTGCAGACTATGGAGATACGGGTCTCCAGGCAGACAGATAAGAGCCCGAAACACGGCGATCGAGTTGAGATTACGCTCGTAGGCCCCGGGCCCACCATTCGAGCCGAATCGATGGGCGCCGACAAGTACACCGCGTTCGATATGGCGTACGGTCGCGTGCTCGAACGCATTCGTCGGGCGAAAGACCGCAAGCAGGACCGCCGTGGGCGTGGTCGTACCTCGCTCGGAGATGCTGCAGCCGCAGATTTCTCAGTCGTCGACATTCGTCCCGCACCCGCCGAAGTGATCGATGCGGTTGCGTCAGGTTCGATCCCAACCGTGGAGGAGAACGAGGAACAGCAGTACAGTCCGGTTGTCATCCGCACGAAGCAGTTCCCTGCGGAGCACCTCTCAACTGAGGAGGCCGTCGACCAGATGGAACTCGTGGGTCACGACTTCTTCCTCTTTATTGAGAAGGGCAGTGAGAAGCCAAGCGTCGTTTACCGCCGCAAGGGCTGGAACTACGGAGTCATTTCTCTCGCCGAGTAAGGCGGATCCGCACACCCCAGGTGAGCACGCTGGCGAGCGCCTCGAAGATGATCCCGAGCGACATCTTCGAGCGCCCGTCAGCACGCTCTACAAAGGTGATCGGCACCTCCGCGACCGGGCAGCCTGCGCGCTCGAGTAACCAAGCGCTCTCGACCTGAAACCCGTATCCGTTCGACGAGATTTCTGAGAGGTCGACTCGTTTGAGCCAAGTGGTGTCAATCACGCGGAAGCCGCTCGTGAGGTCGCGCAGCTGAGAGCGCAGCGATCCACGAGCGACTGCGGTGCCGATTCGAGAGATGCACACGCGGTACCACGGCCAGTTCTCGATGCGTCCGCCGTCGATCCACCGGGCACCAATGACCAGCCCGGCACCCGCGCGCGCGGCATCGAGCAGCGCGGGCAACTGCTCGGGAAGATGTGAGCCATCGGCATCCATTTCGATCGCCCAGCGATACCCCTCAGACACAGCGTGCTGAAACCCCGCGAGGTAAGCGGTTCCGAGGCCGAGCTTGCCTTCGCGGTGGATCACGCGCACCCGCCAATCATTTGCGAGTTCATCTGCGATCTCGCCCGTTCCATCGGGGCTTCCGTCGTCGATGACGAGCACGTGCGCGCGCGGAATCTGGGCGAGCACACGATCCACAATGCTCGCTAGCGTTGCGCGCTCATTGAACGTCGGGAGAATGACGAGCGCGCCGTCACCTTGTTCCGCCATTCGATTCCTCACTCGTGGGATGCCCCGCCATTCCCGGCAATTCCGAGGTATTCCAGTGAATTTGCGGTGGGCTACAAGGGGGAGCTTGCTAAGCTGGGGCGTTGTCACAATTGGGCAACAACGATGCCGCTTCGCAGCGACCATCGTGCACTACGGTACAGGAGACACAACGTGGCGACAGTCCTCGAGAAGATCCTTCGCGTCGGCGAAGGGCGCACACTCAAAAAGCTCGAGAGGTTAGCGAAGACCGTTGAAGACCTCGAGCCTTCATTTGAAGCACTGAGTGACGAGGAACTCCGGGGAGAAACCGAAGAGTTTCGCGAGCGCCTCGAGAACGGTGAGACCCTCGACGACCTGCTGCCAGAAGCGTTCGCGGCGGTGCGCGAGGCTGCGCGTCGCACGATCGGCCTCCACCCGTTCCATGTGCAGGTCATGGGCGGCGCGAACCTGCACCTCGGCAACATCTCTGAGATGAAGACCGGTGAAGGTAAGACGCTCGTGGCAACGATGCCCGCGTACCTCAACGCCCTTGCTGGCAAGGGTGTGCACATTATTACTGTCAACGACTACCTCGCGAGCTACCAGAGTGAGCTCATGGGTCGCGTGTTCCGCGCGCTCGGCATGACGACCGGCTGCATTGTTGCGGGACAGGATCCGACTGAGCGTCGCAAGCAGTACAACGCAGACATTACCTACGGCACGAACAATGAGTTCGGCTTCGACTACCTCCGCGACAACATGGCGTCGAGCGCAGCTGAGCGCGTGCAGCGCGAGCACTACTTCGCCATCATCGATGAGGTCGACTCCATCCTTATTGACGAGGCGCGTACCCCGCTCATCATCTCGGGCCCGTCGTCTGGCGAAGGTAACCGCTGGTTTGGTGAGTTCGCACGCATCGCGAAGACCCTGGTGCCAGAGGTCGACTACGAGGTCGACGAAAAGAAGCGCACTGTCGGTGTGCTCGAGTCGGGCATCGAGAAGGTCGAAGACTACCTCGGCATTACGAACCTCTACGAGTCGGTGAATACGCCGCTCATCTCGTTCTTGAACAACTCGATCAAGGCGAAGGCGCTTTTCACGCGCGACAAAGACTACGTCGTTTTGAACGGCGAGGTGCTCATTGTTGACGAGCACACCGGCCGTATCCTGGCCGGGCGCCGCTACAACGAGGGCATGCACCAGGCTATCGAGGCGAAAGAGGGGGTGCAGGTCAAGGCTGAGAACCAGATGCTCGCTACCGTGACCCTGCAGAACTACTTCCGCCTCTACAAGAAGCTTTCTGGCATGACGGGTACCGCCGAGACCGAGGCGAGCGAGTTCATGTCGACTTACAAGCTTGGCGTCGTGCCAATTCCGACCAACCGCCCCATGCAGCGTGTGGATCAGCCTGACCTCGTCTACAAAAACGAGGAAGCGAAGTTCGCGGCCGTCGTCGAAGACATTGTGGAGCGTCATAGGGCCGGTCAGCCAGTGCTCGTGGGTACGACCAGCGTTGAGAAGAGCGAGTACCTTTCGCGCAACCTTGCTAAGGCTGGCGTGCGCCACGAGGTGCTTAACGCGAAGAACCACGCACGTGAGGCTTCGATCATCGCGCAGGCCGGCCGGCTCGGTGCTGTGACCGTTGCAACGAACATGGCTGGCCGCGGTACCGACATCATGCTCGGTGGCAACGCAGAGTTCCTCACCGTGCAAGAGATGACGGCGCGAGGGTTCTCGACTGAAGAAGATCCAGAGGCCTACGAAGAGGCCTGGGACGGGGTATTCGAGGCAGTCAAGGCGGCCGTCTCAGAAGAAGCCGCGAAGGTTACCGAAGCCGGTGGTCTTTACGTGCTCGGTACCGAGCGCCACGAGTCCCGTCGTATTGACAACCAGCTGCGCGGTCGTTCTGGCCGTCAGGGTGACCCTGGCGAGAGCCGGTTCTACCTGTCGCTCGCAGACGACCTCATGCGTCTGTTCAACTCGGGTGCCGCTGCGGCGCTCATGAACCGCGACAGCTTCCCCGACGACCTCGCCATCGAATCCAAGATGGTGACTCGCTCGATTCAGAGCGCACAGAGTCAGGTGGAATCGCGCAACGCTGAGATCCGCAAGAACGTGCTCAAGTATGACGACGTGCTCGACCGTCAGCGCAAGGCAATCTACAGCGACCGCGCGCAGATTCTTGACGGTGAAGACATCCAGAACCGCGTGACCGCGTTCCGCGAGCAAACCATCGATGCGATTCTCGAATCGCACGGTTCAGACGAGAACTGGGACTTCGATGCCCTCTGGTCTGATCTCAAGCAGCTCTACCCAATCGGGCTCACCGTCGATGAGGTCGTTGCCGAGGCAGGAACCCGGGTCACGCAAGACTTCTTGCGTCGAGAGATCACCTCTGACGCTGAGGTTGCGTACGCGAAGCGTGAGGAGACGCTCGGCGAAGACGCGATGCGTGAACTCGAGCGCCGCGTTGTGCTCACCACGATTGACCGTCGTTGGCGCGATCACCTCTACGAGATGGATTACCTCAAGGAGGGCATCGGCCTGCGCGCGATGGCGCAGCGCGATCCACTCGTTGAGTACCAACGCGAGGGCTACACCATGTTCGAGAGCATGATGGGTCAGATCAAGGAAGAAGCGACTGGCCTGCTTTACAACCTCGAGGTTCAGGTGCGCCCAGCGGTCGGCCCGCAGGATCACGTGCACCTTGAAGGTGGAGGTCTCGACGAGAAGTCTGGCCCCGACGCTGCACAGTTGAGCTACAGCGCACCCGACGAAGACGGGTCAACCGCGATGAGCGGCGCTGGCGCACAGGAGGCGCGTGCGCAACAAGCTCGCGCACAGCAAGCCAGGGCCCAGCAGGCCCGCGCGCAGCAGAACCGTGCGGCTAAGCAGCAGCCCGCAGTCCGTGGTGCCTTCGGCCAGCAGGTCGAAGGTGACGAGGCCCCCGAGCCCGCGAACCGCGCAGAGCGCCGAGCCAAGAAAAAGAAGTAACTTTCCAACTACCTAGCCCCGATTTCGCACCCCGTGCGATCTGCAGAGGAGACAAATCTTGTCGAATGAAAGCTCGTCGAGACCGACGAAGAATGAGCGCCGCGCCGCGGCCCGCGAGCAGGCACGTCTCGCACGCGAGGCCGAGAAGAAGCGCGAGAAGCGCAACCGCCTGTTTATTCAGGGCGGTGTCGTGCTCGGTGTTATCGCGGTTCTCGCGATCGTCGGTCTCGTGCTCACCCAGTCGCTTAAGCCCGCTGGCCCGGGGCCAAAGAACATGGCATCGGGTGGCGCGATCTTCACCGAAGACCTCAAGGTCATTCCCGGTGATCGCCTCGAAGACCCCGCGGCACAGCGCATCGCCCCAGTTGTGGATCGCGAATCGGTGCCACTCGACGTGAGCATCTATGTCGACTACATGTGCCCGGCCTGCGGCAACTTCGAGCAGCAGAACGGCACGATGCTCGAGAACTATGTTGGCAGCGGTGACATCACGTTGCGTGTGTACCCAATCAACTTCCTCGACGGACAGTCGCTCGGTACCAAGTACTCGACCCGCGCCGCTAACGCGTTCGCGTGTGTCGTCGACGAGCAGCCAGACTTCGCATTCGCGCTGCACACCCGCCTGCTGAGCGCAGAGGTGCAGCCGTCTGAGGGCACAACCGGACTCGACGACAAGCAGCTGCTTGAAGAGGCCGTCGCCGCTGGTGCTGAACCCACCACCCAGCTGCAGAATTGCATCCGCGAGCGCTCGTTCGCCGGGTTCATCGATGGGAACAATCAGTGGGCAATGACTGACCTTGTGGGCATTGCCGAGGGCGAACAGCTCATTGCGAGCACCGACAACCAGGGCAACCCGGTCGCATTCCAGGAGGCCGATGGGCCGCAGCGTCTCGTGAGCACGCCGCTTGTGCTTGTGAACGGTAAGCAGTGGAACGGTGCGCGCGACGGTTCGCTCGAGTCCTACATCTTGAAGGTGAAGGGCGAGATCGAGTCGGCCATGGCCGCAAACGGCGAAGAAACTGAGGCTGAGGATTCGGCTGAGGATTCGGCGACAGAGGAATAATCTGAGTAGACTAGGGGAGGCGATTTTATCGCCGATGCCGACTTAGCTCATCTGGTAGAGCAGCGCCCTTGTAAAGCGCAGGTGATCGGTTCGAGTCCGATAGTCGGCTCCAACAGGTGAGGCCCCGGTGAAAGCCGGGGCTTCACTTATTTTCGACCTTTTTCTAGAATTCTCGGCGGTTCGTCTACCCCGGACTTGCATCATCAGATGATATTCGTCAGACTATCTTTTGGTAACTGAACTTAGGTATGCCTCAGTTCGTCTCGATGCTCGGTCATCGCTTGCGTTCGTGCGCGCGCGTAGCCCCCTGCCTTCACTCAAGGAGAAAACTCATAGTGAGTACACTCGCCGCCAGACCGCGCCGCGCAGGCGTGGCCTTACTGGCCATCGTTACGTCATTCCTGGTGATTCTGAGCGGCATGTTTGTCGCTCCCGCCGCGCACGCTGCTCCTGGAGCTGTACTCACGGCAGCAACTGTCACTCCTAATGCGGTTACAGGGCTCACGATCGAAGCCAGTTTCTCTGGAGTCCCAGACTCACCCTTGCCGCCATACCAAAGTGATGGAGTGTACCTCACTTTGGTTGAGCAGGGTGCGGTAGTTGCTGTCGATGGCACTGATTGGGTCACTGGGGACGAAATTGTCGCTAGATCAGGAGTTGCATCCTTCACTGCAGCTCCAGGTGTATTAAATCGAGGCACGCAATATGAACTCTTGATGTGGCATGCACATTCAGAGCCAACAAGCGAAACTATTATTCTTCGTCAGGGTCTGACGATAACCGAAGATCAGTGGGACATCGTATTCCCTCCGGCGACGCCAACGGAGACAACAACGGCACTTAATGTGACGCCAGCTTCCGTCGTTGAGGGTGGCACAGTAACGCTCACCGCAACAGTTACTCCCGCTGAGGCAGCAGGGTCAGTTGCGTTCCACAATGGTGGGACACAGTTTGGTGGCACACAGACCGTTGCTGGCGGTGTTGCAACACTTGCGACAGCATCGTTGCCAATTGGTGCGAACACGGTTACAGCCGTATTCACTCCGGCCGACGCGCAGACGTTCAGGGCATCGACATCATCCGCATTAGTCGTGACTGTGTCAGAGATGGAGGACCCCGCTCCTGTTGGTCCGTCGGTTGAGGTTGTGGGTTCGGTGTCGGATCTTGACCCTGAGGCTGAGACTGTTGTGACGGTGAAGGGTTCGGGCTTCTTGCCTGACGCGCCTGGGACGAGCGGTGCTCGTCCGCCGTTGGCGGGACAGTTCTCTGGCGCATATGTTGTGTTTGGTTCGTTTGCGGATGTGTGGAAGCCTTCTGCCGGAGCTCCGAGTTCGAGTCGTGTTGTGCTCGAGCAGAAGTGGGCTGTTCCTGCTGCGAGCATGAGCATGATTGGCGGCGCTGGTTCGGGAGCGATTGAGCTGCAGGCTGACGGTTCGTTCGAGACCACGTTGGCGCTGTCGCCGGATGAGTCGAAAGCGATTGCTGATGGGACCTACGGTATAGCGACGTACTCGGGAAGTGGTGCGAAGTATGCTCCGTTTGAGACGTTCACACCAGTCACCTTTGCTGAGCCTGTTCCTGTTGGTCCGTCGGTTGAGGTTGTGGGTTCGGTGACGGATCTTGACCCTGAGGCTGAGACTGTTGTGACGGTGAAGGGTTCGGGCTTCTTGCCTGACGCGCCTGGGACGAGCGGTGCTCGTCCGCCGTTGGCGGGACAGTTCTCTGGCGCATATGTTGTGTTTGGTTCGTTTGCGGATGTGTGGAAGCCTTCTGCCGGAGCTCCGAGTTCGAGTCGTGTTGTGCTCGAGCAGAAGTGGGCTGTTCCTGCTGCGAGCATGAGCATGATTGGCGGCGCTGGTTCGGGAGCGATTGAGCTGCAGGCTGACGGTTCGTTCGAGACCACGTTGGCGCTGTCGCCGGATGAGTCGAAAGCGATTGCTGATGGGACCTACGGTATAGCGACGTACTCGGGAAGTGGTGCGAAGTATGCTCCGTTTGAGACGTTCACACCAGTCACCTTTGCTGAGCCTGTTCCTGTTGGTCCGTCGGTTGAGGTTGTGGGTTCGGTGACGGATCTTGACCCTGAGGCTGAGACTGTTGTGACGGTGAAGGGTTCGGGCTTCTTGCCTGACGCGCCTGGGACGAGCGGTGCTCGTCCGCCGTTGGCGGGACAGTTCTCTGGCGCATATGTTGTGTTTGGTTCGTTTGCGGATGTGTGGAAGCCTTCTGCCGGAGCTCCGAGTTCGAGTCGTGTTGTGCTCGAGCAGAAGTGGGCTGTTCCTGCTGCGAGCATGAGCATGATTGGCGGCGCTGGTTCGGGAGCGATTGAGCTGCAGGCTGACGGTTCGTTCGAGACCACGTTGGCGCTGTCGCCGGATGAGTCGAAAGCGATTGCTGATGGGACCTACGGTATAGCGACGTACTCGGGAAGTGGTGCGAAGTATGCTCCGTTTGAGACGTTCACCCCAGTCACCTTCACGGTGAAGACGGGTCCGTCAGCAACGACTTCGCTGCCTAGAGTTACTTCGGCTGGTCTAGAGGTGGGCGTGAAGGCCTCGAATCTCCCAGGCGATGTTTACGCAGCCATTATTGAACGTGGAACGGAATCAGAAGTCTCGACCGATGAGGGTTATGTTGCCTTCATGTACCAGCCACCTGTTGTAAATGGGTCCTCTGAATTCACGCTCGTTGCGCCCAAGGGCAACTTAGACCGGAGCAAGCAATACGAGGTGATCATCTGGAAGTCGCACAACGGCGTCAACGCAAGCACCCTCTATGCCCGTTCAAATATCAACATGACTGACGAGCTTTGGGACAAGCTTGCAGGCACCGTAACCCGGCCGCCAGCAACCAAGCCAACCCCGAAGCCGGCAACGCCGTCGCAGCAGGCGGGCTCACTGTCGTGGGGCGTCTCGTCGAACTTCGCTGACTACGTAACGAACCCGAACCGGCCAGGCGGCATGTCAGGTGGCCGTATCGACACCAGCGGTGTTGGTAAGAGCGGCGGCGCGTTCCTCTTCCCGCAGGCAACTGGCGGATCGTGGAACAAGTCGACCCAGACCGGTTCAGTGCAGTTCTCGGGCATCGTGACGTTCTACGCGCACCACGGTGGCATCAACCGTAGCTTCGCGAATCCCGTGATTACGGTGTCGAGTGCAACTTCGGGATCGATTTCGGTGAACGGCGCATCCTACGCGTTGAACCTCGCAGCTGGTTCGACGTCGGTTGGTTCGAACGGTGAGGTTACCTGGAGCAATGTTCCGGTGAACGGCTCGATCAGCGGCGGCGGCGATGGCGGCGGCGGATCATTCACACTGGACTCACTGAGCTTCACTGTCGGGGCTGCGAGCTCGATCCAGTATGGATCCACCACCCAGACTAAGGAAAAGGTTGAGCGCGAGGCCGCGGCAACGCCCCCGACCACCGACGGCATCACGGTCGTGACCCCTGAAGACGAGCTCGTCGCCGGCGGCGAGATCGAAATCAAGGCGCCTGGATTCGAGGCGAACGAGCGCGACATTCTCGTGGTGCTGTACTCCGACCCGATTGTGCTCGACCGCAAGGCCGGCGCGAACGAGTCGGGCGACGTGCGGTGGATCGGCACCCTGCCCGAAGACCTCGAGCCAGGCGAGCACACCATCACGCTTCAGGGCAGCATCGATGCGGGCGCGGTGATTACCGTGGTTGACGCTGACGAGAAGAAGACTGAGACCCTCGAACAGGCTGTCACAACCAGCGCGGACGGTTCAGCTGAGGCAGTCTTCGCCGAGGTCGCGGGCGCAAGCTCTGACTCGGCATGGATGTGGTGGGTTGGCGCAGGCGCGCTGCTCCTCCTCGCAGCAGCCATGGGCGTGCTCGTCGTGAACCAGCGCCGCAACGCGGCAGGAAGAGACGTCTAAGCACCGTATGAATAGCGAATACATGGTGAAGAAGCAGCGCTCGCGGGCAGCCGCAGCAGGCATCACCGCAGGTATCATCGCGGCTGGTAGCTTGCTGCTCAGCCCGGCGGGCCCCGCGGCCGCCCACGACGGACATGACCATGAGGTCGCAACGTGCGCAGTCGACTCCGCTGAGCTGCGCTGGGGTGTCAAAGAGAGCTTCCGCAACTACATCAGCGGCAGCATCGCGAACGGCGAGTGGATCACGGAGAACGGTGTGACATACGAGACCCCGGCGTTTAGCTGGGCGAACGGTGTTGGCTCGTTTGCATCTGACCTCAGCGAGGGATCTATCGAATTCACCGGTGACATTCACTTCACCGGCCACAACGGCGGCCTCACGCTTGATGTCTCGAACCCTAAAATCGTCTTCACAGGGCCTGACGCCGCGCAGCTCGTGCTCGACATGGGCGAGGCCGACGAGACGGGCAACGTCGCATATGAGCGCGTCGTCGCCGCAAAGGTGGATCTCGCGGGTTACGACGCAGGTGACGGTTCGACGCTGACGGTCGAAGAAGCGCCAGTCGCGCTCACGGCTGAGGGCGCAGACGCGTTCAACGGGGAGTACGGCGATTACTACGCCGGGCAGGAACTCGATCCACTCGCCCTGAACCTTGCGTTCTCGGGCTGCGACCTCGCATCTTCTGAAGCGACTCCCGCGCCGAGCGAAGAGCCCGAGGAGACCGAAGAAGCGAAGGTACCGATCTCGGAAGACGTGGAGGAGAGCGAATTCCCATGGCTCCCCGTTGCGATCGGCGGCGTTGCACTCATCGTGATCGGTGTGACCACCGGCATGCTAATAGCCGGCAACAAGAAGAAGCCGAAAGCGTAAGTAACGTGATGTGATCCACACTCTGTGACTCACGACGAGGCCCCTCACCGCGCAACCGCGCACGGTGAGGGGCCTCGTCGTTATATTGACCGACTTCGGAGCGACATTACTCCTGTGCTGTAGCCGCGTGGGACTCCCGCGGAGCCTCATTCATCGCGAGCAGCGCGGCGAAAGCGGCCCACAGGATTGCGAGCGGCATTGCCGTGTCCTTGCCGTTCCAACTGCTCGACTGCCACATCGCGAACCATTCGGACCCGATCACGATGAATCCGACGAACCAGATGAGCAGGCCAACGCCGTACGAAGCGTAGCCCCACGAACGCGCGCGATCATATACAGCGACGCCAGCGTTGCGGGCGAGGTAGAGCTTCACGCCGCCGACGAGTCCGAGTAGCGCGAAGATGCCCTCGGCGATGATGATGCCGATGTATCCGACCGTCCAGATCCACGGTGCCGTGAGCGCACGCCACATGAGCGCGTTGCCCTCGAACGTCGTGTCCATGGAGAGCACGTGCTTGACGAATTGGTAGTTAGAGTCGTAATCCATGAGATTGCCCATGAAGACGAAGAGGCCGAATAGGCCAGCGATGAACACAGTGAATGCTTGGAGTATGCGGAGCGGACGTTTCATTTCTTCACCTTTCGCGAAAACACCAGATCGATACGTGGTTCGGCGTGATTCTCGAACGAAACGGCCTGTACGAACTCCCATCCGTCTCCTGCCCGTTCGCGAACCACCTGCTGATAATCCTTGGCGAGCAGCGATCCCTCTCGGCGACGCTGCACGGCAATGCTGACAAACGAATATTCCTTCATGCGGGACCTCCTTGGCGCTTAGCATCGCAGTAATCAGGGGTTTTAGTGCTCATTCAGGCGCGGTTGTCGAAAATCGATGAGATCGCTATGTGTGGATCGAAGTACCTTTTCCGCCCTTGGTCGGTCTGGTTCGCGGTGCCACAAAACGCAAGGCGGGGCCGCACCTTTCGGTGCGACCCCGCCATTTGCAATCAGTGGGACTTAGAAGTCCATGCCTGCGCCTGGGTCAGCTGGCATAGCCGGTGCTGGCTCTGGCTTGTCTGCGACAACTGCCTCGGTGGTGAGGAAGAGGCCAGCGATCGAAGCTGCGTTCTGCAGTGCCGAGCGGGTCACCTTCACCGGGTCATTGATGCCTGCAGCAAGCATGTCGACGTACTCGCCGGTTGCAGCATTGAGGCCCTGGCCGATAGGAAGCTCAGAAACCTTGTGAGCAACAACGCCTGGCTCAAGGCCAGCGTTCATTGCGATCTGCTTGAGCGGAGCCTCGATAGCAACGCGCACGATGTTCGCGCCGGTTGCCTCGTCACCCTCGAGCGAAAGCGACTCGAATGCCTTAGCGCCTGCCTGAATGAGTGCAACGCCACCGCCGGGGACGATGCCCTCTTCAACTGCAGCCTTTGCGTTACGCACTGCGTCTTCGATGCGGTGCTTGCGCTCCTTGAGTTCAACCTCGGTCGCAGCGCCAGCCTTGATCACTGCAACGCCACCAGCGAGCTTCGCGAGGCGCTCCTGGAGCTTCTCACGGTCGTAGTCGCTGTCGGTGTTGTCGATCTCGCGGCGGATCTGCTGAACGCGACCCTGGATCGCCTCTTCTTCGCCGCCACCCTGGATGATGGTCGTCTCATCCTTGGTGATGATGACCTTGCGTGCGGTGCCGAGCATGTCGAGGGTTGCGTTCTCGAGCTTGAGGCCAACCTCTTCGGAGATGACCTGGCCGCCGGTGAGGATCGCGATGTCCTGGAGCATTGCCTTGCGGCGATCGCCGAAGCCTGGAGCCTTGACGGCAGCCGACTTGAAGATGCCACGGATCTTGTTGAGCACGAGGGTAGCGAGTGCTTCGCCCTCAACGTCTTCAGCAATGATGAGGAGCTGCTTGCCCGACTGGATTACGGGATCGACAACTGGGAGCAGATCCTTGATGTTCGAGACCTTGCTGTTCACAACGAGGATGTATGGCTCCTCGAACACGACTTCCTGGCGGTCTGCGTCGGTGACGAAGTATGCCGAGAGGTAGCCCTTGTCGAAGCGCATGCCCTCGGTGAGCTCGAGCTCGGTGCCGAAGGTGTTCGACTCCTCAACGGTGACAACGCCTTCCTTGCCGACCTTGTCGATTGCCTCTGCAATGAGGGCACCAATCTGCTCGTCAGCTGCCGAAATCGAAGCGGTTGCTGCGATCTCAGCGGTGGTCTCGATCTCCTTCGAGTTAGCGTGCAGCTCGGTGATAACTGCTGCCACAGCCTTCTCGATGCCCTTCTTCAGGGAGATGGGGTCGCTGCCCGCAGCAACGTTGCGGAGGCCCTCGCGCACGAGTGCCTGTGCGAGTACGGTAGCGGTGGTGGTGCCGTCGCCTGCTACGTCGTCGGTCTTCTTTGCAACCTCCTTGACGAGCTCAGCGCCGATCTTCTCGTACGGGTCGTCGAGCTCGATCTCCTTAGCGATGGACACACCATCGTTGGTGATCGTGGGAGCGCCCCACTTCTTCTCGAGAACAACGTTGCGGCCGCGTGGGCCGAGCGTCACCTTGACGGTGTCAGCGAGAATGTTGAGACCACGCTCGAGGCCACGACGTGCCTCTTCGTCAAAAGCAATCATCTTTGCCATGTAATTTCGCCCTCCTGGACGTGTTCGGAGCTGCGGTGGAACCAGCCGGCATCCACGCGCGGATTTAGCACTCAGTCGATCCGACTGCTAACCACAATTTTGGCACTCTCCTGCTGTGAGTGCAAGAAGAGGTGCTCGCCTAAAGCGAACGCACCGAAGTTAGTCCGAGTTATCCTTCGTCTTTGCCGGGGCCCGCATAATCGGTGCCGAGCAGAACGACGAGTCTGGCCCCGTATTCGGTGTAGTCGGTTGAGGGGTAGGTGGAGATTCCGCCGAGCTCGCTTGCAAGACCCAGTGCCGCTGACTCGTCAGCGGGATCCGCAAAGAAGACCGCTGAGATCGTGACATCGGAACTCGCTGCGGGAGCAGCTGCCAGAATGGCGCCGAGCTGCTGCTCGGTGATGATTGGTGCGAGCCGCAGCGCGAGCTCACCGTCTGCCGACGTTCCATCGAGCAAAACGACCGTCGCCTCTGGATCGAGTTCAGCAGACACTTTCGGTGCCTCCTCGGTGGGCTTTTGCGTCTCAGAAGGCAGCGGAGGCAGGCTGCCCGTGGTGTTCGCGATGTTCACGCCAATGATGCCAGCGGCGGTGAGCAGCGCTGCGCCAGCAAGGGTGATGAACACATACAGCCAAAACACCTTGGGCTGCGCCGTAACGCGGTGGGCCCCAACGCGACTCGAACGGGGAATATCGTCGAATCGGTCAGTCGGGTAGCTCTGAGTCGCAGTGCCGCGAGTTCGCTCGCTCCGCGCTGCCTCATGCTGCTGTGTCACCCGTGTCCTCCGGTGGTATCAAACTTCAATTCGGTGTGGATCGTGCCACAGCCTACCGACCTAGAATAACCCGACCGGCTGCAAACAATCTTCAGGACACTGGGCTGGTCGATCCGCCCGACTTACCCGAGCGAATCAGGAGCATAGATCGCGCGCGCCAGAGCGTCGATCACATCGGGGATGCGTGGGCCGCTCGCAAAAATCTTCGCATCGTCGATGTCGATAATGCGTCGATGCTCACCTGCAGCCGTGAGTGCGATGCTCGGTTGTGCCTCGAGCAGCCCATCGACACCGTTGGTGCTGTCGAGTCCCTTCGTCATCACAATGATGATGTCGGGGTTCATATCTATGAGTGCCTCGTCGGTCATTGGCCGCTGACCGACCCATCCGACTTCTTCAGCCACGTCGACCACGCCCAGCGAATCAAAGAGTGAGTCGACGCTGCTGCCCTCACCGAAGAGGTAGAAAATTCCCGATCCACCGCGAACATAGAGGAAAGCGACGCGGGGGACCTTGCTTTCGTCAGTGGGAATGAGGCGCGCGACCTCGGCTTCTTTTGCTGCGATCGCTGCTTCGACCGATGCATTGAGCTGATCGGCTGCCGAGGCAACACCGAGTGCGGCAGAAACCTGCTGAATTGCTTCAGCGCTGGTCTCGGGATCGACCGAGCGATCGATCACGACAACAGGGATACCGGCGTTACGCATCGTGTTCACGAAGTCGATGCCACCGATGCTCAGGTCGGTGAGAATGAGCGTCGGCTCAAGGCCCAGGACCGATTCGGCCTCAATATCGTGACCAGAGCGCACGACGAGCGGCAGATCTTCGACGCCGGGGAACTCAGTGGTCGCGTCGCGACCCACCAGTTGATCGCTGAGCCCGAGCGTGTAAATAATGTCGCTGAGCGTGCCGGTCAGCGAGATAGCGAGCACGCGTGACGTGTCGGTGATCTCGACCTCGACATCACCCGCGCGATCTTTCGACATCACGGTCGTGGGGAGCACAGCCTCGGGGGTTTCCTTGAGCGGCTCGATGCTCGGGGAACCAACGAGGGCGGTTGTGGCGCCCTCGTACGTTCTCGGATTGTCGACAGGAGTGACTGAATCGAGCGGAGGTAGCTCCACCGTTGTGCTCGACGCGCTCGTCTCTGCTGGGCCTGCGGTCTGGCAACCGGTCAAAGCGATCGCGAGACCGAGTGCGAGAGCAGTGCCAGCGCGGGCGCGCGATGAGCGAGACGCCCGACGGGCGTGTGAGTGAAGCATCAAGTTCCTCCAAAAGGTGCCGGAGTAAGCTTAACCTTTGAAAGATATGATGAAGTGAGAATTTTCTCAGTCAACACGTTTGGTCGGGCGCTTTTTCGCGCCGCACAGAACTTCAATGTAAGGATCACCGCGCGCGCATGAACAGCCCCGATCGCACCGTGCACAAGCGTCACGGACGTCGCGTCCCGCTGCTCTACGTCGTACTCTCGGTGCTGCTCGTGTTCGGCGTGCTCGTCTCGGCTGGCACCGGCCAACTCGCGATCCCACCGCAGGAGGTGCTCGGGTCGATCCTGCATCGCATCGGAATTGACTGGCTGCCGCTGCCGAGCGTGAACGCGGGGGACCAGGCGCTCTGGGCGATCCGCTTCCCGCGCGTCGCGATGGCGGTGCTCGTTGGTATTGGGCTCGCGGTCTCGGGTCTCGTGATGCAGGCGATCTTCGGCAACCCGCTCGCTGAGCCCGGCGTTATCGGTATTTCTTCGGGTGCTGCGGTCGGTGCTGGCATCTCGATTGTCTTTGGCCTCACGGTGTTCGGCGAGTGGACCACCGCGGTCCTCGCGTTTCTCACGGGTCTCGCGGCAACGCTCGTCGTGTACGTGATGAGCCGCGCCGACGGCCGCACCGAGGTTGTCACCCTCGTGCTCACCGGTATCGCAGTGAACGCAATCGGCGGCGCGGCCATTGCAGGGCTCACCTTCGTCGGCGACACCCAGTCGCGCGAGGCCATCGTGTTCTGGCAGCTCGGCAGCCTCAAGGGCATGGGGTGGACCCAGGTCATGATCGTGACCCCGATCATCGCGATCGGTCTCATCGCCGCATATCTCTCGGGCCGCAAGCTCGACCTCCTCGCACTTGGCGAGCGCAACGCACGGCACCTCGGCGTGAACGTTGAATTATTGCGGATCGGCATGATCCTTGTCGTCTCTCTACTTGTTGGGGCGGCCGTCGCGTTTGCTGGCATCATTTCGTTTGTGGGCCTCGTGATCCCTCACCTCATGCGCATGATTATGGGACCCGCGCACCTTCCGCTCATCACCGCTTCTGCGCTCGCTGGCGCGCTGCTCATGACCCTCGCTGACCTCGCAGCTCGCACGATCGTGCCTATGGCTGAATTGCCAATCGGCATTCTCACCGCGCTCGTCGGTGGCCCGTTCTTCTTCTGGCTGCTCAGGCGCACACGCAAGCGCTCGGGAGGGTGGGGATAATGGCCGCGCGACACATCGGGCTCCCCACGCGGGTCGCCGCCGGAACCGTCGTTTACTCAGCGACCGGCATCACGCTCGAGCGCGGCAGGCGTCGCCTGCTCGACGAGGTGAACCTTGAGGTGCGTGCGGGTGAGGTGCTCTCGCTGCTCGGGCCGAATGGCGCGGGCAAGTCGACACTATTGCGGATCCTCTCAGGCGATCTTGAGCCCGACGCTGGCACCGTGATGTTCGGCGGCCGCAACCTCAAGGAGTGGTCGTTGCTCGACCTCTCGCGTCGACGCAGCGTGCTGTTGCAGGACAACCAACTGCTCTTCCCGTTCACGGTTCATCAGGTCGTCGAAATGGGGCGTGCTCCCTGGCGGCGCACAGCACTCGAAGACGAAGACAATGAGGCGATTAGCGAGTCCATCGAGGCGACCGACATCGGTCACCTCGGGAGTCGGCGCGTACCCTCGCTCTCGGGTGGCGAGCGAGCGCGCACAGCCTTTGCCCGCGTCATTGCGGGTCGCACTGGCATGCTCATGCTCGACGAGCCAACCGCTGCGCTCGACCTTGGTCACCAGGAGGCAGTGCTCACGCTTGCGCGCGAGCGCGCCGCAGAGGGAGATGCGGTGCTCATCGTGCTGCACGATCTCAACCTTGCCGCCGCGTACTCCGACCGCATCGCGCTGCTGCGCGAGGGCCAACTTGTCGCTTGTGGCGAGCCGTCTGAGGTGCTCAACGCAGAGACATTGAGCGAGGTGTATCGCACCCCGGTCGAGGTGATCCCGCACCCCACCACCGGGCACGGCATCGTGCTGCCGATCCGTAGTCAGGGCTGATAATCTGGCCCGTACGGGTCTTTAGCTCAGTTGGTAGAGCGCGTCGTTCGCAATGACGAGGTCAGGGGTTCAATTCCCCTAAGATCCACTACTGGTCCACCATTGATCTGACATCGTGACGCTGGGCGCCCAGTCACCGCGCACTCAGCGATGCGCGAACCGTTTCAAGGAAGGCGGCCGGGTCGTCGGCCCAGAACCTGAGCACGGTGATCTCGTGGGTGCCGCCCTTCGGATGTAGGCCAGGTAGTTGGATCTTGGTCGGTCGTTCGAAAGAGATCTCAAGGTTCGTCTCGTGCGAGATTCTCACCGCGCAGACGGTTTCGTCTCCTTCGACGAACACTCGGCCTTTGATACGGTCTGGATCATTCGGATCCACTGCCGTGTCAAACCGCCTGATCGAAGCGAATTCGTCCCAGGGCACGAAAATGTCGAGTTCCAGCCCCTCACGCACGCGAATTCCCTCAGCTGAAACAGTGTGTGGCCGGGTAAGGAACGCGCAGAGCAAACCGATCATCCAGGTCAGCCCCCAGATGCCAATTGCGAGGAAGAAGATGCGCACGGGAAGCCAGCGGTGCACGATCGCATCGAGAATCGGGATCTCGACTGCCGAAAGCACCATGAAAATGATGAGAACGGTGAGCACCGGGCGATGGTAGGTGAAGCCGCGACCTCCGATAGGGATCAGCGGCTTTCGTGCGATTGCACGCCACAGGCTCACGTAGATGCGCAGTTCGACTTTCACCGCACGTTGCGCGAGGTTGCCAGCCCTGCGCCAGAACGAAGCAGCAGGGAGTGTGGGCGGGAGCGACGTTGTCACTTTTCCTCCCACTCAATGTCGCGGTAGGTCACTTCCTCGCCGCTCACGAGTGCATTCAGGCGAGCGAGGACAGCGTCGATGCCACGTTCGAATACTCCGCGGTCTTGGGGATCGACAGCCTGCAGGAGCAACTCGGAGAGTCGTGCGTGATCTTCGCGCATGCGGCTCATCATGCGCGAGGCTTCGTCCGTGAGCGTCACGAGCACGGCCCTGCGGTCCCCCGGGTTCGGGGCTCTGTATACGTAGCCGGTAGCCTCCAACCCATCGACGAGCGCGGAGATGTTTCGTGGGGTCGAGCCCAGCGCTTCGGCAAGGACTCGCTGGGGTGACGGGCCCGAATGCAGGAGAACCCAGAGCAGGTGCACGCGGGGTTCAGTGAGAGTGGTGCCTGCGAACGAGCGCTGTGTGTCCTCGTGGAGCAGGCTGCTGATCGCTAGGAGTCGGTCGAGGATAGTGGATCGCACGTTAGTTACAGTAGCACATAGTTACATTCGGTAATTAAAAAGCTGTGGAGAATATGGCTCAGGTTTTTTTGGCCCGAGAGTTTCGGTAAGCTACTGGGGTTGGCCCCTATAGCTCAGCGGTAGAGCTACGGACTTTTAATCCGCAGGTCGCAGGTTCGATCCCTGCTGGGGGCACCACCACAAATAAGCAAAATGCCTGGTCAGAAACATTTCCTGTCTGGGCATTTTAATTGTCTCATTATCCGCAGGTCGGCGTGGGGCATACGTGGGGCTGGCCTAGTGCTGGCCCCTCACTTGACTATTCGGGAAAGCAAAGGGCGGGGTAGCCAGAAATCTGACAGCCCCGCCCTTGCTGAGTTCAGCAGTTACAGTACGAGAATATTCGCAGCCTGCATGCCCTTCGGGCCGCGTTCTGCATCGAAGCTAACCTTCTGGTTCTCTTCGAGGCTGCGGAAGCCTCCACTGTTGATCGCGCTGAAGTGCGCGAACAGGTCCGCGGTGCCATCGTCGGGTGAGATGAAACCGAAGCCCTTGTCGGAGTTGAACCATTTGACGGTGCCTGTGGCCATGACGTCGTTCCTTAATTGTCTGGGATCACGAATGATCAATATCTGCACGGGGATTCCCATGCGCAAGTGATGCTTGTTGGTGGTACGCGTGAGCTCGCATCAGTTCTACGCGTGAGGGGCGGTGATTCAAATACTGTTCAACCGTCTGGTTGAGCTTTCAAGTCGGTCCGAGATTGCTCGGCAGAAACGCAACTTCCTGTGCCCCTCCGATAGATACTACACCAGTAGGTGGAATGCCCCGGCATATGTCTACTTGCGGTTGCTGAGCAGTGTGGCTGCTGCCTGGTTTTTGATCCGCTTCGCCGCCTTCTTCTCTTTCGCGGTTGATGCTGCGGGTTTCTTGACGGCCTTCTGGCCTTTGTCTTTGGACATCTCTGTGTCCTCATTTCCGGGCGTATGCGCCCTTCCCCGACCATAGCCCATCAGTGTGTGGGCTTCACAGCTAGGAGTTCGCTTTGGCGATCCTCATCAATCACGCGCCCTGTGGGGCGGCAAGAACGGTATGAAGCATGGCCCCACCGTGAGAGAGCTACTGCAGCATACGCAGACACGGAGCGACATGTACCGGGATTCCCATGCTGTCGATATTGTGCTTGTCGGCTCTGATTCAATCGAAACCGTCAAAGTTACTCATTCCACTTATTTCAGGGATGGATCGATGCCGCTCATTGAACGTTCTCTTAGAGAGCCTTCATCGCTCTAGGTCATTTTGACATGATGCCCCGTGTCCTCGATTTTCGGAGTTGAGGGTGCGGGGCTCTTTTCGTTCTGATTGCTGGCAGTGTTCACAGGCTCGGTTTCAAGGACTCGGTGCGAGGTATCGTCAGGGTAGAGGCACAAGAACTCTTGAGCCTCAATAGAAAGCAGGGACATAATGTCCGACGAAAAGCGAAATCCTAACACTCAGAACATGGCTGAGAAGCCCGCTGAGAAGCGCGATGACAAAGACCAAGCCACGGAGAAGGGGAAGGTTCAGAGCCGCCCCAGCGCCGAGTAACGGACTCAGAGATTCCTGAGCCCTGCACCTACCATCTCGGTGGGTGTAGGGCTTCTTTAAAATTATCATCGTCGATGAGATGCACGGAGCATCCCTCAGCATCGTTACTCATGTCTCCACTGTTCGTGTCCGGAGTGGGTTCCTGCGTTGTCGGCGAAACGGGCTGAGTGTGTTCGCCGCTTGCGCAGCCCAACGGCTGTCAGCCGCGAGCATTATTTGATACGGCTCTGAAAGTAGCGAAGCGAGTGAAAGGTCATCGGTGGCGAACCGTGAGCACATCCCTACCGCGAGCACATCCCTACCCGTAGGGGTTCACGGTCGGCTCGTGGTCTTCGAGGTCGCGAATCAGCGCTGGGTCTTCGTCGCCTTTGCGCGGATCCACATCGTCATCTGAGTGGTCGGTCGCCCCGTCCATGACGGGCTCGTCGAGCGTCTCCTCGGGCTTTTCGTAGTCCTCGGGTTTCTTCTCGTTCATGATGTTTCCAATTCCTCCACATCGAAGTTCTGATTGAGTAAAGCTTGGAACAGTCCGCGACGCACTTGAAGGGGGTTGCGCGAGGCGTGACAGATGTGCAATTGATCAGAAATCAAGAAGTCAAGACGAGCCCGCGCGCATAGTGTGGTGCACATGAATATCACTATCCACACCACAGTTCTTCCGCACATTGACCCCGAAGCATCACTTGCCTTCTATCGCGACGCACTCGATTTCGAGGTGCGCAGCGATGTGGGGCAGGGTGAAATGCGGTGGATCACGGTTGGTCCAAAGAACCAGCCCGAAACCTGCATTCTGCTCGCGCCGCCGTTCGCCGACCCAGGTATCACCGATGATGAGAAGCGCGTCGTTACCGAGATGATGGCGAAGGGCACATATGGGTGGATCATGCTCGCCGCCCCAAACCTCGACGAAACGTTTGAGCGCGTGCAAGGCCACGATGTTGAGGTCGTACAGGAGCCGACCGACCAGCCGTATGGCACCCGGGATTGCGCATTCAGAGATCCGGCAGGCAACATGGTGCGCATTCAAGAGGTCGCCGGGTAACCTACGAACATGTGCCACTCCGAGTGGGCGAAAGCCAAAGAGGCAGAGCGCGCCAAGCAGAGCTTCGCTGATCTGTCGCGTCTCCGTCGCGTGCGCGACCGCATAGACCGTGAATATGCGAAGCCGCTCAATGTCGAGGAGATCGCTCGGGCAGAGCACATGTCTGCGGGCCACTTGAGCCGGCAGTTCAAAGAGGCCTACGGTGAGTCTCCGTATGCGTATCTCATGACGCGGCGCATCGAGCGAGCGATGGCGCTCCTTCGGCGCGGCGACATGCTCGTCACCGACGTCTGCATCGAGGTTGGGTGTGCTTCGCTCGGCACCTTCACCACTCGCTTCACCGAGCTGGTGGGCATGTCGCCCGGCGCGTTTCGTCGCGCGGCGGCGAGCGAGGCGGCGGGTCCTGAGGCGGTGGATCCCGCACCTCGTGAGCCAGCCTCACTTCAGGGCGTGCCAGCGTGTATCGCGAAGCAGGTCGCGCGCCCCGTGCGTTAGAAGTCCGACCCAGGCAGTGAGCATCCCACCTGTTCGCTGATGGCTCAGAAACAGCGGGAACACAGCCGCAGCCGCATACACTTGCCGTGAATCGTGAGCGCAACACGCCTCGCGAATGCGATCAGCAGGGAGGAGATGCGCATGACCTGGGAGCTCATTCCCGACGCGTCTGGCCCGCAGAACACGCCGGGTAACGGCAGCGGCAGCCCGAAGCGTAGCGCTAGTCCGCGGTGGGTCATGCTGCTCATCGGCATCGTGGTCGCGCTCCTCGGCGCTGCGCTAGTGGTGTGGCCGTTCTTCGCGGCGAGCCGCATCGTGGCGATCCTCGTCGGTGCAGCGCTCATCGCGAACGGAGTCGCGGCAATCGTCGGCACACCAGTGCGCGCGCTCGGCGCGCCAGCTGGCGTGCTCCTCATTGTTCTCGGGCTCTTCGCGCTCGCATTCCCTGAGTTCACAGTCAGTATGCTTGTGGGCTTTGTCGCGTTCTTGATGCTGCTGTTCGGCGGTATTTGGTTGCTCATCGCGATCCGTCTGCGCACGAGAATACGCCCCCTGTTCATCGTGCTCCCAGCGCTCGTGGTCGCTCTCGGTCTCGTCGCACTGTTCTTCCCCGCCGTCGCGCTCACGGTTGCGGCGCTCGCCGCGGGTGTGGTCACGCTCCTCATCGGTGGATCGATCGTCTGGGGTGCGCTCGCACTTCGCCGCGGCACGCTTCCCAGAGACTGAGAGTAACCTTGCTCCCCGTATGACACGACAGCATCAGAAACCTATACTTCAGCCAAGCGCTTCTTTCGATTGGATCATCGGCTCAGACGACCCCGGTGCCTCGCACCGCATTGCCCAAGAAACCTCGTGGGCGTTGCTCGATCGGGTGCGTGCGGTTGCGGATCCCGAGATTGTTGCCCGCGTACTCGAGGTCGCATCGGGCGAGGGCATCAACGACATTGCAGAGCTGTGGTCTCGCGAGAGCACCCACACGCTCGCTGGCGTGCTCTGGCGCATGTACCTCCTGCGCCGCATCGTCGCCGCTGACGCAGCGGGCGCGGCAGACCTCTTTGCTCGTGGATCGCAGCGCATCGGCACCATCGACCCGATCGTTGCTGGCGCACAGGAGCCAGTGTCACCTGAGTCCATCGCGGTGCTCTGTGATGCAATCTTGCGCGGCGCATTCGTGGGCGACCTCGGTGACGCGCTCGACCGGGCTGCATCGTATGCGCGCATCATGGCCGCGGGTGCGGCGGATCTTGCAGACGAGCGCGATCCACACGATGATGCGCACGGCAGCGTGCTCACAACCCGGGCGCTGCGGTACGCCTCAATTGCCCGCGAGCTCGATGCTGGAGCGGGACGCTGGCGCAACGGCACACTCGGGTAACACGCCGACTCCACACTTTACGAATCGCGCGTTACAATGGTGGCGCCGGGCCGCAGTAACCCCGGGCTCCAATTTTTGCCGCTTCGAGCGGCCTTCCGCCGAGAGGCGTCACTGCGGTTCGGCTTCTTAACGCCCTATCCGAAGCGACCCGACACGTAATCCTCGGTCGCCTGCACTGAGGGCGAGCCGAAGATTGTCGTTGTGTCGTTGTATTCGATGAGCTTGCCCGGCTTGCCGGTGCCCGCGATGTTGAAGAAGGCGGTTCGGTCGGAGACGCGCGAGGCCTGCTGCATGTTGTGCGTCACGATGACGATCGTGTACTGCTGCTTGAGCTCCTCGATGAGGTCCTCAATCGCGAGTGTTGAGATCGGGTCGAGCGCCGAGCATGGCTCGTCCATGAGCAAGACCTCTGGCTCGACGGCGATCGCGCGAGCGATGCACAGACGCTGCTGCTGGCCGCCCGAGAGACCGCCGCCCGGCTTTTCGAGGCGATCCTTCACTTCGTTCCACAGGTTCGCGCCCCGTAGCGACTTCTCGACGAGCGCGTCTGCATCGCTCTTCGAGATGCGACGGTCGTTGAGCTTGACGCCTGCGAGCACGTTGTCGCGAATCGACATGGTGGGGAAGGGGTTCGGGCGCTGGAATACCATGCCAACCTGGCGGCGCACGAGCACTGGGTCAACACCCGGGCCGTAGAGATCTTCGCCGTCGAGTAGCACCTTGCCTTCGACGCGTGCGCCATTGATGGTTTCGTGCATGCGATTCAGGGTGCGCAAGAATGTCGACTTGCCGCAGCCCGACGGGCCGATGAATGCGGTGACCGAGCGGGGCTCGATTGCGAGCGAGACATCCTCGACCGCGAGAAACTTTGAGTAGTAGACGTTGAGGTCTGAAACTTCGATGCGCTTCGACATGTGATGCTTTCTGTGGGGTGTGGATCGGGTCTGGCGTGCGCTCAGCGGGAGCTCGGTGAGAACTTCTTCGCGATGAGACGAGCGATGAGGTTCAGCGCCATGACGATGATGATGAGGAGCAGGGCTGCGGCCCATGCGCGCTCAATGAACGCGAATGCTGGGTTGCCCTGGTTTGCGAACTGGGTGTACACGTACACCGGCAGCGACTGCATGCGGTCGGCGAACAGGTTGTAGTTCATGCTCGCGGTGAATCCTGCGGTGATGAGGAGCGGCGCGGTTTCGCCGATGACGCGGGCAATTGCGAGCATGACACCCGTCGTAATACCTGCCATTGCGGTGGGGAGCACGATCTTGAGAATCGTGCGCCACTTCGGCACGCCGAGCGCGTATGACGCCTCGCGCAGCTCGTCGGGCACGAGTCGCAGCATTTCTTCGCTTGAGCGAACGACCACCGGGATCATGAGGACCGCGAGAGACACCGCGCCAACGATACCCATGCGCACTCCGGGGCCGAGGATGAGCACGAACGCCGCGTAGGCGAACAGGCCCGCGACGATCGAAGGAATGCCGGTCATCACGTCGACGAGGAAGGTGATGATCTGGGCGAGTCGACCGCGGCCGTACTCGACGAGATAGATCGAGGTCATGAGTCCTAGCGGAACCGAGATGATCGTCGCCGCAAGCGTGATGAGCAGCGTTCCGATCATCGCGTGAAGTGCGCCGCCACCCTCGCCGGTGATGTTGCGCATCGATGAGTTGAAGAATTCGACATCGAAACGTGCGACACCGTTCGCGACGACGGTTGCCGTGAGCGAAATGAGTGGAACGAGCGCGAGCAGGAAGGCGCAGGTGACGAGCACAGTCACGAAGCGGTCAGTGAACTTGCGGCGCCTGGTCGTCGAAGTGAGGGATCCGGTGAGAGACATAGTTACGCTCCAGCCTTTGCGTTCTGACGGCTCACGATCCACCGCGCTACCGCGTTCACGATGAAGGTGACGATGAAGAGAATGAGGCCGGTGGCAATAAGTACGTTCACATTTTCGCCGTACGCCTCTGGGAACGTGAGGGCGATGTTCGCGGCAATCGTTGACGGGTTATCGGAGGTAAGTAGCTCGAACGTGACATTGCCCGTTGCAGAGAGCACCATCGCGACGGCCATGGTCTCACCGAGTGCGCGGCCGAGGCCGAGCATGGCACCCGACACAATGCCGGGGCGGGCGAACGGAATTACCGACATGCGGATCATTTCCCACCGGGTCGCGCCCAGCGCGAGCGCCGCTTCCTCGTGCAGCTTCGGTGCCTGCAAGAACACCTCGCGCGAGATCGCCGTCATCACGGGAAGGATCATGACCGCGAGCACGATCGCTGCGGTGAGAATTGTGCGGCCGGTACCGGTAACGACACCGCCGAAGAGGGGGATCCACCCGAGGTACTCATTGATCCACACATAAATGGGACGAAGTGCGGGCGCAAGCACCAAAATGCCCCACAGGCCGTACACGACACTCGGGACCGCCGAGAGCAGGTCGATGAGGTAGCCGAGTGACTGCGCGAGCTTGCGGGGCGCGTAGTGCGAGATGAACAGTGCGATGCCGATTGACAGCGGCAGCGCGATTGCGAGCGCAAGGATTGCGGCCCACACCGTTCCAAAGATGAGGGGACCGACGTAACCCCAGAAGTTTGTGGTGAGAATCGACGCGGACTCACTGTCTGCGACGAGCGCGGGCAGACTCTGCACAATGAGAAATACGGCGACGGCGGCGAGAATGACAAGGATCATGCTCCCAGACACAACTGCTGTGCGTGAGAACACTCGATCGCCGCGGCTGAGCACCTTGCGCGATGCGTTCGTAACTGAGGTCACTAGGGGCGTGCTTTCCGGTGGGTCTGAATGAATGGGTAAAACACCAGTAGGCCGGATCGTTCCCTAGCGTAAGGAAACGATCCGGCCTGCATGGTTTAGCTGATCATGTCGACCGCTGCGACTGCCTTCTCGCGGAGCGTGTCAGAGATCGGAGCCGAGCCGGCTGCGGTCTCAGCGGCCTTCTGGCCCTCTTCGCTCACGATGTAGCTGAAGTACTCCTTGACTAGTTCAGCGTTTGCCTCGTCAGCGTACTGCTCGCAGCCGATGAGGTAGCTGATGAGCACGATTGGGTAGACGCCCTCAGCGGTGCTTGCGCGATCGAGTTCGATTGCGAGGTCACCCGCGCTGCGGCCGTCTTCGAGCGGTGAAGCGTCGACGATAGCGGCTGCTGCCTCAGGGCTGTAAGCGATGAACTCTTCGCCAACCTTCACCTTGACGGTGCTGAGGTCGCCAGCCTTCGATGCGTCAGCGTAACCAATGGTGCCAACGCCATTCTTCACTGCCTCAACGACGCCAGAGGTGCCCTGGGCTGCCTCGCCACCGCTGATCTCGGCTGGCCACTCCTCAACCGAACCTGCGGTCCATGCCTCTGGGGCAGCTGCTGCGAGGTAATCGGTGAAGTTGCCGGTCGTGCCCGACTTATCTGAGCGGTGCACCGCAACGATTGCCTGGTCAGGGAGTGAAGCATCTGGGTTCATCTCAGCAATGGCTGGATCGTTCCAGTTCGTGATCGAACCATTGAAGATGTTCGCCATGGTTGCGGCATCAAGGTTGAGGTCTGAAACGCCCTCAACGTTGAAGATAATCGCGATCGGCGAGATGTATGCGGGGATCTCAATGATGTCGTTCGTCAAGCATGCGTCGAACGGACCAGCTTCGATCTCATCGACCTTGAATGCGCGGTCAGAACCAGCGAATGCAACCGCACCCTGCTGGAGCGACTCACGGCCAGCACCCGAACCCGAGGGATCGTAGTTGATGGTGACGTCTGCGTTTGCGGTCTGGAAGCCAGCGATCCAACCTGACTGCTGCGCAGCATCCTGTGACGAAGCGCCAGCACCGGCGAGGGTGCCTGACAGTGATGACGCCTGAGCTTCGTCAGTTGCCGGTGCGGCTTCGTTCGCAGCGCAACCGGTGAGCATGAGGAGGGCGGCGCCTGCAGCAACCGCTACCTTCATTGAGGGTGAGAACTTCACGAGTGTCGTGTCCATTCTGATGTTGTTGAACTTCAGGAAAGTGATGGGATGTTGACCCAACACCCATAACGCTAAAGATCGGAAGTGGCCGCGAATTCACCTTTGGGTGAACGAGAGGTGAACTCGCTGTGACGTTTCGGCTCGAACCGCATGCGGATCCCGTCGTCGAAATATAGGCGGCACCGTATAGCCGCCTAGAATTAACACATGCGAAATAGGAGACTTCAGATCGTACGGGGTATGGGAGCTGGAGTCGCAGGCCTCGCGTTACTACTCGGGGCAGTGGGTTGCGCGCCTGAACCGGAGCCCGCGCCAGAGCCTGCTCCCGTTGCTCCTACGCCCGAGCCTGAGCCCGAACCAGAGCCAATGCCGGGCGTGGGGCCCGAATGCCCAACCAACCACTGCGTGAGTGTCGCGTTTGCAGGTGACTTCCTGTTCCACCAAGGGTTGTGGTCGCCATTTGCGATTCCGACAAATGACGCGGGGCAGAACTTTGATTTTATGCCGCTCTTTGAAGGTGCGAAGCCTTACCTAGACAAGGCCGACCTTGCGATCTATCAGCAAGAAACCCCGCTTTCTGCGCCGGGTGGGCCATACGCGGGGTTCCCGCTGTTCAGCACGCCGCCAGAGGTTGCAGACGCGGCCAAAGCCATTGGGTTTGATGTCGCCACGACCGCTTCGAACCACAGCGTCGACATGGGCACCGAGGGTCTCGTGCGCACGCTCGACAAGCTCGACGCGGTTGGCCTGCAGCACACCGGCACCTATCGCGCAGAGGGCGAGCGCGACGTTCCTCTCATCGTCGAGGCCAATGGGGTGAAGATCGCGATCATCACCTCCACCTACGGACTCAACGGTAACTATAGCGAGTTCCCGTGGCAGGTTGATTTTAGCGGCATCGACTTCGATCTCGACGTCGAGCGGTCTATCGAGAAAGCGAAGAAGGCGCGCGAGATGGGGGCCGATCTGGTGATAGGCATTCAGCACAACGGTGCCGAGTACTGGTCAGAACCCACGGTCGAGCAGACAGCCGATGCACACGCGCTCATGGACAGCGGTGAGTTTGACTTCATGTACGACCACCACACGCACTCGATTCAGCCCTTTGAGATGTACAACGGCAAGTGGATCCTCTACGGAACCGGCAACTTCATCAGCGAATCTGCCCCCGCCGACACTCAGGTCAACAACGAGTTCTTGCTCTCGCGCATTCAGTTCGCGAAGCAGGAAGACGGAAGCTGGACCACGAACGACCTCGCATGGACGGTCGCGACAAACACGCAGAATGGTGGGTACAAGTGGTGTTCAGTCGCAGCCGACGCACCGCAGGGCGTGTGCCAGTGGCCCGAGTTCGATGCGGGCGTGCTTGAGCGCACCCGCGCGACCGTCAACTCGATGGGTGCCGCCGAGCACGGCCTCCGCGAATGGTTGATTACTGAGGAACAGTAGCGTCCGATCGGACGGAGTGAGGCCCAAGCGCGCCTCGCCTGCTAGGCAGGGGACCCCGCGCGTCTTGCACCGCGCGCTCTGATGCGCATTCGAGGCGCACTTGGGCCTCACTCCTCAGGTACTACGCGAGGAGCGTGAGCGCTCCCGGGGCGATGTGCACCTCGAAGGGGCCGGTTCCTACGGGCTCTCCGTCAGAGTAGGCGATTTCGGCATCTGCCTCGATGCGTATGTGCCGCACCTTCGTGATGGTTACCTCGGGGAGGGACTCGTGCGTGCCACGTGCCAGCCTGCCGAGCACGCTCAGCACCCGGAGCTTGCCAGCATGCGTGACCTCGACCAGGTTGAGTTCACCGTCGGTCACCGAAGCTCTTGGCGCGAGCGGGATACCGCCGCCGACAGCGCGGGTGTTCATCACAGTTGCGAGCAAGCCGGAGAATGTGCGCTCGCCCGCGTCGCCAGAAATCGTGAATCTACGCGACTTGAGCACCGTGAGCTCGGCGAGCAACCCGAGCTGATACCGCAGGGGCCCGAGGGGCAAGCCGATCGCATTTGCTCTTCGATTAATTGCTGCGTCGAACCCTACGTTGAGTGCCCCTGCGAACCAGTGTGTGCGCCCATTCGGCAGCGACACCACTCCGAGATCCACTCGCTGAGGCCGCGGCTCTGCGGCCAGAATGCGGGCGATTGCGCGAGCCGGGTGATGACTGAGTGCGAACTGACTCGCGAAGTCATTACCGCTGCCCGCAGGCACGATGCCTATCGGCAGATCGCGCGCTTCGGGCACCTGAATGACGAGCCCGATGAGCCCGTCACCACCGATCAGAATGAGCCCGCGAAGCTCACCGGTTTGGCACTCTTCTCGCACTCGTTGTTGACAGTGGATCGCGTCGCGGCCGGTAATGACCCGCGCCGGAATGCTCGCTCGCTCGAGCGCTCGCAATACCTTCTTTGCTGACCGGGCCCCGCGGCCGAGCGCAGAGCGCGGGTTCACGACGACCCCGAATGGGGCGGTATTCGAAGGAACGGCGCCCACCGGGTGAGCCCCGGTCACGAGTGCTGCGGTGCGGTGGACTGCGGCGCCCCGTGCTTCAACGGGTACGTCTCGACTCCCAGAATTCCTGCTCCTGGGCGTTTCTTTGAGAAGTGAAACACCGAGAATCCCGCGGGCGGCAGAGCCGTCGCTTCATCGAGATATGAGCCCGGAAGGCTGCCACTCGCGAGCACGAGCTCGCGTGCAAGGTCGGGGAGCACGGGGCGATGGCTGCACACCACCACAGACTTGCCGCGCTTCACGATCTTGCCAATGAGTTTTCGCGTTTCGGCAAGGTCGCCAGTGTCCCAGAAGCCCTGGCTCAAGCTCACACGCTCTCGCACTCCCTTTCCGAGAAGGTGAGCGAGCGGAGCAACAGTGCTGAGGCAGCGATCGGCAGTCGACGAGTAGATGCGCTTCGGGCCAAATGACGCGAGGATCGGGGCGAGCATTTCTGCCTGGTGCAGACCCGTGGGTGAGAGGGGGCGCTGATGATCCACCGGGAAGGTCTCACTGCGAGGTTCGGCCTTCGCGTGACGTAGCAATGTCACCGAGAATGTGTCGATGAGCCCCGGCTCGGTGAGCCGCATGAACACGTCGAAGAGTTCACGATCGGCCTCGTAGGTGAGTAGCTCTCGAGCATTCTTCGCAAGCACCCACTCGAGTGCTTGAATCTCACCGTTTGGTTTGAACGTCGAAGCGAGCGCCTTCTTCGGAGTGACCTTCGCCGCCCAATACTGCACGATCTTCTCGGCACCGTTCGGCAGCTCGTAGTTGATGGTGCCGAGACACACCCCAAGTTTTACCTTGAGGCCCGTCTCTTCTCGCGTCTCACGAACCGCGGCCTGCGGCATGCTCTCGCCAGGGTCGAGCTTGCCCTTCGGAAACGACACGTCGCGCTGTTTCGTGCGGTGAATGAGCAGCACCATGAGCTGAGACTTACCGGCTTCGTCTGTGACGATTCGCCAGGGAATCGTGCCTGCCGCGAATATGCGCTTCGCCATCTGTTACCTTCTCCGAGCTCTCGTGCGATCGACCATCACCAGATCTTGCAGATCTGGAAGCGGCTCGCCCGTCTCGCTCACCACGCTACGGTGCCAGGTGCCGTCGGGGAGCATGCGCCATGACGATACGTCATCGCTAAACGCGAACTCGAAGAACTTGTCGATGCGCGCGAAGTGTTCGCGCTCTGAAAGCGCGACGAGCACCTCGATGCGGCGGTCGAGATTGCGGTGCATGAGGTCGGCACTGCCGATGTAAATCTCACGGTCGCCGTCATTGTCGAACGCATAAATTCGCGAGTGCTCGAGATACCTACCGAGCACCGAGCGCACTCGGATCGTCTCCGAGAGCCCGGGCACCCCTGCACGAATCGAACAGATGCCGCGCACCCAGATCTCGATCGGCACGCCCGCCTGGCTCGCGCGGTACAGCGCATCGATGATGTCTTCGTCAACCATCGAGTTGGCTTTGAGGCGGATCTTGCTCTTGCGACCGTTTCGCGCGTGCTCGGCCTCTCGCTCGATGCGCTCGAGCAGGCCACTGCGCAGCTGGAGTGGCGCCACAAGTAGGCGGTTGTAGTCGGTCTCGATCGCGTACCCCGAAAGCACGTTGAAGAGCTTCGTGACATCGCGGCCAATCTCAGGTGACGAGGTGAAGAGCCCGAAGTCTTCGTAGATTCGACTGGTCTTCGGATTGTAGTTGCCTGTGCCGATGTGGCAGTAATGAGCGAGCTGGCCGCTCTCTTCTCGGATCACCTGGATGAGCTTGCAGTGCGTCTTCAGGCCAACGAGGCCATATACGACGTGCACGCCAGCCTGTTCGAGCTTGCGGGCCCAGGTGATGTTGGCCTCTTCATCGAACCGCGCCTTCACCTCAACAAGTGCGAGCACCTGCTTGCCTGCTTCTGCCGCCTTAATGAGTGACGCCACGATGGGGCTATCGCCAGAGGTGCGGTACAGGGTCTGCTTGATCGCGAGCACATCTGGGTCGGTCGCGGCCTGCTCAATGAAGGCCTGCACGCTCGTCGCAAACGACTCGTAGGGGTGGTGCACGAGAACTTCACGTCTCGCGATCGCACTGAACGTGTCGGGTTTGTCACTCGGCGAGTTCGTGCGGAACATCGGGTGAGTCACCGGAATGTGCGGCTGGTATCGCAGATCAGGTCGGCGCACACCGCCGAGCGCGAACAGACCCGACAGATCAAGTGGGGCGGGCAGCGTGTACACCTGCTCCATGTCGATGTCGAACTCGCGTACGAGTAGTTCGAGCGTCGCCGCGTCCATATCATCAGAGATTTCGAGGCGGATCGGAGGACCAAATCGCCGCCGCAGCAACTCTTTCTCGAGCGCCTGAATAAGGTTCTCGGTCTCGTCTTCCTCGATCTCAACATCCTCATTGCGCGTGACGCGGAAGACGTGGTGATCAATCACTTCCATACCCGGGAAGAGACCATCGAGCTGATTGGCAATGAGCTCTTCGAGCGGGATAAAGCGCACGTTGTCGTCGGTCTCCCGCCGATCCACACGAACGTAGCGGGGGATCATCTGAGGCACCTTCAACCGCGCAAACTCGATCTTGTCGGTCGTCGGGTTGAGCACACGGATCGAGAGGTTGAGCGCGCGGCCCGAGATGTATGGGAACGGGTGCGCTGGGTCGACCGCGAGCGGCATGAGCACGGGGTAGATGTGGTGCTGGTAATAGTTTGTAAGCACTTCGCGGTCGGCATTGTCGAGCGTGTCCCACTCGACAATGTGCACGCCAGCTTCAGAGAGCTGTGGCTTGACCTGCTCAGCAAAGCACCGCGAGTGGCGACGCTGCAGTTCGTATGCCGCATGGTTAATCTCTGCGAGCACGTCGGTCGGAGCGCGGCCGACATTCGTCGGTACCGCAAGCCCCGTAAGAATGCGGCGCTTCAGGCCGGCAACCCGCACCATGAAAAACTCGTCGAGGTTCGAAGCAAAGATTGCGAGAAAGTTTGCGCGTTCGAGCAGCGGAATCGTCTCATCTTCTGCGAGTTCGAGCACTCTCTGATTGAACGCGAGCCAACTCAGCTCACGATCAATGTAGCGATCTGCGGGCAACGTCCCGTCATTGATCACCTGAATTTCGCGGGTCTCTTCGCTCATGACCCTATTCTGGCACCCCTACGCCACTGCCTGCTGCGCGAATCTACGGTAAACCCCACAGCTTCATACATGCGCACCGCCCGTTCATTTTCGCCATCGACGTAGAGCGTCACTCGCTCAGGCGAGTGTGTGGCCATGCGGGCGAGCGTTGCATCGAGCAGAGCGCGGCCGAGTCCAAGACCTGCGTGCTCTGGGTCAACGCCGATCGCATAGAGCTCGGTCTCGGTGCCGGTTGCTTCGTCGTCAGAGTCAACAACCGTCTTGATCCAGGTAAACCCAGCAAGCCTCACATCCGCATCCTCGAGCAGCAGTAAGTCATGTGGATCGAACCACGGCTCCTCGCGCATGAGCGCAAAGTCGGCCTCCGTCACCCGGCCCTGCTCTGGGTGATCTGCAAAGGCGGCCGCGTTGACGCGCACCCACTCGGCCGGATCATCGGCGCCACCAAATGAACGCAGCGTGAACCCCTCGGGAAGTTTCGTCGCATACGGGTTGCTGTTTGCGGTAGGCAGCTTCGCGGGGTCGAGCGCCATGCGAAAAAGTGAGCGGATCGGCGAAAACCCTGCACCAGCGAGCAGTGCATCGGCGGCAGGATTGTCTCCGTGCGCCCAAGCAAGCAGCGCGTCAGGAGCTTTTTCGAGCAGCGTGCCGAGCGCCGCAGAACCGACACCGCGGCCGCGTTCTCGCGGATCTACCACCAGGTCGACCTCGCCCTGACCGAGTACGCCGACTGCGATCGGCGCCGTGACCTCTGCGTTGTCAGTACCCTGCTCAGTGAACAACCAGAGGTCGCGTTGGTGCTGCGACACCGCGAGGAGTGCCTGATCTGAGATAGGGGAGGAACCGTCGAACCGCTCGGCCCGATCGAGCAGCGGGCGCGCGTCTTCAATACCAGCAGCGCCAGCAACCACGGCGACCATCAGTCCTCCTCTTCTTGGCGACCTCTCGCAAAACCGTAACCAACGCCCCGGACCGTGCTGATGAGCCACTCGTGCTCACCGAGTTTTGCCCGGAGCCGCCGAACGTGCACGTCGACCGTGCGGGTACCTCCAAAGTAGTCGCTACCCCAGACATCCGCGAGCAACTGCTCGCGAGTGAACACGCGGGCGGGGTTGAGGGCGAGGAAATGGAGGAGTTCGTACTCCTTGTAGGTGAGATCGAGCGTGCGTCCGTGAACCTTCGCCACAAAGTTCGACTCGTCTATCTCAATACCCGATTCCTCGACCGCACCGGGCTGCTCGGTTTCGCCGGTCGCGGCCTTCGCAATGAGTAGCCTGAGACGCACCTCTATCTCAGCTGGGCTCGCGTCTGGTGTGAGAAAGTCGGCGATGTCCCACTCGGGAGTAATCGCAGCGAGTGCCGCGTCGCGAAGTAGCGCAACCCGCGGAATCTCGGTGCGACCGGAAAGCGTCAGTGCCGCATTTCGCGCGGCAGCGGGGGAGGTGGTGCCATCAATGAGGATCGCGCTCGGCGCAAAGTCTCCGCGCCCGTCCGATCCGCTTCGCGAAACAAACGCGTACATGGGCGACTCAATTGAGGCCATGATGACCTCGTGCGCAAGCACCTCGAGTGAGGGAAGCGGAGTGTGTTCGCCCGCACTGAGGAGAAGTAGTTGCATTCGCGCACCCCCTTCCAGCACCGGACCGGTTTATATATTACTGGTGCGCGGTATGGGAGGATGTGAGGGTGAGTACGCCAGAGAATACAGAACCGGTGCAGTGGCACCTGTCGCGGCTCATCATTGCCTGGACTGTCGCGGCAATAATCGGTGTGCTGGTGACCGTGTTCACCGATGCGATTCGGTTTCCGTGGTTGGTTCTCGCTATCGGCGTGTCGACCTTGGTTTCGTTCGCACTCCAGCTCGGAACGGCGCAGCGCGAGGGGTTCATCAGTCGCCTCGCCTTTAGCATTTCGGGTTCGGTCGTAGTAATTGCGGTTATTGATCTCATTGGTGCATTCATCTGATTCGCTGGCCACTGACGAGTTGCTAGACTGAACTCATGCTGTTGGCACTTGAACTCTTCTTCCTTGGTCTTCTCGGACTCGCAAGTCTCGCGATCGCGTGGGTTTCTGGCACCGTTATCTACAAGCTCTTCAAGGGGCAGCAGTAGCATTGCGGGTGGTCGCATGACCAGTCCATTTCTTAATCTTCCTGGCGCGGTCGGCGAGGTCGTCGCGTCACACTACGGTGCGCCCGTGCAAGAGCAGCGTTCGCTCGAGGCCGGTGACGCACTGGTCGATCTGTCTCACCACGGCATCGTCACCGTTAGTGGTGTTGATCGGCTGACATGGTTGCACTCGATGACGAGCCAGCAGCTTGCGGGTCTTCGCGCGGGCGAAAGCACTGAGACTCTGCTTCTCGACCCAAATGGTCGCATCGAACATGCGATTCGCGTCGTTGATGACGGCGAAACAACCTGGTTGCTTGTTGACTCAGACGCTGCACCAGCACTCTGCGCATTCTTGAACCGCATGCGGTTCGCTTTGCGGGTTGAGATCGCAGATCGCACCGAAGATTTTGCCGCGGTCCTCGCCTTTGCTGGTGGATCGGCGCTGCCTGCGCTCCGAGAACTGCAACCGGCAGTGATCTGGGAAGACCCCTGGGCTGAGATTACGGCTGGTGGCATTCAATACTCGAACGGGGAGCATCCGGGTAGCGCGTGGAGCGCGACGACTCTGGTCTTTCCGAGGGAGTCCCTGGATGAGGTGGCAGGGCTCGTGCGATCCGGCATCGTACGTGCCGCGGGCACGATGGCGCTCGACGCTCTCGAGATCCGCGCTTGGCGTCCGTCGCAAACCGGTGACGTCGATGAACGATCCATTCCCCACGAGTTCGACTGGTTGCGCACAGCAGTGCACCTCAACAAGGGCTGTTACCGGGGGCAAGAGACCGTTGCGAAGGTGCACAACCTTGGGCACCCGCCGCGTAGGCTCACCCTCTTGCACCTCGATGGGTCAGATGGTGAGCTGCCGGTTCCCGGTGCGCTCGTGTTCAAAGCAGGCGAGGGCGGAGATGCGGGCGCTCGCCCGGTCGGCCGAATCACTCGTGCTGCGCTGCACCACGAGTGGGGTGGCATCGCGCTTGCGCTACTGAAGCGAGCCCTTCCGTCTGATACTCCTCTCGAGGTTCGAGGGGGCGACGAGGCTGCCGATGCAAATGCAGCCCCTGGTGCACTCATCGCCGCGGCGCAAGAGATTATTGTGCCGAGCGATGCTGGCGCGACGCGAGACATTCCAAAGCTGAAGCGGTTGTAGTCGTTCAGCTCGAATGACTAGGTAAGCTGGAGACATGACGAACACGTTGATCCTGCTCCGTCACGGCCAGAGCGAGTGGAACAAGAAGAATCTATTCACGGGATGGGTCGATGTTCGACTCACTGAGCAGGGGCGCAGCGAGGCAGCTAACGCGGGTAAGCTGCTTGCCGAAGCGGGCAAGCTGCCTGACGTGCTCTTCACTTCGGTGCTGAGCCGCGCAATTCAGACCGCGAACCTCGCGCTCGAAGCCGCCGATCGCATGTGGATTCCGGTGGAACGCTCGTGGCGACTCAACGAACGTCACTACGGTGCACTTCAGGGACTCGACAAGGCAGACACACTGCAGAAATACGGCGAAGAGCAGTTTATGGAGTGGCGTCGTTCCTTTGATACTCCGCCGCCCGCGCTCGACGACGCCAGCGAGTGGTCGCAGGCGAATGATCCACGATACGCAAACATTGACGGCGAACGGCCGCAGACCGAGTGCCTCAAAGACGTCGTTACCAGGCTCGTTCCGTACTGGGAGGGCAACATTCTGCCCGAGCTCAACTCAGGCAAGACGGTGCTTGTCACCGCGCACGGCAACTCGCTGCGAGCACTCGTGAAGCATCTCGAGCAGATCTCAGACGCAGACATCGCTGCCCTCAACATTCCGACCGGAATGCCGCTCGTCTACGAGATCAACGAAGACGGCACCCCGACGGGTAAGGGTCAGTACCTCGATCCTGAAGCAGCAGCAGCGGGAGCTGCCGCCGTCGCAGCGCAGGGAAAGTAGCCTTTCGGCTGCGTTCCCTGCGCTGCACCAGCAACGGGAATGCAGTCGGCTGCTTACTAGCAGCCCGAGAGGTTACTTGTCTTCGCCCTCAGCGCTGTCGTCGTCGCTGTCGTCGTTGTATTTGTCTGCGTACTCAGCCCAACGATCCTCTTCTGAGGGATTACTCGAAGCGAGCTCGCGCTCTAGCTGCGAGTAATCGGTGTTCGGGCTGAAGTACTTCAACTCCCGTGCGACCTTGGTGTGCTTTGCCTTCTGACGGCCGCGCCCCATGCGTGACCCCCTTACACATTCGGGCCCCGCATAAATGCGAGGCAGTACTTCTTTAAACATGGACGTATGGGGTTGATTCTAGCATGTGCTGATGCGCACTTGCAGCGATACGATGAGGATATGAACGAGTCAGCATCCAAACGATCTGTCGTGCGCATCGTGCTGGTTGTTTTGCTCGTGCTGGCGCTCATTGTGCTGGCCGTGGTTGCTACCGTTCTGCTCCCTATACTCACTCATCGCAGTTCGGGCGGTTCTGGGCAGGAAGTTCCTACCGGTTTCGTGTCTGAGTCGAGCGCAACTGGCGCTGACGGGCGCACCCGAATGCTCAAGGTCACTTCGGAAGATGGTGAACCCGCGGATTTGGCTGAGGTGCGCGTGGGCGACGAACTGATCGTGTCTGGCCACGGGTTTGATTCCGGTATCGGTATATACGTGAGTTTCTGCGCGATTCCCGAGAATGCCGAGACGAAGCCTGGTCCATGTCTCGGAGGCATTCCAGAGGGCGCAGAAGAAGGCGATCTCGCCGTGGACCAGGAGCTATCGAGTGCGTGGGTGACGAATGATTGGGCGTGGCGAGCGTTCGCCTCACACACGTACGACAACTCGGATGAGGGCACGTTTGAGGTGCACTTGACCGTGCCCGAACCGGTCACTGAGTCGCTCGACTGCACGGTACAGCAGTGCGCAATCGTGACCCGGGCGGATCACACTGCGGCGAACGATCGGGTGCAAGACATGGTGCTCCCGGTGGCTTTCGCGCAGGAGTAGATTCGAGATTTACACACCCGCGAGCGGAGCAATGACTAGCTGTGCAATCGCGAAAATCGCGAGGCCCGCGAGCGAGCCGATCACGGTGCCGTTGATGCGAATGTACTGCAGGTCTTTACCAACCTGAAGCTCAATTTTCTCCGCAGCCTCCTGCGTATCCCATCGCTGCACAGTGTCTGAAACGACCTGTGCGAGGTCGTGCCGGTAAGTGCTAACGAGATATTCCACTACGTTCATAACCCACACGTCGATCTTGAACTGCAGCGTTGAATCGGCTTCGAGATTGCGTCCGAAATCCTGAAGGGCGACCGTCATGCGCTGCCTCAGCTCACTCTGCGGGTCCTCGAGCATCTCGACGAGCGCGGCGCGCGCGGCCTGCCAGGTGCTCGCCGCGAGAGTGCGGATTCGTGGGCTGTTGAACACCTCGTGTTTGAACGCCTCGAGCTGTTCTTGGAGCGATTCCTGGTGCTGCAGGTCACGTGAGAGGTCCTCGAGAAACTTGGTGATCGCCGCACGAGCGGGGTGATCCGGTTCGCCTGCAACACGTCGCACGAAACGCACCGCTTCAGCGTGAATGCGCTGATCCACAAAACGATCGACAATGCTCGGCACCCACTGCGGCAACTGAGATGACAGCATCTTGTCGAACGCTTGAGGGTGCTGCACGAGCCACTGCTCGATGCGCCCCGCGGCGAGCTCGACGAGCGCCTCGTGGTGCCCGCCGGTGACAAACGATTCGGTCGCGCGACCGAGCAGTGGCCCCCAATCTGGATCCACAACGTGGCGCCGCACCAGCGACTCGGTGAGCTCTTGCACATCTTGGTCATCGAGCACGGTGAGCGCGCCGAGTGCGATTCCCGAGATCATCTCACTGACGCGCTCGGCGTGACCGGGCATGCGGAGCCATTCGCCAGCCATGCGCGCACCGCTGATCTCAGAAAGTTTGTTGTGCACGACGTCGTCGGCGAGAAAGTTCTCTTCGATGAAAGACCCGAGACCCTCTCCTATCTCATCTTTCTTGTTGGCAATGAGGTTGGTGTGGGGAATCGGAAGTCCGAGCGGGTGCCTGAACAGTGCGGTCACCGCGAACCAGTCGGCGAGTGCGCCGACCATGCCGCCCTCGCTCGCAGCACGCACATAGGCAAGCCACGGGAGTCGGTCTTGAAAGATGAACGATACGACAAACAGCACCGCCATAAACCCCAAAAGACCGAGGGCGAGCCCCTGCATGCGTCTAAGCGAATGCAGTCGGTCAAAGTCGGCGGGGGTGACGGCGCCGAGCGTTCGGCGGTGGATCAAAGGCACGTACCCATTATGCGCTGTCGACACGTCACGCTTAAAAATTGTCATTTTTCCCCGCGCAATCCCGATTGGCGCAAATGCGATCATTCGCTATTGACCGCGTGAAACGATCCGCAATATGCATCTCCTCACCGCGCTCAGTCTGAAGAACAGATCACTCATTGCGCTTGTAACCATCGTGGCGGCGGTGTTCGGAGTCATCAGTGTGGGTTCACTCAAGCAAGAACTCGTGCCCTCAACCGAGTATCCAACAATAGCCGTGGTGACGACCTACCCGGGCGCTTCGCCTGAGGTGGTGAACAATGATGTCTCGGGGCTGATTGAGACGGCCTTGCGTGGGGTTCCAAGGCTCAAAAGCACACATGCAACCTCGAGCACGGGCAGCTCAGTCGTGCTTGCCGAATTTACCTACGGGGCAAATATTCCGGCCACCGAACAAAAAGTAGAACGCGCGGTTGGCCGCATTTCGCAGTTGCTGCCAGAGACGGCCGACACACAAATCTTCGCCGGAAGCCTCGACGATTTTCCTATTATTCAGATAGCGGTGAGGCCGCCACCAGGGGTCGACTCAGAAGAGACGGCGAAGCTCATCGATCGCCTCGTGGTGCCCTCTCTCGGTGAGCTTAGCGGTGTGCGGCAGGCGCAACTCTCGGGCGATTGTGGTGACCGGGTCACGATTACGCCCAACGCCGACGCACTTGCGGATCGTGGATTGACCACCCAGTCGATCACCGATGCGTTACAGCAGAGCGGAACGCTCGTCGCGGGCGGAAGCGTTGAAGACGAAGGTTCGACGCTCGCGGTGCAGATCGGTTCGCGCCTCACCTCTGTTGAGGAAATAGCCTCAATCACGATTCCACGCACCGCGCAGGAGTTTGCGGAGTACCACCAAGCTCTGCAGATACAGAAGGCGCAGCAGGAGAAGCTTTCACAAGAGGCAGAGCTTTCGCAAGACGCACAGCTTCTTCAGCCGACACAGGATGCTCAAGGAACGCAGCCTCTGCCTCAGGAAGCACCATTTGAGGCTCCGACGCTGAGCGATGTCGTATCCATCGGAGACGTTGCGAGTGTCACGCTCGAGCCGAACCCGGTCACCGGATATTCACGAGTGAATGGTGAGCCTGCCCTAACGATTAGCGTCACGAAGACTTCTCAGGCCAACACCGTCGAAGTCTCGCATCAGGTGCGAGCTGAAATCGAGAATATTTCGGCGCAACTCAATGGTGCAAAACTCACCGTTGTGTTCGATCAGGCGCCGTACGTCGAACAGTCAATTGAGTCGCTCACCACAGAGGGTCTGCTCGGCCTGTTGTTTGCGGTGCTCACTATCCTTGTGTTCCTTCTGTCGGTACGTGCAACCCTCGTTACCGCCATTTCGATCCCGACCTCGATACTCCTCGCCTTCATCGGAATGTACTTTGCCGATTACTCGCTCAACATGCTCACGCTCGGCGCCCTCACCATCTCAATCGGTCGGGTAGTCGACGACTCGATTGTGGTGATTGAGAACATCAAACGCCACCTCGTAGTGGGCACAGGTCGCGCGGAAACAATCATTCGAGCCGTACGCGAGGTAGCTGGTGCGATTACTGCCGCGACCATGACCACCGTTGCGGTGTTCCTACCCATGGCTTTCATAAGCGGTATTGTCGGCGAACTCTTCAAACCCTTCGCCTTCACAGTGACGATCGCGCTCGCCGCATCGCTGTTCGTTTCACTCACGATTGTGCCGGTGCTTGCTTACTGGTTCTTGAAGCCAGAGAAGCGTAAAGATCTCGCGCTAGCCACCTCGAAGTCTGAGGAAAGCAGCGAGGCACGGACAACGAACTGGCTCACCAAGGGTTACCGGCCGATCATTGAGTGGACCCTGAAGCGCCCCGCGATCACATTGCTCATTTCAGTGCTTATTCTCGGCGGCACCGTGCTCGCGACGCCGCTTATGAAGACGAACTTCTTGAGTGAAGACGAGCAGAACTCGATCGGCCTCACGCAGACGCTCGCGCCGGGCGTGAGCCTCGACGCGCAACTTGAGCAGGTGGAGCGCGTTGAGGGCGCCCTTGAAGACGTGTCCGAGATCGATATCGTCCAGGTCTCGATTGGCGGTGACGGTTCGGGCATCGCCGCGCTCTTCGGTGGTGGATCGGATGGGGCTATCAGCTACTCGCTCACCATCGACCCCGATGCTGATCAGGCGGCCGTGAAGGACTCAATCCGCACTGCCGTCGACGCGCTTGACGACGCTGGTGAGTTCGCGCTCGGCCAAGCAAGCGGAAGTACCTCAATGACGAGCACGATTGAAGTGAACGTCACTGCACCCGACCAGGAGGCGCTTGCTGAGGCGAGCGACGCGGTGGTCACGGAGCTCAAGAAGCAGTCGAGCCTAGAGCAGATTGAGAGCGATCTTGGCGCGTCACGCCCATACGTGAATGTCACGGTGGATCGTGAAGCGGCAGCCGAAGCAGGACTGAGCGAAGCCGCTGTTGCGAGCCTGGTCTCGAGCAGTATTGAGCCGAGCCGAGTCGGCGAGATCGCGATCGAGAACTCGACCGTGAATGTCTATGTGGATCGCGGTGTCGCCCCCGAAGATGTTTCTGGTGTTGCGGCGTTGAAAGTTGAGACTGCGCAAGGAGAAAAACGACTTGACGAGTTGGCGACGATCGAATTTGCAGACGGCCCGGTCACTGTGCGCACTGGGAACAACCAACGCATGGTGACGGTCTCGGCGCTACCAAAGGCCGACAATCTCACAGCCGCAAATGCTGACGTAATGAGCGCGCTTCGCGCCGTCAACTTGCCGGCTGGGGCCGAGGCGAGCGTTGGTGGCGTCTTGGCTCAACAAGCAGAGGCATTCGAACAGCTTGGTCTTGCGCTGCTCGCATCTATCCTCATCGTGTATGTCGTAATGGTCGCGACGTTCCGCAGCCTCTTGCAACCGCTGTTACTGCTCATATCGGTGCCATTTGCGGCAACCGGGGCGCTGCTATTGCTTATTGCAACAGACATTCCCCTCGGCGTCGCGTCGCTCATCGGCGTGCTCATGCTCATCGGCATCGTGGTGACGAACGCGATCGTGCTCGTCGACCTCGTGAACCAGTATCGGGAACGAGGCGACGCGCTCCGAGAGGCCGTGCTGCACGGATCCCTACAGCGTCTTCGCCCCATCGTGATGACAGCGCTCGCAACAATCCTCGCGCTCACGCCGATGGCGCTCGGAGTGACCGGCAAGGGCGGCTTCATCTCGCAGCCGCTCGCCGTGGTCGTGATTGGCGGGCTGTTTTCTTCAACCCTGCTCACGCTTGTGGTGCTGCCTACGCTCTACTACATCGTGGAGAGACATCGAGACACCCGATCATTTGTCAGTGGCTCCGTGAAATAATTCACAGCATGCATCTCCTCACCGTGCTCAGCCTCAAGAACAGAGCACTCATCGCGCTCGTTACCATCGTGGCGGCGGTGTTTGGAATGATCAGCATGAGCTCGCTCAAGCAAGAGCTCATGCCCTCCATCGAGTATCCGGCTATTGCGGTAGTCACCACCTACCCGGGCGCATCGCCCGAGGTCGTGAACAATGACGTTTCGGATCCGATTGAGACCGCGCTGCGCGGAGTTCCGCAGCTCGAAAACACGACGGCCACTTCGAACACGGGCAGCTCGGTTGTTCTTGCGGAATTCACCTACGGGGTCGACATTGCGGCCACTGAACAAAAGGTAGAGCGCGCGGTCAGCCGCATTTCGCAGTTGCTGCCGTCGACCGCTGACACACAGGTGCTCGCGGGTAGCCTCGACGACTTTCCGATTATTCAGATTGCAGTAACCCCACCGTCAGGGGTTGACGCAGAGGAGACGGCGCGGCTCATTGACCGTCTGGTCGTTCCGTCGCTCGGTGATCTCGACGGTGTGCGACAGGCACAGCTCTCGGGCGCTCGTGGCGACCGGGTCACGATTCTTCCTGACGCAGACGCACTGGCGGATCGGGGCTTGACCAACCAATCGATCACCGATGCGCTGCAACAGAGCGGTGTGCTCGTCGCCGGTGGCACCGTCGAGAACGAGGGTTCGACACTCGCGGTGCAGGTCGGATCGCGGCTCACCTCGGCAGAAGATATCGCCTCGATCACCATTCCCCGCACAGCGCAGGAGCTCGCGGCGTACCAGCAGGCTCAGGCACAGTTGGCGCAGCAGGCAGAATCGCTGCCTCCGGGCGTTTCTGTCGAGGCGCCTTCGCTCAGTGACGTCGTATCCATCGGAGACGTCGCCGATGTCACGCTCGAACCGAACCCGATCACCGGGTACTCACGTGTGAACGGCGAACCCGCGCTCACAATCGCGGTCACGAAGACTTCGCAGGCGAACACGGTCGAGGTGTCTCACCTCGTGCAGCAACAGATCGATGAGATCTCTGAGCAACTCGGCGGCGCAGAACTCACAGTGGTGTTCGATCAAGCGCCATACGTTGAAGAGTCCATCGAATCGCTCACCACCGAGGGGCTTCTCGGTCTTGTGTTCGCGGTGCTCATCATCCTCGTGTTCCTCATGTCGGTGCGCGCGACTCTCGTCACCGCCATTTCAATCCCCACGTCAGTGCTGCTCGCGTTCATCGGCCTGAACTTCGCCGAATACACGCTCAACATGCTCACGCTTGGCGCGCTCACCATCTCGATTGGCCGCGTGGTCGACGACTCGATCGTCGTGATCGAAAATATTAAGCGCCACCTGGTCGTGGGTGCAGACAGAACGCGCACCATCATTCGTGCTGTGCGCGAGGTAGCTGGCGCAATTACTGCGGCAACAATCACCACGGTTGCAGTGTTCCTACCCATGGCATTCGTGAGCGGCATGGTCGGCGAGCTCTTCAAGCCTTTTGCCTTCACGGTGACGATCGCGCTCGCCGCATCGCTGTTCGTTTCGCTCACTATCGTGCCGGTGCTTGCCTACTGGTTCTTGAAGCCAGAGAAGCGTAAAGATCTCGCGCCAGCCACCTCGAAGTCTGAGGAAAGCAGCGAGGCACGGACAACGAACTGGCTCACCAAGGGTTACCGGCCGATCATTGAGTGGACCCTGAAGCGACCCGCGATCACATTGCTCATTTCAGTGCTTATTCTCGGCGGCACCGTGCTCGCGACGCCGCTTATGAAGACGAACTTCTTGAATGAAGACGAGCAGAACTCGATCGGCCTCACGCAGACGCTCGCGCCGGGCGTGAGCCTCGACGCGCAACTTGAGCAGGTGGAGCGCGTTGAGGGCGCGCTTGAAGACGTGTCCGAGATCGATATCGTCCAGGTCTCGATTGGCGGTGACGGTTCGGGCATCGCCGCGCTCTTCGGTGGTGGATCGGATGGGGCTATCAGCTACTCGCTCACCATCGACCCCGATGCTGATCAGGCGGCCGTGAAGGACTCAATCCGCACTGCTGTCGACGCGCTCGACGACGCTGGTGAGTTCGCGCTCGGCCAATCTGGCGGCGGCGTCTCGCTGACGAGCGCAATCCAGGTGAACGTTACGGCCCCCGATCAGGAGACCCTCGCTGAGGCGAGCGACGCGGTGGTCACGGAGCTCAAGAAGCAGTCGAGCCTAGAGCAGATTGAGAGCGATCTCGGCACCTCGCGCCCGTACCTGAGCGTCACGGTGGATCGCGAAGCAGCGGCAGAGGCCGGGCTCAGCGAGGTCGCGGTTGCGAGCATGGTTTCTGGCAGCATGCAGCCGAGCCGCGTTGGAGAGATCACGATCGACAACTCGAGTGTGAATGTCTATGTGGATCGCGGCGTTGCGCCCGAAGATATTGACGGCGTTGAGGCGCTGCAGGTGCAGACCGCGGTGGGCGAGAAGCGGCTCGACGAGCTCGCAACTATTGAGCTCGCAGACGGGCCGGTCACTGTGCGCACCGAGAACAACCAGCGCATGGTGACGGTGTCTGCGCTGCCAAAGGCCGATGACCTCACGGTAGCGAGCGCCGATGTGACGAGCGCGCTTGAAACAGTCAACCTGCCGGCCGGGGCCGCCGCGAGCATCGGCGGCGTCTTGTCACAGCAGGCAGATGCGTTCGAGCAACTCGGACTCGCGCTACTCGCCGCGATTCTTATTGTGTACGTCGTGATGGTTGCGACGTTCCGCAGCCTGTTGCAACCGCTGCTACTGCTCGTGTCGGTGCCATTTGCCGCCACAGGTGCGCTGCTGCTGCTTATCGCGACAGGAATTCCGCTCGGCGTCGCGTCGCTCATCGGCGTGCTCATGCTCATCGGCATCGTGGTGACGAACGCGATCGTGCTCGTCGACCTCGTGAACCAGTATCGGGAACGAGGCAACGCGCTCCGAGAGGCCGTGCTGCACGGATCCCTACAGCGTCTTCGCCCCATCGTGATGACAGCGCTCGCAACAATCCTCGCGCTCACGCCGATGGCGCTCGGGGTCACGGGCAAGGGCGGGTTTATCTCGCAGCCGCTCGCCGTGGTCGTGATCGGCGGCTTGCTCTCGTCAACCGTGCTCACACTTGTCGTGCTGCCGACGTTCTACTACATCGTGGAACGCCGCCGCGAAACCCTGCGCGAACGTCGAATCGCGCGCCGCAATGCTCGAGAGAGTGAGCGCGGCGAAGAGGCTGCTGGCCTTGAGTCGGGGGCCGCGCCAGCAGGGACAGAGGACTGATACGTGGCGCAGAAGAAGCGGCGCGGGTTCAAAGCGCCAAAGAACTATGATCCGAATCGGGGGCGCGCCCCGAAGCGAAAGTATGGTGCGCGCGCCGAAAGCGCTGGAGGCGCAGATGCGTCCTCTGGCAACACGAGATCTCCTAAAAACGCGACAGATCGCAGGTCTTCTGCGGGCGCCCAGGTAGGGTCGGGCGCTGACTCACGCGAACGCATCGATGTGCGTGGTGGATCGAGCACCAAGGCTGAGGCGCCACAGCAGCGCAAACTTGGTCCACGCAAGTTCGAGGCGAAACTCACCACGGCTGAGGACACGGTCGGCAAGACCTTTGCGAGTCTTGGGCTCGGCCAAAACCTCGTGCGCACGCTTGGCGAGCTCGGGGCTGAGTCGCCGTTCCCGATCCAGGTCGCCACGATTCCAGATGCGATCGCAGGCAGAGACGTACTCGGTCGGGCAGAGACGGGTTCTGGCAAGACAATTGCGTTTGGTGCTGCGCTTGTCGAGCGGCTGCTCTCTCTGAAAGCGCAGGGGGTGCTGGGCGAGAAGCGATCCACAAAGCAAGAAAAACCCGCAAAGCGCGGTGAACGAATTGACCGCGGAAAGCGCCCACCGGCCCGAAACCCGAAGGCACTCATTCTCGCGCCAACCCGAGAGCTAGCGCTGCAGATCGACCGCACGGTGCAGCCGCTTGCGCGATCGGTTGGCTTCTACACCGCGCAGCTCGTTGGCGGTGTGCCGATCGACCCCCAGGTGCATGCGCTCGAGCGCGGCATCGACATCGTCATCGGAACACCGGGGCGCATTCGCGACCTCGTGCAGCGTCGCAAACTTGACCTCCGTGAGGTATTGGTCTCGGTCATCGATGAGGCAGACCACCTGTGCGAGCTCGGTTTTCTCGATGAGACGCAGTGGGCGCTCAGACAGACAGAGCGGGGTGGGCAGCGCCTGCTCTTCTCGGCGACGCTCGACCGAGATGTTGAAGAGCTCGTCGCCGAGTTTTTGAGTGATCCGGCCGCTCACGAGGTTCCGAAAACGAGTTCGACCGTGCCGCACCGGGTGTTCCTGGTGCTTCGCGAAGACAAGGAACAGGCGGTGCTCGAATTCGCGAACCTACCTGGCCGTGTCATGATGTTCTGTCGCACCCGCGTGTATGCCGAGCGAGTCACCGAGCTGCTATCGGGAGCCGGGATCTCGGCCACGTCGCTCCATGGAAACCTCAGCCAGGCGCGGCGAGAACGCAACCTTGAGAAATTTTCGACCGGCAAATCGCGCGTGCTCGTTGCGACAGATGTGGCGGCTCGGGGGATTCACATCGATGACGTCGACGTCGTGGTGCAGCTCGACCCGCCCGACGATTCGAAGACCTTCGTGCACCGCTCAGGCCGCACAGGGCGTGCCGGTCGCGAGGGTGAGGTCATCACGCTAATTCCGAGAACCCGCCAGAAGCGCACCCGCGAGCAGCTCGAAGAGGCGGGCATAGAGCCCAAGTTCTTTGGGGATTATGAACCCGGGAGCTCATCGAAGCGTCGCTAGCGTATTGCGATAGTTTCTGGCGCGTCTTATTGGTGGTTTTATACAACTGCCTCGTGAGTCTCACTTGCGCGATTGTCGAGTGAACGGTGGCTGCTTGTCTGCAACTAATGACCCGCCTAGCCTGGCCGTATGACTACCTCTGCGCCACGCGTGAACGTGCAACTTGTCGCCGACGCCCTCCTCGGCAAATGGAAGGCCGAGCGGCTCGAATCGCGCGCGCTGGCCTCTGACGAGCGCTTTCACACGATCCACGGTCAGCCCATGGACGAGCACCGGATTCGTGCGCTCAGCCAGTTGCAGCAACTCGCAGATGCGGGTGCCGTGCAGCGCGCATTCCCGTCGAGCCTCGGTGGTAATGACAACCACGGCGGCAACGTCGCGGCGTTCGAAGAGCTCGTGCTCGCTGACCCTTCAATGCAGATCAAAGCGGGGGTGCAGTGGGGACTTTTCGGATCCGCAATCTTGCACCTCGGAACTGAGGAGCACCACAAGAAGTGGTTGCCCGCAGTGATGGACCTTTCCCTGCCGGGAGCTTTCGCGATGACCGAGATAGGGCACGGCTCAGACGTCGCCTCGGTCGGAACCACCGCGACCTATGACCCCGAAGCTGAGGAGTTCGAGATCCACACCCCGTTCAAGGGTGCGTGGAAGGAATTTCTCGGCAATGCGGCGCTTCACGGTCAGGCGGCCGTCGTGTTTGCGCAACTCATTACGAAGGGAGTGAATCACGGCGTGCACGCGTTCTTTGTGCCGATCCGCACCCCCGGCGGTGAGATGATGCCGGGCATCGGCAGCGAAGACGACGGTGTGAAGGGCGGCCTGAACGGTATCGACAACGGTCGGCTGCACTTCACACACGTGCGGATTCCGCGCGAGAACCTGCTCAACCGGTACGGCAATGTCGAGGCCGACGGCACCTACTCGTCACCGATTGAAAGCCCGGGCCGACGCTTCTTCACCATGATCGGTACGCTCGTGCAGGGCCGCGTTTCGCTTGACGGATCGGCCGTGCGTGCGATGCAGGCGGCGCTTACGATCGCGATCCGCTACGGCAACGAGCGCCGTCAATTTCCCGGGGCTTCTGGTCGCGAAATCGTGCTGCTCGATTACGGCCAGCATCAGCGACGGCTCATGCCACGCCTCGCTCAGGCTTACGCGATGGCGTTTGCCAGTGAGCGGTTGCTCACCGTGTTCGACGAGGTGTTCTCGGGTGCGAAGGACACGGATGAGAACCGTGAAGACCTCGAAACCCTCGCGGCCGGTCTCAAACCGCTCTCGACCTGGGCCGCGCTCGATACGCTTCAAGAGGCGCGCGAGGCGTGCGGTGGTGCCGGCTTCATGGCGAAGAACCGCCTCACTGGGCTCCGCGCAGACCTCGACATTTACGTCACTTTTGAGGGCGACAACAACGTGCTCTTGCAGCTCGTGGGCAAGCGGTTGCTCACCGACTATGCCGACCAGTTCAAAGACGGCGATAAGGCAGCCTACGCGCGAGCGGCGGCAAGCCAGCTCGGCGATCGCGTGAGCCGGTTTGGGTTGCGCCAACTAGGCCAGAGCATTGCTGATCTCGGGCAGATGGCTCGATCCATCGAGAGCCTGCGCACCTCTGAAGCGCAGCGCGAGCTTCTCACCGACCGCGTCGAAACGATGATCGCTGAGATCGCTTCGGCGCTGCGTGACGCAACGAAAGATGTGCCGAAGGCAGAGCGCGCTCAGCGAGGTGAAGATGCGTTTAATGCGCAGCAGCACAAGCTCATTCAGGCGGCGACAGCGCACGTCGAGCTGCTGCAGTGGGAGGCACTGACCGAGGAGGTTGAGAAGCTCACCGACGCGGGAACGAAGCAGGTCATGACCTGGGTACGCGACCTCTTCGGGCTCGGTCTGCTTGAACGAAACATGACCTGGTTCCTCGTGCACGGACGCATCTCTGGCCAGCGCGCCGAGGCGCTCACGGCTTACGTCGACCGCCTCATCAGCCGCGTGCGTGACCACGCTGTTGACCTCGTCGATGCGTTTGGTATTCCGGCCGAGCTTCTGCGGGCTGAGATCGCCACGGGTATTGAGGCCGAACGCCAAGCAGAGGCGCATGCGTACGTCGAGGCTCAGCGGGCAGCAGGAACCTGGCCGATCCATGAGAAAGAACTGCGTGCCCAAGCGAAGGCCGAAGCGAAGGCTGAAACGAAGGATGCCGCTCGCCGGTAGTCAGATGGTCAGGTAGCCATGAAAACATGGCGGGTATGAATCTCCAACGTGTGCTCGACTCCGTGTACGAGTCTGTCCAACCTCTCATTGGATCGGGCAATGTAGCTGAGTACATTCCCCGACTCGCGGCGGTGAACCCAGACCAGTTCGGAATGACGGTCAGCACGGTTGACGGAGAAAGATACTCGGTTGGCGATTCCTCGGTTGAGTTCTCGATCCAGAGCATCTCGAAAGTGTTCTCGCTCGCACTTGCCATCGCAGGTGACGACGAGGAGATCTGGGCGCGAGTGGGTCGTGAGCCTTCCGGCGCTGCGTTCAACTCGCTCGCGCAACTCGAGTACAAACGCGGTATTCCGCGCAACCCGTTCATGAACGCGGGTGCGCTCGTGGTTGTGGATCACCTCATCTCGCTCGAGGAACAGCACGTACCCTCGGTGCTCGATTTTCTGCGCACCGAGTCTGGGAACGAGAGCATCTCGATCGATGCCTTGACCGCCGCATCTGAGCTATCTCACGGCGATAGAAACGCTGCAACCGCCCACTTTTTGCGAAGCTATGGGAACCTGCGGAACGAGGTGTCTGCGGTACTCGACAGTTATGTCAATCAGTGCTCGATTGCAATTTCGTGCGAAGACCTTGCAACCGCTGGCTTGTTTCTCGCTCGCGACGGTCAGGGAAATCATGGACGCGAGTGGCTCACGGAGGCACAGGCGAAGCGTGTCAATGCGGTCATGCTCACTTCGGGCTTCTACGATGCGGCTGGAGAGTTTGCCTACCGCGTGGGGCTGCCCGGGAAATCGGGGGTCGGCGGTGGCATTCTCGCGATCGTTCCCGACGTGTGCTCAATTTGTGTGTGGGGACCTGGCTTAGACGCCTCGGGAAATTCACTCATTGGGATGGCAGCGCTGGGCGAACTCACGGACAGGACCGGCTGGTCAATCTTCTAGATGTTCCTCTTGATGAGGCGAGCGGTTGCTGCGCTGACGCGGTAAAGTTCGAGCATGACGTTTAACGACAACGTGCGTGTCGATACGAGTCACGTGCAGAAGCGAAGCGGTGGCGCGCGCCGCGGCGGCCTCGCGGTCGGCGGCGGCAGCATCGGGCTGCTCGTCATCCTGTTCATCGGCTCGCAATTGCTCGGTGTCGATCTCACCGGCCTCGCAACTGGGTTCAGTAGCGCAGGCGGTGGATCGTCGAGCGAAGAGGTCGTGGCGCTTGATAACTGTAAATCAGGCAAAGACGCCAACGATAACCAGGAATGCCGCATGGCCGCCGCGAGCGACTCACTCAATCGTTACTGGGCTTCGCAGGTGAATAACTACCGTGCACCTGCACCCGTTGTGCTCTTTAGCGGATCAACGCAGTCGCAGTGCGGCACAGCCTCTGCCGCGACCGGGCCGTTCTATTGCCCGCCCGAGGAAGCGATTTACGTTGATGTCTCGTTCTTCGAGACTCTGCGAAGCAACTACGGTGCAACGGGAGGCTCGCTGTCTGAAATGTACGTGCTCGCCCACGAATGGGGTCACCACATTTCGAACCTGATTGGCTCACTTGACCAGGCCGGTCGTGAGTCGGGGGCCACCTCGGGGTCTGTGCGACTCGAACTACAGGCCGACTGCTTCGCGGGTGCCTGGGTGGGAGCGGCTCAAACCATCACAGATGACAGTGGCGTACCTTTTCTGCAGCCGATTACACAGTCCCAGATTGACGATGCGCTGAGTGCTGCGGCAGCGGTCGGCGACGACAGTATTATGGAGAACGCGGGAATGCAGGTAGATCCAGACCGATTCACCCACGGCTCTTCCGAGCAGCGCCAGAAGTGGTTCATGACCGGCTACGAACAGGGGCCCACGATGTGCGGCACGTTCGATGTGGCAGCAAGCGAGCTCTAACGCCGCTTCTTAGCTTTGCGTTTGGCGGCCTTCGCACGCTCAGCTTTCTCGCGTGCTGCCGCAAGCTGTGCGCCTCGAGAATTGGGCTTAAGCGGCTGCTTTTTCTTCGCCTGTGGCTGCCGAAATTTTTGCTCGGGCTCGCGTTTCACGGTACCGCCAGATTCATCTTCTCGGAGTCGCCGAGACGAATTCGCGGTGCGGCCCCGCATAATGCCAGCGAGCTGCTGAAGGTAGGGGGAGTCCCGATCCACACCCCAAACGGCCCAGATGGTGGTGCCAGCAATCGGCGCATCACTGACGAGCTGCAGTAGCGCATGGTCGCGCTTGTTTGAGAGATGCCGCGCGAGCGGCAGCGGTGCGAGTAGGCCGCCAGCGCCCGTTGCTACAAGCTCGAGTGCGGCTGGTAGGTGCTTGGGTTTCCACTCGGGGTTCTCCCAAGGTTTTGCCGCGGGCCAGCCGGGGGCGTGATTCGGGTGGTCGATGATCGTAATAAGTGCGAGGTCGCCTTCGTGGATCTCCGTCTGCTCGGCAAGCTCATGATCATGCGGCAGAACGAGTGCAATCGACTCTTCGTAGAGCAAGATTGCGTGATGCGTGCGGTTCCCGTGATCATCCATCTGCGCCGGACGCTCGCCTGGTGCATACCTGGCAAGCTGCATGTCCGCAGTGGCGGCGTCTCCTCGCGTCGCAAGGCCGTAGGGTCGCTCAAACGGAATGAGCTCGAGCGCGCGCTCTGGAACGGCCCGCTTCCAGCGCTGAGCCCACTTGCTCGGTGAGATACCGCGTGTGAATCCGAGGCGGATCGGGGACTGCTCGCTCAAAATGCGACCTCCGCGTAAATTTCGTGCGTGTAGGGGAGCCTGGCCGATGAGAGTGCGATTCGGTAGTCATCTGGTGATGCGACGCGACGAAGCGGTGTTCCCTCCTCGCGGTAGTGGGGCAGCGCAAGCCTCGCGTGCCCCTGTGGAGGAAGCCCACTTGCAGGCACGACTCGCCACCAGGCCACCGCGTGACCGTAGAGCGCCATGACGCGGCCGACGGCGCGCGGTGCCTCTGACCCAATCGCGATTCCAACGTCACCATAGGTCATCACGCGCCCGCTCGGAATTCGTTCGACCACCGCAAGTACAGCGTTGACGAACTCCTGATTTGGCACGCGTACAGCTTACGCGCTCGAAGCGAGCAGCACGTTAGCCGATTTCAGAGACGCCGAGCAGCGTACCGATTGTGTACGTCGCGGCTACGGCGATTCCCCCGAAGATTAACTGTCTTACAGATCCCCAGAGCCAGTTATGTTTGGTGGTGACTGCTGCGAGACCGCCAGCGACAAGTAACCCAACGCCACCGAATGCGAGGCCGATCCAGAGATTCCCGAAGCCGAACACGAACGGGATGATCGGAATGAATGCTCCAATTGCGAATGATAGGAACGACGAAACTGCTGCGACGAGGGGCGAAGGTCGTTCCTCAAGATTGAGGCCCAGCTCGTGGGTGATGTGCACGCGAACGGCGCGCTCGTCGTTCTTGTGCACCTGCGCTGCGGCGAGGTTCGCGATTTCTGCGCTCATACCGACTCGAGTGAACAGTGCGGTCAGTTCGGCCTGCTCGCCCTCGGGGTTGCGCGCGTGGGCTTCTCGTTCGGTACGCACCTCTGCATCGAGTTGCTCGTTTGCGGTTCGCACGGAGGTGAACTCGCCGAGGGCCATAGAAACAGCGCCCGCGATAAGGCCCGAAATGCCGGTAATTGCCACGATCGGATTCGATGCTCCGGCTGCTGCGATGCCCGCAATGAGACCACTGTTCGATACCAGTCCGTCCATGGCGCCAAACACCGTGGCGCGCAACCAACCCGACGAAGTGTCTGAATGATGATGGTCGTAGTCGTGCGGCCGCGCGATGTCGTGCGGCTCGTGAACGTTGTTCACCGTGTCCTCTTTCGTGTGTCAACACGCGGCAAATATGCTGCGCAAACCTTAACGCTAACAACAGTGCGCGGAGAGGGAGTAGCCTCAGTTTGACCTCGCCTAGGCGATGCTCGGAGTTCGATATGGCGAACTACAGAATCGTGATCGAAGTGGCCTGCCAGCGATTGCGCGTCTGCTCGAATCGGAGTGCGATAGCGCGGCAACGCCCAGAAACGTCGACGAGCACGGTAGCCTCGATGACCCGCCGCGTTGGCTGTGAGGTGCGCACACGGCGCACTGACGGAACATGCCTGCGCGAATCACGATAGAGCGAACGACGTTCGATGGTTAGTGCACGGTATTGCGAGAGTTCTTGGGAGACGTTGTACGAGATCCACCTTCCAAGCTGGCTGACGCTTCTCGTGCCCTCCACAGCCTCGAATGCGAAAATCGCGATCTTGCTAATGGTGGTTTCTGAAAGGGAAGGGCGAAGTGGCGTTCGTGCGAGGTTAGTGTCTGCCGCCCTGGGGGAATCGCAGGGCCCGGGGGAATCGTGCGGTTCGCGTGGTTCGTGAGACTCAACCGCACGCAGTATTGGTGGTGGGGGAGTCTGAACCTCAACGAGCTCAAAGGAATTCGCGGGGACTCGGAGGGCAACGGCACTCATTGCACTGCTTTCTAAATAGGTGATGGACGGTTCATCCCCACGCAGAACCTTGGTGTGAGGCACAACGTTACGTGTCTGCACTTTGCCAGCGTCAAGTGTTCAATACCGCCAGGTACTTTTCGACCTGTGTAAAGCTGTATCGAACGCTCCGCGCGGTTCAAAAGGTGCTTTAGGCTTGTGCCGTGGCAACTCTTCGTAATCTCGCAACCAAGTACTCGGAACTCACCGAAGAGGAGCTCGCCTGGCTTGAACACCTCGCGCTTGAGCTCCCGCTACTTGCAGACGTCGCACTCAGCGATGTGGTGATCTGGGTGCCGACTGAGAACGAGGATTACCTCGCGGTCGCGCACAGCCGCCCGACCGGGTACGTCACGCTGTTTTATAGAGACATCATTGGCGATTTTCTGCGCCCCGACTGGCGCGAAGTTGTGGATAAGGCGCTTGAGACAGGGCAGCCAGCGGCATCGACGTCACCAGCTTGGTATGAAGAGAACCCGATGAGGCTCACTGCCTATTCGATCAGCCGTCGCGATGCTTCTGGCGCGGTGATCGGGCCGATTGCGGTCGCGACGGTGCACACGAGTGCGAACGATGTGCAGCACGCATCGCGAATCGCCGCTGCATTCCGCGAGGTGTCGACAGATTTGTTCGGCATGATCCAGACCGGCGCGTTTCCCACTCCCGGAGGCGCGGGGGGCCAACAGGGCGCGCCGAGGGCAACAGACGGTCTTGTGCGGGTGAACCTCGAAGGCGTTGCAACGTTCGTGAGCCCAAACACGCAGACCACCTTTACGCTGCTCGGGTACCGCGACGAGATCGAAGACCAGAACTTCTCCGAGGTGGTGCAGGAGATACTGAAAGGCCAGTTCGACACCAATGAGTCGCTGCCGCTCATTTGCCAGGGCAAGGTTGCGAAGCGCACCGAGGTGTTTGTGCGCGGTCACTCGATCGCACTGCGATCGATCCCCGTGTACCGCAATGGTGAGCGGGTCGGCGGCGTCGTGCTTACGCGTGACGTGAGCGACCTTCGCCAGCAGGCGCAAGAGCTCATTACGAAAGACGCGACGATCCGTGAGATCCACCATCGCGTGAAGAACAATCTGCAGACTGTGGCTTCGCTACTGCGGGTGCAGGCGCGCCGCGCGCGTTCCGAAGAAGCGAAACAGGTGCTCGGTCAGGCAATGCGTCGCGTTGCCGCGATCGCGGTCGTGCACGACACGCTGTCGACTGGCCTCGCTCAGATCGTCGATTTTGACGTGGTCTTCGAGCGCGTGCTCGGACTTGCCGCCGAGGTCGCCTCGCTGCACGGCACGACGGTGCACCCGCGCAAGGAGGGCAGTTTTGGAGAGCTGCCATCTGAATACGCGACACCGCTCGCGCTCGCGCTCACCGAGGTGGTGACGAACGCGGTCGAACATGGGCTTGCGGGCCGCGAGGGCGAGGTGTTCATTCGGGCAGATCGCACGCCGGAGCGGCTCGGCGTCGAGGTCATCGACACCGGCACTGGCCTCCCCGGCGGAACCGTCGGTGATGGACTCGGCACTCAGATTGTGCGCACCCTCATTGAGGGCGAGTTGGGTGGATCGATTTCGTGGGGTGCCGACTCAGGTGGTGGCACTCGAGTGGTGATTGAGATCCCGCTTCACTGGCTCGCTGCCGAAACGCGCCCTATCCCGAAGGTCATGCAGTAGAACGCTTATCGGTTCTGCCGAGAGTTTCGAAGTAGCACAGCGATTCCAACGACGAGCAGCAGCGCACCGACGCCAATGATGGTCGTGATGAGCCAGGTAGTCGTGTCGACCGACCAGCCCTCAGTGCGCACAAAGACGTAGGCGCAGAACACGAGGATCAGCGAGCCCCAGACGATTGGACTCGTGCGCGGGGTTGGTTTTGTGGTCCGCTTCGAGTCTGCAGCGAGTGGTGCAGCCGCGGTGGAGTCTGTGGCAGCTGCGGCCCGTTGCTCGGGCATTGGTGTCGTGGGGACAGTGTTTGCGGCTTCAGTCGCGGGCGGCGCCGGTGGAGTCGGCGCCTCGCCGTACTGCTCTGGCTCCGGTGGTGTGAGTGGTTCGGTGTTCATCGTGCGTACTCCTCTGCGGGCAAACGTTCAGAAAGTGAGAGCGCGGGATCAGCCAGCTCGTTGAGTTCTGCCTGGTCTTCCGCGATGGATCGCAGCAGTGAGCGCGTGGTCTGCAATCCGTCTGGGTACTCGACGCGAACATTTCCGCCGAGCATGTAGACGGTCACGTGGGCTGCAGCCGTCTTGCCCTCGGTGAGATCGAACGTGCGACTGAGGAACGGGCCTGCGCTGTAACCCGATCCACCAGAGAGCGATGGACCAGATATATTGCCGGCGAGCAGATTTACCGTAACCACCACAGGTTCATCGTCAGGCACCGTCACAACAGAGTTGCCAGCGAGGTGCCACACCTGGACGTCGTCGAAGCTGGAACTGGCAGAGAATTCGTCGACGTGCACACGAGACGATCCCGCGATCAGCACGGCGCCGGGCGCCTCGTTCCCAACCTCCATGATCCCAAACGGCTGGAACCGCGAACCCCACGGCACAATCGTCGTTGCGATGAGTGCGACGACACCACAGAACGCGAGGAAGCCTACCCATCCGGTGTGACGCCCACGAATGCCCGCAATAATGAGCGAGATCGCGAACACCACTGTTGCGCCGAGCGTTGCGGCAATGACCACATTCAGGTTGTTGGGATTGGCCCCGAAGACTCCGTTGTTCAGCGTCCACAGAGCTGCCCCTCCCGCTGCGAGCAGCGCAAATGCGAGGGTGATGACGACGTGAGCTGCACCGAGGCGGTAGGTATCGTGTTGCTCCGCGAAACGCGCGCTCCACTCATCGGTCTGCTTTCCGATGTCTTCACCCCACTTGCTCGCGCGCTCACTGAATTCGCTCGCGCTCGCGGAGATCCGCTCACCGAGGTCGTTTGCCTGCGCGGTAAATCGCTGCCCAAAGTCACTCGTGGGTGCATCGCTAGCCGTGTGTCCCGGGTTCGTGGTGTAGCTCGCGCTCGCAGCGGGTCCCGCGTTTGCGGTGGATCCTTCGCTCGTGACGTGCTCGTCGGTAGAGAGACGTTCCTCGTCGCGCACCTTTCGCCCGTGTTTCAGGAACAGCTGACCGGCGAGAATGATTGCCGCAGTCACGGCCACGATCCATACCAAAACAATCGTCAGTGTCGACAGCCACTCAGGTATGCCCAGTACATTCCACAGGCTCCAGCTCCCAAACGGCGTACCGAACAGGAATGGAAGCACGATGATCGCTCCGACCGCGACAGTTACGACGACCGCCGCGGTCCCGCCTCGCCCCCGGAAGACCTCCTCGAGGTGAATCCGCCCGTTGCCGCCCGGCAGCAGCAGCCATCCGGCGAGGTAGAGCAGAATACCCGGGCCGCCGAGCAGGGCGAGTACCACGAAAATTCCGCGTACGATCAGTGGATCGATACCGGCACGCTGCGCAATTCCGCCTGCCACGCCGGCGAACCAACGGTCTGAGCCGCGCTCGATTCGAAGGCCACGAAGCCAATTGAAAAAGCCCGAGCCAAAGGGTGCCTGCCCGGCACCTGAGGATGGAGTTTGTTCGTTCATACTTCGAGTGTGCTGGGAATTTTGCGCGCACACCATCAGGGATCACCCTGAGCCCACCCTGGTTTGGTTCCCTGAGGCGTGTGAATGTCGGAGCCTAATGCTTTGATAGAAGCATGACGACTCCGGCTGCCGACAGACTGCCGCTCACGCGCGCGAGCGACGAGCGCATGCTCGCCGGCGTGTGTGGTGGTCTCGCTACTCACCTCGGTTTTCCGGTGCTTGGGGTGCGCATTGCGATGTTGATCTTCGCATTGCTCGGTGGGGCTGGTGGGTTGTTCTATGTCTGGTTGTGGATCACGGTTCCACCAGAAGGAGAAACAGACGGCATTGTTCCGTTGCGGCGCGCACTCACGAAGCCCGCAACCGGGCAAACGTCGTATTCGGCGGCGCCCCTGCGGGAGGATCGGGTCGACCAGCTAGGCCCGCAAACACGTGAAACGCGTTCTACGCCGGATTTTTCTGTGCCGACTTCTTCTGTGCCGGTTCGGGTGGCATCTGCGTCTGGCGAGCCGCCCGCGGCCACACACGCGGCGGAGGCGCCACAGCGACGCACGAAGTGGCCGGTTGCAGAGTTGCTGCTCGGCACTTGTCTAGTGCTCGTCGGGGTTCTGCTCGTGTTGCAGCAGCTCGGGGTCGAACTGCAGCTCACGGTCATCTTGCCAGGGCTCGCAGTGCTCGTCGGCGTTGGCCTCACCTGGTGGCAAATTGCAGATCGCGAGCGACCAGACCGCAACCAGCTGCCGCGAGTTCTCGCCGCGCTCGCGCTCGTCGCGGTCGGTGTGCTCATGTTTTTTGTGACCTCAGATGCACCGAGCACCTGGACTGTCATTACTGCCGCACTCGCTGTGCTCGCCGGGGTCGCACTCGCGATTGCGCCTTGGTTGCTGAGGCTGAACCGCGAGCTCATTGCCGAGCGTGCTGGTCACGCACGCGAGGCAGAACGCTCAGAAATTGCAGCGCACCTACACGACTCAGTGCTTCAGACCCTCGCGCTCATTCAGCAGCGATCAGAGCCCGGCAGCGAGGTCGCTCGCCTCGCGAGAGGCCAGGAGCGTGAGCTGCGTGATTGGCTGTTCCGTGCGGGTGACGGCGGCGCGCAGACTCCTCGGGAATCGCTCGCGTCAGAGTTGCGGGCTCATGCGGCGGTGCTCGAGAACGACCACGCGGTGCGCTTCGAAACGGTGAGCGTTGGCGAAGAGGTCGTCGCACCCGAAGCGATTGTTGCAGCAGCCAAAGAGGCCATGCTCAATGCTGCGCGCCACGCTGGAGGGAACGTGACGGTATACGCAGAGGTCTCGCCCTACCGCGTGGCAATCGATGTGACAGATCGAGGGCCGGGCCTCGACCTCAATGCGCTACCAGACGGGCGCATGGGGGTGCGCGAGTCGATTCTCGGACGAATGTCACGAGCGGGTGGCTCGGCAAACATCGTTGCAGGCCCCGGTGGCACCGGAACATCTATACGGCTTGAGATGCCTCGGGAGCATGTCTCAGTGCCAGAAGCCTCAGGAGGCACAGTATGAGCGATTCCCCGATTTCCGTAGTCATCGTCGACGACCATCAGATTTTTCGCACAGGCTTGCGTGCCGAACTTGGTCCAGAGGTCGATGTTGTCGGCGAAGCCGCAACGGTAGACGAGGCGGTTTCGGTCATTCCCGCTCTGAAGCCTGCGGTGGTGCTGCTCGACGTTCACCTTCCTGGTGGATCGGGCGGGGGCGGTGCCGAGGTGCTGCAGCGGTTGGCGGCAGACCCGAGTCTCGCCGACACACGATTTCTCGCGCTCAGCGTGTCAGACGCTGCTGACGACGTTGTGAGTGTGATTCGTGCTGGGGCTCGCGGCTACCTCACCAAGACCGCGTCTGGTTCGGAGGTCACCCAGGCCGCAATTCGAGTGCGCGACGGCGACGCGGTGTTCTCGCCACGACTGGCGGGGTTCGTGCTCGACGCTTTCGGCACCGGGGGTGGCGAAACGGCCGCAGCAGATGACGAACTCGACCGGTTGACCGCGCGCGAGCAAGAAGTCATGCGCATGATCGCGCGCGGCTATGCCTACAAAGAAGTCGCGGCCGAGCTGTTTCTCTCAATTAAGACCGTCGAGACCCACGTGTCGAGCGTGCTGCGCAAGCTGCAGCTCTCGAACCGCCACGAGCTCACGGCATGGGCGCTGAGCAAGCGGTTGCTCTAATTAGTCCCACCCCGGCAGCCAGTGGTGCCAGTGCCAGAACCAGTTTGGAATCGGCTCACCAGACCACACAGGGAAGAAGAGCACCGCGAGGATGAGCGCCGCCGCAATGAAGAGTGCGGCCGCAAGGCGACGCCCGAGCAAAACTTCTGCATCGGGGCCTACGGTGGACCCAGATGCGTCCTCAGAAGCGACCTCACCTGGCTCACCGTTCAGACCAGACTCGCCGGACTCACCGATGAGGTTGGCATCACGCCCACCGCGTGCTCGGGGCAACAGCCTGCACCATTCACCAATGACCAACGCGATCGCGATCGCCGCAAACGGAGTGAGCACGACCGCATAAAACTGAAACACTGCGGGTCGCGAAAACGTGAGGATCCACGGGATCCACCCCGAGAGATACCCGGTGAGCACGAACGCCGACGTAAACACCAGGGTGCCGGGCGTGAACACGCGCCATACGCGATCGGGGAATGAGCGGCGCGCGATCCACCACGCCAACACAATGAGCGCGACCACACCGCCGATGATGACTACGGGATTCGGTATCGATGAAATCGCGGCCGTGTACCCGTCGCCGACGGTTGCCTCGTACATGCCCGTGGGCCTGAGAGCGAGTGGCCAAGTGAGCGGATCGGCGCGGTACGGATGCGGTGCCGACAACGTTGAGTGCCACGCGAAGATGTCGACGTGGTACGCCCACAGTTCGCTGATCCACGAACCAGACCCGCGACCCCAGCCGCCCGCGGTCACGATCCACCCCGACCAGCTCGCGATGTACATGGCGAGGGTAGTCGGCAGCGCGATCAGCCCGGCAACCGCGGCCTGCAAGAGCGCCCGACCCCACGCCCGAACTTGGGAAGCACCGTGCGTGCGCGCGGACCTCAGTCGATAGGCCACGTCGCGCGCAGTTATGAGCAGGAGGAACGCCGCGAGGGGATACAGCCCCGACCACTTCACGGAGGCAGCACACCCGAAAGCGACGGCGGCGGCGAAGAGCCACGGTCGCCACCACAGCACTTCGGGGTGTGAGGGGGTGGTGCGATCCACCACCCACACATGATCGCGCCAGACGAACAATGCGCCGAGCACCACAAAAAACGTGAGAAACCCGTCGAGCAAACTCACGCGGGTGAGCGTGATGTGCACGCCGTCGACCGCGAGCACGAGACCCGCGATGAGCGTGATGAACGTATTGCGGCTCATAAGCCAGGCGAGGCGCATCGTGACACCGACCGTCGCGACGCCGAACGCGGCGACCGCGAACCGCCAGCCCCACGCAGAGTGCTCGCCGAACAAGAGAACCCCGAGGCCAATGAGCCACTTGCCGAGCGGCGGGTGCACCGCGAAGTCGGGGGAACTCAAGAACGTCGCCCCCATGCGCGTGTCGTCGTCGGGCCAATTCGTGGGGTAACCGTAGGCGAGCTGCGAGATCGCGTCGCGCACATAATACAGCTCATCGAACACCAGTGAACCCGGCTGAGCGAGCGCCCAAAACCTTGCGAGCGATGCGATTGCGAGCACCGTCACTACGCCGATTGAGGTGAACCACCTCGAATCTGAAAGTGTACGCGCGGGCATGAAGCCAGCCTACGGCTACGATAGTGGGGTGATCACACGGCTCAGTTCATTCTTTCTCAAGACCCTGCGCGAGGATCCCTCAGACGCAGAGGTCATCAGTCACAAGCTCCTGCTGCGCGCGGGCTATATTCGCCGCCAGGCGCCGGGCGTGTTCGCCTGGCTGCCGCTCGGGCTGCGCGTAAAGGGCAAGATCGAGCAGATTATTCGCGAAGAGATGGCGGCTGCGGGGGCACACGAGGTGCACTTCCCGACCATGCTGCCGCGCGAGCCGTACGAGGCGACCGGGCGCTGGGAAGAGTATGGCGACGCGCTATTCCGTTTGAAGGATCGGCATGGTGCCGACTACCTGCTCGCACCCACGCACGAAGAGGCTTTCACGCTCATGGTGAAAGACATTGTGACGTCGTACAAAGATTTGCCGCTCCAGCTCTTCCAGATCCAGGACAAGTACCGCGACGAGGCTAGGCCGCGCGCGGGCCTACTGCGCGGGCGCGAGTTCACCATGAAAGATGCGTACTCGTTTGATGTCTCAGACGAGGGGCTCGACGCGAGCTACCAGTCGCAGCGCGACGCGTACGAACGCATTTTTGCGCGTCTGGGGCTCGAGTACGTGATCGTTTCGGCCGATGCTGGCGCAATGGGTGGATCGCGATCTGAGGAGTTCTTGCTCCCCATTGAGATCGGCGAAGACACCTTTGTGCGTTCGGCCGGGGGATACGCTGCGAACGTCGAGGCATATGAATCGCCCGTGCCTGCCGAATCGCCGATCGAGGGCCAGCCCGAGGCTGTTGTGTTTGACTCGCCAGATACGCCGACCATTGAGACGCTTGTCACGCACACCAACGCCGTGCTCACTCGTGCCGACGGTCGTGAGTGGAACGCTGCTGACACGCTCAAGAATGTGGTGCTCGCGGTTACTGATCTTGAAGGTACGCGCGAACTCGTGGTTATCGGTGTTCCCGGTGATCGTGACGTCGACATGAAGCGTGTCGAGGTTGCCTTCCCGAACGCCGAGGTTGAGCCGGCAACGCCAGAGGACTTCGCGAAGCACCCCTTGCTCGTTAAGGGGTACATCGGGCCGGGTGCTGCTGGGGCTCCCGTGCTCGGCGCCAAGAGCGCAACGGGTATTCGTTATCTCGTCGACCCGCGTGTCGTGAACGGCACCTCGTGGGTGACGGGCGCGAACGAAGACGAGAAGCACGTTGCGTACCTCGTCGCCGGTCGTGATTTCGTTGCTGACGGTGTTGTCGATGTCGCTTCAGTGCGCAATGGCGACCCTGCGCCCGATGGATCGGGCCCGATCGAGACCGCGCGCGGCATGGAGATCGGCCACGTGTTCCAGCTCGGCCGCAAGTACGCTGAGGCGCTCGGGCTTAAGGTGCTCGACGAGAACGGAAAGCTCGTCACCGTCACCATGGGGTCGTATGGCATCGGCGTGACCCGAATCATGGCGGTGCTCGCAGAGCTTAATCACGACGAGCGTGGACTCGTGTGGCCTCGAGCGATTGCGCCGTTTGATGTGCACGTTGTCGCTACCGGCAAAGACCCCTCGATCTTCGAGACGGCTGAGTCGCTCGTTGCAACGCTCTCGGGTGCTGGTGCCGACGTGCTCTTCGATGACCGCCCGAAGGTGTCTCCAGGCGTGAAGTTTGGCGATGCCGAGCTGCTCGGTGTGCCACGTGTCGTGGTTGTTGGCCGCGATACAGCAGAGGGCTTTGCCGAGGTGTGGGATCGCGCGGCGGGCACCAAGGAAAAGGTTGCACTGGCCGACGTGCCCGCGCTGTTCGGGGCGTAAGCCTGAGGTTGAAGTAGGGGTGCGTGATCCACACCGGATCACGCACCCCTCTCGCGTCTGCACCCCTGCTCGCGTCTCGGCCCCTTCTCGCCTGCCGACCTCGCTTCGGTGGTCAGTTTGGTGCCTCAAAAGTGTGGATCGCGCACCAAAGTGACCACTGAACAGCTCAACCTCAGCAAAGGGGGTCAGCAGATAACACGAAAGTGCCCGCAGAAAACTCTGCGGGCACTTTGCGTAACTAAAAACTCAGGGAACCTACGAAGCGAGAACCTCGTCGAGGATTTCGTTAGCCTTGTCTTCGTCGGTCTTCTCGGCGAGCGCGAGCTCAGATACGAGGATCTGGCGGGCCTTTGCGAGCATGCGCTTCTCGCCAGCAGAAAGTGAACGCACTTCCTGGTCTCGGCGCCACAGGTCGCGAACAACCTCTGAAACCTTGATGACATCGCCCGAGGCGAGCTTTTCGGTGTTTGCCTTGAAACGGCGTGACCAGTTCGTTGGTTCTTCGGTGAAAGGGGTGCGCAGCACTTCGAACACCTGCTCAAGACCTTCTTGGTCAATGACGTCGCGGACACCCACGAGATCGCAGTTCTCTGCAGGAACCTCAATTGTGAGATCGCCCTGATCGACCTGAAGCTTCAGGAACAGCTTTTCTTCGCCACCGAGCTTGCGCTTCTTCACCTCGATGATCTTGGCTGCGCCATGGTGAGGGTAGACGACGGTCTCTCCGACCTCAAATTGCATCGAGTTGCTCCTTGTTGTTAACCAACCACTAGAATACCACAGCTCTTGGGCTAAGGTAAGGGTGACCTAAGTCGCAAGCGGTTCGCTCATCGCGATAGTATGGGCGCAGGTCTGTGCGTTTATAGCGCGCAAAACACAGCAACTACATGGCTCGGAGGCCCTCTTGAAGAATCGGATCGCCGCTTCAATCGCACTGGCAGCTGGGCTCGCGCTAGGCGCGAGCGGCTGCAGCCTCATTGCGCACAACGGCACAAACGTGCAGTACGCGCCAAGCGACGGTGTCGAGATCTCGGCCGAGGGTGTTGCGCTTCGGAACATCATTCTTGTGGCCGATCAGTCGGGCGAGAACTTCAACGTTGTGTTCACCGCGGTGAACAACACTGAAGCCCCCGCGAGCGTATCGATCACGTTCGAGACCGACAGTGAGTCGTCACTCGTTGAATTTGTGGCACCTGTTGGCACCACTTCGTTCGGCAATCTCGAAGAGGGCCAAGAAGTGCTGGTAGCGACACTCTCGAACCTCCAGGCGGGTCAGACCGTTGAGGCGTTCTTCACCATCAACGGCGAGGGCGACCTGCACGAGTACGTGCCAGTGCTCGACGGCACGCTCGTTGAGTACCAGCAGTACGTGCTCGACCAGAGCATGTTCGAGGTTGAGGCTGTGGAAGACGTTGAGCTCGAGACCGAAGCTGATGCAGAGGCCGAGGCCGGTGCCGAGGCTGAGGCAGACGCAGAAGCGACCACCGAGACCGAGTAACACTCGATCCGCATCGAATTCCCGAGAAGCACTTCACCTGAACGGTGGGGTGCTTCTCAGGTTTTAAGGCAGACGGCTCAGGGCTTACGGCTGGCGAGGCTACCCGAAGCGGTAGCCCACACCGCGCACGGTCGAGATGAGCTTCGGCTTTGCAGGCTCTTCTTCGATGCGTGAGCGCACTCGCTTCACGTGCACGTCGAGCGTCTTGGTGTCGCCGTAGTAGTCGCTGCCCCACACGCGGTCGATCAGCTGGCCGCGTGTGAGCACGCGGCCGCTGTGGCGCATGAGCAGCTCAAGAAGTTCAAATTCACGCAGCGGCATCGTGATCTCGGTTCCGCGCACGGTCACTGAGTGGCGTTCGGTGTCGAGGCGGATCCCGTGCTCTTCGAGCGCCGCATCGGCCTCGTCCTCGACGCCCTCACCCTCGCCTGACGCGGCCCCACGACGGAGTGCAGCGCGCACGCGAGCGAGCAGTTCCCGTGTCGAGTAGGGCTTCGTCACGTAGTCGTCTGCGCCGAGCTCAAGCCCAACAACGATGTCGATCTCGCTATCCTTCGCCGTGAGCATGATGATCGGCACCTGCGACTGCTGGCGAATCTCCCTGCACACCTCGGTTCCGGGAAGCCCCGGGAGCATGAGGTCGAGCAGCACGAGGTCTGCGCCTCCCGAGAAGAAGGCGCGTACCGCTTCCGATCCATCATCGACAACGGTGACCCGGTACCCCTCGCGCTCGAGAAGGTACGCGAGTGGCTTAGAGATCGACTCTTCGTCTTCGACCAGGAGGATGTGTGCTGCCACTACTCGTGTCCTTTCGTTTCGGTGAGTTGCTTGAGGGCTTTGCGAGCGCGCTTGACGCTTTTCTCGCGTCGCTTTTTCGGTGCGTCTCCGAGTGGAAACGTGAGGGTGAAACGCGCACCTTTGCCGACCTCGGAACGGAGCGTGATGTCGCCCCCATGTGCGCGCAGCGAGTGGCGGGCGATGCTCAGTCCGAGGCCCGTGCCGCCGTCGGTGCGACTGCGGGCGGTGTCGACGCGGTAGAAACGCTCGAAGATGCGCTCTTGGTGCTCGGGGGCGATGCCCTCGCCGTTATCCCTGATCGAGACCGCAAAATTGCGTTTGCGATGAGACATGCGCACCTTCACGGTGCCGCCTTCGGGGGAGTGGCGGATCGCGTTGCTCAGCACGTTCGCGAGTGCACTCGCCAGCGCACTGGCTCGCCCGTGAATTGAAGCCTTGCGCTTCGGATCAGACTCATCGATGAGCACGAGGTTTACGCCGTGCTGCGCGGCAAAGCCCTCGTGCGCCTCAACTTCTTCGCGCACGAGGGTTCGCAGCTGAACCTTCTCGAGCGACTCTGGCCGCAGCTGTGACTGAGCTTCTGAGAGTTGAATGATGTCTTGCGACAGGTTCGCGAGTCGCTTCGACTCTTTGATGAGGCTCGAAGCGAAATCGCGCACGAGTTGCGGGTTGTCGGCGGCTTCGCGAACCGCTTCCGAGAGCAGCCCGATCGCGGCGATCGGGGTTTTGAGCTCGTGCGACACATTCGCGATGAAGTCGCGGCGCATCGCATTCAGTCGCTGCTCCTCGCCAAGGTCTTGCGCGAGCAGCACGATCAGGTCTGGCTCGATGCGCATCAGGTGCGTGCGCACGGTGTCTCGCGGGTCGTCGGGGTGTGGATCACGACTCGACGGCACCCCCGTTTCGAGCACGCGCTGCGCCCGATTCATGAACATGGGCGACTGCAGCATCGATCCACTGATTGTCTCGCTGCGCCTCGCCGCGGCGTTCGCAAAGACGGGCGTCAGCGTCGAATCGAAGATGACCGCGAAGGTGTCGATGCCTTCGAGAATCGTGGTTGCGATCTCGGGAAGGCCGTGGCGCTTCGGCAACTCAGCGAGCGGGAGCATGTCTTCATCGTAAACGTGAGGGGACCGTTCGCGCACCGCACGGTGAAGAGTTCAGGCATTGTTTACCTGATAGAGACTGTGGGTTCATGAAATCGAGAGAAGGTAGATACGCACGGTTGTCGGCCAATGAAAGGACCCCATGCGCCAGGTATTTCAGCAGTCGCTGAGTGAATTACAGGAGCGACTCGTTGGTATCGCCGAGCTCGTAGAGACCTCGATTACCGAAGCCACGCAGGCGTTTGCGACGTCTGACGCTGAGCTCGCAGAGAGCGTCATCGAGCGCACCGAAGAGGTCGAGGCGCTCGCGCTCGAGCTCGATGAACTCGCGATCAACATTCTGCTTCGCGAGTCGCCAGTCGCTTCCGACCTGCGGCTCGTCGTGAGCTCGCTGCGCATGAGTTCCTCGCTCGAGCGCATGGCGGATCTCGCCCAGCACATCGCACAGCTCGCCCGTTACCGGTACCCCGAGAGCGCGATCCCGCAGGGTCTTCGTAAGATCTTCTCGAAGATGGGTGCGATCGATGTCGAGATGGCAAGTGCCGTTGTGACTCTCTTGCGCGAGCAGGAGCCCGAGACGGTCAACGTGATCCGCGACCTCGACGACGGACTCGATAAGCGCCATGCAAAGGTGTTCGAAAAGGTGCTCAGCGACAAGCTCTCGGCTAACCCGCTTGGGGTCGTCGACGCGACGCTCGCGAGCCGGTACCACGAGCGTTTTGGCGATCACGCGGTAAGTGTCGCGAAGCAGATGCAGTACTTCTTCTCGGGCGAGCTCGCCTAGCGCGCGCCCACACGAACTTTTCGCACGAAACCGGCCTGCGCGAACGCTAGGCTTATAGCGTGACGCAACGCATTTACGACTCGCGCGAGCAGGCAGTTGTCGACTTCACCCCGCGGCAAGCGGGCAAGGTTGGCATGTATGTCTGTGGACCGACCGTGCAGTCGTCGCCCCACATCGGGCACCTGCGCAGCGCGCTCGTGTACGACCAGATGCGCCGCTGGCTGACAGCCACTGGGCATGACGTCACGCTGATCCGCAATGTCACTGACATCGACGACAAGATTCTCGACAATGCTCGCGCGGCCCAGCAACAGGGTGGCGCCGAAGAGTGGTGGGCGCTTGCCTACCGGGTGGAGCGCGAGTTCACGGCGGTGTATGACGCGCTCGGCATATTGGCGCCGACGTACGAGCCGCGCGCCACGGCGAACATTCGCGAGATGATCGACCTCATTGAACGACTCATTGAGCGCGGTCACGCGTACCAGGCAGACGACGGCTCGGCGAGTGTCTACTTCGACACGGCAACGTGGGCCGATTATGGCGAACTGACCCGCCAGAAGCGTGACCAGATGGAAGACGCGGCGGACTCGGAGCCGGTTGGTAAACGAGACCCGCGCGACTTTGCTCTCTGGAAGGCGTACCGCGATCACGAGCCAGCGACGGCCTCGTGGGACTCGCCGTGGGGGCGCGGTCGGCCCGGCTGGCACATTGAGTGCTCGGCAATGGCTGCCCGGTACCTCGGTGAGTCGTTCGACATTCACGGAGGCGGGCTCGACCTTCGTTTTCCGCACCACGAGAACGAGATGGCGCAGTCGAAGGCTGCGGGCCAAGAGTTTGCGAAGCACTGGATTCACAATGGCCTCGTGAACATTGGCAGTCAGAAGATGTCGAAGTCGCTCGGCAACTCTCTGTTCGCGGCTGAGCTGCTGCAGCAGACGAGGCCGATCGTGATGCGCTACTTCTTGGGATCTGCGCACTACCGGTCGGTGCTCGATTTCTCAGAGACGTCACTGGCTGAGGCCGCAGCGGCCTTTGAGCGCATTGAGGGCTTTCTTGCGCGAGCAGAGAGCAGCTTGTCGGGTGTGGATCTCGCACCGCTTAGCGGGTCAGCCACGGTCGGCGACCTTCCTGCCGAGTTCACTGCGGCGATGCTCGACGACTTCGGCATTCCACAGGCGCTCGCGGCTCTGCACGGCGCGGTGCGCGCGGGCAATACGGCGCTCGACGCCGGAGAGACTGAGGCGGCGGCACGGTGCGCGGCCGAGGTCGTTGCGATGCTCGATGTGCTCGGTCTCGACCCTCGCGATGCAGCTTGGGCTGATCGATCCGCCACTGGCGATGCCGCGGCCACTACTGCGCTCGACGCCCTGGTGAACGCGCTCATCGAGCAGCGGGCACAGGCTCGCGCCGACAAAGATTTCGCGACAAGCGACCAGATCCGCGACCGCCTCTCGGCCGCAGGAATCACCCTAGAAGACAGTTCAAACGGAACCCGCTGGAGCCTCACATGAGCAACAAGAAGGGGCGCCCAGGCGCCGTACGCAAAAAGGGACTCGGCAAGGCCGTAGGGTCTGGAGGCCAGGGAAGGCAGGCGCTCGAAGGGCGCGGCCCCACCCCGCGGGCTGAAGATCGCGATTACCACCCCGCGGCGAAGAAGAAAGCCGCGCGCGATCGCTACGAAGCAGCGAAGGCACGCCACGCCGGTGCAGGTCGCGGTGGCGCCCCGGCCGGCAATCGCAGCGGATCGGGCCGCAAGGCCGACGAATCCGAGCTCGTAACGGGCCGCAACGCAGTGCTCGAGGCGCTCCGCACCAAGATTCCCGCGACTACGCTCTATGTCGCTGCGCGCATTGAGATGGATGATCGCATGCGCGAGATTCTGCGCCTCGCGACGAATCGCGGCGTCGCCGTGCTCGAGGTCATGCGTCAAGAACTCGATCGCATGACCGAGCGCGACACCGTGCACCAGGGGGTCGTACTCAAGGTGCCGCCGATGGAGTACTCGCACCCGATGGACGTGCTCGAAGAAGTGCTCGAACGCGGTGAGGTGCCGCTGCTCGTTGCACTCGATGGAGTGACCGACCCGCGCAACCTCGGGGCGATTATTCGCTCGGTCGCCGCCTTTGGTGGGCAGGGTGTGATTATTCCTCAGCGCCGATCCGCTGGTTTGAATTCGGCGGCGTGGAAGACGTCTGCCGGGGCTGCCGCGCGCATCCCCGTTGCGCGCGCTTCAAACCTTACTCAGACCATTAAGGAACTCAAGAAGCAGGGGCTCTTTGTCGTGGGTCTCGATGGTGAAGGAGACGTCAGCTTGCCAGGGCTCGATCTTGCAGGGCGGCCGCTCGTTGTCGTCGTTGGAAGCGAGGGCAAGGGCCTGTCGCGACTGGTGACCGAGACCTGCGATGCGATCGTTTCGATTCCGATTTCGGCCGCGACCGAGTCGCTCAATGCCGGTATCGCCGCGAGCGTCGCCCTCTACGAGGTCTCGAAGCTGCGCGCTGAGCAGGCCGAGGCCCAGTAGCCCCGGCCTCCAGTTTCGCCGCTCTCAAATCGGCGCAGAGAAGTCAGCCTTTTCATCGCAGAATTGCTGATTTCCCTGCGCCGATTTTGCTAGGCGTGGCAGGGAGGAGGCGTCGCCTACAGGCGCTCGAGCACGTAGTCGATTGCGCCGGTGAGGGTTCGCACGTCTTCGGGATCGATCGCGGTGAATGTCGCGATGCGCAGCTGGTTGCGCCCGAGTTTGCGGTACGGCTCGGTGTCGACAATGCCGTTCGCGCGGAGCGCCTTCGAGATTGCTGACGCATCGATCGAGTCGTCAAAGTCAATGGTGACGACGACCTGCGAGCGGTGTGCGGGGTCGCTTACGAACGGTGTCGCAACCTCGCAAGCTTCGGCCCAGTCGTAGAGCACCCCGGAAGACTCGGCGGTGCGCTCAGAAGCCCAGGTCAGGCCACCATTGCTGTTGATCCACCGAACCTGCTCGTCCATGAGCGCGAGCGTCGCTAGTGCCGGTGTGTTGAGCGTCTGATTGAGGCGCGAGTTCGTGAGTGCGCCACCGAGGTTCAGTGTCTCGGGAATGTAGCGGTCGCCGTTCGTGACGCGCTCGATGCGTTCGATAGCGGCGGGTGAAACGAGGGCAAACCAGAGGCCGCCATCTGAGGCGAAGTTCTTCTGCGGGGAGAAGTAGTACACGTCAGTTGCTGATGCGTCGAAGTCGATACCGCCAGCGGCGCTCGTTGCGTCGACAACGGTGAGTGCGCCGGCATCGACGTTCTCACCAGCCGCGCGCACAACATTGGTCATGACGCCGGTCGAGGTTTCGTTGTGTGGGTAGGCGTACACGTCGACGCCCGAGCGCGGCTCCAACTCAGAGCGTGAGCCCGGCTCTGCCTCGACGATGACCGGCTCCTCAAGGAACGGTGCCGCCGCAGCTGCCTTGCCGAACTTGGCGCCGAACTCACCAAAGGTGAGGTGCTGGCTGCGGCGCTCGATGAGCGAGTGCACCGCCGAATCCCAGAACGTGGTCGCGCCACCGTTCGCCAAGAGAATCTCGTATCCCTCAGGTGCACGGAACAGTTCAGCGAGGCCTTCGCGCACGCTTCCCACAAGATTCTTCACCGGGGCCTGACGGTGTGAAGTGCCGAGAATCTCGGGCTGAATGCTGCTCAGAAACGTGAGTTGTTCGTCTCGAATTTTCGATGGGCCGCAGCCAAATCGTCCGTCGGTGGGCAGCAAATTGGTGGGGATCTCGATCTCGGCCATTCTCACAGTCTAAATTACTCGGGAGGCACCTTGCCGCACAGTGCCGTAAGCTGGCGGGTAGACACCAATGCTGTTGGGAGACATTTGACGGACCTGATCGATACCACCGAGATGTACCTTCGCACGATCCTCGAACTCGAGGAGGAGGGCATCGTGCCGTTGCGCGCGCGCATTTCTGAGCGTCTCGGCCACTCCGGTCCCACGGTCTCACAGACCATTGCCCGCATGGAACGCCTCGGGCTAGTGGTGGTTTCGAACGATCGTCACCTCGAGTTCACCGAAGAGGGGCGAACGCTCGCCACTCGCGTGATGCGCAAGCACCGGCTCGCAGAACGTCTCCTCGCCGACGTTATCGGCCTCGAGTGGGAGTACGTGCACGAAGAAGCGTGCCGCTGGGAGCACGTGATGAGCGAGCAGGTAGAGCGCAAGCTCCTGAGCATCCTTGATCGCCCCACTGTGTCGCCGTATGGAAATCCAATTCCTGGCCTCGAAGAACTCGGCGGCGCACCGATGCTCCCGCTCGATCCGCACGAACTCAGCATGAGTGAGTGGATCGCGGGCACGTCTGGAACATCGAAGGCGTCGATCCGCAGACTTGCCGAACCCGCCCAATTTGACCCCGAACTACTTTCTCAGTTCGCGGCCGCGGGCGTAGTGCCCGGAAACAGAGCTTCTTTCACCCGTATCGACGATTTCGTGCGGATCGAGGTGGAGGGACAACGTGAGGCTATCGACATACCCGTGGAGATGGCCGCGCACATTTTTGTCTCGTAGATGAGACAGCGCCCGCCTGGGCGTCCGCAATCGCTACGTTTGGCGAGCCCATTTCAATGGAGCTGATAACCCGAGGAGACCCCCTGTGTCACTTCCCACCCCTGAGGCGCACCTGAGTGCAGTACTCGAGACTGTAGAGCGTAGAAGTCAGGCAGAGCCTGAGTTTCAGCAGGCCGTTCGCGAAGTGCTTGAAACACTGGAGCCCGTGCTCGAAGAGCACCCCGAATACATTGAGGGTGGCATTCTCGAGCGGCTCGTGGAGCCGGAGCGACAGATCCTCTTCCGTGTGCCCTGGGTCGACGACAGCGGCAAGGTGCAGGTGAATCGCGGCTACCGTGTGCAGTTCAACTCCGCGCTCGGTCCGTTCAAGGGCGGTCTGCGATTCCACCCAAGCGTCAACCTTTCGGTCGTGAAGTTTCTCGGGTTCGAGCAGATCTTTAAGAACGCGCTCACATCTCAGCGAATCGGCGGCGGCAAGGGCGGCTCCGACTTCAATCCTGCCGGAAAGAGCGATGCTGAGGTCATGCGGTTCTGCCAGGCGTTTATGTCTGAGCTCGTGCACTACATCGGTGAGCACACTGACGTGCCTGCTGGCGATATTGGCGTGGGCTCGCGCGAGATCGGCTACCTCTTCGGTCAGTACCGTCGCATGACGAACCGCTATGAGGCGGGCGTACTCACTGGCAAGGGTAAGGGTTGGGGTGGTGCCGAGGTGCGCACCGAGGCCACCGGCTACGGTGCGGTCTTCTTCGCTGAGGAGATGCTGCAGCGCGTTGGCGAGAGCGTTGCCGGTCGACGAGCAGCGATCTCGGGGTCTGGCAACGTTGCTATCTACGCGATCGAGAAGGTGCAGCAGCTCGGTGGTCGCGCGGTGACCGCGTCTGATTCGGGCGGTTACATTGTCGACGAGGGCGGCATTGATGTTGAGTTGCTCAAGCAGATCAAAGAGGTCGAGCGCGGGCGCATCTCTGAATATGCGGATCGCAAGCCTGGCTCGCACTTCGTCGCAAACGGCTCGGTTTGGGACGTGCGCGCTGAAATCGCGATTCCCTGCGCAACCCAGAACGAACTCGGCGCTGACGGGGCCCGTAGCCTGCTCAAGAACGGAGTGCGTGCCGTCACCGAGGGTGCGAACATGCCGACGACCCCCGAAGCCGTCGAACTGTTCCAAGAAGCGGGTGTGCTCTTCGCGCCGGGCAAGGCAGCAAACGCCGGTGGCGTTGCGACCTCTGCGCTCGAAATGAGCCAGAACGCGGCCCGCTCGCGCTGGGACTTCGATAAGAGCGAGAACCGCCTGCACGAGATCATGCGCGACGTGCACGACATGACCTTTGCTGCTTCAGAGCGATACGGAAAACCGGGAGATTATGTGCTCGGTGCGAACTCCGCCGGGTTCGTGACGGTGGCCCAGGCGATGCTCGAACAGGGAATTATCTGAGTCTTGAGACCTGAATGTGACATTCGGGCAGCACTCAACTAGTCTTGTGAAGGTTTCGCTTCAAACGGTCAAGGGAACCGCCCGAAGCAACAACGTGAGGTATTAGATTCAGTGGTTCAGCACCCAAACACCGAGGTCGTAGCTGCGGCCAATCAGGCAGCACCAACAGCCCCAACTTCGGTGAAGGTAAAGAAGATCGCCAAGGTCACCGGCGCGGCAGTATTCACATTCGCAATGTTCGGTACGCTCGCGCTGCCTGCATACGCGATGAACTCGTCTGACGCACCTGCAGAGATCGTTCAGAGTGCACCAGCACAGTCGATCAAGGTCACAGCTGGGCCCGCACTCGTCGCAATCGATGATGTGCCGCTCGAGGTTGCGACCAGCGCAATTGAGCAGGAGCGACTCGAGCGCGAGATCGCTGAAGCAGAGGCTCAGGCAGAAGCGCGTGAGGAGGCGGCTGCCGCTGCAGTTGAGGTTCCTGCAGGTGAGGGTGCAGGCGGGCTCGTGTCTGCAGCGCTCGCTCAGGTTGGCGTCGCCCAAGATTGCACTGACCTCGCACAGAACTCGCTCGCTGCCATCGGTCTCACTGAGCGCCGTGACCAGGGTGGGTACGACCACGGTGTGAGCGACTTCTTCCGATACGGCGAGTCGACCGCGTATGTGCACGGTACGACCGCTCTCGCTCCGGGCGACTTGCTCATGTGGCCGGGCGCACCTCACGTTGCTGTCTACATTGGTAACGGCCAGGCTGTGCACGGCGGATGGACCGGCGGTACCACCGTGGTTGCGGGTCTGAGCATTTACGCTGGGCTTCCGACACACGTTGTTCGCATGAGCTAAGAGACATCGATGAAAGGCGCGGCCCCCGGGCTGCGCCTTTCTTTTTGCGGTGGATCCGCCTTGCGATCTCAGGCCTCACCGAATGAAATGCACTGATTGTAATAAGAACGTGACAATTTCGTGACATTCGGTTAGTCTTGACGAGTCTTCGCTTCAAACGGCCTAAAGGTGCCGCCCGAAGCAAAAATGTGAGGTAGATATTCAGTGATTCCAAACCCAAGTACCGAGATCGTAGCGGCGACCACTCCAGCAGCAGCTCCAACCTCGGCGAAGGCCAAGAAGATCGCAAAAATCGCCGGCGCAGCCGCGTTCACGTTCGCAATGTTTGGAACGCTCGCGTTACCGGCATACGCACTGAACCCGGCGACGAACGTCGAAGCTGAGATTGTGCAGGCATCTACTGCACAGACAATCAAGGTCTCGGCCGGTCCGGCACTTACGCCTATCGACGACATCCCTCTCGAGGTCGACACCAGCATCGTTGAGCAGGAGCAGCGCGAGCGCGCAATTGCTGAGGCAGAGGCAGCCGCAGAAGCTGCTGCTGAGCAGCAGCAGGCAGCAACAAAGGCCGAGCCGGTCGCTGCAGTTGATGTACCCGCAGGTCAGGGCGCGAGTGGCATTGTGAACGCCGCACTCGCACAACTTGGTGTCGCTCAGGATTGCACCGCTCTCGTAGAGAAGTCACTCCGTGCGGTTGGTCACTCGGTCGGTGACCTCGCACCAGCACAGTTCACTGCGTACGGCCCGAGCGTTGGCTACTCTCACGGCAGCACCGTTCTCGCACCTGGTGACATTCTCATCTGGGGCAACGCTCACGTCGCTATCTATGTCGGTGGCGGCAAGGTTGTTCACGGTGGATGGGACGGGTTCACCACAGTGGTTGCCGGTCTGAGCACCTACCACGGCCTCCCCACAACTGTGGTTCGCATGAGCTAATCAATTTTTAAACGAAGGGCGCAGCTTGTGAGCTGCGCCCTTCGTCGTTTACGCGGGCGACTCCGCTCCTGACCTCATTGCACTGCGCGTCTGCGAACAAGATCCTGCACCGAGGCTTTCAGACAGCGCCGCCGCTCTGCGCTAGACTCTCAGAGGCCCCTCTCGAGGCGGTCGCGCCTCAGTAGCTCAGTGGATAGAGCACTTCTCTCCTAAAGAAGGTGTCGTAGGTTCGATTCCTATCTGGGGCACAAGAATAAGGCAGCAGTTGAAGTGCTCAGGAACCACGTGTAGCCATATGCTGCAATACTTGCTCCGCAAGGTGTAGTATGAATTACGAGGGGCACAGGAAGTTGCGTTTCTGCCGAGCAATCTCGGACCGACTTAAAGCTCAGATATTACGTTGAGCAGTATTTGAATCAATGTCCCTCGCGCGCCAACCGGCTGATGTGAGCGGTTTGCGTACCAACGAGATCGCATCGACTCTTCCAAGCAGTACTGCTTGGAAACATGTTCAGATCATTCGTGATCGCAACTTTAAGGAATAACGTTATGGCTACAGGCACCGTTAAATGGTTCAACGCCGACAAGGGCTTCGGCTTCATCTCACCAGATGATGGTTCCGCAGATCTGTTCGCACACTTCAGTGCGATCAACAGCGGCGGCTTCCGCAGCCTCGAGGAGAACCAGAAAGTCTCTTTTGACGCAGAGCGAGGCCCGAAGGGCATGCAGGCTGCAAACATTCTTGTGCTCTAGTTTCTAGCAGCGGTAAAGCGGGGAGGCCAGAATTCTGGCTCCCCGCTTTTCTTGTTTGCTAAGGACTCGATTTTTCGTATCAGCTCTGATCGGCTGTCACCGCGCCAATTTCTTCGAATGCGGCCTCACTTGTCTCGAACGGGCCTGCATTGAGGCCATCCGGGCGAGTCCAGTTTGCCTGCGGAAAAATACGCCAGAGACTATCCTCTCCGCATTCGACAGTCGCGAGTTTCGCTTCGTCCCGCCCGACGATGTCGAACTGGGTATCGGAAATGGCTTTGTATCTCAGTAGCTCCATGTCGCAAGAGTAACCAGCCATGGTTGAGTCGACAACCTCCTTGAGCCTCGCGCATTGCTCAGATATAGACCTGACCTCGCGAATCCAGCTTCTCGTTCGAAACAGAGAATTTCGGTATGAATAGCGGGAATACTGGCAACAAACCTGGCGTTGAGTCACTTACTCGAATCAACCTTGGGCGTTCTGAAAGGAGGACATCATGAATGACGGCACTTGGACACCGGGATACGCTGACACGGTGTCTAACGGTCAGGATTGGCTCGACAGCCTGGTGACTGTCGGCGAGCCGCCCTGTTAAGCAATTAGAACTTTGTGCCCGCTACGCGCGTCGCGGCGGGTACAAATCTGTTAACACAGGTCGATCGGCGCATCTCCGCGGAAACGGAGAAATGGGTCAGGTGATTAACCACGTGGCACGGGTGGGCCGAGCCATAGCAGGGTGACGAAAACGGCCGAGACGAGCAGCACCACGAGCACAATCGAGAGCACTAGGTTTCGTAGAATCCACGCCTGCACGTGCTCGAAGAAACCACTCGGCTCCTCACCACCAGCGGCGAGACGCCATCCACCGGCCAGCAACCCTTTGCGATCCACCACGATTTCAAACGGCACCGTGGCAAAAGGAACAACTGCGAGCACCAAGCCGGTGAAGCCGAGACCGAAGCTCCACTTCTGATTCACCCACACGAACAGAGTGGTCGCTGCGTAGCACAGAAACACGAACCCGTGGATGCCGCCCGCGATCGGCACGAGGTTCGCGACATCGAAGGCGCGAAGCAGTAGCGCAGTGATGAGACCGGCCCAGGTGAACATCTCAGCGATCGCGAAGATGCGGAAGAGCGCTCGAGGGCTCAGAGTTTTGGATTGCGTGTTCACAGACATCACAGAAGATCCTCTCACTCGCACCTGAGCCGATCATGACTGGCAGTCGCAGTCGGAGCTGTTCAGCTGGAATCAGTAACCGCTGCGCGCACGGCGGCTTCGGCGGTGGTATGCGTGAAGGTGAAACCGTTCGCCTCGAGAGCACCGGGGCGCACGTCAGCGTCGACAGTGAGCAAGGATTCGGTTGCCGCCGTTCCGAGCACCACTTTGAGTCCCCATTGTGGTGCGGGGAGCCAGAACGGGCGACGCAGCTCCCGCGCAAGCGACCGGCCGATGTCGTTCGCGGTTGCCGGTATCGGCCCGCACAGATTGACCGGGCCCGTCAGCCCCTCGTCGATGACGTGCAGTAGCGCGCGCACCTCATCCTCGAGTGAGATCCACGGCCAAATCTGCGAGCCGCGACCGAGCGGGCCGCCAAGACCGAACGACGTCAAGGTGATCATAGGGCGCAGCACTCCGCGACGGTGGATCACTGGCGCGGTGCGCACGAGTGCCACGCGAGTGACGGTCTCTGCCTCGCGTGCAGCACCCTCCCAGGCCTCGCAGAGCTTCGCTAAGAACGTGTTACCTACACCAGCGGTTTCTGTGAGCACTTCGCCGGGGGCATTGCCGTAGTACCCGACCGCAGAACCTGACACGAGCATCGGTGCCGCTGATCCGAGCTCGCGAAGCGCGTCGACCATCGTTTGTGTTGAGTCGATACGTGAGTTCAACAGTTTCTCTCGATATGACTTTGTCCAGGGCATTCGACCCACGCTCGCGCCATTCAATAACACCACAGCGTCAGCTCCCTCGAGTGCTCGAGGCGACAACCGCCCCGCAGCGGGATCCCACTCGACCTCGCCAGAGTGGCGACCGGGCCGTCGCACGAGCGTCGTGACTCGGTCACCTCGCGCGGTGGCTGCGCGAACCAGACCCTGCCCGATGAGGCCAGAGGCACCCGCTATGACAATGTGACGGCTCATGTTCGCTCCCAGCTCTCGATGACCCCAGGTATGAGTGTAAAGAGCGGGTGCGTCGTTGGGGTGGATCGGTGCCACCGTTCTGCGTCTCCGGGGCTTCGGCGCGCGAGCTTCTCTCCGAGGTGCGCCCATTCGTACGCAAGTTGTCCTTCAGTCACGGTAAGTTGCCCCGACTCGCGATCCGCGGCGAGAACCTTGCTCTCATCAAAGCGATATCCACGTCGCTCGGCCTCGCGGTGCAGCTCGGTGAGATAGCTGCCAATCGCCGCGAGCGGATCACTAGCGGCGCGAAACCGAATGAGCTGAGGATGATGTTGGTATCCCTTGGTGCGCCCTGCGAGTACAGCTTGGGCGAGGAGCGCTTCCCTCCATCCCGCGACGAGCCCCGCACGATCGAGGTGAAGCGGATGCAGCGACCAGAGCCTCATAGCCGGTTCCATTCGAGAATGAGCAGCATGGTGACGAGAAAACCAGAGAAGTAGTTGAGCACGATGAAGCGGCGCCAGGCTCGATTGGTGGATCCAGATCCTTCATCCGTGACGCGCCAATATGGGGCGCAGTTCAACAGGTATGGAATTGCGATGATAGCCGCGAGTGGTCCGGGCCACTGCGTAAATAGCATGAGGGTTCCGGCCGCCAGCCATAAGACGAGTGACAGGCGAACGGTTGCGCGGGCGCCGATAGCCGTAGCAATGGAGTGGATCCCCGCCTCTCGGTCGGGCACGATGTCTTGAACCGCTCCGAATGCGTGTGCCGCCATGCCCCAAAGAAAGAAGGCGGCGAGAAGCGACACGAGACTCGAGTCGAACTGTGCGCCTGCGAGGAGCAGGCCGACAACGGCGGGGCTGACGAAGTGGGTGCTTGATGTCACTGAATCGAGGAACGGGCGTTCCTTGAATCGCAGCACTGGTGCTGAGTACGCAACGACGGCGAAGGCGCTCACGGCGAGTGCGATCCAGGCCCCTGGACCACCGGCCAAGCCGAGCAGCACTAAGAGCGGAATGTTTGTGAGCGCGGCGATCCATAATGTCGGCCTATGTAGGCGCGGCGATAAGAGAGCGCCTTCAATACCACCCTTGCGTGGGTTCGCGAGATCAGACGCATAATCAAAGACATCGTTGATGCCGTACATCGCGAAGTTGTAAGGGATAAGGAAGTAGAGGAAGCCGAGCAGCAGCACCCAGTCGATCTCGCGCGTCACGAGCAAGTACGCTGCCCCAAACGGAAACGCAGTGTTGATCCAACTGACTGGCCGCGACGACAAAACGAGTTGAGTGAAGTCGCGACGACGTTTGTCACCACCTCGCTCGAAGGCCGCCCAGAGCGCTGGAAGTAGTAAAGCCCCCGCTAAGGGATACGAGAAATCCTCGATAGGCGCGAGGCCGATGCTCACACCCACCAGGTGTTCAGGCGCATAATGAAAGAGGTCTGCCGCGATCATCAGGCTGTCGAAGACAGCAGTGAGCGCCACGAGAACGAGGATTGTCACCACGATCGCGATTGCGTAGCGACGCGTGACTGGTCGATTGCGCATGCGCGCATACACGCTCAGCACGAGGCACCCGACGAGAGCAGCCGCCAGTCCGATAAGCGCGAGCGTTCCATAATTCATGAGGTATGGCGCCTCTCGAGAATCTTCGTCGAGCCGGTAAACACCACCATCGTGCACAGCACGAGGAAGACGAGAAAGACCGGTTCTTCGAGGGGGAGCTCTGGTGCCAGTACGATGCCTGACGCAATGACCGCGTCGCCGCGGAGAAACACGCCAGCAGCAATTCCTGCGATATCCCAGATCAGGAAGAGGGCGGTGCCGAGTGCAGTGATGAGTGCGGCGACTGCCGGATCATGCCAAAAGAACAACTGAAATCGCCGATCAAGTAACAGCATGCAACCGATGCCGGCGAGCAGACTCAGCAAGTACAAAAATCCCATCAGAGCGAGACCCCGACGCGGTCTGGAACCGGCAGAGGACCCGGACTGTGATCTCCTCTGATTCGCTTCAACACGAGCTCAGCGCTGATAAGGCACATCGGCACCCCGACCCCTGGCGCGGTCGTTGCGCCAGCGTAGTAGAGGCCAGCGACCTTCTTCGATGCGTTTTGCGGCCTGAACATCGCGCTCTGGCTGAGAATGTGCGCGGGACCAAGCATGCCACCACGCCATGAGTAATAATCCTGTTCAAAATCTTTGGGGCCGAGAGACTCCCGCACCACGACTCTCTCGTGAAGATCAGAAATTCCAGCCCACTCAGCGATCTGGTCGATCGCCGAGTCGACGGCGCGCTCGACGAGGGGCGACGATCCACCGTGTACCGTTCCTCCGCCAATCTCGGGGTCAGCCGGCACCGGGATGAGCACAAAGAGATTCTCGTGATCCTCGGGTGCCACTGAAGAATCTGTGGCGCTCGGTTTGCACACATAGATCGATGCCGGATCGGGGATGCGGGTCTTCTTGCCAAAGATCGCATCGAAGTTCGCCGCCCAATCCTTTGTGAAGAATAGCGAGTGATGCGGCAACTGGGGAAGTTTCCCTTGAACCCCGAGCAGAGCGATCACGGCTCCTGGACCGCTGGTTCGGCGCCGCCACCAGCGTTCGGGGAAACTCTGGTCCTGTTGAGAGAGTAGGCGGGTTTCAGTGTGGTGTAGGTCGGCCCCTGAAACGATGATGTCTGCGGGTTCGTACCGCTCAGTCGGGCGCTCATCGCCCGTAGAAATGCTCCAGGTGACTCCCTCGACCTTGCGTTGTTTGCTCCCGCGCCGAAGTGGGGTGTTTCTACCGGTGTGGATCCTCACCACCTCTGCGTTAGTAATTATGCGTGCGCCAGCGGAGCGAGCGAGCGCCTCAAGACGCTCCACGAGGAACCAAAACCCTCCCATGGGGTACCGCACACCTTCGTCGAGGTCGAGAGCGCTCATGAGGTGATACATCGCCGGCGCATCGGCGGGGTTGGTGCCCAGGAACACCGCCGGGTACCCGAGTACTTGTCGCAGCACTGGATCGGCGAACTTGCGTGCCGCATGGGACTCGAGCGAATTCGCGAGAAGTCGTACGAGCTCAGGCACACCGCTCAGCACCTCAGGCTTCAGCAGAGATTGAAGTCTCGTAAACGGATTGTAGAGAAAGTATCGTTCTGCAAGCTCGGTTGTGCGGGAGGCCGAAGCGAGGTAATCGTGTAGTTCTGCGGCACTACCTGGCTCGACGGATTCAAATGTTTGAAGAACGCGGGACTTACCGAGCGGGATCGTCAGTGGATCACGACGCTGCCCGTTCGGGGTGGGCTCGCTAAAGACCCGATACCCGGGCTCGATGAATTGCAGGTCGAGCTGCTCTTCGGCTGAGGTGCCCAGCAAATTAAAGAAGTGTTCGAAAACGCGAGGCATGAGGTACCACGAGGGCCCGGTGTCGAAGCGAAAGCCGTCTTGTTCGAACGTTCCTGCCCGACCACCGACCCGGCTGTTCTTTTCAAGTACGGTGACCTCATGCCCCTCTCGGGCGAGAAGCGCCGCGGTTGCAAGGCCCGCGATGCCGGCGCCAATGATTACGGTATGGGTCATCGCTTGCCCTCCATGAGCGTGGCCAGAACTGCGGACGAGGCGAGAGCCGCCTTAACCGGGTCAGGCACTCGGACGCGTGAGCTGTATAGTTCCTCGACAGGAGTGCGAGCGAGCCGATCGGTGAGGTGGCTAAAGAGAGACAGTGCACTCCGTACCGCAGCGCGAGCGTCTGAGGGGAGCAACGGAATCGACGCTTCGGCTTCTGAAAGCTGTGAGCGGATCTCGCCCACCCAGAAGCGCAGGTCTGCATCGGTGAGCGCCCCATCGCAACCGAGGTAGCTGCGGCCGAGCCGGTCGATATCATCGCCGAGATCGCGAAGAAAGTTGATGTTCTGGAACGCGGCACCCAGCTGCTGTGCACCGCGCTCTAGTTGCTCGCGCTCGGTCTCGGTGAGCACTGAATCTCGAGTAAAAACGCGAAGGCACATGAGACCAACGACTTCTGCTGACCCGTGGACATAGTCGGCGTGCGCGCGACGGTCGAAAACTATGCGACCGTCAGCGTGAGACTCGGAGGGCGATTCGGACGCGAGGTCGGCGCGCATTGACGCGAAGAAAGGTTCGGTGAGAGTGCGGTCAATGCGTGACGCGCGGGCCGTCTGCGCAAAAGCGTGAATGACGAGGTCGGTGCTGTAACCAGTGCGGATTGCTTGATGCGTGTCGTTTTCGTAGCGCTCGAGCACCTCAAATTGCTCATCGGCAGAGAGCCCTGCCTCTCGAGCCACCCCATCGACAATCTCATCTGCCACTCGAACCAGCGCGTAGATGTTTCGGATGTGGTTTCGGTGTCGTTTACCGAGCAGTTGCGTCGCAATGCCAAACGATGTGGAGTATGCGCCGATCACGTTTTCGCTCACAGCCTCAGCTGTGCGTGAAAATCGAGCGAGCGACGACGAGTGCTCGCTGCCCCTCTGGTTCTTGCTCATGATTTGCGACCTTCGAATCGTGCGGCAAGATCAAGCAACACATCTCGGACTCTAGTGGGAATGCTCGCAGTTTCATTCACCACCGCGAGCGACTCGTAAAAGGCACCCAGTTGTTCCTGAATCAGCCCGAGCACAAAATCCTCTGCGCCACACTCGCGCAAGAGATCGCGCAAGTGTTCAGCACGTTCAAACGAGAGTTGTGGATCGGCGAAATCGGGCTCGATACTTGGCCACGAATTGCTCATGCGTGCGAACGATATTATCGCCGTCTGTTTGCCTTCGCGAAGATCTGAGTACGCATCTTTGCCGTGAGCCGCCGCGTCTCCGAATGTCGAAAGAAGATCGTCTTGCAACTGATACGCAAGGCCGAGATGTGCCCCGGCTGTGCTGAGTCGACGCTCGAGCTCTTGCGATCCACCAGAAAGAATCACTGCGGCTCGGAGGGGCAGCTCGAAGCTGTAACAAGCGGTTTTACGGCCTGTCATTTGCAACACAGTGCTGAGGTCAGACCTAATCACCCCATCGCTGAGTCCCACATCGACAAATTCACCCGCTGTGGTTTCGAAAATCGTATGTTCGAGAAGGTCGAGCAGACGTTCCTTGAGTGAGCCCGAGACGTTCGCACGCGCAAAGAGCTGATGGGTCGCCGAAAGCAGGAGATCGCCCGCGAGAATTGCGCCCGACTTCGCCCAGTGCTGCGCTGCGTCAGAGTGTGTCTCGTCGAAGGAAGATGTCGCGAGTTCGCCGATGAGGTTCGGACGCCCCCTCCGAACGAGGTCACCGTCGATCACATCGTCGTGGAGGAGGAACGCAAAATGCAGGACCTCGATAGCTGCCGCAATCCGAACCGCTTCTGACCGGTTCGATGCCGAAGGTTCGTTCGAACCGAGTGCCTCAAACATCTCGAGCATGAGCAGTGGTCGTATGAGCTTGCCCCCCTGTGCGTGGTCGGCAGCGAGATCCCAGAGGCCCAAAAACTCAGGGCCGTACGCCTCAGCGGTGCGCCTCGAACGCGCAAAAATGTCCTCAAGTTCTTGCGTGACCTCTAAGCGGAGCCGCGCGTGCTCGGAGCGAGTTTTGAGGAGATTCGTCATGTGCGACCTACGCTTCCAGGGCCGAAGGAAGGAGTGGTTTCGACCGCGCGTGCTATAGCGAGCGCCGGAAGTTGCAACACCATCCACGGGCTAAATGCGAACGGCGTGAGCACCGCGGCTTTGGCGAGGGCAGCCGGTGCGATCCACTGCCACTCACTTACCTCGCCTGGGTGAGGGGCGAGAGTTCCAGAAATCGTTGCTTCGTACACCGGGCAAATCTCGTTCTCGACAATTCCGCTCGCGTCGGTCGCGTGGTACTTAAAATCAGGATCTACGATACGCAGATTGTTGATCGTCGTCCCCAGTTCCTGCCGAGCGCGTCGCTCCACCGCATCTTCAGTTGATTCGCCCGGCTGAGGGTGCCCACAGAAACTATTCGTCCACACGCCAGGCCATGTGCGCTTTGAGAGCGCCCGCCTGGTGACTAGCACGTTGCCATCTTCATTGAATAGGTAGCACGAGAATGCAAGGTGGAGGGGAGTGGAATCAGTGTGAACCGAAGCCTTTTCTTCGGAGCCGATGGGGTTCCCAGACTCATCGACCAACACGACTCGCTCGACCGTGTCCGGTTCCTTGAGTAGTTGACCCATGTCGCACCTCCTCACTTTGTTAGCCAGACATATTGCTAGCCTATCTAATAACATTCCGGGTTGAAAACACAAGCTGCGATATTATGTGAGTATGTCGACACCCGAGGAACACGCTCCCTCGCTTTCGTCTACCCTCTATGACGTCGAGAAGAACGATCCAGACTCGTTACTCATCGACCGATCACAAGTCTCGCCGCAGGATTTGTCGGAGATTAGTGGTGTCATGGCAGCTCTGGGGCGGTTGCGTGAGGCCGAGCAAAAACTCACCGAAGCATCTCAGCGATATATGAAGCTCGGCAGGTCAGACATGAGGGCGCTGCACTTTTTGATCGTCGCGTTTCACTCAAAGACAGTGGTGACTCCGAGCGCCATCGCCGCCCACCTCGGTATCTCAAGCGCTTCGACCACAAAACTTCTTGATCGACTCGAAGCGGGCGGTCACATTGAGCGTGCGCCGCACCCGAACGACCGCAGGGCGCTCGCGATAACCGTCACCGATGAAACACGTGAAGCTGCGATGCAGACCGTGGGTAGGCTGCAGGCGAAACGTTTCCATGCGGCTGCCCGCCTGAATTCACAAGAACGAGCTTCTGTTGTTCGCTTTCTCGATGACATGACCGAGCAGATTCGTATACGAAACGAAGCGTGGACGCAGGAGTCTGAGTAATTTCGCTCATGCTTCGAGCCGACCCGCGATGAGATCGATGCGCTCGTTCAGGTAGTCAGCGAGCGTCGGGGCGCCCTCGAGAGATGCGCCCGCGCGCCAGCGAACCCGAATCGTGTCACCCACAACACCGAGCGGATGCTCTGGGCCGAGCTCACGCAGCGCCGCGTTATCGAGCGGAATCGGCACGGCGTTGTAGTGCACCGCTTGACCCTCGGGATACCCGCCAGCGAGTGCCGCGGCCGCAATGTCGCGGCGTTCCTCACGAGAGATTGACTGGTTGCCTGGGTGGAGGCGTTTCGCAGCGCGGGTGGCGGGGCCAGCCACAAGCAGTGGCGGATCGCTGTGCCGATCCACACGCAAAAGTAACGTGCCGAGACGCCACACCTCACCGAGAGGCCGCATGGTGGCAGCACGCTGAATGAGGAACTTGCGACGTGAGGGCACATATTCAGCAAGTGCCTCAGGTTCGATGCCGAGAGCTTTCAAGCGCGATGCCGTGTCGTTGGCCGCTCGCAGAAGTGAATCGGCCAACGCAGTCATGGTCTCAGTGTATTGCGGCCAGCCCTTGGCCGCGCTCTGACGGTTGCTAGACGAGTTGCGCGTCGACCGTAATGTTGGCGCCGGCGAACAAGCGCGAGACCGGGCAGAGCGCGGCTGCTTCGTCGACGATGGCCGAGAATTTGTCTCCATCGATCCCATCGATCTTTGCGCGCACCGTGATCTTCGAGGTAGTGATCGTCGGCTTGCCGTCGGCCTCCTCAAAGACGACCTCCGAGCTGATCTCGAGACGCTGCGGGGGAGCGTCGTGCGAGCCGAGCGTGAGCGCGAGCGCCATCGAGAAGCATGACGAGTGCGCGGCCGCGAGCAGTTCCTCGGGGCTGGTCTTGCCCTCTGGAGCGACCGTTCTCGAGCCCCAAGTCACCTGCTGCCCATCGAGCGCACCGCTGCTTGAGTCGCCGAACGTGCCGGTTCCGGCTTCGAGCGTTCCATCCCAGGTGGTTGTTACTGTACGTGTTGCGATGGCCATCGTGTACTCCTTTAATTTTCACCGGATCTCTTGTGGTTAATTACCCTACTCTTCACGAGAAGCAAAAGACAGGCTTTGCGATCCACCCGACTCGTTGCGTGCTCGTGACTCGCCGCTCTAGCTCTAAGCTAAGCGGGTGACCGATCTCCCTTCCCGCCGCTCCGCGACGATCCGCGCAATGCTGCTCGTGCTCGCAGGCTCCGCGGGTATGCAAATCGGCGCAGCGGTATCTCTCACACTCTTCGATGACCTTGGGCCCGCGGGCACGAGCGGGCTGCGTCTTCTCATCGCGGGGCTGCTCATGGTCGCCCTGTTTCGCCCGAGACTTCGTGGGCGCTCGCGCGCAGAGTGGATCGGCATACTCCTCTACGGCGCCGCCATGGCAGCGATGAACCTTCTGCTGTACCAGGCGCTCGAGCGACTTCCACTCGGTGTAGCCACGACGCTCGACTTTCTCGGCCCGTGCGTGGTCGCGTTTCTCTCATCGCGCCGCCTGCGCGAAGGGCTGCTCGCAATCGCGGCCTTCACTGGCGTTGCGCTCATGGCTGGCTTCGGCGGGCCATTTGACCCGATCGGTCTCGTGTGGGGCGTGCTCGCGGGAGCGAGTTTTGCGGGGTACACGCTGCTCGCGCCGCGCATCGGAAAGTCAGGCGGCGGTATGCAAAGCGTCGCGCTCGCGCTCGTAGTCGCCGCAGTCGTCACGCTGCCGTTCTCTGCGCCGCTCCTCACGAGCGCCAGCCTCCCGCAGTGGGGTCTTCTCGCGCTATCGGCGGTTGTGGGCACGGCGATTCCGTTCGTGGTCGACACCATCGCGGGTAAGTTGACCTCTGCGAGGGTACTCGGTGTGTTCTTCGCATTCGATCCAGTGCTCGGAACACTCGTGGGTGCGCTGTTCCTCGGTCAAGTGCTCACGCCAATCGCGTTGCTCGGTATCGCACTCGTGGTGTGTGCGGGCGCGGGAATTGTGTGGTTGGCTGGCAAGCATCAGGAAATAAAGGAGCCGCCCATGGAGCCCGCATCAGAGTCGCTTGAGATCGAACGGAAGTATGAAGTTCCTGCCGACGCGGAGGTTCCGGGGTCCGATGTGTTCGAGACAGGTGGACTCAGCGCCGGCCGCTCCGTCACGCACGAGCTTCACGCGCGGTACTTCGATACTGCTGACGGCGTGCTCGCCCGCAATCGATTCGCGCTGCGCATGCGCACCGGTGGATCGGACGCGGGGTGGCACCTCAAAGAGAAGGGTGAGCACGGTACGCGCGAGCTGCACTGGCCGATCAGCGCCGAGCTGCCCGCGGCGCTTGCTCACGAATTGAGTGAGCGCCTCAGCGTCGACGCAGCAGACATCGCCCCGCTCGCCGAACTTCGCACAGAGCGTCGCGTGATGCGACTCTCAGATCGCAACGGCGCAGAGGTCGTCGAACTCGCCGACGATCGCGTGCTCGCGACCGACCTGCGCGGTGGCGTACCGGTGAGGCGAGCATGGCGCGAGTGGGAGGCGGAACTCATGCCGGGGGCGGGTCCGGAGTGGCTCGAAGTCGTTGAGCGCATACTTGCCGCAGCTGGTGCAACGCTTTCGCCGAGCTCGGCAAAGATTGCGCGAGCGACCGGCAGCCTCATCGCTCTCGCACAGTCTCGAGGCGCATCTGAAGCGGAAATCGAGCAGTTGCAGGAGATGGACAGGCTCGACCAAGAAGCTGCACGTAGGCTGGTGCTATGAGTAAGCCAGGCAAGAGTGACGGCCCATCGCCTCAGGCTCGACGCAAGCAGATCATCGTTGGCCTCGTGATGGGCGCAGTGATTGGGATCATCATCAGTGCGCTTACTCAGTTCTGGCTGTGGCTGCCTGCGGGCCTCGCGCTCGGTCTCGCGACCGGCGCGATCATGAAGCCGCCCGCGGAATAGCTCAGAGTGTCGGTTTCGCTAGTCGGAACGGCCTGTTGCCACGAAAATCGTGGCTGTTTAGAATGAGTGCAACAATTTCAGTGAAAAAGCGGGAATCAACGGAGACCTCGGATCAGCATGGAACAGACAGTATTTGAAACGCATCGACCAGCCGCACGCATCGTCGATGAGTCGCTCGCAGAGACGAAGCTCGGCGTCTACTGGACCGACGATGTCGCTGACAGCGCGCCCACTTACCCAGAACTTGACGGCGATCAGCAGGTCGACGATGCCATAGTTGGTGGGGGATACGCGGGTCTCTGGACCGCGATCAAGCTGAAGACCGAGCACCCCGAGCGTCGCGTCATGCTGCTCGAGTCTGTGCGCATTGGGTGGGCGGCCTCGAGCCGAAACGGTGGGTTCTGCGAGGCAAGCATTACGCACGGTGAACCAAACGCAGAGACGCGTTGGCCAGACGAGACGGGCGTGCTGCGCAGGCTCGGGCACGAGAACCTCGACGCGATGGAACGGTTCATCACTGAGAACAATCTTGATGCAGAATTTGAGCGCACTGGGGTGCTCAGCGTTGCGAATAACCCGCATCAGGTTGATTGGATTGAGGAGAGCAACGACCCCGATGTGACCGCTCTCAACGAGGAAGAGGTGCGCCAGCGCATCAATTCCCCGACCTTCCTCGCGGGCGAGTTTGCCTCGCGTGAGAACGCGCTCCTGCACCCCGCGAAGCTCGCCGTCGAGCTCGCAAAGCACGCTGCGTCGATCGGCGTTGAGATTCACGAGGGTACCCCGGTGGATCGACTTGATGGTGCGATCGATGCGCCGATCCGCCTTGAGACGAGCCGTGGCACCGTGACCGCAAATCGAGTTGCGCTCTGCACGAATGTGTTCCCGTCGCTACTTAAGCGGTACCGTTTTCACACGGTTCCGGTGTACGACTACGTGCTCATGACTGAGCCGTTGACCGATGAGCAACTCGCGTCGATTGGGTGGGAGGGGCGCGAGGGCCTCGCCGACATGGCGAACCAGTTCCACTACTCGCGGCTCACGAAAGACAACCGAATTCTTTGGGGTGGCTACGATGCCGTCTACCATTCGGGCGGCCGTATCAAGCGTGAGTATGAGGATCGCATGGAGAGCCACCGTAAGCTCGCGAGCCACTTCTTTACGACCTTCCCGCAGCTCGCGGGGCTGAAGTTCACGCACCGCTGGGCCGGTGTCATCGATACCTCGACCAGGTTCTGTGCATTCTTCGGCAAGGCCTACGGCGGGCGCGTGCAGTACGTTTCAGGCTTCACGGGTCTTGGGGTCGGGGCTACGCACTTTGCGGCAGACGTTATTGTGGATCGGCTCGAGGGCCGCGTCACCGAACGTACCGAGCTTGAAATGGTGCGTGAGGTTCCGCTTCCGTTCCCACCAGAGCCAGCGGCGTCGATCGGTATCAACCTCACTCGGTGGGCTCTCGATCGAGCTGACCACAATCGAGGCAAGCGAAACGTGTTGCTCAAGACGCTTGATGCGCTCGGGCTTGGGTTCGACTCATGAGTGAGTTGCTGCCCGAGGGAGCGAACTTGAGCGTTTCGGGTCTCGAGGCTGACGTTGAACTCGAAGCCGTAGACGCGGCAGACACCATTTCGGGTTCACCAGAGCAGGGTGTTGCCGAACTCGGATCAATTGGTGGAACCGCCTTGGGCATCTGGGAGCTGCGTGGTGGCACCGTCACCGACACCGAGGTCGACGAATTGTTCGTTGTGCTCTCGGGAGGGGCAACGATCGAATTTCTCGACGAAACCCGAGCCGACGGCTCGCCGAGAATGGTCGAGGTGAAGGCTGGCGATGTCATGCGACTCGTCGCGGGCAGCCGCACGCGCTGGAGCGTCGAAGACCATATTCGTAAGGTCTACATCGCCGAAGCATAGGTTCGGGGGTCGCTCCCGGTGGTGCGTAGGTTTCGCGCACCAGTAAGATGTTCCCCGGTGCGCACATGGGGTTGCGCCTAGGAAGAGGAACTCATGGCGCTGCCCTGGAAGCTGCACGGCGACGGAACGACAGTCAAACCAGATGCGATTGTGCTCCCCGAAGAGCGACTCGGTTGGGCGAAGACCATCGGTTTCGGTGCTCAGCACGTCGTCGCCATGTTCGGCGCGACCTTCCTCGTGCCGCTCATCACCGGATTCCCTCCGACAGCGACGCTGTTCTTCTCAGGGCTTGGCACGCTCCTCTTCCTGCTGATCACGGGCAACCGCCTGCCGAGCTACCTCGGTTCATCGTTTGCGTTTCTCGCGCCCATCGCGGTGGCGACGGCCGGGTTCGACTACGGTGACGTTGCGGGCCTCGCGCGGGCATCGTTCGCCATCGTGGTTATGGGCGTCTTGCTCGCTGTGGTTGGCATCATCGTGCAGCGCTTCGGCATCGGCTGGGTCAACGCTCTCATGCCCCCTGTCGTCATGGGCGCCATTGTCGCGCTCATCGGCTTCAACCTTGCCCCCGCGGTGAAAAACAACTGGTTCGGCAACGTCGCGAATAACCCAGACGCTGACCCCACCCTGCACTCCACTGCGGCGCTCATCACGATCGGCTCGATCATCTTGATCACCGTGCTGTTCCGTGGGCTCATCGGGCGTCTCTCGATTGTGCTTGGCATGGCTGTCGGATACATTGCAGCAGCACTCATGGGCATCGTCGACTTCAGTGGTGTGCAAAACGCGGCGTGGTTTGGGCTCCCCGATTTCCACCTTCCGGCGAGCCCGTTCGAAGACCCGGCCCTGTGGGGCATCCTCCCGGCGTTCCTGCCAGTCGTACTCGTGCTCGTTGCCGAGAACGTGGGTCACGTGAAGAGTGTCGGGCTCATGATCGAGCGAGATCTCGATCCGGTGACGGGCCGCGCGCTGCTTGCAGATGGCCTTTCGACCATACTCGCGGGCTTTGGCGGTGGATCGGCAACGACGACGTACGGCGAGAACATTGGCGTGATGGCAGCGACCCGCGTCTACTCCACAGCCGCGTACTGGGTTGCGGGCATCATCGCGATCTTCCTCGGCTTCTCGCCGAAGGTCGGCGAGCTCATCTTCTCGGTTCCGGCCGGTGTGCTCGGCGGTGTGACGGTTGCGCTGTATGGCCTGATCGGCCTCATTGGTGTGAAAATATGGATCGACAACAAGGTTGACTTCTCGAAGCCGATCAACCAGTTCACGGCCGCAATCGCACTCATCGTAGGTATCGCAGACTTTGGAATGCAGCTTGGCGACGTGGTCTTCAATGGCATTGCGCTCGGCTCGATTGCCGCGATTGTCGTGTACCACCTCATGCGCACGGTGACCCGCCTGCGCGGCGGTGAGGCCGATGTGGTTGATCCCGTGGTGACGGGCGGCGAGCTCGTTGAAACTTCGGCAGAAGAAACACCGAGATAATTCCGCGAGAAACCGTGTTTACCGCTTAGGGTTGCGGTGTGTGGAGTGTGGATCGACGTAGGCGTTCCGAACCTAGGGAAGACGCCGTAGAGACACCGGAAGCCGCTCAGGCGGCACAGCCGGCGGGCGAACGCGCGCCTGAATCGTCGCTCGCGGCAAACCTTTCAGTCGACCACTTGGCCACCGAACTCGGAGGGCCGGTATCGGTTGTGGAAGCGTTCACCGCGGAACACGAGGCGTGGCGAAAAGAGATCACGAGCATCGGTGGGCGAAACCCACTGCTCTATTTCGACGACCACCCGGCGAACCGCATTGAGCTTTCAACGACCCACCCAGGTGGTCTGCCGCAGTTCATTTCGGGCAACAAGATATTGCTCTCGGCGCTTATCCGCGACGATCTTGCACTGCGGCATGCACGAGCGGCTGCTGCCCGGGTTACCGACAAGGCCAACGAGATGCGTGCCGTGCGCGGCATCGAGACGGTCAACCTGGCAGTGGGCCTCGCGAAGTGGGGATTCGAGGGCGACGAGTTTTCGGCTCCGGTGCTGCTTCGCCCTCTGGCGATCCGCCGCTACGGTCGCGACTTCGAACTTAAACTGAAGAAGTACCCGGTCGTTAATTCTGAGTTGATTCGCGCGCTTCGCGAGCAGCTCGGCATCACGATTGATGCGCGTTCGCTCATCGAGCTTTCGCAGTCTGAGGGTGTGTTCAAACCTCAGCCGGTCATTGACCGCCTGAGGCAGATGGTTGCTGGTGTTCCAGACTTCGTCGTGCAACCGCGGCTTGTGGTCTCGTCGTTCCACAATGTCTCGCAGCGCATGCTCAGCGACGCGGTGCGTCTCGACACGCCGCTGCTCAACGCTGTGTGCGGCAGTGAGCCAGCGAGGCGCGACCTCGCCGAGGCATACCGGCCAGTGAGCCCGGTCTCACCGGATCGGATCGCGCCCGAGACTGATCGCTGCCTGTACGACTCAGACCCCGAGCAAGACGATGTGCTCGCGCAGATCGATGCGGGTCATTCGCTTGTCGTACATCAGCTTCCGGGCACCGGCGGCACCCAGACCGTGGTGAACGCGATTGGAAACCTGGTTCGCGCTGGCAAGCGTGTGCTTGTGGTGTCGCCGCGCCGATCCACCATCGACGGAATTACGCACCGGTTGACCCGTGCCGGCCTACCTGGGCTCGCGGTCACACCAAGGCACCTGCGCCGCAACCTCGTCGAGGGCATTAGCCGCAACGAGAATGCGTCGGCCGAACAGATGCGCGACGTCGACGAGGCGCTCGTGCGACTGCGCAACGTGCTGCTCGACTACCGCGATGCGCTCGGCCAGACTGACGAACGGTTCGGCGTGACGCCCCTTGAGGCGCTGCGTCAGCTCACGCATCTCTCGCTGGGCGCGAACCCGCCCTCGACCACGGTGCGCCTCGACGACCAGTCGCTCGGGCAACTCACCATCGACCGCTCATCGGTCGCAGACGACCTTACCGAGGCGGCGAGGCTCGGGCAGTTCCAGTACGGGCCAGAAGACTCACCCTGGTACGGCGTTGATTTCTCGACGACCGAGGAGGCGCGCGCCGCGTACCAGGTCGCCGTAGACCTCGCGGAGTCGCAGCTGCCACGGCTTATCTCTCTGGCAAACGAGGTCATCGAGCAGACCTCGATGCGCCCGTACGAAACGATCTCTGAGCTCGGCGTGTTCTTGCGGCTCCTCATGGGCGTGCGCGACACGCTCGATCGCTTCACCCCCGAGGTGTACGACCGGTCGCTCGCAGAGGTCATCGCGGCCCACGCGCCGCGCGGTGGCGAAGACATGTCTCCGGCGAATAGGCGCAGGCTGCGCAAGCTCGCCCGTGAGTATGTGCGCCCTGGCGTCAGCATCACCGACATGTACGCGAGGCTCGTGCAGATTCAGCAGCAGCGCGTGCTCTGGCAGCGCTACACGACCATCGTTGGCGCACGTCCCGAGGTTCCGCTCGGCATCGCTGACGTTGTCGTCGCGTTCCAGGCTGCGTACCAAGATCTCGACAAGCTCGACGGCGTGCTCGGCACTACGCACGATGCGGATCGGCTGAAGAACCTGCCGCTTCAAGAGCTGGCAGCGCGCATCTCTGAACTCGCGAAAGAGTCAGAGGTGCTGCAGAACATTCAGGAGCGCACCACGATCGTCGAGCGGCTCCGCAGTGCGCGGCTTGGCCCGCTGCTCGATGACCTCTCGGCCCGCCATATTCCAGCGGATCAGGTCGCGTCAGAGCTCGAACTTGCCTGGTGGCAGTCGGTACTCGAGCGCATGCTGAAGACGAACCCCGCGCTGCTCAGCGCAAACACCGGGGTCATTGAGCGGCTCGAGGCAGACTTCCGTCTCGTTGACGACGCACACGCAGGAGCAAACGGCTCATTGCTCGCTTCGAAGCTCGCTGATGCTTGGCGCATTGCGGTGCTCGACAACAAGCAAGAGGCGCTCGCGCTCCGCGGTTCGCTGCGAAGCGGCTACGTGACCATCGCCGCGCTTGCGCAGGACGCGCCGACGCTGTTTGGTGCGCTCGCTCCGGTGCTCGCGATGTCGCCATATGAGGTGCCCCAGATTCCCGAATCCATGCGGTTCGACACCGTCATTCTGGTTGATGCCGGCGCCACGACCCTCGCTGAGAATCTTGGTGCGATCAGGCGCGCAGAGCAGGTAGTCGCGTTTGGCGACGACATGACTCAGACTCCATCGTCGTTCGAGATCTCGGTGCAGGCGCCGAATGACGGCGATACTGAATCTGGGCCCGAGACTGATAAGCGATCTGCATTCGCCGAACTCAGTGAAGTGCTGCCGAAGCTGAAGCTCACCCGCAGCTACCGCGCAGGGGGCGAGGATCTCACGAACCTCGTCAACACCCGGTTCTACGACGGCGAAATTCAATCGCTCCCGTGGGCCGGCAGTTTCCTCGGTCACTCGAGCCTCACCTACGATTTCGTCTCGGCCGGTCAGGGGCTTCCAGACCAGCAGACTGGCGCGGTCGAGAGCACCGACGCAGAGGTGGATCGGGTCGTGCAGATGGTGCTCCAGCACGCGCACGAGCGCCCGAACGAGTCGCTCATGGTCATTACCGCGAGCGAGAAGCATGCGGTGCGGGTGTATCAGTCGGTACTTCAGGCGTTCTCGAAGTTCCCGCAGTATCGCGAGTTCTTGCTCGGCGAGCGCGCAGAGCCGTTTGCCGTGCTCACACTCGAGCAGGCCACGGCGCAGAGCCGCGACCGTGTCATCTTCTCGATTGGTTACGGCCGCACACCGCACGGGCGAGTGCTGTCGAACTTCGGCGCACTGGGACGCCCCGGTGGCGAGCACTTGCTGGCCGTCGCTATGACGCGAGCGCGTCGTGCGATGACCATTGTGAGCTGCTTCAGGCCCGAAGACCTCGACACCGCCCGTCTGCGTTACGGAGTGGTGGAGCTCGCCGAACTGCTCGCCTTTGAGCACCCTGAGCCCGAGCCAGAGTCGCTGCCGTCAGAACCCGATCCACTGGTGAGCGAGTTTGCAGAGCGCCTCGAGCGCCTCGGAATGAAGGTCGAACTCGACTACCACGGCGTCATTCCCATCGCGGCGTCGTATGACGAGCGCGCGATCGCAATCGACATCGATCTCGGTACCGCGAGCGAAGAGGGTTCGAGCCTGCGCGACGCACTGAGGCTGCGCCCGTCGGTGCTGCGCCGGTTGGGCTGGCACTATCACAGGGTGCAGAGCTTCGACCTGTTTGCTGACCCCGAGGGTGTTGCTGAGCGCATCGCGCGTGTGCTCGGCGTGACCGATGCGAGCGCGGCTGAAACTGACGCTGGCTCCGCCGATTCGTCAAAGTAGTTTCGCGTGAGTGCTGAGCGGTCACCGAGAAAGCCGCGGCGCGCGCAGCGCCCGGCGGCAGAGGGTGTGGATCCACACCCTTCAGAGCACCCGCTCACTTCGCGCGCGAGCGAAGACCGGCCCGAGGGCTGGGGTGACGCGCAAACGAAGCGCACCAAGAAGCAGGGTGCTGGGGAGAACGACGACCGTCTCAAGCAAGACCGCCCCCCGCACTGGGGTTAGCTTGCGCTTGGGGCTGGCGTTGATGTCGACTTGGTCGACGAGGATGAGTCGGAGCCAGAAGAGGAGCCCGAGCTCGAAGAAGACGAGCCCGAGTTTGACTGCGAGTCTGTGCGGTAAAAGCCCGAACCCTTGAAGCTCACGCCGAGCGAGCCGAACACCTTGCGAAGCTGACCCTCGCACTCTGGGCACACTGAAAGCGCCTCATCAGAGAACGACTGGTAGATGTCAAAGCTGTGCTCGCAATCGGCGCAGCGGTAAGCATAGGTAGGCACAATGCCCCAGTTTAGCCGAAGTTGTGAATGCGAACCTCAGTGACTGCGCCGTCGATGGGGGCATCATGCGGTTCGAGGGGGAGCGCGCTGTGAACCTCGTCCTCGAACACGACGGCGTATACGGGAGCGAATTGCGTGGGATGTTCGTCTCGCAGCGAGTCGATCGCGCGATCAAAGTATCCGCGCCCCCACCCGATTCGAGTACCGAGCACGTCGACGCCTGCGGCGGGAATGATGAGGAGGTCGCACGAGGCGAGTATGTCTGGCGGCAGCGCCTCACCGATTGGCTCCGGGATTCCGAAGGCGCCCGGGCGCAACGGCTCATCAGTCTGCAGCACCCACTCGAGTTCTCCCGCGGGTAGCGAGCGGGGCAGGAGTACCTCGACGCTGTTCTCGCGAGCCCACGCGAGAAATCCCGACGTGTCGGGTTCGTTCCGGGTGCTCGCAAAGCAACTCACGCGGCGGGCCTGATGCTGTGAGACGAGAGCGGTGAGGTGCTTCGTGAACTGAGCGTGGGTGTCAGTGGATCGCGATCCACGCAGCGCACGCGCCTGCCTGATCTCGGCACGCAACTGCTGTTTGGCCTCAACTATGGTGTCGGCCGGGTGGTGCGCTTCGTCGTTCACGTCTTTACTGTACGGCTCTACGACTCCGCGTGGGCATAAGATGTCGGTACCCCGCGATAAGGTTGAACCTATGAGTGATTCCACATCGAGGGTTGTGAAGGCAGTTATTCCGGCGGCGGGGCTGGGTACACGCTTCTTACCGGCAACCAAGGCGATGCCGAAAGAGATGCTTCCAATCGTCGATAAGCCGGCGATTCAGTACGTTGTTGAAGAGGCTGCGCACGCTGGCCTTGATGACGTGCTCATCATCACCGGCCGCAACAAAGATAATCTCGTCAACCATTTCGATGGCGTGCCAGAGCTCGAATACACTCTGCAGCGCAAGGGCGACGAGGGCAAGCTTGGCAAGGTGCATGAGTCGAGTGAACTCGCAGAAGTGCACTTCTTGCGTCAGGGGCAGCCACTCGGGCTCGGACACGCGGTTGGGCGGGCCCGGCAGCATGTCGGCGACGAGTCGTTCGCGGTGTTGCTCGGCGACGACCTTATTGATGCGCGCGACCCACTGCTCGAGCGCATGGTCGAGGTGCATGACACACGCGGAGTGACCGTTGTGGCGCTTATGGAGGTGCCGCCTGAGTCGATCCACCTCTACGGGTGCGCGGCGGTCGAGGCGACCGACAGCGATGATGTGGTGCGCATTACCGCGCTCGTCGAGAAGCCGAGTCGCGAAGAGGCGCCGTCAAACCTCGCGGTGATCGGTCGCTATGTCTTGCGCCCCGAGATCTTCGACATCATTGACGACCTGGAGCCGGGTCGCGGCGGCGAGTATCAGCTCACCGACGCGCTCAACGTGCTCGCCGCGGGGCGAGGCAAAGACCCGGTTTATGGCGTGATCTTCAAGGGGCGTCGTTACGACACTGGTGATCGTGCTGACTGGATCAAGGCGAACGTGCTGCTCGGTGTCGATCACGATGAGCTCGGCGACGAGATTCGTGAGTGGATCCTCGAGTTCGCAGATAAGCTGCGCGCCGGCTAACGAGACAGGCCATATCAGTGACCGGTCCCACGCACGGTGAGCTTCCGAGCTCGCTCGGTTCTGGGCGCGTCGGGATCCGCCTCATTCACAAGCGCGACGCGAAGGTACTTGAGCGATTTCTTCGCGAAGATCGCCAGTGGTTGGGGCCGTGGGAAGCGACGCATCCGGGTGGGTTGAACCCGACCCCCGGGAGTGTCACGCTGAAACCGGTGATCAAGCGGCTTCGACAGCAGTTTCAAGAGGGGCGCGGGGTGCCTTTCGTGATGACCTACGACGGCGAGGTTGTGGGTCAGCTCAGCGCTTCAGATATTTCGCGCGGTGCACTCTGGTCGGGGAGCATTGGGTATTGGATCGCGTCGGAGTACGCGGGTCGCGGCATCACCCCGGTCGCGGTCGCACTCGCGATTGACTACCTGTTTTCGACAATCGGGCTACACCGGGTCGAGATATGCATTCGCCCTGAAAACAGTGCCTCGCTGCGTATCGTGGAGAAGCTCGGGCTGAGGTACGAAGGGCGTCGCAAGAGCTACATTCATATCGACGGCGCATGGCGCGATCACGAGAGTTTCGCGGTGACGCGTGACGAGGTGCACGGCAGCATGCTCGCCCGCCTCGACGACTGAAAGCGGCGCCTTATCGGCGCGCCGGGGGTGTGCCTCGGCTACCGAATCGTTACAGTTAGCCACATGGGTAGCGGAGGTCTCGGCGGCGGAGTGATGTTTCTTGCCATCGCTCTGCTCTGGGGCGCGGTTCTCGTGCCGGCCTGGTTTCGCAGGCGTGAGTTTAATGCTGCTGAGCGAAACGCCCTTCGACTGCAGCGAACGCTGCGCGTGCTCGCGGAGACAGCCGAGCTGCCAGAAGAGGTCCGAGTCGAAGCGACTGCGCGCGAAGCCCTCGCTCACGAGCGCTTGCTGCGCACCGCTCAGAAGCGGCAAGAGGCAGAGCGTGAGGCCGAACTGGCGGCAGCCAAGGCAGAACAAGTGCGTGCCGAGATCCACGCACAGCAATTGCGGAGAAAGCAGGTAGCCATGAACCGGGCAGCGAAGCTGCACAAGCCGATCGTACGGAGAATGCGCTCGCTCGCAGCACTGATTGGTCTGCTCGGCTTTGTGGGCGCGCTCCTCGGTGGTGGAATGATGATTGCCGGAGTCGGCCCTGCCGTGCTGCTGTGGTCGCTGCTCGCGTTCAGTGTTGGAGTCGGCACACTCGTGCTGATCGCACCGGGTCGCGCAAAGCTCGCCCCGATCGCCGCTGAGCAAGAGGTGCTTGCAGAAGCCACCAGCCAGAGTGCGACGCCCGAGGCCGCGGTTGAGGTCTCAGCTGAGAACACCGCTGCCGCGCATCAGAATGCTCAGCGTGCGGCGGCCGAGCGCATCGAGCGTGCTCGTGCCATGGCCCGTGCTCGCCAGGTACGTGCTGCGGCACCGCGGGAGAATCAGCCGGACTCCATGCTGCTGCGCGAGGTGCGCCGAGAGGCCGCACGCGCACACCAGCAGGCGGCAGCCTCGGCAAGGAATCAATCAGCCGAAACTCAGCCGACGGCTGGAACCCGGCCAGCGGCAGAGACGCAACGCTCAACGCAGGCGCCAGCCAATCCAGCCAATCCAGCCAATCCAGCCAAACCTGCCGCACCGGCTACGCGCCCCAACCGTCTGAGCGAACTCGGCGTCGTGGGCGACACGAGCGAGGGCATGCCAGACCTCGATCAGGTACTGCGCCGTCGTCGTACCGCGGGTTGAATCTCACTGCGTAGCGGGTGGTACGTCGACTACTCTGCAGCCGAAACAGCAGGTACACCGCAGGCTAAGCAGCAGGCAGGTCGACCCTAAACGTCGCGCCGCCACCCGGTGTCTCGTGCACGCTGACGGTGCCCTTGTGGGCGTCGACGATCGATTTCACGATGGCGAGTCCGAGACCCGATCCACCGGTTTCGCGGTTGCGTGAATTATCTGCGCGCCAGAAGCGGCCGAAAATCTTCTCGCGAAGCTGCTCGGGAACGCCCTCGCCGTGATCCACGATCTCAAAACGCACCATGTCCACCGGCGCCGGCGCACCCGGTGCGGTACCACTGAGCGGGGGCCTCGACACCACGATCTCAATCGGGCTGCCGTCTGCGGTGTGTATCAGGGCATTGCCGATGAGGTTCGTCATGAGCTGCCGCACTTTGTGCTCGTCGCCGAGTACCTGCGGGTCTGCGGGGTCTGCTACGACAGTGACCTCGCGCTCCGGTGATCCCGCGCGGGTATCTAGTGCAGCGTCGTGTGCGAGCTGATTGAGCGAGAGCGGTGCGAGCTCGAGGGGGCGACGCTCGTCGAGCCTTGCGAGCGCCAGAAGGTCTTCGACGAGAGACGTCATGCGGATCGCCTCTTTCTCAATGCGGCCCATCGCCTGCACGACCTGCTCCTCTTCCTGGAGCGCGCCCATGCGGTAAAGCTCGGCATACCCGCGCACAGAGACGAGCGGTGTGCGCAGCTCGTGTCCCGCGTCGCCGACGAATCGACGCATTTGGGTGATGGTACGCTCGCGATCCTCAATCGACCCATCGAGCCGATCGAGCATGACGTTGAGCGACTCACCAAGGTGCCCGACCTCGGTGTGCGGACTCGCAACCATGATGCGCTTCGAGAAGTCGCCGCGCGAAATCTCGAGTGCGGTTTTCTCGACTTCGGCGAGCGGAAGCAGCGTCGTCGTGATGAGAATGCGCGTGAGCGCCGCGCCAAGGAGGATCACGGCAACGCCGAACCCGGTGAACACAATCACGTATTGCGCGACCATCTGATTGATGCGCGCCGTGGATTCGGCAATGAGAAGTACGCCCTGCGGCACGTCATTGATGAGTATCGGCATAGTCACCGACTGCCAGCGCGCACCGTTCGGGCTGCGCAGCGCGACAAACGAGTTTGGGTTCTCTCGCACCCAATCGAGCGTGATCGTAGAGGGAGGAATACTCGGAAGCGTTGACGTGTTTCGGTCGCGTGCGTTATCGAACTTTACGTCGCCATTGATATCGAGCATCGCAACGTAGTACTGGCTGTTCGCCGCAATGACGTCGTCTTGCGTGAGCCTTCGATCTTCGGCGTCAAGACCGAGCACGCGCATCGGGTCGTTACGCAGCTGAAGCAGCGCGGCATTCTGCTGGTTGATGAGCATCGGGCGCAGCACCGAGAAGGTGCCGACGCCCGCGACGATGAGCCCGAGGAACAGAATGAACACCGTGACGATGGTGATCTTCGTGCGGAGTGATACGTCTGCCCACCGGTCGCTGATCTCACCCTTTTGTGTCACGGGGCTAAGTCGGCCTTAAGCATGTAGCCGAATCCTCGCTTGGTTTGAATGAGCGATTCTTCAGTGAGTGGATCGAGTTTGCGGCGCAAGTACGAAATGTAAGATTCGACGATTCCCGCGTCGCCGTTGAAGTCGTACTCCCACACATGGTCGAGAATCTGCGACTTCGAGAGCACGCGGTTTGCGTTCTGCATGAGGTAGCGGAGCAGCTTGAACTCGGTGGGGGAGAGCTCGACTGACGTGCCAGCAACCGAGACCTCGTGGGTGTCTTGGTCGAGCGCGATTGGGCCCACTTCAAGCATCGACTCTTCGTCTTCTTGAATGGTTCGGCGCAGCACCGCGTTGATGCGCGCAATAATCTCGTCGAGGCTGAACGGCTTGGTGACATAGTCGTCGCCGCCAACGTTCAAGCCCTCGATTTTGTCCTCGGTGTCGTCTTTCGCGGTGAGGAAGATGATCGGCGCCGTGTAGCCGGCCGACCTGAGTCGCTTCGTCACGCTGAAGCCGTTCATATCGGGGAGCATGACGTCGAGGATGATAAGGTCTGGCTCCTCCTCGAGTACCGCGGAGATGGTTTGCGCACCGTTCGCGACGGCACGTACGCCGAAACCTGCGAACCGTAGGCTCGTAGTGAGGAGCTCGCGAATGTTCGGCTCGTCGTCGACGATGAGGATTCTTGGTCCTTTTCGCTGAGTATTCATGTTCACAGTCTCTGATAATTTGCTATGAACTTGCTGGAAGTTTCGCGGTGCGTCTTGAGCATTAGGTCAGACGTTCGCGCTGCGTCGAGAACCATTCGCGCAGCGCTTCGCGCCCGTTCAAGCCGAGTTTGCCGTACACGTGCGCAAGGTGAGTCTCGATCGTGCGGGCAGACAAGTGAAGGCGCTCAGCGACGTGTTTCGACGAGTATCCCAGCGAGGTGAAGAGTGCGATCTCTCGTTCGCGCCCCGTGAGCTGGCTTGTGGGTGGCAGCGGAAGCCAGACGCCGAGTTCCGACAGCAGACGTTCTTCTGGCTCGATTCCCGAATCGTTTGCGCCCTCCTCGCACCGGGTGAGTGTTCGAATGTGGGCAAGCAGCGCCTCGCCGATGGGTGAGTCGATGTGTGTCGACAGCATCTCGGCGCGTTGCAGCAGGGCCGGTTCGGGCTTCGAGAGTTCGTGGGCCGCAATATCAAGTGCCTCGAGTTCGATGAGCGCGAGATCCTCATCGCGAGCCCAGGCTGCGACCTTAAACGCGCGCTCGACGAGCGACGTATCACGGAGCCAGTGGTGGGTGCGAAGTGTGATGATCTGAACAAAGCCACCAAGAGCAAGTGAAAGCCCGGGAGCTTGGCGCTCACTATTGCTGAGGGCCTCACGCGCACCTTCGGTGTCGCCGAGCACTGCCCGAGAAAGTGCGAGCATTGCCTGAGCAAGTTCGGTGAGCCCGAATGGATCATTGCTCTCAAGCTCTCGCAGGGTGCGCTCCGTAAGCGTTGCGGCCTCAGACCAGCGTCCATCCTGAATCGAAACGAGCGACACCGCGAGGTCAATCGTGCCAGATTGCGCCCTCGCCGAGATGAGGTCGGGTCGTTCTTTCGGAAGAGAAGAGAGCACTCGTTTTGCAGCCCCGGTCGTACCTCGGGCCCAGTGCGACAAGAACATCGCGAAGCACTCAAGGCCACCTGAAGCGGTCGCGGGAATGCCGTGAAGCAGCGAGAGCTCGCGTGCGGTGGAGGCGATGTCGAGTGCCTTCTTGAATGACCCCCGCTGCACGAGGGTGACGGCTTCGAAGATTCTGGCTGGGAGCGAGAGCATCTCTGTTTCGAGGTTCTGGCTGATTGCTCTCGATCCACGTGCCTCGAACGCGAAGCGAAGATTGCCATTCATGGCGTGTAGACGCATACGGTGTGCACGCACAACGTAGGTCACGTCGCAGCCCGACTCACGTGCGCGCTGCTCTGCCTCGTCGAGTTGACTGAGTGCCCCCGCGATATCTCCGCGATTCATCGCATTGAGATATGCGGCGGTGAGTTGCAGTTCGAGTCTCGTGCTCGCCGTCACGCGGGCGAGTTTCGTTTCTGAATTGAGCAGGTGCATGAGCACTTCAGTCGCCGTTCGCAGCGAGTTTCGGTCGCCGAGAAAGTGCGCGATTTCACAGGCGCGCAATGTAGCCTCGGCGGCTCGCTGGGGGTCTTCGTGCTGGATCGCAGCGAGTGCGAGTGTCAGCGAAAACCTCAGGTCTGCCGAGTGCAAGGTTTCGTGCATGGCTTGCCAAGCCCAGTCGGCGGGCACGGGTTCGCCGCTCTCGAGGCCAAACCTGACGAGGCGGGATCGACCGGTGTTGATGAGTGTGGTCGAGAGATCCACGGAGTTCAATGCCTCGAAGCACAGCGATGCAAGTTGCGTGCGACGCACCGGAGATATGCGCGCGCGCACCGCATCGCCTGTCACTGGCAGCCGCGTGGTGAGCACGGAGTTGCCGCGGCTGTCGGTTTGCACCGCGAGAATCTGACGCTCGATGAGCGATGTCACCGATTCAGAATCGAGCAATCGCAGCAACTGCGGCTCCATGATGGTCTTTGCGTAAGAAACGAGCTCGAGGTTCGCGTACTCGGTGGGCGAGAGGTCACCCAGATGCGTGACGAACTCTGGAGACGGGATATCGTCTTGCGGCTCGACCCAAGCGACTTGATCCGCACGACGAACGGCGCCGCGCCTCTCGGCACCCAACGCGAGTGTCACGAGGGCGTGAGCGTTTCCTCGCGTCGCCGCGTGCCAGCGGTTGAGTGTCTCTTCGGTGACCTGACTCACCCCGAGGAGTCCCGCGACCATCTCACTAGCTTCAGTGAATGAGAGGGGCGCAATGCCGAACTGTTCCACGTCTGGGTTTCTTGCGAGCCGATCCGCCGCCCCTGTCAGCTCTTGCGCCGTACACACGAAACGCAGGTCGCCGATGCGCACGAGGTGCTCGAGTACGGCAGCGTCGTACGACGAATACTTGTCGATGTTCATCGCGATGATGACAAGGTTGGTGGATCCGTACCGTTTTGCGAGTGCGGCACTAATGCGTTCGCTCTCGTGACGTGCATTCTGAGAGTCAATTCCCATCATCGGGTCATCGAGATCGGCGAACTTCTCAATGACGATGCGTTCTACCGGACTCTTCAATGACTGAGCAAGCGATGTGACCGCTGCCTGGGCGACAAACGACTTTCCGCTGCCGAGCTCGCCGATGAGCACGACACAGGATCCATCTGCCGAGAGCGCTGCGGCAACCCGCGGCACCCTGTCACTTGTGGCCTGCACGAAGAAGTCGTGTGGTTCCAATTCTGTGTCTTGGCGATTCAGCGTCGCCGAATCCCCCCAAATCATTTCCATCTTCAGTTACCCCCGCCGTAAGCATGCGCCTTTATCTCGCAACTTACAAGAGGTACGTAATTAACACACAGTAGTTGATTAAAAGATACGTATTTTTCCCTGAGGGTGGAAAGTTGGCATTTCTGTGAGTTTATTTAGGAATTCACCGGCGATTTACTCCAAAAATTCGGCTCCTACATGGTAAATAGCGGCGAGTTTCATGAGTTTTTCATAGGATACGGACTTTCTCCGCACTGTTGGCACCAAAAATATTTACGTACTTCTCCCGGATCCCCTCTAGGTCGGCTGCTTTTAGCGTTGCGGATAGATCACAGGGGAGTGAGGCCATCATGGCAACTTGGAAGGCGTTTGAGCGCCGGGGGAACGTTCTATCGAACGCCCCCATGCACGAAATAAGAACGAACGCGCGGGCGCATCGGGGGCGAATGGCTCGTCGCGTTCTCGCAGTTACATCAGCATTTGCGATCGCGCTCGTGGGCGCCACGCCGGCATTGGCAGATGACGCAGTGCTTGATGAGACTGCGAGTGTGGTGGCTCCGGAGCAGGCGGCTCCGGAGCCTGCACCTGCGCCCGCACCAGAACCTGCTCCAGCGCCTGCGCCCGCCCCGGAGCCTGCGCCCGCCCCGGAGCCTGCGCCCGCACCAGCTCCAGCGCCTGCACCGGCACCTGAACCAGCTCCAAAGGCGGAGCCCGTTCCAGCGAAGACACCTGCTGAACCAGCGCCTGCACCGGAGACCGAGCCTTCTGCAGCCAAGAGCGCGGCTCCACAGACCAAAGCCACCGCCGCGAACGATTCAGGCGTCGAAGTGCTCCCTGCTCCTCCGTACCTGCGCTGGAAGACTGTAGACGCCAATGGTGCAACAGTTCAAGACGCGACGATCGTTGTAGAAGGGCCAAGGAACGACGCAGTCAATGACGACGGCGCCGATTCGCAATGGGCGAATGCGACATCGACGACGGTGTCAGATAACACAGGTCAGGCAGGATACACCGGAGCCGATGAGGATCCGGAGCCAGGCGTATTCCTCGTGAAGGCACTCATCGACGACGATGACGCGACCCGCACCCCGGTCAATGTGCTCGCTACTGACAGCCCATATCGGGTGAGTGGATCGCTCACAAATGGTGACGTTGCCGATTGGGTGACGACCCCCGTGACACTTGCCGCGAACGACAACGTCACCGCGATCACATTCGCGCCCAAACCGGTTGCGGTGCAGGATATTGAATCTCTCTCAGAGGGCGATGCTGGCGGACTCGGAGACTTCGGAATCATGTCGCTCGGGCCCGACGGGCCAGGGGGAGTGGAGCTCGACGCACCGTATGTGTACTGGTCGGTGAAGAACGGCACAACTCTCATCGGTGGGGCGACGTTCACCATCCAAGGACCGCACGTCAGCAACGCCAGTAACGACAATAACAGTAGCTGGGGGAACTCCTACTCTGTGACGGACAACACCGGGCAAGCAGGATACAACGGGCTCGACCGTGACCCAGATCCGGGAGAATTCGCTGTGACCGGCATAGGAAGTAACGGTCAGACCGCCATCAGTAGTGACCGGCGGTACCGCGTACAGATGACGAGTGCCCCGTCTGGCATGACGTCGAGCAATACAGGGTGGGAAACTATTCCGCGTCGAGGCAATAACAATAGTGGCTACCAGCTGCCAGCAACAGACGCCTGGGATGACAACGACACCTACGACTTCGGCGTATGGGGGGTCGGGCAGTCTCGCACAGTCAGCCTGAACATCACAAAGATCGGCGACCGCACTGGGAGTGGACTAACGGACGCGACGAGGGTCCCGGATGCAACTTACACCGCATACGCTTCGACAGGCGGAAATCCGGGTTCACCGACCTCAACGGTGCTCGGCACTTGCACTACCGACGGAAATGGCGAGTGCTCAATCCAGGTTTCGCGTACAAATACCAACGGGGTATGGGTCGTTGAGACCGGTGTTCCCACCGGATGGAGGGCAATATCAGCGATCGGTACCGGCCCATACCAAAATTCGAAAACTGCGACTCCTTATCGTTTCAAGGTGGACATCACCAATGGTTCTGGTTACCAGACGCGAAACATCACAGCGGATAGCAACTCCCCGAATACTGACGTGAGCGGGGCGTGGGTGAACGCCCGCGTTAATCCGGAGTTCCCTAGTTCGTGCGGGCTCTCAATTGCAATGGTGTTTGATACCTCAGCCTCCATTAACCAAAGCGAGATGACGAGCTTTAAAGATGCCGCCAAACTATTTGTTGGCAATGGTGGGCTTGGGGGCACACCTTCAACGGTGACGATGTTCAGTTTTGATTCCACGGCATCGACGATGAACGATGGCAACTTCTACAATCTCGCAATCCAGGGGTCTGCTGGTTCGAACACAGGTTGGGCGGGTGCAGCGAATCAAATCCAGAACGGATTGCCGAACGAGGGTAACAGCAGTGGCTACACCAACTGGGATGCGGCATTTCGACTCGTGAACTCGACGGGCGCTTATGACATGGTGGTGTTCCTCACAGATGGAGATCCCACGGCGTATGACAATGCCGGCAGTGGTGAAACAAACACTACCGTTCAGTTCAGGATGGTCGAGCAGGCAGTGCTCTCGGCAAATACGGTGAAGGCAAGGACCACACCGTCGGACCCTACCAAGACGACGAAGATTGTTGGTGTTGGTGTTGGGCTCTCGACGAACTCCCACCTTAATCTGGAGGCAATTACGGGACCCACTCCGGGTGACGACTACTTCCTTGCTGGAAGCTTCTCCGACCTCGAAACCACGCTTCGTGACCTCGCGCTGCAGAACTGTGGCGGCACAATCAGCGTCGTCAAAGAGTTGCAAGATGCGAACGGTGACGTGGTCAACACGAGTGCTTCAGGCTGGACATTCACCGCCTCAGGCGGAGTTGTTGATGGATCACCTGCAGCGCATACAACCTCTACTTCTGGAACGAACTTCGAACTCACGTTCAACGACCTCAACACGCACAACGTAGTGATACAGGAAACGACGCAGACGGGGTACGACTTCGTCAGCGCATCCTGCACAAATACTGCTGGCGCAGTGGCTGTCGACGCAGCGAACGCGAAGTTCACGGTTCCCGTCAAGAGTGGGCTCATCACGGCCTGCAAAGTTGTGAACAAGGAGAAACCGAAGCTCGTCTCCCTCACCGTGAACAAGGTTTGGCAGGTTGTAGATGGCGATGGAGATGTCATTGACACCTACACGATTCCGGGCGGTGCCGTACCAGCGTGGCTCAATGCGTCGCTCGAACTCGATGGAGATGTGGAACCCTGGGGCGTCGCTGATCCTGGATACCTGGTAGGAAGCACCGCCCAAATCGGTGAGCAATCCTCATTAGGCCTGACAGCGCCTCACGGATGTGAGATCACCTCTCAGCGAGTGACATTGGTCAACGGAGTTACGACAGACCACGATGTGTCTAACGGAGCGTACGCGCACACTATCACTGAGCTGCCGAGTCCGAACACCGCGACCATCACCAACCGGGTGACCTGCTTGACCCAACTCACACTCGTGAAGCACGTGGACAACAGTGAGTTCTGGGGTACGAACGCCGCGACTGATTGGGACCTTACCGCGACTGGCCCGTCGACCGTCACCGGTGAAACCGGAGACGCGAACGTGTGGCCAGCGGTGATCACCGAGGGTGATTACACGCTCAGCGAGGTCGGCCCCGCCGGATACGCGCAGAGCGCCTGGACCTGCACGAGGTTGACTGACAACGGCTCCGAATCCGTGACAGTAACTGGTGATGAGGTGACCGTGGCCTTCGGTGACAACGTCACGTGTGAAATCACGAACACCGCACTCCCAGGCTCAGTGAGCTGGGCAAAGATCGCTAACGGTTCTGACGCATCACTTGCTGGATCGACCTGGACCCTCACCGGCCCCGGCGTACCAGCGAACACCGTCGTCGTTGACTGCACATCAGGTCCGTGCACCGTCGCAGCATATGAGGACACGAACGCAGCAGCGGGCAGTTTCAAGCTAGAGAATCTCAAATGGGGCAACTACACGCTGACTGAGGAGACACCTCCTCCGGGGTATGTGCTCGATACGACGGTGCACGCGTTCCAAATCACCGGCGCATCTCTTGACTACGTGTTCGACGAGGCATTCGTGAACACTCAACTGCCGGGACCAAAGCTTCCACTTACCGGTGGAATTGGCCGAGATCAGGTCTACATCGGAGGCGGGATCGTGCTTCTCATCGCGATCGCAGCGTACGGGTTCGTCACGCTGAACCGCCGACGCGGACAGGGGCGCATCGTATGACGCTTCTCCGAGACCAATTTGAACAGCAGAACTACAACTAACCGACCGGCGTCCAGATGGCGTTGGTGGCAACGGAAAGAAGGAAAAAATGAATACGAGGAAAACGTCGCTCCGACGCCTCGCCGCAGGCGTGGGGGTCCTGTCCCTCGCGCTGGTCGGGTTTGTCGGTGGCAACGCGGCATCAGCCGCAACGGGGGAAACGCCGTAGCAGGCAGTATCGACACTACGCTTACTGGATCACTGACGATCAACAAGCACGAGAGTGATCCGCAGAGTATAGCGGGGAACATCCTTGGAGATCCACTCGAGGGCGTCGTCTTCCAAATTGAGCCAATCACCAATGTCGATCTCACGACTGAGGAAGGCTGGACAACTATTGAGGCTGCGTATGCTCCTCAGCCGACCGCTGCACCAATCCTGACGGGTCTCACGCTCGGTACGGCGACATCGCTCACCCCGACGAACGCATCGGGTGTTACGGTCGAGGATAACCTGCCCGTCGGTGCCTACTATGTCACCGAGATCAGCTCAGGTCCAAACATCATCACCGCTCCGGCGATCCCGTTCATCATCACAATCCCTGAACCAAACGCCAACGGCACCTGGAACTACAACCCGGTTGCCTACCCGAAGAACGACGTAGGTACGGTTACTCCTACGAAGACGGTAAGCGACCCGATCGATGGAGTCTTAGGTCTCGACAAGAACGTCGACTGGACCATCTCGGCACCGTTACCCGCAACGAGTGTCGGTTACACCGAGTTCAAGATTTCGGACAGCCTTGACCCGGATCTCACGTTTGTCGCATGGCAAAGTGTGAGTGTTGGAGCAACCCCACTGACTCCAGGAACCGACTTCTCGGTTAATCCAACGACGCACGAGATCATGTTCCTTGCACCAGGACTCTTGACGCTGAACAACGCGCTCGAAGAGGGCAATGTGACTGTGACGGCAGTGCTCCGCACCACGGTAACCGAGGTTGGTGCTCACACCAACGTGGCGAACATCACTGTGAACGGAAACACGATTCCGACGAATGAACCGCAGACAAACTGGGGCGCACTTGAGATTAAAAAGGTTGATTCCGAGAACACCCAGGAGGTTCTGGGCGGAGCAGACTTCGAGGTGTACCTCGCTGACACCAACGGGGATCCAACAGGTACTGCAATCGCCTCGGGCACCACTGATGCGACTGACGGAACGCTCCACTTTGATTTCTACATCGGAAGCGGAGCAACGACATCGATGACCGTCGTGGTTGTTGAGACTGTGGCTCCTCAGGGCTACGTGCTTCCTGACGATCCAACCTATGGTCCGTTCACCATCACAGCAGGTTCGACGGTAACAGCCTCGACCGTTTACGAAACGATCGAGAACTACGAGCCGACGGCACCGAACCTGCCACTCACCGGTTCGACTGGCACGATGGCCTTCACCCTTGGTGGCCTCGCGCTGATCGCGATGGGTGCGGGCATGATGCTCGTACGCCGCACCCGCTCCCACCGCTGAGCGTCAACTGGTAACTAACCATTGACCGTGAAGGGGCGGGGGACTCAGATTCCTCGCCCCTTCACGACACAGAAAGACCTCTCATGACACTCACATCAGCTCCACAGCTGCGGAATCCGAAGTCGGACTCCCCGGCACGGTGGCGCATGCCCTGGGGAACCGCGGGAGTCGCCCTCCTTGCGTTCCTCGGAGTACTTGTCATGCTGTACCCGAGCACCGCCTCATGGTTCTCGCAATACAACCAGTCGCAGATCGTGGTGAGTCTCGACGACACGGTGAGTGAAGAGCAACCGTCACTGTTGCGCACCGCAATCAGTGACGCTCACGCCTACAACAGCGCACTCATCAGGGGTGAAATAGATCGAGGCGCAATGCTCGACCCATCGAGCAACGTTCCAACTTCACACGCATCAACTCCGGGTGGGTTCGACTACGATCAATTGCTACGCGCAAGTGCTGACGGCGTTATGGCCCGGCTGCGCATACCCGCAATCAACGTAGACTTGCCCATCTACCACGGCACGTCAGAGACAACACTCCTCAAAGGCGTCGGCCATCTTGAAGGAACCTCACTGCCAGTGGGTGGTGACTCCCAACACTCGGTTCTCACCGCTCACCGTGGGCTGCCAGAAGCAGTACTGTTCAATGAGCTCGATCAGTTGGAGATCGGGGACACCTTCACAATCGAGGTGTTCGGCGAGGTACTCACGTATCGCGTGTTTGAAACACAGACCGTTCTTCCGGATGAGTCCCAAAGCCTGCTGCCAGAGTACGGAAAGGATCACGTCACCCTGGTGACCTGCACTCCGCTCGGCATTAATAGTCACAGGTACCTTGTCACTGGCGAGCGTATACTTCCAACCCCCGTAGCGGATATTGAAGCCGCTGGTGCGAGGCCCGAAATCCCAGGATTTCCCTGGTGGACCGTAGCGCTCGGCGGATCAATACTCGCGTACGTCTCAATCATCGTCGTTGCGGGTAGAACCGCACGACCTACCGGAGAGGAATCGGTAACTCTCTAACCCAAGAACGCCCCCCTGTCGCTGCGAAAGTACCGTTCGATACACCGTCGCCGCTTGCCTCCCCAGTTAAAGAAGTCGAAATGCGCTCCCCCGTAAATTGCGCGGCGACTTCGCAAGCACCGAGAAGAATCGATCAGGGAAACCAGGCGGCAGGGGGGTTCTATTTATTAGGCAGCAGCGGGTAGATCAGCAGCGTTCATAATCGTGTACGAGTACCCCTGCTCCGCGAGGAACCGCTGACGGTTCTGCGCAAAGTCCTGATCCACTGTGTCGCGCGCGATGAGCGTGTAGAACGACGCCGTCACACCGTCTGCCTTTGGCCTGAGTAGGCGGCCGAGGCGCTGCGCCTCTTCTTGGCGCGAGCCGAACGAGCCAGAGATCTGAATCGCGACTGATGCGTCTGGCAGATCCACCGAGAAATTTGCGACCTTCGACACGACGAGCGTCTTCACTTCGCCTGCACGGAACGCCTGGAAGAGTTCTTCGCGCTCGTTCACCGGGGTCTGCCCGGTGATGAGTGGCGCGTCGAGCGCTTCGGCCATCGACTCGAGCTGGTCAATGTACTGCCCAATAACTAGGGTGCTTTCGCCCGGGTGTCGGTCGATGATCTCTTTCGCGATGCGCTCTTTTTGCGGGGTCGAGGAGGCTATGCGGTACCGATCTTGATCCTCCGCGACGGCGTACTCGAGTCGCTCAGATTCAGGCAGGTCGATGCGGATCTCAAAGCACGCGGCCGGTGCGATGAATCCTTGGGCCTCGATATCTTTCCACGCGGCGTCGTATCGCTTCGGGCCAATGAGGCTGAACACGTCACCCTCTCGCCCGTCTTCACGCACGAGCGTCGCGGTAAGGCCGAGGCGGCGCCGCGCCTGCAGGTCGGCGGTGAGCTTAAACACGGGGGCGGGTAACAAGTGCACCTCGTCGTAAACGATGACGCCCCAGTCCTGCGCGTCGAGGAGCGACAGGTGTGCGTATTCACCCTTTCGCTTGCTCGTAAGAATCTGGTACGTCGCGATGGTGACGGGCTTGACCTCTTTCACCTGACCCGAGTACTCGCCGATCTCATCCTCAGTGAGGTTCGTGCGGCGAAGCAACTCGTCGCGCCACTGGCGAGCAGACACCGCGTTCGTCACGAGAATGAGCGTCTTCGCACCCACCGCAGCCATCGCGGCCGCGCCCACGAGCGTCTTGCCCGCGCCACAGGGGAGCACCACGACCCCCGATCCACCGCGCTGAAACGCCTCGACCGCCTTGTGCTGGTAGTCGCGCAGACTCCAGTCGCTCTCGTCGAGCTCGATCTCGTAGGGTTCGCCCGGCGTGTACCCGGCGAGATCTTCGGCGGGCCAGCCGCGTGCCACGAGCTGCTGCTTGAGTTCGCCGCGCGCCCACGCTTCGACGGGCATGCTGAAGTCGTCAATCTTGTTGCCGAGCAGCGGCGCGACCTTCTTCGCAGACGACACCTCACGCAAAATCGCCGCGTCGTCAGAGTGCAGCATGAGGTCACCGTCTTCGGTGCGCTCGATGGTGAGCCTGCCGTAGCGCCGCATCGTGTCGGCGATCTCGGCAGCGACCCCGCTCGGCACCGGAAACTTCGCGTAGCGATTCAGCGTCTCAAGAATTTCTTCGGCCGTGTGCCCGGCCGCGCGCGCGTTCCACAAGCCCAGGCGTGTCACGCGGTAGGTGTGAATGTGTTCGGGGGCGCGCTCGAGCTCGGCGAATACCGCGAGTTCATGCCGTGCATCTTCAGCGTCGGGGTGCGCAACCTCGAGCAGCACGGTGTGATCGCTCTGCACAATGAGTGGGCCAAGAGTCATAACTAGCCATTTTACGCGCTCTCGGTGAACTGCGCAGGTCAGGTGAGCTGTGCGACCGCAGTTATCGCTTCTAGCGGAAGCGTGCGCTCGACCCCCGCTGCCTCATCGAGGGCGCGCATGCGGCCCGACGCAAGCGAGATTGGCACGATCGAAAAGTCACGAACTTCGCCGCGGATCTCGACCGTGACGCGAATCGAACTCCGGTCGCGAATGGCCAGCGTGATCTGTCGGCTGATGTCACTCGGGCTGTCGGCCGTAGACGCCAGCACGCGGTCGACGAGAGAGTCGAGCGGATCAGCCTCATCTTTTGCAGGCCCGCGCGGCAACATGATGGGGCGTGTGTCATCGTCTACGCCCTGCGTTTCGGTCTTCGCCGGGTACCGTGCGTCGAGTAGCGCCGCGAGCACGTGATCGGCACGAAGCCGGGAGTAGAGCGGGGGGATGGTCGTCTCTGTGAGCAGTCGCCCCGACGGTTCGGCGAGCTGCAGGTGTGCGAGCCTTCGATCCACCAGGATCGAATTGCGCAGCGCCGTGCTCGCGAAATCGACGCGACTGCGACCGTGCTCACTGAAGTTCGCGGTGACGATGACACTGCCTGCGCGTTCGCCGAGTGCGGTAATGAGATAGTCGAGCGGCTGCGGAATACCCGACACCGTGAGACCCGTGAGCATGTCGCGGATAGCAGCGGCCTCAAACCCACGATCGATGGCCTCGCCGAGAGAAGCCTCAGTGATGCGCAGCGTTGACGCGACGCCGAGCTGTTCGGGTAGCGTGATCGCGGCAAGCGCCGTTTCGTCGGCGATTGCCAGCGGCCCGGGAACAATAACGCTGAGGTCTGGCTGAATATAGATGCCCGGAGCGATGGCGGGAAAGCCGAAGTCGGGGAGTGCTTCTGCGGAGCCCGGCGCCACGGGGTTGCGCAGCACGTAAGCCCCACCCGCGCTGAGGTGTCCGTGCACCGTGATTCCGAGGCGCTCCCAGAGTGCGGCGGCTGCGGCGACCTGAGCGAGGGTGGTCTCGGTCGCGAGAGGGAAACGGTGAGGAAACTCGGTGAGCGCTGGGTGAATGTTCTGGCCGGTCGCTGCCTCGGCCGTGTCGAGCATGTCGAGCAGACGCTGCGGCATCCGTGCGGCTGCGGTGCGCGCCAGCGCGATCCACCGAGCCTCGTGGCCCGAACCGAGCCAAGCATCTGCCGTCGCCACGAAGCCGTGACCCGCGGGCCCAGCGAGCCCGGCGCCGCGCACGAGATCTACGAGCTCGGCCCCGCGGGGAATCGAGAGGCGCTCCTCGAGGCCCTTCACCCACGCCGCGGCGACATCGCCGTTGCGATTGAGCTTGGCGGGTGTGCGCGCGAGGTCGCGAAGCAACCAGGCCACCTGACCCGACGCGGTGAGGGCCTGCGCGAACCAGCCAGACACGTCTGGCGCGGGCGCGTCGTCGTGCTCTGTCGCCTTAGATTGTGGATCCGCAAGCGCATCCAGCGAAACCCTGCCATCGATCTCAGCGCCGAACACCCCTACAACCTCTGGGAATGGTGTGGCATTAGGTGAGACGAGCCCCAGAGCGATGAGTGACTCTAGTTGGCGCTGGAGCTCGGGAGGAACGCCAGCATCTTGAGCGGTGGCCCCCAGCCCTGAGATGCGCGCGAGCACGCCGAGCTCATCGCGGGTGAGCTCGGTGAGAGCCTGCGCGATCGAATCAGGCTTAAGCAGCTCTTGCGCAAGATCGAGCGAATCGCTCACAGACTGCGGCGACGCGATACGACGCGACGAGACAAGCCCCATCAAGCCCACTCGATCGAGCGAAGCTATATATGAAGAGAGAGGGAGCGTGCCGCTCATGCGTGGACCAGGTCAGCTCTTTCCCTGGCGCGCGTCTCGGCTGCGCCTGCGCTGCGCCAGTATGAGCAGCAGAATGAGAAGCACAAACCCGACGGGCAATGCGTACAGCGAAATGCCGAAGACCCAAGCCCACAACCCCTCGGCGACCGCCTCACGGTCATTCATTCCGACAATGAGTGTCGCGAAGTACGAGCCGAGAGCGGCGACGATGATCGTGATCGTCACGTAGGCCAAGACGCGTTCGAACCGTGACGGGGTGCTGTGATCTTCAGTGCTCATCCCTACAAGTTTACCCCTCACAAGCCTGAGCGTGTTCGTGCAGGGTCTCGGCAGTCTCGGGGCCGATAGAATGCTGGGGTGTGCGTAACGACGAGTTGCGCCCGGGTTGTGCGGTATTTCGCTGCTACGCCCGTGTGAATTCCAAGGAAAGGGCGAGACATGCCGAACGGCAAGGTCAGGTTCTACGACGAGGACAAGGGCTTCGGCTTCATCCAGGGCGATGATGGTCAGCAGGTGTACCTGCACGCTTCCGTGCTTCCCGCCGATGCCGAGGTCGGCACGGGCACCCGAGTCGAATACAGCGTTGCAGAGGGGCGCCGTGGCCCACAGGCTCTCTCGGTTCGTGTGCTCGACACCCCTCGTCTTGCTAAACGGAACCGCAAGTCGGCCGACGAGATGGCGCTCATCATTGAAGACCTAGTGAAGCTGCTCGACGGCGTCGGCGGCAGGCTCAAGGCCGGTCAGTACCCAGAGCGCCAGGCTTCGCGCAAGGTCGCGACAATGCTGCGGCACGTGGCAGATGATTTCGATGTCTGAGAATCAAGATTCCGGTGACGCCGTCGCGGTGGATCCGCAGCTGCTGAACTCCCGAGACCTCGCTCGCGAGGCGCTCGCCGAAATCACAGACCCGCAGACCATCGGTGCCGATGAGGGGCACGAGATTCACGACGCCCAGACCGTGACCTTGTACTTTGAGTGCCGGCTGCCGGGTTATCCGGGGTGGCGCTGGGCTGCAGCACTCGCGCGGGTCAATGATGAACTGCCAGTTACAGTGCTTGAGGTTGAGCTGCTTCCGGGCGAAGGCGCGGTGCTCGCTCCCGAGTGGGTGCCCTGGTCGGAGCGCCTGGCGCGATTCCGCGAGGCTCAAGCACGTCAGACCGAGGAAGAGAAGGCGGCTGCCGAGAGTGCGGCTGCTGAACTCGCCGACGAAGACGACGTTGATCCCGATGACGATGTGATGGAGAACGACTACTCCGACTTCGACGATGAGCTCGATGGCGTCGACGTTGATGAGGACGATGACTCGGACGACGAAGACTCGGATGACGAGTATGACCGCGAGGATTCCGACGACGAGGAATAACTCGGCGCGGTAACCGCAAGAGCTGGCGCATCGCCCCATCGGGCCCGCAACCAGCGATCGTGCGATGCCACAATGAGCGCTCCGCTGTAGGTTTGCAGCGCGTCCTCGAGTTCCTCAACGAGGGTGAGCGAGAGGTGGTTTGTCGGCTCATCGAGCAGCAGTACAGGCGGTGGATCGGCGACGAGCATTGCAAGCGCGAGCCTGCGCCGCTGGCCGACGCTTAACGAGCCGACCGCCCGATCCACATCGCGACGAGCCAGTAGACCGAGCGACGTAAGAGGTACACGGTCGGCGACTGCCTCGCCGACACGTTGGCGATAGGTTTCTGCGGCAGAACGCGCGGGATTCTCGAACGTCACCTCCTGAGGCAAGTACCCTACCCGAGTGGAGCGCACGACGGTGCCCTGCTCGGGCGTGAGGGTACCCGCGAGGATTGCGAGCAGCGTGGACTTGCCCGACCCGTTCGGTCCGGTAAGCAGCAGTCTGCCGTGGGGTTCGAGATCCACTGAGACTTCGCCGAGCCTGCCCGAGATCGCAACCCGATGAGCGGAGAGGGTCGGCTCGGTTGCGGACTCGGCAACTGTGCTCGGAGACTGACCAGTGCGGTCGGCACAATCAACAACGCCTGGGCCCGGCTCGGCGCTTGCGCTATCCTGCTTGAACCCTCGAAAGCGCAGCGGCTCGGGCGGCTTTCGAACGCGGCGGCGTTCGAGTTGCTCGAGTCGCACGCTCGCGTTTCGAGCGCGTCTCGCCGTCACTCTCGCGTCTTTATCGGCGTAGAACTTTTTCGTAATGCGCGACTCAGATTTCGACTCGTGTTTTTGATTCACCTCCCGCGAGCCGACCGCGATCTCATGTTCGAGTGCGCGCAACTCATCTGACTCGCTGGCGTACCGTTCCCTCCAACGTCGCATCTCGGCTTTGCGCTCGCGGCGGGCCTCAGAAAACCCGACTCCCCACACACGAATCCCAAATCCCGAGCCAGCGTCGTTGACCTCTGAAGTGATTGCATCTTCACTGTCGGTGAGTTCGCGCGCCGCGACGGGCAGTGGATCGAGATCGACCATGCGGGTCGTCACTGCGTCGAGCAGCGCGCGATCATGACTCGCGACAACGACGATGCCTGGCCAACTGGTCAGTACTCGTTCGAGGTAGGCAGCTGATTCGTCGTCGAGATGGTTTGATGGTTCGTCGAGCAGCAGCGTTTGCGGTGCGCTCAGCAGAAGTGCGGCGAGTGAGAGGCGGATCCGCTGACCGCCAGAAAGCTCACCAATCTCGCGCGTCTGGGCAATTCCATCGAGCCCGAGGCCAGACAGCATCTCGCCGCGTTGGGACTGCGCTTCCCAAGCGCCGAGCCGATCCGCATCAGCGAGCGCCACGGCATACTGGTGCGACACGGTGGCATCGTTGGGATGCTCTGCGAGCGCGTGAGCCAGTTGCTCGATATGCGCGACTGCCTCAAGGTTCGAGCGCTGTGCATCATCGAGCACCTGCGACATTGGGGTGTTGTCGGAGTAGGGGAGTTCTTGCTGCAGCAGCCCCACGGTTCCGGGTAACGAGATTGACCCGGACTCTGGCGCCTCGATGCCCGCGAGCAGGCGCAGCAGCGTCGACTTGCCGGTGCCGTTCTCGCCGATGAGGCCGATGCGGTCGCCCGCGGCCGCAGTGAACGAGACTTCCGACAGCACTCGGCGATCAGGGTAGGTGTGGGTGAGATCGACCACCGAGAGGTGCGTAAATCGTTGGTCGCCATTGGGCGTGGAGTGCGCGGTGCGTTTTGCGTGGGCGAGTTGAGGAGTTTGTTGGGGAGCGGGCATGTCTGCCGCCTTTCAGAACCAAGACTGGTTCCGCCGGGCGATGCCGAGACACGTGAGTCAGCCGGTAACCAGCCTTCAACTGAATGCACTCCGATAGTGCTATCTGAATCGAAGTCAGTACGCACGTGTTCCCGGCGCCTCGGGCGCGGAACGGGAACTGCGTTACTTCTTCACGCCGAAAAGGCTACGTGAACTCGACCCGATCCACAACCCCGGATTGGCTACCCGCTTTGTCGGCGTCAGCTCGTCTGTGTGGCCTCGACCCAGCTGAGGTATTCCTCGTCGACATTGCCGCTGATGTACTCGCCGGTGAAGCAGCTCGCCTCGAGTGACTTCACCGCGTCCTGGCCGTCAAGAATCGCACGATTCATGCCCTCGACGGTCTGGTACACCAGGTGATCCGCACCGAGAATCTCGGCAATCTCTGCGGGAGTGCGGTCGTGCGCAATGAGCTCTTGCCGCGACGGCATGTTGATGCCATACACGTGAGGGAAGAGCACTGGGGGAGCCGCTGACGCGAAGATCACCGACCGCGCACCTGCAGCGCGTGCCATCTCGACGATCTCACGCGATGTTGTGCCGCGCACGATCGAGTCATCGACGAGCAGCACGTCTTTGCCCTTGAACTCGACACTCATCGCGTTGAGCTTCTGGCGCACGCTCTTCTTGCGCACTGACTGCCCGGGCATGATGAAGGTACGGCCGACGTAGCGATTCTTGAAGAACCCCTCGCGGTACTCGACGCCAAGTTTGCGCGCGAGCTGCATGGCGCTCGGCCTGCCCGAGTCAGGAATCGGCATGACCACGTCGATGTTCACATCTGGAAGTTCGGCCTTGATCTGCTCTGCGAGCACATCGCCGAGGCGAAGCCGTGCGTCGTACACCGAGATGCCGCTGAGCACCGAGTCTGGCCGCGCGAGGTAGATGTACTCGAACGCGCACGGTACGAGTTCGGGGTTCGGCACGCACTGACGCGACGTCATCGTGCCGTCGGACTTGATAAGAATGGCCTCTCCTGGCTCGACGTCGCGAACGATTTCGTACCCACCCGACTCGAGCACGAGCGACTCAGACGCTACGACCCACTCGTCCTTGCCCGAATCAGTGGTGCGGTGACCGAGAACAAGCGGCCGAATTCCGTGTGGATCGCGGAACGCAATAAGGCCGTACCCCGCAATGAGCGCGATCGCCGCATATGAGCCCTCAACGCGCTCGTGCAACCGGGTGACTGCCTCGAAAATCTGCTCTTCGTCGAGCGAGAGGCCCGCGATGCTCGTTTGGAGTTCGTTTGCGAGCACGTTGAGCAGCAACTCGGTGTCAGAGTGCGTGTTGAGATGGCGGCGGTCAACGTTGTACAGCTCAGCGGTGAGCTCACGCGTGTTTGTGAGGTTACCGTTGTGCACCAAGATGATGCCGTAGGGGGCGCCCACGTAGAAGGGCTGCGCCTCTTCTTCGCGAGCAGCATCGCCCTTTGTCGCGTAGCGAACGTGCCCGAGACCAACGTTTCCGAGCAGCTGGCGCATATCGCGCGTGCGGTACGCCTCGCGCACCTGCCCGCTTGCTTTCACCATGTGAAAGAAGTCACCCTCGAGCGTCGCGATTCCTGTCGAATCTTGGCCCCGGTGCTGGAGCAAGAGCAGGCTGTCATATACCTGCTGGTTGACGAGATCAGATGAGACGATGCCAACGATGCCGCACATATTGCGAGTTCGCTCCTGGGGTTGAAGGGAGCGCCAGGTGGCGCACCTACCTATTTTCGCATAGTTCTGTGCGGCGTTCGGCATGATGCTGAGTGCGCACACAGGGTACCCTTGGCTTGTGAGCGAAAACTCGTCGATCTATGCCCAGTCCGGTGTTGACACTGCCGCCGGAGACCTCGCTGTCGAACTTATGAAGTCGGCCGTATCAAGAACTCATGGCCCTGAGGTACTCGGAGGCGTCGGTGGGTTTGCCGGCATGTTCGATGCTTCGGCTCTGACCTCGTACAAGCGGCCGCTCCTTGCTTCGTCGACCGATGGCGTGGGCACGAAGGTAGCGATCGCGCAGGCGATCGACAAGCACGACACCATTGGCCAAGACCTTGTCGCGATGGTCGTTGACGACATTGTTGTGGTGGGCGCGAAGCCGCTGTTCATGACCGATTACATTGCGTGTGGCAAGGTGGTTCCGCAGCGCATCGCAGACATTGTTCGCGGCATCGCTGAAGCGTGCGAGGCGACCGGAACCGCGCTTGTTGGCGGTGAGACTGCGGAGCACCCTGGTCTTCTGGGCCCCGATGATTACGACGTTGCAGGAGCTGCGACGGGCGTCGTTGAGGCCGACAAGATGCTTCACCCGGGCCTCGTGAAAGACGGCGATGTTGTCATCGCAATGGCAGCCTCTGGCTTGCATTCGAACGGCTTCTCGCTCGTGCGCCACATCCTTGCAGAGCGCGGCATTGGCTACGAAGCCCCGAGCCCCGAACTCGGTGCGACGTATGGCGAAGCGCTGCTGACGCCAACGGCGCTGTACACAGCGCCGCTGTTGCGCGTACTCGAAGATCCATCGACTGCTGGTGCGATTCACGCGCTGAGCCACGTCACCGGTGGTGGTATTGCGGCGAACCTCGCTCGTGTGCTTCCGCAGGGTGCGTGGATCGAGGTGGATCGCTCGACGTGGTCACCGCTGCCGGTCTTCCGTCACCTTGCAGACCTCGGCGGGCATTCACTCGAGTCGCTCGAGGGTGCCTGGAACCTCGGCGTGGGCATGTTCGCCGTCGTCTCGGCGGATCGCGCGCCACTCGTCGCCACAGCGCTCACCGCGGAGGGGCTCGATACCTGGGTCGTTGGCTCTGTTTCGACCTCCTCGCGAGACCTCGAAGGTTTCGAGCAGGGCGCGAAGGGTGTCGACGGAGGCGCTGTGCGCCTCGTCTCGACCTACGCGAGCTAGCGAGTGATGAGGGCGGTCGCTATAGCAGCGATGCCCTCTCCTCGGCCGGTGAGGCCGAGGCCGTCTGAGGTTGTCGCACCTACCGAAACCGGTGCGCCCACGAGTTCGCTGAGCACGCGCTCCGCTTCGTGACGCCTCGGCGAAAACTTCGGCCTGTTGCCAATCATCTGAACCGACACATTGCTGGGGCGCCAACCCTCTGCCTCGAGTTTGTCGAGAGCTAAACGCACGAAGCCGGTGCTCGCTGCGCCCGCGGTCTCCGCCCGATCCACACCGACGAGACCGCCGATGTCACCGAGACCCGCAGCCGAGAGCAGTGCATCGACGATCGCGTGGCACACGACGTCACCATCGCTGTGCCCAGAGAGACCTGGTTCACCGGGCCAGCTCAGGCCCGCGAGCGTGAGCTTCGCGTCGGCATCAAACGCGTGCACGTCGACGCCGGTGCCGACACGAATCTCAGGCAGTGCGCTCACTTTTCGCCCTCAGATCGCACACGAAGGAGCGCCTCAAGCAACCTGAGATCTGCCGGAGTGGTGAGCTTGTGCGCGAGTGGATCGCCGGGCACCGTGAGTACCGTGGCGCCCGCGCGCTGCACGACCTCAGCATCGTCGGTGGGTGCGTCGGCCTCATTTGATGCATCGCGAAGCGTTTCATGTGCCGCACTGATGAGCTCGCGCGGAAAGCCTTGCGGAGTCTGCACCGACACGAGCGACGAGCGATCCACCGTTTCGTGAACGGCGCCGTCGGCACCGACACGCTTGACGGTATCGACAACAGCGAGTGCGGGAATGACCGGCTTGCCTGTGCGGTGCACCTCTGCGCCGACACGTTCGAACTGATCGGTCGGCGTGAGCGGGCGGGCCGCATCGTGGATCAGAGCAATTTCAATGTGATCTGACAGCGCGGAAAGCCCAAAGCGCACTGATTCGTGCCGTTCGCGACCGCCGGGAATTACCGAGATTTCCCACCCATCGGTGAGGTGCGAGACGCCCTCGACGATGGAGAGCGCCTGAGCAGCATGCGAATCTGGCACCACGACGACGAGATGACCAGAGTGTGGCAAGGCGCAGATGGCCCGTACGCAATGCTCGATAAGTGTGGATCCACTGAGTTCAACAAACGCCTTTGGCGTCTGCGCGCCGAGCCGCTCACCCTTGCCCGCAGCGACAAGCACGACGCCGAGCGCGGGAAGCTCGTGAGGTGTCAAATTGACGGGACTGGAATCGGGAGCGGTGCTCATACCCCTAGGGTAGCGGCGAGTTCGCCGCAAATTGAGCTATTCTTGGGGATTACCCTGTGCGTCGCCGCGCAGGAAAAGCTGAATAGACATTTCAATATTCGATGGAGGACACAGTGAAGATCGATCTCGCAATGCTTCGAGGGCTTGAGCGTGAAAGGGAGATCCCTTTCGAGGAACTCGCCGAAATTATCGAGCAGGCGATCCAATCGGCGTACATCAGGCACGCTGAGAACCAAAAGCTTCCCGTTCCCTCGACCGAAGACGTGCGCGTAACACTCGATCGCAAGACCGGAGAAATCTCGGTGCTCGTGCCAGAGCACGATGACGAGGGTGCGGTTATTGGTGAGGCGTACGTGACGACCGATGAGTTCGGTCGCGTGGCATCGAGTGCCGCTAAGCAGGTCATCAACCAGCGACTTCGTGACCTCTCAGACGACGCTGTTCTTGGTCAATTCAAAGACAAAGAGGGCCAGGTCGTTTCGGGCGTCATTCAGCAGGGCCCGAACCCGCGCATGGTGCATATTGAGCTTGGTGACGTTGAGGGTATCCTTCCGCCGGAAGAGCAGGTGCCCGGCGAGAACTACGCTCACGGAACGCGTATTCGTGTATTCGTGACGAGCGTTTCGAAGGGGCTCAAGGGCCCGCAGATTGTTGTGTCTCGTACTCACCCGGGTCTCGTGCGCAAGCTGTTCGAACGTGAGGTGCCCGAGCTTGGCGAAGGTCTTGTCGAGATCGTTTCGCTCGCTCGCGAGGCTGGCCACCGCACAAAGGTTGCTGTTCGCGCGAAGCAGGCTGGCATCAACGCGAAGGGCACGTGCATCGGTGAAATGGGCAGCCGCGTGCGCGCAGTGATGAGTGAACTCGGAGACGAGAAGATCGATATCGTCGATTACTCACAAGAGCTTCCAAAGTTTGTGGCGAACGCGCTCTCGCCAGCCAAGGTGACCGATGTGTTTATGATCAACGAGTCGCTTAAGCAGGTTCGCGCGCTTGTTCCTGATTTTCAGCTGTCGCTTGCAATTGGTAAGGAAGGCCAGAATGCGCGCCTCGCTGCAAAGCTCACGGGCGCGAAGATTGATATCCAGCCAGACTCGATCATGAACGACTAGATCACGTATCTCAGTTCGCTTCGGCGGGAAGCTGGTAGTATGGATCCGATTCGGACATGTGTGTCGTGCCGTAAGCAAGGTACACGCGCAGATCTCCTTCGCTTGGTGGCCATGGATGGGCGTCTTCTTTTAGATGACCGTGCTGTGCTGCCTGGGCGGGGCGCTTGGGTGCACGAGACTGCGGAATGTCTGAGTTTGGCTGTGCAGCGCAGACCCTTTGTGCGTGCACTGCGGGTATCGGGGCAGCTCGATACCTTCCCACTAGAGAACAGGCTGAAAATGCTGATGGACAACTAATGAGCGGCTCACGATGAGGCCCGTCCGATAATTATGGTTCTCGCCTGTCTGGCGTGAACCCCAGACAGGAGAAAAGTGGCAAACCCACGCGTTAGCGAGATCGCTAAAAAGCTCAATATTGAGAGCAAGAAAGCGGTCGAAATCTTAAATGACGAACTCAATGAGTTCGTAAAAACACCGTCCTCGACAATCATGCCGCCGACGGTACGCAAGCTTGAGGCATACATTAAAGAGCACCCAGAGCTCGTTAAGAAGCCAGAGGGTGAGGCAGCAGCGAAAGACGCGCCGGCGAAGGCAGCTGCGTCGAAGTCTGCTGCTCCGAAGCCGGGCAAGCCCGGTCCGAAGCCAGGCAAGCCAGAGGCTGCGGCTGCGAAGCCTGAGGCCGATGCGCCTGCTGCGCCAAAGCCTGCACCCAAGGCAGAAAAGCCAAGTGCGCCTACTCCAGGCGAGGCCAAGCCTGCTGCGGCCAAGTCTGACGCTGTAAAGCCTGGTGCTGCAAAGCCCGGTGCAGCGAAGCCTGGTGCTGCAAAACCTGGTGCGAAGCCAGGTGCTCCGAAGCCTTCGGGCCCGAGGCCAGGCAATAACCCGTTCGCTTCGAGCCAGGGCATGGGAATTCCGCGCCCACCGCGCCCAGGCAACAACCCGTTCTCGGCGAACCAGGGTATGGGCCGTAATCGTCCATCGCCAGGTAATATTCCTCGCCCAGGAGCGCCCCGCCCAGGTGGCGCCGGTGGCCCAGGTCGTCCAGGCGGCGGTGGCCGTCCCGGTGGCGCCGGTGGTCCAGGTCGCCCGGGTGGCGGCGGCGGTGGCTTCAACCGTCCAGGTGGCGGCCCCGGCGGTGCTGGTGGTCCCGGTGGCGGCTTCGGCGCACCTCGTCCGGGTGGCGGCTTCGCGGGTCGTGGCCGTGGCGGCCGTGGCGCTGGTACGGCCGGTGCGTTCGGTCGTGGCGGTTCTAAGAACAAGGCACGAAAGTCGAAGCGGGCAAAGCGGGCAGAATTTGAAATGCGCGAGGCGCCGTCACTTGGCGGCGTCAGCGTACCTCGCGGCAACGGATCCACGGCGATCCGCCTGCGCCGTGGTGCCTCGCTCTCTGACTTTGCAGAGAAAATTGATACGAGTGCTTCGAACCTCGTAACGGTGCTGTTCCACCTCGGCGAAATGGCGACCGCGACCGAGTCGCTTGACGAGGCAACATTCGAGATTCTTGGTGAGGAGCTGGGTTACAAGATCCAGATCGTCTCACCGGAAGACGAAGATCGTGAGCTCCTCGAAGGCTTCGACATCGATATCGATGCCGAGCTTGAAGACGAGGGTGACGATGTACTCGAGCAACGCCCACCGGTTGTGACTGTGATGGGTCACGTTGACCACGGTAAGACGCGACTGCTCGATGCGATTCGTCGCGCCGATGTTGGTGAGGGCGAGGCCGGCGGCATCACCCAGCACATCGGTGCGTACCAGGTGCACACCCAACATGACGGTGTGGATCGGGCACTGACCTTCATCGATACCCCGGGTCACGAGGCGTTCACCGCCATGCGTGCTCGTGGTGCGAGCGTCACCGACATCGCGATCTTGGTTGTGGCTGCTGACGACGGAATCATGCCGCAGACGATTGAGGCGTTGAACCACGCCCAGTCGGCAAACGTGCCGATCGTGGTCGCAGTTAACAAGATCGATAAAGAAGAAGCGAACCCCGAGAAGGTGCGCCAGCAGCTCACCGAGTTCGGTCTGGTTGCCGAGGAGTGGGGCGGCGACGTAATGTTCGTCGACGTGTCTGCTAAGAACGACATTGGCATCAACGAGCTTCTCGATGCCGTGCTTCTCACCGCAGATGCTGGCCTCGACCTGCGTGCGAACCCGAACAAGGCCGCCCGTGGTGTTGCCATTGAGGCGAAGCTCGATAAGGGCCGCGGCTCGGTTGCTACCGTGCTCATTCAGTCGGGTACGCTCCGCGTTGGCGACGCCATCGTTGCGGGTACTGCGTACGGTCGCGTTCGCGCCATGCAAGACGAGAACGGTGACGCGGTTGAGGCTGCACTACCGTCGCGTCCGGTGCAGGTGCAGGGCCTTTCGAGCGTGCCACGCGCAGGTGACAATTTCATCGTCACCGACGAAGACCGCACCGCGCGTCAGATCGCTGAGAAGCGTGAAGCGGTTGAGCGTAATGCTCAGCTTGCGAAGGCTCGTAAGCGCATCAGCCTTGAAGACTTCACGAAGGCGCTTGAAGATGGCAAGGTTGAGTCGCTCAACCTCATCATCAAGGGTGACGTTTCGGGTGCCGTTGAGGCGCTTGAAGAGTCGCTCATGAAGATCGAGGTCGACGATTCTGTGCAGCTGCGTATTCTTCACCGCGGTGTTGGTGCGGTCACCGAGTCCGATGTGGATCTGGCGACGATCGACAACGCGATCGTCATCGGCTTCAATGTGCGCCCAGACGTCAAGGCTCGCGAGCGTGCAGCACGCGAGGGCATCGACATCCGTTTCTACAACGTCATCTACAACGCGCTTGATGACATTGAGGGCTCGCTCAAGGGCATGCTCAAGCCAGAGTACGAAGAAGTTCAGTCGGGTGTTGCAGAGGTTCGCGAGATCTTCCGCTCATCGAAGTTCGGCAACATTGCTGGTGTCATCGTTCGCAGCGGTACCATCACGCGCAACGCAAAGGCGCGCGTTATCCGCGAGGGCGTCGTGGTCGCCGATGGTCTGGCCATCGAGTCGCTGCGCCGCTTTAAAGACGACGTCACTGAAGTGAAGACCGACTTCGAAGCAGGTATTGGTCTTGGCAAGCACAACGACATCCAGGTCGGCGACGAGATCGAGACTACTGAGATGGTCGAGAAGCCGCGCGACTAATGTCATGAGCTGTCGCGTGACCTAGGTTTTGCTTAGGTGTCGCGATACAACGCAAGAGCCTCCGTGAGTAGATATTCACGGAGGCTCTTGCGTTTGCGCCTAAGCAGACTTAGCGCCAAGCGAAGTTTGAGCATCAGGCTAACTCTCCGAAAAATTCCTTTCGTAAGACGCTCGAATTTCGCTTGACGCTACCTGTTTCGAACGAAGCGGCGCCCGCGCACCTTCGACGGAAGGGCGTGCAAGATGAGGAGCACGATCCCGCCAAAGAAGGGCACGAGCGAGATGAAGAACATCGGCCCAGCAAGGTCAGCGTCGTGAAGCCTGCGCCACGTGATGGCGAGTGACGGAACGATGATGCCTACCCATCCGACGAAGACGACAAATCCGAGCATCGACTCAAGTATTGAGATGCTCGAGTACGAGATTGAGCTGGAGTAGTACATCGCCTCGCTAGCAATCCCACCGATAATTGCGAGGACCAGCCAAGCTCCAAAGAGCATGAGTGCGACCCACCAGTACTCGCTTCGAGACGCGCGGCCAGAGAAGGCCGCGTAGTTCTTGAAGAAGCGTACGAACGCCTGACCGATGCTCGCGCCGTACAGAGGGCGTGAGAGGTCGTCGGGATGCGCTGCACCGTCAAAGGGCTCGCCCGGTCCTGGCTCTGGGTAACTCTGGAACTGAGGCGCCTGGTATTGCTGGCCGTATGGAGCCTGCCCGTATTGCGGTTGCCCGTACTGCTGCCCATATGGTTGCTGACCATATTGTGGTTGCACATACTGAGGCTGCCCGTATGCCGGTTGCCCGTATGGTTGCTGGCCACTCTGAGGCTGCTCATAGGAAGGCTGCCCGTACTGGGGCTGCTGCGCTGGCGCCACGGGCGGAACTGGCGGCACCGGAGGTACCGGCGCCGCTGCGCCAGGGGCTCCGTAAACTGGTGGAGCGTATCGAGGCTGCTGCGGTTTAGGCTGCTGCGGATCTGGCTGCTCGGGTACCGGGGGCGTGTCGTTCATGCTGACCTCTCGTAAAGACCGTTCTTCTCAAATCGTACGGGTAAAGAGTGGGCGCTGCGCGGGTAGGCTTATCTCATGAGTAATCCACGTGCAGGAAAGGTCGCCGAGCGGATCCACCAGATCGTCGCTCGTCGCCTTGATAAGGGGCTCCGTGACCCGCGGCTCGGCTTTGTGACCATCACCGATGTTCGTGTGACCGGTGATCTGCAGAGCGCAAGCATTTTCTACACCGTCTATGGCGATGAGCAGGAGCAGGCCGACACTGCGGCGGCGCTGAAGGCTGCAACCGGCATGTTCCGCACCGAGGTCGGCAAGCAGCTTGGAACCAGGCTCACCCCGACGCTCGAGTTCATCCACGATGAGCTGCCGTCGTCTGCTGAGCACTTGAGCGAGTTACTCGCCGAGGCGAAGCGACGTGACGACGAGTCGCGCTCTCTCGCCGCCTCTGCGCAGTATGCGGGCGACGCTGATCCGTACTCGAAGCCAGAGCGGCCAGAAGAGACCGATGATGACGAGGCAGACGACGACCTCGATGTCGAGCTTGACGACGATTTTGACGAGGAAGACGAAGATGGCCTCGACGAAGAAGATCTCGACGACGACGAGCGCCGAGACTAGCTGATCATCCACCGCGCAGATCCGAGTCGAAGAATGCGGTCAAATCGCGCGTCTTGAACGCAAACTCTGACTCGGATCTGGTGCTTAGGGCAGCTTGAGGGCTCCCTCGTATTCGACGACGAGCCCATCGGTGACCAGCGAGTCGAGCGCGCGCTTCGGCTGAAGTTCGTCGGCGACGCCGCCATGCGCAGCGGCGGTGAGTGCGTCATCGTGGCTTACGGGGTCGTGGGTGGATCGGAGCAGCTGCATGATCCGCCCACGAACCTGGCGATCGCTACCCTGAAACGCCGCTTGCTTCGGCTTCTTCGCTGGTGCGTTGTCTGGATACCCGGCACCGCGCCACTCGCACCAGCGGCTGATTGGGCATTCGTCGCAGCGGGGCGCTCGCGCCGTGCAGATGACGGCCCCGAGTTCCATCGCGGCAGCATTGAAGACCGCAGCGGAGTCACGGTCGCTCGGCAGCAATGCCTCCATGTCAACCAGGTCGCGCGCAGCTGGCATGCCAGCTGCAGCAAGGCCGTGCACGGCTCGCGCGATGACTCGTCTCGTGTTCGTGTCGACGACCGGGTGTCGCTCGTGAAATGCAAACGCGGCAACTGCTCGCGCGGTGTACGGCCCGATGCCAGTGAGGCCGAGCAGCGTGTCGACGTCGGAGGGAACCTCATCTCCGTACTGCTCAGCAATTTCCATGGCGGCACGGTGCAGCCAGAGCGCCCTGCGCGGGTACCCGAGTCGCTTCCACGCGCGAACCGCCTCGCCTGGCTCGGCAGCCGCGAGAGCCGAGGGGGTGGGCCAGCGCTCCATCCATTCGAGCCAGTGGGGGATTACCCGATCCACCTGGGTTTGCTGCGCCATGAATTCTGACACCAGCACGCCCCATGCAGTCGTGCCATCGGCGCGCCAGGGCAGAGGCCGAGCGTTTCGCAGATACCAGGCGTTCAGAGCCTCTGATGCCTGCTGTGCGTCCATGCCATCGAGTCTATTCAGTGTGTGAGGTGTGCCAGTTCAGGGTGGCCTAGGGTAGTGGGGTGAGATTTGATGCGATGCCTCAGGGTGCGATTGTGCTCGTAGACAAGACCGATGGCTGGACGAGCCACGATGTCGTTGCGAAATCGCGCCGCGCGCTTGGCACCCGGAAGGTTGGGCACGCGGGCACACTCGACCCCATGGCGACGGGGCTGCTTTTGCTTGGAGCAGGACCTGCGACACGGCTGCTGACGCACCTGGTCGGCCTCGACAAGACGTATGTTGCGACGATTCGCTTGGGCGCCTCGACCGTTACTGACGACCGCGAGGGCGAGATAACCGAGACGGCCCAAGTAGACGACGTTGCGCGGGTCTTCGCGAGTCCTGACCTCATCGCGAGCGGGGTGGCGAAGCTCACGGGTGCGATCGAGCAGTCGCCTAGCGCGGTGAGCGCGATCAAGGTCGACGGCAAACGCGCCTATGACCGTGTGCGCGCGGGCGAGCAGGTCGAGCTCAAGAAGCGGCCGGTGACGATTCACTCGTTTGAGATCAGTAATGTGCGGCTCGCCGATGACGGCCAGGTGATTGATATCGATGCGGTGATCCGCTGCTCGTCGGGCACCTACATTCGTGCGCTCGCGCGTGACCTTGGCACAGACCTCGGAATTGGGGGACACCTTACGGCACTCAGGCGCACCGCGGTCGGCCCGTTCTCGGTTGAAGCCGCGACGCCCCATGCGCAGCTCGTCGGCGACGAGACGACGCCCGGCGACCCGGGCACGCTCCATGCGCCGGCCGACATTGCGCGGCTACTGTTTCCGGTGCTCACTCTCACGGTCGATGAGGCGCACGATCTCGCGAACGGCAAGCGTCTCGATGTGGATCCCAAGCGCCAAGACAAAGCCCCCCTCGTTGCGGCGATCTTGCCCGCCGAGGGCGACGCCGCAGACAGGCTCGTAGGGCTGGTTGAGGTGCGTGGTGGGAGGTCGCGTGTCGTCACGAACTTCCCCGCACCCGAGCGCACGGACGGCAGCGACAAGAAGGGCGAAGCATGATTCTTTGGTACGGAATCGCGACCATCGCGATCTCGCTGGCCGCAGCGATCGTGTGCATCGTTGAGGCCGCGAGAAAGCGCAAGCCGAACGACTACACGATGGGGGCGACGCTGCTCGTTGCTCTCCTGCTGCTCGTGCAGATCATCATCAGCATCATTGCCCCGCTCGCGGGTAACCCTCCCGAGGGCGACCTGCTCGAGTTTTGGATGTACCTCATCGTCGCGTTCGCGCTGCCCGTGGGCGCGGGTATTTGGGCGCTTGTCGACCGCACCCGGGCGGCGAATCTCGTGCTCGCGGTCGTTGGGTTCGCTGTTGCGGTGATGACCTACCGCATGCTTGTCATCTGGGGTCTGGCCTAGGCACTCGCGCAGGCAGCACGCACACAGCGCGGCGACGGTAAGATTGAGCGCGTGTCTGAAGTAGTTGAAGCGCCGAGCGAGGCCACACGAGCCGAGCGAATGGGCGCACTGGGGCGTGTCCTCATCGCAGTGTATGTCGTGCTTGCTTGCGCGGCGACGTTTCGGTCGCTGTACCAAATCATCACGAAGTTTGATGAGGCGCCACTCGCGTACTCGCTCTCTGCGGTTGCCGGCGTCGTCTACATTCTTGCCACCATTGCACTGATTCGGCGCGGCCGCGGCGCATGGCGGTGGATCGCGTGGGCGGCACTGAGCTTTGAGCTTGCTGGCGTGCTCATCGTCGGCACACTGAGTCTCGTCGCACCAGAACTCTTTGGTCACCCATCGGTATGGTCGGTATTTGGTCAGGGCTATGTCTACATTCCGCTCGTGCTGCCTGTGTTGGGCCTTATCTGGCTGTATCAGGAGGGCAAGCGCGTCTCATGAAGGTGATCACGTCGCTCGAAGAGCTGCGATCCACTGACTTCTCTCAGGGGACAGTCGTGGCTGTCGGCAAGTTCGACGGCGTGCATCGGGGGCACCGGGCGATCATCGACTCACTGCGTGGCGAGGCTACGAAGCACGGGTTGCTGTCGGTCGTGTTCACGTTCTCAAATAACCCGCTGAGCTACCTGAATCCCACCGCGTGTCCCAGGCCACTGTCGAGCCCGCAGCAGCGCCTCGAACTCATTGAGGCCGAGGGCATTGACTACTGTGTGATGGTCGAGTTCAATCAGGCGATTGCACAGATTCCTGCCGAGCAGTTTGTTGACGACTTGCTGGTGGAGGTGCTTCACGCGAAGCACGTGCTACTCGGCACCGACTTTCGGTTCGGTCATCTCGGCAAGGGCGATGCCGCCATGCTTCGCGAGCGGGGGGCGAATCAGGGCTTCTCGGTCGACGTTGTCGAGAAGGTCACCGACGTTGCTCGGGGTGCCGTTTCGTCGTCGCGAATTCGTGAGGCCGTAGGCGCTGGCGACGTTGCGCTCGCCGGCGAGATGCTGGGGCGCACGTACTCGGTGCGGGGCACCGTTGTGCACGGTGATGCGAGGGGGCGCGAGCTCGGGTTCCCTACTGCGAACCTCGGCGACGTCGAGGGCCTCATTCCCGCGGATGGCGTGTACGCGGGCAGCGTCGTGATCGACGAGGTCGAGCGTGTGGCCGCAATTTCGGTGGGCGTAAACTTGACGTTCGACCCACAGGGCGAACCGCGGGTTGAAGCGTTCGTGCTCGATTTTGAGGGTGATCTCTACGGCAAAGAGATAGTGGTGCGATTCGCTGAGCGGATCCGCCCGATGCTGCCCTTCGAATCTGCGGAGGCGCTCATCGCGCGCATGCACGACGATGTTGCCGAGACACGAGCGCTACTCGATCGTCGGTAATTTGCCGCTCACTTAGTAAATTTGTCGATCACCCACAGAACCTCAGGTTCAAAGTGTTAGTATTGAGCCACGGTTGCGTAACGTCTATCGAATCCCGTGCAATCCACGGCTCAGATTCTCGGCGATAGCAGCTATTCCAGCCACAATGCGGCGCTTCAGTGTCGCAGGCGAGTATCCATCAGGAGATGAATTGGCAACTACGACTGCCACGCGCCAGCATTCACGCAAATCACGAGCCGGTGCACCCCGCAAGCATGCCCACAACGAGGGAATCATTCCGCTGCTCGCACGGGCGGTGCGCGAGGTTGAGGCCTCGGCCCAGCGCGGCAAGGCGAGCCCGCAGAACCGCACCAAGTTTCAGGTCATCGCGCTGCTCATGCGCGAAGAGCGTGCTCGGGTAAAGACAGACGAAGCGGTGAGCGACGCTGAGCGCGCTGAGACGCTGAAGCGTCTTGACGGGGTCGCGTCGATCCTCGCAAAGACCGCGGCTCGCGACACGAGCCTCATCGCGCTGCTCGAACCAACTGCCACGATTAGTGACTCGACGCGCCAATTGAAGCGCAAGATGCTTGAGCAGGCTGGTATTGAGCTGCCAGAAGAAGAGAAGAGCGTAGCGGCGCAGGCAAAGGCGTTTGTGCCGCCTGAGCTCGCTGAACGTCAGGTTGAGCCCGCGCGCATCGACTCTCGTATGCTCGCAAACCCGTTCCTCGCGCCGTCGCTCGCGGCGCCGAAGCGTCCGACTCCGGTGGTACGCCTCGCGAACTGGGAGCTACTTACGCCGCTGCTCAAGTCGTTCGAGCAGGGTGGCAACGGTGCGGCGTGCATGCCGCTTCCCGAGGCGCCGATTCCTGACAGACTCTCACCCGCAGGGCGCGAGCTCATGCCGCACCAGGCGCGCTTTCTCGCGAGCGTGAGTGAGGGGCACCGCAGCTACTTGCTCGCCGACGAACCAGGCCTCGGCAAAACCGCGCAGTCGGTCATTGCGGCGTCGGTTGCCGACGCCTACCCGCTGCTCGTTGTCGTACCAAACGTCGTAAAGATGAACTGGGCCCGCGAGGTCGAGCGGTGGACACCGCAGCGCCGAGTGACCGTGATCCACGGCGACGGCGATGATATGGATGCGTTTGCGGATGTCTTCGTGGTGAACTACGACATTCTCGACCGTCACCTGAGTTGGATCTCACGATTCGGGTTCCGCGGCATGGTCGTCGACGAGGCGCACATGATCAAGAACACGCAGTCGCAGCGCTCACGCAACGTGCTCGCGATCGCCGACAGTATTCGTGAGCGCATGCGCGGTTCCGATCCACTGCTCATTGCACTCACTGGTACGCCGCTCATCAATGACATCGATGATTTCCGTGCGATTTGGCGCTACCTGGGGTGGACTGACGGCGAGAAGCCGGGTTCTGAACTCCTCGCGAAGCTCGAGAACAACGGATGGACCCCGGCAGATTCGTCGTTCTACCGCGATGCCAGGCAGAGCGTTGTCGAGATGGGCATCGTGCGCAGGCGCAAGATTGATGTGGCGGCAGATCTGCCATCTAAGCGCGTGGTCGACTTGCCAGTCGAACTCGACGACGAGCTGGGTCGTGGCATCAAAGAAGCAGAGGCGAAGCTCGCGAAGAAGCTGCTCGACCGGTTTACCGCAGTCAAGAACGGCAAGCTCGGCGCGAAGCTCAGCGACGAGGCGATCATTCGCATGGTGTGCGCGCAAGAGCTCGAAGAGTCGAACGCTTCGGCAGACGGCATGAACGTGTTCTCGATGGTGCGCACCATCGGTGAGGCCAAGGCCGGACTCGCCGTTGACTACACCGCACAGCTCGCGCGCTCGGTGGGCAAGGTCGTGTTCTTTGCAAAGCACATCGATGTGATGGATCGGGCGGAGCGCCAGCTCGCCGAAGCCGGTCTTCGCACCGTCTCGATTCGAGGCGACCAGACTGCTGCCTTCAGGCAGGAACAGATCGACGCCTTCAACAACGATCCAGAGGTGTCGGTTGCCGTATGTTCACTGACAGCCGCTGGCGTCGGAGTGAACCTGCAGGCAGCCTCGAACGTCGTGCTCGCTGAGCTCAGCTGGACTGACGCCGAGCAGACGCAGGCAATCGACCGCGTGCACCGCATCGGCCAGGAGGAGCCAGTGTTTGCGTGGCGCATCATCGCCGCACAGACGATCGATGCGAAGATCGCAGAACTCATTGACGGCAAGGCCGGTCTCGCAGCGCGCGCGCTCGACGGTGCCGCAGCGGTTGATGAAGACGCAGATCCGGTGCAGTTGCTCGCACTCATTAGCGTGCTCACGCAGGCGGTGCAGCAGGCCCCGTAGCGTCGCTCGCGGCTAGCATGGTGCACATGCGTATTGGTGTGCTTTGCTCGGGCGGCGATAGTCCCGGAATGAATGCCGCGATTCGCGGTGCCGTGTTGCGTGGCGTTGACGTGCACGGCTTCGAGATGATCGGGTTTATTGACGGCTGGCGTGGGTTTCATGAGGGCGAGTTCGTGCAGCTCGACCGGCCAGCCGTGCGCGGTATCTCGCCACTCGGCGGCGTGTTTCTCGGCACAAGCAGGGTTCCACCATTCGGCACGATCCCGACCGATGAAGAGATGCGCGAATTTCGCGAGAAGATGGCTGAGTACGGCATCGACGGCTTCATGCTTATCGGTGGTAACGGAACGCAGACCGTGTCAAAAATACTCTCTGACCATGGAATTCAGGTCGTGGGTCTACCGAAAACCATCGACAACGACCTCTGCGGCACCGACTACACCTTCGGGTTCGATACAGCGGTCTCGGTTGCGTCAGAGGCCATTGACCGCTTGCGCACGACCGGTGAATCGCACAGCCGGTGCATGGTGCTCGAGGTCATGGGCCGAGACGCTGGGTGGATCGCGTTGCACGCCGGCATGGCGGGTGGTGCGCAACTTACGCTGATCCCAGAGTTCCCAGAGAGCATCGATCAGGTGTGCGATTGGGTCATGAGCGTGAGAGACCGCGGCCGGTCGTCGCTCGTGGTCGTGGCAGAGGGCTTCACATTTTCAGATACCGGCGAAACGGTCACGCGAGAGGGTGTCGACGAGATGGGTCGACCGAGACTCGGAGGCATTGCCGAGGTGATCGCGCCGATCATCGAGTCGCGCACCGGCATAGAAACGCGTGCGACCGTTCTTGGGCACGTTCAGCGGGGTGGATCGCCAACCGCCTTCGACCGGGTGCTCGCAACACGCACTGGCATAGCCGCAGCTGACGCCGCGCTTGCCGGAAAATGGGGCAACATGGCGGGGCTCAGGGGAGACCGCATTGAACTCGTGCCCTTTGCTGAGGCAGTGGGCAAACTCAAGACTGTTCCTGAGGAACGCTACGCCGAGGTGCGGCTGAACTTTGGCTAGGTAGCCGCCCTACCTGCTCGATCGCTAGAGACCGAGCTTCGCCTTCACATCGTTGAGTGATGGGTTCGTTTCGGTCGATCCATCAGGGAACACGACAGTGGGAACCGTGCGATTGCCGCCGTTTACCTGCTCAACGAGCTCTGGGGTGCCCGGGGTGTTCTCAATGTCGACCTCGGTATATGGAATTCCGGTTGCGTCGAGCATCACCTTGAGCCGCTTGCAGTACCCACACCACTCGGTTGAGAACATGGTGATTGCGCCAGATTCGGGCGTGAACTCAGCAATTTGTGCGGTAGCCAACGCGATGCCTCCAATAATGTTTCGACGTGGGGCCCGATGGCCGCCCTCACCACAATTCAACAGCATAAATCTCGCAAATATTCCGCTACAGAATGTTCTGAATTCGGGTCGAAAGTTAACGAATGGTTAACGCGGGCATCCTGGCTTGACCTCTAAATGACGAGGTGGAACTATTTAGGTGAAGCGTGCGTGAACGATACCCCAATTTTTGGGAGCACCGTGGATGCGCCGAGACTTATGCAAAACGGAAGGCACCGGTGGAATTCACACTCATCGTGCTGCTAGTTATCGTGCTGGCACTCTTTTTCGACTTCACGAACGGTTTTCACGACACGGCAAACGCGATGGCGACGCCCATCGCGACCGGCGCGTTAAAACCCAAGACTGCGGTCTTACTCGCCGCGATCCTGAACCTGGTTGGTGCGTTCCTCTCGACTGAGGTCGCAAAGACCATTTCGGGTGGGCTCATTCGAGAGGGTGAAGGCGGTGTGCTCATTAGCCCCGAGATGGTGTTTGCGGGGCTCATCGGTGCGGTGGTTTGGAACCTGATCACTTGGCTCTACGGCCTGCCATCGAGCTCGTCACACGCGCTGTTCGGCGGCCTCATCGGTGCTGCAATCGTGGGCGCTGGGCTCTCTGCCATTGACGGCGGCGTCTTCCTCTCAAAAATCATTCTTCCGGCGCTCGCCGCACCGCTCACAGCGGGCATCGTTGCGTTCACTGCAACGCGGGTTGCTTATGCCATTACTCGCAGGCATGACGGCCGAAAAGACGGTCGCGGCCGATTCCGCTACGCACAGATCGCTTCGTCGTCGCTCATCGCTCTCGCGCACGGCACCAATGACGCACAGAAAACAATGGGTGTCATTACGCTGACGCTCGTGGCCGCTGGCATTCAAGATCACTCGGAGCCAGAGCTCTGGGTCATCATCGCCTGTGCGCTCGCGATTGCGATCGGCACGTACTCGGGCGGCTGGCGCATCATCCGCACGCTCGGCGCAGGACTCACCGATGTGAAGCCAGCACAGGGCTTCGCTGCAGAGACCTCGACGGCCGCGACGATTCTCGCGTCAAGCCACCTTGGTTTCGCGCTCTCAACCACGCAGGTTGCGTCGGGCTCGGTTATTGGTTCGGGTCTTGGCCGCAAGGGATCGACGGTGCGCTGGCGCACCGTTGGCCGTATCGCATCGGGCTGGCTCTTCACGCTCCCAGCAGCCGGCGCTGTCGGAGCACTCGCTGCGTTCATTGCCCACTTTGGAATCTTTGGAATCCTTGCAGACGCAGTCATCGGGTTGTTCGTGATTCTCTTTATCTTCTGGCGTTCAAAGCGCAATGAGGTCAACGCAGGAAACGCAATCCCGGTTCCTGATGTCGCCGAGTCGGGTTATGCCGTGCGCATGGGCAAGGGTCGCGTCAAGAAGGTGAAGACGAAGACTGGCACTGTGCCGCCACTCACTCCCGTCGCCCAGTCTGCAGTTCGTTCAGACAAGGCACGCAAGGCCGCTGAGAAGGCACGAAAAGAAGCAGAGAAAGCGGCAAAGGCAGCCCGAAAGGCTGCGAAGAAAGCGGCGAAGCAGGAGCGCGAAGGGAACGAATCATGATCGACTGGATGGCGTTCGTGACCGTGTTTGTCGCGTCACTCGTTTCTGCCGTGTTCGTTGTTGCGCTGTACTCGCTCGGAATCCGTTTTCTCGCGCTTCCCGCACCGCGGGTGCGATGTGAGGACGGCACGTTTGAGCCTGACGGCCCTGATCGCGACGACGAAGACGACGACATTGAAGCTGTTGGCCGCCCGCGCTGGGCAACAGTTGCCGCAAATGTCTGCTTCGGGCTCTCAGCCATTGCGGTGCTTGTAGGCATCTACCTCATCGTGCCCGCGCTGCACGGCTAACTCTCGTTGATCCACCACTCAATTTGAGGTGGATCCCCAATGCCCAGCAGTAGTGTGGTGCGCATGGGTGTTACCGCTATCGAGAGTATTCCAGAGATCGTCGCAGGCCTTCGCCACAGTTTCAATCTCGGGGTCACACGCCCAATTGAGTGGCGCAAACAGCAGTTGTCTCGACTTCGCACGATGCTTGTCGATCACAGCGCTGACTTCGAAGCGGCACTGCACTCAGACCTCGGAAAATCAGGTACCGAAGCCCAATTCACCGAGATCGCGCTGCTCGTAGCCGAGATCGACTATGCGCTTGAGCACGTCGACCGGTGGGTTAAGCCACGCCGCGTTGGCGTGCCACTGGCACTCCAGCCCGCGGCGGCAAAGGTTATCGCAGAGCCTCTCGGGGTGGTGCTTGTCATTGCGCCGTGGAACTATCCGCTCATGCTTTCACTCTCACCGCTCATCGGGGCGATTGCAGCTGGCAACGCAGCCATCGTGAAGCCCAGTGAGCTGGCTCCTGCGACCGCGACACTTCTGTCGAGACTTCTTGCTGAAGCTCTCGATCGCCGCGCGTTCACTACGGTCGAGGGCGGCGTCGAAGAAACCACCGCTCTGCTGCGCGAGCGGTTCGACCACATCTTCTACACGGGCAATGGGCGTGTGGGGCGAATTGTCGCCCACGCCGCGGCAGAGCATCTCACGCCGGTGACCCTTGAACTCGGCGGCAAGTCGCCTGCATACGTCGACGAGAGTGTTCCACTCGCTGAAGTCGCGAAGCGTATTGCGTGGGGCAAGTTTTTGAACGCGGGGCAGACGTGCGTCGCACCCGATTACGTTATGGGCACAGCGTCGACGCTTCGACGCCTGAAGGTATTGCTCGCCGAGGCGATCCACGACCTGTACGGGAGCGCGATTGACCGTAACCCCGACTACGGCCGCATTGTGAACGCCACTCAGTTTGACCGGCTCGTGAGCTATCTTGGCGACGGCGAGGTCGTGAGCGGTGGAGTGTTTGATAAACCGTCCCGCTACTTCGCACCGACGGTACTCGCTCAGGTCGACCGCGAATCGCGTGTTATGCAAGACGAAATCTTTGGGCCGATTTTGCCGCTCATTGAGGTGTCTGGTCTTGATGATGCCCTCAGCTTTGTGAATGCGAACGATCACCCACTTGCGGCGTATGTGTTCAGCGACGACGCGGCGGTTCGGCGTCGGTGGGAACAGGAGACGAGTTCTGGGGCACTGAACTTCGGTGCGCCGATGATTCACCTGAGCGCGCCCGAGATTCCGTTCGGGGGAGTCGGAGCGAGCGGAATCGGCGCGTATCACGGTGAGCACTCATTCCGCGTCTTTAGCCACGACAAGCCGGTGCTTTCGAAGCCACTGAAACCAGACACTCTCGCGTCGACCATCATGCCTCCCTACACTTCTGTGAAAGATTCCCTAGCTCGGAAGTGGCTGCGTAAACTCCTCTGACGGTGAACAGTGACGTCAGTCGCATACGCTGCTCAGTAGACTGAGCACGTGGAAGAGCGCAGCAGCACCCCAGGCACAGAGCCTCAGCCCGCGCGCGCCGAAGACGAGCTGCCGCTTGGAATCCGGGTGGCTGCCGCGTGGTCATGGAGACTCATCCTCGTGGCGCTCGCAGCGTCTGCGTTGATTTGGGCGATCGTGCAGATCCGCATCATTGTCATCCCACTGCTCATCGCCATACTGCTCACTGCGCTACTCTCGCCCATCGTGAGCAATGTTGTGAGCTGGGGGCTGCCGAAGTGGCTCGGGTTGCTTGCGGCGCTTGCAGCACTCGGGCTCGCGCTTTGGTTGCTCATTGGCCTCATTGTGTCTCAACTGAAGAACGGCTTTGGAGACCTTTCAAGTCGCTCCGTTGAAGTGTGGAACGAATTTCTCGAGTGGTTTGAACACAACAATTTCGGTATTTCGGCGGATCAGCTGCGTGAATACGGCGAGCAGGCGTTGCGGCTGATCGAGTCGAACCAGGGGAGTATCTGGACGGGCGCTCTCGGCGTCGCGACGTCGGCTGGGCAGTTCATTACCGGCATGCTCCTTGTGGTGTTCTCGCTTATTTTCCTCCTGCTCGATGGCAAGCGGATCTGGTTCTGGGTGCTCGGGTTTCTTCCCGCAAAGGCACACTCTCCCGTCGATTCAGCGGGTCGAGCGGGCTGGGTCTCGGTGGGGCAGTACGTGCGCGTGCAGATCTTCGTAGCCTTTGTCGACGCGGTCGGTATCGGTGTGGGCGCGGCCCTACTCGGTGTGCCGCTCCCCATACCGATCGCGATCCTCGTATTTTTGGGTTCATTCATTCCATTCCTCGGCGCGATCGTAACCGGCCTTCTCGCCTCATTTATTGCGCTCGTGTACAACGGGCCCGTGAACGCGCTCATGATGCTGGGCGTTGTGGTGCTTGTGAACCAGATCGAGGGTCACCTCCTGCAGCCGCTCGTCATGGGAAATGCGGTGCGCGTGCACCCACTCGGTGTGGTGCTTGCGGTCACTACGGGTACGCTGCTCGCGGGTATTCCAGGCGCACTGTTCGCAGTTCCGATTGCCGCCGCTGGTAACGCGATAGTTAATGTGTTGGCGAAACGCCAATGGGAGCCAGATGTGGATCCGGTCGCGGAGTTCCACCGCCGCAACGAGGCGAGAACGACAGCGAAAGACAGACTGAGAGCGATTGCAAAGAGGGCAGGAAAGGGACAGGCCGAATGAGTGAGGATTACACGGTACCGAGCCTTGAAGATTTCGAGCAAGCACTTGAGACTGTTCATCGGGTAACGCAGAGAACCCCTCTTGAGACATCACGGTTTCTCGCTGGGCTCCTCGATGTTCCGCAGGTGTACCTGAAGTGCGAGAATCTGCAGCGAACGGGAGCGTACAAGCTTCGCGGCGCCTACAACCGTATAGTTCAGTTGAGTGACGAAGAGAAGGCTCGTGGTGTGGTTGCTGCGTCTGCCGGCAACCACGCCCAGGGCGTTGCGTTTGCCGCGCGTGAGCTCGGCATTCGCGCGACGATCTTCATGCCGAAGGGCGTAGCGTTGCCGAAGTTGCAGGCGACCCGCAACTACGGTGCCGAGGTCGTGCTCACTGGCGATATTTTTGACGAGACGCTCCACGCCGCGCAAGAGTTCGTGCGCGAAACCGGGGCAGTGTTTATCCCACCGTTCGACGACCCCGCGGTTATTGAGGGCCAGGGCACGGTCGCGCTTGAAATTCTCCACTCGGCCCCAGATGTCGAGAACATCATTGTGCCGATTGGGGGCGGTGGCCTCATCTCTGGTGTCGCCGCGGCAGCGAAAGCCTGGGCGAAGAAGCACGGTCGCAACATGCGGATCATCGGGGTGCAGGCCGAAAATGCTGCGCCGTTCCCGGTCTCAATTGACGCTGGTGAACCGACCACGATCAAGACGAAGCCGACGATCGCAGACGGCATTGCTGTTGCGCGCCCCGGCGACCTGAACTTTAAGTTCGTGCGTGACTATGTCGATGAGATAGTCACCGTGAGCGACGACGATATCGCTCGAGCAATCGTCTTCCTGCTCGAGCGGGCAAAGCTCGTCGTCGAACCGGCCGGTGCCGCGGGTGTTGCGGCGATCATCGCGGGTAAACTCTCGCTCACTGGGCCGACCTCCGCGATTCTCTCTGGCGGAAACATTGACCCACTGCTGCTGCAGCGCGTCATCGGGCACGGTCTCGCGGCATCTGCGCGGTACATGAAGCTGCGCATCTTGCTGCCCGACGTTCCAGGCCAGCTCGTTCGCACCGCGACGATCGTTGCAGAGAAGAACGCGAATGTGGTCGAGGTGATCCACACCAGGCACGCAACCGAACTGCCCGTGAGCCAAGTCGAACTCGAGCTACACATTGAAACGCGCGGCAAGGATCATGGAGACGCGGTTGCTACCGCGCTGCGCGAAGCCGGCTACGAAGTGAGGGTTGGCGAGAGCTACTAAGACGAAAACGCGAATGCGTTTTCGGGTAGCTCTCGGTGCCGCCCACGCTGACGCAGTAGCGTCACCACGGAATATGCATAATCGCTATGCGATTTTGCCTGAATATTCCGTGCCCACGGAGCGCAGCGCGGGGTGGAGAGCTACTAAGCGTAGTTCTCGACGGCGAGCACCTTGACCGGAATCGCCTTACCGTTTGGCGCCTCGTAGCTCGTCTCTTCGCCGATCTTCAGGCCGAGAATCGCAGCACCGAGCGGGCTCTCTGCGCTGTAGACATCAAGGTCTGATCCATCGGCAAGGTTGCGATTGCCGAGCAGGAAGCGCTCTTCGTCGCCAAAGATTTCTGCGGTGATTACCGTGCCAACCACGACAACACCGCTTGCTTTTGGTGCCTCGCCCACGGTCGCGTGCTTGAGCAGTTCGGTAAGGTCGCGAATCCGCGCCTCCATCTTTCCCTGCTCGTCTTTCGCGGCGTGGTAGCCGCCGTTCTCCTTGAGGTCGCCCTCTTCGCGTGCGGCCTCGATACGTGCGGCGATGTCTTTTCGACCGGGGCCCGAGAGTTCGTCGAGCTCGGCTTGAAGCCGGTCATACGCTTCTTGTGTTAGCCAGGTCTTGGTGGGCTCGGCCATGGGGATCCTCGATTCGCGTGTGCGGTGGTGCTGCACCTGAGCATCACCGCTGGAGTAAGACATAACGCCCCGTTCACCAGGGCGCCTCGACCAGCGTACCAGTGTGTACTGTGCTAGTTCATGATTGTTGCGGCAAGACTATTGGCGCTGCCGGACTATTGCCGCCGGGCTACAGTTCGACGGGCCAGCACGACTTTGCGTTGACTGCGGTGGCTGGCCCGATGGTGATGACGTTCACCGTCACGTCTTGGGAGCGGGTGTCGATGACCGGCAGATCCACAACCTTCCACCCAACCGTTGCCTTCGACGTATTGAGCGCCTCAACGGCGCAGCTCACGCGAACACCTGGGTCGGTATTCACCTCGAACCGTGTCGTTGCTGTGTAGATGCCGCTCTCGGCCTGATCTTTGTTCAGCGAGAAGCCGATGTTCTTCACCTCGAGCGTGTCCTGCTGCCAACTGCCGAAGCCGATGACCAGCGCGCCGATCACAACGGCCGCGCCGCCGACGGCCCAGCCAATACGACGATCGAACCGTCTCGAACGACGCGTGCCGTAGCGGTCTGCGACGGTTTCGCGCGACGCTTCAGTCACCTGAAACCCCCATACTCTGCTGGTTAGACTAGTCGTTGTGCCAGCGTAGCGGGAATGCTTGACTGTCGCATGTGAAAGGATGCCGATGACCCTCCGATTGATCGCCGTGCATGCCCACCCAGACGATGAGTCGAGCAAGGGCGCGGGCACGTACGCGCACTACCTTGGCCAGGGTGCCGAGGTACTCGTGGTGAGCTGTACCGGGGGCGAGCGCGGCGATGTGCTTAACGAGCTTGTGAGCCGCGATCCACGAAGTCGCAGAGATCTCGCTGGCTTGCGCCGCAGCGAAATGGAGCGCGCGCAAGAAATCATCGGGTTTCAGCATGTGTGGTTGGGGTACGAAGATTCTGGCCTCCCGGGTGAGGGCGATCCCATTCCCAGTGGATCGTTTGCGCACGTGCCAAAGGAAGTATCTGCTGAGGCACTCGTGCGCGTGATTCGAGACTTCAAGCCACACGTGATGATCACGTATAACGAGCAGGGTGGATACCCGCACCCCGATCACATTCGGTGCCACGAGATCAGCTACCGTGCGTGGCAGCTATCGGGTGATCCTGAGGCCTATCCCGAGGCAGGGGAGCCCTGGGAAATGAAGAAGTTGTACTACGAAGACATTTTCAATTCGGCGCGCGTGAAGGCGATCCACGAATGGCTCTTGGAGAATCAGCCAGAATCGCCGCTGCTCGCGGCCTTCGAAGAGATGCGCGAGTGGATGATGCGCCGCGAATACACCGGCACCGCGCGTGTCGACGTCGGTGATTTTCTTGATGTGCGCGACGCAGCATTGCTTGCCCACGCCAGCCAGGTATCACCCGACAGCTCGTTCTTCTTTTGGCCCAACGAGGTGCAACGGCAGGCTTGGCCGTTTGAGGATTATCGCCTCGCCGAGTCGCGAGTTGCGACAGCAGAGTTTGAGTTTGATTTGTTTGAAGGAATTGAGGAAGACGCGTAATGACATTCATCGCGACTGCACTGCACACGATCCACGCCACTGCACTTTACGTATTCGCTGACGATGACACCGAATTTAATGCGGACAAGGTGACGCCGGGACCCGAGGGGTTCATTGTCACCGCAGTGTTTGCGGCTGCCGTGCTCGTGCTCGGGTTCTTGCTCGTGCGCCGCATTCGGCGCAACAGTTACCGAAGCGAGATTCGTGAAGACATCGCGGCGGAGTTGGCGGCCAACGAAGTGTCAGCGGCCGGTGGCGGCGAGGAGACTCCTGACGCTGATGCGCCAAAGAAGCCAAGCGATTCATAAGCACGACTGATCGTGACTGATCGAAATCCGCGGAGCATTCTTGCCGAGGTCTTCGGATACAGCGAGTTTCGGGGCGAGCAAGAAGCAATTATTGAGCATGTGATTGCGGGCGGTGACGCAGTTGTGCTCATGCCCACGGGCGGCGGCAAGTCACTGTGCTACCAGATCCCCGCGATTGCCCGTGAGGGCACCGGGATTGTGCTCTCGCCGCTCGTTGCGCTCATGCACGATCAGGTGATGGCGCTTCGGCTCGCGGGTGTGCGGGCCGGGGCACTGAACTCGTCGCTCGCTCCTAAGGAACGGCGTGAGGTTGAGGCGGCCTACCTCTCTGGCGAACTCGATGTGTTGTACCTCGCACCCGAGCAGCTCGCGTCTGCTGGCTCGCGGACCGTTGAATTGCTGAAGCGAGGGCGCATCGCACTCTTCGCCATCGATGAGGCACACTGCGTTTCGCAGTGGGGGCACGACTTCAGGCCCGACTACCTGAAGCTCGGAGCGCTCGCCGAAGTTTGGCCCGACGTTCCCCGCATTGCGCTCACGGCAACCGCGACTCCCGCAACGCACCGCGAGATCACCGAACGACTGCACCTCGAGTCGGCTAGGCACTTCGTGTCAAGCTTCGATCGGTCGAACATCAGCTACTCCATCGTTCCGAAGCAGAATGTTCGTGCGCAGCTGCTCTCGTTTATCCGCGATGAGCATCAGGGCGAAGCCGGTATCGTCTATGCGTTGAGCCGCAAGCGCGTCGAACAGACGGCCTCGGCGTTGCGAGACGCGGGCATCAACGCGGTTGCGTATCACGCGGGAATGGCCGCGGAGGCGAGACTCGAAGCCCAAACCCGGTTCCTGCGGGAGGACGGCGTTGTCGTTGTCGCGACGATCGCTTTTGGCATGGGCATCGACAAGCCTGATGTGCGCTTCGTTGCGCATATCGACCTGCCGAAATCAGTTGAAGGGTACTACCAGGAGACCGGACGTGCTGGCCGAGACGGGCTGCCTTCGGCGGCGTGGATGGCGTACGGCCTCGCTGACGTCGTGCAGCAGCGGCAGTTCATTGAGGCGAGTGACGGTGACCAAGCAGCCAAGGCCAACCAGAGCAGGCACCTTGATCACATGCTCGCACTGTGCGAGAGCGTTACGTGCCGCCGAAAGTACCTGCTCGAGTACTTCGGTGAGCGCGAGATTGCGGATCAGTGCGGCAACTGCGACGTGTGTCTCGAGCCACCGAAGTTGTGGGACGCGACGGTTCCTGCGCAGATGCTGCTGTCTACCGTGATCCGCACACAAAAAGAGCGAGGCCGAACCTACGCGGCCGGTCAACACATCGATGTGTTGCGTGGCGTGCAGTCAGACCGTGTTGCGCAAGTGCGACTCGACGAGCTTTCAACCTGGAACATCGGCTCTGAGTGGTCGGCGACGCAGTGGCGGGGAGTCGTGCGGCACCTCGTCGCAACCGGGCTGCTCGAGGCGCGGGGCGAGTGGGGAGTGCTGTGGCCAAGCGAGGCCGCGAAGCCAGTCTTGCGAGGCGAAGCCCAGGTGCACATGCGCGAAGAGGTCATTGCGCGCAAGGCCTCGCGCTCGTCGGGCGGTGGATCGAAGCGCTCTGCCGCCGCAGCAGATCTCACCCCCGAACAAGCTGAGGTGTTCGAGCGCCTGCGCGCGTGGCGGGCCGACGAGGCTAAGGAGCAGGGAGTGCCCGGATATGTTGTATTCGGTGACGCGACGCTGGCCGCGCTCGCCGTGCACCAGCCGACCACTGACGACGGGCTACTCGCTATCTCTGGCATCGGCCAGGTGAAACTCGAGCGCTACGGTGCGGCAGTGCTGATGGTGCTCGCTGGGCGAGGTGAGTGAACCTACCGCAGGTGCACGGGGTCGAGAGCCACGAGCAGCGCGGCCGTCCAGTGGCAGAGAAACGCGAGCACAGTCAATGCGTGAAAAATCTCGTGAAACCCAAACACCCCGGGAACAGGGTTCGGCCGCTTGATTCCGTACACGACGGCACCCAGCGTGTACATGAGTCCGCCGACGACGACGAGCACCATCGACGCGAGGTTGGCATGCGCGATGTCAACGATGTACATCATGGCTGCCCACCCGAGCAGCACATACAGCGGAACGTACAGCCATCGCGGCGCGCCGATCCAGAACACTCGAAAACCTATGCCGAGTAGCGCGCCAACCCAGACGAGCACGAGCAGCAAAATGCCCTTTGAAAGCGGCAGAGCAAGTAGCGCGATCGGCGTATAGGTACCGGCGATGAGCAAGAAGATGTTGGCATGATCGAGTCGCCTGAACACCTGCTTGGTCGTGGGCTTCCAATTGATGCGGTGGTAGAGCGCCGAAATGCCAAACAGCAGCATGCTCGACAGCATGAACACGGCCGCGGCCCACTTCGCGATCGCGCCGTGCGCAAGTGAGATGAGCACAATGCCGGCCGCGATGGTGATGGGAAAGTTCGCGGTGTGGATCCACCCGCGCCACAGCGGCTTCACCTCTGCGATGGGTGCAGAGTCTGCAGAATCAACAGGCTCAGCGCCGTGACCATGCTCGAGCGTATCTTCGAGCAGAGGGAGCGATATGCCATCGGGCTTCGGAAACGAGCGGCTCTTGTCGGGGCGCTCGGGCTGAGCCTCGGAGGCAGTGTCATTCATGAATCGAGTGTATGTTGCGCACAGATCTAGTTGGGCATATATGTAGAGAATCCCCAGTAAACACTGGTGGATCGCCAGGCTCTTCGTGCGAAGACATCGCTACAATAACTGGGTGACGACACCCAAAATCGCGCCGCGCGCCGGCCTGCTCTACCGCCTGTATCAGCGGAGGCTGCGCCGAGAGATTGTGCCGGGCCGCGTTCCGCAGCACATCGCGGTGATTGTCGACGGTAATCGCCGGTGGGCGAAGCAGCGACTGCAAGAGCGCGCTTCGTTCGGGCACCGTGCGGGCGCACGGAAGATCCCTGAGTTCTTGGGATGGTGCGAGAATGCGGGGGTAAAAACAGTAACGCTCTACCTTCTCTCCGCAGACAACCTGACGTCGCGAGACGCGACCGAACTCAACGATCTCGTCGGAATCATTGCCGAGCTTGCGAGTGAGCTCGCGAAGAATGAGCGCTGGCGCGTCAAGCATGTTGGGTCGACGACCGGGCTGTCGCCGGAGCTGTGTTCGGCGCTCGCAACAGCAGAAGAGCACACGAGAGGGAACGCCGGCCTGCATGTGAATCTTGCGGTCGGCTACGGAGGTCGAAGCGAGATCGCGGCGGCCGTGCGCAGTGTCATCGAAGAGCACAGCAAGGCTGGGGGCACACTCGACACTCTCGCCGAGACGATCACTGAAGAGATGATCGGCGAGCATCTGTGGACGCGGGGGCAAGCTGACCCTGACCTCGTGATCCGCACATCGGGCGAGCAGCGCCTGAGCGACTTCATGATCTGGCAGTCGGCCCACTCTGAGTTTTACGTCGTAGAAGCGCTCTACCCAGACCTTCGTGAGGTCGACTTCTTGCGTGCATTGCGAGATTATTCTTCGCGCCAGCGCCGCATGGGTGGGTAGCCTGGGCGCATGAGTGACTTCACGGTACTTCGCGCAGACGCAATGCTCACCCCGGGTGGGGTGGTGACCCCAGCAGAACTTGAGTTCGATAGTGGTGGATCCATAACCTACGTCGGCCCACCTCGCGCTGACAGCAGTGTCACGCATGACTTAGCGGGCCACGCGCTCATGCCCGGCCTCGTGAACGGCCACACGCACTCGGCGATGACGCTGCAGCGTGGCGTCTCAGATGACGATGACTTCATGACGTGGCTAGGCAAAGTTCAAGACGTTGAGCAGAGGCTCACGCATGACGACCTCGTGGCAGGGCTCGAGCTCGCGCTCCTCGAGATGATCGAAACGGGCACGGTCGCATTTGCCGACATGTACTACTGGGATGAAGAGCTCATTGAGCGGGTGCGTGCCTCGGGAATGCGCGTGTTTGCAGGTCTCGCGTGTTCGGCTACCGATCATGTTGCCTACCCGACAGTGTCGCCAATCACGGGTGCCGAGGTGCTCGATGAGACTGAGCGGCTGGCCGCGAAGTATCGTGAGGATCCACTCGTTCGCGTCGGTTTCGCGCCGCACGCCCCGTACACGTGTACCCCGAGTTCTTGCGTGAGGTGCGCGAGCGCGCGATCGCTTCTGGAATCCCGATCCACACCCACGTCTCGGAGTCGGCGGCCGAGGTCGCGCAGCTGACAGAGCAGTACGGCAAGACGCCGGGGGAGCACCTTGATTCGCTCGAGTTTTTTGACGCCAACGTGCATGCTGCGCACTGCGTGCATCTCACCGAGAATGAGATCGTCACGTTCGCGCGCACGGGCACATCGGTGAGCCACAACCCGGTGTCAAACCTGAAGCTCGGCAACGGCGTTGCTCCGCTGCCCGAGATGATCGCGTCGGGGGTTCGCCTGGCGATGGGCACTGATTCGGTCGCGAGCAACAACTCGCTTGATCTGTTTGAGGAGCTCAAGCACGCGACAATTCTTCACCGGGGTGCGAGGCAAGACGCGGGTGCGGTGCTCGCCCCGAGCACGCTACACATCGCGACGCAGGGCGGCGCAGAGGCGATTGGGTTTCCGCTATCTGGTGCGCTTGAGGTCGGTAAGTTCGCCGACGTCATCGCGGTGGATCTTGGGGTAACCACGTTCGCCCCATTGCAGGCCACCGCGCTCGTATCGCATCTCGTGTTTGGGGCAACCGGGCGCGATGTAGCGCATGTCTTTATTGGCGGCAGGCACGTCTATGCCGACGGGAAGCACCTTACGCTCGACGCTGCGGCGGTGCGGGCACGCGCGACGGAGGTGCGAGCGCGGCTCACCGCTTAGGCGATAATCGACCGATCGAACGCGTCGATGCTGATGCCCTGATCGAGCACGACCTTCGCCCATTCCTTCGCGGAGTGCAGGCTGTGGTCGCGGTAGTTACCGCAGCTCTCGGCCGTTGTGCCGGGAACGTCGTTCCACGTCACGCGATCCACAATGTCTTCGAGCGAGGCCTTAATCGCCTGAGCGACGACGGCCGCGGTGGGCTCGCCCCAGGCGATTATATGGAAACCCGTGCGGCACCCGAACGGAGAAATGTCGATGAGCCCCTCGAACCGGGTGCGAAGGAGACCCGCGAGCGTGTGCTCGATCGTGTGCAAGCCAGCGGTCGGAATCTCGCCCTCATTCGGCTGCACGAGGCGGATATCGAAGTTCGAGATAGCGTCACCCTTTGGCCCGTGCTCGACGCCGATGAGTCGAACATAGGGTGCGAGCACCTTCGTGTGATCGAGGGAAAAGCTCTCAACCTCGGCAAGCTCTAGATCAGTCATGCGGCCAGTGTATTACCGGCCGCATGAGGTGAGTCAAACGCGAGGCGACTGTGTGACAGTTGGTGAAGCGCTGCTTGTTACGCAGCTCGGCTGAACGCGATGCGAGCATTGTCGCCCGCTGCATCAACCGACACGTCCCAACCTGCGCGGTTTAGGTGCGCTAGGTCGCGACGTGCGTCACCGTACTTCTCGGTTTCGACTACGTACAGGGTGCGGCCTGCGCTGCGATACACCGAACGGTGCTGTGCCCAGTTGGGAATGTGCATGGTGGAGTTCTCGCCGAGCGAGTGGTACGGGGTACGCGGTGCTGGGCGGATCTGGTTGTCATAGTGAGTTTGCATAGTTATGTCCTTAGGTTTGTCGCGCAGCTTCGGCCGGGCGACGGTTCTTTCAGCGCGAACCAGTCGGTAACGCGCTGGCGCGGCAGGTGTGCTCGCGCATGTTGTTCACGCGGGCGCTGAGTGCGGCGCAATGCGTGGGCGGCCTCGGTAAAGGCCCCGTCTGATCGCAGTGGATCAGGGTGAGTCGCTATGAACCTCGCTGGAATGGGAATCTGCCCTGCACTGGGCGAAATCGCGGGTCTCGAACGAACTCGACTTCTCATAATAGAACAAATTTTCGAATACCGCTAGTCTGGAGTTCGTTTACAAGGCACCGAACCCGGGGAGTTTCATGGGAGACCAGACCACACTGCTGGTATTTGCGCACGGCGACGAGGCATCGGCCTTCGCAAATGTGGCCCATTTGGTGACAGGCGTCGGCAAGATCAACGCCTCGGTCTCGCTCGCAAAAGCTTTGGCCGGTCATGCGTATGAGCGAGTGGTCGTGCTCGGCACCGCGGGGGTCGTGGATGGCGAGCGAGGAAGGCTCTCCCTCGACACCATTTATCAGGTGACGGCGCTTCTGCAGCACGATTACGCGCTAGCATCGCCAACACTGAAACCGGCAGGTGAGCTGGTATTGCAAGACACCGCGACTATGGCGACCGGTGACCAGTTCGTGACGAGCGACGAGCAGCGAACACACATCTCGGGCCTCGGCGCGCAGCTCGTCGACATGGAGGGGTACGCCTACGCGAGCGTGTGCGAACGCTTTGGTGTGCCTCTGCAGCTCTTCAAGATTCCGTCGGACTATGCCGACAGTTCGACGACAATGCAAGATTGGGACGACATAGCGGTGGCGAAGAGTCACCAGCTTCGAGAGTTTTGGGACTCGAAGCTGGTCTGATCCGCCTACAGCACCACGTCGTGCCCTGTTTTTCCGCGCACGCGATCACCCGAGAGCCACCGGAGCCAGACGAGGTCCGAGTCGCGCTCGAGTATGAGTGCTCGTATGAGCAGTGTGAGTGGGATCGCGAGAATCGCGCCGAGCGGTCCAATGATGAAGGTCCAGAACAGAACTGACGCGAAGCTCAGGGTGAGGCTCAGGCTCACGGCATCGCTCACAAACTTCGGCTGAATGAGCACCTGCAGCAGCACGTTGGCAACCGAGTACACCACGATCACGCCGACCATGAGCGGAACCCCGCCAACCACAAGGGCGAGGATCATGGGTGGCACCAGTCCAAGGATGAAGCCGATGTTTGGCACGAAGTTCGTGACAAAGGCGAGAATCGCCCACACCAGTGGCGCAGGAACCCCCATGATCGCGAGGGCGACTCCATCGACCGCGGCAACGAGTAGACCGAAAGCTGCGTTCACTACGTAGTACCTGCGAACACTGCTGTTGAACTTGCCAATTTTGCGGGCGCGGGGTGCAGAGTCTGGGCCGAACTCGTGTGAGGCACGATTGAATCTCGCAGCGTCTGCCGCCATGAAGATCGCGTAAGCAAAGATGAAGAAGAGTGCTGCGAACACCCCAATGATTCCGCCTCCGAGCGACGTCGCGTAGCCAATGAGTTTTGCGGGGGTGAGGTACGCGAGGGCAGCGTCAGAGACCTGGGCGTCGAGCCCAAAGGTTGCGAGCCACTCAAGGGTATTGTTCGCGGTGTCGCGCAGATCTGGAGCAAACGCGATGACGAGCTGAGTGAACTCGGTGGTGGCCCACGCGAGCATTCCCGCGAGTACGAGCAGGATCGCCCAGGAGACCGCAATGACGATGGTGGTCGAGATCCAACTCGGCAACCCAGCCCGGTCGAGTGGGCGCCTGATGGGATTGCAAATAATCACAATGACGGCCGCGATTGCGAGTGGGCCGATGATGTCTCTCGCTTAGGAAACCCCTGCCAGTACGATCACCGAGGCTGCAAGCCCGAGAAGTACTGCGAGTGCAGACGTGATGCCACGCTCAGTTGAGGGGCCGTGCTTCATCGCGGAATCCATAGGCCCAGCGTAGTGGCTACACCCACTTTGGCTTCGGAGGCTGCCAATTGGCGATTTTCTCAAACAGCTCGTCAGTGCTCGTCGCGACGATGAGCGAGTCACGTGCGACAGGTGTCGAGAACCCTGAATCGACCATGTGGTCGATCATGCTGATGAGCGGCTGCCAGTACCCGTCGATGTCGAACAGGGCGACGGGTTTGGTATGAATCCCGAGTGTGACCCAGGTCCACACCTCGAAGAGCTCTTCGAGCGTTCCCGGGCCGCCTGGCAATGCGACGAACGCATCGGTAAGGGCGGCCATGCGCTGCTTTCGCTCGGTCATCGTGCGCACGACCTCGAGTCGCGTCAGGCCCTCGTGCCCCGTCTCGCCGTTGATGAGCGCTTCGGTAATCACCCCGAATGCGTTTCCGCTTGACTCGAGCACGCCATCGGCAACGGCGCCCATGAGCCCTACTTTTCCACCGCCGTAGACAAGCTCGATTCCCGATGCCCCAAGGGCCGCGCCAAACTCACGTGCGACCTGCTCAAACCTCGGGTTCACGCCGAGCGCAGACCCAGTAAATACCGCAACTCTCTGGGCGGGTCGTGCGGAGTTCGCGAGCGCAGGGAAAACGTGCAGCGTGTTGAGCGGGGCCATCGCGGGGTGTGGATCGTCTGGGTGCAGCCATTCCAGGTGCTCGATTTCGGCGCGCGGCCGATCCACCGTGACGAACGGATGCTCATAGACGTGCGCGAGCACCTCGAACCCCGACTCGTTCGCGGCTGGGGCACGAAAATCGCCAAGGCCGCGAAGTCGCAGTGGATCGAGCTCGACGCCAAGCTCCTCAGAGAATTCGCGAATCGCAGTGTCGCGGGGGTCTTCGCCGACCTCGGGCTTGCCTCCCGGCAACATGAGGGTGTCGGTGCCGCGCTTGCGCACGTTGAGCACGCGGCCTTCGGAGTCGCGCATCACCACCGCGCTCACCTCGATCGTGCGCACTGGCGTTGAGTCAGTTTCGACCGGGTGTGTTACTGCGTGGGCCAATCGACGAACTCCTCAAACTCCGGATGCTTTTTGAGCCACGCGGCAACGTAGGGGCAATACGGCACAATGCGGCTCCCCGAGTCTCGCACGTCGGCAAGAGCCCATGTCACAAGCTTCCCGGCAAGTCCGCGGCCACCGAACTTTTCATCAACCTCGGTATGGATGAATGCGACTCCCTTGCCACTTTGAGTAGACCGGTACTTCGCGAACCCCGCTAGCTCACCGTTTACCGCGATCGTGTACCGACGCTCATCAGGCACATTCTCGATATGAATGTGCTCGCCCTGCTCTGTCATCTCATCATCCTGACTCTGCTGTGTGGTGGGAAGTGGGGGTAGGTGCCCGCGCGGCTTCAGCCTCGCGATGGGCGCGGGCGGCGCCGGCAATGGTGGATCGGGCTCATCGTCGGGAATTCCGAACTGATCGTCTTCCCTCGCGGTTCCGTCGATTGTCGCCATCCAAGCCTTGCGCGCAGCGATAACTTCTTCGTGGCTGCGACCCACGAAGTTCCACCACATTACGAGCTGCTCTCCGAGCGGTTCGCCGCCGACGAGCATGAGGCGTGCGCCCTCGCTGCCTGCGGTGATGCGCAACGACTCGGCACCTACCGGCGCAAACCCGAGCTGTGCCCAGCCAAGCGCCTGCGGAGGCCCGTGCTCACCGTGACTGAGCGTCACATCGCCGGTGTCGACTAAGACGCCATGCTCGTGCGTTCGATCCACCATCAGGTCGAGCGTGACCTCCGGATCGAGCGAGATCTCAGCCCCGACCGTCGGCGTGTGTGCGTGCACAGGCGACGTATCGCCGAGGAGTGACCCGAGAAACACCTGAGCCCGGTACCCATCGCCCGCAAGCAGCGGAGGCGCATAGTGGTCGAAGCGCTTGCGCACGTGGCGGGTGCGGTCGGGGAGCGCGATCCACAATTGCACACCGTGAAGAATCTCAGTGTCGGGCGTCGTGCGCTCTGAGTGGCTAATGCCAGAACCCGCGGTCATGAGGTTGAGTTCACCCGGCCGAACGATAGCGTGATTGCCGGCGCTGTCGCGGTGCTCAATTGTGCCAGAGAACACCCAACTCGCGGTTTGCAGGCCGGTGTGCGGGTGAGCCGCAACATCCATGGGGCGAGACGTACGCATGTCATCCGGGCCGTAGTGATCAAGGAAGCACCACGCGCCGATGAGGCTCCGTGCCCTCTGCGGAAGTGTGCGCCGCACGTTCATCGCTCTGAGCCCGCCGAGGGGCACGTCACGGGGTTCGAGCACCTCGATTACTCTCTGGTCGCTCGACTGCTCGGCACAGATCGTTTCGGTCGGGTCTACCTCAAGATTGCTCATGGCGGCCTCCTGTCTGGCAGCCTACCGAGGGTTGTGCGTTTGCGGCAGGGGAGGGGCCCACTGCTGTGCAATATCTGCACGGGCGACGAGCTTCATTTGTGCTCGACCCGAATGTCGCGTACGTTCTTGCAGTGGGTGTGCACAACTGCAGTGACGCCCATTTTCCTATCTGTATAGAAGGATCTGAGGGGAGATTCTCTTTAAACGAAAGAGTCTCAAATGCAGAAATCTAATTCGGCAATGCTCAAGATTGGCCTCTCGGCCGTCTCAGCACTCGCAATCTCGCTGGGCGCAGTTTCCCCAGCGTTTGCGGCAAACATTCAAGTTAGCCCAGAGAATATCGCTCCGTTCGAGGTCGGCGGCAGTGGATCGGAGCCTGGGTACAACTACGACCAGTGGCACATCGGGTCGCAGACGAACGCCGATGCCGCACTTGAGACGAGTGTCTCATTTGAAGAGTGCTCGCTGACCACGCTCACACCAACGGCGCCGTCGACGAACAGCAACGTGCAGGTGCTCAAGGGGTTCCCGGTTGACGCGCGTCCGACAACTGACGTATCAACCGCGCCTATTGAGGGTGTTATTAATTCGACCTCGATCTCAGTCCTCTCCGGCCCGGTAATTATTGATATGCCGATGGCCGTTATGTGGAGCGGTGAGGATGATCCAGTCGAGATGACGTTTCGCTCGGAGCCGCTTGGGCCCGGAACCTACAATTTTGCTGACCTTCGTATTATTGAGTCAGGGGACCTTGGTGAGATCTTGGACCCTCTTGACGGCGCGCCGACATTCGGTGAAATGCTCGAGTACTTCCAGGCCGACATCGACGAGTTCGGTGCCAACTACCAGATCCTGGGGGTAGGGTTCACCGGCGCAGAGGGCTCAGCAGTCGAATCGTTGGCCTTTGGCGGCGACACCTACGTGTTTGGCGAGGGCAACTGTGTCACTGCGCAAGAAGGCAGCGGCGGAGACAAGGCTGGTAGCGGTGGCAAGACGACCACGGCCGTCGCAGCCACCCCTCCCACCAAGATCGAGACCGCGGTTTAACGCCCGATTCACGTAGCACTGAGGTGCTTGCTGGGACGATTCCGCAAGCGCCTCAGTGTGCAGCTTTGAGGAGACTCGTGAGTGACGAGGTTATAGAAGAAGTTCCCAAGGGTCGAAAGCGACGACTGTGGTGGTATGTGGGAGGCGCAGCAGCGCTCGTCGCGCTCGCCGCGCAGATCGCGGTGCTCAGTGGGCTGTTCGCGAATGACCCTGGGGATGAGCTACAGAAACCCGTTTCGGCGTCGACTCGCGAGCGAGATCCACACCCTGAACCGAAACCAGAACCCGAAGCTGGACCCGAATCACCGGCGGCGCTCGACCCCGATCTGGCCGTCAACATCGAGAATGTGCGGGAAATGCCCTACTCGTCGGTATGGCGGCCCGCGGATGAGGGGCAGGGATTCTGGCAGATTGTTGATGACGCCTACGGCTACCCGAGAGACGGCGGAACGGACTTTATACTCGCGCACTCTTGCGACAACCGAGATTGTGCGGGCGACGAACTACGAACTCTCGAGGTCGGAGAAACGCTCACCTACGAGGGCGACACCTACACTGTTGAAGACAAACGGTCGATCATGAAAGACGAGATTGCATCGCAAGACATATGGACGCATGACCCTAATCGTTTAGTCATTGTCACGTGCATCATTGAGACAACGTGGGAGTTCTCAGACAAGAACGAGATCTTCATCGCGACGAAGACTTCGGGGTAGCACCGACACTGGGTTAGTACCGACGCTGGTGAGCGCCGACACCAGGTTGGAGCCCGGCTAGTTCGCAGACTCCTGATCCACCTCCCATGTTTCGGCCAGAACCGAAAGGTCGGCAGCCAGCGTCTCGAGTGTGGCTCCCTCACTCGAGCGTCGGCCCAAGGCGAGACCGAGCAAAAAGGTGCTGAGTGGTGCGGCAGGTCGTGCGACCCCGTGAGCCACATCTGCCGCCACGTCGAGAATGAGCGGAATCGGCACCTCCGCTCGATCCAGGTGTAGCGTCCGTGCGGCTCGCTCTAGCCAAGCATCAAGCGCCTCCGGGGGCAGTCTCTTTGGCTCGTTCGTCATGGTTGTGTCCTTTCCTGTGATCGAGCATGTGCGAGTTGTTCGGGTGTGTCAATGTCGAGCGTGGTGCCGTTCAGTGCCTCGACCTGCTCGAGATCGAGTAGTTTAAAAACCACTTTGAGCGGACGATTTGCCAGACTTTGCCCTGAACTCGTGAATTTGTGGATCGCGTCGCGTAGCGACCTAGTGCGCAGGCAGCTCGCGAGCCACTGCGACCGCCCGTCTTCGTCGACGAGTATGAGGCCGTCTGCATCAGGCGCCGATGGCACGCTGAGCTGTTGCACTACCTCTGCGGGGTGCACGAGGTCACAGGCGAGCAGCATCACGAACGGAGACTCCACCTCATTGAGCCCCGCCGCGACCGCCTGGAGCGGGCCCGAGAATGGAGGATCCTCTCGAATCACTCGGTCGGCCAGCGAGCCAGTGTGATCCGGTCCGACAATTATTGTGCGGTGCGCTCCCGCCGCGCGTGCAGCGGCTGCCACTCGGTCGATAAGACGCTCACCCTCAATCTCGATTGCCGCTTTGTCGGCACCGCCTAGGCGCGATCCACGCCCGCCGGCGAGCACGATCGCGTCGAAGCTCTCACCGATTCCCAGGGCTGTGCTCACAGTAATCCTGTCTCGATAACCCGGACCTGATCGCCAGCTGCAATGTCACCACGCCCAGGCTCGACGAGCGCGTACCCGTCGGTGGCCCCGTGTCTTCCGACCGAGTGCGACACCCCTTTCGGCGGTACCGCCGGGGCACAGGTGAGGCCCTCGGGCCCCTCGGAAAGCGTCACGGGTAGCACCTGTAAGACACCGGACTTGCCGCGCCATCCGGTTGTCGCCGTAGCTTCGAGGCGCCGACGCTCAGGAGCGGTGATGCCGGCCATCTTGCGCAGTGCAGGCCGCACGAATAGCTCGAAGCTCACTGCGGCGCTTACAGGGTTGCCGGGCAACCCGAATATGAAGGCGCCTGCGCTGTGCCGGCCCGAGCACTGGGGCTGGCCCGGCCGAACGGCAACCCGCACAGAGCGTATTTCCGGTTCAGGTTCAAGGGCGATCCGCACGACGTCGTGCAGACCCGGCCCGACACCTCCTGTAGTGATGACTGCGTCGTGATCCGCCGCGAGTTGCGCGAGCCGCTGCCGCAGCGAGGCCGCATCGTCGGTGATGTGCTCGACCGTGCGCGCCTCGATTCCTACTTCTCGCAGCATTCCTGAAATGAGCAACGAGTTCGACTCGGGAATCTCGCCGCGGAGAAGCGGCTGCCCGGGTTCACGTAGCTCTGATCCGGTGCTTACGACCGCGACGCGTGGTGTGCGATATACCCGAACCGACGCTACCCCGGCAGCAGCAAGAGCGGAGAGTCGTGCAGCACCGAGCACTTCGCCAGCGTGCGCGATCGTCTCTCCCTGAACCACGTCTTCGCCGCGCCTGCGAACATTCGCCCCACGGTCAACGCCGCGAAGCACCTGAACTTGGTCATCGGCCCACCCGTCGGGCTTCGAGCCGCGTGTGAGTTCAACGGGAATCACGGCATCTGCCGCAGTGGGAACCGGAGCCCCCGTCATGATCCGCACCGCTGAGCCTGAAGGGAGATCTGGGTCGAGGCTGCTTCCAGCCTCGACCTCACCGATGACACGAAGCATCACAGGAGTTTCGTCGGTTGCTGTCACCGTGTCAGCCGAGTGGATCGCGTACCCATCCATCGCCGACGCGCTCCAGAGCGGCAGATCGACCCCGGCACTCGCTGACTGCGCGAGCACACGCCCGTGCGCGCCCGCGATCGAAACCTCGACGATCTCGGTCGCCTTGATACGCGACAGGATCCACTCTGAGTAAACCTCAGGCAATTCGGTCACAGTGCACCCCTCATTTCATGTTCATTCTTCACCACTCCGGCGGTGTGCGCCACGCCTTATCTGTTGTCTGTGCTCACAAGGTTTGGATAGACTCAAATCATGCCCCGCCGTGTCGAGGATTTTCGAGGATTGACGCAGGCTAGCAGAGTGAAACTCATGCGAGCCGTGCAAGATGAGCCCGGGCAAAAGCTCGAAGAGTTGGCTGCTCAGGCCGAGATTCATATCAATACCGCACGAGATCACCTGCGTGTGCTCGAAGAAGAGGGCCTCGTTGCGAGCAGGCCCCTGGCGACGGGAACTCGGGGTCGACCGCCGGCGGGCTTCTACCCTGTTTGCGGGCCGGGAATGAACCCGAGTGCCGACGAACGAGTGATGGCGTCGCTGTCGAGGGGCGACATGCTTCGTCGGCTCTACCCATCGCTCGACAGAAGTTCGGTGATCGGAGAGGAGGCGCAGCATCAGATCGATACGCTCGTTGCCCACCTCGAAGATGTCGGGCTTGAGCCCGACCTCGATCTCGACAGGCTCGAGGTCACAGTTGTGCCGTGCCCGGAGTACGATCTGTGCGACGAGAATCGAGCTTCGATTTGTGATGTGCACGAGCGCTTGATTCGGGATCAGTTGAGCCAGGTGTCTGGCCCGCTTGAGGTCGAACAGCTTGAGCCTTTTGTGACTCCTGACGAGTGCAGGCTCACGCTCTCGATGCGCAAGCAGCGGCTGCCAAATCCGGCCATGCCTCCGCGCAAACAGCAACGCTGAACTCACCTGACTGGTAATTAACGCAGCCTTGTCGCCTACTTCGAGCGTGCCCCCTTGAGCATGCCCGCGACAACAAGCGCAAACGCGCCGACGAGCACGAGTAACCATAGGCCCAGCGAGTACGAGTTGCTCTCGGGGTGGTAGGTCGCGCCCATGACGAGCGGCGGGAAGTATCCGCCGAGACCGCCCGCAGCCGCCACGATACCGCTGACTGCGCCGACCTTCTCTTTCGGGGTCGAAGGCCCGATCCACGCAAAGACCGCACCCATGCCGAGCCCCATAGCCGATGCCATTGCGATGAACGTGACGCCAGTGAGGATTCCCTCAGCAGGCTGCTGACCAACCACGTACGCAAGCGTCACAATGCCCGCGAGTGAGATGAGCGAGATGATTTTCGGGCCAAAAATATCAGCGAGAACGCCACCAATTGGGCGCGCGACCACCGCGGCGACGGCGAACAGTGCGGTTCGAGTGCCAGCGCCCACCGGTTCGACGTCGTCTGGATAAATCGTGACGAGATACTTCGGCAAGAACGTTGAGAACGCGACGAAGCCGCCAAATACGATGCCGTAGAGGAACGACATTTCCCACGTAATCGCAAGCTTAAGCGTGCCCATGACCTTGGGGAGGAACGGCTCTCGGTTTGGAACCCATTCTGGGGATTCGCGCATGAAGAACCACACGATCACCGCCATGACGAGCATGATGCCGGCAACCAGAAGATGGGTTTCGAAGTACCCGATGGTGCGCAACAGGCGCGGCGTTACGAATGCGGATACTGCAGTGCCGATCATTCCCATGCCGAACACACCGGTCGCGAAGCCGCGACGTTTTGGTTCGTACCAGGCGCTCGAGAACGGAATACCAATCGCGAAGATTGTGCCCGCGACACCGAGGTACGTGCCGGCAATGAACAGCAGAACGAAGCTGCCGATGGACCCCGCGACTGCAACGAGTAGCACCGCAGGTATCGAAATGAGCAGGATAGCCGTGAACATCTTGCGCCCGCCGAACCGGTCAGTGAGCGAGCCGGTGATGATGCGACCGAGTGCACCGACCAGCACCGGGGCGGCGAGCATGAGCGAGATTTGCCCCTCACTCAGCTGCATCTCTTCCGAGTAGAACGCCTGGATCGGGGAGATAATCATCCACGCCCAAAAGCCAACCGTTGAGGCGAGCATGGCGAGAATGACCTGCGTGAATTGACCGCGCAGATTGCCGGAAGTTGTAGTGATTGCGGTGTCGTTCATGAGTACTCCGTTCACTGAAGTCGACACTGTTGAGCCTGAGACTAGCCGTGGATCAGGCTGCCTGACTAGTGCTTTGCCCGTGATTATTCAGAATTAATCATCAGATGTCACGATCTGAATAAACACGGTGCAAAGGGTTCCAATTCGTCGCAAAAAGGGAGACTCTTGGGGAGACAACGTTTTCCGGGGGAGGAGTTCCGCCATGAACGACAGGCCGAACGTGCAGACACACGCTGCAACCGATGGTGCGCTCGCCGACACGCTACTGAAGATGGGGCGTTTCCTTCGTCCCGGCGAACAGTCGCAGGACTTACGTGCGCTGTTTCTTGATGGTGGGAGGCAGGGCGATGTGTTCTACCGCGACCGCTGGGCGCATGACAAGGTGGTGCGCTCGACGCACGGCGTGAACTGCACGGGCTCATGCTCATGGAAGGTGTACGTCAAAGACGGCGTCATCACCTGGGAAGCGCAGCAGACTGACTACCCATCTGTTGGCCCGAACTCACCCGAGTATGAGCCGCGTGGCTGCCCACGCGGTGCAGCCTTCAGTTGGTACACCTATTCGCCGACGCGCGTGCGCTACCCATATATTCGCGGCGTTCTCGCGGAGATCTATCGAGAGGCAAAACGCCAGCATCCAGATCCGGTTGAGGCCTGGGCTTCGATCGTGGAGAATCCAGAACTTGCACGCAAGTACAAGAGTGCGCGTGGCAAGGGTGGGCTGATCCGCACCACTTGGGAGGAAGCGATGGAGATCGCTTCGGCAGCCCAGGTGTATTCGGTCAAGAAATATGGGCCCGACCGTATCGCAGGATTCTCGCCGATTCCGGCGATGTCGATGGTCTCTCACGGTGCCGGTTCACGGTATCTCAACCTCGTTGGCGGCACGATGTTGTCATTCTACGACTGGTACGCCGACCTTCCCGTGGCGAGCCCGCAGGTGTTCGGCGACCAGACTGACGTGCCGGAGTCGGCGGACTGGTGGAACGCCGGTTACCTCATTATGTGGGGCTCGAACGTGCCGGTGACCCGCACCCCTGACGCCCACTTCATGACTGAGGCGCGCTACCGCGGCCAGAAGGTCGTGACCGTCTCACCCGACTACACCGACAACACGAAGTTCGCAGATGAGTGGGTGTCACTCCACCCGGGCACCGATGCGGCGCTCGGCATGGCGATGGGGCATGTCATTCTGCGTGAGCACTACGTCGAGAAGCGCACGGCTCGCTTCGAAGAGTACATGCAGAAGTTCACCGATTCGCCCTATCTCGTTGCGCTCGAGCAGCACCCTGACGGCGGGCTTGTGCCGGGCAAGTTCCTCACCGCTTCCGATCTGGAAGACGAGCGGAGCAGCCTACCCCGTGCTGACTTCAAGACCGTGTTGCTCGACGAGCACGGAAACGCGGTGGTTCCGAACGGCTCACTCGGCCACCGCTTCACTCCAGAGGACGAGGGCCGCTGGAACCTTGACCTCGAGGGCGTTACCCCGCCGCTGTCGATCGCAGACCTCGCTTCATGGGACGGCGAAGTGCGAGAGATCTTGCTTCCGCGGTTCGACCTCGCGCCCGAGGCGGGTCAAGAACACGCCGGTGGATCGGGAACAATTCGCCGCGGAGTTCCCGTACGCACCGTTGCGGGTCAGACGGTTACGACAGTGTTCGACCTCATGCTTGCGCAGTACGGTGTCGGTCGCGATGGCATGCCCGGTGAATGGCCAACGGGGTATGACGATGCGCAGTCGCCTGGCACCCCGGCGTGGCAAGAAGAGCTCACGTCTGTGCCACCAGAGCAGGCGATCCGCATTGCTCGCGAGTTCGCCGACAACGCAGATCGCTCGGGTGGCCGCTCGATGATTCTCATGGGGCCGGTACGAACCACTGGTTCCACTCAGACACCATTTACCGCACCTTCCTTGCACTCACGATGATGACGGGCTGTCAGGGAGTCAACGGTGGCGGCTGGGCACACTACGTCGGCCAAGAGAAGGTGCGACCGATTACCGGGTACCAGCAGTATGCATCTGCTGGCGACTGGAACCGGCCACCTCGCCACACCATCGGTACGGCGTTTTGGTACCTCGCAACCGACCAGTGGCGTTACGATGGATTGCCCGCGGATCAGCTTGCATCTCCGCTGGCACGCGGAAGCTTTGAGGACAAGACGACGGCTGATTGCCTGGTCGAATCGGTGAAGCGCGGGTGGATGCCGAGTTACCCAACCTTCGACCGCAATCCGCTCGATCTTGTCGACGAGGCTGAAGCGGCGGGCAAAGAACCTGCGGCGCACATTGTCGATTCCCTGAACGATGGGAGCCTTGGCTATTCGGTTGAGGATCCAGATGCTCCCGAGAACTTCCCGCGTGTCGTGCTCGTGTGGCGCGCGAACATTCTCGGCTCGTCGGGCAAGGGTAACGAGTACTTCCTCAAGCACCTCCTCGGTACTGACGCCGCGATTCGCGCACCCGAAGCGGCCGAGGGGTCGAGGCCCCGCGATATGGTCTGGCACGACGAAGCACCCGAGGGCAAGCTCGATCTGCTCGCGACTGCCGACTTCCGCATGACGAGCACGACCCTCTTCTCAGACCTCGTGTTCCCCGCGGCCACCTGGTACGAGAAGTACGACCTGTCATCAACCGACATGCACCCGTTCATCCACTCGTTTAACCCCGCGATCGCACCGCCGTGGCAAACGAAGACAGACTACGAGTTGTTCGGGCTCATGGCGAAGCGGTTCAGCGAACTCTCCGAGAAGCATCTCGGGGTGCGCAAAGACATCGTCGCCACACCGCTGACGCACGACACCGCAGACGTGATGGCAACGCCGAAGGGCCGGGTCGAAGACATGCCGCTGGTGCCCGGGGTAACGATGCCAAAGCTCACGGTGGTCGAGCGTGACTACCCGAATCTCTTCGAGAAGTGGCGCACGCTCGGGCCTCTGGCAGAGAAGCTTGGCCTCACGACCAAGGGAATCAACTACCGCGTTGAACCTGAGCTGAAGAAACTCGCAGAGCTCAACGGTACGGTTCCCTCGGGTCCGTTCGCAGGGTCTGTGCGACTCGACTCCGACAGGCGCGCGTGCGAAATGATTCTCGCGCTCTCGGGCACGAGCAACGGCCGACTTGCCACTCAGGGCTTCAAAAAGCTCGAGCAGCAGACCGGCCAGCAGATGGCGTTCCTCTCGGAAGAACACGAGGGGTCGCGCATATCGTTCCACGACGTGCAGGTGCAGCCTCGCAGCGTCATCACCTCACCCGAGTGGTCGGGCTCCGAGCACGGCGGCAGGCGATACACGGCGTTTGCGATCAACGTCGAGCACCTGAAGCCCTGGCACACCCTCACGGGTCGCCAGCACTTCTATCTCGACCACGACTGGATGGAAGACCTCGGGGAGAATCTCCCGATCTTCCGGCCTCCGCTCGACATGCATCGCCTGTTCGGCGACGCCCAGGTCGGTGCGCAGGGTGTCGATTCGGTTTCGGGCAGCTCCGAGGTGTCAGTGCGGTACCTGACACCACACTCGAAGTGGTCGATCCACTCTGAATACCAAGACAACCTCTTCATGCTTTCGCTCTCGCGCGGCGGCCCTACGATCTGGATGAGTGTCGAAGATGCCGCGAAGATTGGCGTTCGCGACAATGAGTGGATCGAGTCCTACAACCGCAACGGCGTCGTAGTCGCTCGCGCAATCGTGTCGCACCGCATGCCAGAGGGAACGGTGTACATGTACCACGCGAAGGATCGCACGGTGGACGTGCCGATTACTGAGACGAGTGGCCTGCGAGGCGGGATCCACAACTCACTCACGCGAATTCTCATGAAGCCGAGCCACCTCATTGGCGGGTACGCGCAACTCGCGTGGGCGTTCAACTACCTCGGACCGACAGGCAACCAACGCGATGAAGTGACGACGATTCGTCGCCGCAACCAGGAGGTGCGCTACTCATGAAAGTAATGGCCCAAATGTCGATGGTGATGAATCTCGACAAATGCATCGGCTGTCACACGTGTTCGGTGACCTGTAAGCAGGCCTGGACCAACCGTTCGGGTGTTGAGTACGTCTGGTTCAACAACGTTGAGACGAGGCCCGGCGTGGGGTACCCCCGCGGGTACGAGGATCAGGAGAAGTGGAAGGGCGGCTGGGTCCGTGACAAGAAGGGGCGCCTGAGGCTGCGCGACGGAGGTCGTCTGCATAAGCTCTCGCGCATCTTCTCCAACCCGAAGCTCCCAGAGATCCACGACTACTACGAGCCATGGACATACGACTACGACATGCTTCTCAACTCGCCGCAGGGCGAGCACACCCCGGTGGCGAAGCCGAAGAGCCTGCTCACGGGCAAGGACATGAAGATTGGGTGGTCGGCAAACTGGGATGACAACCTCGGTGGATCGCTTGAGACGATGCAAGACGACCCGATTCTGCAGAAGATGAGCGAAGAGGTGAACGCCGAATACGAGAAGGCGTTCATGTTCTACTTGCCGCGCATCTGCGAGCACTGCCTGAACCCGTCGTGTGTCGCATCGTGCCCGTCAGGCGCAATGTACAAGCGTCAGGAAGACGGCATCGTACTCGTCGATCAAGACGCCTGCCGGGGCTGGCGCATGTGTATCTCGGGATGCCCGTACAAGAAGGTGTACTTCAACCACCGCACGGGCAAGGCCGAGAAGTGCACGTTCTGCTACCCCCGCATTGAGGTCGGTCTGCCGACGGTGTGCGCTGAAACCTGTGTCGGTCGCCTCCGCTACTTGGGCCTCGTGTTGTACGATGCAGATCGTGTTGCTGAGGCGGCGAGCGTCGAAGATCCGCACGAGTTGCTTGCAGCTCAGCGTTCGGTGCTGCTTGACCCGCACGACCCCGAGGTTGTGCGCGCTGCGCAGGCAGAGGGCATTCCTGAGGACTGGATCGCGGCAGCACAGGCGAGCCCGATCTGGAAACTCATTCACGACTATGAGGTCGCGCTACCGCTGCACCCCGAGTACCGCACCATGCCGATGGTTTGGTACATCCCGCCGCTGTCACCAATTGTTGATGTTGTGTCTGGATCGGGCAACGACGGTGAAGATGCTCGGACACTGTTCGCGGCGATCGACAAGCTGCGCATTCCGATCAGCTACCTCGCCGAACTGTTTACGGCGGGTGATGTGAAGCCCGTCGACCTGGCACTTCGCAAGCTCGCCGCGATGCGTTCGTACATGCGAGGAGTAAGCATTGACGACGAACGCGACGAAAGCATCGCGAACGCGGTGGGCATGACCGGTCCGCAAATCGAAGAGATGTATCGACTGCTCGCCATCGCGAAGTACGAGGAACGATACGTTATTCCACCGGCGCACGCCGAGCAGGCTCACGATCTCGAAGAGATGGGCTGTTCACTCGACTTCGACGGCGGCCCTGGCATGGGGGGTGCAGGTCCGTTCGGCTCCTCGAGCGGCCAGCAAGTGCCGGTCGCCGTTGAAAACTTCCAGTCACTGCAGAACCGGCAGACGGCGGATCGCCCGTCGACTCCGGGACGCATCAACCTGCTGAACTGGGATGGAAACGGCACACCATCGGGCCTGTTCCCACCCAAGGATCACGAGGGCCAGTAGATGAGTATCACGGCCCTCAAAAACAGAGTCACGCGCAAGCAGGCATTGCCCGATGCGCTCGTTCCGGTAAAGCTGAACCGGAACGAGCGGTCGCGCGCGCATATGCTCGCTTCGCTGCTGCTCGACTACCCGACCGAAGAGTGGTTTGCGCGACTTGACGTGCTCGAGCGCGAGGCGAGTACATTGCCTACGCCGATCGCCGATCCACTGCGCACATTCATTGCTGAGGCTCGCGCCGCAGGCATCGATACTTGGCAGAAGCAGTATGTCGTGACGTTCGACATGAAGCGTAAGTGCAGTCTGTACCTGACGTACTTCGCGACCGGGGACACTCGCAAGCGCGGAACCGCGCTCGTGACGTTCATCGAGGCCTATCGAGCCGCAGGGTGGGAAGTTGATGCCGACGAGCTCTCGGATTACCTGCCGATGGTGCTTGAGTTCTCGGCCGTGTCTGAAGACCCAATCTCAGAGGCGCTGCTTGCCTCGCATCTCGAAGGGATTGAGGTGTTGCGCGCGGCGCTCGAAGGCATGAACAGCCCTTGGGCGCAGGTGGTGCGCACCATCACACTCTCGCTCCCGCCCGTCGACCGGAAAACCCGCGAACGGGTACTCGCCCTCGTAACAGAGGGGCCACCCACTGAGACCGTAGGCCTCAGTTTTCTCGGCAACCTGCCACCGTTCAAGTCACGGGAGGAATCATGAATCCGCTCGACATTGTGCTCTGGGTTGCGCTGCCGTACGTTTGCGGCGCGGTCTTCATTGTGGGGCACATCTGGCGCTACCGATATGACAAGTTTGGTTGGACGACCCGGTCGAGCCAGACCTATGAGAGTCGGCTGCTCCGCTGGGGATCACCGATGTTTCACTTCGGTATTCTCATGGTCATCGTCGGCCACGCAGTGGGTCTGTTCATACCGAGGGAATGGTTATACGCCATAGGTATCTCCGAGCAGATGTATCACATTGGTGCGACTGTGATGGGCACGTTTGCGGCGGTACTCACGCTTGCCGGTCTCGCGATTCTCATCTTCCGCAGGCGAACCGTTGGCCCAGTGTTTCTTGCAACCACGGTCATGGACAAGGTCATGTACGTGTTTCTCGGGGCCGCACTCGGCTTCGGAACCCTTGCGACCGTGGTCTATCAAGTCTTTGGTGCCGGATTCCACTACCGGGAGACCATCTCACCGTGGATCAGAGATCTGTTCATCTTCCAGCCCAAGCCAGAACTCATGGTCGATGTTCCGCTGCTCTTCCAGCTCCACGTCATTAGTGCACTGCTGCTGTTCGCACTCTGGCCATTCACGAGGCTCGTTCACGTGTTTTCGGCTCCAATCGGATACCTGTTCAGGCCATATGTCGTTTATCGCTCACGTGACGCGGTACAGCAGGGAAGTCGCCCGGTGAAGCGCGGGTGGGATCCGATCACGCAGCCCGACGAGAAGAAGCTGCGCAGGCCGTAGCGGATCTACTCAGTTTCCACAGTTGAGTGATCGGTCGAGCGGCCGGTTGAGCGGGCGAGTGCGCGAACGAATCGGGTTGCTGGTTCGTCGAGCACCTCACTCACCGATCCTGCCTGAGTGATCTCGCCTCCCTCAACAATGAATAGGCGGGAGGCGAGCTGTTCTGCGTCGCGCGCATCGTGAGACACGAGAACCGTAGTGGTGGGGTGCTCCTGGAGCTGTGCGGTGATGAGTTCACGCATGTCCTGCGCGGCCTCCACGTCGAGCGACACGAGCGGCTCATCGACTAGGAGGAGCTGAGGTCGCGCAGCGAGCGCACGTACGAGCGCGATCCGCTTCGCCTGCCCACCAGAGAGCTCTGAGGGTCGGTTCGAGGTCAGGGCTGTGAGGCCGATCCGCTCGAGCCATTGACCGGCCTCGGAGAGCGCGGTCTCTCGATCCACACCCCGCGCGCGGGCCGCGAACGCGATATTCTGCAGCGCTGTCATGTGCGGAAATAGGTCGCCTTCTTGACCGAGGCTACTCACGCGCCGCTTGCTCGGAGCGACATGCACCTCGCGTTCTCGATCCGCGAGCACACGGTCGCCGAGCTGAATTCGGCCGGCGTCGATGGGGATGAGCCCCGAGAGCGCACCGAGCACTGTGGTCTTGCCCGCGCCGGAGGGGCCCATGATTGCGATGGTTTCGCCGGGTAGCGCGTCAATCGTGATGTCGAGTGAAAAGCCTGGCCGGTGCACGGAAAATGAAGCCGAGAGGGCTGAGGTCTGCAGCGTCTCGCTCATTTGAGTGCTCCCGGTCTCCAAGCGCGCAGAGTGAGGAGTACGAGAAGCGCGGCAGCGAGAAGGAGTAGCGACAGCGCAACAGCCGGGCCGCGCCCGTCGCCACCACCGTTGAATGCGGTGTAGATCGCGAGCGGCATGGTCTGTGTCACGCCGGGGGCATTGCCGGCAAACAGTGCGGTCGCCCCAAACTCTCCGAGGGCCCGCGCGAAGCTCAAGATCACCCCAGCAAGCAGGCCCGGCGCTGCGAGCGGAAGTGTGATGCGTGTGAGCACCATCCACCTTCCGGCACCGAGGCCAGCAGCAGCCTGCTCGTAGCGCACTCCCGAGCCGCGCAACGTGCCTTCGACCGCAAGCACCAAGAAAGGGAGCGCCACAAATGCCTGTGCCAATACGACGGCAGGGGTAGTGAACGGCAGCGTGATGCCCCAGAGGCTGTCGATCGCCTGACCGATCGGGCTCGAGCGCCCGAACAGAAACAGCAGAGCTACGCCGCCCACCATCGGCGGCAGCACGAGCGGCACCGCGACCAGGGTGCGCAGTAACGCAGACGTGCGAGCGCTCGAGCGGGCCATGAGTAGCGCGAGCGGCACTCCGAAGAGCACGCACAGGACTGTCGCGGCGAGCGCCGTTCCGAACGAGAGGCCGAGCGCCTGGAGTGCTGTTTCAGAGGTGATGTCTTGCCACAGCGTCGACCACGAGGCGCGTGAGATGAGCGCGATGAGCGGAAATACGAGGAGGGCGAGGCCGAGCACGGCGGGGAGAAGGGCAGCAAGCGGAGCCCGACTTCCGGTGTCGTTGGTACGCAAACCACGTTGCTTATGCGCCACTGAATCCATACTTCGCCAGGATCTCTTGGCCTGCTTCGCTGAGCACGAAGTCAACGAATGCCTGTGCTGCGTTGGGCTCGGCTGTGCCTTTGAGTGCGACGAGCGGGTAGCGGTTCACGACTTCTTCTGCACCCTCGGGTTCGAAGCTCTCGACCTGGGCGTCACCGATCACATCGGTCGCGTATACGAGTCCTGCGTCTGCCTCATTGGCAGCTACCTTCTGCAAGACAGCCGTCACGTTCTGTTCGAGGCTTGCGGGCGTCACCGAAACATCTGCGGCTTCGAGCAGGCGAACAGAGGCGCTCCCGCACGGCACCTCCGGCGCGCACAACACCGTGGTGACATTCGCAAGATTGGCGAGTGATTCGACGCCGCCCGGATTACCCGAGGGCACGGCCACGACGAGCGTGTTCGACGCAAACAGCTCTGGGGATTCCGCGTTCCCGGCATTGACGACGATCTGCATGTTTTTCTCGTCGGCAGAGGCGAACACATCGGCCGGAGCACCCTCGTTGATTTGCGTCGCGAGTGTTGACGAGCCATCGGTGACAAGTTGCTCGACGACGATGCCGGCATGTTCGGCCTCGAATGCCGTTGCGATTTCCTCGAACGCACCTTTGAGTGATGCGGCCGCAAAGACAGTGATCTCTTGCACCTCGACAGCGGCCGTGCCGCTCTCGGCATCAGCACCAGGGGCGGACGTAGATGAGCAGGCGACGAGCGTCGAGCTTAAGGCGAGGAAACTGGCCGCAAGCACGGGAACAAAGCGACGCTGACGCATGAAGTTCCCCTCTATATCGGTTTCTTGGAATCGTAACCTGAATCAAGCCTAGCGAGAGATAGGCTGAAGGCATGAGCGCTCGATCTCACGAGTCGGCAGCACGCCAAGGAGAGTTCCGCTCCGCGCCCGGGCGGGGAGCGACGATGCTGCCAGCGACTGGCCTGACCGACCGACTCGGCCGCGAACTTCATGACCTTCGCATCTCGATCACCGATCGGTGCAACTTCCGCTGTGTCTATTGCATGCCAAAAGAAATTTTCGGCAGAGACTTTCAGTTCATGGAGCGCTCAGAACTGCTCACCTTCGAAGAGATTGAGCGCCTCGCCCGTGTCGCCGTATCGCTTGGCGTGCGCAAGCTGCGGTTGACGGGCGGAGAGCCGCTATTGCGGCGCGGCGTCGAAGAACTCGTTGCGCGGCTTGCCGCGATCCACACCCCTGACGGTACGCCGCTCGACCTTGCACTCACGACGAACGGGTCGGCGCTGCCGGTGAAGGCGGAGGCGCTCGCCGCAGCGGGTCTCGGGCGCGTGACAATCTCGCTCGATTCGCTGCGAGATGAGCGTTTTCAGGCGATGAACGACGTGCGCTTTCCGGTGAGAAGAGTGCTTGAAGCGATAGTGGCGGCCGAGGCCGCGGGGCTTGGCCCGGTGAAGGTGAACACTGTGCTCAAGCGGGGCATGAACGACGACGAGATTTTAGAACTCGCCGAGCATTTCAGGGGCGCCCCGCACCCGCTTCGGTTCATCGAGTACATGGATGTCGGCAGCTCGAACGGGTGGGAACTGAAAGACGTGGTGCCATCCGCTGAGGTCATCAGCCGTATCTCCGAGGTGTACCCGCTCGTGCCGGTCGCTCCTGCGCACCCGGGAGAAACTGCGAAGCGCTGGCGTTACGCAGACGGCACACCGGGAGAGATTGGCGTCATATCAAGCGTGACCGGCGCGTTCTGCGGCGACTGCACCCGCGCCCGCGTCTCCGCCGAGGGCAAGCTCTTCACCTGCTTGTTCGCAAGCGAGGGCACCGACCTGCGTGCGCTTCTGCGCAGCGGAGCGGCAGACGACGAGCTTGCTGCCGCACTCACCGGCGTGTGGCACGAGCGTGACGACCGCTATTCCGAGATCCGCTCACAAGCGAGCGCGAATCGCGGTGGATCGACGCGGCGCATCGAAATGTCCTACATCGGCGGTTGAGGCTGGCTTGAATGCCTAGAGCCCGACCCAGTCAGATGAGCCGCTCGTGTAGTGCTGCCGCTTCCAAATCGGCACTTCGGTTTTGATCCGCTCAACGAGCGTCTCGATCGCCGCGAATGCCTCTGCGCGGTGGGCAGATGCGGCTGCCGCAACCAGTGCCGCATCGCCGATCTCGAGCGAGCCGACCCGGTGCCAGGCCGCGAGCCTCACGCCAGTTCGCTCGGTCTCCTCGCGCACGACTTTCGCGAGCAGCTCCTCCGCGAGCGGATGCGAGCTGTAGTCGAGCGCGCGCACGTCTTCGCCGCCGTCATGGTTGCGAATGACTCCGTGAAACAACGTCACCGCACCACAGTCGGGTGCATTCACCGCCTCGCGAACAGCAGCCTCGTCAATTGGGGTGTCTGTCACCCGCGCAAACACGCCTGTCGCAGTCTCGGTCATGCTGATTCCAATCGTGATTCGTTTCCGGACTCAATGAGCTGCGGCGCCTCGCGAGCGAACTGCTCAATACCGCCCGCCAAGTATTCGGCGTCGATGCCGTGTTCCTTGAGCAGGTTTGTGGCCCGTATGGATCGCGGACCCTTCGCACAGTACACGGTGACGCGGGCTCCGGGCTCAAGCGACTCAACAAGGTCGCCCGCCTCAAGCTCCGGCAGTGGTACCGCAATCGACGGCACTATGCGTGCGGCCTCACGCTCATCAGCGTTGCGCACGTCAAGCAGGGTGGGCCTGCCCGATTCGAGCCGCGCTATCAGCTCTGTCGCGGTGATCGAGCGTGGTGCCTGTTCTCCCGCGCAGAAGAGTTCGTAATCAATGAGTTCGGTGATCTTTGGTGCGAGCTCGTCGCGCCCGTATCGAATCTCGCGGGTGCTCGCGCGCATCGCGTCGTACACGAGTACGCGCCCGATAAGAGGCTCGCCGCTACCTGTGATGAGCTTCATTGCCTCGGTGACGAGGAGCGACCCGATCGTGCCGCAGAGCCCCGGCAGTACCCCGCCTGACGCGCAGGTAACGACGTCGCCGGGATCGGGCGGTTGTGGGAAGAGATCACGGTACCCCGGGCCATATGCGTGCCACGCGACACTTACCTGACCGTGGTGCCCGAGAATCGAACCCCACACGAGTGGAATACCGGCGAGTGACGCCGCGTCATTCACGAGATAGCGGGTTGGAAAGTTGTCGCTGCCGTCGATTACCAGGTCGTATTTGCTGAAGATCTCGAGTGCATTCGAAGACGTGAGGCGCAGGTCGTGTTCGATCACGTTCGTGCCGGGGTTGAGCGCGAGTGCCGTTTCTCTCAGTGAGGTGGTCTTGCGTCGACCGAGGTCTGCTGTTTGATGCCCAATTTGTCGGTGTAGGTTCGAGAGCTCGACGACGTCGTTGTCGATGATGCCGATGGTGCCGACGCCTGCGCCTGCAAGGTATGGCACACTCGCGCTCCCGAGCCCTCCCGCGCCAACAATGAGTACCCGGGCAGCTTGGAGCCTGCGCTGGGCCTCGTCACCAAAGTCGGGCAGCAGCATTTGTCTCGATGCTCGCTCCTGCTGGTCACGAGTGAGCTGCGGCCCGGGCCCGACGAGCGGCGCGGGTCGCGGTGAATCGGCTTCGCGAGACCTCATACTCGCATGATACTTGCCGCGCCTCATACAATGGGGCCATGGCTACGATCACCGTGCGTTACTTTGCTGCGGCAGAAGATGCGGCCGGCACCGGGCAAGAAGAGTGGGCAGCGCCTACCGGGGCAACGCTTGAGTGGTTGCGCGGTGCGCTCGTTGAGAAGCACGGTGATGCGATGGATCGGGCGCTTCGCGGTGGATCGTTTCTCATAGACGGCCAGGTGCGCCGAGATCCGGGGCCCATAGGCGGTCTAGAGGTCGACGTGTTGCCCCCATTCGCGGGTGGGTAGCGCGATGACTATCGCCCCCGGTGTACGGACACTTGAGCAGCACCGCGACGAAGTGACCGCACTGCTCACTCCGCTGATCGAATCGCTGAGTGGGCGCTTTGAGGGTGTGAATCTCGCGGATCCCGATGCTCTGGGGCGAGTCCTTGCAACCGCAATCACCGCGCACTCGCCGGTTCCGGCGTTCGATAATTCGCAGATGGATGGGTATGCAGTGTGTGCTGCCGACTTGCTGCGCGCGTCCAACGAGAATCCGGTTACGCTTCCGCTCGGCCTTACGGCAGCGGCTGGAGATGCCCCGGTTGTGCACGCGTCTCGAACTGCGTCACCCGTGATGACGGGTGCAGCGATTCCTGTGGGTGCCGATGCGGTTGTGCCTGTCGAGGCGACAATGTCGCCCGAGTTTCCTGAGCTTGTTCGCGCCGTGGAGCAGACGAGCGGGCGAACGCCTGCCGGGAGCGCGACGTTCCTCGAACCGGTCACACACGGAGCGTTCGTCAGGTTCGCAGCCGAAGACATCGCGGTGGGGGACACAGTGCTGGATGCCGGGACTCGCCTGACTCCGGCTCGCATTGGTGCGGCGGCGGCTGTCGGCGTGACTCGAGCGCAGGTTCGCCCGCGGATACAGGTGCTGCTGTGCGCGACCGGTGACGAGCTCACGCACGGAGCGCAGACCACGCTTTCACAGGGGCACATCTACGACGCAAACACGCCCATGCTCGCGGCCGCACTGCGCGAACTCGGTGCCGAGGTGCGAGTCGTGCGAACGGGCGACAATCCCGACGAGTTTCTCCGAGCTCTGCACGGGGTGACGGGCGAGTACCACCTCGTAGTGACGTCTGGCGGTATCAGCAAGGGCGCATACGAGGTCGTGCGCGCGGCACTCGCTCCGCTCGGGGTGTGGTTTGGTTCGGTCGCGATGCAGCCCGGCGGCCCCCAGGGCCTCGGAGAGATCGACAGCTCAAGTGGGCGAGTTCCGGTGCTGTGCTTTCCGGGTAACCCCGTGAGCTCGTTGCTGTCTCTCGAGTTGTTTCTCGCGCCAACGCTCAAGGGGCTGGCTGGCCGATCCACCACGCCCGACATCGCGCACCTACCGCTCGCCCACGACGTCGACTCGCCACCCGCTAAGCACCAGATTCGGCGGGGGAGCGTGAACTCAGACGGCACGGTCAGCCTGTCGGGGCCGGGATCGCACCTCATCGGCGACCTCGCCGCGGCCGATGTGCTCGTACACCTGCCCGTAGGCCTCGCACACGCAGAGGCCGGCACCACCGTTGAAACCTGGAGGTTTAATGACTGAGCAGCTGCACCCAGAAGGGCTCACTCACTTGCGAGCCGACGGCAGCGCGCACATGGTTGACGTCACTGACAAAGCCGTCACCAAGCGCACGGCGACAGCCGAGGCGTACTTTGTGTCCACGCTCGACACAGTTGCGCGTCTTATGAATGGTGACTTGCCGAAGGGTGAAGCGCTCGGCACCGCGCGCATCGCCGGAATCATGGCCGCCAAGCGCACCTCAGACCTTATTCCGCTCTGCCACCCACTGCCGCTCACGCGCATCGAGATCGACTTCGAATCACACGATGACCGTGTGCGGGTAGTCGCGAGCGTCACGACGAAGGGCGTCACGGGGGTTGAGATGGAGGCGCTCACCGCGGTGAGTGTTGCGGCGCTCACGCTCTACGACATGACGAAAGCGGTGGATCGCCACGCATCGGTCACAGGCATTCGCGTCTGCGAAAAGAGCGGTGGCAAGAGCGGGGACTGGTCGGTCGAATGAATCCCGGAGCTGCCCGAAGCGCGGCCGTCATCGTGGTGTCCACGTCGGCGGCATCAGGGGCTGCCGTTGATGAGACCGGCCCGGTGATTCGCGCGTGGCTCCAAGCGCGCGGCTTCGAGACAGCTGAGGCCGTAGTCGTCGCCGATGGTGAGGCGGTGGGGGCAGCGCTGCGCGCGCAAGTGGATCAGGGACACCGTGTCGTGCTCACGACCGGAGGTACCGGGATCGCACGCGACGACAGTACGCCCGAAGAGACCCGCCCGCTGCTCGATGTCGAGCTTCCAGGGCTTGTCAACCTGCTCAGAGAACGCGGACAAGAAAACACCAAGTACGCAGCGCTGACACGAGGCGTCGCGGGATTTGCTGATGGCACGTTTGTGATGAACCTGCCCGGGTCCCGCGGGGGCGTTGCCGATGGCCTTGCGATACTGGGCGACCTACTCGACCATTTGCTGGAACAACGAGAGGCCTCGGCGGGGCATCCGCCGAGGCGATCCACGTGAAAGGAACTGCGATGAACGCCGAAGCAGCGCGCCCCACGAGCGATCCACACCTTGCGATGGAGGTGTCGAATGACCTGCGTGCAAATCTCGACGCACAGCGAGCAGTCTGCCCGGTGCATCACGAATCAGACGGAAGCGTAACCGGTGCTCTCGCATGCCGAGGTGCGCGACGCAGCGATCGACGCCGAGACGTTCTCGAGCGCGGTTTCGCGATTTCGGGCGATACCGAACAGCCTCGACGGTGACGAACACCGAACGTACCGCGACCTCATCGACACCTACTTCACCGACGAAGAGGTGGCGGCGCAGGAGGCGCAGTGCCGGGCGCATGCGTCAGCGATTGTTGCGGGTCTTGCCCGCGGCGAGATGGTGCGCACGGTGATTGACATCGGCACCACGTTCGCAGTGCGAGCGCAGAGCACGTGGCTCGGGTGGCCAGAAGATGTCGAGAATGATCTCGTCACCTGGGTCAATGACAAGCGGGATGCGAGCCGTGAGGGCAATGACGCGCAGCTCGCCGAGATTGCGGATCGCTTCGACGCAATCATCACGCGCGTGCTTGACGCGAGCAAGTCTGGAGACCCGGAGAGCGTTACCGCCCGGCTCACCCGCGAGCAGGTCGACGGGCGACCGCTCGAGCACGAGGAGATCGTGTCGATCCTGCGTAACTGGACCGCGGGAGACCTAGGTTCGCTCGCTGCGTGCGTCGGCGTGATCGTGCACCACATCGCAACCGACGTAGCGTTGCAGCGGTATCTTCGCGAGCTCTTGGCCGCTGCAGATCCGCGCCAGTTCGAAGACGCGCTCGAAGAAGTACTCCGCATCGACAACCCGTTTGTCTCAAACCGTCGCGTCACGACTCGCGATACGCAGATTGCGGGGGTTGATGTGCCTGCTGGCACGAGGGTGCACCTCAATTGGACATCGGCGAACCGTGACTCTGAGGTCTTCGAGTCGCCCGACTCGTTCAACCCCGACGCGAATCAAGCGCAGAACCTCGTCTTCGGTATCGGGCCGCACGTGTGCCCCGGCCGCGCACTCACCCTCATGGAGCTACGAGTCATCGTCTCAGAACTCTTGAACCAGACCGACACCATCACGATGTATGCGGGCGAGAAGCCACTGCGCGAGCGCCCGCCAGCGAGCGGCTGGGCCCAGGTGCCGATCGTGCTTGCCTGACGGGACCGCGCTGAGACAGACGCACTTCGACAGAGTACGCTCGATCCAATGGAAATCAACAAAGCGCGGGCCTTTCTCGCGGTCGCCGAAGAACTACACTTCGGTCGCGCTGCCGAGCGCCTGCACATCGCGCAGCCGCCGCTGAGCCGCATGATTCGCGCGCTCGAACGAGAGCTCGACGCCGAGCTGTTCGTGCGTAGCCCTCGTCAGGTGTCTCTCACCCCAGTGGGCGAGGCGCTTGTTGAGCCCGCGCGCGAACTCATTATGCAGTCTGAGCGCATGTTGCACCTCGTGCGGCGGGTGCAGCGCGGCGAGACCGGCCGCGTGCGCCTCGGATTCTCAGGCGCGTCGATGAATTCAGTCGTGAGCGAGTTGGTGCGCAGAGCTCATGTGGATCGGCCAGACCTCACCATCGCACTGCAGGGCTCGCAGCTGTCACAGCCCGGGCTCGAGCGACTCAAGGCGGGTGCGCTCGACGCCGTTGTCGGGCGCTGGGATGTACTGCCGCCGGATATAGACTCGCGAGTCATTGCTCGGGAGCAACTTGTGCTTGCGCTGCCTCGAAACCACAGGCTCACCTCGCAGCGTGCGGTGTCGGCGACGGATCTTGCGGCAGAGCCGTGGGTGGTGCTGCCCGGGGGCAGTGGATCGACGCTCTCGTCTCGACTCCATGAGCTTGCACTGCGGGGTAAGTTTGTGCCGCGCATCGTTGAAACCGCTGCCGATTCGGCCACGCAGCTGCTCATGGTCGATGCGGGTATCGGCGTGGCACTTACCTTCTCGGGAGTGCGTGAAAATGTGCCGGTGCACACCGTCGCGTTTTTGCCACTCGAGCCTTCGCTCGGCGAGGTCGAGGTGCGACTCGCGTGGCGTCGCAACGAGGTGACGCCACCTCTTGCGGCAATTATCGAGACCGCTGAGGGGCTTGGGGCCGCTATCGATACCTAAAAGGTATTCAACCAGGTCAAAGTTGATACTTCACATCAACGCGGGCTTCAGGGAGACTGAATCTATGACCCTCCCACTCGACGGTGTGCTCGTTGCCGATTTCAGCCGCGTGCTGGCGGGGCCGTACGCTACAACAACGCTCGCGGATCTCGGTGCTCGGGTCATCAAGGTCGAGCGGCCTGGGGCTGGAGATGACACCCGCGCGTGGGGCCCACCGTGGACAGACAACAGCGCTGCGTATTTTGAGAGCGCCAACCGCAATAAAGAGTCGGTGACGCTCGACTTAGGCGATCCACAAGATCGCGAGCTCGCGAAAGAACTTGCGCGTCGCGCCGATGTGTTTATCGAAAACTTCAGGCCCGGGGCCCTTAACCGCTTCGACCTCGGGTTCGAGCAGGTGTATGAGTCGAACCCCGGGGTCGTGTATTGCTCGATCAGTGGGTTCGGCAGCGGGGGCGGGGCACACCTGCCCGGCTACGACTTTCTCGTGCAGGCCGTGGGCGGCCTCATGTCGATCACTGGCGACCCCGATTCCGCGGGCGGCACCCCGATGAAGTCGGGAGTTGCGCTCGTCGATGTGCTCACCGGCAAAGACGCAACGATCGGCATCCTTGCAGGTCTGCACGCGCGCAACGCAACGGGCCGAGGCCAGCACGTCGAGGTCAACCTGCTCTCAAGTTTGCTCTCGTCACTCGTGAATCAGGCCTCAAGCTTCCTTGCCACCGGCACCTCGCCTGGTCGTCTCGGTAATGCGCATCCCTCGATCGCGCCCTACGAGTCGCTGCCTTGTGCAGATGGCCCAATCGCGATCGCATGCGGAAACGACGGCCAGTTTCGCAAACTCGCTGCCGTGCTCGGTGACGAATCGCTCGCTGATGATGAGCGTTTTGCCACGAATGCCGCGCGAGTGCAGAATCGCCCCGAGCTCGCAGTCGTACTTGCCGAGCGGCTCGCTGCCGATGAAGCCAGTGCCTGGGTGAAGAAGTTTCTCGCCGTTGGTGTGCCGGCAGGCAATGTTGGCACCATCGCCGATGGCTTCGCGCTCGCGACAGAGCTTGGCCTCGAACCACTGGTCGAGGTCGGTAAGGGCCAGCCCGCCCAAGTTCGCAACCCGATTACCTTTTCTGATACCCCAATTACCCAATACAACGCGCCGCCACGACTCGGCGAGCACAGCGATGCCGTGCGCGCATGGCTACACCAGGAGGAACAATGAGCCACTTCGACCCCACCAAGCTGCCAGCGCTCGATCCGACAGATCCCGCGGGCCTCGACGACCTGCTTACCGAAGACGAGAAGGCCATTCGCGGCGCCGTTCGCCAGACGCTCGACTCGATTGCTGAGCCATACATCGCAGAGTGGTTCGAACAGGGCGGTATCCCGAACATTCGCGAACTCACCAAGGAACTCGGCTCGCTTGGCGTGCTCGGCATGCACCTCGAGGGCTACGGCTGCGCGGGCATGAGCGCGACCGAGTACGGCGTCGCTTGCCTCGAGATCGAGGCGACCGACTCAGGCCTTCGCTCGCTCGTTTCTGTGCAGGGGTCACTCGCGATGTTCGCCATCTGGCGCTGGGGCTCAGAAGAACAAAAGCAGGAATGGTTGCCCCGCATGGCCGCGGGCGATGCAATCGGCTGCTTCGGTCTCACCGAGCCAGATGTCGGGTCAGACCCCGGCAACATGCAGACCCGCGCTCGCCGCGATGGTTCTGACTGGGTGCTCGACGGCCGCAAGATGTGGATCTCGAACGCCCCCTACGCTGACGTCGCCGTCGTGTGGGCACAGACTGACGACGGAATTCGTGGGTTCGTCGTGCCGACCGACACCCCGGGATTCTCGGCTCCCGAGATCAAGCACAAGCTTTCATTGCGCGCATCGGCGACCGGTGAACTCGTGCTCGACGGCGTGCGCCTGCCTGAGTCGGCTATGCTCCCTGAGGCCCGCGGACTCAAGGGCCCGCTCTCGTGCCTGAACGAGGCACGCTACGGCATCGTGTGGGGTTCACTCGGTGCGGCCCGCTCAAGCATGGAGGCCGCGCGCCGCTACTCGCAGGAGCGCGTGCAGTTTGGCAAGCCGATCGGTGCGTTCCAGCTCACCCAGCAAAAACTCGCAGATATGTCGCTCGAGTACATCAAGGGCTACTTGCTTGCGGTTCACCTCGGTCGCCGCAAGGATGCGGATCAGCTGCGCCCCGAACAGGTTTCGATTGGCAAGCTCAACAACGTTCGCGAGGCGATTGAGATCTGCCGCACCGCACGCACGATCCTCGGTGCGAACGGCATCTCGCTTGAGTACCCGGTGATTCGCCACCAGAACAACCTTGAGTCTGTGCTCACCTATGAGGGCACTGTTGAGATGCACACACTCGTGCTTGGGCAGGTGCTCACCGGCGAGGCTGCCTTCCGCTAGGCCGCTTGCTTCTGGCACGGCCTGCCCGCATTTCATGCGGGCAGGCCGCCCGCGCCACTGAGCGTCAGGCGAAAATCTAGCGTCATACGAAGCCCCGCCCGGCGTGTCGGTGCGCCTGATGCTCAAACTTCGCCTGACGCTCGCACCTGGCCCGAAGTTCAAAGCAAAACCCCCGGATCCCTTGCAAATGCTGGGATCACGGGGGTTTTTCTGTGGCGGTGACGGCGGGATTTGAACCCGCGGTGCAGGGTCACTACACACAACATTTCGAGTGTTGCACCTTCGGCCGCTCGGACACGTCACCGCGGAAAAGCTTACGGGATTTGGGCTCGATGCGCGAATCGAACTCCTCGATAAGCGAATCGATTGGTGGATCTCGAAATGTCCGAGGTCCCATATAGGCTCACCACATGGCAAAAACGACAAGCACCTACGTTTGCACTGAGTGCGGGTGGCAGGCTGCGAAGTGGGTTGGCCGCTGCGGCGAGTGTCAACAGTGGGGCACGGTTGAGGTGCGCGGTGCACCCAAGGCGACACTCGCGAGAACTGTGCGCCCGAGTGCTCCTGAGGTCGGCAGCGAGGCCCGCCCGATCACCCAGGTGTCAGGCGACGAGGTGAAACACCGGCAGACAGGCATTGCCGAGCTTGACCGCGTACTTGGTGGTGGCATTGTGCCGGGAGCCGCAATTCTTATGTCGGGGGAGCCGGGCGTCGGCAAATCGACGCTGTTACTAGATGTTGCTGCGCGCATTGCCCGTCACGGCGCACGGGTGCTCTATGTGAGCGGCGAAGAGTCAGTCGGACAAATCCGTATGCGCGCCGAACGCACAAATGCACTCGAAGAAACACTCTTCCTCGCGAGCGAGACCGACCTTGCGACGGTGCTCGGGCACATCGAAGCCACCCAACCGGGGCTCCTTGTCATCGACTCGGTGCAGACGCTCGCGAGTGACCAGGTCGAAGGCATTGCCGGTGGCCCCTCGCAGGTGCGCGAGGTTGCTGCCGCGCTCATTCGGGTTGCGAAGCAGCAGGCAATCCCGGTGGTGTTGGTCGGGCACGTGACGAAAGACGGGTCGGTAGCCGGGCCGAGGCTGCTCGAGCATCTTGTCGACGTCGTGTGTCACTTTGAGGGCGACCGAAACACTGCGCTGCGGTTCTTGCGAAGCCTGAAAAATCGCTTCGGCCCCACAGATGAGGTCGGGTGTTTTGAGATGACGGGTGGGGGCATTGCCGAGGTTGCAGACCCGAGCGGGTTGTTCCTCAGCCGTGGATCGAGTCCGGTAAGCGGCACCTGTGCAACCGTGGCGATGGAAGGTCGAAGGGCATTGCCTGTCGAAATTCAGGCGCTCGTCGCGAAGAGTGCGACACCGAACCCTCGGCGGGTCACGAGCGGGGTCGATGCCTCGCGCGTAGCAATGATTCTCGCGGTGCTTGAGCGCCGGGCTGGCCTGCGCCTGCACGATCAAGACGTGTACGTCTCAACCGTAGGCGGGGTGAAGCTGAGCGAGCCGGGAGCAGATCTGGCGATAGCGCTAGCGGTGCTTTCGGCTGTGTCCGACCGAGCACTTGCGCACGACCTCGTTGCGTTCGGTGAGTTGAGTCTCGCGGGTGAGATCCGCCCGGTGTCCTCAGGGACACAGCGCATTGCTGAGGCGCGTCGGCTGGGCTATAGCAGCATCATCGATTCTTCTGTCGGCACGCTTGCGGAGGCGCGCCGATCCACCGCCGGGCAACCCGTGGGGTCACCCTGAACCAAGCCGTGAACAAGGGGAGGTAGACTAAGAGATCGTGAGCAAGAACACGGTAGACGTTGTATTGATCGGCGGCGGCATCATGAGTGCCACGCTCGGAACACTCATCAAGCAGGTTCGCCCTGATTGGTCGATCGAAATCTTCGAATCTCGCGGTGAGGTAGCAACCGAGAGTAGTAATGGTTGGAACAACGCGGGCACCGGTCACGCCGCCCTGTGTGAGCTCAACTACATGCCTGAGGGCAAAGATGGCTCTATGTCTACCGCCAAGGCGGTGGCTATCAACGAGCAGTTCCAGCTTTCGCGCGAGTGGTGGTCGACACTCATTGAGCGCGGCATTTTGGGCGAGCCATCGAGTTTCATTAACTCGACTCCGCACATGACGTTTGTCTCTGGCGAAGACAATGTTGATTATCTGCGTCGACGCTTCGAACTGCTCAAAGATGAGCCGCTGTTCGCTGATATGGAGTTTTCAGACGACCCGCAGCAGATCGCAGAGTGGGCTCCGCTGCTCATCGACCGCCGTGCAAAAGACGAGGTGGTTGCTGCAACCCGCTCGGAAAGCGGTACCGACGTTGATTTTGGTTCGCTCACCCGCCAACTGTTCGATTACCTCGAACGCGAGGGCGCTACGCTGAACCTCGCGCACGAAGTGACCAAGCTCAAGCGTCACGACGACGGAACGTGGGATGTGCACGTGCGCAATCTCGCGGGCTACGGCACTTCGCTCATGAAGGCGAAGTTCGTGTTCGTTGGAGCCGGTGGCGGAGCGCTATCGCTCCTGCAGTCCTCGGGCATCCCCGAGATCAAGGGCTTCGGCGGGTTCCCAATCAGTGGCAAGTTCTTGAAGACTTCAAACCCAGAGGTTGTGAAGCTTCACCAGGCCAAGGTGTACGGCAAGGCGGCAGTCGGCGCCCCACCCATGTCGGTGCCTCACCTTGATACCCGCATCATCGACGGCGAGCAGAGCTTGCTGTTCGGCCCATACGCTGGCTTTAGCCCGAACTTCTTGAAGAAGGGCTCGTGGCTCGACCTTCCGCTGTCGATCCGCACCCACAACATCGGGCCCATGATCAAAGTTGGTCTCACTGAGTTCGCACTTGAGAAATACCTAATCTCAGAGGTGTTTGCGAGCCGCGAGAAGCAGCTCGAAAGCCTGCGCCAGTACATGCCCACCGCGAGGTCGGAAGACTGGGAGATGATCACTGCCGGTCAGCGCGTGCAAGTTATGAAGAACGACCCTGAAAAGGGCGGCATTCTGCAGTTCGGCACTGAGATTATCACCGGTGCTGAGGGCTCGATTGCTGGTCTCCTGGGTGCCTCACCTGGAGCTTCTACCGCAGTATTCGCGATGCTCGGTGTGCTCGAGAAGTGCTTCCCTGAGCAGTATGCGAACGAGTGGGAGCAGAAGTTCAAGCAGCAAGTTCCTGCGCTCGGTGAAGGCCTCAATAGTCGACCTGAGGCTGCAAAAGAGTCGCTTGCTCGCACCAACCGCATTCTCGAACTCGCACCCGCGGCACAGGCCGCAGAGGTTGAGGTTGAAGCAGGGGCAGCGCTCTAGTCGCAGCCCGTGGGCAATCGCCGGAGTGGCCGAGCGAGCGTAAAAAGTTCGTCTGGGCAGGCGGCTAGACTGGTTGAGTGACCAGGCACTTTCTGAGAGACGACGACCTTACCCACGCTGAGCAACTCGAGGTGCTCGAGCTTGCCGCGAGCATGAAGGCAGATCGTTACCGAGAGCGACCCCTCGAGGGGCCACAGTCGGTCGCAGTGCTGTTCGACAAAACATCGACGCGCACCCGCTTCAGTTTCGCCTCTGGAATTGCCGATCTTGGCGGCAACCCGATTATCGTGAACCCCGGTGAGGCGCAGCTCGGCGCGAAGGAGTCAATTGCTGACACCGCGAGAGTGCTCTCGCGCATGGTGTCGACGATTGTGTGGCGCACATTTGCTCACGCTGGCCTCGAAGAGATGGCCGAGTATGCGAGCGTGCCAGTCATCAATAGCTTGAGCGACGACTTTCACCCTTGCCAGATTCTCGCTGACTTACAGACGATTCGTGAGCAAAAGGGCGATCTCAAGGGTCTCACCGCAACGTATCTCGGTGATGCTGCGAACAACATGGGCCACTCGTACCTGCTCGGGTTCGCGACCGCGGGCATGCACATTCGTGTCGCAGGCCCAGAGGGGTACCACCCGCGCGCAGACATCATCGAAGATGCGACGCAAATTGCGGCCGAAACCGGCGGTAGTGTGACGGTTCTCACTGATCCAGTCGAATCAGTCGCTGGTGCAGACACGGTCATCACTGACACTTGGGTGTCGATGGGTCAAGAAGCAGAGAAAGAGCAGCGCATCGCGACCTTCGGTGCGTATCGGGTAACGCCAGAGCTTATGGCAGAGGCGAAGAGCGACGCGATTTTCTTGCACTGCCTCCCCGCGTATCGAGAGTTTGAGGTTGCGCCGGAGGTCATCGATGGCCCGCAAAGCGTCGTCTGGGATGAGGCGGAGAATCGCGTGCACGCACAAAAGGCGCTCATGGCCTGGTTGTTGAAGGAGAGCAAGTAATGACTGAAACCGGTAACCGTGCGGCAGAAGCTGGGGCGCTTTGGGGTGGCCGCTTTGCGAGTGGTCCGTCGCCCGAGCTGCAAGCAATTAGCAAGTCGACGCAGTTTGATTGGGTTCTCGCACAGTACGACATTCGCGGCTCAAAGGCGCACGCCAAGGCCCTCGCGGCGGCCGGCTTTCTTACCGAGCAAGAACTTACTGACATGCATGCCGCGCTCGACGAGCTTTCGGCACGTGTCTTTGATGGTCGATTCGTTGCTGCTGAAGAAGATGAAGACGTGCACTCTGCGCTCGAGCGCGGCCTCATTGAGATCGCAGGGGTGCAGCTCGGGGGCAAGCTTCGGGCGGGCCGCAGCCGCAATGACCAGGTTGCGGCGCTCGGCCGCATGTATTTGCTCGAGCACGCAGAGAACATCGCCCAGTTAGTGGTGGATCTCGTGGAGGCCCTCCACGCTCAGGCCGTTTCCCACGAGGGTGCGATCCTCCCTGGTCGCACGCACATGCAGCACGCGCAACCGATACTCCTTGCGCACCACCTTGGCGCGCATGCATGGCCGCTCATTCGCGATCTTGAGCGTCTTCGCGATTGGAAGATCCGTACCACTGCGTCGCCCTATGGGGGCGGTGCGTTGGCTGGATCGTCGCTGGCGCTCGATCCGCGACTCGTTGCGAGCGAGCTGGGACTTGGTGAGCCACTTGAGAACTCGATTGATGGCACTGCGGCTCGTGATGTGTTTGCGGAATTTGCTTACATCACTGCGCAAATTGGCATTGACGTTTCGCGTCTTGCCGAAGAGATCATCATTTGGAACACGAAGGAATTCGGGTTCGTGCGATTGCATGACGGATACTCGACCGGCTCGAGCATCATGCCCCAGAAGAAGAATCCAGACATAGCCGAGCTTGCGCGCGGCAAGTCGGGGCGCCTTATCGGCAACCTCACTGGGCTGCTCGCCACGCTGAAGGCCCAGCCACTCGCGTACAACCGCGATCTGCAGGAAGATAAGGAGCCGGTCTTCGACTCGATCTCGCAACTCGAGGTGCTCCTGCCGGCCTTCACCGGCATGGTCGCGACAATGACCTTTAATACCGAGCGCATGGCAGAGTTAGCACCGCAGGGCTTCTCGCTCGCAACCGACGTCGCAGAGTGGCTCGTGAAGCAGGGCGTCATCTTCCGTGACGCACACGAGATTTCGGGAGAACTCGTGCGTTATTGCGAAGAACGCGGCATCGAGCTCCACGACCCGAGCGACGAAGAACTACAGTCGGTCTCAGAGCACCTGACCCCGGGTGTGCGCGAAGTTCTCACCATCGAGGGCTCGGTGAACTCTCGTATTGGCGCGGGTGGTACAGCGTCGGTGCGTGTCGCCGAGCAGCTTGCAACGCTCGCTGAGCGAATCGCAGAGTTCAAGAGCTAGACCGCGCCCATCGCGTCACACGATTGACTAGTTAAAACTACCTAGTCCATTCGACGAACACCTATCGCAGCCATATTCTCTTGGATGGGGGCTGTAGGTGTCGGGGGACGCGAGTGCGGTGGGTTGATCCATCGCACTCGCCTGACACCTATTTCTATTGGCGTTAGCGAGGTTCAGGGATCCACGCGACTAAGCGAGCGCCGTCGTCTTCTGACGCGAACTGGAGATCACCGCCGAGGTCTGTCAGACGCCGCCTGAGCCGCGCTAGCCCGCTCAGGTTGATCGGCTTCTTCGGCGGAACACCGCGGTGACGCACGCTCAGGCCATATGTGGGATTGCCAGATTCGGAGTCATGCGTGAGGTCGATGGAAATGCTCGCAGCTTTGCCGTGTCTCAGCGCATTCGTCACGCCTTCCTCTGCCACTCGGACGAGAAGCAGTCGTGACGACGCATCGAGATTGTCGGGTGACGGAAAGCCTTCAGTGAAGAGTTGCACCGGGATCGATGCAGGAATTCGGGCAGTGAGCGCGCGAGTTGCTGGAATAAGACCGCGGTCGAGCGCCTCGGGGTAGAGCGCGGCGCTGAGGGTGCGAAGATCTTCTTCCCGCATCGAATCGAGTTCAGTCCGTACTCTCCGGATACGACTCGCCGGTGTGTCGGAATCGGTTGGTTCGGAGACACCAGTTTCGGGTGCAAAGCCTTTGATATCGGTAGCGATGGATTCAAGTTCAGTCGACAGGAGCACAAGGCGCTGCTGCATCGTTCCGTGAAGTGCGTCAGCTACTTCGCGCCGAACTCGCAATTCCTCCTGTTGGAGTGAGGTGAGCGCCTCGGCCGCCCGTATTGCCGCGCGCTGATGAGCCTGTTCCGCAGTTCGGGCCTTGCGATTCAGCATCACGAGGGCTCGAGCGATGAGGAGCACAACTACACAGACCGGCGCGGTGATCAGAGCATCACTGAGTGCGGTGCTGAGGTCGTCGTAGACGCCGATGGTGAGTTGGAGCAGTGTTCGAATCGCGGCGGCGAGGCACGAAGTAGTCGTGCCGAACAAAAAGAACGAGCCGAGTGATCTGCTGAACAAGTGAAGCCAGGTTGAACCAAATGCGAGGAGCGCCACGCAAACAAGATTCACCGCTATGCGGATGCCAACGTCAAACCCGGGAGCGACCTCTCGCTGCCCGATCGACACCGCATCGATCCCGAGCACGATGACTGACTGAGCAGTTACACCAATCGCGAAAACTGCGCCGATTAGAAGTACCGACGCTAGGAACAGTGTTCGGTCGGCGTGATGCTCATTCTGTGGTGGTGCGGCGGGTCTCACACTGAGTCCTGTAAAAATGCGCGCACGGCAGATACGCGTGGGTTGTGGGTCTTGTCGTTCACACCCAGCGCCGAATACATCGCATTGACGTGATTGTTTACCGAGTTCAATGCGATTCCCAATCGTTCAGAAATTGCCTGATTTGTGAGGCCCTCCGCGACGAGCGTGAGTACCGAGTACTGCCGAGTGCTCAGCGCAGTGAGTGGACTTCCCGTTCGCGGCGTTCTGCGCGCAATAACGCTCGGGTCGATAAATGATCCACCGTTTGCGGCGAGGCGGATCGTGCGCACCAGGTCAGCGGACGAAGTGGCCGAGGTTTTTGAAAGGTAGCTCCACCGCTCTTGATCTTCGGTCTCGAGGAGCGAGCTCGCGCGATCCACCGCAGACAGCAACACCACGCCGAGCCCTGGGTTGGCCCTTCGCAACTGCCGCCCCAGCTCAAGTCCCGTACCATCGGGCAGTTCGAAATCGAGCAAAGCAACGTCGAGTTCTTCGGCGTTCCAACCCGAGGTTTCTGAAACCTCGCTGGCAGTTCGCACGCGAAATCCGGGTACTGATCCGAGGAGATGCTGCAGCATTTCGCGAAAAGGCGGTTGGTCTTCGACGATTCCAATGCGCAGCACCTGTGGCGGAGCATGCATCGTCGATCTCCTCGTAACACCGTTGTGAAGCAGCAAATTCTATGCGCCAGTGTAGTTCTTACAATGGGTCGTTGTGGCATTAGCGTATCGGTGTGTTCGCTCGGTGCCATGTTGTGGATCGACCCACGGTAAACTGCCAGTCGTGACTGCAAGTAATGAACGCTCAGAAATTCTCGCAGCTCAGCGCAACGACGACAGTTTCTCTACGCTTTTCGAGGAACTGGAGTGGCGCGGGCTCGTGCACGTGTCGACAGACGCAGAAGCGCTGTCGAATCTGCTCGAGGGTGAGTCGTTCACGTACTATTGCGGCTTCGATCCGACCGCACCCAGCCTGCACCTTGGTAATCTCGTGCAGCTGCTGCTGTTGCGTCGCATCCAGCTCAAGGGTCACAAGCCGCTCGGGCTCGTCGGTGGATCTACGGGGCTCATCGGCGACCCACGACCAACCGCAGAGCGCACACTCAACAGTCGCGAGACCGTTGCCGAGTGGGTCGGCAAGTTGCAAGCGCAGGTGACGCGCTTTCTCTCGACCGAGGGCGAGAATTCCGTGCGGATCGTGAACAATCTCGACTGGACGGCACCGCTTTCGGCGATCGACTTTCTGCGCGAGGTAGGCAAGCATTTTCGCGTGGGCACTATGCTCAAGAAGGATGCGGTGGCGGCTCGCCTGAACTCAGACGAGGGCATCAGCTACACCGAGTTCAGCTACCAGATTCTGCAGGGATTCGACTTCCTTGAGCTCTACCGCCAGTACGACTGCAAGCTGCAGTCAGGCGGCAGCGATCAGTGGGGCAACCTTACGAGTGGTACAGATCTCATTCGCAAGGTCGAAGGTGTCTCCGCGCACGCGATTGGTACACCGCTCATCACGAACTCTGATGGAACCAAGTTTGGAAAGAGCGAGGGTAACGCGATCTGGCTCGATGCCGAGATGTGCTCACCGTACGCGTTCTACCAGTTCTGGCTCAATCAGGCCGACGCCGATGTTATTGATCGTCTCAAGGTGTTTACCTTCATGTCTCGGGCTGAGATTGAAGACTACGCGCGCCAGGTAGAGGAAGAGCCATTCCGTCGCGCCGCGCAAAAGCGTCTTGCGCTCGAAGTGACGACACTTGTGCACGGAGCCGCAGCTACTCAGGGAGCGATTGATGCCTCGGCCGCTCTCTTCGGCCAGGGCGAACTCTCGGGCCTAGATGCGGCGACACTTGCGGCCGCGCTCTCGGAGCTTCCGACCGCGACAGGCGCGGAAGGGTCGAGTGTTGCACAACTGCTCGTTGATACTGAGCTCGTAAAGGGACTCGGCGAGGCGCGTCGTGCGATTGCTCAGGGTGGCGTCTACGTGAACAACGCGAAGGTTGAAGCAGACGATGCGGTGCTTGCGGCGGGCGACCTGCTGCACGGCCGATACGCCGTACTTCGTCGTGGCAAGAAGACGCTTGCGGGAGTTGTCGCAGCGTAGTTCGTGCTCTGGTTATCCACAGCCATCGTTGAAGCGATTTGTTGGCTGGGTGTGTGACCTGTTAACGTCGGGTCATCATCGCGATTGACGGTGATGCGTTTCTAAATAATATGGCGCGTACCAGGGGCTCTGCGTAGAACTGAAGGGAGCCCCCGTGGCGAATATTGCTGTTTTCTTTTTAGAACCTCAGGTGTTTCTGACGCCGTCTCTCGTTACCAAGAGCAAGTAGCGGTGCGGGGCAACTTAGCCCAGAACTCTGATTGCAATCACCGACAGGCTAAGCCTGTGAGTGGGGTGACCCACAATGGTTGATTTGCGATTGCGTTCTGATGGCCTAAATGAGGCTGCCGTATTATCTTCCCGCGCCCGCGGGTTGGCGAGTGAAGCCCACTCACGAATTCTGCCCATGGAGCACGCGGATACCTATACCGCAGCAAACGATGCGATAGCCGCATTTATGAGTTCTGTGAAACTCAGCATCGCGGTATTAGAAGGTGCCGCTAGTTCTGCGGAGGAATCGATACGGGGCGTGAAACAAGCGGCCGCAGATCTCGACGACACACTCATGCGTGGTGTGATACCCACGAGCACGGAGGTGTGACAGTGCCAGTCGCAATGCCTCCAATAGAGCTCGTGCTTCCCGAGCGATCCCCGGTAGTTGGTTCACCTGATGAAGCTTCGGCAGCCGCAACTGTTCTGCGAGGACTCTCAAGTGAATTTGTTCAATTTTCTGTGTTTGCAGCAAGCGCGATGCACGGCCTGCAGTCGTCGAGTGGAATGAGTATTACCAAGGCGCGTACTCAAATCGACATGCGGCTTATCTCGGGGGCGCGTGAACTCCAACAATCGCTCAACTTCGGTGCGAATGCATTTGGTGAATACTCGATGGCTACCGAAGATATTCACCGGTCGGCAAACCGGGTGCTTCATCAGGTGCTCGAGGATCTCTCGGTGATCGTGTCAGCATCTTCTCGAGTGGAGTTAGCTGCATATGGTCTTGGCCTGTCCCTCTCAGCTATCCCTTCGCGATGGGACGCTGCGCCAGCAATGTTGCCACCCGCAGGCACTCTTTCGCTCTCGGTAACTGATCTTTCACCATCACAGTTGTACGCGCTCGGCCAGCATACGGAGCAGTGGACTTCGGCCTCGTTAGCTTGGTCTTCCGCACTCGGCCGTATTGAAGAGCAACGCCGATCTTGGAAGCGATTGATTGACGAGCGAGTGAGTGTTGAACAAGTGCTCGTGTCCAAACTTGAGCGAACTTCGCTCGGTGCACAGCTGCGGTCGTCGGGCGGAGGTGGATATCAACCTGCGGTTCTGAAAGCACTTTCGCATGCGATCCTGCCGCCGAATGATCAAGCCTTCAATCCCTACATGCAAGCCATCCTCAGCGGAAAACTCACTGAGAAGGAGGTGGCAGCTCACTGGGCAACGATGGATCTGTCTCGCGCCGAAGTGTCACGGCTGCCGCTCGATATGCTCGCAACGCTTGCGCACACGAATGGTCTGCCTGCTTGGGCGCAAGACATTGCTTCGCGGAGAATCTTGAAACTCGCCATCAACAATCCCGAAGTTGCGTATGAGTTGATGGGTTTCTCGGGTAGCCATCTGAGCCTTGAGGACTTCACAGAGCAGACCAAAGCATTACTCGTCTCCCTCGTCGAAGCGAAGCTCATCGCGGATGATCTTCCCGGAGAATTCAAAGTGCAACTTATTGGATTTGGGAGTCACGATGGTGCGCTCACCGCCGGTATATCGCTCGGTGATCTCGACAACGCCTCAAAAGTTGGAGTGAACGTTTCAGGGAAGGACTCGAACGTTGCGAGTTTTAGTAGCAGTTTGCATGGCTCAAACGAAGTATTGATAGCCGCGAGCAAGGTCGATCCTAATTCATCCTTCGCGATGGTCGCGTGGATTGGTTATCGCGCGCCAACAACGATCGGTGGTGCTCAGTCGATGGAGTGTGCGGACTCGGGAAAAACACAGCTTGCGTCATTCATCGATGGATTTAGCGAAAGTCGTATTGCGCTGGATCGTCCAGTCGAACAATTCGCGGTGTTCGCACATTCCTACGGTTCGACGACGGCAGTTGAGGCCCTGAAAGAGACTAAGCATCCGATCGACTCGCTGGTCACATATGGGTCCGCAGGAATCAAAGACGGAACAACTGTCGAACAGATTCACACCGAGAACGTATTCGCGACGAGTGCAGATGGTGACGGTTATGCCTGGGGAGGCTTCGGTAACGACAAGAAGACAGACCCACGTGACATCATCCCGGAGGAAAATGTGTTCTCCGCCGAGGGCGGTGAAGGTGAGAAGCGAACGACAGCACATGACATGTTTACAGAGGAGGGTTCCTTGGGCTGGACGAACTGGGGCGGCAAGGTCGGATACGAATCCAAAGGCACCAGTTCCGTCAATCAAATGGGTTATGTACTTGCAACAGGGGAATTGAAATGAAACGAGAGTATGGTCGTGCAGTGTTCCGCGCGGCAGTGATTGTGAGTGTGTTGGTCATAACCATTGGGCTAGCTGCGTGTGCCGAGGAGGTTGAAGTGAAAATGGGTGTTACTGATGCTGGGAGACTGACGCGTGGCGAGGTTGAGGAAATGTCGCTTCATGAGCAGTTTGATCTGTTCGGTGAACGGCGAGCCCGAGCTGAACAATTGATTACCGATGTTCAACTACAGGTGAGCTCAGGAGAGTGGTTCTGGGGTAGTGGATTGACCCTCCCACACACGGGTTCGACTGCGCGAAATGGACTTCCGGGGGCGAATGGTGAGAATTCGTACCATTTCTCGATCGCGCGCATGATCCAACCTCAAGGGGCAGTGGGGGCGCGTGACGATATTGATCCGGTTGTTTCATATTTCAAATCCCAAGGCTGGGAGGTCTCCTTCAACGAAGTCAGAGAGAACTTTTATGAGGCGCTAGCGGACACTGGCGACGGGTATGTGCTCGAATACGTGGTGCGTCCCACAGGAAATTACAGCCTAGAAGTGTCTTCCTATTTATTCTGGGGCGACTACAAGGGGTTGTTACACGCGATTGCTGATCGTGTTCCGGATGAAAAACTTGGTATCAAAAAGTCTTTGCCGGGCATATTTATTCCATTCCCGGAATGGAGTGATCCGGTAGTCGAATACGACCCTTTCGCTGACCTTTGATGATGCACATACGTTGGCTGGTTCGTGTCGTCGTGTTGCTTGGCGCTGCCATGGTTGCCCTCGGGATGGCTGCATGTGCTGAGAAGGTCGATGTGAAGATGAGTGTGGCTGATGCCGGAGGGTTGACTCGTGGCGAGGTTGAGGAGATGTCGCTTCATGAACAGTTTGATTTGTTTGGTGAGCGGCAGGCTCGAATTGAGCAATTACTCACAGAGGCTCAGCTTCAAGTCAGTTCCGAATCGTGGACGTGGAGCGGACAGATGCTGATTCCTTCTTCGGGCCAAACTGCACTAAATCAACTTCCTGGAGCAACCGCAGAAAACTCCTACTACCTGTCTATGGCACGATATATTCACGTTCCCGGGGCGACCGGTGGTCGTGAAGATATCGAACCGATCATTGACTACTTCGAGTCCCAGGGCTGGGATGTTTCCCTGAATGAGGTAAGCACAGACCACTTGATTGCGCGAGCAGACACCGGAGATGGCTACATGCTGGAGTACTGGGTGCAGGCTAGCGGGCAGTACAACATGATTGCGCGAAGCTACCTGTTCTGGGGCGACTACAGGGGGTTGTTGTATGCGATTGCCGACCGAGTACCCGACGAGAAGCTCGGTGTTTCGGAGTCTGTGCCGGGCGTATTTACTCCATTCCCAAAATGGAGCGACCCGGTAATCGAAGACGATCCTTACGCTGACCTCTGATATGCCGTTTGTCAAGTTATCCACAGCATCAAAATAGGGATTTGAGGTGTCGGTGGAGGAACTGTTAACGTCGGGACATCATCGGATTTCCGGTGATGAATTACTGAATAATATGGCGCGTACCAGGGGCTCTGCGTATTACTGAAAGGAGCCCTTCGTGGCGAATATTTCTGTTTCATATGGTGAGATCGAGCAGTCGGCGACACAGCTCGGGGTAGGGCGTGACGAGATCACGCAGAAGCTGCAGGCGATGCAGGCGCAGATCGGCAACCTGGTGTCTTCCGGTTTCGTGACCGATCAAGCTTCAGGCAAGTTCAACGCAGCGTTCCAGGAGTACACGACGAACGCGAACGCTGTCGTTGCGAAGCTGACTGAGATTCAGAGCTTCCTCACGCAGACTGCCTCGGCGATGCGCGACATGGACTCTCAGCTCGCAGCCAAGATTAGCTAATCGTTTGAACCACTGATCTGAGCACGCCCTGTGCTCGGGAGCTTCTGAGAAGCTGCGGCGCACGGTGGTCCGTCGGCTAGACACGAATAGTACTTAGCTGACGGACCCGTGCTGCTGTGCTTTGCTTCGAAATGAGACTCGGAAGCTTCCCAACTCGATCCAGGTAATTCAATGAAGCTCAGAGTGACTTTAGCTCTGCCACAAGAACAGCATCATGACATTACGGTGTCTTGTGACGTCACTGTTTCCGTGGCCGACACAGCGCGATCCCTTATCCGTGCGGGGGTTACGGGTGATGCTCAAATCGAAGAGATCGCTTCGCGTCGCCTTGCTCCGGTGACGCTGCAAGGGCGTGCACATTTTGATTCGCCTCCTATGCTTCTCGACCCAGACTCACCGATTGGAGAATCGGGGCTCCAATCGGGATGGATCATAGAGCCAGTGCTTGAATTTGGGGCACGGAGTTCGCGCTCCAGACTCGTCGAAGTTGCCGGTAACGTCGAAGTGCTTTCTGGCAAGCACGCCGGAGTCTCATACAGCCTTATCGCGGGAGTGAACCTTATTGGGCGCGACGATGCAAGCCGAATTCAACTCAGTGATAGCTGTGTATCTCGACGTCATGTAGCGATAGAAATCGGTGCCGAAATTGTGCTCCATGACATGGGATCGGCGAACGGGACGCTAGTTCAGGGTGAAGCAGTAGCCGCAGCGCGGATCGATCGGCCGTGCATTGTCTCTCTGGGTGATGTAGACCTGCGAGTGACACCCGGGCCACCTGCCGCCCATAGTCAGACGCGCTCTCACAAAGTCATGCACACCAGGGTTCCAAGGGTGGCGTCGAGCTTCACGACAAGTACGCGAGAGCTTCCCTCGCCACCGGCTGCTGCTGCACCTAACAGAATTCCGGTTCTCGCAATGCTCGCCCCGATGCTGCTCGGAGGGGCGATGTTCGCGATCACGCAATCACCCATGAGCCTCATGATGGTGGCATTCTCGCCACTCATGATGATTGGCTCGTGGCTTGATAACACCTTGGGTAGGAAACGAAAACTGCGTAAAGAGCTCAAACGCTTCGAAGAAAGCATGGCTATCGAACGTGAACAACTTGCCGCGCTAAAAATGCAGGAGGTCACCCTGCGCGACCGAGAAACACCAACGATGGCAGAAATTGGTGCGGCGATACGTGAGCGTGGCAGCCTGCTCTGGACTCGCAGACCAGAACACAGTGCATTTCTCCAAGTTCGTTTCGGCGAGGGAACACTCCCAAGTCGCACCGAAGTGACGCTTCCACCTCGCGGTGAAACCGCACGTGAGCAGTGGGATCTGCTGAATAGTTTCGTAGCTGAGTTCGGCCATGTCGAACCGGTGCCTGTGCTGGAGCAGTTCGATCGATGCGGATCCGTTGGCATCACTGGGGAGCAAGAACTTGTAGAAGGTATGGCAAGATCGCTTATTCTTCAACTCGCTGGGCTTCATTCGCCAGCCGAGTTGGCAATTGCCTGTTTCGGCAGTCCGATGCACGTTCCGGGGTGGGCCTGGTTAAAGTGGTTGCCCCATACTGATGCGGTCTCAAGTCCGATCTCAGCGTGGCAACTGACTGACGATTCATCGAGTTCAATGGCGCTTCTTGTTGCACTCGAAGGCCTTCTTGAGCAGAGGTTATCTCAGGCAAGCGGCGGGCGAAAAGTTCGCTCGCACCTAGGCGAGGAAACGCGCAATGATGAAGCACAAGGTGAAGCGGTGACTAATCTGCCGGTGCTCCCTTCCGTGATTATCGTCATACTCGAAGACGAGCTTGTGGATCAGTCGAGACTCATTGCATTGGCCGAGCACGGACCAGACGTTGGGATCCACTGCGTATGGGTTGCTCCTGATCACAAGAAAGTTCCTGGCGCATGCCGAACCTATCTTGAACTTTGGCAAGGACAGGGGCGCGTCAACTTCGTGAGAACTGGAACCACAGTTCCATTGCGTTACTTGTCACTGATGGATTCAACAGAAGCATTTGCGCTCGCCCGCAGTTTGGCGCCGGTCGAAGATACAAGCACCCGAGTGCTCGACGAGACCGATTTGCCTAAATCTGTACACCTGCGCGAATTGCATCAAACCGATCTGGTCGGGGGAGCGCAGCCCATTCTGCGTGCGTGGGAAGCATCGGGCTCCCTCATGTCGAACTGGGTTCCCGGCTACGAACGGGAGCCAGTCTCACTCCTTGCGGTTGTCGGACAAGGTGTTGACGGTCCAGCAACGGTTGACTTACGCACCCATGGGCCACATGCTCTCGTAGGCGGAACGACGGGAGCAGGCAAGTCAGAGTTTTTGCAGACTTGGATCATGAGCATGGCTGCTCGTCTAAGTCCCGAGCGACTAAATTTCTTACTCGTTGACTACAAGGGTGGCGCCGCATTCGCAGAGTGTACTGATCTTCCACACACGGTCGGTCTCGTCACTGACTTGAATTCGCACCTGGTGAAACGCGCGCTCACTTCGTTGCGTGCCGAACTGCACTATCGAGAAGAACTGCTCGCAAACCACGGCGCAAAAGATCTCATCACTATGGAACGACGGTCGGACTCAGCGGCGCCACCAGTGCTCGTCATTGTCATTGATGAGTTTGCGGCCCTTGCGAATGAGGTTCCTGAGTTTGTTGACGGGGTGATCGATATTGCGCAGCGCGGGCGTTCGCTCGGGTTGCACCTCATCATGGCAACGCAACGCCCTGCGGGCGTCATCAAAGATAATCTCAGAGCCAATACCAATTTGCGCGTTGCCTTGCGCATGGCGGATGAAGCAGACAGTAGCGACGTCATTGGGGTGACCGATGCGGCGTTCTTTAGTGCTGAGACCCCCGGGCGCGGGTCGATAAAGATTGGCCCGGACAAAATAAGTCACTTCCAAACCGGATACCTCGGGGGCCGTGCTGCATACACGAATTTTGAGGCTCAACTTGAGATACGTTCACTTAATTTCACAGAGGGTGAAGCTTGGGCGATCCCGCCAGAAGATCGCAAAGCACAGCGAAAGCAGGCTGTTCCGCGGGATATCGAGCAGTTGCGCGACGGAATTATCGAAGCAGCAAACCTATTGCATCTCACCGCCCCGCGAAGGCCCTGGCTGGATTCATTGCCAAATCAGATTGACCTATGCGAAACCAAATGGCTCGCAGCCCAACATGCGTCAGAAATTGAAGATGAACATTTAAGCGATGCTGCTGTAATTGGGCTACGTGATGAGCCAACGTCGCAATCTCAAAACCCCGTTTCGATCGACCTCGAAGAGTCTGGCAATGTGGCCCTCCTCGGAACGGGTGGAGTTGGAAAAACCTTTGCTCTGATTACGCTTGCTGCATCGCTGAGCCTAGACGCCGAGAAATTTCCGGTCGAGATTTACGGCGTTGACGCAGCCGGCGGAGCACTCGGGGTACTCGAGTCTTTGCCCACCGTCGGCGCGATTGCATCACTCACTGACATCGAACTTGTGTGTCGTGTACTTCAGCACCTACTCGATCTGATCGCCGAACGTGCTCAGCGTTTTGCAGCGGCTCACGCAACTGGGCTTGCGGAGTTCCGACGAACACCTGGAGGGGAGGTGGAATCTCGAGTCCTTCTCCTGATCGACGGCTTTGGTGCGTTTCGACAAGCTACCGAAACACTTAGTGGATCAGCCCAACCATTCCAAATGCTGAGCGAGATCATGGCAACTGGACGATCGGTTGGTGTACACGTCGTTCTCTCCGCTGAGCGACCCGGGTCAGTTCCTGTGACGATGGCATCGAGTATTCAGCAGCAATTTATTCTGCGCCTCGCCAATCCCCACAATTATGCACAAGTAGGCGTTGACAGCGAATTGTTCGAGAACGCGCCTGCAGGTCGTGCGGTACTCGCGGGGAGCAACGAAGAGATTCACATTGCGCTACTCGGGGAGCGTCCTGACCTTGCTGGCCAGGCGGAAGCGCTTCTGGAACTTGCCGCGTCTTTGCGCGACAGCGACGTGAGAGCGGCTGTTGAGGTCTGCAATGCTCCAGAACTTGTTCCAATTGACTCACTTCCGAGCGATGTTGGAGGCGAGCCTGTCTGTGGCATTAATACACGGACCTTCGAGCCAGTTCCGATGCTATCGAGTGGGCTCGCCGTCATTTCTGGCCCTGCGGGTTCAGGACAATCCACAGCGGTTTTGAGTTGTGTCGAAGGGTTCGAGCGATGGTCTCTCGCCGAAGGGCAAGCGGTGGAGAAAGTGTTGCTCACATTTTCGAATGACGGGTTGATCCAGAGAGGTACTTGGGATCGGGTTGCCCGTGGTGAAACTGAGGTCAACGAACTTGCAAGGGAACTCGTGATTGCGTTGGGAGGAACGCCTCCCGCGGGTGTAAACGGGATGCTTGTCGGGCCCATTGGAGAGCCGAATTGCGAAGGAGATTCCGAACCCGCCCGCACTCCTGATCTCGCATCTGATCAAATCTTCCCTCTCCCCGGCAAACGTGGCGTCATCGTCATCGAAGGGTCGGCAGAGTCTGAAGGTACCCAAGCCTTTGAAACGCTTGTTGCGCTGGCGAAAATTGCCCGCCGAACGAGCGTATTGGTCATATTCGAGTTCGAACAGGGAATGGCTAGTGGCGTGTGGGAATTGCTAAACGCACTGAAACAGTCTCGGTGGGGGATTGCGCTGCAGCCTGATGAGAACGAGAGCCAGACTCCGTTCCGTGAATCACTCGGTCGGGTGAAGCGCGCAGACTTTCCACCAGGCCGAGGTTTTGCCGTTACTAGAGGTCGGGTAACGCCCATTCACATGGCGTTCCCGAGTGCCGGAGTCGGTGCGTCTCACGCACGGGCTCAAATACAAATACGAACGACAGAGAATGAGGAGAACCCAGCATGAATGACAAGCAGGAAACACCAGAGAAGCCGACGCCCGCATTTATCGGAGCCTCGTGGGTGGCACTATTTATCGGAATGGCAACCTATTTCATTGGCCTGTACAACTCAGACCTCCAACTCAATGAGAAGGGCTACTACCTCGCTGTTTTCCTGTTTGGTCTCTTCGCAGCGATTTCCCTTCAGAAAACGGTGCGTGACAAAACAGACGGGCTTCCAGTGACGAATCTCTATTTCGGTATCGCATGGTTCGCGGTTCTGAGCTCGCTGTTGCTTCTCGCAGTTGGCTTATGGAATGCGGGTAACTTGTTGCTGAGCGAAAAGGGGTTCTATGGAATTGCATTCGCGATGAGCCTTTTCGCAGCAGTCGCGGTGCAAAAGAATGTTCGAGACCTTGCACGGTTTCGAGTAGAGGGCGATGCCGAGGAATCAGCTGAGTTGAATGCGAGCTCTTCGTATTTGACTTCAGGCCACCCCTCGTTGGGAACCCCGCGTCCCATCGATTAACGATTTACGCTGCGCCACTCCACGCGGCGGGGGCGAGGATCCACATGATTTCAGCGCCCGCCGCGCCCGCAACCCAGGTGTGCGGAGTGCTACCCGGAAACGTGGTGGTGTCACCAGCTGCTAGGTCAATCTCACGGTTCGCGAAACGAAGCGTAAGGTCGCCACTAATGAGGTGCACAGACTCAACATCGCAATTCACGGTGTACAGTTCAGTACCGCCTGTGCCATGCGGCTCAACTGTTGAACGCAGCACTTGAACCAATTCAGCTGAGCGAGGCGTTAGCAGGCGCTCATCTGCACCCGTACCTCCCATGTTGATTCGAGGCGCGGTCTCGAGCGGTATGTGGTGGATCTCTGGCTCTTCGAACAGCGCGCCGATCGGCAATGAAAGTGCCTGACAAAGTTGCACAAGAGTGGGGACACTCGGCATCGTCTCATCGCGCTCTATGCGACTGATGAACCCTTTAGTAAGTTCTGTCGATTTCGCAAGTTGCTCGAGGGTGAGGTTCTGAGCGAGACGAGATGAGCGCAATTTTGCGCCGATGCGAATCTCTGAGGGGCTCGAGGTGAGATTAAGGGCGCGCACGGTTGCTCCGAAGTAATTGACCGCAATGACAAATGTCGCATATAGTGGCAACAGGTTTACTAAGAATAACCTAAAGTTTACTGTCATGCAACAACCACGCATTGGAGCACACGTGTCAGCACATTCTCCTCAAGGTCCCGTCGATGCGAGTCTCACCCCGAGATACGCCGGAATCGCGACGTTCGCGAAACTTCCACGCATCGAAGACGTGCCGTCTGCCGATATCGCAATTGTCGGAGTGCCGTTCGATACAGGGGTGAGTTTCCGCCCCGGTGCACGGTTCGGCCCAACCCACGTTCGAGAGGCCTCGCGGCTTCTTCGCCCGTACAACCCGGCCCAAGACGCTTCGCCGTTTGAACTCAAGCAGGTCGTAGATGCCGGCGACATTTCGGCAAATCCGTTCAGCCTCGAAGAGGCTGTCAATGGCATCGAAGCAGCTGCGACCGAACTCGGCGAGCAGGTCGACAAGATCGTCACCATCGGTGGCGACCACACAATCGCACTCCCGTTGCTCCGCGCGATTAACAAGAAGCACGGTCCCGTTGCGGTGCTCCACTTTGACGCTCACCTCGATACCTGGGACACGTACTTCGGCGCGCCCACCACGCACGGAACCCCGTTCCGTCGCGCATCTGAAGAGGGCCTTATCGACATGACAGCGTCGATGCACGGCGGAATCCGCGGCCCTTTGTATGGAAAGCAGGACCTCGCAGATGACGAGATGCTTGGCTTTCAGATCGTGACGACTGAGTTTGTCGAGGAAAACGGCGTGCCTGCCACGCTGGAGCGGATCCGCAATCGAGTGGGGGGCAAACCGCTCTATATCTCGATCGACATCGATGTGCTCGACCCATCGCACGCACCGGGCACAGGAACGCCAGAGGCGGGCGGTCTTACAAGCCGCGAACTCCTGCGAATGATTCGGGGCCTTGCAGACCTCAACATCGTGGGCGCGGATGTCGTGGAAGTCGCCCCGGCATACGACCATGCCCAGATCACTGCTGTTGCGGCGAGCCACGTCGTGTACGAGCTTGTCACCGCGATGGCGGTGCGCGGATAACGGCGCGCAAACAACAACCACCAAACACAGAAAGAATCCAAGGACGTATTCATGAATACACCGACCGAAGTACAAGTGCTGGAGGCGGCAGACGCAATTGTCGCCGCCTTCGCAGCGACCGACACCGAAGCCTACTTTTCTGGCTTCTCAGAAGACGCAACTTTCATCTTCCATCCAGAAGAGTCGCGACTGAACTCTCGCAATGAGTACGAAACCCTCTGGGCGAGCTGGGTTGAATCCGGGTGGAAAGTCACCTCCTGCAGTTCGACCGACCGGCTAGTTCAGGTGTTCCCGGGCGGTGCGGTTTTCAGCCACACCGTCGCGACGAGCATCGACTCGAGCGACGGGCCAGATTCCTATGTCGAGCGCGAGAGCATTATCTTCCGATCCACCACTGACGGGGCGCTCATCGCGATCCATGAACACCTTTCGACCGTTCCCGAGGCCGCGGCTTCGCTCACGACAGAGGAGGCCTCAGCATGAGCAGCCCTGAAACTATGGCCGTAAACCTCGACGGACACGATGACTCTGCAGGCCCGGTGAGAGGCACGCAGGGTATTCTCCGGATCGGCATGATCTGGCTTGCCGCGAACCTTGTCGTGACGACGCTGCTGACCGGCACACTGTTTACACCTGCCGTTTCGTTCGGCACCGCGAGCGCGATGATTGTTGTCGGAACGCTCCTCGGCGTCATCGTGCTCGTGCTCGTCGGTAACATCGGTACCCGCACGGGCCTGCCGACCATGGCGCTCACCCGCGGATCGTTCGGAATCCGTGGCAGTATGCTGCCAGCTGCAGCCAACCTCATCATCCTCATGGGATGGAGCTGGGTGCAGGCGATGCTCGCCGGCGTCACGATCAACTACCTCATCGCAGAGGCAACGGGTTTTTCGAACCCAATCCTCTTCTCCGCGATCTGCCAGGCGATCGTCGTCGTGCTCGCGATCTTTGGGCACACGGGTATCTCGCGGGTCGAGCCGTGGCTCGCACTCGCGATCCTCGTCGTGATGGCATTTGTGTTCATCGCTGCGTTTTCGGCGTTTAGCCCGTCAGAGTTCGCGGCCATCCCAGTGGATCCAGAGCTCGGTGGCACCCCGTTCATCACGCTCGACATGGTGATTGCGACCGCGATCTCCTGGACAGTGCTTTCAGCCGATATGAACCGCCACGCGAAGAACAGCGTAGCTGGCGTTGTGGGCTCGGGCATCGGGTACACCCTGTCGACGTCGATCGCGATGTTCCTCGGACTCATTGCGTACTGTGTTGTGCTCATGCGTGGACACGAGGCAATCGCGTTCGACCCATCGGTCATCGTGTCTGAGTTTGGTTGGCCGCTCGGTATCGCGATCTTCCTCTCGGTGATGGCAACCAACACGATGGTGGTATTTGGCATGGTTACCTCCACTGTGAACGCGCAGTCGAAGTGGCACCTGAAGTTCCTTCCGACCGCACTCGTGCTCGGCGTGATTTCGATCATCGGCTCGACGTTCCTCGGGCTCCTTAACCAGTTCACCGACTTCCTATTCATCATCAGTGCGTTCTTCGTGCCGGTGTTCGCAATCATGATCGCTGACTATTACCTGCTCAAGCGCCGTGGGTACTCTCGCCAGATTCTTCACGAGCGCCCCGAGAGCCGGTACTGGTACCGTGGCGGCGTGAACTGGGTTGCCATCGTTGTGTGGATCGTGGGAGCCGTGCTGTCATACGTACTCGCGTACGTGTGGATCAGTCCGATCGGTGCGAATATTCCTGCCTTTGCGGTGAGCTTCTTCCTTTACCTCGGTCTCATGGTTGGGATTGGACGTAATGGCGCACTCGGCCTTCGCGATTCACGAGACGCCGAGCCAACTGGTCACCTGCTTGATGGCGCAGACCAGACCTCTGCGCTTCGCGTCGGGGGATAGCGCGCCATGAGGTTCGTCGACCTGAGCCACCCCATTGCCACTGGCATGCCGGTGTACCCCGGTGACCCAGAGGTCGCGATCGAGCATGCGCTGACGATCGATACCGACGGGGTAGCAGTGGATCAGCTCTCCCTAGGGTCTCACTCGGGTACGCACCTTGATGCGCCATCTCACTCGATCGTGGGTGGCCGAACGGTCGATGAACTTTCGCTTGAGCAGCTTTGGGGTCGTGCTCGCGTGCTGAGAGCGAGTGTGGATCCGGGATCTGAGATCGGCGTTGCCGACCTCGAGATCCCGGATCGCCTCCCGGGAATCGTTGTCGTCTCAACAGGTTGGGATGCGTACTTTGGTACGAGTGCCGCGATTGAGCACCCGAATATTTCGCTCGACCTTGCGAAATTGCTCTGGAGTCGAGGCGCCAGAGTGCTCGGAGTCGATACCTTGAGCCCAGACGCGACTGGTAGTGAAGTTCTGGACATGCCCGTGCATGAGTTCTGGCTTGGGAATGATGGAGTCATCGTCGAGAACTTGAGGGGCCTGGGTGCTATCCCAGACGAGGTGGAGGTCTCGATGCTGCCACTTCGACTTGCCGGGGTCGACGGATCACCGGTCAGAGTCGTCGCACGATTCAACGCGTAACTCGAACAAATGGGGAATCACTGAGGTGGTTCCCCATTTTTCGTTCTCGGGCGCGACACACCCGGAAAACAGATGAATTCGTGACAAACATTGGGAACTCGAGATTGCAGCGCATCTCGATTTGTGGGGTGCCCGGATCGCAGGTAATGTTATCTCTCGTTGGCCAGGACGGAAAGCGAAAAGCGAAACGGACAGGCCGCGAAAATCTTCTAAATTACATCTCCACTATGGCTTGAAATAGCTCGTGAAGCAGAGGTAAACTAGAGATTCGCTTCTCACCATGATGGTGGTCACCTTCGGGTGGCAAATCTCCAGCCGAGATATTCGGCCAGATCCGCATGTCGCAATAGTGACAAGCTGGATTTGCGCGGGAAACATAATGGTGGTAAGTTAGAAAAGTTGCTTTTCGGAGGGCCCGGTTGGGTCGGTACGGGGGGTGTCTGGTTCTTGAGAACTCAATAGTGTGCACTTAAATTGTCAAATGCCAATTTTTTATCCCGTCGCATAACCCGTTTGGGTTGTGTTGATGGCGATTCCTTTTGGACAAAATTATATGAACGTCAGTATTGATGTTTGTTGTTTGTCAGGTTGAACTCGCATTCACGATCATGCTTATTCCGCTGGTTGTGGTGCATGTAATTTTTTACGGAGAGTTTGATCCTGGCTCAGGACGAACGCTGGCGGCGTGCTTAACACATGCAAGTCGAACGATGAAGCCCCTGCTTGCAGGGGTGGAAGAGTGGCGAACGGGTGAGTAACACGTGAGTAACCTGCCCCTGACTCTGGGATAAGCGCTGGAAACGGTGTCTAATACTGGATATGACCTATCACCGCATGGTGTGTGGGTGGAAAGATTTATCGGTTGGGGATGGACTCACGGCCTATCAGCTTGTTGGTGAGGTAATGGCTCACCAAGGCGACGACGGGTAGCCGGCCTGAGAGGGTGACCGGCCACACTGGGACTGAGACACGGCCCAGACTCCTACGGGAGGCAGCAGTGGGGAATATTGCACAATGGGCGCAAGCCTGATGCAGCAACGCCGCGTGAGGGATGACGGCCTTCGGGTTGTAAACCTCTTTTAGTAGGGAAGAAGCGAAAGTGACGGTACCTGCAGAAAAAGCACCGGCTAACTACGTGCCAGCAGCCGCGGTAATACGTAGGGTGCAAGCGTTGTCCGGAATTATTGGGCGTAAAGAGCTCGTAGGCGGCTTGTCGCGTCTGCTGTGAAATCCCGGGGCTCAACCCCGGGCCTGCAGTGGGTACGGGCAGGCTAGAGTGCGGTAGGGGAGATTGGAATTCCTGGTGTAGCGGTGGAATGCGCAGATATCAGGAGGAACACCGATGGCGAAGGCAGATCTCTGGGCCGCTACTGACGCTGAGGAGCGAAAGCATGGGGAGCGAACAGGATTAGATACCCTGGTAGTCCATGCCGTAAACGTTGGGAACTAGATGTAGGGCCTGTTCCACGGGTTCTGTGTCGTAGCTAACGCATTAAGTTCCCCGCCTGGGGAGTACGGCCGCAAGGCTAAAACTCAAAGGAATTGACGGGGGCCCGCACAAGCGGCGGAGCATGCGGATTAATTCGATGCAACGCGAAGAACCTTACCAAGGCTTGACATATACGAGAACGCTGTAGAGATACAGAACTCTTTGGACACTCGTATACAGGTGGTGCATGGTTGTCGTCAGCTCGTGTCGTGAGATGTTCGGTTAAGTCCGGCAACGAGCGCAACCCTCGTCCTATGTTGCCAGCACGTTATGGTGGGAACTCATGGGATACTGCCGTGGTCAACACGGAGGAAGGTGGGGATGACGTCAAATCATCATGCCCCTTATGTCTTGGGCTTCACGCATGCTACAATGGCCGATACAATGGGCTGCGATACCGCGAGGTGGAGCGAATCCCAAAAAGTCGGTCTCAGTTCGGATTGGGGTCTGCAACTCGACCCCATGAAGTCGGAGTCGCTAGTAATCGCAGATCAGCAACGCTGCGGTGAATACGTTCCCGGGCCTTGTACACACCGCCCGTCAAGTCATGAAAGTCGGTAACACCCGAAGCCGGTGGCCTAACCCTTGTGGAGGGAGCTGTCGAAGGTGGGACTGGTGATTAGGACTAAGTCGTAACAAGGTAGCCGTACCGGAAGGTGCGGCTGGATCACCTCCTTTCTAAGGAGCACTCGTCACCGTTTGGTGGCGCAGAATACTCAGATCAGTGACGAATGTTCACTGCTGGGTGCTCATGGGTGGAACATTTGACAACATAAGCATTCAATTGGGTGTGTGAGTGAGTACGCCAGGTCTTCGGGGCTGGTTGGAAATGTTTGCGCGTTTGAGGGAATGGCTTTTTTGAGTGCATACTGTTGGGTCCTGGAGACCCAGACCATTTGCTTGTCCCGATTTTTTGGGGTGGGTGGGTGTGCTTGGTTTCTTCAGTCCATGCTGCCGCAACGTGTTGTGTGGTGGGGTGGGTTTGACCGTACGTTGAGAACTACACAGTGGACGCGAGCATCTTCGATACATGCATGATCATTTTTTGGTTGTGTGTGTCTCATTGGTTTCATGCATCAACCCTTTCGGGGGTGGGTGTGTGTTTCTGTAATTATTTACTTATGTGATTTCAAGTTTCGAAGAGCAAACGGTGGATGCCTAGGCATCTGGAGCCGAAGAAGGACGTAGTAATCTGCGATAAGCCTCGGGGAGCCGATAAACGGGCTGTGATTCGAGGATTTCCGAATGGGGAAACCCCGCTAGGCGGCTTGCTGACCTAGTGACTCCCGCCTGAATATATAGGGCGGGTAGAGGGAACGTGGGGAAGTGAAACATCTCAGTACCCACAGGAAGAGAAAACAACATGTGATTCCGGGAGTAGTGGCGAGCGAAACTGGATGAGGCTAAACCGGTGGTGTGTGATACCTGGCAGGGGTTGCATCATCGGGGTTGTGGGATCTTTCTGGCTGCGCTGCCATGCAGCCGACGTGAGTGTCAAGGTATAGCGGAACAGCTTGGAACGGCTGGCCGGAGTGGGTGAGAGCCCCGTATGCGAAATGCCTTGGCCGCGTGAAAGATATCCCAAGTAGCACGGGGCCCGAGAAATCCCGTGTGAATCTGTCAGGACCACCTGATAAGCCTAAATACTCCCAGATGACCGATAGCGGACTAGTACCGTGAGGGAAAGGTGAAAAGTACCCCGGGAGGGGAGTGAAATAGTACCTGAAACCGTTTGCTTACAATCCGTCGGAGCACCCTTGTAGGTGTGACGGCGTGCCTTTTGAAGAATGAGCCTGCGAGTTAGCGATATGTGGCGAGGTTAACCCGTGTGGGGTAGCCGTAGCGAAAGCGAGTCTGAATAGGGCGAATATAGTCGCATGTCCTAGACCCGAAGCGAAGTGATCTATCCATGGCCAGGCTGAAGCGTGTGTAAGAGCGCGTGGAGGGCCGAACCCACTTAGGTTGAAAACTGAGGGGATGAGCTGTGGATAGGGGTGAAAGGCCAATCAAACTTCGTGATAGCTGGTTCTCTCCGAAATGCATTTAGGTGCAGCGTTGCGTGTTTCTTGCCGGAGGTAGAGCTACTGGATGGCCGATGGGCCCTACAAGGTTACTGACGTCAGCTAAACTCCGAATGCCGGTAAGTGAGAGCGCAGCAGTGAGACTGTGGGGGATAAGCTTCATAGTCGAGAGGGAAACAACCCAGATCACCAACTAAGGTCCCAAAGCGCGTGCTAAGTGGAAAAGGATGTGGAGTTGCTGTGACAACCAGGAGGTTGGCTTAGAAGCAGCCACCCTTGAAAGAGTGCGTAATAGCTCACTGGTCAAGTGATTCCGCGCCGACAATGTAACGGGGCTCAAGCACGCCACCGAAGTTGTGGCATTCATATATGTGGTAGGCCTTCGTGGTCCAGCCGTATGGATGGGTAGGAGAGCGTCGTGTGGCGAGTGAAGCGGCGGTGTGAACCAGTCGTGGATGCCACACGAGTGAGAATGCAGGCATGAGTAGCGAAAGACGGGTGAGAAACCCGTCCTCCGGAAGACCAAGGGTTCCAGGGTCAAGCTAATCTTCCCTGGGTAAGTCGGGACCTAAGGCGAGGCCGACAGGCGTAGTCGATGGACAACGGGTTGATATTCCCGTACCGGCTGGTAACCGTTCAAGACCTAACGAGTAGTGCTAAGCAAACCAATATTCTGCGGATCCTTCGGGTGATGTGGGGTGGCGGCTGCGAACCCGAACTCGGGTGGTGAGCGTGAGGTGTGACGCAGGAAGGTAGCCTGTGCCGGGCGATGGTTGTCCCGGTGTAAGTATGTAGCCCGTCAGTTATGAATAGTTTCTGGCTTTGGGTGAGATACGATGCGGACCCGTATGGGGAAGCAGGTGATCCTATGCTGCCGAGAAAAGCATCGACGTGAGGTTGCTAGTTGCCCGTACCCCAAACCGACACAGGTGGTCAGGTAGAGAATACTCAGGAGATCGAGATAATTATGGTGAAGGAACTCGGCAAAATGCCCCCGTAACTTCGGGAGAAGGGGGGCCATCCACTTATACCAACTTGCTTGGGAAAGGGTGTGGTGGCCGCAGAGACCAGTGGGGAACGACTGTTTACTAAAAACACAGGTCCGTGCTAACACGCAAGTGGACGTATACGGACTGACGCCTGCCCGGTGCTGGAAGGTTAAGAGGAGCGGTTAGTGGTCTTCGGACTGCGAAGCTGTGAATTTAAGCCCCAGTAAACGGCGGTGGTAACTATAACCATCCTAAGGTAGCGAAATTCCTTGTCGGGTAAGTTCCGACCTGCACGAATGGCGTAACGATTCCCCAGCTGTCTCCACCATAAACTCGGCGAAATTGCAGTACGAGTAAAGATGCTCGTTACGCGCAGAAGGACGGAAAGACCCCGTGACCTTTACTACAGCTTGGTATTGGTGTTCGGTGTGGCTTGTGTAGGATAGGTGGGAGACTGTGAAGCTGGCACGCTAGTGTTGGTGGAGTCGTTGTTGAAATACCACTCTGGTCATATTGGATATCTAACGACGAACCCTGATCGGGTTTTCGGACAGTGCCTGGTGGGTAGTTTAACTGGGGCGGTTGCCTCCCAAAATGTAACGGAGGCGCCCAAAGGTTCCCTCAACCTGGTTGGTAATCAGGTGGCGAGTGTAAGTGCACAAGGGAGCTTGACTGTGAGACTGACAGGTCGAGCAGGGACGAAAGTCGGGACTAGTGATCCGGCAGTGGCTTGTGGAAGCGCTGTCGCTCAACGGATAAAAGGTACCTCGGGGATAACAGGCTGATCTTGCCCAAGAGTCCATATCGACGGCATGGTTTGGCACCTCGATGTCGGCTCGTCGCATCCTGGGGCTGGAGTCGGTCCCAAGGGTTGGGCTGTTCGCCCATTAAAGCGGTACGCGAGCTGGGTTTAGAACGTCGTGAGACAGTTCGGTCCCTATCCTCTGCGCGCGTTGGAGATTTGAGAGGATCTGACCCTAGTACGAGAGGACCGGGTTGGACGGACCTCTGGTGTGCCAGTTGTTCTGCCAAGGGCATGGCTGGTTGGCTACGTTCGGGATGGATAACCGCTGAAAGCATCTAAGCGGGAAGCCGGCCTCGAGATGAGATCTCCGTACACCTTTAGGGTGTGTGAGGCTCCCAGTAGATTACTGGGTTGATAGGCCAGATGTGGAAGCGCTGTAAGGTGTGGAGCTGACTGGTACTAATAAGCCGATGACTTGACTTCATCCCAAATAGTGTTTTGGGGCATGAGTTTGTAAGTGTAACGATGTTCGCGTCTACTTTGTGGTTCTTGACGTACGGCCACACCCCCTGGGTTTGAGTGACTTAGGCCTGTGGTTGGTGGGGTGTGTATATGTCAATAGAGTTTCGGTGGTTATAGCGTCAGGGAAACGCCCGGTCACATTCCGAACCCGGAAGCTAAGGCTGACTGCGCCGATGGTACTGCGAGGGGGACCTCGTGGGAGAGTAGGACACCGCCGAACAACCTTTACAAAGAAGGGGTTGTTTAGATGAGTTGACCATGATGGTCTTCACATCTAAACAACCCCTTCTTTCATTTGTAGACTTTTCAGTAGTACCGTCTCGCAAGAGACACACAATCACACAGGGAGCACCGCAATGAACGACCGCCACGATCGACCCGATAACACCGGGCGACCCCGGCGCTCCCACAACAACGGCTCGCGTCCGGAACGATCAGGTGAGCGTCGCCCATATCAGGGCGATCGTAATCGTGACGATCGTGGTGGTTACCAGGGCGGCCGAAGTCGCGACGATCGCGGTGGTTACCAGGGCGGCCGAAGTCGCGACGAACGCGGTGGCTACCAGGGCGGCCGAAGTCGCGACGAACGCGGTGGCTACCAGGGCGGCCGTAGCCAGTCAGGTGAGCGTCGCCCGTATCAGGGCGATCGTAATCGTGACGATCGTGGTGGTGAGCGCAAGCAATTCCGCAATGATCGCGACGATCGCGGTGGCTACCGAGGTGATCGAACCCGCGACGGTGAACGCAAGCCCTATCGGGGCAACCGTGACGACCGGGGAAGTTATCGCGGAGATCGTGATCGCAATGACGATCGCAAGCCGTACCGTGGCGACAGGAACGAAGGTCGTACCGGGTACCAGGGCGACCGCAATCGCGACGGCGAACGGAAGCCCTACCGCAACGATCGTGATGGCGAACGTCGCTCGTACCAGGGGGATCGCGCTCAATCAGGTGAGCGTCGCCCATACCGTGGTGACAGGAACGAATCTGGGGATCGCAGATCATTCAACAGCGACCGTGGCGAGCGTCGCTATGACCGCAACGACCGTGGTGAGCGCAGCAACGACCGCAATGAACGTCGCAACGACCGCAACGAACGTGGCGAGCGCCGTTATGACCGTAGCGATCGTACTGATCGCGGTGGGTATCGCAATGAACAAGACTCACGGGGCCGCGGTGGTACGCGAGGCGGCGGCCGAAGCGACCGCGGCGGTCAGGCTCGCGAGTACACCGAAGAGGAACGTCTGCGCCATTCATTGCGACCGGTTCGCAGCGAGCACGAAGATCCGATCGTTGCCGACCACATTCAGGCGAGCGACCTGCACCCGTCAGCCCGTAACGAACTAAAGACGCTCGATGCTGAGGTGCAGGAACGTGTAGCCCGCCATCTTGCGATGGTGGCGCTCCTTATGGATGAGGATCCAGAGCTTGCGCATCAGCATGCGATCTCTGCGAGCCGACGTGCCGGTCGCATTCCTGTGACACGTGAGACACTTGCTCTCACTGCATACCGTACCGGCGATTTTGCCCTCGCCATCCGCGAGCTGCGCACCTATAGGCGACTCAGCGGGCGCGACACAAACATCGCAATAATGGTCGATTCTGAGCGTGGGCTCGGGCGGCCAGAGAGAGCGATTGAGACCGGACTCGAGGTAGACCGCTCAAAGCTCGATACGAGAGACCGTGTGCACCTCGCAATTGCGATGTCGGGGGCACGCCTCGACCTCGGGCAAACGCAGCAGGCACTCTTTGAACTCGAGATTCCAGAGCTCAACCCCAACAAGGCGTTTGAGTGGAGCCCCGAACTGTTCGGCGCCTACGGGGCTGTGCTCGAAGACCTTGGGCGCAACGATGAGGCCGCGAAGTGGTTCGAGCGCGCAGACCGTGCAGCAGCTGCTCTCGAAGACCACTTCGGAGGGCTTGATGAGCTTGAGGTGATCGAGATTCGTGAGCACGATTATCTAGCAGAGGACGAGCTGGCAGAAGGCGCCCAAGCTGAGGCTGAACAAGCCGAGGAGGACCAAGCTAAAGATGGCGCGCAAGCAGAAGACAAAGAGGACAAAGAGGAATAGTTGAATGGGTCTGTTCAGTTCGCGTGGAAAGTTTGATCCCGCACCAGTAGACGGTCGCGACCTGCTGCTTGCTGATCTCGACGGAGTCATCTACCGCGGAACACGCGAGCTCCCAGGAGCGGTCGACGCATTGAATACGGCGGCCCAAAACTCGAAGCTCGGGTACCTCACCAACAACGCCTCACGAACCGATGTAGCGGTAGCTGAGCACCTCAGCGAACTGGGACTCAACGCTGCACCCGAAGACGTCGTGACTTCACCGCAGGCCGCCATAGCACTTCTGCGCGAACTTATTCCTGCAGGCTCGCGCGTGCTGGTGGTCGGCGGCGAAGGGGTCACAGCAGAACTCACCAAGGCCGGCTTCGAGTGGACACGCAGTGCTGAGGACAATCCTGACGCGGTTCTCCAAGGCTTCGCTCAAGACGTCGGGTGGGAAGACCTCGCAGAGGCTTCGTACGCGCTGCAGGAGGAGCCTGGGCGCGATCCACTGCCATGGGTGGCAACCAACACAGACTGGACAATACCGCGCGCGCGGGGAATCGCGCCGGGTAACGGGACTCTGGTTTCGGCGGTGCACACGGCGGTGCAGAGGCTGCCGGTGTTCGCAGGCAAACCCGAGACGCCGATTTATGAGTCTGCGTTTGAGCGGTTCGGCACTCGTAACGCGCTGATGATCGGCGACCGACTCGACACCGACATCAAGGGTGCGGTCGCGGTTGGTATACCGTCATTGCTGGTGCTCACTGGGGTGGATCGGCCGAAGCAGCTGCTCTCGGCCTCAAAAGACATGCGGCCCGACTACATCGTCGCCACACTCCGCGACATGCTTGAGCCGTACCGGGCGGCGGAGACGCTTCGTGACGGGACTGTGCGCGTGGGGTCTGCGAAGGTGCGCATGGACGAGCACGTGGTGCGAGTGATGGCTGAGGGTGATGATCCACTGAATCTCTTGCGCGCCGGGTGCGAAGCTATCTGGGCGTCAGGGCGTGCGATTTACGCGCTCAAGGTACCCGAGATTCTGCTTGAGGATCACTGGCGGTAGCGAGTTGCCATTACAGGCCGAGTGCCATAGACAGTAACAGCCAGAGATTTAGCCCAATAATCAGCGCAACGACGACGAGCGCTGTGAGTCGCAAGGGGAGCTTGTTTGCGAACTCGCCCATGAGCCCACGCCTACTCGTGAGCTTGATGAGCGGTATGAGCGCAAACGGTATGCCGAACGAGAGCACCACCTGACTCACGACGAGTGCCCAGGTCGGATCAACGCCGATGCCGAGGAGTATGAGCGCGGGCAGGAGCGTCACCATGCGCCTCGCGAGCAGAGGCACCCGAATAGTCAACAGACCGGCCATAATCTCGGAGCCCGCATAGGCGCCGACCGACGTCGAGGCAAGGCCCGATACAAGCAATCCGATTGCGAAAATTACCCCAACGGCGGGACCTAAGTGTTCGCTGATCGCTGCTGCGGCGCCCTCGATTGTGTCAGTGCCTTCGACGCCGGGGAGCGAAGCAGCTGCGAGTAACAGCATCGAGATGTTCACGCCACCCGCGACGATAAGCGCGAGGATCACATCGAGCTTGGTTGCTCGGAGGAGCATACGGACACGCATCGCCCCCGATTCACCCGGCCCGTGGTCTCGACCGTGCCTGTCGCGTGCGAGGGACGAGTGGAGATAGATGGCGTGTGGCATGACAGTCGCGCCGAGCATGCTTGCGGCGAGCAGCACCGATTGGCTGTCTGCGAAGCGGGGAGCGAGGCCAGCGAACATGGCGGCCGGGTCGAGGTCACTCACGAACAGGCCACCCACGAATCCGAAAGTAATAATGAGCAGCATTGCCATGATGACCGCTTCGAATGCGCGCTGCTGCCTGCCCTGCAGCGCGAGGATGAGCAGCGAGAAGGCGCCGACGATGACGCCACCCGCGAGAAGCGGGATACCAAACAAGATGTACAGCGCAAGCGCGCCACCAATGACCTCTGCGAGATCTGTGGCGGCGGCCACCAGTTCAGCCTGGATCCAATACAGTCGCCGTGAGGCAGGCTTGAGACGAGCGCCGAGCAACTCGGGGAGGCTCTTGCCAGTGACCAGCCCGAGCTTTGCCGAGAGGTACTGCACAATGACCGCCATCGCGTTCGCTGCCACGAGCACCCAGAGCAAGAGGTATCCGTAGGTCGCGCCGGCCGAAAGGTTCGCCGCGACATTGCCCGGATCTACATACGCGATAGCCGCCACAAATGCTGGACCGAGCAGGCGCAAGAGGCCTCTCTCGGGCGCTGGTTTCGTGGCGGGCTTAGTGGCAGTGGTCATGGTGTTTCTATAATAGTCCGATCTGCAGAATATAAAAGTTCGTCATGCCGAACATCTGTGGAAAACTGGTTCGCAGATCAGGGTTTGCGGCTAGTCTTGAGGTATGGAGAGCGCAACACCAAGTCAGCCCGAAGACGGTGAAGTGCTGCCAGAGGAAGGCAGTGACGGGCTGCTCGACCGTCTCGAACTCATCGAGTCTCAGCCGCTCGAGCATCGCGCGGCAGGCTTTGAGCAACTGCATGACGCACTCCTTGCTGAGCTGCAGCGTAGCGACCACGATGGTGCATGACTCGGTAGTGCCTGAAGCAGCGAGGGCTGAGCGGCGTTGGGCAGGGGTGCCGACACGAGCAGATCGCGCGCTTGCCGAAGTCGGACTCGCGCGCTCTCGTAGCCATGCGTCTGAGCTCATCGCGTCGTCCCGGGTGCAGGTCGACGGAGTCGTCGTGACGAAAGCCGGAGTGAAGGTACACGAGGGTGCTCTGCTTGAGGTGACAGGTGGCGACGACTACGTGAGTCGAGGCGCACACAAGCTTGTCGCTGCACTCGACAGTTTCAATATCAACCCAGCGGGCCGTCTCGCGCTCGACCTCGGTGCCTCTACTGGCGGATTTACGCAGGTCTTGCTCGAGCGAAATGCCCGCAAAGTGCTCGCGGTAGACGTGGGGCACGACCAACTTGCCGATCAGATCCGGGCCGACTCACGGGTTCGCGTGGTTGAGGGCTGCAACGCCAGAAATCTCGATAGTGAAGAGCTTTCGCGTCTCACCGATGTGAACGAGGCGCCGAGCCTCGTCGTGGCAGACCTTTCGTTCATCTCGCTCACCCTCGTGCTTCCCGCGATCTCGAGGTGTGCGTCGACAGACGCAGATCTCGCACTGCTCATCAAACCGCAGTTCGAGGTGGGTCGTGTGCGCGGTGGCGTCGTGACCGATCCGGCGCAGTGGCGGGAGGCGATCCACAAAGTGCTTGACGCGGCGAGCCAGTGCGGCCTCGAACCATGGGGCCTCGCGCTCTCACCAATCGCGGGGAGCGAGGGGAACCGAGAGTTTCTTGTGCACTTCGTGCGCGGTGAGACAGCAGATCCGAGAGAATGGGAAGAGCGCGTGCGTGAACTGTGTGCGCGAGCCGCTGCAAAAGGAGAGGGGAGCCCCGTATGACCCACGATGCGTCGAAGCGACACATGCTCATCGTTTCCCACACCTACCGGCCCGAGGCTATCGTGGCGACCAACGAGGTCGTGACTGCGCTCCTTGACGCAGGCGTGGTTCCGGTGTTCTGTGAAGAGGACTACACGGATTTCTCGACACACGTCGATATGACGCGGGCAGCGGTGCTCGGCACAGACGTGCCGCTCAGTGACGTCGAGGTTGCGTTCGTGCTCGGTGGTGACGGCACAATCCTGCGAGCCGCAGAGGTACTTCGTGGATCGGCGTGCCCCATCATGGGCGTGAACCTTGGGCACGTGGGCTTTCTTGCCGAAATGGAAAGCCTTGACCTCGGTTTCACCGTTGAACAGGTGCTCGCTGGCAACTACACGGTCGACGAGCGGCTCGCGCTCGAGGTGCTCGCGGAGCACGACGGCCAGATTATCGCCGACACGTGGGCGCTCAACGAAGCCTCGGTCGAAAAGGGTCGACGAATGCTCGAGGTGTCGGTGGGCATCGACGATCACCCAATCTCAATTTTCGCCTGCGATGGAGTCGTGCTTTCGACGCCCACAGGCTCTACCGCTTACGGCTTCTCCGCCGGCGGACCAATTGTGTGGCCGTCAGTGCAAGCGCTTCTCGTAGTGCCGATTGCGGCCCACGCGCTCTTCAACCGACCCCTCGTTGCGGGCCCAGATTCCGAGCTGACGGTGCAAATTCTTCCCGAGAACATTGGGCCCGCGGTGCTCTGGTGCGACGGCCGGCGAAGAACTGAGTTGCCTGCCGGGTCGAAGGTGACAGTGCGGCGCTCACATGAACCTGTGCGGATCGCGCGGCTCGACGACGCCCCGTTCTCTGAGCGGCTCGTGCGCAAGTTCAACCTTCCGGTATCCGGGTGGAGGGGCGACCGCGGGAAAGGGGTCGCATGATCGACGAACTGCGTATCTCTGACCTCGGAGTGATCGCCGACACCACCCTGCCGTTGGGCCCTGGGTTCACCGCGATCACCGGCGAAACGGGAGCCGGAAAGACCATGGTGGTCACCGCACTTGGACTGCTCATGGGTGAACGCAGCGATGCGAGCGGCGTGCGAATCGGCGCGAACCAGGCTCGGGTGAGCGGCATTATTCGCACCGACGACCCAGAAGTTCGAGACCTCGTCGAGGAACTCGGGGAGACGTCGAAGAGGGCGAGCTCGTCATGAGTCGCACGGTCAACGCCGAGGGGCGAAGCCGCGCTGTTGTAGGTGGTGCCGGTACGCCGGTTGGCGCGCTCGGGCGCATTTCGTCGCTGCTGTTCGCGGTGCACGGTCAGTCGGATCAACTCCGCCTTCGGTCGGGTGCAGAGCAACGAGACACCCTCGACCGGTTCGGTGGTGAGACGCTCGCAGATGCGCTCGCCGCGTACCGATCCACACACACTGAACGCAAAGAGGCCGAAAGTCAGCTTGCGCGACTCACCGAATCGCGCGAGTCACGCGCCGCCGAGGTCGTGAAGCTGCGTAGTGAGCTTGAAGAAATCGCAGCGGTGGATCCACAGCCTCGCGAAGAGGAAGAACTCTCGCGCCGCGTGGAGGTGCTTGCGAACGTCGAGGCACTTCGCGCCGCTGCGATGAACGCGAGTGAGGCGCTGGCGAGTGAATCTGACGACCCGATGCAGCGAGACGCGAGCGGGCTCGTCAACGAGGCGGCACACGAGGTTGAGCGGGTGGCAACACTTGATTCGCGCCTGGGCGAGTCGCTCGAGTCGCTCCGCTCGATCAGCTTTCAGCTCGCAGACGTCGCGAAAGATCTCGCAGCGTATGCGAGCGACCTCGATGAAGAGGGGCCGGGCGAGCTTGAACGCGCGAACGAACGGCTCGCTTCGCTAAACACCCTCTTCAGGCATTACGGTACCTCAAGCGAAGAGGTGCTCGCGCATGGCGAGCGCGCATCGAACAGGCTCATCGAACTCGACAGCGAAGAGGACGTGTTGGGTGGACTCGATGAGCGGGTTTTGGAACTGCGCGAGCGCGAATCTCAGCTCGCAACTCAGCTCTCTGAGCTTCGGAAGGAAGCAGCAGAAGCGCTCGGCACTGCAGTGACGCGGGAGCTTCGCGAGCTTGCACTGCCCGACGCGCGGTTTGTAGCCTCGGTGAACGCGCTTGAAACGCTGGGCGGGCACGGCGGCGACGAAGTGCAGTTTTTGCTCGCTCCGCACCCAGGTTCCGAGCCTCGACCGATTGCGAAGAGCGCATCGGGGGGCGAACTCTCGCGGGTCATGCTCGCGCTCGAGGTGGTGCTCGCGGGTGCGGATCCGGTGCCAACGTTCGTCTTTGACGAGGTTGATTCGGGCGTCGGTGGCGCCGCGGCTATCGAGATTGGGCGCAGACTTGCGCAGCTCGCGAAAACCTCACAGGTCATCGTAGTGACGCACCTCGCTCAGGTCGCTGCGTTTGCAACGAACCACCTACGAGTTGTGAAGGATTCGAGCGGTGGGTTTACCGAGAGCAGCTGTCAGCGTCTTGAGGGAGACGCGCGGCTCGCGGAGATGGCGCGGCTGCTCTCAGGGCTCGATACCTCTGAGAGCGCACTCGACCACGCCGCAGAACTTTTGCAGCTTCGGGTGTGATTCCCCGCTCGCAGTGTCGCAGGCTGCTGCTACGCTCACTCCATGTCGTTGTTTAAGCGTAAACGAGGCCGTGCTCAGGCAGACGCCGAGGCTTCTCTGGCGAGCACTGAGCGCGACGAGCATCCACTCGTGATGCATGCTGACACGACTCAGATGGATACCGAGCTACGCGCGATGTATCGTGACGCGCGCGAGGCGGCTCAAGATTATGAGGACGAGTCTCGCAAGCGGGCTCGCAGAGACTTCAATATCCAGCACCCGTTCGCGCTTGGGTTTACGATCACTCTCGGGGTGCTCGTCGCCCTGGTGTTTGGCGGAATGGTCGAACAGCTGAGTTCGATCCTCATGTATGTGATTGCCGCGCTGTTCATAGCACTCGGGCTCGACCCGCTTGTGCGCTGGCTTGAATCGCACGGAATTAAGCGGCCGCTTGGCATCGCGATCGTATTCCTCAGCTTCATACTTTTGCTTTCCGGCATCCTCGCTGTTGTGATTCCGATGATCGCGAATCAGATTGCACTGCTTGTGCAGAATGCTCCCTCGCTCGTCAACGATGTGTATAACCAAGATTGGTACAAAGATCTCAACTCTCGCTTCGGAAACTACATAGACTTCAACGCACTGCTCGAAACTGGGCGAGATTTCATTGGAAAGCCAGCGAACTGGGCCTCGCTGGCGGGCGGTGTGTGGCAAGCAGGCATTGGTATAGCGAACGGCCTCACCGCGACGCTTATCGTGCTCATCCTCTCGTTGTACTTTCTCGCCTCGCTGCGGTCGATCAAGCGCGGGTTTTACTCGGTCGTGCCTCGCTCGGGCCGCGCGAAGGTTATCGATATCACTGAGCAGGTGACGAAGTCGATCGGTGGGTACATCAGCGGCATGGCGACACTCGCGCTCATTAACTCGGTGCTTGGCTTCGTAATGATGACGATTATTGAGGTGCCGTTTGCTGGACTCGTCGCGGTTGGCGTGTTTTTGCTTGCGCTGATTCCACTCATCGGGTCGGTGCTGGCAACGGTATTGGTAACAGGGATCGCGCTGTTCAATTCTCCGGTCACCGCGCTTATCGCAGTGCTCTACTACCTCGTCTACATGCAAATAGAGTCGTATGTTCTTACCCCGCGCATCATGAACCGGGTGGTTTCGGTCCCCGGTTCGCTTGTGGTGATCGGAGCCCTGGCTGGTGGCACGCTGCTCGGTCTACTCGGGGCACTCATCGCGATTCCGGTGACGGCAACAATTCTCATGATCGTGAAGCAAGTGTGGATTCCGCGTCAGGAACAGCGGTGACAGTGATAGGATTGAAGCCCGTGGGAACAAACGCGGATCAGAGTAAGACAACCAAGCACATATTCGTCACCGGTGGGGTTGTTTCCTCACTCGGCAAGGGACTAACCGCCGCGAGTCTCGGTAATTTGCTTACCGCGCGCGGCCTTCACGTGGTCATGCAGAAGCTCGACCCGTACCTGAACGTCGACCCCGGAACCATGAACCCGTTCGAGCACGGTGAGGTCTTTGTCACCGACGACGGGGCCGAGACCGACCTCGACATCGGTCACTACGAACGCTTCCTCGGCATTAATCTTTCACAGGCTGCGAACGTCACGACCGGGCAGATCTACTCTGAGGTGATTCAGAAGGAGCGTCGCGGAGACTACCTCGGTGCGACCGTTCAGGTCATTCCGCACATCACCAACGAGATCAAGCGACGCATGCGTTTGCAGGCCGAGCAAGATCCGCAGCCCGACGTCATCATCACTGAGATCGGCGGCACGGTTGGCGATATCGAGTCGCAGCCATTCCTCGAGTCGGCCCGCCAGGTGCGTCACGAACTCGGTCGTAAGAACGTCATCTTCGTACACGTTTCGCTCGTGCCATACATGGGTGCATCAGGGGAGCAGAAGACGAAGCCGACGCAGCACTCGGTTGCAGCACTGCGCTCGATCGGTATTCAACCTGACGCGCTGGTGCTGCGCTCAGACCGACCGGTGACTGGCGATAACCTGCGCAAGATCGCACTCATGTGCGACGTTGACGAAGACGCGGTTGTGAACGCGATCGATGTGAAGAGCATCTACGATCTGCCGCAACTTCTTAACACGCAGGGCCTCGATCAGACTATCGTTGATCACCTTGAGCTTGGCGCCGTCGCGAACGACGTCGACTGGTCGCGCTGGCGCCCTGTACTCGACGCCGTGCACAACCCGAAGGGTGAGGTCACCATAGGCCTCGTCGGCAAGTACATTGATTTGCCCGACGCATACCTCTCGGTCACCGAGGCGCTGCGCGCGGGCGGCTTCGCTCACGCGACGAAGGTCAATATTGAGTGGATCGCGTCGGACACATGCGAGAGCCCTGAGGGCGCACGCGAGCAGCTGTCACACCTCGACGCGATCTGTGTTCCCGGAGGCTTCGGCATTCGTGGCATTGAGGGCAAGCTTGGCGCACTGCGCTTCGCTCGCGAGAACGGCTTGCCGACACTCGGTCTCTGCCTGGGCTTGCAGTGCATGGTCATCGAATACGCCCGCAACGTAGTGGGTCTCGAGGGCGCATCGTCCACTGAGTTTGATCCAGACACTCCCGTGCCCGTGATCGCGACGATGGCGGAGCAGGTAGATATCATCGACGGCGGTGACCTCGGAGGCACCATGCGTCTCGGTCTGTACGAAGCGAAACTCGCTGAAGGGTCGATCGCGGCAGAGCTGTACGGATCCACCACGGCGAGCGAACGCCACCGTCACCGCTACGAAGTAAACAACGCCTACCGCGACGAGATTGCGGCCTCGGGCCTCTCGTTCTCGGGGCTGAGCCCAGACGGCGGGTTGGTCGAATACGTCGAACTGCCCCGCACTGCGCACCCGTACTACATCGCCACGCAGGCACACCCCGAGTTGAAGTCGCGCCCAGGAAAGCCTCACCCGCTGTTCGCCGGCCTTGCGGCGGCCGCGATTCAGCGTCGCGATGCGGCCCACCTCTTTGATGTTGAGGAAGAGTCGGGAGAGTAGCGAGTGTGAGCGGCCCGAACCCCGAGAACTCAGATCTCGCTGACGCCCCCGCACTCGACGTGCGCGTCAGCCAATCTGAGCAGCTCGTGGCCGGGTACGTCTGGGACATCAGGCGAGAGCGCTTCACCTTCGGTGACGGTGAACTCGTTCGTGACTACATGGATCATCCGGGAGCCGTGGCGGTCGTTGCGTTAGACGACGAAGACCGCATCCTCATGTTCAGGCAATACCGGCACGCGATTGCCCACCGAGACTGGGAGATCCCTGCCGGCCTGATGGACATTCCGGGCGAGGGTGGCCTGCTCACCGCGCAGCGCGAACTCGCCGAAGAGGCCGATCTGCAGGCAGACCATTGGGCGCTACTGCTTGACCTGTTTTCGAGCCCCGGCGGCTCGAGCGAGGTCATTCGCGTGTTTCTCGCACGCGGGTTCTCGGAGGTCGAGCACGATTTCGTGCGCGACGGTGAGGAACAGGAACTGGTACCCGAGTGGGTGCCGCTCGACGAAGCGGTTGCCGCAGTTCTCGATGGCCGTATCGCGAACGCGATCACGGTGAGCAGTGTGCTCGCGGCCTCAGCCTCGAGAGCTTCGGGTTGGGCGACGCTACGCGATCCACACGCCCCGTGGGTCGCGAGAGACACCGTGCGCGGAGAACGATCGAAGTAGCCATGGCCCTGGCACCCGAAACCGCGATCTCGAGGTACCTCAGGCACCTGAGTATTGAGCGCGGGCTTTCAGACAACAGCTTGGCCGCATATCGCCGCGATTTCGCGAGGTATGCCGAGTGGCTGGGCGCTCAGGGCATCAGCGATCTCGTCGAGGTGCAACCAGAGACGCTTTCAGCCTACGTGGCCCACCTCGCGAGTGTTGGGGAGGACAGTGCATACTCGCCCGCGACGATCACGCGGATGCTGTCGACCGTGCGCGGGCTTCACCGATTTATGTTCGATGAGGGGGCGCTCGCGGAGAACGCGGGCCGCGGGGTGCGAACCCCGAAGAAGGCGGAACGGCTGCCGAAAGCACTCTCGATTGAAGACGTTGAACTGTTGCTCGGAGCTGTCTCTGGGGAGGACCCCGTAGCGCTTCGCGATCGTGCACTGCTTGAACTGCTCTACGCAACTGGGTCTCGCGTGAGCGAGGTGACCGCCATCGACATCGATGATCTCTACGCGGGGTCTGACGCCGCGGGCAGCGACGTGTGGGGAGACCCCGAGGTGTCGTTGCAGAATGGTGGCTTGCTGCGCGTTACTGGCAAAGGTTCGAAGACGCGAATCGTTCCGTACGGCAGATACGCGGGTGCTGCGCTCGCGGCCTACCTCGTGCGCGTGCGGCCAGGTTTTGTGGCGCGTGGCAAGGGAACGCCTGCGCTGTTTGTCGGCCCACGGGGCGCGCGAGTGTCACGGCAGAGTGTCTGGCTCGTGATTCGCGCCGCCGCAGAAAAAGCGGGGCTCACGCAAGAGATCTCGCCCCACACACTGCGGCACTCATTCGCGACGCACCTGCTCGCGGGAGGGGCCGATGTGCGCGCGGTGCAGGAGTTGCTCGGGCACGCCTCTGTCACGACGACGCAGATTTATACTCAGGTCACCGCAGAGACGCTGCGCGAACACTATCTCAGTGCGCATCCGCGGGCGAAATAGATCGCGGGCGGGCGCCTTGGGCGGGTTTCGATGTGCCGCGAGGCTGCCGTGAGCTGGGCTCGAGGTAGACCCGAGGTGGCCTGACCTGGAGTTTCAGGGGGTAAGTGAGCCTAGCGCGCGATAGGATGGGGCGAAAACTTGCGAAGACTTGCGAAGGGAGTCGGAGTGGCGAAGCAGCAGGGCGATCTAGGTCCGACAGGACGCCCCGAACGCGTGATTCCCGCACCCGCAAAGCTCGAGCGACACGGCCCGGCGCGCATTATTGCGATGTGCAACCAAAAGGGCGGGGTTGGAAAGACGACCTCTGCTATCAACCTCGCGGCAGCGCTCGCCCGCTATGGCAGGCGTGTGCTCGCGGTTGATTTCGATCCACAGGGAGCGCTCTCTGCCGGTCTCGGCGTGCAAGCGCACGACGTGCCGACGATTTACGATCTCATGCTCGGCAAGGTCAAAGACCCGAAAGAGGCGATTCAGCACACTGACACCGAGGGTCTCGACGTCATACCGGCTAACATCGACCTCTCTGCTGCCGAAGTGCACCTGGTGAGCGAGGTTGCCCGCGAACAGATTCTTGGCGGAGTGCTGCGCAAGGTCGTCGACGACTACGACGTTATTCTTGTCGACTGCCAGCCCTCGCTCGGCCTGCTGACGGTGAACGCACTGACCGCGAGCCACGGTGTGCTCATTCCGCTGGCGTGCGAGTACTTCGCGCTCCGTGGCGTAGCTCTCCTCGTCGAGACGGTCGAGAAGGTGAAGGATCGCCTGAACCCCTCACTCGAGCTCGATGGCATTCTCGCGACGATGTTCGATCCACGCACCCTCCACGCACGTGAGGTGCTTGAGCGCGTCGTCGACACCTTTGGCGACAAGGTCTTCGACACGGTCATTGGTCGCACAGTCAAGCTGCCAGACGCACAGATTGCTGCGCAACCAATTCTCACGTACGCGCCGTCGAACGCGGCGGCCGAGGCCTATTTGAAGCTCGCCCGCGAGCTCGTGCAACGCGGCGTGGTTGCCTGAGCGGGTTCACGTGACAGCGCTCGAAACGGACGCGGAGGCGCAGGGAGAGCCAGGGTTTCGGGTCTCCCTTGAGGTCTTCGACGGGCCGTTCGACCTGCTGCTCAATCTCATCGGCAAGCACGAACTCGACATCACGGAGGTCTCGCTGAGCCTCGTGACCGACGAGTTCATCTCGTACCTCTCAACCATCGAGGGGCAGGGGCTCATCGAACTCGATCAGGCCTCTGAGTTTCTCGTCGTGGCGGCGACGCTGCTCGACATGAAGATCGCGAGTTTGCTACCTCAGGGCGAGGTCGTCGACGCCGAAGACATTGCGCTGCTTGAGGCTCGAGACCTGCTCTTCGCAAGGTTGCTGCAGTACCGGGCATTCAAGCAGGTGAGTAGTTGGTTTCACGAGCGGCTCGTCGCGGAGCAGCTGCGACATCCGCGCCAGGTGCCGCTCGAGGCGAAGTATCGTGACCGCGGCCCCGAACTCAACTGGACGCTCACGCCCGAGGACTTCGCCGCAATAGCGACACTCGCATTCACGCCGCGCGCGGTCCCGACCATTGGCCTCGACCATCTGCACGCGCCGCTCGTGTCGATTCGCGAGCAAGCCGCCATCATCGTCTCGCTGCTCAAGCAGGGTGGATCCAAGAGCTTTCGAGAACTCATCTCTGGTGTGAGCGAGAAGGGTGTCGTGGTGGCGCGATTCCTCGCGATACTCGAACTTTACCGGCGCGATGCCCTGTTGTTCACGCAAGACGAGCCCCTCGGCGAACTCAACATGGAGTGGTCGGGTGAGCACTGGAACGACGAAGAGCTTTCGACACTAGGAAGTGATTATGACTGAAGTGGCACTTGAGGAGTCTGAACTCGAACGCGTGAGGGCGCAGCATTCGCTTACGCAGCAGTTGGAGGCGCTGCTCATCGTTGCCGACGAACCGCTGTCAGCGGTCACGCTCGCGACCGCGTGCGATCGGCCCGTGCGCGAGGTGCGCGCAGCGCTCGACAGCCTCGTCGCAGAGTTCAACGGCACCGCGGAGCGCGAGTCCGATGACAGGCCACCACGGGGATTCGAGCTGCGCGAGATCGGAGGCGGCTACCGTTTCTACGTGCGTGAAAGCCTCGATCCACTCGTTGCCGACTTCGTGCAACAGCAGAGCCCCACGAAGCTCTCGCAGGCAGCACTCGAGACACTCGCTGTGATCGCCTACCGCCAACCTATTTCACGCGGGGCGATCGCGTCGATCCGCGCGGTGAACGTCGATTCGGTCGTGCGTACCCTGCTTGGCCGTGGGCTCATCGAGGAATCGGGGCACGACCCAGAAACCGGCGCCGTGCTTTACGGCACGAGCGAGACGCTGCTCGGATACCTCGGCATCGGAGACATTCAAGAATTGCCGTCAGTCGTGCCACTGCTCGACGACGGATCGGAAGGGTTTGACCATGAATCGATCTAAGCGCCCAGACGACGATATGGGCGGTTCGTTCACCGTCGACGGCGAGGCCGTAGAGATTGATATGGCCGAGTGGGGGTGGGATCGGCCCACCGGTAAGTCCTCGGCAGGGGGAGCAGCTTCGGGCACGGAAGACTCCGCAGAGGACACCAGAGTGCGCCTGCAGAAAGCGCTTGCGAACGCCGGGGTGGCTTCGCGACGGGCGTGTGAGGCGCTCATCACTGGCGGCAGAGTCACGGTAAACGGCCAGGTGCAACGCGAGCTTGGTTCGCGCATCGACCCCGAAACCGACGAGGTGCGCGTCGACGGCGTCGTTGTGCAGCTCGACGTGTCGAAGCGCTACTTCGTGCTCAACAAGCCGCGAGGTGTCGTCTCGACCATGAGTGACGAGCAGGGGCGACCAGACCTCAGAGAGTTCACCGATCAAATCGAAGACCGCCTCTACAACGTTGGAAGGCTCGACACCGACACGAGCGGTCTGCTCGTGCTCACGAACGACGGCGAGCTCGCGCACAAGCTCGCGCACCCGAGCTTCGGGGTGCAGAAGACGTACGTCGCGAAGGTACGAGGGCGGGTAACGGCCGCCGTGATCCAGCAATTGCTCGATGGGGTCGAACTCACCGACGGGCACATCAAGGCAGACGCCGCGAAACTCTTGCCCGGTGGATCGTCGCGCTCCCACTCACTCGTCGAGATCACGCTGCACTCGGGCAAAAACCGCATTGTGCGTAGGCTCCTCGCGCATGTTGGGCACCCGGTTGAAGAGCTCGTGCGGAGGCAATTTGGGCCGCTACACCTCGGCACGCTGAAGGTCGGCGAGATGCGCGAGCTATCCACGGGCGAGCGCGGGGCTCTGCTCTCAGCGGCCGAGGGAAACGCGAAGGGCACGGGTGGTGCGCGCGGCAATCGCGGCCAAATCACCGCCGGTCGCCCGGGAGACGGCAAGGGAGCCCGCGGCATGCGCGGTGTCGCGAAGCGCGGAAACCCGAAGCGTGGCAAGGCGTGACGCATGGAAACCGCTAAAATCAATGGAGCCCCACTCGGGGATTCATTTATAGCGCACTGAATCTTGATGCAGGCGCCCAGAACGGAGACATCGCAGCGATGAACGAACCCGCATCTCGCGTGCACAGTACCGTTCGTTCGCGCGTGCACGGCACCGTGCACATCGTGGGTGCTGGGCTTCTCGGTTCGAGCATCGGGCTCGGCCTGCGCGAACGCGATGTCGACGTGACGCTCGAAGATTTGTCGCCGACTTCGCTCGCGCTCGCCGCAGACTATGGGGCTGGGCGGGTGCGGGCTGCTGAGGATCCACACCCTGCGATTGTCGTTGTGGCCACGCCGCCCGACGTGACCGCAGACACGGTTGAGCGAATGCTCGCAACCTACCCGAGCGCTGTGGTGACTGACGTTGCGAGCGTGAAGCTCGCCCCCTACCTCGAGCTCGTGCGCCGAGGCGTCGACCTCACGAACTACGTCGGTTCGCACCCTATGGCGGGCCGTGAGCGCGGCGGCGCAATCATGGCGCGAGCCGATCTCTTCACGGCGAGGCCGTGGGTGATTTGCCGCGACGGCGAGACTCCGGCAGAGGCGCTCGCGCTCGTAGAGGCCGTGGCTCTCGACCTTGGTGCCGTGCTGCTCGAGATGACGCCCGAAGAACACGATCGTTCGGTCGGGCTCGTGTCGCACCTTCCGCAGGTGGTGTCGAGCCTGCTCGCTGCGCAATTGATTCCTGCGACCGAGCAGGCGATTGGCCTCGCTGGAGGCGGTCTCAGAGACACTACGAGAATCGCGTCGAGCGACCCCGAACTTTGGGTGCAGATTCTTGGCGCGAACCGCGAGCCGGTTATCGCGCTGCTCGAATCGTTTGCAACCGACATCGAGCGCTTTACCGAGGCGCTTCGCGCGGTCGACGAGCCGGGTTCGAAGCGCAAGCTCGCAGACCTGCTTTCGAGCGGGATGCGCGGTGTCGGGCGGATCCCGGGTAAGCACGGCACATCTGAGCGCTTCGTGACCGTGACCGTACTCATCGACGATAAGCCTGGCGAACTTGGCCGCCTGCTCACCGAACTCGGAGAACTCGGCATTAACATGGAAGACTTGCGCCTAGAACACTCGCCGGGTGCGCAGATTGGATTCGCTGAGATTGCGATCCTGCCTGAGGTCGCCGACCGGGCGGTAACTGACCTTGCGGCACGCGGATGGAGGACACTGTGACGGAGACTACTGTCCTTGTCGCAATCGACGGACCCGCGGGGAGCGGCAAGTCGAGTGTCTCTCGCGCGGCGGCGGATCGGCTGGGCTTCGGCATCCTCGATACGGGCGCCGCATACCGTTCGCTCGCGTGGGCGGCGGGTGAGACGGGTGCTGACCTCGATGACGAGGCCTCGATGCTCGCGGTGATGGATCGCTGGAGCTATCAGACCACCCTGCTTGGTGACCAGCGCATCGGGGTGCTGCTGAACGACGGCGCCGAATACAAGACCTACGACATCACGGCCGCGATCCGCACCCCGGAAGTGAGTGGGCAGGTGAGTCGCGTATCGAAGCACGCAAGTGTGCGCGTGCGTCTGAACGAGATGTTTCGCCAGATCGTCGCCGAATCGGGGCTGCCCGGTGTGGTGATCGAGGGGCGCGACATCACGACCGTCGTGGCACCCGATGCGCCAGTGCGCATCTTGATGACTGCGTCGCCTGAGGTTCGGGCGACGCGCAGGGCGGGCGAGCTGCCCGGGATGTCGCACGAGCAGGTGCTCGCCGACATCAACGCTCGAGACATGAAGGATGCGAAGGTCGTCGACTTCCTCAACCCCGCACCCGGCGTTACGCTCATCGATACGAGCGACATGAATTTTGAACAATCGATCCAAGCAGTGATCGACACCGTTGATGCCGCGCGCACCACGCGCTCATCGACCGAATAAGGGAACGCAGATGAGCGAGAATCAAGATTTTGACCTGTCGCAGGTTGATCCATCAGAGATCATTTCGGGTGAAGACATCGAGGTGACCGACGAGGAGCGCCTGCGCGCGATGCGTTCAAACCTCGACGCCTTTTCGCTTGAGGATGAGGATCGCGAGATTCTCACCGCGGACGGCGAGTTTCTCGGGTTTGCTGAGCCGAGTCTCGAAGCCCACCCAGTAGTGGCGATCGTCGGGCGGCCGAATGTCGGCAAATCGGCGCTCGTGAACCGTATTCTCGGTCGTCGCGAGGCTGTCGTCGAAGACGTGCCGGGTGTTACGCGAGACCGCGTGAGCTACCCAGCTGAGTGGCAAGACAAGCGCTTCACACTCGTTGACACAGGAGGGTGGGAGCCCGATGCTCGCGGAATCGACGCTTCGGTCGCGCTGCAGGCAGAGGTCGCCATCGAACTCTGTGACGTTGTGATGTTCGTCGTCGATTCGCGCGTGGGCGCCACGGCAACCGACGAGCGTGTCGTGCAGTTGCTGCGCCGAACGAAGAAGCCGGTCTTTCTTGTGGCGAACAAGGTCGACGACGCAGCGCAGGAGCACGAGGTTGCGTCGCTCTGGTCGCTCGGTCTCGGCGAACCGCGCCCGGTTTCGGCGCTCCACGGTCGAGGCGTCGCCGACCTGCTTGATGACGTCGTGAAGGTGTTGCCTGAGGAGTCGGCAGTCGCACAGCCAAAGCTCGCAGGCCCCCGCCGCGTTGCCCTGCTCGGTAGGCCGAACGTCGGCAAGTCGAGCCTGCTGAACAAGGCCGCTGGTGAAGAACGCGTTGTCGTGAACGAACTCGCTGGCACAACGCGTGACCCCGTCGACGAACAGGTCGAGATCGCTGGCCGCGTGTGGACCTTCGTGGACACCGCCGGTATTCGCCGCCGCGTGCACCTGCAGAAGGGTGCAGACTTCTACGCGACGCTGCGCACCTCGGCAGCGCTCGAAAAGGCCGAGGTCGCGGTCGTGCTTATCGACGTCACGCAAGAGATCAGCGACCAAGACTTGCGCATTATCGACCTCGTGCTTGAGTCAGGGCGTGCGCTCGTGCTCGCCTTCAACAAGTGGGATCTGCTTGACGACGAGCGCCGTAAGTACCTCGAGCGCGAAATCGACCAAGATCTCGCACACGTCGACTGGGCGCCGCGCGTCAATATCTCGGCCCGCACCGGGCGTCACCTCGAGAAGCTCGTGCCGGCACTTGAGGTTGCGCTTGAGTCGTGGGACACCCGAATTCCCACGGCGAAGTTCAACGCGTTTCTCGCAGAGCTCGTGCAAGAGCATCCGCACCCCGTGCGTGGTGGCAAGCAGCCCCGCGTGCTCTTCGGCACCCAGGTGCAGAACAGGCCACCAACCTTCGTGCTGTTCACCTCTGGGTTCCTCGATCCCGGGTATCGCCGGTACATTCAGCGTCGACTTCGCGAGAACTACGGATTCGAGGGCACGCCGGTCGTCATCAACATGCGCATCCGCGAGCGCAGGCCGCGCCCGTAGCCGCACCTATGGCAGGTGAACACCGCGAGCTCACGCGGCTTGAGCGCGCGATTGACCGTGCCGCGAACCGTGTACTCGAGGGCAAACCCGAGAGTGGCCCGCGCGCCGTGCTCGTCGAGTGCGCGGTCTTCCTGCTCAAGCAGGCCTGGGCGTGCGTGTTTGGGGCGCTGCTCCTCGTCATTATTGTGGCGGCGAGGCTCTGGTACCCCGAAGACGCGTTGCTTGCCCGCAATGATGCGCTGACGATTGCGGCTGTCGCGATCCAGATCGGAATGCTCGCATTTCGGCTCGAAAGCGGCCGTGAGCTCTGGGTGATTGTGCTCTTTCACATCACGGGTACCGTGATGGAGCTGTTTAAGACCGATGTCGGGTCGTGGTCGTATGACGTCGACGGTGTGTTGCGCATCGGGGGAGTGCCGCTGTTTAGCGGGTTTATGTACGCGGCAATCGGCTCGTACATGGTGCGCGTGTACCGGCTGCACGACCTCAAGTTTTCGAGGTACCCGGCTCGGTGGGTAACGACAATTGTCGCCGCGCTCATCTACGCGAATTTCTACACGCACCATTATGTTTTTGACGCGCGGTGGATCCTGCTTGTCGCGGTTGTCGTTATCTGGCTGCCAACACAGATGCACTTCCGCGTGTGGCGGAAGACCCTCCGCGCACCGCTACTTGCGGTGTTCGCGGGAGTCGCCCTGTTCATTTGGTTTGCCGAGAATATTGGCACCTGGGCGGGCGCGTGGATCTACCCGCACCAGGAGGCAAGCTGGGAGCTTGTTTCGCCACAAAAACTCGTGGCGTGGTTCTTGCTCATGATCATTTCGGTGGTCATGGTGACCTGGGTATACCCACCCGAGGAGCCGACTCGGACTAAACCCATGCTCCTGAGAAGGCGCCGCCAAGCACGCTGAGCATGAAGATCCCAACGACAACGATCCCGATGAGTACGGAGAGCGCGAGCATCGCGGCGTTCAACCAGACTCCCCAGAGCGCGAGAGTGCGCTCAGCGGTGCGGCGGCGGAGCGAGATGATGCCGAAGATCAGTCCGACGATTGGGGCGACGAATGTCCACCCCGCGACGATTGAGGCGATACCGAGCACGAAGCTCGTAACCGCGAAGGCGTTGCCCTGGTCGCTCGCCGATGACTGGGCTGGCTGAGCGGGCTGCACTGGCTGAACGGGCTGCGTGGGCTGGGCGCCCTGCGCCGATCCATCTGCCGCAAATTGGGCCGGTGATTCAAGTGTGTGAGTTGACATGGTGTCGCTCCTGTTCTGTGGTGTATCACCAACGTACGGCTGGTCGACCCCCTGGCGCGTCCTGCCTCGGTATTATCGCTGTAGTACCTCGGTACATATTCGTGAGTCGCATTTTCACAATTTCAACGACGAAAGGACGTGCGATGGACACCGTCAGCACTGCTGATCTGTACGACGAACGCGGAGACGAACTGCAGTCGATTTCGACGCAGTTTCAAGACATCGGGGGCGAAACCGGGTTCACCGGCACTGTGCGAACTGTGAAGTGCTTTCAAGACAACGCTCTGCTCAAGAGCATTCTGTCGACGCCCGGTGACGGCTCGGTGCTCGTCATCGACGGCGGCGGATCGCTGGAGACCGCGCTCGTCGGCGACATTATCGCAGGACTCGGGGTCGACAACGGTTGGGCAGGCCTCATTGTTAACGGAGCGATCCGTGACCGCGTGGCGATCGGTGTGCTGCCGCTCGGAGTGAAGGCGCTCGGTTCGAACCCCGCGAAGTCGACGAAAACCGGCGAGGGAGAGAGCGACGTCGAAGTGTCGTTCGGTGGCGTCACTTTCAGGCCAGGGGCGACCGTGTGGGCCGACGCTGACGGAATTCTCGTCGAGCGATAGCAGTGCAGTGAGGTGGTTGCGGCGCTACGTCGCCTTTCTTCCTTTCGTCGCGATGTCGTTTGTGCACGTGACACTCTTGTTTATCGAGAGCCCTATTGCGGGCCCAACAAAGCTGTGGCTCATGCCGCTGCTCGCGCTCGGCGTGCTCTCCACCTCCACCGGAATACATCCGTGGCCATGGCCCGCGATGAGTCTCGTGATCGGGGCGATCGGGTTCTCGTGGCTCGGCGATGGATCCGCGACCTTCTTTCCAATGTTCGACGACGAACTGCCGATGATGCTCGCGTGTTTCGGGCTCGCCCACGTGGTGTACGTGCTCATTATGTGGCGAGTTCGCGGGGTTTCACGAGGCGGGTTTCCGCTCTGGTCTGTCATCTATGCGGTGGCGTATGCGGTGCTCATGGTGTTGCTTGTTCCGCACACCGGCTCGCTCACCATTCCGGTGATGCTCTACGGGCTGTTGCTCGTCGCGACCGCCGCATTCGCGTCGCGGTGCGGAAAGACCATTGCCTGGGGAGGCGCATGGTTTTTTGTCTCTGACGCGATCCTCGCGTTTCGGCTTTTCAGGCCCGAGATCATGCCCGACTGGACGAACCCGGCCGTGATGCTCACCTACTGCCTCGGGCAGGGGCTGCTCGTGTACGGAATCTTCGTCGCGCTGCGCAAACGGTCGCTAGTGACCGGCCTGGTCGAGGAGCTTCAAGAGCCTCGTCGATCCACGCGCTGACTCGGCGCCTGCCGCCTCACAGCGCACGCGAAGTTCGGCGTCGCTCGTCACAACGGTGATCAAGCCGCCCTGCTCGGCGCGCGACTGAACCTCGGCGACAATCGTGTCGTCGCCCGAGCTTTCGGAGTCGACCACACCCACGTGCGAGGTGCTTTCGATGCCGCGGGCCGTGCTTTCGGTGATGAACACCCACTCGGGGTAGACGAGTGCAAGGTCGAAGATCTGGGGGATATCCATGAAACCGGGGCGGATCCCCTCGCCACTCACCGCGAGTTCGTGGATGCGGTCGCGCAGCTTTTCAGTGGCGCCCTTGCGGTCCTTCCACCATCCGTCAGGAACCGCGCCGACCACGTTCGCGGAGTCGACGATAACTGTCGGCCTGCGCCGCACGATCGGCAGCAGCAACTGCCAGGTGCCAGCGAAGGCCGGGTGAAGATTGCGGTTTGCGACCTCGTCAACCCGCACCCATTCGAGCGCATGGCTCTCGGGGTCAGTGATCTCGGGCTCGAACGGGGTGACCACCTCGGCGACGACGGTCGTATAGCTCCACACACCGCGGTCGAGCACGTGTGTATAGCTCGGAACCACCGCGTTGTCGGGCACGCCAGCCTCTTCTTGCGACTCGCGAATTGCGCCCGAGATCTTTGGTTCGTGTTCGTGGATCGCGCCGCCCGGAATACCCCACGTGTCTCCGTGATCGCTCCAGCTCACGCGATGCTGCATAAGGATAGCGTCGAGATTGCGATCATAGGCGAGCAGCCCTGCGGCCCCAAACTTGCCCCAGTACCTATTTCCGTCTGCAGCGGTTACCCACGCATCACCGGAAGCTCTGAGGTCACTCATTGCTCCAGACTATCGTGAGGGTGCCGATCCACCGCCTGTGAGTGTGACAAAGCGCAATATCTGGTTTGTCGCGCAGCCTACGGTGCCTCATAGTCGGGGTGCGCGTCGATTCCGTACTTCTTATTGAGTGGATCGATGAAAACGTCTGGTTCCTCTGGCGGTCGGAGCGTAAAACGAAGGAACGCGAGCAGGATCCCCACGAGGAAACAACCCGCGAGGGTGATCGTCGCCCACGACGGGTCGAGCTGCTCGAGTACGAGCACGAATAGTGTCTGAGCGATGGCGATGATCATGAAAAACGAAGCAATATCTAGCCAGAGCACATTTCTCTTGGTGACCAACTTGTACAGAAATACGAGGCCGAGCATGCTGATCGGCAAAGAATAGAGCGCGATCGTTGCGGAAGGAATGAACGACGGGATCCTGTAACCACCTGCCGCGAACAAAACTATTTGCAGCAGCACGACGGGCCAAATCGCGATCTTGATGTGCTCCCAGTAACTCTCGTTCACCGCACTGAACACCGCGGCAAATCGATTGTGCCGTGACCAGTCGAATGTGAAGTGCAACACACTACCGATGACGCCGAGTGGAATGATCATCCACCAGCTTGTCGCGACAATGGTTTCGAGCGTCATATGCACAAGGTAACACCAACCTCACCGTCGCATTGGAGTTCGGTCGATCCACCGCCTACAAGATTGTGACGAAGCGCAATATCGCGTCGGTGAGGAGTGAGGCAAGGCCCGGATCCGCACCCATCTGCTCGCGCGCTTCGACCGCGACATCGGGATGATCGGTGATGATGCCGTCGACGTCGTCGCGCAAGAGTTGGCGGATCTTGTTCGTGTCGTTGACCGTCCAAACGAACATTCCGAGGCCCGCGCGGTGAGCCTCTGCGGTGAGATCGCCGGAGTAGGACCACTCTTCGACAACGATGAAATCAGCGGCGGTCTGGGGAAGCGCGGTGCCCGCGAAAGCCATGGTGTATCCGACCGTGAGGCCCGGACGCATGCGCTTGAGCCCCTCGACACTCGGTGCGTCGAGCGAGTGGTAAATGTGGTCTTCTAATGCGTCTGCTGACTCCATCTCTGCGACGAAGAGGTCGAGGAAGTCATCAGTTTCGCTGCCGTGCAACTTGATCTCGACGAGGAGCTGCTGCTCAATCTGCTTTGCGTGCGCGAGGTAGTCGGCGAGGCTCGGAATCGTGTCGCGATTGCCGTGCTGATCTTGCACCTCGATCGCGGTCGCTTCGTCGAGCGTGAGTTCTGCGATCGAAACGTCGAGATTTGCTAGGCGACCAAGGGTGGCATCGTGGAATGCGACGAAGCCGCCGTCGGCTGTTTGCATCACGTCCATCTCGACGAGGTCTGACTTTGCCGCCCTTGCCCCGTCGAGGCCCGAAATCGTGTTCTCTACGCCGAGGTCGGAGAACCCCCGGTGGGCGAGAACGAGCGTGTCAGGGTGCTGTGCGAGCTGCAACATGACTGGCGTCGCGAGGGTGCCAGAGCCTGCTGCGATTGCGAGGAGTACCGCGCTCGCCGTAAGCGTGGCGCGCTTGCTTGGGGCGTTGTTGTGTTCGGTAGACGCGATGGAGGTCTCGAGTGTGAGAGCGACTTTCGGGGTTTTGGCGATCGAACGCTCGAGGCATTCGAAGAGGATCGCGGCGAAGACAACCACGGCGGCTCCCGAGATGACCGTGCCAGCTGTGATCGCGACGGCGATGCCGAGCGTCGCCGCTACGGGCGAGGCCTGCGCGAATACCGCGTCGGTGATTGCAGTTGGGGCGACGCACACGATGAGGAGGAGTGCGCCCGCTAACGTTGTAGCGATCACGAGTGCGAGGACTGCCAACACGAGTGGGATTTGGGATCTTCGAGTCAGGCGCCAACTCAGCCTGCTCGCCTTCGCTCCGGATACCCGCGCGGTGAGAAAGACGGGGATCGTGAGTGCGAACCGAAGTACGAGCACGAACATGACGAGGAGGAAAAGCGCGTAGCCAACGGTGCCTGAGGTGCTCTTCTTGAGCTCGCCGGTGATGAACTCTGGAACGGCAATGGTGCTGGTCAATGCTGACGCGAATCCGAATCCAGCGAGCGGTAGCAGAATGAGGAGGTAGGGGAGCAGGCCTATCGAGCCGGGGCGAATGAACTTTCGGGCCGTGCTGCCGACCTCGGTGAGTACCGCGCGCAGGTGTAGTCCGTCTCCCGTGCGTGTGCGCCGTACCGCGACGAAAAGCAGCAGGAGTTGTGCGAGGACGAGCACGTAACTCAGTAGGAGCACGGTCGCGAAGAGTCCAAGTGATGCCGGGGAGTCGAAGACGCCACCAATGTGCGCCATGTCGATGCCTACCAGCCCGGCCGCCTTGAGTGCCTCTGAAACGAGCCAGCCGAGGAGTGGAATCGCGGCGAGTGTGATCACGGCCTGGGATGCGACGTAGAGCAAAAGTAAAGGGGTTCCGCCGCGGCGGAGCACGCTGAGGCCCGACTTCAGGTAGTGGCCGACGTCTGTGACGATGCCAGTGATCGCCGTCGATTGTTTGCTGGCAGAGTTCACTGTCAACCTTTCGCAACTGGCCACTCTCGACAGCGAGAGCGGAGACGAAACGAGTGCGCGGCTTCCCCGTCCGACGCAATGGCTTCAGCATATCGACGAACTCGCGCGTTGGGGCCCTTCTTGCCGTGCTTCCCTTGCCATGATGCATTTGTTCGCACGGTTCGCGGGTAGCCCGATCGTTCGGCTAAGATAGGGGAGTTGCCTACGCGTAAGCGAGGGTAACGGGCTGTGGCGCAGTTTGGTAGCGCACTACACTGGGGGTGTAGGGGTCGCAGGTTCAAATCCTGTCAGCCCGACCATGAAGTAGTCAGAAACCCCGGAAAATCAACGATTTTCCGGGGTTTTTTGTTGCCCGGAATTAGCTGAATTGAACCTCTGTGCCCGCTAGTGTGCCCGCAGGCCTCGCCACGAAAGGCCGAACACGCCCGGGATTCCGCGCTCCTTCCTCTGATTCTGTCGGACGCTGTTTCCTTACAAGTCACGTTCTGTAACGCTGAATGCCACCCCTGCGCCGTTCGAGTCCTCACTGTCTCAAAAGCCCTGGGTTCCCAGGCTCAATTGCCGTTTGATGACGTAGCGCTCAGATCCGTGTTCCAGCAGGAAGGGCGGCCTGGTTGCTTCGAAGGATAGAGCTCAGAGTTCTGCGGGCTTGTCCTGCCGCGCTGACTCCTTCGGGGTCGCGCACGGCGACAAGGAGAGCCTAGGTGCACCAGATGTACCGGAAGTCGGTGCTGGTCTGGACCCGAGCGCCCAACCCAATCCGTCGAGCCTGGGCAACAATGGAGGCATCAGAAGTGCGCGGAGAGGAGCTTCGGCAGTGATTGACCGGATCTACTGCGAGGACCAGACTCACTGGTCTGACGCGGACTACTACGCGCTCTGGCGGTACTTCGACCGCCTGGCCGAGTACTTGGGCCCGACGCAGGCGCAAGCCCAGCTCCCCGAGCGCCGATCGGCTCGCATTCAGGCCCGCAAGACCGGCGTCCGCGACGATGAGTTCGCCACGATCGACCTGGCCCGCATGCCTGCAGAGAGCCAGAGGTTGCTCAGGGCGGTGCTCGTCTCGCAGCAGCGTTACGACCTGGTGCTCGAGAAGTTCCCGAATCTCGCGGCCCTGGCCCAGGCTGTCCCGGAGGCAGAGCCCAGAGGCTTCAGCCAGTACCCGCCTGCTGTGCAGGAACTATTGACGCCCCGCGATTGACCCCGTGGAGCGCTTAGAGACGTCCCGGGCCGAGGCTCCGGCCACGCGGTCCAGCGACTTGCTGCCGGCCAGCGCCGGCCTTACCAAGCCTCAGATCCGTCCTGGCCCGAGCGCCGTTCGAGCAGGATGGTGTCGCGCCACTGGCCCGCGAGCGGGCCGTGCTCCATGAGCGCTATTCGCTCGCGCCGGCCGACCTGGCGGAACCCCGCTCGCTCGTGGAGGCGGAGGCTGGTCGTGTTCTCGGGGAAGACCGACGACTGGATGGTCCAGACGCCCGAGCGCTCAGCGGCGCTGATCAGCCCCTCCAGCAGGAGACGCCCGACGCCTCTGCCCGACGACTGCGGCGCGACATAGACGGAGTGCTCGACCACGCCGCGGTACACGGCGCGGGCGGAGATGGGGCCCGCGGCCGCCCAGCCGACGACCGTCGGTCCGTCCGCCGCGACGAGCATGAGACCAGGATGCTTGCCCGCTACGAACCTGCCCCAGGAGGACGGCGGCTCGGCTTCGAACGTCGCGTGACCGGTCTCGATCCCGGCGCGGTAGATCTTCTCGACCTCGGGCCAGTCCGCCTCGGCCATCGGCCGGAGCCCGATCGCTCCCATCAGCCCAGCAGTGCCTTCGCCGCGTCGGCGAGCGTGCCGGTGGTTGGCTGGTAGTAGGCCCATTTCCCGCGCTGCTCGCGGGTGACGAGGCCCGCCTCGACGAGCAGCTTCATGTGGTGGGAGACCGTCGGCTGCGACAGGCCCACGGGGTCCGTGAGGTCGCAGACGCACATCTCGCCGGCGCTGCTCCCGACGATCATGGAGAGCAGCTTCACCCGCGTCGGGTCGCCGAGCGCCTTGAAGACCTTCGCGAGGTCGTGGGCGGTGCCGTCGTCCATCGCCTGGCCGGGGGCGCAGCAGGAGCCTGCGCTGGTGTCAATGGTGACGGGCAGTGCGTTCATGGCTCCATTCTGCCCGACGTATTGACATCTGTCGATATGAGCGTCAAGATCGTCTTGTCTCACATCGAAGAACGTCAATGCATGGAGGTCGCAGTGAACCCTGTCGTCGTCATCGGGGCCGGTCCGCAGGGACTGGCCGCCGCAGCCCATCTGATCGAGCGGGGGCTCGAACCGCTCGTCCTGGAGTCCGGCGACACGGCTGCCTCCGCGGTAGCCGAGTGGGGCCACGTGCGCCTGTTCTCGCCGTGGACGGAGCTCACCGACCCCGCGTCGCGACGCCTGCTGGAACCGACCGGATGGTCGGCCCCGACGCAGGGCTACCCGACCGGCGCGCAGTGGATCGAGCAGTACCTCGCACCCCTCAGCAATGTGCTCGGCGACCGCGTGCGCTACGGGACGCGGGTCGTCGGCCTCGGCCGCAAGGGCCGCGACCTCTCCGTCGACGCCGGCCGTGCCGAGCAGCCCTTCATCGTCCACGTCGAGCGCGCGGACGGCTCCGAGGAGCGGATCGAAGCCCGCGCCGTGATCGATGCCTCGGGCACCTGGCGGACGCCGAGCCCTGCCGGGGCTGACGGGCTTCCTGCCCTCGGTGAGAGCGCAGCGGTCGATGCGGGGCTCTTGAACCACCGCATGCCCACGATCGAGGACGCGACTGCTCTGGCCGGCCAGCACGTCGTGGTCGTCGGCAACGGGCACTCCGCGGCGACGACGATCGGCACGCTCTCCCGCGTGGCCAAGCGCGAGCCGGGGACGCGGATCACCTGGGTGCTGCGCCGCGGCGCGGTCGGCAACACCTTCGGCGGCGGCAGCGCCGACGAACTGCCCGAGCGCGGGGCTCTGGGCCAGCGGGCGAAGAAGGCCGTCGAGGACGGCCTCGTCGATCTCGTCACCGGGTTCCGCACCGAGCAGGTCGTCGTCGACGGCGGCCAGGCGGTGCTCGTCGCAGAGGACGGCCGCCGCCTCGAGCCTGCCGCTCGGGTCTTCGTCGCCACCGGCTTCCGTCCTGACCTCTCCTTCGTCTCAGAGATCCGTCTCGACCTCGACATGCGCCTGCAGGCACCGTCGAAGATCGCTGCGGAGGTCGACCCGAACCTGCACTCCTGCGGCTCCGTCCGGGCCACCGGCGCGGCCGACCTCGAGCAGCCCGAGCCGGGGTTCTACATCGTGGGCGCGAAGTCCTACGGCCGAGCGCCGACCTTCCTCGCCCTGACCGGGTTCGAGCAGGTGCGCAGCGTCGTCGCAGCCATCGCCGGGGACCGCGAAGCCGCCGAGCGCGTGGACCTCGCCCTCCCGGACACCGGCGTGTGCGGCGGCTCCGGCCTCTTCGACGCGCCGGACGAGCAGTCCGCAGCCGGGTCCTGCTGCGCCTCTGCTCCGCAGCTCATCCAGCTCGGCACGGCACCAGCTGGCCGCTGAGTCGCGGACACCAGGAAGGGGCAGGAACCAGACGGTTCCTGCCCCTTCTCACGTGCGGTGCCGCTCAGCCCAGGAGCTCCGCCAGCAGCGTTTCGACGCGGGCCTTGATGTCGTCCCGGATCGGACGCACCGCCTCGATGCCCTGACCGGCCGGGTCCTCGAGCTTCCAGTCCTCGTACCGCTTGCCGGGGAAGAACGGGCACGCGTCGCCGCAGCCCATGGTGATCACGACGTCGGAGTCCTGCACCGCTTCGGTGGTGAGCACCTTGGGCTGCTCGGCGGTGATGTCGATGCCCTCCTCGCGCATTGCCTCGACGGCGACCGGGTTGATCTGGTCGGCGGGCATGGATCCGGCCGAGCGGACCTCGACGCGGTCGCCTGCGAGCTCGCGGAGATAGCCGGCGGCCATCTGGGAGCGGCCGGCGTTGTGGACGCAGACGAACAGGACGGAGGGCTTCGGGGTTTCGGTCATGACGGGCTCCTTCAGGCTTTGCTGGTGAGAGTGGCGAGGAGGCCGCGGACACGGTCCTCGATGTCGTGGCGGATCGCCTCGACACCTTCCGGGGAGGCCAGGGCCGGGTCGCCGACGGCCCAGTCCTCGTAGTGGACGCCGGGGATGATCGGGCAGACGTCGCCGCAGCCCATCGTGACCACCACGTCGGCCGCGCGCACGGCGTCATCGGTGAGCGGCTTCGGGAACGCCGTCTCGGCCTCCAGTGCGCCCTCGATCTCGGTGAGCAGCGAGCGCACGTGCGGGTGCACATCCGACGCCGGGGCGGAACCGGCGGAGCGGGCGATCACGCGGCCGTCGGCGAGCTGGTTGACGATCGCGGCGGCGAGCTGGGAGCGGCCCGCGTTCTGCACGCACACGAACAGCACCTGCGGCACCCCGGTCTCATGGTCGCGGGTCATGTCGGCGAGGCGCTGCCGGGCGAACCGCTCGGTCAGCGGGATCATGTGCGCCGTCAGCTTGGCCGAGCGCACCAGGCCGGCGTAGGACTCGCGCACGATCGCGATCACGAGGTCCCGGTTCAACCCGGTCAGCTCGTCCGCGAGCTCTTCGGCGAGACGGGTCACGCGGGCGTCCATCTGCCGCAGGGCCTCGGTCCGTGCTGCGGTGTCTTCGGGTTCGTCGGTGACGGCGGCGGCGGGAGCGAACGCGTCGAGGAGGGCCGCGACGGCGCGCTGCTTGCCCGGGGCGATGCGGTAGTACACCCAGGTGCCGCGCCGCTCGGACAGCAGCATTCCGGTCTCCTTCAGCACCTTCAGGTGGTGCGAAACGGTCGGCTGCGACACCTCGGCGAGGTCGGCGAGGTCGCACACGCAGGACTCGCCGCGCGGGTCGGTCGCGATCGCGGAGAGCATCCGCAGCCGCAGCGGGTCAGCGAGCGCTTTCAGTGCCCCGGCCACGGTCGTGGCGGCCTCGGTGCCGATCGCGTGCGCCGTGGACGGTGCGCACGTGTCGGCGTCGGAGATGACGGTCGTGTCGGTCATGACGTCCTCGATTCGGTGGCGTAGGGGTCGGTGTGGAACCAGGCCTTCGCGGCCCAGAGCGAGACGTAGACCAGGCCCACGAGCACGGGCACTTCGATGAGCGGGCCGACGACCCCGGCCAAGGCCTGGCCGGATGCCGCGCCGAAGGTGCCGATCGCGACCGCGATGGCGAGCTCGAAGTTGTTGCCCGCTGCGGTGAACGCGAGCGTCGTGGAGCGCGCGTAGCCCAGGCCGAGGGCTTTGCCGAGCAGGATCCCGGCGAACCACATCAGCGCGAAGTAGACCAGCAGCGGCAGCGCGATGCGGGCGACGTCCATCGGGTGGGAGGTGACCTGTTCGCCCTGCAGGGCGAACAGCAGCACGATCGTGAACAGCAACCCGTAGAGCGCCCACGGCCCGATCCTCGGGAGGAACTTCTCCTCGTACCAGTCGCGCCCCTTGCGCTTCTCGCCGATGAACCGGGACGCGAAGCCCGCGACGAGCGGGACGCCGAGGAACACGAGCACGTTCAAGGCGATCTGCCAGACCGAGACCTCCAGGCCCTGCGCGTCCAGGCCCAGCCAGCCCGGCAGCACGGTCAGGTAGAACCAGCCCAGCACCGAGAACATCACGACCTGGAACACGGAGTTGATCGCGACCAGTACCGCGGTCGCCTCGCGGTCGCCGCAGGCGAGGTCGTTCCAGATCACGACCATCGCGATGCAGCGGGCGAGTCCGACGATGATCAGTCCGGTCCGGTACTCGGGCAGGTCCGGCAGGAAGATCCAGGCGAGAGCGAACATCACCGCGGGCCCCACGAGCCAGTTCAGCACCAGCGAGGAGACCAGGAGCTTCTTGTCACCCGTGACGGCGGCGACCTTGTCGTAGCGGACCTTCGCGAGCACTGGGTACATCATCACCAGCAGGCCCAGCCCGATCGGGATCGAGATCCCGCCGACCTCCATCGCCGAGAGCGCGTCCGAGAGCGCGGGCACGAAGCGGCCGAGCAGGAGGCCCGCGACCATCGCGAGGCCGATCCACAACGGCAGCCACTTGTCGAGTGTAGAGAGCCGTTTCGGAGCGGTCCGGGTCAGGGTGTCGGTCATGCGAGCAGCTCCTCGATCTTCGCGATGTAGACGGGTTTCGGGTGCGCGCCGATCAGCACGTCCACGCGTTCCCCGTCCCGGTAGAAGCCGAGGGTCGGGATCGAGGTCACGCCGGCCGCGGTCACGGTCTCCTGGTTCTGGTCGGCGTCGACCTTCACGACCTTCACCCGGCCCGCGTACTCGCCGGCGAGCTGGTCCAGTATCGGGGCGATCGCCCTGCACGGGCCGCACCAGGTCGCCCAGATGTCGACCACGACGGGCAGCTCGGACTCAAGAACCTCCGCCCGGAAGGTCGCGTCGGTGACGGGGACTGGAGAGGCTTGATTCGACATGCTTCTATATTGAAGCTCTTCTATTCAGATCGCAACCTCAAGCCGTACACGTCATCGAATGTTCACTTTCGCGCGGGCACCGAGTACCGCCTCGCAAGCAATCACAAGTCGCCGAGCGATGGTCAGTCGTCGAGGCCGAACTCGTCGGTCACCTGCTCGATGGTGAACTTCTGGCGCAGCTTCGCCGCGGTGTTCTGGTTCGCGAACATTCCGTTCTTCCACACGGCCTGCTCGCGCGGCACCGTCTTGGTCCACTCGACGGGCACGACCCACTCGGCACTGTCGTCCTCATCGTCGCCCTCGTGGCGGTACGTGCCGACGAGCGGGAGGCTCTGCAGCGGGGTCTCGACGCCGTCGACGTCGACCATCGCCGCGTCGAAGCGGCGGGCCTCGCCGATCACGGTCCCGACGCCGACGTAGCCGGCTTTGGGGATGTGCACGAAGACGCGCGCGCCGATCGGCAGGTTCTTCAGGGTCCGCGAGAACCATGCCCCGCCGCCGCCCGAGACGAAGCCGTACTTCTGCCCGTCCGCCCACTGGCGGGTGCCGCTGTCCTCGCCGAACGCGACGTACCAGTCGCTGCCGTTCCATGCCTCGCGGGTCTTCGTCTGCCGGGCGGGCGCAGCGCCGGGAGCCTGCTGGCCCTCGTTCTCGACCAGCCAGGTCCGGGCGAGGTACTTCGCCCCGTTGTCCTCGAAGTGGCGGAAGAAGACGACGTTGATCGGCACGGCGAAACCCTCGTTGAGGAACCGCACGATGCGCTCGGTGGCCGCATCGACGCTCGCGGCGACGATAGTGAACGTCTGCGTGCTGTTGACCTCCTCGAGCGCGACCCCGGGCTTGTACGCCTCGAAGATGGCTTGGATCTGCGTGCGGCCGAGCCCCGCGACCCAGGATCCGTAGTCCAGCGCCTGCGCGGTGACGTCGCGCGGAGTCTTGTCGCGCTTGAGCTCGATGACGTGCACTGCGGCGGTCTCGTCGAGCGCGAGCAGGTCGATGAACCCGCCGAAAGCCGTGGGGACCTGGCGGCCGATGATCAACAGCGTCTCGCCGAGCATCGACGGGTCGGACTCGATGTACGTCTCGAGCTGCGACTCGAGTCCGATCGAGGTCGGGACGATGCGGCTGAGCCGGCCGCCGTCCGCGCGCCACAGGCCCATTTCAACTGCCATTGCTATTTCACCCTCCACCACCGTGAGGCGTCCGGTCGCCTGGCAATGAGCCTATCGAGAAGTGCTCTGCGAGCGAGCGAGTCGGCTGTACATCCGATGCCGGGCTGAGCTCTAATTGTGAGGAGGCATAGTCAATTCATAATTTGCCTGACAAGCCGCGCTCAGGCTTCGCTTCTGCACAGCAAAAGCCTCGCGCACAACTACAACTGAACAGAGTGATTCGAGTTGAAAGAGCTCACCAAATCCGGCGCGCGATTGCACCGGGCTTCATCAAGATCGAGCACACGGCTGCTCGGACTCCTCGCAAGTGGCCTCGCCCTGAGCGTCTTCGCGACCCAGCTCACCCCGATCGCATCGCTCGCTGCTCCGGCTGAGCCAACTGCTGCGACGGCCGAGAATGCGACAAGCGAGTCCAGTCCGACTTCGCTGTCTGAAGAGTCCTCAACTGCTTTGCCGACTCCGGCACCAGAAGAGACAATGGACCTAATGAGCGGCTCGGCAACCGTCGCCGAACCAGCTCTCAGCTCCGATGACCCGGCGACGCCCCTCAGCGGTGAGGTGATTGTCCCGACGCTTCCGGGTGGAGGCTCTGTGTTCAGCACCGGCGGGACGCGGGAGCTCCGTTACAGCGAACTCGTCAGCTTCTCCGACCTGCCCGAGGACGAACGGACCTGTCCATCGCTGCCCCCTGCGTTCATCCTGGCCACCGACGCGGACGGCACCTCTTCGTGGGCTGATCTCCCGGCGCTGCCTGAAGGCACCGATGCCTTCGGCAACAACACGTTCCGGATGACGCTCGACGAGACGGGCATGCGGTACCCCGGCGGCGAGCTCACGCTCACCTACTTCGGCAAGGCCGCCAACGGTATCGGCTGCAACATCATGTCCGACCCCTCAAACCCGAACGACACCGACGCACTCGTCTCCTACAAGACCACCACGCTGAGCGTCGAGTGGTCCACGCCCGAGATCAAGAAGGCCCGCACCACTTTCAACGCCAACGGCGAGCCGGAGATCCTCATCGAGGTCGACCCGGCCTGGAGCGACTTCGACAAGTCCGTGCCCTACGGCGGCGTCGCTGCCTTCCTCCTCAAGGACTACGGCACTGACCGCCAGAAGGTCTCCGAGGTCGACAACACCTGCGGCTCAGAGGATGTCCCGGTTGATCCCGATCGAACGGGACTCGCCTGCTTCTTCTCCGGCTCGTACCCGGACGCGGGGGACGCCATCGGCGTCGCCGCGATGCCGGACGACGTGGACACCGGGAGCGTCGCCCAGTGGCCTCCTGCCGAGGCGATCTCGTCGAGGGCCGTCCACAGCGTGAAGGTCCTCGGCAAGCACCTAGTTGTGCGTCGATCCCGCACGCACGGCAACAAGCCGCCTCATTAGTGAGCGATCCAGCGCGGTTCGTCGGTGCCCCATTCGTGGAGAGGGGAGCGGTAGTTGGTGGGTGCTCCGGGGTAGTCGAGGAGGGGCGGGGCGCACGTGACCAAATGAGTATCGCGGGTCGGAGAGTTGACTGGCACCTGCACAGTCGGGAGGTCTTGGGGCGCAGGCTGATCCACCCAATTGTCGGCGAGGCCTGCGGCGAGCAGTTCGCCCGCAATTTTGGCGAGGCTCATTTGGATGTCGTACGATCCACCCCCTGTGCGCTGGCGCCGCAGCGCCGTCGCAATTGCGGCAACGAGTAAGTGGCCCGCCGAGTGGTCGAGCGCCTGCACTGGCAGTGCGCCGGGGGTCTCGCCGCCGTCCTTGCTCTCGAGCACCGCGATGCCGCTCGCCGCCTGCACGAGGCTGTCGAATCCGCGCCGGTCGCCCCACGTGCCGCGCGTTCCCCAGGCTGAGAGCTGCGCCACGATGATGCCGGGAAACTGCCGGTGCAGGGTCTCGAAGTCGAGTCCGTATTTGGCGAGTGCGGTAGGGCGATAGCCGTGCACGACGACGTCGGCCCCTGCGAGCAGCTGTTGCAGCATTGCGAAGTCAGCAGGGTCGTCGAAGTCGAGCAGGGTGGATCGCTTCTCGTGACCCGTATCGAGGTGTTGCCAGGCGGGCTCGGGCAACCTCGGGGAATCTATGCGCAACACGTCGGCGCCCACGATGGCGAGATCTCGCGTTGCCACCGGGCCCGCGATTACGCGCGTCAGGTCGAGCACGCGCACGCCGGAGAGCGGGTGTTTGTTGGTGTTATGCCAGGAGCGGGGTGGTGCTTGCCCGCGCGCCTCGAAGTGGATGACCGGACTCTGCTCGAGCGCCGGATACTGAGGGTGGTGCCGCCACTCAGACTGATCTCTCACTGCGATCGCGAGCGCCCCAACTTCTGCCGCTTGCGCTTCGAGAGCGAATCGGGTCCAGTGCAGCATTTTGGCTTCGACTGTTGCGCGATCCGCTTCGGGTGAGAGACCAAGAAGCTTCGCAAGGCGCTCTGCGTGATGCGGGTAGTTGCCGTGCGTGCGCACCCATCCGTCGCTGACCCGCCAGAAGCCAGAGAGCGACGCCCAAATAGTCGGAGTTCTGCCGTCGAATCGGAACAGCTTCTCGCTGCCGAAGGAGGCTTGGAGTCGCGACGCATTCGGCATGATCCGCTGCTCTAACTGCGGGGAGATCTCGCGGTCTTTACTAACTAGGTACATCGCCAGCGACGCGAGGGCGGCGCTGTCGTAGGCAAGTTCTGCGACGCGCAGATTCGATTGCCAGGTGGGAAGCGTAGGTGTTGGATCGAGTTTGCTTAGATCATGCGGTTCGAGGTCGAGTGCGTCGGCAACCTGTGCGCCGACGTGGTGGAGTGGTTTTGATTCGTTCGGTGCGGGCATTCGAGTCATCTTTGACACCTCCGGGTAATTTATGGTCGCAGCATCGAGTGCAAAATGACCAGTGTTAATTAAGCGAAAATGCGTGGCCGAACCCGCTTCAGTGGTCAGTTTGGTGCTTCAGGCGGCGAAACCTTGCACGAAAGTGACCACCGAAAAAGAGGTCAGTACGCCCGATCCCAACGCCCATCGGCTTGGGCCCGTTCAATCTCTGCGAACCCCCGCTCGCGCATCCGGCCCGCTTCGATGAGGCGGGTGACGCGCTCGACGTTTCGTTTCGACCAAGTGGATCGGGCGCGACGCGGCGTGAACAGTTCTACGTAGGTTGCTGCGTCGAGTGATTCTCTGCGCCCGTCGATCCACCCGCTACACAGCGCCTCTTCGAGGGCCTCAGCGTAACTCAACGATGTGGGTGTTGTCGTGCCCTTCTTTGCGAGCGTCAGCCAGACACCGTCGCTGGAGCTTTCGTGTTCGTCGAGCCATGCTCGCCAGCTTGCTGCGTCAGCGACAGTGAGGCGCTCAGTTGAATTATCGATGATGGTGGCTCCCTCCGAGATTCTGTTCTGTGCTCACCCAATCAGGTCGAGGCGCTCGCGCTCGCGGGTCTCGAGGTCGATAATGGCGGCGGCGTCGGTAGCCGCCGCGGTCCACCCCGTGCGCGTGATGCCGCTCGAGATCACCGTGAAGCCCGATGAGTCGTGGCGGTAGTCCATGGCGTAGTACTCGTTGCCGTGGCGTGCCGGAACCGCGTCTGGTGACTCAAACAGCGCGCGCACCTTGTCCTGCGGAGAATCTGCTCGGCTGTTCACGTGGATCGCAAACAGGTGAGTGCTCGTGAGGAGCAGGGCGTTGAGGCTCGCATTTGGGAAGTGGTGCATGAGGATGCGCAACGCCTGCGTCACCCCCTGACGCTCGTCACCAGTCGCTTCAACGCACTGGCGAATGAGCTGAAAATACCGCTCACTATCGGTGGCACCGCGCAACCGGCTCATTGAATCGGCCGTGAGCAGCTCCTCGAGCTGGCTAATCGGTTCGATGTTGCCGTTGTGCGCGAACGCCATGTTGTCGTCGAGAAACGGGTGAGTGTTTTCTTGCGTGATGGCGAGGTTGCCGGTCGCCCAGCGCAGGTGCACGAACCCGGCCTTACTGTGCAACTGGGTTGAGAGCTTAGCGTACTCGGGGTCATTGTCGGCGCGGAGCGGCGATCGTCGCACCTCGATCCGTTTTGTCTCTGGATCTCGCCAGGCCATGCCCCACCCGTCAGAGTGCACGCGAGTGAGTGATGTGAACTCCTCGAAGTCCTCCTCGCCGAGTTCCTTTACGGGCGACGTGCGTTCGTGTGAGACGTATCCGAATAAGCGACACATATCGCTCCCTTCGATCGGGTACTTCCACGATCTCGCGTGTGGGCCGCGAGCGCAACGGTCTGTTTGTGATGCCCTCAGTTAGCTACAGGCGAAGTTTGGGCGTCATACGTACGATTTTTGCCTGAGCGTTCGCCTGGTGCTCAGACTTCGCCTGACGCTTGGTGGGTAGCGAGGTGTGTTGTGAGCAGGGCGCGCAGTTGGGCGAGCGTCTGGTCAGCGGGTGGATCGACGAGCGCATCGATGATCTTTGAAGCTGCTGCGGGCCCTGCGGCTGGAACGAGGAGATCATGCGCCTTACGGAGGCGCGCCTGCTTGTCGAGTGGCCGCTGCGGTGAGCCCAGGGCGTCGCGAATGGTGACGGTGTTGTGTGTGGGATCATCGCCCACGGTGACACGGGCGGGGTAACCGGTGCCAGGATCCGCATCTAAATCGGGGTCGACCTCGAGCCGCACGCGGTCAGTCTGCCGTTGAATTTCTGGATCACCGACGAGTGACTTGAGCGGCACGCGACCGAGGCTGCGCAACCCGTCAACCCCTCTCGCAATGGTCAGGCCGATGAGGAATGGCACCGCGAACTGCGCCTCGCCGAGGTCGACGGGTCGGCGTTCGGTGAGAGCTGCGGCTCCGGCGGGAAGACCGACGAAGATCGGGGAGTCGGTTAGTGGATCAAGCGCGCCAGAATCGAGAAGTTCGAGCGTCGCATCGATCGCTGCGTGTGCCGCACGGCAGCAGGGGTAAGGCTTGAAGTAGCAGCCGGGTGCCAAGAATCCCTCGTCGAGGTTGTACCAGCGTGACTTAGGGGCAGCACCAGCAGGGTCGAAAAGAGTGGGGCCCGCGGGCACAACGGCGCGCTCTTCCTCCGCGCTCGGGGCGAGACCAGATAGCGCAAGTTCCACGGTGCCCACGGCAGTGAGCGCGGCCCAGCCCGTTGATTCGCGCGCGCCACCAGACACGAACGATGCCACGGGTGCGTGCGCGGTCGCGAGGCGGATCGCCGCAGCAATGAGCGCCGTGCGCGAAGTTGGGGGTGCTGGTGCATCGAGCATCTCGTCGGAACCGGTAGCGGCAGAAGCGGCAGCAGCCGCACCGATCGCGGCGGCATAGCCGCTCGTGCGGTAGTCGTGACCGGAAACATCTGGCGACGCGAGGTAGCCCGCACGAATCGCGACCTCGTAGCCGATCACCATTGCTGAGCGCAGCTGCGCGGTGGTAACCGTGTCTGGCGCGGCGGCCAGCAGAGTGCCAACGACGGTTGAACCCGCGTGGATCCCACCCCCTTCAACGTGACCATCGTCGTAATCGAGCGCGTTCGCCGCGGTGCTCAGCACGAGCGCGGCCCACTCGGGTGAGGCAGAGCCGGGAGCAACGAGTAGCGGCGCCGCGCCAAGGTGGCGACCAGCAGCAGCGATCGCTGCGCGCGTCACTCGCGTACCGGCGCCGCCCACGGCCACCGCGACTGTGTCGAGTAGTGCCCAGCGCGACCACTCATCGACGTCGGCAGGTATGCCGTTCGCCATGATTTGCGCAGCAGCGGCGCCGAACCTGGCTGGTCCGGTGGCGGGTCCAAACGAGGGCTCGGGCGTAGATGGGCGGTGTGCACCGCCCACGTCGCCAACGCTGGCAGCGTCGCTCACACCGCTCCGAGCATCGGGCGTGCCGCGAGTAGCGCCTGCGTGTAGGGGTGCTGCGGCGAGCCGTAGACCGCATCGGTCGATCCTGACTCGACAACGACCCCGTCCTTGAGCACGAGCACGTCGTCACACACCTCGGCGATGACCCCGAGGTCGTGCGAGACGAACACGATGCCGAGGTCGCGCTCGCGCTTGAGTCGATCCAACAAATCGAGAATCTGCGCCTGCACGACCACGTCGAGTGCCGACACGGCCTCGTCGCAGAACAGAATCTCTGGTTCGGCGGTGAGCGCGCGGGCGATCGCGATCCGCTGTCGCTGCCCACCCGAGAGCTGCAGCGGGTGCCGTGTGAGCACGGTTGTTGGTAGCGCGACCGCGTCGAGCACCTCGGCGATGCGGCGGTCGCGCTCGCCCGCGGGCACGCGCAGCAGAGCCTCGCCGAGTACCTGGCTCACGTCGAAGCGTGGGTTGAAGGCACTCAGTGGATCCTGCGCGACCAGCTGCAGCCTTGGCCGCCGAACGCGCCGCTTCGCTTCTGGAATGCCAGACCAGGGCTCGCCGTCGAGTGTGACGTTGCCTTGCGCGGGTTCCTGCAATGCGAGGAGCACACGGAGGAGCGTGCTCTTGCCAGACCCGGACTCCCCGACGATACCGAGCGCGCGCCCCTGGTGCACCTCGAGGGAAACGTCGCTGAGCCCGATCTTTGGTTCAGGCACGCCCGGCACGCGGTAAGTGACGTGCAGCCCGGTGGCCGTGAGCGTCGCGGGAGCGGTGGGCGCAGGGTCGACGGCTTGAGGGGAGTCGGCACGCTCGTCGGCGCCGGCCGTGCCGAGCGGATCAGCGGGATCCGCCGAACTCGCGGGCTCCGTCCCGGGTACCGCCGCAATGAGCGACCTCGTGTATTCGTTCTGAGGGTTCTCGAGCACCTCGGCAGGCGTGCCCTGCTCGAGTACCTCGCCGCCGCGCATGACGAGCACGCGATCCGCAATCTCGGCGACGACCGCGAGGTCGTGACTGATGAGCACAACCCCGAGACCCTGCTCGCGCTCCTGGCGCAGCAGATCGATCACCTGCCGCTGCACGGTCACGTCGAGCGCGGTCGTCGGCTCGTCGGCGATGAGAATGCGGGGCTCGCCCGCAACCGCCGTTGCGATGAGCGCGCGCTGACGCTGCCCACCCGAAAGCTGGTGCGCGTGCTGGCGCACGTGCGTGGCGGCGTCAGGCAGCCCCACGCCCTCGAGCGTGGGGATCACCGCAGCCTTGCGTTCCTTACGCCCTAGCTTCTTCCCGCTCGCACGCATCGCTTCCGACACTTCCTGGCCAATGCTTCGCAGTGGATCGAGTGACACAAGCGCGTCCTGCAAGACGAGGCCGACGGTTCCACCGCGCACCGAACGCCAGTCGCGGTTATCGAATGAGAGCGCGTCGCGACCCTCGATTTCGAGAGTGTCGGCATTCACCGTCGCTGAATTGCCGAGCAGACCGAGCAGTGCGCGGCCCACGGTGGTTTTGCCCGAGCCTGATTCGCCTACGAGCGCGACGCACTCGCCGGGGTGCAAATCGAAGGAGATGCCGACCGCCGCGTGCACGGGGCCGTGCGCTGAGGCGTAGTCGACACTGAGGTTGCGAACACTGAGCAGAGGAGGAGTGGTCATGCGGTGAGCCTCCGTTCGAAGCGGCGCTGCAGGTACCGGCCGAGCGCTGTGCACGAGACGATCGTGACGACGATTGCGAGGCCGGGGAAGACGGTGGGCCACCATCCGTACGCGGCGACGCTTCGGCCCTCGGCGAGCAGCGAGCCCCATTCGGGTGCGGGGCGCTCGGGGCCGAGGCCGACGAACGAGATGCCAGAAACGGTGAGGATCGCAGCACCGACCTCGATTGCGGCGAGCAGCAGAACCGACGTGAACACGTTCGGAAGAATGTGTCGCAGCACGATGCGGAACCGCGTCTCGCCAAACGTGACCGCTGCGGTGACGAAGTCGGAGTCGCGAATTGCGAGTGCCTGGCGCCTGATAATCCTGCCAAATGCCGGAATGATCGCGATGCCAACGGCGAGCGCGAGATTGATGGTGCCGCGGCCGAAGAAGGTGGCGAACAGCAGCGCCATGAGGATCGACGGAAACGCCGAAAGCAGGTCGAACAGGCGGCTGAGCACCTCGTCGAGCACGCGACCACCGAGCGCAGCGAGCAATCCGAGCGCACCGCCTACAACAACCGCGAAGATGACCGCGAGCACGCCAATCACGACCGAGTAGCGCGCACCGTAGACGACGCGCGAGTACAGGTCGCGACCCAGCTCGTCGGTGCCAAACCAGTGCTGGGCACTTGGCGGCATGAGTGAAGTCAGTGGATCGGTCGCGTTCGGGTCTCCCGCACCGAGCAACCCTGGCGCGGTGATTGCGATAACGATCACGAGTGCGACGAGGAGCGCCGCCCACACTGTCGCGGGGAGGCCGCCGAGGCCGCGCCGCTCGGGCTTGAAGACCGGGCCACGAGGCTTGCGAGCGCGCCCTCCCTTGAGCTGGGGTGAGGTGGTCATGCGAGTTCCTCCCGATAGCGGGGGTCGATCCAGAGCGCGATGAGATCCACCACTGTCGAAATCACGACGCATGCCGTGGTGATGAGCACAACCACCGCGATGATCACCGGGGTGTCTTGCGACCCGACCGCGCTGAGCGCCACGCGCCCGAGACCCGGCCTGCCGAATACGGTTTCAACGATGACCGCGCCGCCGATGAGCGAGCCGAATAGTGTGCCGGCAACCGTGAGCGTCGAAACGGCCGCGTGCGGCACGAGGTGCACGTTGCGAAGTCTGAACTCGCTGATGCCGCGGCTGCGCGCGCTCACGACGTAGGGGAGGCGAAGTTGCCGGCCGATCTCCTCGCGCATGAACTGTGAGAGCACACCGGCGAGCGGCAGGAGCAGCGTGATCGTCGGCAGCACGAGCGCAGCGGGACCATCAGCGCCCGATGCCGGGAACCAGTTGAGCCCGAACGAAAACCAGATGATGAGGAGCGACCCGGCCCAGAACGTCGGGATGCAGATCGCGAGCAGTTCGGCGATGCCGATGATGCGCTCGGTGCGTGGGGAGCCGCCAGAGGTGGTGACGGCAATGATCCACACCACGACCAGCGCCGTGAGGAGTGAGGCGCCCGCCAACTGCAGTGTCGGGCCCAACTGCGAGAAGACCACGTCAGAGACATCGGCGCGGAGCACAAATGAGCGGCCAAAATCGCCGGTAATTATCTGGCCGAGATACTGAAAATACTGCACGAGGATCGGCTGATCGAGGCCGAGGCTCGAACGCACCTGCTCGCGCAGGCCCGGTTCGTTCGCGTGGATGCCGAGCACGACGTCTTCGACGGAACCCGGCATTGCGCGGATGCCAATGAACGTCACGGTGACGGCCGCCCAGAGTACGACAACGGCCCCTGCGAGACGCCGAAGGGCGCCCCGCAGGAGCACGATGCTCTGAGAGTTTAGGCTCATTCGGTGGCGGCCACCCAGACTCCGTAGTTGCCGTCGGGGTTCGCGCTCGAGTAGTCGAAGCCAAGGCCACCGACCGATGCGCGCGCTGCGATCTGGAAGGTCGACTCAGCAACTGGAACGAAGATCGCTTCGTCCATCACGAGCTCCTGCTGCACGGTGTTCAGTGCAGCGACGCGGTCTTCCTGGGTGAGGGCGTTCGCCGCCTGCGTTGCGGCCTCGATAGCGCCAGTGGGCTTGTAGTCGGTCGCGGCGAAGAAGAAGCCGCCCCAGACGCCAATCACGTTGTTCGCGTAGTCGACCTTGCCGAACGAACCGGGGTATACCGACCAGGTGCCCTCGGCGATCTGTGTCGAAACCTCGGCCCAGGTTGGGGTCGTGAAGTTGACCTCGATGCCAACGTTCTTCGCGGCCTGATCTTGCACGGCCTCGATGAGGGTGTCACGCGAATCGCGGATCGAATCCGAGTCGTAGGTCACGTCGAGTGTGAGGCGCTCGCCGTCTTTCACGCGGTAGCCGTCGCTGTCGCGCTCGGTCCAGCCTGCTGCATCGAGTAGCTCGTTTGCGCCCTCGGGGTCGTTGCCCCACGCCTCGACGAGCGACTCATCGAACTCGGGGCTGTCGCCACCGACGTAGCTGTACGCGCGATCGACCTCGCCGCGGTAGACCGACTCAACGATGGCGTCGACGTCGAAGCTATCGCGGAACGCCTGGCGGAGCGTGACCTCGTCCCACGGCGCATTCGCCGCGTCGGCGTTGATCGTGAAGCCGAACGGCATCGACGTGCGGGGTCCGTTGAGGTACTGCAGCGATGCGTCTGACTCGATGCCAGCGACGTCGAGCGCCGGGATGCCCGAGATCGCGTCGACCTGACCCGACTTCAGCGCACCGATGCGCACCGAATCCTCGGGAATGAACTTGTAGGTGACCTCTTCAAGGTACGCCGCACCGTCGTGATCGAGGCTCTCGGGTGCCGACGTGTAGTCGTCGTTGCGGGTCAGGGTGAGCTGGTCGCCGCGGGTGTAATCACCGAGCACGAACGCTCCAGTGCCTGCGAGGCCCGAGTCGATCGCGCACAGTTCGTCGCCTAATTCGACGCCAACGGGCGAAACAATGCCGAGCGCGACGCTCGAGAGCGAGTCGAGCAGCGACGAGTCGGGCGAAGACAGCTGGATCGTGAGCGACTGGCCGTCAGCAGTAATCTCGCTGACCGAGCCAAGCAAACCAGCGTAGGTCGAACCGTTCGCGGCGTCGCGCGTATAGTCGAGGTTCACCTTCACAGCCACGGCAGTGAGCGGCTCGCCGTCGGTGAACGTCACACCCTCTGCGATGTCGAAGGTGTAGGTCGTGCCGTCTTCAGAAACTTCCCATCCGGTCGCAAGCCACGGGGTGAAGGTGCCATCTTCTTCCTGGTACACGAGCGAGTCGATGTAGTTGCGGATCACCGCGCGGTCTGAAAGCAGCTGGTGAAACGCGGGGGCAAAGCACGACGGCTCCGCGGCAATGGCCCAGGTGAGGGTTCCGCCCTCGACCGGGTCACCTGCGTCTGCCGCTGGCGATCCACTGCCAGATGCGCACCCGGTGAGCACGAGCGCGGCTGCGAGTGTTGCGGTGCCGGTGACTGCGGCGAAAGATCTCTTGGTCATGGTGTTCCTCTTGGATTGTTGGTGGCTGCTTAAAAGCCGACGGTGAACGTTTTGCCGGATTCGATGCCCGCGATCGACCTGAGATAGTGCTCAGCGACGAGGCGCGCAGGAATCGGGGTGTGGCCGGGAAGCGGATTGGGGCCGCCGAGCTTGTCGATCGACTCTTGCAGAATGCTCGGGCTCACGGAGTTGATGCGGCGGTCGAGGTTCAGCTCGGCAGCCATTGCGACAACGAATGCGTCGAGTCCGCCGTTGACCACGGCCGCAGTGATGCCGCCGCGCCAGGGGATGCGCGACATGATGCCCGACACGAGGGTGATCGATCCACCGGGCTTGAGCGTCGCGAGTGACTGGAGCGCAACATCGATCTGCGAGGTGAGCTTGCTCGAGATCGAAGACGTGATGGCACTGAGTTCGAGGTCTGGGAGCTGAGCGAGCTCGAGCTCGCCGACGGTCACCGCCACGGCATCGATCTCTCCGGCGGCAGCGAGCACTTTCGCGATCGAAGCAGAATCGGTGATGTCGATGTGGTGATCCGCGATTCCGGGTGCTTCATTGAAGTCGGCGGTCACAAGTTCGTACCCCGCTTCGGTCAGCACCTCGCGCACCGCCGAACCGACTGTGCCCGTTACGCCGATGAGTAGTACCCGGCTCATGCGAGGCCCCCGTTCTTCAGGTCAACTGTGAACCAGTCGATGCCCGCCCCAGCACTGATGGTCTGCAGCAGCTCTGGCGAGTATTCGACCTCGGACTCGTCGAGATGCTTCTGCGTTACAACGCGGTGCGTGATGCGCCACCCGTCTTCGGTTCGCGACCACGCGTCTGCATAGAGTGACCCGCCGCGCGAGCGCTTGAGCACACCCTCTTGCTCGGTGGTCTGCAGCGTGAGGTGGAACACCTCAGAGACGCTGCGGGCCTCGTCACCGTTCAACTCGATGAGCGTGTTGGTGATAAGGTGCTGGCCCGTAACGCGGGTGCGGTTGAAGTCTTGCAAGAACCCGCGCATCGCTTCTGCGTTGAGTGGCGGAACTGGCAGGCCCTTGAGCTCGATGACCGAGTCGCCTGAAAACACGCGGTCGAAAAGTTGCCATTTGTCCTGATCCTGCGCCTGAGCGTATGCATGAAGCGCGTCTTCGATCTCAGCCCGGTCGGCGAGCTCGGAGAGAGTGAACGTCATAGTTGGGTGCTCCTGAAAGATTAGAGGCCGGCGCTCGCCGGGTTCGTGGCCGCATCTGCAATGAGTGCGATCTGTTCTGGGGTGCGCTCGTTGAGATACTGCTCATCGTTCTTGCGCACGAGCACGCGGTGCGAAATGAGCCACTCGCCATCATGGCGCACGAGGTCATCGACCTGCAGGCCGCCCGAGTACTGCGTACGAACGCGAGTATCGGTCGGGTCGTCTGACGCCCGCTCCGCGTTGACTGCGAGAAACTCAGTCACCGAACGCGCGGTGCCCGGCCCGCTTGCCTCGCCCTCGAGCGTCTCAGTTGGTCCGAACTCGATGAGAGTGTTTGCCAGGTGATGCTGGCCAGACAGTCTGATCGCATCGAACTCACCGCTGAGCAGTTCGATGAAGTGTTCAGCTGTGACGGAGCCCTCGATCCACCCCGGAATCGCAACCGTAGCGCCGGGCGCGAACGCTGAGCGATACAGATCCCACTGGCGCTGATCCACACCCTGCGCGTAGCGGCGCAGTGTGCGGTGGATCGACTCGCGATCTGCGAGCTCGCGAAGGCGCTGATCGGTGTGAGCGCTCATTACTTCGCGAGGTGCCACTTCGCGGCCGAGGGGCCGGTGAGTGGCTCGGAGATCGAAACAAACTTATTGACAAAGATGCCGTCGACAGCCTCGGCGATTGCGAAGCGTGCGAGGTCTGAGACCGGGATCTTCGAGGTGTCGTCGAACTCAACCTGCTCAAACACGCCGAATGGGCGGCCGCCCTGGCCCGGGTAAATCAGTGGGTTGCGGATCACGGTGAAGTCGATCGGTGCGTCACGGTTCGCGTCGATAAACGCCTCCATGTCGTCTTTGTCTTTCACGCGCTTGCCTACCCAGTCGCGCAGCTGCACGACGTAGGGGGAACCGTCGTTGCTCGTGCCCGAGCCGTGCGTGCTCATGAGAACGAGGCGCTTGATGCCGTGCTGGGGGAGGTGCTTGTAGAGGTGCTTCGTGGACTCGTAGCAGACGTTGACCTCGACCGAGTCGTCGATTTCTGCCTTGCTATGGCCAGATTCGGGGCGGCCGAGGCTCGCGATCACCGCATCGTGTCCGGGAACCAGGTTGGCAATGACCTTTTCCTCGGTCGCGTCGCCGACGACCACCGAAAGTCTCTCGTGCGTGACATCGAGCGCCTCTGGGCGTCGTACAAGTGCAGTGACCTCGTGGCCCTGAAAGAGGGCCTGTTTGACGATCTCGCGCCCTGTTGCCCCTGTTGCCCCGAGTACTGCGATGCGCATTGCGCCCCCTCCGCCAGTGTCGCAAGTGGATCGCTCGCGACTTCTGTTACATTTTGTCTCGAAGATAATGAAACCTTACTTGAGGTATAACTTGCAACTCGGCATGCTGGATCTCGGTAACACGGTGAAACAAACTGACGGAGGACTCATGGCGCTCGAGCAGGTGGTCGATCCGCGAGCACGTCGCTCGCGCCGATGCATGCTCGATGCCACCGCGAAAATACTCGCGACAGAAGGGCTCATTGGCCTCACCCACCAGAACATTGCGCGCCACGCAGACGTCTCGCGGGCGACCGTATACCGGCACTGGAGAACCCGAGAAGACCTCGTGGTTGCGCTGCTCGAAGACTTTCGGATGCCGCACTTTACTGCGGGCGGGGGCAGCGTGCGGGAGCGGCTGCGCGACAGCCTCGAAGTGCAGTGGCGCACACTCCAAGATCCGCACTACCGCGCCGTGTACTTGGCAGCGCAAAGCGTTGCGGATCTGCCCGCCGTAAAAACCCGGTTGCGCGAGATCAATGTCGAGCGCGTTGCCAGCGTCTGCCGACTCGTTGAACCCGAGTATCGACTTGAAAGCGACGAGAGTGTCACCGATGTGCTCGCGCTCGCCGTCGGACCGCTGCTGCAGTACGCAACCTTTGTTGGTGACGAGAGCGAGCAGCTGCGAGAGTCAGTACTCGATTCGGTGATTCAGTATCTTGATCGGCACTGCCAGGCACAAGCTTAGTGAAGCAAACCGCCGACAGTTAGCGCCTCCGGGGGCCGATCCGCAACCCCCTTTCGCGTCATTACGCGCAGATGAAAGTGTGGTCTCGAACCAAACAAACTAAGGAGGCCACCATGGGCGCATCAGACAAGATGGAAGCTGGAATAGACAAGGCAAAGGGCAAAGTGAAGGAATCGGTCGGCGAGATGACCGACAACGAGAAGCTCGAAGCTGAGGGCAAGCTCGACCAGGTTAAGGGCGACGCGAAGAGCGCCGTTGAGAATGCGAAAGACGGCTTCAAGGACGCTTTCGATAAGTAGTGTCTTTTTGCAGCGTTAGGCCCGAACTACCTCACGTAGTTCGGGCCTAACGCTGTCGAGGCCGCCGAGCGGTGCGTGAGCTCGATCGCTTCAGTCACCACGGCATGAGGGCTGTCGGTGCGAAGAAGGGTGTTCCTCTGCTGATCCGCCCCAGTGCCACGCCGGAAGATATCGTCGACAGCTCGCTCCGTTCGTGCGAAATCACCATTGCTCGTGAGCGCCGACTGAACGTGAGCGAGCAGCGCATCAATGGCCCTACGCGCATCGCAGGGTTCACCGAGAAGCGGATTGAGCAGGTGCTCACGAATCCCGAATCGGCTCGCTGACCACATCGCGAGGCGAAGTACCTCGGTAGGCACGGGATCGGGTTGAAAGCCATTTGCCCACTCTTGAGCGGCAACGTCAACGAGTGCGCGAGCGAGCGCCGTAACCGCGACCGCGTGCTCAGGATCTGTGCAGATATCGGCCACCCGAAACTCGACCGTCGGATAGTGGTCACACAGACGCGCGTCGAAATAGATCATTCCGCTGTCGAGCGGAACTCCCGTATCGATGAGGCTGCGTACCCTGCGCTGATACTCGTTTACGGAACCGAATACGTCGTACGGGCCAGATGTCGGCCAGCGCCCCCACGCCTGGTACCGGTAGCTTGCGAAGCCGGTGTCTACACCGTTCCAGAATGGAGAGTTTGAGCTCAGCGCGAGAAGCGCGGGGAGCCACGGGCGAACCCGATCGAGTACCGCGATGCCCTCTTCAGGACTCGAAATACCCACATGCACATGGAATCCGCAGGTGAGCTGCTCCTTGAGCGTGATGCCAAACCGTCGACGTATCGCCGCATACCTGGCGCTGCGTGCGAGGTGCGACGGGCTCGGCAGCACGCTCGTGCCGAGGGCCACCGCGCGAACCCCGAATTCTAGTGCCTTGCTGTCGGCGAGTCGGCGGGCTTCAGAAATTGAGCGAGCAATCTCGTCGAGCGTTCGCAGCGGGGGAGTTGTGACCTCAATCTGCTCCTGCTTGACCTCGCGTTCCAAGCTCGGCGACTCAGTCGGCTCGGGCTGGTCTCCCATAGTCGACAGCATGAAGTCGGCCGCCGCAACCGGGCGTCCATCGAGTGGATCGACAAGAAGAAACTCCTGCTCGACCCCGACTGTGCGCAAACCGCTGCCGAGTGAGGTGGTGTTCATGAGCCCGCCCAAGGTGTAGTTGTGGATCTGACTGACGTGAATTCAGGGGGAGCTGAGTTCTGTCGCCCAGCGAAGTGAGGCGATGGGCGGATCGGGCTCAGCGTGTGCGCGCGGTGAATCTTCTGATTCGAACTGTTCTTCATTAATAATGACTCTCGCGCCTGTGAGAACGGCCGCGCGAGCGAGCGCTTCTGCGGCAGAAACCATTCCGAGCGACTCGGCGTCTAGGTCATTGGGCGCATCTTCAGATACCCACGGTTCGGCACTGAGCGCATGGAGCTGTTCGCTCGAACCTTCGAGTCTCGCGTCGAGCACGAGCGTATCGACCCGCGCCTGTTGAAGCGCTTCGACAACCTCTTGCACACCCTCTGCTCCGAGTGCTCCGTCGCTTGATCTGGCCCGATCCACCACTGCCGCTATGCCATTCGCGACGTGCGACTCGGCGATTTCTGCGATGGCGTTCGCGATACCGTCGTCGTCTGCGCCGTCAGCCCTCGTGTGCACTTCGAACTCGTGCACGAGTGCCGAGCTCGCGTCGGAGAGGCCCTCGATGAGCAACTGTCGCGCACGAACATCTCCCGAGATCAGAATGAAATCTGGCCTGTGCTGCTTGACCAGGCGATCAGTGACTTCAGCGACCTCAGATTGGGTGTGCTTCCACACCTCTTCGGCAGCTCGCTGATACCGTGCGTGCGAGGTGCCACCCGTCTGCACCTTCGTGAGGCTGTCGGTTCGCCCCTCAACCTGTTCCGAGTGCTCAGGGGTATGTTGATCCGCACGCTCGAGACGCACCTCTGCCCCCTCTCGATCGGTTTCGATAACGAGGTAGCGAACGCGTCTAGAACGGTGCCTGATTAGGGGAAGCAGTGTTGGTAGCGGGCCCGAAGCAGCTATCTCGCTTCCAAATCTGTGGCCGGGGAAGGTGATGTCGGCCTCAATTGATCCATTTCTGGCAACTAAGTATCGCGCCGAGGGGCTCGGCGTTCCGTTGGCTTGGGCAAGCGCGCCATCAATCGCCTCGACATCAGCTTTCGGGGCACCAGCCGACCGCAGCCGGTCAAGCAACGCCTCGCGCCGAGACTCTTCTTCGACCTGAGGGAGCGCCCTCGGCCCGTCGACGTATGCGACCGTCGAGACGCCCGCCGTTGAAGCTAATTCCTGGAGCAAAGTGCGGCTGCTCATCATTCTCCCTTCGTCTCAGTTCAACCAGGCTAGAGAGGAGTTCGCTCGCCATCGATCGGGTTGACACAAGGGGGTTCTGCGGGTACAGAACTGCGCCCGGCCGAGCGCGTTCGACCGGGCGCAGTTGGGGGCGAATCAGTGAGGGGTAATCAGTGATTCGAGTTTGGGCGGATCGGGTTAGCGCTTATTCCCGCTGATGCTTCGCAGGAGCCACATGATGACAGCTATGACGAGCAGCACGATACCTACCCACAGGAGGAAGTTCACTGCTTTCACGAAGCCGCCAACAAGAGCGAGAATAATCGCGATTACGATAAGTGCTATAAATATGCCGTTCATGGTTAAAAGCTATGGGGAGTCAACGCGAACAGGTACCCCCTTGCGGGAGTGGATCAGAGGGTGGTAGGCGTTCTTGAGGCCTGTCGGTCGGATTTCTTCGGGGCATAGACTTCTGAGGAACCCATCGGAAGGCGTGGCTCATGACCGTAGAGCTCCTGCTCGTGCTCGGGCTGCTTGCTGTCGTCATCGTGCTTTTCAGCATTGGTAAGCCAAGACTTGATGTCGTCGCGCTTCTCGCTATCGTCGCGTTTCCGCTCACCGGCCTGCTCACGGTTCCTGAAACCCTCGCTGGGTTTGCGGATCCGAACGTGCTGCTCATCGCCGCGCTCTTCGTCGTTGGCGAGGGTCTCTCGCGCACCGGCGTCACCTACAAGCTGGGGGATTGGCTAGCGGCCAGGGCGGGCTCGAACCGCACCAAGCTTGTGATGCTGCTCATGGTGACAGTCGCGGGACTCGGTGCGGTTATGAGCTCGACCGGGGTCGTCGCGATCTTCATTCCGGTGGTCATGAGCCTCTCAAAGCGACTCGGCATGTCTCCACGGCAGCTCATGATGCCGCTGAGCATGGCGGCACTCATCAGCGGCATGCTCACACTCATCGCTACCGCACCGAACCTCGTGGTCGACGCCGAACTGAAGCGCCAGGGTGAAGCGGGGTTCGGCTTCTTCTCAGTCACGCCGTTCGGCATCATGGTGCTCGTGCTTGGGGTCGGCTACGTGCTGCTCATGCAGCGCTTCTTGGGCGATGACGAGAGTGACGAGCAGGGTGGATCGCGTGACTCGTTTGGCGACCTGCTCAGTCGATACGGCATCGAGCAGCAAGCCGGAAGGTACCGGGTTGAGACCCGTTCGCCGCTTATTGGTATGTCGGTGGAGCGAGTCGACTTCGGAGAAACGACGAGTTTTGTGCTCGGCGTCGAACGCAAGCGATTCTGGCGCAGCGCTACGCTTCTCACAGAGCCAGACACGCGAATTAAGCGCGGAGATGCACTCGTCGTCAACTTCGCACCGACGTCGGACGTGTTGGACCGGCTGGGGCTCAACTTTATCGGTGAATCTGACTACGTGTTCGACGATCACTCGCGGCAGCTCGGCATGATCGAGATCGTGGTGCCGCCGGAGTCGCGAATAGTTGGCAAGCGTGTTGATGAGCTGCGCCTCGACTCGAAATATGGCGTGACGGTGCTCGGCCTTCGGCAGTCTGGTCACGAAATTGCTGAGGGCTTTGCGGATCGGAAGTTGAAAGCGGGAGCCATGATGCTCGTGGCGGGGGATTGGAACGCGATCCGCCGCATTCGTCAGGTAGCTCGCGAGTTCGTGCCGATGGCCCTACCCGCAGAGGGTGATGAGATCGCACCAGCCGCATCTCGGGCACCACTTGCGCTCGCGAGCGTGGCGCTCATGATCGTGCTCATGGTGACCGGCATCGTGCCGAATGTCATCGCGGCCCTCATCGCGGCGCTGCTCATGGGACTGTTCCGTGCGATCGATATGCCGTCGGCGTACCGTTCGATCCACTGGCCGACCCTCGTGCTCATCGCGGGCATGCTGCCGTTCGCCCAGGCGCTTGAGCAGACGGGCGGAATCGACCTCGCGGTCGACGGGCTCGTGAGCGCATTCGGTGGCGCGGGGCCGCACGCGCTGCTTGCGGTGCTCTTCGCTGCGACCGCACTGATCGGGCTCTTCGTGTCGAATACCGCAACCGCGGTGCTCATGGCACCAATTGCTATAGCTATGGCGCACACGATGGGACTGTCTCCGTACCCCTTCGCGATGGTCGTGATGCTCGCCGCGTCGTCGGCATTCGTCACGCCGGTGTCGTCACCCGTGAACACGCTCGTGATGGAACCGGGGCGCTATCGGTTCTCAGACTTTGTGCGCTTTGGTGGGCCATTCACCCTCGTCATCATGCTCGTGAGCGTGGTGACGGTACCAATTTTCTTACCGTTCTAGGCGATGCTTCCCCACATCCAGTCCGCTGCCACCTCGGGTGAGGGGAGCGGATCTTGTGAGAGCCAGAACTCTATGACGCCGAGTATGGCGCCCGCCGTTCCCGCAGCCTCGACTTCGACCGGAAGCTCGGTGTTGCGGCGCACTGGAGATCGCTCGATGCCCTCCTGAACGATGGCAATGGTGCGCGCGCGGACACGGCTAGCAACACGCGCAGACCCGTGAGGACCGAGCGCCTGCCGGTACAGGTCGGCGTGTTCAGCGAAGTGGCGTGCGAAGCGCACAAGTTCGGTTGGTGGTTTTGTGGAGTCATTCAAGTGCACTGGCTCCTGCGGCCTGGCCGCTTCTGTTTCGAGTGATTCCAGCGCGCTCGCGAGCAGTTCTTCGCGGTCGGTGAAGTGCTGATAGAAGCTGCTGCGATTCACCCCGGCGCGCGTGACGATTTCGGTGACCGGAATCTCGCCGATGGGTCGATCAGCGGCGAGCGCGAGTACCGCCTTGAAGAGCACTGATCGTGTGTGTCTGGCTCGTGGATCCATGCCTCTGATTCTGCCAGTATCTGCCAGTTCGCCGTGAGCACAGTCACAACGCTAGCTTCTCCGACACCTGTCGGAGTAATGTGCAGGTATAGGCACACCGGATTCGACCGGTTCGCACTGAGAAAGGACTCGCAATGGCAAAACTCACCGCAAACAGCACGATTGGCGAATGGCTCGATGATCCACAGGGAAGCGAGGCGGTTGGTGCATTGCTCGCCGCCTCGGGTGCCGACCCGAGCTCGCTCGAGCCCGTGAAGTCACTGCCCCTGCAGCAGATGGTCGCCCTCAGCCAAGGCAAGATGCCTCAGTCAGTCATTGACGATCTCGTTCGCTCGGTAAACGGTGGCGAGATTCCCGAGGAAGAGTCGACCGGGGCCTGGCAGGAGCAGGTCACCAGCGGCCGGTTCGCGGGACAGACCGTAATTGTCACAGGTGCTGCGAGCGGCATTGGTCGCGCGACCGCGTCACGCATCGTGCGCGAGGGCGGCAAGGTCGTAGCAGTTGATATCTCTGAGGAGAAGCTTGAGGAGTTCGCCAAAGAGGCACCCGAGGGGAGTGTTATCGCGGTCGCCGCAGACGTGACGAAGCAAGAAGACATCGATCGTGTCGTGAGCGCGGCAGGTGAGCGGATCGATGGACTTGCGAATATCGCTGGCATCAACGACGACTTCTCGCCGATCCACGAGACGAGCGATGAGATTTGGGATCGCGTCATCGGCATTAACCTCACCGGTGTGTTCAAGCTCACCCGCGCGGTCGTGCCGGCGATGCTCGCCGCAGGCAAGGGCTCGATTGTGAACATCACCTCGGAGGCAGGCATTCGCGGAAACGCCTCGGGCAATGCGTACACGGTCTCGAAGCACGGCGTCGTGGGCCTCACCCGTAGCGCAGCGTTCATGTATGCGAAGCAGGGCATACGCGTGAACGCGGTTGCGCCGGGCGGAGTTGCAACAGGCATCCCGTTCCCGCCGAACGTTTCTGAGGTTGGCAGCGCGCGCCTGCATCCCTTCCAGTCGGCGATTCCAACGCTCGCGACCGCCGAACAACTCGCGGCGTCGATCACCTTCCTGCTCAGCAACGATGGCGTGAACATTAACGGCGCGATTCTGCCGTCTGACGGCGGTTGGTCGGTGCAGTAACTTTGTGACGCAGTAAGCGCACGACGCGAGGCGGGTCCACACTTGGCAGTGGATCCGCCTCGCGTGTTTAACGCTGCGTGTTTAGCGGTGCTTGTCTCGACGCTTCACCCAGAGCGCGACACCTACGACGATGCCTGCCGCAACAAAGATCGTCCAAGAAATAACAGCGCCCAGAACCATGCTGTAACCGTATCAGCGAGCCCTGTGTCTTATTGGCCCTGCGCAGACCGGTAAGGTCCTTGTATGGCAAAACTGCACTTCCGTTACGCGGCCATGAACGCTGGCAAGAGCACTGCGTTACTCCAGGTCGCGCACAACTATGACTCGCTGGGCAAAAGCGTCATGATCGTGAAACCAGTGGTCGACCTGAAGGGTGGCGACCGCATCGTGTCGAGGCTCGGTGTTGAGCGTGAGGTCGACTACCTCTGGGCTGCCGGGGTCTCACTGCCAGTGGCCGAGACACTCGACGTCATTCTTGTCGACGAAGCCCAGTTCTTAACGGTTGAGCAGGCAGATGAGCTACTCGACGTCGCCGTTCGCGTGGGCGTCACCGTCATCGCGTACGGCCTGCGCACCGACTTCCGGGGCGACAGCTTCCCGGGTGCGGCCAGGTTGCTCTCGATCGCGCACGAGATCGAAGAAATCCGCACGCTGTGCAGGTGCGGGTCGAAGGCAACCATGAACCTGCGCAAGATCGACGGTGTTACCGTGTTCGACGGAAACCAGGTCGCGATTGATGACGGCAGTGTCGTCTACGAGTCTGTCTGCGCGAGGTGTCACGCGAGAGAACGAGACATTGGGATGCGGGGCGCGACAGTTCGCGCGTAGTGTGGGTGCATGGCACGCATCATTCTTTTCGGTGGACACGGCAAAGTAGCGCTTCTCACGGAGCCGATACTTGCGGGGCGAGGTGATGAGATCACCGCGGTGATTCGAAACCCCGACCACGAAGATGCGGTGCGGGCTGCAGGTGCGACGCCGGTCGTCGCCGACATTGAGCAGCTCGATGTCGATGCGCTGGCAGAGCTCATCTCGGGTCATGATGCGATTGTGTGGTCGGCAGGTGCAGGCGGTGGTAATCCCGCTCGCACCATCGCAGTGGATCAGGACGCGGCTATCCGCACCATGGACGCTGCACTGCAGACCGGAGTCACCCGCTACGTGATGGTCTCGTACTTTAATGCGTCGCGAGAGCACGGGATCGACCCGGAGAATGCGTTTTATCACTACGCCGAGGCAAAGGCTTCAGCGGACACTTACCTGCGCCACAGCTCGCTCCAGTGGACCATTCTCGGGCCGAGCGGCCTCACGCTTGAGAAGCCGACCGGCCGCATCGACGCCCACGCGGCCGAATCGGGAACTGTCTCGCGCGGAAACGTTGCACGCGTTATTGCGGCCGTGTTGGCTGACGACTCGACGATCCACCACACGATTACCTTCAACGACGGCGACGAGCCAATCAGCGAGGCAGTGAAGCACGGGGTGCCCGCGTAACGACGGGTTAATCGGGAACGTCGAGCGAGATGATGTCCTCGTCTTGACGCTTGTGCTCGACCTTCTCGCCCTTCTTCTCCGTCGCTTCTTCGCGTGTCTCTGCGACATCAGCGGCCTCGTCGGGGTCGAGGTTGGTCTCGGTATCGAGGTTTGTGTCTTCGTCTTCGTCACCGCCGCCAGACTTCTTTGCGGCAACCGGTGGATCGGCCGCATCCTGGCCATCCTTACCCGCGTACTCGGCCTCCTCGTAGACTGACTCCTCAACCGAGGGTGGCGCGGTTGCTGTGGGCTCCTGTTGTGAATCCTTGCCCTGCTGCGACATGGTGACCTCCCTGAATGCTGGTTAGTGATCTACTCATACTTCTAGAAACCACTTGCTGTTTCAGGCGAGCATATGCTCACCCAGACGGCCACCGTCAGGGGGTTGTGAATGCTGAGCTAAACAGCTAGACCGGTGATGTTGCGAGGCAAGTCGCACACCGCGGCATGTTTGCTACGAGTCAGAGTGCGCCCGCAAACCCTTGCTGGCGCCACGCCTCGTAGATTGCGATCGATGCGCAGTTTGCGAGATTCATTGAGCGACGCCCCGACACCATCGGAATGCGTAGCTTGTCGGTAATGGCTTCGTGCTCGAGGATCTCGTCAGGCAACCCTGTCGGCTCGGGGCCGAAGAGGAGCACATCTGTCGGCTCGTACTCGACGTCGGTGTACCGTCGCTCAGTGTGGGCGGTGAACGCGAAGATGCGGGCGGGAAGCAGCGCTTCAAGCGCCGCCTCGAACGAGTCGTGAAGGTGCACGACTGCGAGGTCGTGGTAATCGAGGCCCGCGCGCCGCACTTTCTTATCCTCAAAGTCAAAGAGCGGCTTCACTATGTGAAGCTCCGCCCCGTGCCCGCGGCCAGACGAATCGTATTGCCAGTGTTTCCAGCGATGCGGGGTTCAAAAAAGAGAATGCGAGTCACTCACGAAGAATACCGCGTCACGCCTTTGTGCCCCCGGCGAGTGGCCAAGCGAGCGCCTTCCAGGGGCTTTCGGATGAAGTAGTCAGCCACTCAATCGCGTCAAGAAATGGGCGTCGCCCGTGCTTCGTGTAGCCGTGCAGGCCTTCGATGTAGGCCTCACCAAATTCGTTCCAACTACTGAAGCCGGTGAGCGCAGCGGTCGCGAGCACATCTGACGCCTCGCGCACTGCCAGATAATCGAGATACCCCACGCATCCGGCCCATCGCACGAGGTTCGCGAACCTCGCGATGTCAAACGCAAGGTCTGGCAACAGTTCTACACCCTCGTCGGGTGTTTCGAGCCCCTCTGCGATGTGTGACGCGATGAACTCCGCGGCCTGCTCGGGCGCACCATCGGCGACGAGTCGTGCGCGCAGGGTGAGCTCCGTTTCACCCCGAGCTGCCGCGTATTGCGCGGCACTCCTCGCCGCGATGCCGACAGTGTTCCGCACCTGCACCTTCGCCTGATCGGCCCGATTCACGTGCCAGTCGGTTGAGAGAACCTTGCGTAGTGTCGCGAACGGGAGTACCGATCCATACCCAAAATATGTCTGTTCTGGTGAGTGTTTGCGCTTCGATTCTCGCGTGTGTACCCACTCAGGCCTCGCATACACCGCGGCGAGCGCTGGCCCGAATCGTTCCCAGGGGTCAGTTGAGACTCTGGCAGATGGGCTGCCCGGTCCCTCGAAGTAGGCGCGCAGTGTTCGTTTGCGGATCACCACAGCGATACACACCACCACGATCGACAAGAGAATGACGGCCGCAAACAACCAGATGATGAGTGTCAGCTGTTCGGGGCTCATGTGCTCACTGTAGCGACTTGTGGCTGCCAGAGGTAGGTTTGCGACACGTGTGGAAAATGGTGTCGTGTCGAAAACGTTATAGAGCAATTGGGGTAAACGTAGGCTAGGGTTTAGGTATCGGCGCTTTCTTTCCGTTTTGCTTCGCTTCAGTGTCATCCAGTCGCTGGTGTGGTTACCCCGGGCTGGCACGCTGATACCAGTAAGCTCGCGTATTTTGCGCGAACAGTTATGAGTCGCGCAAGCGGCTCCGCATCACAAAGGAATGCTTTCATGGCAACCGGCATTGTTAAATGGTTCAACTCCGAAAAAGGCTACGGCTTCATTGCTCCCGACGACGGGTCAGCAGACCTCTTCGCTCACTTCAGCGCGATTGAGGGCTCAGGCCGTCGCGATCTCGAAGAGAACCAGCAGGTTGAATTCGACACCGAAGACGGCGCTCGCGGCCCACAGGCTGTGAACATCCGCAAGCTGTCCTAATTACACGCGCCCTTCGGGGCGTATGTGCAAAAGGAGGCTCCTGGTTTTCCAGGGGCCTCCTTTTGTTTGTCATGGTTAATTACCCCGTGCGACATACACTTCGACCCGGCAGTCGTTGCTGCTTTCACAGAAGTGAACGAGCAACGACTGCCGGGTCGATGGCAAGGGAAAGCTTCGTTAGTCCTGTCGCTTGAGAAGCGAAGCGGCTGCAGTGTCGAGCACAAACACGGCGTTCGGGTGAAGCTGCGCGATGCTCGCGGGCATCTCGGTGGTTACCGGCCCCTCGATTGCTGCGGCAACGGCCTGCGCTTTCGATTCGCCGATCGCAACGATCACCAGCTTGCGGGCCTCCATGATGGTTCCGAGTCCCTGCGTGATTGCCTCGGTAGGCACATCGGCCTCAGACGGGAAGAATCTCGCGTTGTCTGCGATTGTCTCGGGAGCCAGCGACACCCGTCGCGTGCGCGAGTCGAGTGCAGACCCGGGCTCGTTGAACGCGAAGTGACCATTCCGGCCGATGCCCAAGATCTGCACGTCGACGCCACCGGCTGCAGCGATAGCGGCCTCGTAAGCAGACGCCTCAGCAGCGGTGGCGAGCACCGAAGGCACCGCCACGAGCGACGGCGTCAGCCCGAGAAGCTGCACGACCTCCCGATCCACCACTGAGTGATAGCTCTCGGGGTGCCCAGCGTCGATATCGGCGTACTCATCGAGCGCGAAGCCCCGCACCCGCGAAACATCGATACCGCGCAGCGCGACCGCCTCTGCCCACGCGTGATAGAGCGGCAACGGGGTCGACCCCGTTGCGAGCCCAATCACCGCGTCTGGGCGCGCAAGGATCGCCTCCACGACATGCGAAGCGGCGAACCGCCCGAGGTCTGAGAGGTCGTCGAAGACGCGAACCGTCATGCGTGCGCGGGCGCCTAGTGGCCCTGCGATGCGAGTCGCTCCTGAGCCTCGACGATGAGCTTCTCGGCAGCTGCCGCTGAGCCCCAGGCGTCAACCTTGACCCACTTGCCATCTTCGAGATCCTTGTAGCGCTCGAAGAAGTGTGCGATCTCTTTGCGGGTGTACTCAGGGATATCGTCCACGTCCTGAATGTGGCTCCAGCGTGGATCCTTCACCTGCACCGCAACGACCTTGTCGTCTCCGCCTGCCTCGTCGCTCATGTGCAGAACGCCGACCGGGCGCACCTTGATGCCAACACCGGGGTAGACCGGGTAGTCGAGCAGCACGAGCACGTCAAGCGGATCGCCATCTTCGCCGAGCGTCTCCTCAAAGAACCCGTAGTCGGCGGGGTAAACAAAATTCGTGTACAGCACGCGGTCGAGGTAGACGCGACCGGTCTCGTGGTCAATCTCGTACTTGTTACGGCTTCCCTTGGGAATTTCGATGACGGCGTCGAATGCGGCGGTCATGCGCGCTCCTTCGTGTGTATGGCCGTCAGAAGCGGCCGAGTTAACGGTGTAATGCCGAGAACAAGCGTACCCGACGGTAGCGTGGGTGGTGTGAATCACCCCGCGCACATGCTCACTCGGCTGTCGGTGCGGCGTGCGCTGCAGTCGGTGGATCGCGGCGCGCTTGTGCTCGTCGGGCTTTCGGGCGGTGCCGATTCGCTCGCGCTCGCCGCGGCTCTTGCGGCTGAGGCTGGTGCGGCTGGGGTGCGGGCCGGGGCAATCGTGGTGGATCATGGCCTGCAAGCTGGCTCTGCCGATATTGCGGCACGTGCCGCAGCACAGGCACGCGAGCTTGGACTCGAAGAGGTGCACGTGCTCAGGGTGCAGGTAGATGCCGGTGCGACTCAGAGCGAGGGGCCGGAATCTGCGGCACGCGCTGCGCGGTATGCAGCATTCGAAGAGATCGCACAGAGCACAGGGGCAATAGCGATCCTCACAGCGCACACGCGAGACGACCAGGCAGAGCAGGTGCTGCTCGCGCTCGCACGCGGGTCAGGCACTCGCAGCCTCGCCGGCATTCCGCCGATCCGCCAATTGAACGACTCGACTGCGCTTATTCGCCCGTTTCTTGCAGAAGACCCAGAGGTGCGCCGCGCGACAACCGTCGCCGCCTGCGAGGAGCTGGGGCTTGAGGCGTGGAGCGATCCACACAATATCGACCACACATATGCGCGAGTGCGGGTTCGCGAGGTGCTCATGCCCGCGATTGCTGAGGCGCTTGGTGCCGGGGTTCCGGTCGGCCTTGCGAGAAGTGCGGATCTGGCCCGCGAGGACGCGGAGGCACTCGACGTCTGGGCTGCTCAAGTCTTTACCGAGATTGTGCGTGTTGTGGACGAAGGCGAACCGGCCGCCACGATCGAAGCATCGGACGTCAAACGGCTCGCAGAACTCCCGGCTGCGGTGCGGCAGCGCGTGATCCACCGGGTCGCAAGTCAGGTGTTTGGTGCGAGCCTCGGTCGCTCGCACACACTCGCCATTGCTGCGCTCGTGACGAAGTGGATCGGGCAAGGCCCCATCTTTGTGCCCGGCATTCGCGTTACTCGAGCTGCGGGAGCGCTGCGCTTTGAGCGACAGCACGGTTCGCCGCGGAAGGCAAAAACGAACAAGCAGGGCTGAATTCGCGCACTACGATGGATCCATGGACGCGAAACAACTGGGGGATGACCTCACTGAGGTGCTGCACACAGAAGCCGAGCTGCGAGACCGACTCGCCGAACTGGCTCGAGAGATCGAACGCGATTACGCCGAGCAACCGCCGCTACTCGTAGGTGTGCTCAAGGGCGCGGTCATGGTTATGGCCGACCTTGCGCGTGAACTGAACTTCCATGCGCAGATGGACTGGATGGCCGTCTCATCGTACGGCGCGGGAACGAAGTCGAGCGGTGTCGTGCGAATCCTCAAAGACCTCGACTCAGATATCACTGGTCGCGACGTGCTCATTGTCGAAGACATTATTGACTCGGGTCTTACTCTGTCGTGGCTCAAGGAGAACCTGCAGAGCCGCGGGGCAAAGTCTGTGCGTATCTGCACGATGCTTCGCAAGCCCAAGGCTCTCAAAGTCGAGATTGACGTTGAGTACGTCGGCTTCGACATTCCCGTCGAGTTCGTTGTTGGGTATGGGCTCGACTACGCAGAGGATTACCGCAACCTGCGTGACGTCGCGATTCTCGCGCCGCACGTTTATAGCGGCGAATAACAGATCGCTCCGCCGAGAGCGTACAGCGCGCACGAGACGAGATAAGTTTCAGGTGCCTCGGATACGCTTACGTTGCTGCATAGACTGCTGACCGAAAGGCCCGAACTTGGCTGAACAAGCGCCTAAGACCCCTTCCCGGGGCCGACGCCTACTTCGAGGACCACTCCTCTACTTCATCATCGCACTCGTGTTCGTGATGATTGGGTGGTCGTTCTTGTCGGGCGGCAACTCGGCAGAGGTGAATACCGATCGCGGGCTTGAGCTCATTGCTGAGGGCAGCGTGAAGCAGGCCGAGATTGTCGATGGTGATCAGCGGGTCAACCTGACACTCGAAAAGGTCGACGCAGATGCGGGCACCGACAGCGTCTACTTCTACTACGTGAATCAGCGCGGCACCGAGGTCATTCAGGCAATCGATGAGGCGCAGCCCGAAGAGGGCTTCAACGACGTTGTACCGCAGCCGAACCCCTTCTGGTCGCTGCTCGGTATTCTGCTTCCGCTCCTCCTTATCGGTGTGCTGCTGTGGTGGATGATGTCGTCGATGCAGGGTGGCCGTGGTGTCATGCAGTTCGGCAAGTCCAAGGCGAAGCTGGTCTCGAAGGAGACCCCGGTCGTCACGTTTGCTGACGTCGCTGGTGCTGACGAAGCAGTGGAAGAGCTGCAGGAGATCAAAGACTTCTTGCAAGACGCATCACGCTTTCAGGCGGTCGGTGCGCGAATCCCGAAGGGTGTGCTGCTTTACGGCCCTCCCGGAACAGGTAAGACCCTGCTCGCTCGCGCAGTCGCGGGCGAGGCCGGTGTGCCGTTCTACTCGATCTCTGGTTCTGACTTCGTTGAGATGTTCGTCGGTGTCGGCGCGAGCCGCGTGCGAGATCTCTTTAAAGAGGCAAAAGCAAATGCCCCGGCGATCATCTTCGTCGATGAGATTGACGCGGTTGGGCAACGACGCGGCCAGGGCATGGGCGGCGGCCACGACGAGCGCGAGCAGACTCTGAACCAGTTGCTCGTGGAGATGGATGGCTTCGATCCGAAGACCAACGTCATCATGATCGCTGCGACGAACCGCCCAGACATGCTCGACCCGGCGCTTCTGCGCCCAGGTCGTTTCGACCGTCAGATCGGGGTCGATGCGCCAGACATGAAGGGTCGCCTCAAGATTCTTCAGGTGCATGCGAAGGGCAAGCCGCTCTCGAAGAACGTCGACCTCGACGTCGTCGCGCGCAAGACCCCGGGATTCTCGGGTGCCGATCTCGCAAACGTGCTTAACGAGGCTGCCTTGCTCACCGCCAGGTCGAATGCGCAGCTCATTGATAACCGCGCGCTCGATGAGGCGATTGACCGCGTGATTGCCGGGCCGCAGCGGCGTACCCGCATGATGAAGGATCGCGAGAAGCTCATCACGGCATACCACGAGGGCGGTCACGCACTCGTTGCAGCAGCACTCAATCACACCGATCCCGTGACGAAAATCACCATTCTCCCGCGCGGTCGCGCGCTCGGTTACACGATGGTGATTCCGCTTGAAGACAAGTACTCGGTCACGCGCAACGAACTGCAAGATCAGCTCGCGTACGCACTCGGCGGCCGCGTCGCCGAAGAGCTCGTATTCCATGACCCGACAACGGGCGCTGGCAACGACATCGAGAAGGCGACCGCAACCGCTCGCAAGATGGTCACCGACTATGGCATGACCGTCTCGGTGGGCCCGGTGAAGCTCGGCCAAGCCCAGCCTGGTGCTTTCATGGGCGAGTTCGGTCAGTCGCGTGATTACTCCGAGGGAGTGGCCGTTCAGATTGATGCCGAGGTGCGCGCATTCGTTGAGCAGGCCCACAACGAGGCCTACGAACTGCTCGTCAAGAACCGCGACACCCTCGATCTGCTTGCGCGCGAGCTTCTTGAAAAAGAGACGCTCGACCACAATCAGCTCGCTGAGATCTTCAAAGATGTGCAGAAGCTTGATCCGCGACCTGTGTGGTTGTCGGGCAGCGACAGGCCGGTGTCTGATCGACCACCGATCGAGGTGCCGCCGGCGCCCGCTCCGGAGTCACCTGACACACCGACGTCTGACGACGACGAGTAGGGTACAAGTGTGAACGCGGGAGTGGATCGGGAGCGGATCGCTCGTGCGGTGCGTGAAATGCTCTGTGCGATTGGAGCTGATCCGGACAGCGTGGAGCTTCAGGAAACTCCACGCCGGGTTGCGGAGTCGTACGGGGAGTTCTTTGCTGGCATGGGTGTCGATCCCGGCTCGTTGCTCGTCGATGCCGCGGTTCCGGTGAACGGAGACACTGGCGAACTCGTATTGATGCGAGACATCTCGCTCCGCTCAGTCTGCGAGCACCACCTGCTGCCGTTCCGCGGTCGCGCCCATATCGCCTATCAGCCGGGAGAACGCGTTGTCGGATTGAGCGCACTGCCTCGCGTCGTTGCTGCTCTCGCAGCGCGCCCGCAAGTACAGGAGCGACTCGGTGAGCAGATTGCGCAGGTACTCGAAGATGGGCTCTCACCGCGCGGGGTTGTCGTGGTGCTCGAGGCCAAGCACGGGTGCGTAGCGGATCGGGGAGTGCGCGAAACCGATGTCGAGGCAGTGACCATTGCTTCCCGTGGCGCACTTGCAGACCCCGCGGCTAGGGCCGAAGTTCTCGCACTCATCGGGCCAGGTGTCGAAAGGCAGTCGAAGTGAGGCGCACACACATCATGGGCGTGCTTAACATTACTGAGGATTCGTTCAGTGATGGGGGTAAATACCTGGGCACTGAAGCGGCGCTCGAGCAGGCGCAACGCCTGGTGAGCGAAGGCGCCACCATCATCGACGTCGGTGGCGAATCAACGAGACCGGGTGCTATACCCGTGCCACGCGAAGTCGAACTCGCTCGGGTCGTACCCGTAATCGAAACGCTCGCAGCAGATGGTATCGCCGTATCGATCGACACTTTTCACGCCGAAACCGCAGCCGCAGCTGTTCGCGCTGGCGCCCGGTATATCAATGATGTCTCGGGCGGGTTACACGATCCACAGATGCTTTCTGTCGCGGCCGAGGCATCGCGCGACGCGCAAGTGACCTACATTGCGGGCCACTGGCGCGGCATTCCAGATCTCGCCCACACGCGCTCGCACTACGACGACGTGGTCACCGATGTGCGCTCGGCGCTCGGCGACATCGCGGCCGCTGCGCTCGCCGCAGGGGTTGAGCGCTCGAAGCTGATTCTCGACCCGGGCCTCGGGTTCGACAAGACCGGAGAGCAGTGCTGGGAGATTCTCCGACGACTTGATGAGCTCCAGTCGCTCGGATACCCGGTGCTCATTGGCGCGTCTCGAAAGCGGATGATCTCGGAAGCGCTCGCGGGTGTCGTCGGTGCGACACCTGAGTCCCGTGACCTTGCGACGTCGGTCGTGAGCGCACTCGCTGCAAGGGCTGGAGCCTGGGGTGTTCGCGTGCACGACGTGGCCGCGACCTCGGCCGCTCTCGCCATCGAGCGCGCGTGGCAGGGCGAATCGATCGCAGCCACCTCGACGACGGTTCCGGCGTGGGGGCAAGACCACATTCGGCTCACAGGGCTCGAGGTGTTCGCGCACCACGGCGTCTTTGATTTCGAGCGCGAACAGGGCCAGAAATTCCTCGTCGACGCCGACGTGCAGGTGGATCTGCGCGCGGCCTCGGCAAACGACGACCTTGCGAGCACGGTGCACTATGGTGAACTCGCGGAGGCGATCGTCGCGGCCGTATCGAACGACCCGGTTGACCTCATTGAGACGGTTGCTGAGCGTGTGGCCGAGGTCGCGCTGTCATTCTCTGCGGTGACAGAGGCGCGCGTCACGATCCACAAACCCGATGCCCCAATCGAGGCCGAATTTGCTGATGTGTCAGTGACGGTCGTGCGACACCGAGGAGCGAGATGATCGCGCAGCTCGTGCCCGTGCTCATCGCATTTGGCGCAAACCTTGGGGACAGAGGCGAGACCATTCGCGCAGCTCAACGCGAACTCGCGGCGTCACCCAGCATCTCAAATTTTGCGGCGTCGCCGCTGCGCGAAACCATCGCGCTGAAGCTCGACGGCACCGATCCAGACGCGCCGCGGTACATCAACGGAGTGGCAACCGCTGACACGACACTCGATCCACACGCGCTGCTCGATCTCATGCAGCGCATCGAGCACGATCACGGTCGAGAGCGCGGCGAGCGATGGGGGGATCGCACGCTCGACATTGATCTCATACTCTTCGGCGGTCGGGTCATTCAAGATGACCGCCTCACAGTGCCGCATCCGCGCGCGCACGAGCGAGATTTCGTGTTGTCGCCCTGGCTCGACCTCGACCCGCACGCGGTGCTCATGGGGCACGGACGAGTGGCGGATCTGCTCGAACGAGTGGGGGATACGACGTCGCCACTCGCGGAGGCAGACTCGTGAGCCGCACCCCAGAGTTTCAAAAGCTGAACCCGGTCAACCTGTTCGGTGCGATCGCCATCGGTGTTGGCCTTGGGCTTGCAGTGCAGTTCATCTTGAAATCGCGTGGGTTATCGCCGCTCGTGCCTCCGTATTCGATGGCCATCACACTCGTGTTGCTTGCGGCGCTGCTCATCGTGCTTGGGCTACGGCTGCGTCGACATGTGGCCACTGGTACTGGTGCGGTGAACCCGTTTCAGGCTGTCAGGTTGCTTGCGACTGCCCGTGCCGGGCAGATAGTCGGCTCGCTGTTCAGCGGGTTCGGTGGCGGGCTGCTGCTTATCCTCGTTGGGCGCAGCGTGCCAGCGCCCAGTGCGACGTGGCTGCCAATGGTCGTGACCGGCGCGGCCGGGCTCGTGCTGCTCGTGTGCGCCATCATTGCTGAGCGAATGTGCCGCGTTCCTCCGAATGACACGGGTGAAGACGGCGAAGAAGACACGGGCCTCGCTAGGCTTGAGGCGTGACTGAGCAAACTCTTTCTGAAGCAACACCAAATTGGCAGCGAGTGTCGCCCAAGTACGCAATGGCAGACCTCGCAATCAACCTCGTGACCTCGCTCGTGCCCTTGGTTGCGCTTGTGATTCTGTTGGTTGTGCGCGATGGTGACGTGTCGCCGTGGTGGAGCATTGGCCTCGGTGCTCTCGTAGTGATTTTTATCGTGAACTCGTTGCTCGCGTTTCGACGGGTCAAGGCGATCGGCTATGTGCTCAGGGAAGACGACCTGCTGTTTCGGCGAGGCATCATGTTCGAGCGCATCGTTGCGGTGCCCTATGGGAGGCTGCAACTGGTTGACGTGAATCGCGGCCCACTGCTCCGAGCACTTGATCTATCGACGCTGAAGTTTGTGACCGCGGCGGTTGCGACGGGTGTGCAACTCCCAGGTCTCGCCCGCGAAGACGCGGAGGCACTGCGTGATCGGCTTGTCGAACTCGCAGAATCGAGAAGGTCGGGCCTGTGACCCACGAGGTGAATGACGCGGGTCTTGACCTCCCCGGCACGCCGAATGCAGAGGGCTGGCGCAGACTCCACCCACTTTCGCCGGTGCTTCGCGGTGGCATCTTTTTCTTGGTGATCGTCGGTGTAGTCATCGCGAACCTTCGCGATGTAATCGTCGGGATCTTTGTCGCAGGGAACGATGAGGGCGACGGAGAAGGCGGAAACATTATTGACCTCTTCGAGTTTCTCGTAGAGGAGGGCCTCGTTTGGCTTGTTGTTGCTGGGGTGCTCGGAATTATTTTGTTCGTCGTGCTGCTCTCGTGGGTGGCATGGCGGTTCCAGACTTATCGCGTTTCCGCTGACACCGTCGAGGCGAGAAGCGGAGTGCTCTTTCGCCAGCATCGCCGGGCGCCACTCGACCGCATTCAGAGCGTGAATCTGCAGCGTTCACTGCTGGCCCGCATTGTCGGCCTCACAAAGATTGAGGTGCTTACGGGCGGGCAGGGCGGCAAGGTCGAGCTCGCTTATCTCGGTCATCGCGACGCGAAGACGGTGCGCGAGCAGATTCTGCAACTCGCCGCTGCACGCCGCGAGGGACGCGATATCGCTGATGCGGTAGAAGAGATAACGGGCACAGCCCCCGTATCCTATGACGGTTCGGCCTACGCCGAGGCAACTGACGCGTTTACCGGTCGCGCACAAGACTTCGTCGATTTCGATGTGGATCCGGAGGCCGCGGCATCTCAGTCTCTCGTACGGGTTCCTGTTGGCCGACTCGTCGGCGGCATTGCCCTGAGCTGGGAGACGGTGTTCACCGCAGCACTCCTTCTCGTGGCCCTATTCTGGGGCGTGATCGGCACGATTCTTGGTGCAGTAGGTGTTGGCGACGGTTTCTTTGGATCGGGCGGCGCTGCACTACTCACGCTCATTCCGCTCGTGCTCGTAATGATCGCGGTCATTTTCGGTCAGTTCAACAAGGGGTTCAACTTCACCCTGTCGCGCGGAAAAGATGCGGTTCGTGTGGGGGCAGGTCTCACATCGACTGTCACTGACTCGATTCCGTTTGGGCGGATTCACGCAATTGAGGCGCGTCAGCCACTGTTCTGGCGCCCATTCGGCTGGTGGCGTGTTCGAGTGACGGTCGCCGGTCACTCGGTGATGCAGGGCGGCCAAAGCGCAACACAAAATCTCGTGCTCCCGGTTGGCCCCGAAGATGACGTGATTCGCGTCATCGAGACACTTGTGCCTGGCACAGTTGCGGGTCTCAGAGATGGCCTCTCCGGGCCGGGCGACGGGTACATCGGTGCCGGCCCCCGATCCGGTTGGGTGCTCTGGTTTGGTAAGGCTCGTGCGGGTGTGCGCATTGATGTACCTGAACTGGACCCGGCGAATGCAACCCTTCGCATTCGCCGCGGGTACCTCACTCGTTCGCTGTCAATCATGCCGGTCGTGCGCGCTCAGTCGATTCAGCTGCGCAGACCAATGGTGCACTACTGGCTGGGCCTCGCTTCGATTCAGGCTCACACCGTCATGGGACCAGTGAATCTCGAACGCCGCGGGTTAGCACTCGCCGATGCCAGGCGCGTCTTTGACGAGCTTGAGCGCACGATCCTTGAGGTGCAGCGCAACGATCAGAGCGGGCGGCAGACCAGGTGAGCAGCGTACAAGCGAGCCGACTCGGCATCGGAATTATCGGGGCCGGCCACGTCGGGCCTGTGCTCGGCCGTGCGCTCGCCGGAGCTGGTCACGCGATCACCGGAGTGAGTGCAATCAGCGACGAGGGCAAAGAGCGCGTGCTCGCAATGCTCCCTGGGGTCCCGATCCTTGACGTCGAAGAAATTGTTCGCAGGTCTGAACTCGTACTGCTTGCTGTTCCCGCAAGCGAGTTACCGGGACTCGTCACTGGGCTCGCCAAACTTGGTGCCTGGCAGCCGGGGCAGCTGGTGATCCACACCGCGCCCGAATACGGCACGGAGGTGCTCGCGCCTGCCGCCGGGGTGATTCCTATCGCGCTGCACCCGGGCATTGTGTTTACGGGCACAAGTCTTGATCTCGCGAGGCTCAGTGGCGCCACGATTGCGGTGACCGCTCCCGCGGTTGTGCAGCCAATTGGTCAGGCGCTCGTTGTTGAGATGGGTGCCGAGCCTGTCATCGTCGACGAGTCGCAGCGCCCGGCGTACGCCGAGGCTGTGCGGATCGCGAGAGAGACGACCAAGTCGACCGTTCGCGACGCGATCCACACCCTTGATGAGCTTGGAGTGTCGCGGGCCGACCGCATCATTGGCGGGATTGTTCGCGCGACGATTGACGAGGAACTCGGGAGGCACTCGACCGACCGCGAGCTCGGCGCCTAACTGCGGCGAGCGCCTACAGCCTCGCGTGCTTGAAGGCGAGGTACACGCCGATGACGAGCACGAGTACTCCGAGCGGTAGGTGCACCGACATGCCGAGGCTCAGATGGCCGAGTGTGAATTGCCCGAGCTCAAGTGCCGACAGGGCGATCGAGCCGGTGAACGCGGCTTTGGGCCACTGAGACTTACCCTTCCACGCCCACCAGGTCATGAGAATCTGAACGAGGCCGACTCCGGTGAGAGTCATCGCGACCATTCGGTGCATTTGCTGCGGTGCGGGGCTCATCGCGTCGAGCATCGCACCGGCCAAGATGGGCTGCGCGATAAGTAGTGCGGCGTGAACGATGAGAAACCAGCGGGTGACTGCCGCCACTACTGTGCGCTCGCGCTGCTTAGTGTCCGTCATGCTCGCCTCCGTCTTGGGTTACGGGTGAAATGATGGGCCCGGCAGCCTCACCGGGGTTCACGACGACAAACTGGGCCATCATGCCCTGGTCTTCGTGCTGCAGCATGTGGCAGTGAAACATGTACGGCAGGTGTGGATCGGTCGCGGTGCCAAACTCGACATCGATAACGACGGTGCGACTCGGCGGTGCATACACGGTATCTTTCCAACCCTGCAGTTCGATTGCCGGCTTCGATCCACCGATTGAAACGATGCGAAAACGCGCGTTGTGTATATGCAGGTTGTGGGCGAGGAAGTGCTCGTTCGTGATGAACCAGCGTTCGCGCGCGCCTACCGTGACGACCTCGTCGATACGGCTCATGTTCATGCGTCGATGGTTGATCTTGGCGTCTTGCATGGTGACCGTGCGCCGTTCGTCGGGCTCATCGAGGGGCGGGATCACGGCGGCGAGTGTGCCGCCTGCGGAAGCAAGGAGGGTCTCGAACACCGGTTCCCCAGTTGAGGTTGCTGGCCGCGAGAGCTCAAGCAGGTCGAGAGGGTCGCGGGTTCCGCTCGCGCGCTCAGTAGTGCCGAGCAAGCCGAGCGTGTGCGGCAGCGAGCGCAGCATCTTGGTTTCGCCCGGCTCGAGTTGAACGATCACCTCGACGCGCTCGCCCGGGGTGAGGGTAATTGCATCGACCCGTTTCGGCTCGGGAACAAGACCCGCGTCTGTGCCGACCAGCAGTAGGGATCCGCCGTCGAGCTGAACGCGGTACGTTCGCGCGGTTGATGCGTTGAGAATGCGCAGGCGGGTTTCGGCGCGGGTTGCTTCGAACGTTGGGTTCACCGTTCCATTGACAAGAATTGTGTCACCGAGCATGCCCGCGGCGGAGCGGTGTGTCTCGTCGAATGAGCCGTCGGGCAGAAACGCGCGGTCGCTCACAACCACCGGAATATCGTCGACACCGTAGTCGTGGGGGAGCGGGTCGCGATCGGTGCCGGTCGCTTCGTCGTCGATGAAGAACAAGCCTGAGAGGCCGCGGTACACGTGAACCTCGGTCGTTCCGTGGTTGTGCGGGTGGTACCAAAGGGTCGCCGCAGGCTGCTCGACGGTCCACTCCGCAGTCCAAGTCTCGCCGGGGTGGATCGGCTGATGCGGACCCCCATCTGCCTTTGCTGGCAGCTTCATGCCGTGCCAGTGCGCGGTGGTGACCTCGTTCAATTCGTTGGTGACTTCGACGCGCACAGACTCACCCTCGCGCGCACGAAGGGTTGGGCCTCCGAATGCTCCGTTGTATCCCCACGTAGTGGTCTGGGTGTCGTAGAGAAACTGCGTGCTTCCGACCTGCGCGGTGAGTTCGAAAACTCGGGTTCCGTCGGCGTCAACAGTTGCCTCAGCAAGCGGAGGGATCTGCAAGGTGCTTCGCGATCCACCGCTGACAGCGCCCCCATCAGTGCGGATCGGCCGCTGCTGCAACCGCCATCCACCGAGACCCGCGATCGTTGCCGTGATCGCACCCGCAGCAGCAACGCCGATAACCCCACGTCTGGTGATTCGGGGTTCGGGCGACATGCAATACTCCTCGGCGTGCGGGTGAAGAGCGCACCCTTGCAGATTAGTACGTGGTGAGCCTCACGCGATGGGAACGACGTGAGAGACCTCGCCTAAGATAGATAGGTACGCCAACACAACGGAGGAACCCGCCCCAATGAGCGAGAACACCGCGCCGAACCCCGCTTCACACGACGCAGCGCACGAAGAAGAGATCTTTGAGCAGAAGCGGGTACGCCTTGAAAAGCGCGCGCGGCTCAACGAATCGGGCGACCTGGGTGGAGGCGCATACCCCGTAGCCGTGCCCGTGACTGCGACAATTCCAGAGGTTCGTGCGAAGTTTGGCCACCTCGAGGAGACTCCAGACACGGCATCGGGCGAGACCGTTGGAGTTGCCGGTCGTATCGTGTTTCAGCGCAATACCGGCAAGCTCTGCTTCGCCTCGCTGCAGTCGGGAGACGGAACACGTATTCAGGCAATGCTGAGTCTTGCCGAGGTGGGCGAGGAATCGCTCGCCGAGTACAAAGAACTGACAGACCTCGGAGACCACCTCTTCGTGAGCGGCGAGGTTATCTCGAGCCGTCGCGGCGAACTCTCGATCATGGTGCGTGAATGGCAGGTCGCGTCGAAGGCCATCGCACCGCTTCCGAACCTCTACACCGAACTCGGTGAAGAGACCCGCGTGCGTCAGCGCTACCTCGACCTCATCGCACGCGAGCAGGCGCGCATCAACGTCGTGACACGTGCCCGCACGATGGCGAGCCTCAGGCAAACATTCGCAGACCGCGGCTTCATCGAGGTTGAGACCCCGATGCTGCAGACCATGCACGGCGGCGCATCTGCGCGTCCTTTCGTCACACACTCCAATGCGTTCGACATGGAGCTGTTCTTGCGCATCGCGCCCGAGCTCTTCTTGAAGCGGGCCGTGGTCGGCGGTCTTGAACGCGTCTTCGAGATCAACCGCAACTTCCGTAACGAAGGCGCTGACTCAACGCACAGCCCCGAGTTCGCCATGCTCGAGTCATACCAGGCATACACCGACTACAACGGCATCGCAGACCTCACACAGGAGCTCGTACAGAACGCCGCGCTCGCCGCAAACGTCGGCACCGAGCGTGAAGGCACACATGTTGTGAAGTGGGCCGACGGAACACTGTTCGATCTCGGTGGCGATTGGGCGCGCGTCTCAATGTACGGCTCGCTATCTGAGGCCGCTGGTCGCGAGATCACGCCAGAAACTTCGGTTGACGAGCTGCTCGCACTGGCCGAGGCAGAGGGCATTGAAGTGAAACTGCCAAACCACGGCAAACTCGTTGAAGAGCTGTGGGAGCACTTCGTGATCGACTCATTCACGGGCCCAACGTTCGTTATGGACTTCCCGGTTGAAACGAGCCCGCTTACCAGGCACCACCGCTCAATCCCGGGCGTTGTTGAGAAGTGGGATCTCTACGTGCGTGGGTTCGAACTCGCAACCGGGTACTCCGAGCTCATCGACCCGGTTGTGCAGCGTGAGCGCTTCATGCAGCAGGCTGCGGAGAGCGCGCGCGGCGACGACGAAGCAATGCCGATCGACGAGGAATTCCTTCGTGCGCTCGAGCACGCCATGCCTCCGAGCGGTGGAATGGGCATGGGCATGGATCGACTGCTCATGGCACTCACCGGTCTCGGAATTCGTGAAACGATTCTGTTCCCGCTCGTCAAGTGAGGTACGAGGGAACGCCCAGGTTTCGCACCGACGACCCGGGTACAGTGTGAGCTATGGATAATTGGTGGGTGAATGCGCTCTGGTCGATTGCTCCGACCGTTTTCATCGGGCTTTTCTTTTGGCTCGTGCTGCGCCTCATTCTCCGCGCCGACCGCACCGAACGCCGCATCTTTCGTGAGATAGAAAACGAAGAGCGCGTCAAGGCTGGTCTGCCAAAACGAGACGACTAACCCCGACTTTTCGCTAGAGTAGCCTCAGTGCGTGGCTATGCGCACTTACATGGTGCGGCGAAGGGTGAGTATGGACCTGTTCACCGGTTGGGACTGGGCCTATATCTGGGCGATATTCGTCATCATTCTCGACAACACCATTCGCATCGTCGCTCTCTTCGTGGTGCCACACAATCGGCGCCCTACCTCGGGCATGGCATGGCTGATCGCGATTTTTGCACTCCCGGTTCCTGGCCTCATTCTGTTCCTCATCATCGGAAGCAAGAGTCTTCCAAAAAAGCGCGTCACGAAACAGGGCGCAATTAACCAGTACGTTGCAGATATTGCCGAGCGTGAGAACCGGGGTCTTATTTCAGACACCAGCGGAATGCGGCCGGGAATTCAGAGCGCCGTTCGGCTTGGTCAGACGCTCGGCGCACAGCCGATGCTTCGCGGCAACACTGCAACGATCACGATCGACTATGAGCACTCCTTTGAACTCATGGCACAGGCGATACGTGAGGCCAAGGTGTATGTGCACATCGAGTTTTACATTCTTGTGCATGACGAAACCACCGACGTCGTCTTCCAGGAGCTCCGGGAAGCTGCGGCCCGCGGCGTAAAGGTGCGTGTGCTCCTCGACCACGTTTCGTCGCTTCGTAATCCGGGTCGCAAGCGCACCGCAAAGTCGCTCACCGACATGGGTGCTGAGTGGAGCTATATGCTTCCGGTTCGGCCGTGGCGTGGCGAGTACCAGCGACCAGATCTGCGAAACCACAGAAAGCTCATCGTCGTCGACGGCAGGGTCGGATTCACTGGCTCACAGAACCTTGTCGACTCGAGCTACAACATGAGGAAGAACATCCGCAGAGGACTTCACTGGCGAGATCTCATGGTGCGCGTCGAAGGACCAATTGTACTGGGCCTCGAAGCAGTGTTCCAAGGTGACTGGTATCAAGAAACCGGCAACTACCTCGAACGGCTCAACATCGAGGAAGTGCCAACTGATTTTCCAGGCGACCTCGACTGCCAGATCGTGCCGAGCGGGCCGGGCTACGCGGCCGAGAATAACCTTCAGGTGTTCGTGTCGCTGCTCTACACGGCGCGACGACGCATCAGCATTACCAGCCCGTACTTTGTGCCAGATGGCTCGATCATGAATGCGCTCCGCGCCGCAACCGCGCGAGGCGTAGAGGTCGAACTTTTCGTGTCCGAGGTGGGAGACCAGGTGCTGGTCTATCACGCGCAGCGTTCGTACTACGAAGAACTGTTGAACGCAGGGGTGCGCATTTGGATGTATCGTCCGCCCTACATTCTGCACTCGAAGCACTTCACTATTGACGACGAGGTTGCGGTCGTTGGGTCGTCGAATATGGATCCGCGCTCGTTCGGCCTCAACATGGAGATCTCGATGGTGGTCAATGGCGCGAGTTTTGTGCGTGATCTCGATGAGGTGAATGACTTCTATCGGGCGAACTCAAGGGAGTTGCTGCCTGAGGAGTGGGACAAGCAGCCACTCTGGTCGAGGCTCTTAGACGGGCTTGCTCGTCTCACCTCAGCCCTTCAGTAGGTACCGTCACGAGTAGCTCGCCAACTTCGCAATCGAGCACTCGGCAAATCGCGGTGAGTGTCGAGAAGCGAATCGCCTTCGCCCTGTCATTTTTGAGCACTGAGAGGTTCACGAGGCTCACGCCCACCCGCTCGCTGAGTTCGGTGAGTGTCATGCCGCGCTCGGCGAGCAATTCGTCGAGGCGACAGTGGATCGCGTGCCCCTCCTCGGGCTCCGCGGGAGTCATACGAGCCCCTCAGTCTCACGCTGCATCCTCGCGCCCACCGTATACGCAGTCGCAAAAATACCGAACGCGAACGCAATGAGCACGAAGGGCAGTGGATCGGCAGTCATCACCGCGACGTTTTCAAGGGAACCTCCGCTCAGGCTGAGCAATACCTCATTGCCAACCATGCGATTCAACACTGTGGTGATTCCAAACCCGACGAGTGCGGTCATTCCCGCACCGATGACGAGTCGTGTATTTCCCCGGCTGAAGATTCGTCCGCGCAGACTGTTGATCGCGAGCAGTATGAGGCATGTGACGAGGGCGGCGACGACTGCGAAGTGTAGAAGTGAGGAGACGATCGCAGTGCCGAGGGCGAGGCCGGTGAGCTGATCCACCATGATTGTGGCCGAATCTATGCTCATCGGAACCATCGTTTGCGCCTCGCCAACTGGCACATCGACAGTGGTGTTCACGAACCCAACCGTTGCCCCAATTTCTTGCCCGCGTACGACGCGGGTGATGTACATGGCCGAACTTATGCCGCTCCAAACGACGAGTGCGAAACCCAGCACCATAAAGAACATGATGCCGACGCGGTCGCCAACTGAGGGTCGAAAGTTGAGTGGATCACTAGTGGACATGAATTGCTCCTTATCGATTATCGATATTATCGCTTATCGATAAGTTTGCGTGGTGGAAACGAGTCTGTCAAGTAACCTGCACGCCTTCGGCGAACATCGGCCCGCTCACGGCTTATGGCACGTAGCCTTGATTCATCGACGGATCCGCGACCGCGCGAACTGTCAAGGAGGGTACAGATGTTTGAGAGATTCACCGACCGCGCTAGGCGCGTGATCGTGCTCGCCCAAGAAGAGGCGAAGCTGCTCAACCACAATTACATTGGCACCGAGCACATTCTGCTTGGCCTCATCCACGAGGGTGAGGGCGTTGCGGCCAAGGCGCTCGAGCAGCTCGACATCTCGCTTGATGCGGTGCGCGCGCAGGTGACCGAGATCATCGGCACCGGCCAGCAGCCACCGTCGGGGCACATTCCGTTCACGCCGCGTGCGAAGAAGATGCTCGAACTGAGCCTTCGTGAGTCTCTGCAGCTCGGCCACAACTACATTGGTACCGAGCACATTCTGCTCGGCCTCATTCGTGAGGGTGAGGGCGTTGCCGCACAGGTGCTCGTGAAGCTTGGTGCAGACCTGAACCGCGTGCGCCAGGCAGTGATTCAGCTGCTCTCTGGTTACCAGGCGGGCAAAGAGAGCGCGACCATTGGCGCACCCGAGGCCGGCAACGAGCCGAAGGGCTCGCAGGTGCTCGATCAGTTCGGTCGCAACCTCACCCAGGCTGCGCGCGAGGGCAAGCTCGATCCTGTCATCGGCCGCGAAAAAGAGGTCGAGCGCGTGATGCAGATTCTCTCGCGCCGCACGAAAAACAACCCAGTGCTCATTGGTGAACCCGGCGTCGGTAAGACCGCAGTCGTCGAGGGGCTAGCGCAGGCAATCGTCAAGGGCGAAGTACCCGAGACGCTCAAAGACAAGCAGGTCTACGTGCTTGATCTCTCGTCGATGATCGCCGGTAGCCGTTACCGCGGTGACTTCGAAGAGCGCCTGAAGAAGGTCACCAAAGAGATCCGCAACCGCGGTGACATCATTATCTTCATTGACGAGATCCACACTCTCGTTGGTGCTGGCGCGGCAGAGGGCGCGATTGACGCGGCGAACATCTTGAAGCCGATGCTTGCGCGCGGCGAACTACAGACCATTGGTGCGACGACGCTCGACGAGTTCCGCAAACACTTCGAGAAAGATGCGGCGCTTGAGCGTCGCTTCCAGTCGATCATGGTGAACGAGCCGTCGCTGCCGCACTCGATCAACATTCTTAAGGGGCTGCGCGACCGGTACGAGGCACACCACAAGGTGTCAATCACCGACGGTGCGATTGTCGCTGCGGTGAACCTCGCTGATCGATACGTGCAAGACCGGTACCTGCCGGACAAGGCGATCGACCTGATCGACGAGGCGGGCGCTCGCCTGCGCCTGTCGATTCTCTCTAGCCCACCCGAGCTGCGTGAGTTCGACGAGAAGATCGCGGTCGTTCGCGCTGACAAAGAGCAGGCGATCGAAGCTCAAGACTTCGAAAAGGCTGCGAACAAGCGCGACGAGGAGAAGAAGCTCATTGCTGAACGCCTCCGTCTCGAAAAGCAGTGGCGCGCGGGTGACGTTGCGACGCATGCCGAGGTTGATGAGGGACTCATCGCTGAGGTACTCGCGCAGGCAACCGGCATTCCGGTTTTCAAGCTCACCGAAGAAGAGACAAGCCGTCTTCGCTTTATGGAAGAGGCGCTGCACCAGCGCGTTATCGGTCAGAACGAGGCAATTGCTGCGCTCGCGAAGACGATTCGCCGCCAGCGTGCAGGTCTGAAAGACCCGAAGCGTCCTTCCGGTTCATTCATCTTCGCTGGCCCCACCGGCGTCGGCAAGACCGAACTCGCGAAGGCACTCGCCGAATTCCTGTTCGACGACGAAGACGCGCTCATCTCGCTCGACATGTCGGAGTACGGCGAAAAGCACACCGTTTCGCGCCTCTTCGGTGCGCCTCCCGGGTTTGTCGGCTTCGAAGAAGGCGGCCAGCTCACAGAGAAGGTGCGTCGTCGTCCGTTCTCGGTCGTGCTCTTTGACGAGATCGAGAAGGCACACCCCGACATCTTTAACTCGCTTCTGCAGGTACTTGAAGAGGGTCGCCTGACCGACGGTCAGGGTCGCGTGGTCGACTTCAAGAACACCGTCATCATCATGACCACGAACCTTGGTTCGTCGGCAATCGCCGGTGGCCCTGTTGGCTTCCAGGTCGAGGGTGACTCGCAGGTCGGCTACGAGACGATGAAGGGCAAGGTGAACGAGGAGCTCAAGAAGCACTTCAAGCCGGAGTTCTTGAACCGTGTCGATGACACGATCGTCTTCCCGCAGCTGTCGAAGGAAGAGCTGCTGCAGATTGTCGACCTCTTCGTGAAGCAGCTGAAGGATCGCCTGCTCGACCGCGACATGCACATCGAGATCTCGCAGGCCGCTCGCGAGCGCCTTTCCGAGATTGGGTACGACCCCACGCTCGGTGCGCGTCCGCTGCGCCGCGCGATGCAGCGGGAGATCGAGGATCGCCTTTCAGAGCGCATCCTCGGTGCAGAGCTGCTTGCAGGTGACACCGTGGTGGTCGACCTCAAGGATGGGGAGTTCACATTCGACACCAAGGGTGGCAAGGACAAGGCGCACGGCGAGGCTTCAGCTTCGGCCGCAGCGGCTGCCGCTGCCACAGGGATCACGCCCGGAACGGCTGAGTAGGAGCCACTAGACTCGCACTATGACGACGAGTGAGCCCCATGAGGGCGTGCTAATTAGGCCCGCAAAGACTCGCGATGTTGCACACATTGTGAAACTCATGGAGCCACTCGTCGCCGAGCGAATCTTGCTTGGTAAAGACCTCGTAGAACTGTACGGGGCGGTGCCCGAGTTCACGGTCGCAGTCGATTCAGACGACCAGGTTATCGGGTACGGTGCATTGCACGTCATGTGGGAGCACCTCGGAGAGGTTCGCACGCTCGGCGTCTCACAAGACCATCTTGGCAAGGGCGTCGGATACGCAATTCTCAAAGTGCTTGAGGAGCGGGCGCGGGCTCTCGGCCTTCAGCAACTCTTCTGCCTGACATTTGAGACCGAATTCTTCGGTAGAAACGGCTTCGAAGCGGTGGGAGAGAACACCGAGCTTGTTGCCGCCGATGTCTATTCTGAGCTCTTGCGCTCGCAAGACGAAGGCATCGCAGAGTTTCTCGACCTTGCGCGAGTGAAGCCGAACACGCTTGGCAACACTCGCATGTTGAAGCGGTTGTAGGCGAGCCTCGGGGGTACGCTGAGGCCATGGCTCCCGCAAAAGATCGAAGCGTATATGTGCGCAGGCGGATCGTGGTGCTTCTTGCGCTAGTTGCTGTTGTCGCCGCGGTTGTACTCATCATCGTTCGCCCGGGTTCGAGCGGCGGCGCGAAAGAGGTAGCGTCGGTCGAGGTGCCGAGCGATCTCACTGAAGACCCCGAACCAGTCAGCACTGAGGAAACACCGGAGACTCCCGCGTGTCAGTCAGCGGATCTCGACGTTGTAGCAGTCACCGATCAGCCTTCGTATGGGGCAGGTGAGAACCCTGAGTTCTCGCTCACCGTCACGAATTCTGGCTCCGAGGCGTGCATCGCAGATCTGGGTACTGCGGGAATGACATTCGCAGTCTCGAGTGGCAGTGATGAGGTGTGGCGATCCGCCGACTGCCAAACTTCGCTCGACAGCCTGCCCGTCATTCTCGACGCGGGTGAAAAACTCGAAACTGAGTCGGTGTCTTGGGACCGCACCCGTTCGAGCGCGGAAACCTGTGACATCACGCGAGACGCGGTCGTCGCAGGCGGTGCCTCGTACCACCTGACAGTTTCTGCCGGTGGCTCCGAAAGTAAGGAAACCGCCCAGTTCTTGCTCTACTAGCATTGAGAGCATGACTCAGCAGCCTCCTCACGGGTATCAGCCGCCGCAACAACCGCAGTACCAGCAAGTGCCGCCCACCTACCAGCCGGCGCCGCAGATGCCCGCACCGAAGCCGCCGACAAATGTCTTCGCGATCATTTCACTTATTGGTGCATTCTTCTTGAGCATTGTCGGCATCATCTTCGGCCACATTGCGTTGAGTCAGATTAAGCGCACGGGGAGAGCGGCCGGGGGCTCGCACTTGCGGGAACGATTATTGGCTATGTGCGCCTTGCGGGTGAAGTGCTGGGTATTGTCTTCGCAATCTTGTTCTTTGGCATCTTTGGGTCGCTCGCCTCGCAGAATATCTCGGGCACACTCGAACAACTCGAACAGTTTGAAGAGCCGTATTACGGCGAGGATTCCGAGCTGCAAGACATGCCGTGGTCGGGAACCGAGAAGGAAGCGTTTTGCACCGCTCTCGATAACTACGACCTGAGCTATGACGATGAGTATGCCTATTACGAAGAACTGCTCGCAGTAACCGACGACCCGGAGTTCGCCGCACTTGTTGAGGCGCAGTTAGACTCGTTCGAGCTCGACTTCGAGAACATGACTGAAGAGGAATACACAGAGTTCCTTGATCAGACTGAAGCCTGGGCGCAGGCCCATGGAGAGCAACTCGACGAGTGCTATTACATGGAGTAACTTGCTCGTCGTCTAACCTGCTGCGACTGAGCGACCAGCGGCTCGCCCAGAGAAAAGGCAACCGCCGAGGAACGTGCCCTCGAGCGCGTTGTACCCGTGCACGCCTCCACCACCGAACCCGGCAGCCTCACCAACAGCGTAGAGACCAGGGATCGGCGCACCTGACTGATCGAGCGCCCGCGATTCGAGGTCGGTCTGAATGCCACCGAGGGTCTTGCGGGTCAGCACGTGTAGTTTGACGGCGACGAGCGGGCCCGCATCCGGATCCTGCAGTCGGTGAGGTTTTGTAGTGCGGGTGAGCTTGTCTCCCAGGTAGCGGCGAGAATTGTGAACGCTCATCGCCTGTGCGTCCTTCGAGAACGGATTATCGAACTCCGCGTCTCGGGCGCGCACTACCTGCTCGACGGTTGTTGCGTCGAGTAAGGGCTCGTCGGTCAGTGCGTTCATCTTCGCGACGAGTTCGGCTACGGTGTCGGCAACTACGAAGTCCTCTCCTCGATCGATGAACGCCTGGACCGGCCCAGGAGCCCCCTTGCCCAGACGTGTCTTCAGAAGGAGTTTGCGATCTCGTCCTGTGAGGTCGGGATTTTGCTCGGAACCGGAGAGCGCGAACTCCTTAGCTGCGATACGGCTGGTGACAATAAACCACGAGTGCGAGTGCTCCGAGAGACCCGGAAGAGTGCGAAGCAGTTTTAGCGTGCCGAGGGTATCGTGGCCGGGCAGCCCCGGAGCGGGGAGCCGTCTGCCGAGTGCGTCGATCCACAACGGCGAAGGACCGGGCAGAATGCGAATCGCGTGCCCGGGCCAAACCGGATACCAGTTCTTGATTCCCTCGGTGTAGTGCCACATTCGGTCTTGATTCACGAGGCGAGCCCCGGCCTCGCCAGTGATGCCAATCATGCGACCGTCAACGTATGCGGGAACACCGGTCACCATTTCCTTCGGAGCGGTTCCAAGCCGCTCAGGCCAGTACTTACGCACGAGGTCGTGATTGCCGCCGATGCCGCCACTCGCGACAATCACTGCGCCAGCGCGAAACTCGAAATCGCCGATGACATCTCGGTTCGAGGCGACTGCTCGAGGGCTGTCGTCGTCAGCGAGGCGTGCACCCCGAACCCCGACGACCGAACCGTTCTCGACGATAATCTCGTCCACCCGGTGACGGTGCATGAAACGCGTGAGACCAACGCTCGCGGCTTCCTTCGCCGATTCGATGAATGGCGCGATAATTCCCGTGCCGGTACCCCAGGGGATATGAAAGCGTGGCACCGAGTTACCGTGTCCGGTGGCAGAAAGATCGCCGCGCTCCGCCCACCCGACGACAGGAGTGAGGTCAATGCCGACCTCGCGGATCCACTCACGTTTTTCACCCGCGGCCCACTCAACGTATGCGCGGCCCCACCGCGCAGCCCAGCCGTCTTCGCCAAGACCATCGCCCTGCTCGTCGTCGTCCACTCGATCCCACTGCGCGCTGCCCTGCCAGTCTTGCCAAGCGAGGTCGAACGAATCTTTCACCCCAAACCTGCGCTGCTCTGGCGAGTCGACGAGAAAGAGGCCGCCGAAAGACCACCAGGCCTGACCGCCGAGGTTTTGTGGCCCCTCCTGATCCACAATGATGGTGGTGAGCCCCGCTAGATAGGCCTCGCGAGCGGCTACCAGGCCCGAGAGCCCCGCCCCCACGATGATGAGATCGGCATTGATTTCCATGCCGCCATGCTATGCCCCGCGGCCACCCTCGGCATAGGTGTCGGCGCGCTCCTGCCCGGTAAGTGCGTGGATCGCCTCCATGATTCGCTCGGTAGCCTCCCTGCGGGCGCGGCCGGCTGGGAGCGAGGCAAGATCGCTGAGGTCGAGCGGCTCTCCATAGCGGATCGCAACTCGCGGTACCCTCCCAGATTGTGGATCTTTGAGCTTGCGATTTGTTCCAATGAGCCCGACGGGTACGACCGTCGCTCCGGTTTCGAGTGCGAGCCAGGCGGCTCCGCTTCGACCGCGGTACAGTCTGCCGTCGCGGGAGCGGCTCCCCTCAGGGAAGACAGCGAACACGTTGCCGGTGGCGAGCACATCACGGCCGGCGTCGAGAGCGGATTGCGCAGCTGAGGAGGCCTCGCGGTGTACCGGTACCGCGCCGATGCTCGTAAAGAACCACTTGCCAAAACGGCTCCTGAAGAGCGATGCCTTCGCGAGAAACTGCACCTTTCTCGGTGCGAATGAAGGGATAAGGATCGTGTCGAGTCCCGAAAGGTGATTGCTCGCGAGCAAGACTGGGCCCTCGGCAGGTACGTGTTGCCTGCCGGTTATGCGCGGGCGGAATCTGATCCACAACAGCGGAATGAGCAGCGCACGGCCGATGACATATACCGGCCCCGGCTTGGCTGCCGCTGCGAGAACACTTCGATCCACGATAGGAGCCTAGCGCTAACCCGCGTAGTCAGGGGCCGCTGGGAGGCCGAAGAACTCCTCGAGCGTGAGCACACCCGTGTCTCGCATTTCAAGTGCCAGTTCAGTGCCGACGTAGCGGTAATGCCAAGGCTCAGGCATGTAGCCGGTCACTGATTCTTTGCCCGCAGGGTAACGCTCGATGAAGCCGTACTCGGGGGCATGCTCGTGCAGCCACAGGCCCGAGGGCGTGTTCGCGAAGCAGCTGTCAAGCGTGCATCCATCGGCAGCGTCGAAGTCGGCGGTGAGACCGGTCTGATGCTCGGAATGTCCGGGGCGCGCCGAGGTGGTATCGGCAAACGCTTGCCCCTGATTCGTCACGAAACTGCCGTACACGCTCACTTGCGTGTCATAGCTGCGATAGGCGCTCGCGATACGCAGGTACAGCCCATCTGTCGCGGCCGCCGCCACCATTTGTTCAGTGGCCTGTGATGCAACCTGGCGGAGCGGCTGACCGTTTGTGTTATCTACCTGCGGGTACACGAGGTCTGTTGGCACGTAGCTCGGAGGATTGAGTGGGCGCAACTTGTTTACGACAACCCAGATCGATGTTGGATCATCGATTGAATAGGCGCTGGTATCGAATGCCGGTGGTTCAGGCGTCGGCTCTGGCTCTTCAGTCGGGGTGGGTGCCGGGCTTGGCTCAGCGGTGGCAGTGGGTTTTGGTGTTGGCTCGGGATCGTCTGCGGCGCAACCGGCCGCACCAAGAAGCAGGCCCACGGTGCTCAACATCATCAGCGAAGAAAGCGCGTTCCTTGAAAACTTTCGTTTGGTCCGGGTCTCTCCGCGATTGAGCATGGGTTTATCGTATCGTCGGTGGCAGAATGAAAGCATGGTGATCGGAACCGCAGACCTGCCCGAATCGGATGGACCGGAGGACCGCCCGACGCCAGCCGGAAACCCTGCTTGGCTGAACGACGAAGAGCTTCATTTTGTACGTTCACGGGTGCCGGTGCTTTACGTTGAGGCGGTGCCAGTTCGGGTCGATGGGCTCGGAAAAGTGACCGATGTTGGGTTGCTTCTGCGCAGTACACCTGAGGGACACCTCACGCGGGCCTTTGTATCTGGACGCGTTCGTTTCGGAGAACCCGTGCGCGAGGCACTATTCCGTCACCTTGAGAACGACCTCGGCCCGATGGCATTTCCGCAGATGCCGTCGACCCTGCTGCCTGCGCAGGTCGCCGAGTACTTTCCAATGCCGGGTATTTCACAGTTCGTTGACGAGCGGCAGCACGCGGTTTCGCTCGTCTACGTTGTGCCAGTAACCGGAAGTTGCAACCCTCGCCAAGACGCGCTCGAAGTCACCTGGATGAGCCCAGAAGACGCGCTCGCCGACGATATGCTCTCGCAGCTTTCCGGCGGGCGCGGTGCGCTCCTGAGGCAGGTGCTCGGCGCAGTCGGCTGCTAGCTCGCGACGCGTCTACGTTGCCACCGAATGAGGTGCGCTTCGTTGAAAGCGCCGCGCTCACATCTGGTACATGAATTTGGGCGCGACGGCTTGCGGTAGCGATAGTGAGCATGGCCCCCGGGGCAGAGACCTATCCAGGGGGCCTGCTCTTGTGAGATGTCGCCTGAGTGAGTGCGGCCGCCGACATAACCGAGACCCCTTGCGATCCGCCGCCATTCGGGGCCATGACCCGCGTCTGGGCCCGCGAGCGCGTGCGCGACCTCGTGGAGAAGCGTCTGGTGATTCTCATCGTCGTCGAATTCGGCCGCGAGGTAGCGAGATACTGTGATTCGGCGATCGGTGTAGTTGCACAGGCCAGCGCGGCGCTTCGCTCGGTCAAAACCAAAGGTCCATGCTCCCTCACCAAATTTTGGGTCGAGATGGAGGCGGATCAGTGCCTCGGCCCAGATCTGAACGCGACTGAGCTCACTCACTCCTCTCTCCCGAAAATTCCGGGCGAGGGGGCTGGCGAGTCTTTCGCGGTCGCGTCTGTCACCGGCTTCGTCGTACCAATGAGTTCTGAGAGTTCTCGCCCCGCAAGCAACCGGGCCGGGTGGGGGCCACCGGCGAGGAGCCGTGGAAGCCAATCGAGTTCAGAGTGCGAACCGCTGTCGTCTACTTGAGAAGCGAGCATCACGACGTTACCGAATCGGCGCCCCTTTAGCACCTGTGGTTCGGCAATTACCGCGACCTCAGAGAACAGTGAAGAGAGCGTGGCGAGCTGGCCGCGCACAAACGGGAGTCCTTTCCCATCTGCCGCATTCACGACCACGAGTCCGCCGGGCGCGAGCAGTGGGCGAACTTGTTCGTAAAACTCAACGCTCGATACGTGCGCAGGTGTTTGCGATCCAGCAAAAATATCGACGATCACCAGATCCATCGCACCGTGCATACCTGCAGGGAGCTTGCCGAGCACCTCGCGAGCGTCACCGTGACGCACACGAATGCTCGCGCGTCGGGGTAGGGGAGCAGCTTCACGCACGAGGTCGACGAGTGCACTTTCGAGTTCAATGACTTGCTGCCGACTACCGGGTCGCGTTGCTTCGACATACCGTGGAAGAGTGAACGCACCGCCACCGAGGTGCAACGCTGATATTGGCGCACCCGGAGTGCGGAAGAGGTCAATGACATGGCCGATACGACGCATGTATTCAAAGAACAGATCTGAGGGGTCGCGAAGGTTCACGTGTGACTGCGGCGTGCCGTCAACGACGAGTTGGACTGCCCCAGGAACCCAACGATCTTCTTCAATATGCGCCGATCGACCGGAAGACAATGTAATTGGTTCGGGTAACTTCACAGATTGGCCTCGCTCATGGCCCAAAGTCTACGTGGGGCATCAGACAATCGTCTTGATGTGAAATCTAGTTAAACTTTTTTGGCAGAAACTTGGCATCGAACTCTTACGGCACATAAGCTTTTTGTTGTGATTGCTGCGGTGCGGCAATTTTTTATGTGAGAACATCTTCGTCGAGAGGGGCCCACCGTGGCTGATATTCGTGTAACTTCCGAGTCGCTTTCAGGTGTGGCTGGCCAGCTTTCGAGCGGCTCGCAGTCGATTGAATCGCAGCTCTCGAACCTGAAGTCGCTGGTCGACGGCCTGGTCGGTGGGGACTGGTCGGGTGCGGCGTCGCAGTCGTTCAACGAACTGTACGGTCAGTGGGACCAGGCAGCGATTCAGCTCAAGGAATCTCTCCAGGGAATCAGCGAACTGCTGAACCAGGCATCGCTCTCGTACGAAGATTCTGAGAACCAGATCTCTTCGACGTTCCAGGGTTAATTCTCTGAGTCGAGCCCTGCGGGGCTCCGCGTTCAGATAGATCCCGGAAGGAGTGAACCATGACAACGTTTCGCGTACGCGCCGCGAGCCTTGGCGAAGTCTCGGCTCAGCTGCAAGGTGTACTCGCAGTGTTCGATGCGCACGTAGCTTCTGTGACCTCAAAAGTGAATGCGGTTTCGGGTGTTTCCTGGGAGGGCGAAGACCAGGTCGCATTTGCTGAGCGTTTCGCAACATGGCAAGAGACTGCAGATCTCGTACGCATGTCACTCACCACTCTTTCGATGCAACTCAACGGCGCTGAAGGCGCGTACACCCAGCTCGAAGCCGGGGTGCGCGGTCGCATGCTGCAGGGCAAGCAGAATCAGGCCCCGCTGCTCGAGGTTGCTGAAGATATTGAAGAAGCGGTTGACACGGGTCTTGAGCGCTCGCGTACCGCTGAGAAGAAGCCAGTTGGCGGTGCCGTCGTCGGCGGCTCGGTGACGGCACGCACTGGCCGTGGTGAAGCTGGTCAGGGCGAGAAGGTTTCCCTCGCCTCTGCGACGGCTCAACCTACACAGGTTCCTGCGGGGGAGACAGCATGAGTGAGCAAGCAGCAGACGTAGCAGCACTGCAGAGCATGAACGAGTCGCTGACCTCAATGATTGAGTACGCTGACGCGCTTCGGGCTGGAGCCTCGGCATTTGCCTACATGCTTCCGGCCGAGTGGCAGGGGCCTGCGTTCTCGCGGTTCCTCGTCGCGTTCGAGACCTGGGCTGCGGGTGCTCAGTCGCTTACAGAAGAGACCGCGCAGCTGCAGGCGCACGCCGCCGCAGTGCTCTCAGCGTATGAGCAGGGAATTGAAACACTCGATTCGCAGTGGTCGACATATCGCTCCCAGATGAGCGCATAAAGGGAGAACTTCCGAGTGTTAGTGCGTGTGAATGCGTCATCGTTCGCTTCTGAATCATCTTCGGTAGCTGCGGCGGCGAAGAGCATCGAGACCGCAACGATTTCTGCGGGTTCTTCATTGCTGTCGTGCCAGGGTATGGCAGGTATTGACCCGAACGCCGAGGAGTTTGCGCTCGGTGTGAAAGACGAGGGCGGGTACGACCTGTCTGCGGCGTCGATGATGGAGGCGGGCATTACGCTCGCGAAAGCTGTCACCAGTTTCGAGGGTTACCTGTTGGGGCTCGCGGCCGGGTATCGGGCGATCGAACTTGCTGGCGCGAATGGCGGCACGAACCAGTTCGCATCGATGACGCCATCGCAGATCACGAGTTCCGCGCCGAACGTCGGTACCGCACTGGGGGATGAGCAAAGAGGCACCCCGCAGGGCGAGATCATGGAGTGGATCGAAAACACTCTGAAAGACACCGCCGGGATTGTCATTCCCACGGCAGATACCGGCAAGGTGAACCAGGCAGCGTCAGCGTGGTCGACCTATCAATCACAGTTGGTATCTGCGAAGTCGAAGATTGGCGCCGCGATTCCAACATCGCTCGCTGCAGAGTTTCCACAGCAGGCAGATGTAGCGGCGGTACAAACAAAGCTCGAAGAGCTCGTGCAGAACCTTGCAGATGATGCTCAGTCGCTCGGCGACGGGTGCACCGCATATGCGAATAACGTAGAAGCGATTCGCAGTGAGCTGCTTTCGATGCTTGGCCAGCTCGCACTCGAGATCGCAATCGATATCGGTGTCGGTATCGCACTGTCGTTCTTTACCTTCGGTGCAGGTGCACTGGCGGCCGCCGGTAAGGCCGCGATGACGGTTGCTCGGTGGGTGCCGAAGCTTCTCGCCGTAGTGAATAAGCTGAAGACCCTCATTATGTCTGCAAAGCGCACGATGGCAGTGATGCGTCGAGCTGCGATCGAGGCTATTGAGTCAACCGTGTCGGGAACGATTGCAAATGCTGGAGCATCGCTCGCGTTTGGCAACTTCTCGTTCAGTGATTTGGGTGGTGCCGCGGTATCGTCGGCTTTTGGTGGCGCGGTTGCTGGTCCGTTCTCGCATATCGGTGGCAACATTGCGTCTCGCGGCACCCGCATTACGGTGCGGTCGTCGGTTGACGCGGTCACCGGTGGTGTCGGTGGCGTGGGCGGCGAGTTCCTTGCCTCGCAGGTCACCGGGCAAGACTTTAATCTTCTTATGTCGGCGCTTGTCGGCACCGCGGGTGGTGCAGCTGGCGGCGGTCTGACCTCGATTAAGAATCCTTCGGTCAGCCCCAATGTGTCGCTCACAAACACATCAACTGCCCCGTCGACCGGCGGCACAGCACCGGTGACGACCACCGCGGGCGGATCCCCGTCAACCGGCGGTACGGCTACAGACGCCGGTGCTCCTTCAGGGGGCGCCCCGAGTGGCGGCGCGCCTGCAGCGGGCGGTGCAGCTGGTGCTGGCGCTCCTGCAGGTGGAGGCGCTCCTGCGGGCGGCGGTGCTCCCGCGGGTGGCGCTGGCGACGGTGGATCGGGCGCTCCTGCAGGTGGTGGCTCTGGCGGCGGCGACGCCGGTAGCACGGGTGGCGCAGGTGGCACCGATGTGCCGCAGAGCGACGTTGAGGTTCCAGCCTCACTCCCACAGGACACCCCGGCGGGTGGCGGCGCTACCCAGTCCGAGGTGCCGACGACTGCCCCACGACGGATGTGGATCCAGGCGGAAGTGTGGGTCCCGAGGCTACGAGCATCCCCGACACGAACATCGAAGTGCCGACATCGCTTGCCAGCGATGCGCCACAGGGCGGCGCACCCATTGCGACTGGTGCAGCTGGTGGAGCTGGCGCTGCAGGCGCGGCTGGTCACGGTATTCACGCAGACGGCCCCGAGCAGGTCGTTGTGCCTGAGAGCCTCGACGGTGCCGATGGCCCGTCGAACACTCCTGAACCTGCGAGCGATCCCGACAGCACTCCTGTTGACGGAAGCGATGAAGGTCCTGCGGGTGATGACGTTCCGAACGCAGACGAGGGTGCGACCCCAGACAACGGTGAGACTCCTGTCGATGGTGGCGACCAACAGAACCAGTCGGGCGACGACGTTCCGCCGGTCGAAATGCAGCCTGCGGCAAAGCCTGAATCGACGTCCCCACTCGAGATTCGACGCAATCCAGCCACGCTCGTAGAGGCAAGCCCAGAGGGACAGGCCATCATCGCGGGCACTGATTCGCATGGACCAGGCTGGCGAAGAGTGCACGACGCAGGAATGGCAGAGTCTGGATACGGCGACGTCAAGCCAACAACTGGCACGCTCGACAATCGTTTTGCGCCTGATGCGCAGACGATCACCGATCCGCGCACTGGTGTCTCTCAGGTGACGGCAACGCAGCCGGGTAATGCCTTCCTCTTGCTCGACGGCGATCCGAATGCTCCGTTCGGTTACCACCCTGAGACGGGTAGCCCAATGACGAGGTCGGAGTGGGAGTCTCGGTACATCAAGCCAGATCCCAATAATCCAGGCGGTGTTGGCTCGATGCACTGGTCGCCAAACCAGGGCTCCGTGATCGGCACGCGCGTTCAGTTTACAGATCTCACGGAGTTCCGCAGGATCTTTGGCGATCTCCCTATGGACCGTGTTGGTTCAGCGGGCGGAGAGTACATCGGGATCGGCGGCGGATCGATCAGTGACCGAGCGCTCGGGCCGAACCAGGTCGGGGCTACGGAACTCTGGGACGTGCGGTTCGCTGAGAATCCGCAACTTCCTCCAGGGTGGACACTTGAAATCAGCATGATCGGTGAAGCGTACGGTCTAGACGGCGGTGGATTACAACTCGTCATTCGTGATGCTGATGGAGAAGGCGTGAGGCTCGACACCCCTGAAGCCCGCGACATCTTCCAACTGGATAAGTGGTGAGCCTCAAGGTGCGTGAGGAGAAGTTGCGGGAGTTCTGGGAATTCCTCCAACAGTTTCCGGAACTCGTTTCGAAAGGTCAGTCGTTAGAAGGCTTAATTACTTCTGATCTGTTTCTGCTTCGCGCAGAAGGTGATGTGTCCTACGAGCTATCGACTGATAATGAGGGGGTTTTCACTCTCCTGAGGTCGGATCGCGGACAAGGCGGACCGATATTTGTGACGAACAGCGTTCGTGCGCTTGTCGTGCAGCTTGCATACCGGGTGTTGAGCGGTCGAGCGGATCTGGACCTTGGACATTCGCCGTATGAGGAAGCTCCATTCACTTTCACATTTGAAGAGCGTCGGGTTCTGAACGAGTATGAAAACGAGTGTGTAGTCGTTCGTTGGTTCTGGGGCAATAGCTTCTGGGCCGAGGTGGTTGGTGCGTATTCGCTATTGGAAGGCCTGACCTGGGCATGGGTGTTCACGTCGAGCGATCAGACAATTAGAAATTGTTTAGCAGACCGGGATGGCCGACCTTTATTCGGACAGGTGCCTGGACCGAGGTACGATCGTCCACCAGGGGCAGTGCAGCAACTGTCAGTGGAGCAGTGGAACGCGTGGCGTGAAAGTCGTCTGGAAGGGAAACAGGATGGTTGAGCCAGGAAAGACGCTTTCTCGAGACGAATGGGCCGCGCTCTATTTAGACGCCAATGGTGACTTGATCCCAGCAGCGAACAACGGTTCACTGCCTGATCGACGAGTGCAGTTCACCGACATCGCCGAGTTGCTCAAAGCGTTTCCCGCGACGCAGGATGTGCTCGGTGATCCACTTTCCGAATTCCTCACCATGACTGGTGGGTCATTCAGTCAGCGCATACAGTTGCCTGACGAGTCAAACGAGTCGATCGCAAAGCTCTTGACCGTGGAGTTCACCGGGTTCCTGCCAGAAAACTGGATGGTTGAGGTGGGGCAAAACGCACCCGCGTTTGGTCAAGAGGGTGGATCCTATTACTCGGTCATCCTCGGCGCCAATGGCGCGAAGATGTGCCTGTTCGAAGCTATTGATGCGGGGGTGCTCCGTGTGGTCTCTTGATCCTGCGCTTGCAAAGCTGATTGCAGATCTCGGGTGGCAAGCCCGTTTGAACTCGCAGAATCCTGCCGAGATGATCATTGGTGACTATGCCCGTGGATTTCTCATATTAGGTCGTGAGCACGACGTACAGGTTGCCCGGCGGTCGGTGCGGGGCGGACCATCGCTGAAAATGTGGACCCCTGACGTGGAAGCCGCGCAGAAGTATGTGGCGTTCTTTGCGGCACGACTCCTTCGTTTTCGTCAGGGTCTCGGTGACGTTGCGGTGCCGGTTGATTCAGCGACGCTGGAATCTCCCTTTGCAGATGCATCAGCTCATCCGTTGCAGACCAAGCTGGAATGGGGAAGTAGCTGGGCTGAGTTTGGCGCAGGCAATGGCTTTGCCGCTGTGCAGTTCTCGCACTACGGTCGTGGCAGTGTCGCCGACACGATTGCGTATGTGTTGGATGCACGATCGGTCTGAGCTCCGAGCAGAGCAGTAACCCATAATCATGTTCAAAGTTCCAGTTCGAGACGTTCCTGATGTGGGACTCGACTGGGAACAGCGGGGCTGCCAAGAGTACAGAAAGTTTTGGGGCGGCGGCGTCACTAAAGAACCCCGGTTTCTCGGTGAGAACGACAGCCGTGGTGAACGCTACTACCGCTGCGCTATCTGTGGGGCTTTTTGGAGTTACGGTTGGGGCAACCCCGTTGAGATCTCAATTGATAAGGCTCAAGAGTATTTGCCGGACCTTAGGCAGTTGCTTATCGACAACGGCTTCGCGGCATAGTGGGTCGGGGTCCTGAATGGCGCGCTACGCGAGTAGTTGAACTCAATGGGCAGTGGCAGATCTTTGGAGAGGTGCTGAGCGAATGAGCATGCTGAACGATGATCTCTATCCTGAGATTTCGGGCGCTCCGCCGATGTACAGGTTTGACGCTTACAAGAACGTTTTGCGGCTCCTATAACGTTGCAGGGTGATATCGTCGCCTACCTTTTCCACGGTTCAGATGCAGAGCCAGAGGCGGCCGGGCTGATTTCAAGATCCGGGAGGGCTTTCCGTAAGGAGGGGGCTAAGTACTGGAAACGTACGTTGAGTGCGCTGCGCGAGGATGGCGTCCCAGCAATAGATGCAGTGCGGTCCCTACTTGGTACTGCGGGTCCTGGCTTTGCGGGTTCGATAGGTGAGGAGATTGTCGAATATTCTGGCAAGCACTCGCTTGAAGAAATCCTCAATCCGGAACGTGTGAGGCGGCGCTCGGAGAATGAGTCAGAGCGCCGCGCAGCTCAGACACCCCCGCAAGTGGTGGGTCCCGTGCCGAAATCGACGCCGCATTGCGAGGAGAAGCTGAGCTGAACTCTGGTGTACTCGCTAGGGTGGCTGAAATTGATGAGACCTTGGAACTTCGCCCCACTCCCGAGGCGATCGTAGTGACCCTGGTACCGACGAGTGCGCGCATCCCGACTGCTCTCACGCAGGGTGACCGTGTTTTTGAGCCAAGCTACTTAATGTCATTTCTCATGGGATTAAGTGAGCCGGTTGAAGATATTCCATTACTTGTGAGATTGAGCGTCCCCGCAGGAACCCCAGCCCTTTTCCAAGAACCAGCCCTGCCTGGTAACCCAGGTACACTGCTACTCGCCCGCGGTATCGAATGGGAAGTGATGCGTGTTGTGAAATTGCCATCCCAAACGATGGTGACTGCACGAGTAATCGAACGTCGCCCTCAGCAATTGCGGGACTAACAAGACTTTAAAATCGAGCATTAGTCTTGAGTCATGGCTGAGCAAGCGTTGTCTGTCAAGACAGGTCGTTGTGAGCAGACTGTTCGGGAACTTTGGGGCATGCTGCTCGAATTTCCTGGACTCATTCAGAAGAGTAGGCGAGTAGAGGACCTGCTTCTTGCCTGCCTGTATGTTCTAAGTGTCGATGGCGACATTGCCCGCAAAGTCACTATTGATGACGACGGTGTGCTTACGCTTATTACGTCAGACCGTGGCAATGATCGAATTACCTTCGTCACGAACAGCGTGAGGGCGTTTGTCGTACAGCTTGCCTACCGAGCCCTGAACGGCAGAGCTGACTTTTACCCCGGGCCCAAGCGGGATGTTCCTCCGGGTGACTTGCAGAACCTTAGTTTGAGTGAGTGGGAGCAGTGGAGGGCTGAGCTTCTTTCACCGGAAGTTGACCACTAGACAAGGTGTAATTCCGCTGCTATTGTAGATAGTTGCACTACGGACACCAGTGTGCCTTCATATAACGGAAGGCCTCGGGAGCTGGCGCTTACGCGCAGATATGCCCCGCTCGATGATCCTAACGCAATTCTTTGCAAGACCAGGTCTACAGCCCGACGGGGCTCACGGAGGTAATTCCTTGGCTGCTGCGCGCAACGCATCGTCCACCAACAATCCGAAGAACGGTCGCGATCACCAGCGTCTCTCCTTCGCTAAGATTTCCGACACGCTGTCGGTGCCGAACCTTTTGGCACTGCAGCTTGAGAGCTTTGACTGGCTCGTCGGCAGCGACGCTTGGAAAGAGCGCGTCGCTGAGGCACAGGCTCAGGGGCGCGATGACATCGCGCTGAAGAGCGGCCTTGAAGAAATCTTCGAAGAGATCTCGCCGATCGAAGACAACGCTGGCACTATGCAGCTGTCCTTCGAAAACCCGATCCTCGACGAGCAGAAGTTCTCGATCGAAGAGTGCAAGGAGCGCGGTAAGACCTACTCGGCACCGCTCTACGTCGAGGCGGCGTTCTACAACACCGAGACTCAGGTGCTGAAGAGCCAGACGGTCTACATGGGTGATTTCCCCATCATGACCGACAAGGGCACCTTCATCATCAACGGCACCGAGCGCGTCATCGTGTCGCAGCTCGTCCGTAGCCCCGGCGTGTACTTCGAGCGCGCACAGGAGAAGACCTCGGATAAGGACGTCTTCACCGCTCGCGTGATCCCGAGCCGCGGCGCATGGCTTGAGTTCGAAATCGACAAGCGCGACCAGGTTGGTGTTCGCATCGACCGCAAGCGTAAGCAGTCAGTGACCGTGTTCCTCAAGGCGCTCGGCATGACTACCTCTGAGATTCTCGAGGAGTTCGCTGGGTACGAGTCGATCACCCTCACGCTTGAGAAAGACGGCATCGTCGAGAAAGACGGCGTCAACCTCCAGGAAGAGGCGCTCAAGGACATCTACCGCAAGCAGCGTCCGGGTGAGCAGGTTGCAATCGAAGCAGCACGCGCGCTCATCGACAACAGCTACTTCAACCCGAAACGCTATGACCTCGCGAAGGTCGGTCGCTACAAGATCAACCGCAAGCTTGGTCTCGACGCACCAATCACTGACTCGGTGCTCTCGCTCGAAGACATCGTCTCCACGATCAAGTACCTCGTCGGCCTGCACGCTGGTACCGAGACCCTTCCGGGTATTCGCGATGGCAAGGAGATCGAGCTTCGCCTCGACACCGACGACATCGACCACTTCGGTAACCGTCGCATCCGCGCGGTTGGCGAACTGATCCAGAACCAGGTACGCACCGGCCTCAGCCGCATGGAGCGCGTTGTGCGCGAGCGCATGACCACTCAGGACATCGAGGCGATCACCCCGAACACCCTGATCAACACGCGCCCCGTGCTCGCAGCGATCAAAGAGTTCTTCGGAACCTCGCAGCTGTCGCAGTTCATGGATCAGAACAACCCGCTTGCGGGCCTCACGAACAAGCGTCGTCTCTCGGCACTCGGCCCAGGTGGTCTTTCGCGTGACCGTGCAGGCGTCGAGGTTCGTGACGTTCACCCGTCGCACTACGGCCGTATGTGCCCGATTGAGACCCCGGAAGGCCCGAACATTGGCCTCATTGGTGCTCTCGCGACATTCGCGCGTATCAACGCGTTCGGATTCATTGAGACCCCGTACCGTCGCATTGTTGACGGCAAGGTCACCGACCAGGTCGATTACCTCACCGCCCACGAAGAGGACGAGTTCCTCATCGCTCAGGCTGGTGCTCCGGTAAACAAGGACGGCAAGTTCTCTGAGAAGCAGGTTCTCGCCCGCCCACGTGGTTCCGAGGTGCAGCTTGTTGACGCAGAAACCGTGCAGTACATGGACGTTTCGCCACGCCAGATGGTGTCGGTTGCGACGTCGCTCATTCCGTTCCTCGAGCACGACGATGCGAACCGCGCGCTCATGGGTGCGAACATGCAGCGCCAGGCTGTCCCGCTGCTCCGCAGCGAGTCGCCGATCGTCGGTACCGGTATGGAAGGGTACGCAGCCATCGACGCAGGCGACGTTATTGTCGCTGAGAAGGCCGGCGTAATTTCCGAGGTTTCCGCTGACTACGTCACTATTCAGCAGGACGAGGGTGGCACGAAGAGCTACTTCATGCGCAAGTTCGACCGCTCGAACCAGGGCACGAACTACAACCACCGCGTTATCGTCAAGGCTGGCGAGCGGATCGAGGCTGGCGAGGTCATCGCTGACGGCCCCGCAACCGAGAACGGTGAACTCGCACTCGGCAAGAACCTCCTCGTGGCGTTCATGTCGTGGGAGGGCCACAACTACGAGGACGCGATCATCCTGAGCCAGAACCTGGTGAAGGACGACACGCTGTCGTCGATCCACATCGAAGAGTACGACGTCGATGCACGTGACACCAAGCTTGGTAAGGAAGAGATCACTCGCGATCTCCCGAACGCAAGCATGGAGGCTCTGAAGGATCTCGACGAACGCGGCATCATCCGCATCGGTGCTGAGGTCAACCCTGGCGACATCCTCGTCGGCAAGGTCACGCCAAAGGGTGAGACCGAACTTTCGGCTGAGGAGCGCCTGCTCCGCGCGATCTTCAACGAGAAGAGTCGCGAAGTTCGCGACACCTCGCTCAAGGTGCCGCACGGTGTCGCAGGTACCGTGACTTCCGTCAAGGTGTTCGACGCAGAGAGTGGCAACGACGATGACCTCGGCTCGGGCGTAAACCAGCGCGTGGTCGTATACATCGCTCAGAAGCGTAAGATCACCGAGGGCGACAAGCTTGCTGGTCGTCACGGTAACAAGGGCGTCATCTCGAAGATCCTCCCGGTCGAAGACATGCCGTTCCTCGCAGACGGAACGCCTGTTGACGTGATCCTCAACCCGCTCGGTATCCCGGGTCGAATGAACTTCGGCCAGGTTCTTGAGATCCACCTCGGGTGGATCGCGAAGCAGGGTTGGAAGATCGACGGATCGCCAGAGTGGGCAGCAAAGCTCGCCGAGGCAGCCCTCGAAGCAGCCCCGAACACCAAGGTTGCAACCCCAGTGTTCGACGGCGCGACCGAGGAAGAGATCGCTGGTCTGCTCGACTCAACCCTTGAGAACCGCGACGGTGAGCGCCTCATCGACTCGACCGGTAAGACCCGTCTGTTTGACGGTCGCTCGGGCGAGCCGTACCCGTACCCGATCTCGGTCGGCTACATGTACATCCTGAAGCTCCACCACCTCGTCGATGACAAGATCCACGCTCGTTCGACCGGACCATACTCGATGATCACCCAGCAGCCACTCGGTGGTAAGGCCCAGTTCGGTGGCCAGCGCTTCGGTGAGATGGAAGTGTGGGCGCTCGAGGCCTACGGTGCCGCTTACGCGCTGCAGGAGCTGCTCACGGTGAAGTCCGACGACATCCTCGGCCGCGTGAAGGTGTACGAGGCAATCGTGCGCGGCGAGAACATTCCGGAGCCTGGCGTTCCCGAGTCGTTCCGAGTGCTCATGAAGGAAATGCAGTCGCTCTGCCTGAACGTCGAAGTACTCGGCGCAGACGGCAACGCTGTGAGCCTTCGTGACAACGACGACGAGGCACACCGCACTGCGGAAGAGCTGGGTATTAACCTTTCGGCCCGTTTCGAGGCAGCTTCGGCTGACGAGATCTGAGTTGACTGAAGCCCCGCCTGTGATGGCGGGGCCCAGTCCCCACACTTAAGAATTCAATTTCACCCCAAGGAGAAACATTGCTCGAGGGTACGAGTTTTAATGAGCTGCAGATCCGTCTGGCAACCGCCGAGGACATTCGCAGCTGGTCATTCGGCGAGGTAAAGAAGCCAGAGACCATCAACTACCGCACGCTGAAGCCTGAGAAGGACGGTCTGTTCGGTGAACAGATCTTCGGCCCCAGCCGCGACTGGGAGTGCGCGTGTGGCAAGTACAAGCGCGTTCGCTACAAGGGCATCGTCTGTGAGCGCTGTGGCGTCGAGGTCACCAAGTCGAGCGTTCGTCGTGAGCGCATGGGCCACATCGAGCTTGCCGCTCCCGTCACCCACATCTGGTACTTCAAGGGCGTGCCTTCACGTCTCGGGTACCTGCTCGATATGGCACCGAAAGACCTTGAGAAGGTCATTTACTTCGCTGCGTACATGATCATCGACATCGATGAAGAGGGCCGCCACGAAGACATGGCAGAGCTCGAGGCCGAACTGCGCCTCGAACTCAAGGCACTCGCTGATCAGCGCGATATCGCCGTTGCTCAGCGCCAGCAGCAGGCAGAGACCGACCTTGCGGCACTTGAGGCTGAAGGGGCGAAGGCGGATCAGCGCCGTCGCGCCGAAGCTTCAGCTGAAAAGGACATGACGCAGATCCGCAAGGGATACGACGAAGACATTTCTCGTCTCGAGCGCGTCTGGGACGACTTCCGTGGTCTGAAGGTCGGCGACCTCAAACCTGAGGACGCAGTATTTGCTGACCTCATCGACCGCTACGGTGATTACTTCGAGGCCTACATGGGTGCCGAGGCAATCAAGAAGCGTCTCGAGGGCTTTGATCTCGAAGCTGAGGCTGAGACCCTGCACCTGCAGATCTCAGAGGGCAAGGGGCAGAAGAAGATCCGCGCGATCAAGCGCCTCAAGGTAGTGAGCTCCTTCCTGCAGACCGGCGCAAGCCCGGCCTCGATGGTGCTCGACGTGGTTCCCGTGATTCCACCTGAGCTTCGCCCGATGGTGCAGCTCGACGGTGGTCGCTTCGCGACCTCAGACCTCAATGATCTGTACCGCCGCGTGATCAACCGCAACAACCGTCTGCGCCGCCTGCTCGATCTCGGTGCACCCGAGATCATCGTGAACAACGAGAAGCGCATGCTGCAGGAGGCCGTCGACGCACTGTTCGACAACGGTCGCCGTGGTCGCCCGGTCACTGGTACCGGTAACCGTGCGCTCAAGTCGCTCTCTGACATGCTCAAGGGCAAGCAGGGCCGCTTCCGTCAGAACCTGCTCGGTAAGCGTGTTGACTACTCTGGCCGTTCGGTCATCGTTGTCGGCCCGCAGCTGAAGCTGCACCAGTGTGGTCTGCCAAAGCAGATGGCGCTCGAGCTCTTCAAGCCATTCGTGATCAAGCGCCTGATGGATCTGTCGCACGCTCAGAACGTGAAGGCTGCAAAGCGCATGGTTGAGCGTTCGCGCAGCGAGGTTTGGGATGTGCTCGAGGAGATCATCCGCGAGCGCCCCGTGCTCCTGAACCGCGCACCGACCCTGCACCGCCTCGGTATCCAGGCCTTTGAGCCTCAGCTCGTTGAGGGCAAGGCGATCCAGCTTCACCCACTCGTGTGTGCAGCGTTCAACGCCGACTTCGACGGTGACCAGATGGCGGTTCACCTGCCACTCTCGGTTGAGGCACAGGCAGAGGCTCGCGTGCTCATGCTCGCTTCGAACAACATCCTGAAGCCTTCAGACGGCCGCCCGGTCACCCTGCCTTCGCAGGACATGATCATCGGTCTGCACCACCTCACCACGGTGAAGGAAGGTGTCGTTGGCGAAGGTCGCGCATTCAGCACAGTTTCTGAGGCAATTCTCGCAATGGATGAGAAGACGCTCGATCTCGGTGCGAAGGTGAAGATTCGTCTCGCCGGTTACACCGACGCATCAGGTGTCACCTCTGAGAAGCCTGTGCTTGTTGAGACCACGCTTGGGCGTGCGCTCTTCAATGAAGCACTGCCAGCTGACTACCCCTACTTCGAGAAGGTTGCCGACAAGGGCACCCTGTCGTCGCTCGTCAATGACCTGGCAGAGCGCTACCCGAAGGTGGAGGTCGCTGCGACCCTCGACCGCATCAAGGACGCAGGCTTCCACTGGGCAACTCGCTCGGGTGTGACTGTTGCGCTCTCCGACATCGTGACCCCGTCGAACAAGGCTGAGATCCTTGCGGCGCACGAAAAGGAAGCGGCGGCAGTGCAGAAGCGCTTCGATCGCGGTCTCATCACCGATGAGGAGCGTCACGCTGATCTCGTGAAGATCTGGACCGAGGCAACTGACGAAGTTGCTGCAGCGATGCGCGAGGCATTCCCAGAAGACAACACCATCTTCCGTATGGTGTCGTCGGGTGCTCGTGGTAACTGGCTGCAGATCCGCAACATTGCGGGTATGCGTGGTCTCGTGAGCGATCCGAAGGGTGAAATTATCCCTCGCCCGATCATCAACTCGTACCGTGAGGGCCTCTCGGTTGCCGAGTACTTCATCGCGACGCACGGTGCTCGTAAGGGCCTCGCTGACACCGCTCTGCGTACGGCAGACTCGGGTTACCTGACCCGTCGTCTCGTCGACGTTTCGCAGGATGTCATCATTCGCGAAGAGGACTGTGGCACCGGCCGCGGCCTTGACCTGCCGATCGCCAGCGAAGTTGACGGTCAGCTCGTTCGTGATGACGACGTTGAGAACTCGGTCTACGCACGCACGCTCGCTGCAGACGCAGTGAACGAGCAGGGTGCTGTCATCGCTACAGCTGGCACCGACGTGGGCGATGTTGTCATCGACCAGCTCGTTGCTGCTGGAGTCACCGAGATCAAGGTTCGCTCAGTACTCACCTGTGAGTCGGCGGTTGGCGTGTGCGCCACCTGCTACGGTCGTTCGCTTGCAACCGGTCAGCGCGTTGACATCGGTGAGGCCGTCGGCATCATCGCTGCACAGTCGATTGGTGAGCCAGGTACGCAGCTCACCATGCGTACCTTCCACACCGGTGGATCGGCGTCGGCTGACGACATCACGCAGGGTCTCCCTCGTGTGCAGGAACTGTTCGAGGCACGTACTCCAAAGGGAGCATCACCGATTGCCGAGGCCGCAGGTCGCGTCACGATCGAGGACACCGAGAAGAGCCGTCGCCTGATCCTCACGCCAGACGATGGATCGGAAGAACGTCAGTACCCAGTGCTCAAGCGTTCGACCCTGCTCATCGAAGATGGCGACCACGTCGAGCTCGGCCAGCCGTTCCTCCAGGGAACGCTCGATCCGAAGGACATCCTTCAGGTCGGTCAGACCGACAATGGCAAGCACATCCCAGGCGAGCGTGCGGTTCAGCGCTACCTCGTAGAGGGTGTGCAGGGCGTGTATCGTTCGCAGGGTGTGCCGATCCACGATAAGCACATCGAGGTCATCGTGCGCCAGATGCTGCGTAAGGTCACCGTGGTTGACCATGGCGAGACCGAGCTGCTTCCGGGCGAGCTCGTTGACCGAGCACGCTACCAGCGCATCAACCGCGAGGCGCTCGTTGACGGCAAGCGTCCGGCAACCGCGCGTCCTGAGGTCATGGGTATCACCAAGGCTTCGCTCGCGACCGAGTCGTGGCTGTCGGCCGCGTCGTTCCAAGAGACCACCCGCGTGCTCACGCAGGCTGCGATGGAGGGATCGAGGGATCCGCTCGTCGGTCTCAAGGAGAACGTCATCATCGGTAAGCTCATCCCGGCCGGTACCGGGCTCAGCACCTACCGCGATGTCGATGTGTCTGCGACAGAAGAGGCGCGTGCCGAGCGCTACCCGAACCGCATGTTCGCGGGCGAGGGTACCTTCGACGAGAACGACTTCTCGTTCGTTGACTTCGACACGTTCACCTCGGATGAGTTCAACCCGGGCAACTACAGCTAAGTCCGAACACGGTTTCGCGTAAGCGAGGCTGCACGCGAAAGGCGTCTCTTCTTCGGGAGGGGCGCCTTTCGCGTTGTGTCACGTGACTCGCCAGTCCGGGTTGGTTACTGGCTGGATGGGGGAGCCAAGGGGCGAAGTCGAAGATTTCCGCGCGGGAAGACCGCTTTCTTCGACCAAGCTTGTATCGTGGCCGCAAGGCCCCACGTATCCGAGAGGTAACACGATGAGCGACGAGCGCGAAACCACTGCTAACTATGAACCTGGCGCACCGGTCGAAGAGCAGTCTGTCAGCGATGCCGCAGTGCAAGATGCGGTGGATCGCGCAGCCGAAGTGCCCGCGCCTTCTGAGACACCTACCGGTGCAGACACAGCAGTGAGCGCTAACTCGGAGACAGTCGCTGACGTCGACGTCTCGAAGAGCACGGTGGTTTCGGACACCAGTGTCGATGCAGACGCGGCGACCGAAGCTGCCCGCGCAGAGCAGGCTCATCGCGAAGAATTCTCGAAGGTCGATACCGAACTCGACCTCGAGCGTCCGGCTCTGCCCGTCCAAGTTCCCACGACGCTTGACGATTTGCCGAGCGCTGCCGCCGCACCAGCAGTATCTCCCGAGAGGGACGGCGAGATCCGTATCAGTTCAGATCACCCCATGGCTGCGCTGTACATGCAGACGCCGATGCCACCAGACCTGAAGGGCAACCGCGGCGCCGGCGTAGCAATTGCGTTGCTTGCGACGCTTGCGTTTGCTGTGCTCTACGCGGGCATTATTGCAGTGTGGATCTCACAGCAATACCCACCCTCAACATTCTTGACTGAGGGGCTGCTTCCGTGGGTGACGTCTTGGGGCTTCATCGCCGGGGTCGTCGCGTTCTTCGTCGGACTCGTCATTCTCGTGCTCGTGTTTGGCCGCGCTGGCTGGTGGGCTTACGTCATCTTCAGCCTGTTCGTCGGAGTCGTCGTGTGGGCATCCGCCACCGGCGTATTCGCCTACATCGGCACGCCACTCGAGGCCGCAGCTGACCTGCGCGATGACAACGGTGGCCTTATCGGCGCTGCGAGAGCGCTCGCCTTTACTGTTCCGACACTGGGCGCTGCAGTGCTTGCACGTGAGGTTGCCGTCTGGTTCGGTGCGTGGATCGGCGCCCGCGGGCGCAGGGTAACAGCGAAGAACGCAGAGCTTCTCAAAGACTACGAGACAGCACTCGCTGAGGTGCGAGCGCAGCAATAATGAACGAGGGTGTTCGCCGCGGGGTGACTCGGGGATACGTCTTCGGGCTCATTGCGGCGACGCTCATTTTCACTGCCGCACTCGTTGTGATGTCGTGGGGAATGCTCGGCTTACTGTTCGGGCATGGGCCGATCGTCACCGACGGCGTACCACTGTGGTTCGGAGTCTTTACGATTGCAGTCGGTCTTGTAATGCTCGGGGTGCTCCTGTGGAGGCAGGCTCTTTCGCTGCTGCGGGGGAGTCGCGCTCCCGTGTGGAGCATCGTAATCGGTGCAGCCTTCGGTATTTACCTGCTGTGGTGCCTATTCGGGATCGTTGGCGGTCTTCAGCTTGATGAGACATGGGCGAGCCTATTTGCGATAGTGCTCGCTCCGATCTGGGCGATCGGCGTACTTGTGTTCTGGCTAGTGCTCGCGCGGCGCATCTACACTGATCGTCCCGCCCCACGGTGGCCTTGGGAGCGACACGAAGGCGAGAGTGAGTGATGGCGGCACCTTCGCTTGAGGCTCAAGTTGGTGCTGCTGTTGATGCTTGGCTTGAATGGGTTCCGAAGTGGGTGCCCGCTGCCCACCGTGGACGGCCGAGGTTGTGTCGTAGGTGTACGGGGTCGCCGATAGTCCTAGCGTCTGGGATTGCCGCAGATACACCGCACCAGGTAAAACATGCGCTGGTTTCTCGCATGCAGCGAATTATCGACCGTGCGGTAGACCTCTACACGAGTGAGCATCTACCGATGCTGCAGGCCGAACTCACGGGCGCGGATCTCTGGAAAACTGGCGGATACGACCCGGTAGCGGGACTTGATCCCGAATTCGATGGCATTGACCCTGACCCGGAGCCCGACGAATCGGGCCAGCCATTCTTATTTACCCTCGGCGGACTCGCTGAAGAAACGAGACCTGAGCCGACGCTTCCTCGACCGCCGCTGAGCGAGAGCGAGAAGCAGCAGTTGCGTCGCGAGGTCGAACTTGCAGATCGACAGGCGAGCTCAGTCGGGAACGAAGTGTGCTTTGCCTTGCTCATGCATCAAGCCCGTATTCAGGGCGCAATTGCGCGATTTGTTGAGCCGCAGGTGCAAGCCATGCTCGACGACCTCTCGAAGCATCTCGAGCAACCCGAGTGAGCGTCGAGATGTATGGTGGATCGAATCGCTCGATCTTCCTTGCGCTCGCGCCTTTCACAGCGTAAAGTTGTCCTTTGGTGCATTCCACCTCTCTACGCGCGTGCGCGAAGGCAGGAGGAGGGCACTGTGGGTCACTCGCTCCCAGAGCTGAAACCCCCACGGCATAGCTGCACTCAGAGGCCGAGACCCGCGTTTCGGATTCAGCAGCTCCGCGCCCGTGCAAACGTGCGCACATGCTCAACCATATGAAGCATTCCTGTCACCGTGCAGGACTAATGAGGAGAATCAGTGCCTACTATTCAGCAGCTGGTTCGCAAGGGCCGGTCGCCAAAGGTCACCAAGACCAAGGCGCCCGCTCTGAAGGCGAACCCCCAGCAGCGCGGTGTGTGTACTCGTGTGTACACCACCACCCAAAGAAGCCGAACTCGGCGATGCGTAAGGTCGCTCGTGTGAAGCTTTCGAACGGTACCGAGGTTACGGCTTACATCCCCGGTGAGGGCCACAACCTGCAGGAGCACTCAATGGTGCTCGTGCGCGGTGGTCGTGTAAAGGACCTCCCCGGTGTTCGCTACAAGATCGTGCGCGGCGCACTCGACACGCAGGCGGTCAAGGACCGCAAGCAAGCTCGTAGCCGCTACGGTGCAAAGAAGGTGAAGTAATGCCTCGTAAAGGACCTGCTCCCAAGCGCCCCGTTGTCGCTGATCCCGTATACGGCTCACCCGTAGTGAGCCAGCTCGTCAACAAGATTCTTGTTGACGGCAAGAAGGGCCTCGCAGAACGCATCGTTTACGGTGCACTCGAGACCGTCGCAGAGAAGAGCGGCCAAGACGCCGTGACCGTACTCAAGAAGGCGCTCGACAACGTGCGCCCAACCCTTGAGGTTCGTTCACGTCGTGTTGGTGGCTCGACCTACCAGGTGCCCGTTGAGGTCAAGCCGCACCGTGCGAACACACTCGCACTTCGCTGGCTCACGAGCTACGCGAAGGCTCGTCGCGAGAACTCGATGACCGATCGCCTCACCAATGAAATTCTTGATGCTTCGAACGGCCTCGGTGCCGCTGTGAAGCGTCGTGAAGACACGCACAAGATGGCCGAGTCGAACCGCGCGTTCGCTCACTACCGCTGGTAGTCATCTGAGTCAGGGGTGGATCCGCAGGCGATCCACCCCTGACTGCGGGTTCATCCCGCGATCCACATACTTACATCCCCACACACTGGAGGAGATCCCGTGGCACAAGACGTGCTCACTGACCTGAGTAAGGTCCGCAACATTGGCATCATGGCCCACATTGATGCCGGCAAGACCACCACAACCGAGCGCATCCTGTTCTACACGGGTGTGAACCACAAGCTCGGTGAAACCCACGACGGTGGCGCAACGACTGACTGGATGGAGCAGGAGAAGGAGCGCGGCATCACGATCACGTCTGCCGCCGTGACCTGTTTCTGGAACAACAACCAGATCAACATCATCGACACCCCCGGCCACGTTGACTTCACCGTTGAGGTGGAGCGCTCGCTCCGCGTTCTCGACGGTGCAGTTGCTGTGTTCGACGGTAAAGAGGGTGTTGAGCCTCAGTCGGAGACCGTGTGGCGCCAGGCAGACAAGTACGGCGTTCCCCGTATCTGCTTTGTCAACAAAATGGACAAGATGGGTGCTGACTTCTACTTCACGGTAGACACGATCATCAACCGTCTCGGCGCAAAGCCGCTCGTGATGCAGCTTCCGATCGGCTCGGAGTCTGACTTCACCGGTGTCGTTGACCTTCTGACGATGAAGGCATTCGTGTGGGAAGGCGATTCGAAGGGTGACGTTACCCTCGGCGCAAACTACGAGACTCAGGAAATCCCTGCAGACCTGCAGGCGAGGGCCGAAGAGTACCGTGCAAAGCTCGTTGAGACTGTCGCTGAGACCGACGATGAGTTGCTCGAGAAGTTCTTCGGTGGCGAAGAGCTCACGATCGACGAGATCAAGGGCGGCATCCGCAAGCTTGTTGTGAACAACGAGATCTACCCGGTCTACTGTGGTTCTGCATTCAAGAACCGCGGCATCCAGCCGATGCTCGACGCAGTCGTTGACTTCCTCCCGAACCCGCTTGACGTGGGTGCGATCGAGGCTCACGATCCCCGTGACGAGTCAGTCGTTATCGAGCGCAAGCCGAATGCAGACGATCCGTTCTCGGCACTCGCGTTCAAGGTTGCTGTGCACCCGTTCTTCGGTCGCCTCACCTACGTTCGCGTCTACTCGGGTCACGCTGAGTCTGGTGCTCAGGTCATCAACTCGACCAAGGGCAAGAAGGAGCGCATCGGAAAGATCTTCCAGATGCACGCCAACAAGGAGAACCCTGTTGACTCGCTCACCGCTGGCAACATCTACGCGGTTATCGGCCTGAAGGACACCACCACAGGTGACACCCTTTCAGACGCGAATAACCAGGTTGTTCTCGAGTCGATGACCTTCCCAGAACCCGTGATCGAGGTGGCTATTGAGCCCAAGACCAAGGGTGATCAGGAGAAGCTTTCGCTCGCTATTCAGAAGCTTGCTGAAGAGGACCCAACCTTCCGCGTGAGCCTCAACCCGGAGACCGGTCAGACCGTGATCGCGGGTATGGGTGAGCTTCACCTCGACATCCTTGTGGATCGCATGAAGCGTGAATTCAAGGTCGAGGCGAATGTTGGTAAGCCTCAGGTTGCGTACCGCGAAACGATCCGCAAGACCGTTCCGAAGTACGACTACACCCACAAGAAGCAGACCGGTGGATCGGGCCAGTTCGCAAAGGTTCAGATCTCGCTCGCTCCGCTCGAGGCAGACAGCGAAAAGATTTACGAGTTCGAGGACAAGGTGACCGGTGGTCGCGTTCCTCGCGAGTACATCCCATCTGTCGATGCCGGTATCCAAGACGCAATGGAGTACGGTATCCTCGCAGGCTTCCCTGTTGTGGGCGTGAAGGCTCAGCTGCTTGACGGCCAGTACCACGACGTTGACTCGTCGGAAATGGCCTTCAAGATCGCTGGTTCGATGGCGTTCAAGGAAGCGGCTCGTATGGCACAGCCTGTGCTGCTCGAGCCAATGATGGCCGTCGAGGTTCGTACGCCTGAGGAGTACATGGGCGACGTTATCGGCGACCTCAACTCACGCCGTGGCCAGATTCAGGCCATGGAAGACGCAAGTGGTGTCAAGGTCGTACGCGCCCTTGTCCCACTGTCAGAGATGTTCGGGTACATTGGTGACCTTCGGTCGAAGACCAGTGGTCGTGCCGTGTTCTCGATGACCTTCGATTCCTACGCTGAGGTGCCGAAGGCCGTGGCCGATGAGATCGTTCAGAAGGCTAAGGGCGAGTAATATCGTCTGCCGATCAGTGGCGGAATACGCATTCCGCCACTGATCACTGAGTTCAGGTCGCGAATAGAGACCAGAGCTTGTAACATAAGTACACACCCCAGTGCTCGCGCCCCCTCGAAACCGTCGAGGCGGGAACAGCACTTGAATGTCCTGAGGAGGACCATAGTGGCGAAGGCCAAGTTCGAGCGGACCAAGCCGCACGTAAACATCGGTACGATTGGTCACGTTGACCACGGTAAGACGACTCTTACCGCAGCGATCTCGAAGACGCTTGCCGACAAGTTCCCGTCTGACGTGAACGTGCAGCGCGACTTCGCGACCATCGACTCGGCTCCAGAGGAGCGCCAGCGCGGTATTACCATCAACATCTCGCACGTTGAGTACGAGACCGACAAGCGCCACTACGCGCACGTTGATGCACCAGGCCACGCTGACTACATCAAGAACATGATCACCGGTGCTGCTCAGATGGACGGCGCGATCCTCGTGGTTGCTGCTACTGACGGCATGATGGCTCAGACCAAGGAGCACATCCTCCTTGCAAAGCAGGTTGGTGTTCCTTACCTTCTCGTTGCACTCAACAAGTGCGACCAGGTCGACGACGAGGAAATCCTCGAGCTCGTCGAGATGGAGGTCCGCGAGGAGCTCTCGAAGCAGGGCTACCCCGGAGACGACGTTCCAGTTGTTCGCGTGTCGGGCTACCAGGCACTCCAGGGCGAAGAGAAGTGGGTTAACTCCGTTCTCGAGCTCATGCAGGCTGTTGACGACAACATCCCCGATCCAGTGCGTGACAAGGACAAGCCGTTCCTCATGCCTGTTGAGGACGTGTTCACCATCACCGGTCGTGGCACCGTTGTTACGGGCCGTGCCGAGCGTGGCACCCTGAAGATCAACTCTGAGGTTGAGATCGTTGGTCTCCGCCCAACTCAGAAGACCACCGTCACCGGTATCGAGATGTTCCACAAGCAGCTCGACGAAGCATGGGCTGGCGAGAACTGTGGCCTTCTGCTCCGCGGCACCAAGCGTGAAGACGTTGAGCGCGGCCAGGTTGTTGTTGCACCGGGTTCGATCACCCCTCACACCAAGTTCGAGGGAACCGCCTACATCCTGAAGAAGGAAGAGGGTGGCCGTCACAACCCGTTCGAGACGAACTACCGTCCGCAGTTCTACTTCCGTACGACTGACGTGACCGGTGTTATCACCCTTCCCGAGGACAAGCCAATGGTTATGCCTGGCGACACCACCGACATGGTTGTTGAGCTGATTCAGCCAATCGCTATGGAAGATGGCCTCGGCTTCGCGATCCGTGAGGGTGGCCGCACCGTCGGCGCCGGCACGGTGACCAAGGTTGTTGAGTAAGTCTCAGCGCTAAGTTTCGGTCTCTGACCGATCGAGAACCCCGGAAGTTTTCTTCCGGGGTTCTTTGCGTATCTGTGCCCTCCGCAGGGTGGCGATTCTTCGATGCTGTGCGCGTTGCCGGGTTGCTCCCTGGCGGCGCGGTATTCTGGTTATGTTCATAACGTTCGGGTTACGCTGAACTGCATTCTGGGGCAAGTGCCCATTCACTCTCGGGAGGGCGCGTGCGGAAGCCTGCGAGTGGCCGTCTGGCTCATTTCGTTGATACCTATGGAGGGCTTTTCCTCCTCGACGCGGTCGCTTGGGCGATCGGTATCATCGTCGCGCTCGTGCTTCGCTTTGATTTCGGCTTCCAACGCATTCACTGGGGCTGGACACTTGCGGTCATCGGTGTTGCCGTGATCCTGCAACTGATCGGTGGCTGGGCGTTTTGGATTTACCGATCCAGGTACGCGATTGGTAGCTTCGACGAGGTACGTGCACTCGTGCTCAACGTGACCGCGGTCACGGTCGTCACCTGGGTATTCGCTTACCTTGTGGGGTACGGCAACGGTATTCCCAGAAGCACACTCATCATTGCCGCTCCAATTACGTTCACGTTCATGGGGGTCGTGCGGTACCTGTTTCGTGAGACTGCCGAGCGCAACCTCAAGCCCGCACGAGCAGAGCGGATCCTCCTGTATGGATCTGGATACCTTGGCGTGCAGACCGCAAAACGTCTGCTCACCGATGCGAAGTCGTCCTACCTCCCGGTCGGTTTTCTTGACGATGACCCTGCGAAGCGCAACCAGGAGGTGCGCGGCGTCAAGGTTCTTGGAAGCATTGACGATCTTGAGCGTGCGGTGCGATCCACTGCTGCGACGTCGGTGCTCGTGTGCATTGGCGACGCAGATGCCGCGATGTTGCGCCGACTCGACGCGTCAGCTGACAAACTCGGCATTAACGTGATGGTGTTGCCGCCGCTCGATCAGCTGCTCAACAATTCTGCGTCTCTGTCAAACGTGCGCGAGCTCTCGATCGAAGACATCATCGGCCGCCACCCTGTGCGCCTCGACACCACCTCGATCGCAGATTATCTGCAGGGCAAGCGCGTGCTCGTGACTGGCGCTGGCGGATCCATCGGCTCGGAGCTCTGCAGACAGCTCGTCAACTTCGCCCCGGCCGAGCTCATCATGCTGGATCGCGATGAGACCGCTCTGCAAGAGGCGCAGATTTCGATCGTCGGTCACGGGCTTCTCGACACGAAGGACGTGGTGCTCGCAGATATCCGCGACGAGAAGACGCTCAAGGACATCTTCTGCGACCGCAAGCCCGAAGTTGTGTTTCACGCTGCGGCGCTCAAGCACCTTCCGATGCTTGAACAGTATCCCGATGAGGCATGGAAGACGAACGTGCTCGGTACGCTCAATGTGCTGAACGCAGCGCGCGCGGCCAACGTAGGTACCTTCGTGAATGTCTCCACTGACAAGGCTGCGAACCCAACGAGCGTGCTTGGGCATTCAAAGCGCGTTGCAGAGAAACTCACCGGGTGGATGGCGGGGGAGACCGGCGGGCGATACCTGTCGGTGCGGTTCGGCAATGTTCTTGGGAGCCGCGGATCTATGCTGCCAACGTTCCGCCATCTCATCGAGAAGGGCGGGCCAGTGACGGTGACCCACCCAGACGCGACACGATTCTTCATGACAATTCCTGAGGCGTCACAACTCGTGATTCAAGCCGGGGGCATCGGCCGTCCGGGTGAGGTGCTCATTCTCGATATGGGGGAGCCCGTGCGCATTCTCGATGTTGCGAAGCGCATGATCGCTCAGTCAGGCAAGAACATCGAGATCGTCTTCACTGGGCTCCGTCATGGCGAGAAGCTCCACGAAGTACTCACCGGCGACGGTGAGGGCGATGAACGGCCATTCCATCCGAAGATCTCGCACGCTCATATCGGGGTTATTAGCCCGAATATCCTTGACCATGAGGGGTGGATCGCACGGATGGATCTCACCAAAGAAGCCGAAGGGCGAGTGCATTGATTACTGCAACGATGCTCGTTGTCTTGGTGTCATTTGTCATCACATTTTTGTTGAGCCTGCTTCTGCCTTTTGTGGTGAAGCCACTTCTTGTGCGGCTCGGTGTTGTGGACGTGCCGAACGAGCGCTCCTCACACGAGAAGCCGGTGCTCCGCGGGCTCGGCTTGGCCGTGCTCATCGCGATCGTGCTGGTTGAAGCGGTCTTCACCGTACTGACAGCCAGCACAGATCCCGACGGGACCGCATGGAAGTATCTCCTCATCATCACCCTGGGTACGATGTGCTCGGGATTCCTGGGACTGAGCGAGGACCTCAAAGGCATCAGTGTTCCGGTGCGGAGCGCGGTTCTGCTGCTCATCGCGACTACGACTTCTGTCGCGGTGATCTGGCTCACGCGAGCACTGTATTCGGCACCCACGTTTGGGTGGAATCCGCTTCCATGGGTGACGACGGTGTCTGTGTGGGTGCTCGTGCTCCTCGGAATTTACGGCGTCTTGTTCATTTCGAGTTACATCAACGTCGCGAACTTCATGGATGGGCTCAATGGAATCAGCGGATTCCACGGCGTTATCGCCGGACTCACGTTCGCAGCGGCCGGATACCTCACGCCGGGAGCCGGCTGGCTCATCATCGCTGGTCTCGTGCTCGCTGCGGGTTTCGCCGGTTTCTTGCCGTGGAACCTCACCAAACCCGGTGCATTCTTGGGTGATGTCGGCAGCTACCTGCTTGGCGGTGCCGTAGCGATCACGAGTTTCACAGCACTCATTGCAGGGGTGCCGGTACTCGCCACGATCGGGCCAATGATCATTTATTTCGGCGATGTGGGAACAACGCTCGTGAAGCGGGTGCGCGCTGGCCATAAGTGGGATGAGCCGCACAAAGAGCACGCCTACCAGCGCCTGCAGCAACTGGGCATGTCACACGTCGCAGCCTCGGGCGTGAATGCCGCATTCACCGTGGCAGCTTCGTTGCTTGGGCTCCTGTCCTTGCTGGTAGCGCCGGTGTGGTGGATCCTGCTCCTCGTGCTCGGTATTGCGCTCGTGGTGTTGTACCAGCTCACTCCGCGGCTACTGTCGCGCAAGATGACTGCCTAGCCTCACGGGGAGTACGGTGGGAGTGTGAGCGAAGAAGCCAGTACCCATCGTGTGATAGATCCAAGCGTGCTGTATTTGGGCACCCCCGTGTATTTGGTGGGTACGAAGAACCCAGACGGATCCACCAACCTCGCACCGGCATCGAGCCACTTTGCGCTCGGTCGCATGATCGTGCTCGGCCTCGAGGAGGGTGGCCAGTCACTCGATAACGCCAGGCGCCACGGGGAGATCACAGTGAGTTTTCCGTCTGCTGAGCAATGGCAACACGTCGAGCGCCTCGCGGGTGTGACTGGGAAGAACCCCGTGCCTGACGACAAACGCGACGCGTATGCGTTTGAACCAGCCAAGTTTAATCGTGCAGGCCTAACGCCACTTGCGGGGGATGAGGTTTCGGTGGATCTGGTGGCCGAAGCACCGATTCAGCTCGAGGCACTTGTTCGGCGCATCACCCCTGGTGTCGCTGGCATCTACGGCATTGTCGAGGCTGAGGTCGTTCGCGTGCATGCACAGCATGAAGTAACGGTCGCGGGTACGAACCACATTGACCCTGAGGCGTGGCATCCGCTCATTTACGCCTACCGGCACTTCTACGACCGGGGAGCTGAAATCGGGTGGACCAGGAAAACTCCGTTCCCTACAGCGCCAGAACCCATCGACAGATGGGAAGCGAGTGGCGGCGCCTGGCGGGTTGCCGCAGACACGGGAACCACCGCGACCGTTGAGCTGCTTCGCTGCGATGGTGGCGAAGTGGTGGATCAACTCACCCTCACCGACCAACGCGATCTTCGGTGGGCCAGAGTGCAACTCGCGATCGGGGGCAAGGCATGAGTGTTTGGGCAGCTGAGCTGGGTCTCGAGCATCCCATTGTGTGCGCGCCTATGGGCGGTGTCGCCGGTGGACGACTTGCGGCTGCCGTTTCGCGGACGGGTGCACTCGGAATGATTGGCATGGGAAGTTCGGGTTCCGCCGTAGCGCTCAGGCGTGAGCTCGCGAACTTTCGAATGTACGCTCCCGCGGAACCGGTTCCATGGGGCATCGGTATGGTCGCTTGGGGCATTGAGCGAGACCCGGAAATGCTCGACGTGGCACTCAGCGCCGGACCGAGCGTGATCTCGGTGGGGTTTGGTGATTGGGAGGCCGATCCACAATCAACCTGGATCGACGCGGCCCGCAGTGCCGGTGCGCAGACGGTGACCCAGGTCGCGACGGTCAGCGAGGCGCGATACGCGGCAGACGCTGGCGTCGACCTGATTGTCGCGCGCGGAATGGAGGCCGGTGGTCACGGGCAACACTTTCGCCCGCGTGATGATTTGCTTCGCGAGGTCATCGCGGCCGTTGACGTGCCGGTGCTTTCTGCTGGCGCGATTCACACCCCGGCACAGATCGACCATGCGCTCGCCGCCGGGGCAGCAGGGGTGTGGATCGGCACAGCCTTTCAGGCCTGCACCGAATCACTTGTGAGCGACGCTGCGAGGCGCGTGCTCTTTGCGGCAACGGGGGAGGACACGATGGTGTCGCGCGTGCTTGATGTCGCGCTCGAACGGCCTTGGCCCGAGCGGATTCCGGAACGGCTGCTGCGCACGCCTTTTGTCGAGCGCTGGGACGGACGGGAGGCGGAGCTCGCGTCGAATGCTGAGGCGCGGGCCGCATTCAGGGAAGCCTACGCTGCCGATGACTTTGCGGTGGTGCCGATTGATGCTGGCGAGGGCGTCGGCGCGCTGACCGAAGAACTGAGTGCGGCGGAGGTTATTCGGCGACTCACTGGTGGGCTCTAATACTCGCGTGTGGGCACGCCAGCCGGGTGTGCCTGACAGCTTCTATGATGAACCTGTGAACAATACCCGGCCCGATGCTGCTGCCACTACCAACGTTTCCGCACGACTCGATGCGCTCCCGCTCAACCGCAAGCACATGCGTGTGCTCTCAGGCTCGGGCATCGGGTGGGCGCTCGATGCCATGGATGTGGGACTCATCTCGTTCATCATCGCCGCGCTCACTGCACAATGGGGGCTTACGAAGGGCGAGGGCGGGCTCATCGCCTCAATCGGATTCGTTGGTATGGCGATTGGTGCGAGCCTGGGTGGCTTGCTGGCTGACCGCATTGGTAGGCGGCAGGTGTTCGCGCTCACGCTGCTCATTTACGGTGTCGCGACCGGTGCAAGCGCACTCGTCGGTGGAATCGCGCTACTCCTTATCCTTCGGTTCTTCGTGGGGCTAGGCCTCGGAGCTGAGCTTCCGGTCGCATCAACCTACGTCTCTGAGTTTGCGCCAGCGCGAATTCGAGGCCGACTAATCGTCATTCTCGAGGCATTCTGGGCCGTCGGATGGACGGCGTCTGCGATTATCGGATACTTCGTTGTGCCCGCATCAGACAACGGTTGGAGATGGGCGTTTGCCATCGGCGCGATTCCAGCCGTGTACGCGCTAGTGGTGCGGTGGGGGTTGCCCGAGTCCGCGCGTTGGCTTGCCGGTCGCGGCAAAGTCGCTGAGGCCGAGCGCGTCGTTGCAGACTTCGAGGCGTCTCCGGCTGTGTTTGGGAGCGAGCCTGTGGCTCAAACTCCGGTCATTCCTGGCGCTTCCGGTGCGACGCAGCCGCAGCGACCTGGTGGTTCGCGCAATCGATTCGCAGCGCTGTGGTCTGCGGAGTACCGGGTGCGCACGCTCTCGATTTGGCTGGTCTGGCTCTGCGTGAACTTCGCGTATTACGGCGCGTTTATTTGGATCCCGAGCATTCTCGTCGATGCTGGCTTCAGTCTCGTTCGCTCATTCGGATTCACGCTCATCATTACGCTCGCCCAGCTCCCCGGGTACGCGGTTGCGGCGTGGCTTATCGAGAAGTGGGGCCGCAGACTCACCCTGTCGGTGTTTCTCGCTGGATCGGCGCTCTCTGCAATCGCCTTTGGTACCGTGCACGTCGAGTGGGCGATCATTGCTGCTGGCATGGCGCTTTCGTTCTTTAACCTTGGCGCCTGGGGAGCCGTGTATGCGGTGACTCCAGAGTTGTATCCGACCGACCTTCGTGGCACCGGTGCTGGGTGGGCTGCCGGGTTCGGGCGCATCGCATCGATCGTTGCGCCTATGCTCGTACCCGTATTGCTCATTGCGGGCGGCACGGGCTTGACGTTCACGGTCTTTGCGATCTTCTTTGTCATTGCGGCAGTCGCAGCCTGGGGCCTCAAAGAGTTCGCAGGCAAGGCGCTCGCCGAGCACTAACGTGCGGTTCACCGCAGTTACGTATACGGTGCGCGAGGGGTGCCTGACGGTGCGCTAGGCTAGTGGAGTTGACTTTGCTCGCCTCCGTAGCTCAGGGGATAGAGCGCCGGTTTCCGGTACCGTAGGTCGGGGGTTCGAATCCCTCCGGGGGCACTCAACAAAAAGCGGCTCTGACCAGGTGTTTATCACCTCGTCGGAGCCTCTTTCCTTTGTCTCAGGTGCCGCTCCGCGGGTCATGCCAACCTAAAATGCCGAAAATCCGCGTGATTCCGATTTGCATGGTCTCAACCTCATATGAGTAGAGTGTGTCGGGAAGTCACCGCGGTAGGGGCGTCCTCATTGGACTGGTGGTCGGCCGATACATGCCTAACGTCCAAACGATGAGATAGCTGGTTAGGGTCCGGGTTTATCGGAGCTATTCGACTGAGAAGCGCTAGGCGTCATTTTCAGTGAAAACTCCAAACGAGAGTGACCGACCTTATGAACGAAGTATTTGATACTGGAACGAGAGCCTTTCGCCCAAAGGGGTCCACCATATACAGGTGCACGAAGTGCCTCTCAGTAACTTTTGTGAGTATAGCGGTGCTTTCGCTCCTTTCACCGTATCTTGCGGATCGTATGGACCCGGGTGGAAGTTCAGGCCTCGCAGCGATGATAATCGGATGGCTGGTGGTAGTTCCCTGCGCGGTTGTACTTGCTGTCATTAGTGGCGCAGTGGCGTCAATTCTTTCCATACGGATGGCATCTGGCACGCTGCAAAACCGAGGAAGGACGTTTTTTACCTGGTCGTTGATACCGGGAGCAGCCGTGATTTTCTATGTGTTGTTGGGAAACACAGTGCCCTCTCTACTTGTGCTCTTGCTTCTTCCGCTTGTACTGATACTCGCCGCGTCGTGTGCTGTTCTGGTCAAGGCCATGAACAACATCAGGTCGGAGAGTTAATTTGTACTGCCTGAACCAATACTTAAAGGCAAGGCCATTGGTCGGAAACTTTTCTCGAATGTGGCGCTATTCTGAGCGTATAATCCAGCGGTTCTCCGCACGATGGAAGGCAGTGTGAGATGAACGGTAGTGAAGTCCGCGAATTCGCGGCAGTAGAAGTAGAAAAATCGAGGCCCCGAACTGGGTTCTGGATTCTCATTGGGTTGCTCGCACTCTCGGGCGTCGTGATGGCAGTGATTGTCTTTCTCGGCCTTACCGAATCGAAGGCGTTCACGATAGCGGGACTCATCTTTCTTGCCGACGTCTACCTCATCATCTCGCTCGCGGCGCGCCACATTTGGCTTCAGCGAACGATTTGGGTCGGAACAGCGATCACGTTCATCCTCGGAGTCGTTGTCGCATTCTGGGAAGAGACCGAATACTACGTTGGCGAGTGGGATCCAGACGTTCCGTACGACGAAATGCAGCGCTCGGTCTACGGCTTCCTCTCTGACCTCACATTCGCGGCGCACACCATACTTGGGTGCTTGCTTGCACTTGGCATTATCTCTATTGCGCATCGGTGGATCCGGCGCGAACGAATCCTGATGAGTATTTACTACTTCATGTTTGTTGCCGGGATCGTGGCGGGAATCCTATGGGCGATCGGATACATGATGCAGTTCTCCGACGATCTCGTTCCGCTGCAGCTCGGAGTGAGTATTCTTGCACTCACCGCGGCCGCGATCATTATCATTGCGGGGTTTGTGCAGAGAAAGGCGCAGCAATCGGAAGAGCAATCGCGTCAGCTCGCAGCGGCAACACAGATTTCGGGTGGGCTGTCAGACGATGCGCTCCGAGCACGAGTGCGTGAACTTGTCGATGAATACCTGGAGGAACGCGGGCGGTAGACTAGATCCTTGTGACGCCACAAGAACTCTCCCAGGCACTTGCCCAAATTCTCGCTGATAACTTTGCCGCGCGCGGTGGCGATGCCGCGACGATTGAGGTGACCGAGCAGGACACCCAGGTTGAGCGACCGAAGAACCGAGAGCACGGCGACTGGGCCTCCAACGTGGCTATGAAGTTCGCGAAGCGCGTCGGCACGAATCCGCGCGCACTGGCAGAAGAGATTGTCGCTGAGACCTCGAAGATCGACGGCGTGGCCAAAGCTGAGATCGCGGGCCCAGGATTCATCAACATCACGCTCGACGCGGCAAGTGCAGGCGAAACGGCACGTCGTGTCATCGAGCAGGGCGAGGCGTACGGTCGAGGCGATGCACTCGCGGGCCAGAACATCAACCTGGAGTTTGTGAGCGCGAACCCCACGGGGCCACTGCACATGGGGCACACCCGTTGGGCGGCACTTGGCGATTCAACCGCGCGAGTGCTCCGTGCTGCGGGTGCGAAGGTCACCAGTGAGTATTACATCAATGATGCGGGCGCGCAGATGAACAAGTTTGGTCGCTCGGTGCTCGCCGCTGCGTTGAACGAAGAGGCGCCGGAGGACGCATACCCGGGCGAGTATATTCAAGAACTGGGCCGCAAGGTGCTCGCACAGGAACCGAAGCTCGTCGAACTAGCGGCGCACGATCGCGAGGCAGCCCTCGAGCTCGCTCAAGAACTTGGGTACCAACAGCAGCTCGCAGAGATCAAAGACTCGCTCGAGCGCTTCAACGTGCATTTCGACGTGTACTTCTCAGAGCGCACGCTCCACGCTGCTGGTCCGAATGGCGAGCCTAGCCCGATTGAGGCGGCAGTTGGCCGACTGCGCGAGCAGGGGCACGTGTTTGAAGAAGACGACGCAATCTGGGTGCGCACAACTGACTTTGGTGATGACAAAGACCGCGTGTTCACGCGTGGCAACGGCATCTACACCTACTTTGCCGCAGACGCTGCCTACTACCTCACGAAGAAAGACCGTGGGTTCGGCGAGAAGATCTACCTCCTCGGTGCAGACCACCACGGATACATTGGTCGCCTCACCGCGATTGCGGGCGCCGCGGGCGACAACATCGAGACCGATATCACCGTGCTCATTGGGCAACTGGTGAATCTCAACGGTGCCAAGCTCTCGAAGCGTGCGGGCAACATTATCGAGCTCGATGACCTGCTCGAGTGGCTCGGTTCCGACGCATTGCGCTACTGGTTGGCGCGCTACCCAGCTGATTCGCCGCTTGCCCTCGATGGTGAGAAGGTGCGCAGCCGTACGAACGATAATCCGGTCTTCTACGTGCAGTACGCGCACGCGCGCACCTGTGCGGTGGATCGCAATGCTGCGGCAGCAAATATCGCCCGCGATGCGTTCGTCCCAGAGCTGCTTACGCACGAGACAGAAACGGAACTGCTCGGCAAACTGCAGCAGTACCCCGGCATCGTCGCGGGTGCGGCTGAGCTTCGCGAACCACACCGTATCGCGAGGTTCCTCGAGGAGTTGGCTGCCGCATATCACCGCTGGTACGACAACTGCCGCGTGATCCCGCTCGGCGACGAGCCGGTGACCGACCTGCATCGTACGCGCCTGTGGCTCAATGACGCTGCACAACAGGTGCTCCGGAATGGGCTTGATTTGCTCGGCGTGTCAGCACCGGAGCGGCTCTAACGCAATGCCTCGGTGGGGGAAGGCGCTCCTTGTCTTCGCGGCATTGCTCATCGTGCTGGCCGGCGTCGGCGAAATTGGTCTGCGCAGTGTCATACCCGGCATAGTGCAGAGCCAAGTTCGTGACAAACTGAATCTCCCCAAGAGCCACCCGGTATATGTCGAACTCGGTGGATCGGCGCTACTTCATGCGATCCAGGGAGGTGTCGGCAACATTGATGTTGAGGTGCCTGATGCTCCGGTGGCAGAAGGCGTTGAGGCGACACTGTCTTTGCACGCTGATCGGATTCCGTTCGCGGTGACCTCAGGAGAGATGCGAGGAGCGACCGCCTCGGTATACGTTCCGTCGGCGAAACTGAGCAGTGTGATTTCGACGCTCACGAGCGGGCTTGCTGATGAGGGGCGCACGCTTGGCGGAACGCTCATTGTTGGTAAGACGATTGAGGCGTTTGGGTTCTCGGTACCGCTCGAAGGTACGCTCAAGCTTTCGGCAATCGATGGTGACGTTCAAGTCACCCCTACTGGTCTGTCGGCCGTGGGGTTCGACCTGAATACCGACCAGATTGTCGCGGCGACCGGCGGCCTGCTTGAGCCTCTGCTTTCACCGCGAGTGATTTGCATTGCCGACCAGATACCCCAGGGTGTCTCGCTCGAGAAGATCGACGTGGCGACCGGCGGGGTGCGCGTCGACGTTGCTCTCGTCGACGACTTCCTGTCGAACCCCGCCCAACTCGAGCTCGGCACCTGTGAATAGGGCTAAGGCTCACTAGAATCTATCTTTGGGCTTAGAACCTGCCCATACTTCGAGGAGAACACATGACCGAGCAGCGGCACGTAGACGTTAACGGAATCGATGATCGCGTGTTTCCGAAGGGTGCCCGGCGCGGACGTGAGTGCCGCCAACTCAAGCTCGGAGGAATTCGGGCGACCGAACTTGTTGAGCAGTTTGGCTCGCCGCTCTACGTTGTCGACGAGGATCAAACGCGCGCAACGGCCCGCGAGATTCGAGATGCATTACGGTCAGAAGCGCAACGCATCGGCACTGACGCGAAGGTGTATTACGCGAGCAAAGCGTTTCTTTGCGTCGAGGTAGCACGTTGGATGGACGAGGAAGGTCTGCCAATCGACGTTGCGAGTGGCGGCGAGCTCGCTGTGGCGCTTGCCGCGGGTGTGGATCCACAAAATATTGGCTTTCACGGTAACAACAAATCTGAGGCCGAAATCGCGCGTGCGATCGAGGTGGGCATCGGCACGATCATCATCGACAGCGAGATTGAGGTGGAGCGAATTGCTGCCGCGGCATCGGCTGCGGGCCGCACTCAGTCGGTTCGGCTGCGCGTAAATAGCGGAGTGCACGCTTCGACTCACGACTATCTCGCTACCGCTCACGAAGACCAGAAGTTTGGAATGCCGCTTTCAGAAGCGCCAGCGATGGTGCGAAAGATCGTGGCACATGAGAACCTGAACTTTTTGGGTCTGCACTGCCACATCGGTTCGCAGATTTTTGCCACCGAAGGGTTCCGCGAGTCAGCGGAGCGACTGCTCAGCGTCTACGGCGAGCTTTCTGAGATTACCGGTGGCCCGATCGCCGAACTCAACCTCGGGGGAGGGTTCGGCATCGCGTACACACCCGATCAGGCAGGGGAAGCGCCTGACGTGCGAGAGATCGCGCGTCAACTCGCCGACATTGTGAAGCAGGCATGTGATGATGCAGGGCTCCCTCTTCCGAAGCTCGCCTTTGAGCCTGGTCGAGCGATCGTGGGGCAGTCTGGCGTCACGCTCTACACCGTCGGCACCACAAAGCGAGTGCAACTTGCCGGAAGTGATGCGGCGGCCGACCCCGCAGATCACGGGTATGGTGAACGCATCTACGTGAGTGTCGACGGCGGCATGAGCGACAATGCTCGACCAGCGCTCTACGGTTCTGATTACCACGTGCGCATCGCGAACCGTGTCAGCGATGCTGAGCCCGCACTCGTGCGAGTCGTCGGCAAGCACTGCGAATCTGGCGACATTGTTGTGTACCGTGACGAGCTACCGGGCGATGTTTCGCCCGGTGATGTGCTGGCTGTCGCAGCAACCGGAGCATACTGCTGGTCGCTCTCGAGTAATTACAACTATGTTCCAAGGCCACCGGTGGTCGCGCTTCGAAATGGAGAAGCACGTATCATCGTCAGGGGCGAGACAGAGAACGACTTACTCGCGCTCAGCGTGACAGAGTAGGCGAGTAGGCCTAGAAAGATACGGAGTTTTACGTGAACGGATACCGCGATCTTCGCGTTGCCCTGCTGGGAAGTGGATCAGTTGGAGCGCAAGTGGCCCGACTCATTCTCGAGAACGGCGACGAACTTGCAGCTCGTATTGGTGCTCGCCTGACACTCGCAGGAATCGCGGTGCGCAATCTCGACGCAAAGCGCGACGTTGACCTGCCGCGCGAACTCTTCACAACTGACGCTGAGCGTTTGGTGCAGGGCTCCGACATCGTGATTGAGCTCATGGGCGGCATCGAGCCGGCTCGCACTCTCATTCTTCAGGCGCTCGAAGGCGGTGCCGATGTGGTTACCGCGAACAAGGCGCTCATCGCCGCGCATGGTCGCGAGCTCACAGATGCAGCTGACCAGGTCGGAGCACAGTTGCTCTATGAAGCGTCGGTTGCAGCAGCGATCCCGATTTTGCGCCCGCTGCGCGAAAGCCTCGCTGGCGACCACATTACCCGGGTGATGGGTATTGTGAACGGTTCGACGAACTACATTCTCGACCGTATGGATCGATTTGGTGAGTCAACAGAAAGCGCAATGCGCTTGGCGAGCGACCTCGGCTTTCTCGAGGCAGACCCGACGCTTGACGTCGAGGGGTTCGACGCAGCTCAGAAGGCGACCATTCTTGCGAGCATTGCCTTCCACACCGAAGTTCCCGACAGTGCGGTGTACCGCGAGGGCATCACCGGTGTCACGCTCGACCAGATCGAGGCGGCAAAGAGCGCGGGCTTCGTCGTGAAGCTGCTTGCAGTTGCTGAGCGCCTCAATGCAGCGGACGGAACCGAGGGTGTTTCGGTGCGTGTCTACCCGGCATTGATCCCGCGGGAACATCCCCTCGCTGCGGTGCACGAGGGCAAGAATGCGGTATTTGTTGAGGCAGAATCTGCTGGCGAGCTTATGTTTTATGGTGCGGGCGCTGGCGGCAAGGAGACCGCTTCGGCTGTGCTTGGCGATCTAGTGTCGGTTGCGCGCAGGCACGTCATCGGCGGCCCGGGAATCCCGGGATCCACCCACGCGGAATTGCCAGTGCTGCCAATCGGTGAAGTGCTCACCGCGTACCAAATCATGCTTGAGGTGCGTGACGAACCGGGCGTGCTCGCACGCATCGCGGGCATCTTGTCAGCGCACGGCGTTTCGGCCGCAAGCGTTGAACAGAACATTTCGGCCGGAGCCGAGGGAAGCGCGCTGCTCACCATCGGCACCCACGAGGCTCGCGAGGCAAACCTCGCAGAAACCGTCGAAGAGCTTCGAAACGACGCTGCAGTTTCACAAGTTTTGAGTGTCATTCGTCTCGAGGGCCGAGCATGAGCTTCAGCTCTAGGGCACTCCGGATACATGTTCCCGCGACCAGCGCAAACCTCGGACCAGGGTTCGACACCCTCGGGCTCGCGCTAGCCTACGGTGACGAGCTCACTGTAGTAACGCGTGAAGAGCCGGGTGCCCACGTCACCGTTCAAGGTGTGGGCGCGGGCGAGATTGAAACCGACGAAACTAACCTTGTGGTGCGGTCTGCGGCGTATGTATTTGAGCGACTCGGACGGGTACTTCCGGGGCTTGAGATCGAGGCGAACAACCGCATTCCGCACGGTCGCGGCATGGGATCATCCGGATCCGCGATCGTCGCCGGGGTCATGATTGCAGCGGGCCTTCTCGCGAGCGACCCAGACGATCCACTTGAACTCACCGAGGATCAACTGTTGGCCTATGCGACCGACCTCGAGGGGCACCCCGATAACGTGGCGCCCGCGCTCTTCGGCGGTCTCACTATCGCGTGGACTAATGAAGACGGCCCGCGTTTCAAGCGGCTGCTCGTGCACCGCGGTGTCGCGCCGCTTGTGCTTGTTCCGACCTTCACCATGTCGACGCAGCACGCCCGCAGTTTGCAGCCTGAGCATGTGCCTCACGAGGACGCAGTGTTCAACCTCTCGCGTTCGGCCCTGCTCATTGCAGCGCTCACGCAAAGCCCCGAGTTGCTGCTCGAAGCCACCGAGGACCGCCTTCACCAGAGCTACCGTGGGGAAGCAATGCCAGCGACCCGTGACCTGGTGCGAGCATTGCGCGCGGCGGGCCACCCCGCCGTTGTTTCGGGGGCTGGGCCGTCGATTCTCGTGCTCTCGAATGGGCCCGCGGAGCGACTTGCGGCGTCAGATCTCGTCGGTGAAATCGCGCCCGAATGGCGGGTTCTCACGCTCGCTATCGATATCAAGGGTGCTACAGTAGAAGAGATCCCGGTCGATTCAGCGTTCTCTTCGCGAGTCTGATGCCGCTTCGTCGGTAGGCCAGATCGATTTCCCAGCACGGATTCACATCCGAGCTTTCCGCACATGTGTGCATGTTTGTGGCTGTGTAGCCCAAACCAATAACGTTCCGAAAGGATAACCGTGGAACTTAATCCAGAAGAAACCACACCCGCAGCCGAAGGCGCAGAAAACCAAGAGGCCGCAGCGCCGGTTCGTCGCCGGGCATCGCGGCGCGCAACGGCCGCCGCGGGCGCTGCGACTGACGTCACGGTCACTACGACCGAAGCGCCAGCGGCAACAGAGGCCCCCGCAGCAACAGAGGCTCCCGCAGCAGAATCGGCAGAAGCAGTAGAAGCTCCCGCAGCTCCGAAGCGCGCGACCCGTTCGCGTAAGAAGGTAGAGCCCGCAGCTGAAGAAGCTGCTCAGACCGAGCAGACGAGCACCTCCGCAGGAGAAGCGGCCTCTGAGGCTCCCGCAACGGAAGCGCCGAAGAAGCGTGCGACTCGCTCGCGTAAGAAGCCAGAAGCTGTGACCGAGGCGCAGGCCGACGCAGCCCAGGCTGATTCAGCTGCGGCAGAGCCCCAGCAGTCGGAGTCGAAGAAGTCTGAGTCGAAGCAGGCCGAGTCGAAACAGACCGAGACGGAGCAGGGTAGCTCGAGCGAGGTTACAGCAGAAGGCTCGGCTGTTGAAGAGCAGCAGGAGACGTCGAACGGTCGCCGCTCACGCCGCCGCTCAAATGCTGCAGATAAGTCTGACAAGTCGGAAAAGGCTGAGAAGTCTGACCGCCCAGATGCTGCGGAGCCGGCTGAGAAGTCTGACGAAGATTCGAGCGATCAGGCAGGCGACGAGGGCAAGTCCCGCGGTCGTAACAAGCAAGACAAGCAGGATAACGGTAAGCAGGACAACTCGAAGTCTGATGCTGACAAGCAAGAGGGCAACTCTCGCTCAAGCCGTACCCGCCAGCGAGACCGCAAGCGCCGCGGCGGCGACGACCACGAGGTCGAGATCACCGAAGACGACGTTTTGCTTCCGATTGCCGGTATCCTCGACGTTCTCGATAACTATGCGTTTGTACGCACCAGCGGGTACCTTCCTGGTGTTTCCGACGTGTACGTTGCCCTTGGTCAGGTCAAGAAGTACGGCCTGCGTCGCGGCGACGCAATTGTCGGCGCGATCCGCCAGCCACGCGAGGGCGATGGCGGCGGCCGACAGAAGTACAACGCGATCGTGAAGATCGATTCGGTGAACGGCAAGCCCGTCGAGGAGACCGAGAAGCGCCCCGACATTGCCGACATGACGGCGATCTTCCCGCAGCAACCACTGCGTTTTGCGCAGGCTGGTAGCAAGAGCCTTGGCGCCGAGATCGACAAGCATGCTCCGATGGGACTCGGCCAACGTGCACTCCTAACGCTTCCCGCCAAGACCTCATCAACTAAGGTGCTCGCAGACCTCGCCACTGCAGTTACCGCTGGCGCACCTGACGCTCATCTCGTTGTCGTCGCAACGAACACCAGGCCAGAAGAGGCGACGCATCTGCAGCGCTCGGTGAGCGGTGAAGTGGTTGCCGCGACGTTTGATCGAGCACCTGAAGACCAGGTTACGATCGTGGAGCTCGCGGTAGATCGCGCGCGCCGCCTCGCCGAACTAGGCCACGACGTTGTCGTGCTGCTCCACTCTTTGAGCGATCTTGCTCAGGCTTACGAACAGCACAATCAGGGTGGCCGCACCACTCCTGAGGCCGCGCGTGCGCAGGCAATCACTCAGGTGAAGAACGTGCTTGCTGCTGCTCGCAATCTCGAAAATGGTGGCTCGCTGACGTTGGTCGCTACCGCTCGCACTAAGAGCGGATCGGCGTTCGATAAAGAACTGCTGCGCGAGATTCGCCCCGTTGCGAACAGTGTTGTAAAGGTTACCGGTACCGGCAACGAGCTTGAGGTTGACGCCGAGAAGTCGTACACAATCTCGTTCTAATTGGAGGCATGGTGTTCGAACAGGTTGAAGGGCTGCTAGAAGAGCACGCTCGTCTGCAAGACGAACTCGCAGACCCTGCTCTGCACGCTGACGCTGCCCGCGCGAAAAAGGTGAATCGTCGGTACGCAGAGCTCAGCAAGATCAAGGCTGCGCACGAGCACTGGGTGCAGCTTGGCGACGACCTCGAGGCAGCGCGTGAACTCGCGAAAGAAGATGAGGCGTTTGCTGAAGAGGTTCCAGAGATGGAGACCGCTCTCGCCGAGGCGCAAGAGAAGGTGCGACGCTTACTTATTCCGCGGGACCCTGACGACGCGCGTGATGTAATCCTTGAGATCAAGGGTGGAGAAGGTGGAGCCGAATCTGCTCTCTTCGGCGCTGATCTGCTGCGCATGTACATGCACTACGCGGAGTCGAAGGGTTGGAAGACTGAGATCCTCGAAAAAGACGAGAGCGATCTCGGCGGCTACAAGAATGTGCAGATCGCGATCAAGTCGAACGCAAGCGATCCCTCGCAGGGCGTTTGGGCTCACCTGAAGTTTGAGGGTGGCGTGCATCGCGTGCAGCGCGTCCCGGTGACGGAGTCACAGGGACGGATCCACACCTCGACGACCGGTGTGCTCGTGTACCCAGAGGTCGATGAGCCAGAAGAAGTCGAGATCAGTCAGAACGACCTGAAGATCGATGTGTACCGTTCATCTGGCCCCGGCGGGCAGTCGGTGAATACGACTGACTCAGCGGTTCGCATTACCCACTTGCCGACCGGCATTGTGGTTGCGATGCAGAACGAAAAGTCGCAGTTGCAGAACCGAGAGGCTGGAATGCGAGTGCTGCGTGCCCGTCTGCTCGCGAGACTGGCAGAAGAGGCTGCAGCAGAGGCGAGCGCGCATCGGTCGAGTCAGATTCGCACGATGGATCGCTCGGAGCGCATTCGCACCTACAACTTCCCAGAGAACCGAATTGCAGACCACCGCACGGGGTACAAGGCCTACAACCTTGATCACGTGATGAACGGCGCCCTCGACCCGGTAATCGAATCGTGCATTCGAATGGACGAGGAGGAGCGCCTCAAGGCACTCGGCCAGTAAGGTGTGGAGTATGACGGAAGATGTGCTCCCCTCTGAGCCCCTAGTAGGGCCGTTAGTTTCATTGCGTGCACCCGTCCAGGGTGACCTTGAGTCGCTCGTTGCTATCCTCGCAGAACCAGAGGTGTCGCTCTGGTGGGTGGGCTACACACCTGAGCGAGTGCGGGAAGAGTTCATTTCTTCGCCTAAGATCACCCGCATCATCGAAGTTGAGGGGGAGTGCGCGGGCGCGCTCTATGTGCTCCGGGGCGACGACCCCGAGTATCCGACAACGGTCATGCACCTCTTCATCGGCACGCGCTTTCGGGGCCGTAGGATCGGCGAGGAGGCGCTTGCGCTTGCGATCCGCCACGAATTTGCGAATGGAATTACGCGGGTGACCCTCGACCCGAATGTTGGCAACGAGGGAGCTATTCGCAGCTACGAACGTATGGGGTTTCGTCGCATTGGTGTGCTTCGCGACTACCAGGTACGACCCGGTGGTCACCTCGAAGACGCGCTCTTTCTTGACCTCACACGCAGTGATTTTCCCGATGGCCCACCATTGCCGGTGCGCGCGTGAGCCGTACAAAGTCGATTCTGCCGTGGGTGGTCTGGGGCACCGCCGTGGCACTCTACTCGATCGCAATTATCAACAGGTCGTCGCTCTCGGCGCTTGGCCCCGCGGCACAGCATCATTTCGACATTGATGCGTCGGTTCTTGCGACGTTTCCGGTAATTCAGCTGATTGTGTACGCTGCCTGCCAGATTCCGGTGGGCATGCTGCTCGACCGGTTTGGTCCGAGCGTACTCATCATCATCGGCGCCGTGATGATGGGGCTCGGTCAGGTCGCGATGGCCCTCGTGAGCGACGTGAATATCGCGATTCTTGCTCGCATACTCGTTGGTGCGGGTGATGCCTGCACGTTTATTTGCGTCATGCGAATGGTTCCTGAATGGTTCCATCCGCGCCAGATTCCGACGGTGAGTCAGCTGACAGGTCTTGTCGGGCAGGCTGGCCAACTCATCTCTGTCACCCCACTCGCTCTGGTTGTTTCGGTCTTTGGTTGGGCAACGGGATTCCTTGGCATCGTTGCTGTCGGACTGCTGTTCACGATTCTTGGGTTCTTCGTGCTTCGTGACGCACCAGGAAGCCGCACTCTGCTCGAACGGGTGACCGGGAAGACCGGTGGAATTACCGAGAGATCCGCGAGGATTGGCAGCACGCCCGCGACAGCCGTGATGGCAGTGCCGCCGGCTACCGAGATGATCCCCGTGATCGGTGGATCGCGTCGGCGGAAGCAAGCCAGAGACGGCAACCCGAAAGAGGGTTTCATTGGGCGAATGCGACGACTGCTCTCGATTCCTGGGGTGCGTGCAGCCTTCTGGATCCACTTTGTTTCGCCATACGCGGCGAACACTTTCTTGCTGTTGTGGGGCACCCCGTTTCTCATGGGCGGCCTTGGACTGAGCGCGCCGGTCGCCGGTGGCCTGCTGAGCATTACGGTGGTGTCATCGATGCTGTCTGGACTCATCATGGGACCGGTCAGTTCGCGATTTGTAGAGCGACGGGTGTGGGTGGTCATTGGCATCACGCTGCTCATAGCAGTGACGTGGTCTGCCGTGATTTTCTGGCAGGGAATACCGCCGCAGTGGCTCATCATTGCCCTGCTCATCATCATTCCGCTAGGCGGACCAGCGTCGATGGTTGCCTTCGAGGTCGCCCGCTCGCACACTCCGCGCAGCTTCGCCGGGCTCAGCACGGGCACCGTGAATACTGGTGGTTTTATCGCGACGATCATCGCGGTTATGAGCATTGGCGTCGTACTCGATCTGCAGGGTGCCGGATCACCGTCAACCTACTCGCTCGACGCTTTTCAGCTTGCATTTGCAGTGCAGATACCAATTTGGGTGCTCGGGCTCGTGATGGTGATCATCGAAAGCCGACGCACCAAACGCTGGATGCAGACGCACGGCCGCACGCTGCGTTAGTTCGCGAGCGAGCTTGCCGTGCGGCCGCGACTTTCCTGTTTAGATGACGTAGAAGTCGGCCATGTCTGGGCGCTCGGCCCGAGGCGCACCACGGCGCGGGCGCCCGGTCGCGGGAATGCCCGTAAGCGTCGTCCAAGGTTCGGCGCCGCGCACAACAACCGCGTTCGCGCCAATAGCCGAGTCATGGCCTATTTCGATGGGACCGAGAAGTTTCGCGCCCGCGCCGATGACCACCCGGTCTCCCACCGTGGGGTGGCGCTTGCCGTGGTCGTGGCCGGTGCCGCCGAGCGTGACGCTGTGGTAGATAAGCACATCATCGCCGACCTCAGCCGTCTCCCCGATAACAACGCCCATGCCGTGGTCGATAAAGAGTCTGCGACCGATGGTCGCGCCTGGGTGGATCTCGATACCGGTAAAGAATCTGGTGAGCTGCGAAATGGCGCGGGGGAGGAACCGCATGCCACGGTTCCAGAGTCTGTGCGCGAAGCGGTGCCACCACACCGCGTGCAACCCTGAATAGACGAAAAACACCTCAGCAGCGCCGCGCGCAGCGGGATCGTGCGCGCGGGCTGCTGAGATGTCTTCTCGAATACGCTTGAAAATCGTTACACCTCGAGGTCTGCGTACAGTACCGATGAGAAGTAGCGCTCACCGAAGTCGGGGAGCACGACGACGATCTTCTTGCCCGCGTTCTCGGGGCGCTTCGCGACCTCGGTGGCCGCCCAAACAGCTGCGCCGCCAGAAATACCCGCGAGGATTCCCTCATCGGTGCCGAGTGCACGAGCCTTCTTGATTGCGTCTTCGTCTGCTACGTCGATGACCTCGTCGTATACATTCGTATCGAGTACCTCTGGAACGAAGTTTGCGCCGAGGCCCTGAATCTTGTGGGGGCCAGCCTGTCCTCCCGTAAGAATCGGTGAGCCGATTGGCTCGACGGCAACAATCTTGATCTCTGGGTTTTGCTCCTTGAGATACCCACCCGCGCCGGTGATCGTGCCACCCGTGCCGATTCCTGAGACGAGAATGTCAACGGTGCCGTCGGTGTCGTTCCAGATCTCGGGTCCGGTCGTTGCGCGGTGGATCGCGGGGTTGGCTTCGTTGCCGAACTGGTTTGCGAGGATCGAGCCCGGCGTATTGGCAACGATTTCCTTTGCCTTCTCGACCGCGCCCTTCATGCCGAGTGGTCCCTCGGTGAGGACGATCTCAGCGCCGTATGCGGCGAGCAGCTTGCGTCGCTCGATACTCATCGTCTCGGGCATGGTGAGGATCACCTTGTAGCCGCGCGCGGCGCCGACGAACGAAAGCGCGATGCCGGTGTTGCCGCTCGTTCCCTCGACGATCGTGCCTCCTGGCTTGAGAGCGCCCGACTTCTCAGCCGCATCAATGATCGCGATGCCAATGCGATCTTTCACGCTGCCTGCGGGGTTGTAGAACTCGAGCTTTGCGTAGACCTCAGCGGGTGCGTCTTCGGTGACGCGATTGAGGCGCACGAGCGGGGTGTTACCGAATGCCTGGGTGATGTTGTCGTAAGTCCGTGCCATGAGTGTTATTCCTTTGATGGATGCGGTTGTGAACTATGCCTTAACGTTATCGGAAGGTTTCTCAATACTTATACATGAGACACACTGTTACAACACAGCACGCGGGGGAGTATTCCCGCAGTGCGACGAAGTGTGCCTCATGCGAGAGAATAGAGAAGTGAACGCAGACGATCAACCTCTCACACGCATTATTCATGTTCTGGAGGCGGTGCGATCCACTCTCGAGACCGCCGGCATCGACGACCCCGGTGCCGATGCCGAGCTCATCATCGGTCATGTGCTGAAAGAATCGAGGGGTCGCGTTCAGGCCCTCGCCATTATGGGGGCCTCGCTCACCCAAGAGCAGTATGAGCGAGTTTTTGAACTCGCCAGTGTGCGGGCGGATCGGGTGCCGTTGCAACACCTCACGGGCGTCGCCCCGTTTCGCTCGCTTGAGCTACGCGTTGGTCCGGGCGTCTTTATCCCGAGGCCCGAAACCGAAACAGTGGCGCAGTTCGCCATCGACGCACTCATGATGGCACCGGCGGCAGAACCTATCGCGGTCGATCTCTGCACTGGCAGCGGGGCCATCGCCTTGTCAATCGCCCACGAGGTGCCCACTGCGAGGGTGTGGGCTGTCGAGAAGAGCGAGAACGCTCACGCGTGGGCCACCGAGAACGTCGCTAAGTATGGCGACGGCCGTGTCGAGCTCGTTCACGGTGACCTCGCCGAATTCGTGCCGGGCAGGCTTGCGCCTCAGCAACTCGAGGCAGGCGTACATGTTGTCGTCTCGAACCCTCCATACGTGCCCTCCGGGTCGATCCCGCGTGATCCTGAGGTTCGCGAGCACGATCCCTCGCTCGCGCTCTACGCGGGTGAAGATGGGCTCGACGCCATTCGAGTGATTAGTCGGGTCGCGGCGCCACTGCTCGTAGATGGTGGATCGCTCGTGCTCGAACACGCAGAAGGCCAGGGGGCTGCGATCCGCGACCTGCTCACCCGCGATGGCTGGCGTGCCGCAGCAACGCACCAAGATCTCACCGGGCGTGACCGTGCAACCACCGCCCTCAAGTAGAATTGCCGATTATGGCCGAGGTGTATAACTGCTCAGAACCCGCTCAAGTGCTCGAGGGAACGAGACTCGCTCGCCAAGCACTCGGTCGCGGAGAACTCGTCGTGATTCCTACCGACACCGTTTACGGTGTCGCGGCCGATGCGTTTTCGCCTGCTGCTGTGCAACGGCTACTTGAGGCCAAGGGGCGTGGAAGGCAATCTCCGCCTCCTGTGCTCATTCCAAACGTGGGCACACTCTCGGCGCTCGCCGCAGATGCTTCCGAGCCGCTGAGGCAACTCGCAGAGGCATTTTGGCCGGGCGCACTTACCGTTATTGTGCAGGCTAACCCGTCGCTCGACTGGGATCTCGGGGAAACGGGCGGCACTGTCGCACTTAGAATTCCCGGAAATCAGCTCACCCGTGAGTTGCTCCAGGAGACCGGTCCGCTCGCGGTTTCCTCCGCTAATAAGACCGGGGAGCCGGCTGCTGGAACTGCGGCTGAAGCGCTCGATGCACTCGGCGAATCTGTTGCCGTGTATCTCGACGGGGGAGAAGCGCGCGGACAGGCGTCGACGATCATCGACGCGACCAAGCTGGAGGCCGACGGAACGGGAACTGTCGCTGTGCTGCGCGCCGGTGCGATCACGGCTGATGCGATTCGTGAGGTACTCGTCGACGCAACTGTTGTCGAGGGGGCTGCTCCCGAACCGGCACTCCCGAAGCCCGCTGACCCTGAGGCTGAATGACCCCGGCTACCGTTCTCGTACTCGCGGTCGCGATTGGGGTAACCGCAGTCTCGTCGTATCTTGTGTTGCGGCTGGCAAGGCACTATGGGCTGGCGCCGCAACTTCGTGAGCGTGATGTGCATCGTGTGCCAACACCGCGGCTTGGTGGGGTGGCAATGTTTATTGGGCTCCTTGCAGCCTTTGGCGTTGCCGCAACGCAACCCGAATTCAGGCCACTGTTTAACGGCGATATGAAAATATGGGCGCTCATCGGTGCGTGCCTGCTTATCGCAGTCATTGGTGTGCTCGACGACGTGCTCGATCTTGACTGGATGATCAAGCTGGGCGCGCAGCTCCTCGCCGCCGGAGTGCTGGCGTGGAATGGCGTGCAAATAGTTTCGTTGCCGCTCGGAGACACACTCGTTATTGGTTCGCCCATCGTGAATTTTGTGCTCACTGTCTTCTTGATGACGCTGGTGATGAACGCGGTGAATTTTGTCGACGGGCTCGACGGGCTCGTCGCTGGTGTTGCGATCATTGCGAGCGCCACTTTTTATGTTTATACGCTGGTGCTCACGTCTCAAATGGGCCATGTAGTGTCGGTCACCTTCTCGAGCCTTATTGCACTCGTGCTGGTCGGCATCTGCCTCGGCTTTCTCCCGTTTAACTGGCACCGGGCAAAAATGTTTATGGGAGACACGGGCGCACTACTCGTTGGCTTACTCATGGCAACCTCGACCGTCTCGGTGACTGGTGAGGTGAATCCCGCAGCGCTCGATATTCAGCTTGTTCTTGCGAGCTATATTCCGATTATTCTGCCCGTTGCGGTACTTGCGCTGCCGCTCGCAGACTTCTCGCTCGCTGTGCTGCGTCGCGTGCGCGCGGGCAAGAGTCCCTTCGAGGCGGATCGCAGGCACCTGCACCACAGGCTCCTCGACATGGGCCACTCACCCATACAGGCGGTGCTTTTCTTCTATCTCGGAACTGCGGTGCTGTCGGTAGCTGGTCTACTCGTCTTCATCATGCGCGATTTCACGATTCCTCTTTTGGTACTCACCGTCGGTGGGGTCGTTGCGCTCTGTGTACTCTTCTTTCCAGTCAGCCGGATTCGTGCAGCCTGGGCGCAGAAGAGCTTGGTACCGTTGAAGCCATTCAGAAACCCGCAGCGAGTCTCCGCTGTTGAACTTGACCCGCACCCCACTGTGGCGTTGCCTAATCGAGAGGACTCCGAGTGACGGACGTCAGTAGCCCACAAGCGCAACCGGATAAGCCTCAGATGCCGAGTTCGCAGCCAATTCTGATGCGAGCAATGAAGTGGGGTGGCCTCGCAACGATCGGCCTCATGATTATCTTCGGGGTGATCGGCGCATTGGTTTCTGGCTCAACAGGGGTTATTGCCGGTGTGCTCGGTGCGGCATTCTCGGGTCTCTTCCTCATGCTCACGGTGGGAAGCATTGCATTTGCGAACCGATTTATCGCAAGCCCCTCGTATATTGCGCTCTTCTTCGGAATCGTGATGGGGAGCTGGCTCCTCAAATTCATCGTGTTTATCGTCGTATCGCTGCTCCTGCGAAACCAAGATTGGCTCAACCCGACAATTTTCTTTATCGCTGTGGTGTCCGGAGTAATTGTGTCACTGGTCGTAGACGTACTGGTGATAACGAAATCGCGCATACCTGTGGTGTCCGACCCACAATAGGTCTAAGATTTCGGTTTTCACTCAGCCACTTTTATTGATAGGCTGAGTCGTGTTCCCTACAGGGCTTACTTCTGGTGTGCCTTTGACTGGTGGGGGCACGAAATACCGTTCATACTGTGTAGCTTGCCAAGAGCCGCACCCGACTCAGGAGAATGGCGCTGTTCGCTAACGCTATGCAACTCGTTGCCCCAGGCTTCTTCGCAGCCGATGAGGGGGGCTTCCACCCACCCTCGATCGAAGAATTCTTCCCTCCGGCGATCTTCTTTGAAGGTACGCCGTTTGAGATGAACCGCATCATGCTCATTCGCGTGATCATGACCATCGTGCTTCTCGTGGTCTTCTACCTCGGTACACGCAATATGCGAATCGTGCCGGGCCGTTTCCAGTCACTTACTGAAATGGCACTTGATTTCATTCGAGTGAACATTGCTGAAGACCTGCTCGGCAAGGTCGACGGTCGTCGCTTCCTGCCTATCCTCTGCGCAATCTTCTTTATGATCTTTGCGTTCAACATCACCGGCATTATTCCTGGCTTCAACATCGGCGTTTCTGCAGTTGTTGGTGTACCGCTGGTGCTTGCTGTGGTTTCCTACATCACCTTTATTTATGCCGGTATCAAGAAGAGCCCGGGCAAGTTCTTTAAGAACTCCCTCTTCCCGGCTGGTGTGCCGAAGCCGTTCTACATTTTGGTGACACCGATCGAGTTCTTCTCGACCTTCATTCTGCGCCCGGTCACACTGACCTTGCGTCTCATGATGAACCTGGTGGTTGGTCACCTCTTGCTCGTGCTGTTCTTCAGTGCAACGTGGTTCTTCTTCTTCCAGGCAGAAGGCCTACTTAAGGGACTTGGTGTGCTTACCCTCGCGGTTGGTTTCGCCTTCACCCTGTTCGAAATCCTGGTGGCGTTCCTCCAGGCATACATCTTCACAATTCTCACAGGCGTCTACATCCAGCTCGCGCTGGCTGAAGAACACTAAAACCAAAACAGGGCACGACAACCGTCGCGCTCACAACGGAAGGAAACACCTACTGTGTCTGTTCTCGCTGAAGTTTCGGGTAGCATCTCGACAGTCGGCTACGGCCTTGCAGCAATCGGCCCGGCAATCGGCCTCGGCATCGTCGTTGGCAAGACCATTGAGGGCGTTGCTCGTCAGCCCGAGCTCGCCGGTCGTCTCCAGGTGCTCATGTGGATCGGTATTGCGTTCACCGAGGCGCTCGCGCTCATCGGTATCGCTACCCACTTCATCTTCACTGTCTAAGACGTCCACCTCTTTCTAGTCTCGAAAGGGAGGCTCGATGAATAACGCAGTACGTATCGCTGCGGAGCAGTCGGGGGAAGCCCGAAACATCCTGTTCCCAGAGGTGTACGACCTTGTGTGGTCTGCGCTGGTCTTCATCGTGATCCTCGTTGCGTTCTGGAAGGTGTTCCTGCCAAAGCTGCAGGTAATGCTTGACGCTCGCGCCGAGGCAATCGAAGGCAACATCGCTAAGGCTGACGAGGCGCAAGCTAAGGCCGAAGCTGCTCTACAGGAGTACACGGCTCAGCTCGCAAGCGCACGCCAGGAAGCTGGCGAGATCCGCGAGTCTGCACGCGCAGACGGTGCCAAGATCGTTGCGAAGGCAAAGGAAGACGCGACGACTGAACAGGCTCGCATTGCGCAGGCTGCTCAGGCTCAGATTGAGGCTGAACGTCAGTCCGCAATCGTCTCGCTCCGCAAAGACGTCGGTACCCTCGCAATTGACCTCGCCTCGGGCGTGGTTGGTGAGAGCCTCAGCGATGACAACAAGGCGTCGGCGCTCGTCGATCGATTCCTTGCTGACCTCGAGGCTTCGGAACAGGCGGCGAAGTAATGGGTAGCGCGTCACGCGAAGCACTCGCGGCGGCTCAGGCCTCGCTCAGTGGACTTCTCGGCAAGACTGTTGGCTCTGACTTATTAGCCGTCGCAGCGCAGCTCGACACGTCGCCAGCGCTCGTGAGTGCGCTCGCTGACTCGTCGCTCGCGGCCGAAGCTAAGACAGGCATTCTCAGTCGAGTATTCGGGAGCCTTTCCGATGGCGCGCGCTCAGTGCTCACCGCAGCCGTCACTCAGAACTGGTCGAGTGCTCCCGAGCTCGTTGACGGTATTGAGGAGCTCGGTATTCGTGCGCAGGCAGTCGCGAATTCAGAACTCGCTGATGAGCTTCTCGCCGCCACCGCCGTGATCGACGGCAGCCACGAGCTCGAACTCGAGCTTGGTAACAAGCTGGGAGATCCGAACGCTAAGGCCGGTCTTGCAGAGAAAATCTTCTCTGGAAAGCTCTCGGCAAGTGCGATGAACGTGATCACCTACTTTGTCGCGCACCCGCGTGGTCGTCGCGTGAGCGCCGCACTTCGTGAGAGTGCACGTACCGCGGCGGATCAGGGTGGTAGCGAACTCGCAACTGTCACCGTAGCCGCGCCGCTGAGCGATGCCCAGCAGCAGAAGCTTGCTTCGCTGCTTGAGCAGAGCGCAGGTCGTCCGGTGAAGGTCACCACCGTGGTCGATTCAGACCTAATTGGTGGCGTCCGCATTCAGATCGCCAACGATGTCATCGACGGAAGTGTTCGGGCTCGCCTGGATGACCTCCGCCAGCGGCTCGCTGCGTAGAGCACAACATAGTTACTTGCCGGAGATCCCTCTCCGGAACAGATAGAGGAAACGAAATGGCAGAACTCTCAATCAGCCCGGACGAGATCCGGAGTGCGCTGAAGGAATTCGCAGCGTCGTACGAGCCGGAGCAGGCAGGCAAGACCGAGGTCGGCACCGTCGTGGACGCCGCCGATGGTATCGCGCACGTCTCAGGACTCCCCGGCGTTATGGCAAACGAACTCATTCGTTTTGCGGACGGAACGCTTGGACTTGCACAGAACCTTGAGGAAGATCAACTCGGTGTTGTCGTGCTCGGACCATTCACGGGTATCGAGGAGGGCCAGCAGGTCACTCGCACCGGTGAAGTTCTCTCGGTCCCAGTGGGCGAGGGTTACCTCGGGCGTGTGGTGAACCCGCTCGGAACCCCAATCGATGGCCTGGGTGAAATCGCTGGTCTCGAGGGAAGCCGCGCACTAGAGCTTCAGGCTCCCGGCGTCATGCAGCGTAAGTCGGTACATGAGCCGCTGCAGACCGGCATCAAAGCAATCGATGCGATGATCCCCGTTGGCCGTGGCCAGCGACAGCTCATCATTGGCGACCGCCAGACCGGTAAGACCGCTCTCGCGATCGACACCATCATCAACCAGAAGGCAAACTGGGAGTCGGGCGACGTCAACAAGCAGGTTCGCTGCATCTACGTTGCTATCGGCCAGAAGGGCTCGACCATCGCTTCGGTGAAGGGCGCCCTCGAAGATGCAGGTGCGATGGAGTACACCACCATCGTTGCATCGCCAGCTTCTGATCCCGCAGGCTTCAAGTACCTTGCTCCCTACACCGGCTCGGCAATCGGCCAGCACTGGATGTACGCGGGCAAGCACGTACTCATCATCTTTGATGATCTGTCAAAGCAGGCAGAGGCATACCGCGCCGTGTCACTTCTCCTCCGTCGCCCACCAGGGCGCGAGGCGTACCCAGGTGACGTCTTCTACCTCCACTCCCGTCTGCTTGAGCGTTGTGCAAAGCTCTCTGACGAGCTTGGCGCAGGCTCGATGACCGGTCTTCCGATCATCGAGACGAAGGCGAACGACGTTTCGGCGTACATTCCGACCAACGTGATCTCGATCACCGACGGACAGATCTTCCTCCAGTCCGACCTCTTCAACGCTAACCAGCGCCCCGCGGTCGACGTGGGTATCTCGGTTTCGCGTGTTGGTGGCGACGCACAGGTGAAGTCGATCAAGAAGGTTTCGGGTACGCTCAAGCTTGAGCTCGCTCAGTACCGCGCACTTGAAGCATTCGCTATGTTCGCTTCAGACCTCGACGCAGCGAGCCGTAAGCAGCTCGAGCGTGGTGCCCGACTTACCGAACTGCTCAAGCAGCCACAGTACTCGCCGTACTCGGTTGAAGAGCAGACCGTTTCGATCTGGGCTGGCACAAACGGCCACCTCGACGACGTGCCGGTTGAAGACATCCTCCGCTTTGAGCGCGAGTTCCTCGACTACTTGGGGCGCAACTCCGAGGCGCTGAACACGCTTGCTTCAACCAACGTGCTTGACGACGACACCGTTGCTGAGCTTGTGAAGCAGATTGAAAAGTTCAGAAGCGAGTTCCGCACCGCCGAGGGCAAAGCCCTGAACGAGCAGTTCGAGGCACTTGACGAGGCAGAGATTCAGCAGGAGCAGCTGGTAGTTAAGAAGTAGTTGATCAGGTGGGGGCGTGAGCCCCCACCGATCCACAACTTCGCAGCACACCAGCCAGCCCAACCAGTACAGGAGAGACATGGGAGCGCAACTTCGGGTCTACCGGCAGCGTATTCGCTCTGCCCAGACGACCAAGAAGATCACGCGTGCGATGGAGCTCATCGCTGCCTCACGCATTCAAAAAGCGCGTGCACGTGTTGATGCCTCGACCCCTTACGCTCAGGCGATCACCCGGGCCGTGTCGGCCGTCGCAACACACGCGAACACCGACCACCCGCTGCTCACCGAAGCCGAGAAGGTCGACCGCGCAGCAGTAGTGATTTTCACCTCAGACCGCGGTCTTGCAGGCGCATTCAACTCGCAGGTGCTTCGTGAGGCGGAGGAGCTCAGCGAGCTGCTTCGCGCCGAAGGCAAGGAGATCTCGTACTACCTCATCGGCCGCAAGGCTCAGGGGTACTTCGCCTTCCGCCGTCGCGCTTCAGAGCGTGTGTGGATCGGTGACACCGAGAACCCCGTATTTGCGACAGCAAAGGAAGTTGCGGAGGCGCTCGTCGGAGCGTTCGAGCGACCTTCTGAAGACGGCGGTGTGCAGGAGATCCACCTCGTATACAACCGCTTCGTGAGCATGGTGACCCAGGAGCCTCAGGTTACGCGTCTGCTGCCGCTTCAGCTTGTGGAAGGCGTCGCTGAGAAGAGCGAAGTTAACCCGCTCTACGAGTTCGAGCCCGAGGCAGACGTGGTGCTCGACAAGTTGCTGCCCGACTACATCGAGTCACGCATTTTCAACGCGATGCTCGAGTCGGCAGCGGCGAAGCACGCAGCTACGCAGAAGGCTATGAAGTCGGCAAGCGACAACGCTGACACGCTCATTCGCGATTTCACCCGTCTTGCGAACAACGCACGTCAGGCTGAGATCACCCAGCAGATTTCCGAGATTGTGGGCGGCGCTGACGCGCTGTCCTAGAGCAAGTACGAAGAGAGAGAAACATGACCGATCAGGCCACCACGAAGGTCGCCGGGCGCATCGCTCGAGTTACCGGCCCCGTCGTCGACATTGAGTTTCCGCACGACGCGATTCCCGGTGTTTACAACGCGCTCGAGACGACCGTAAACATGGGTGAGGGCTCAGAACCCTTCACCCTCGTGCTCGAGGTTGCACAGCACCTCGGCGACAACCTTGTTCGCGCCATCGCACTGAAGCCAACTGACGGCCTCGTGCGTGGCCAGGAAGTTATCGACACCGGTGACTCAATCACCGTTCCCGTCGGTGACGTCACCAAGGGCAAGGTATTCGACGTTACCGGTAACGTCCTCAACCTCCCAGAAGGCGAAACCCTCGAGGTTTCAGAGCGTTGGAGCATCCACCGCGAGCCACCAGCATTCGACCAGCTCGAGTCGAAGACTCAGCTCTTCGAGACCGGCATCAAGTCGATCGACCTCCTCACGCCGTACGTGCAGGGTGGAAAGATTGGCCTCTTCGGTGGTGCTGGAGTTGGTAAGACCGTCCTCATCCAGGAAATGATTCAGCGTGTTGCGCAGGACCACGGTGGTGTGTCTGTGTTCGCTGGTGTCGGCGAGCGTACCCGTGAGGGTAACGATCTCATCCACGAAATGGACGAGGCTGGCGTCTTCGACAAGACCGCACTCGTGTTCGGCCAGATGGATGAGCCACCCGGGACCCGTCTCCGCGTTGCACTGTCGGCACTCACCATGGCTGAGTACTTCCGTGACGTGCAGAAGCAAGACGTGCTGCTCTTCATCGACAACATCTTCCGCTTTACCCAGGCAGGTTCTGAGGTCTCGACGCTGCTCGGCCGCATGCCTTCAGCTGTGGGCTACCAGCCGAACCTTGCCGACGAGATGGGCATCCTTCAGGAGCGCATTACCTCGACTCGCGGTCACTCGATTACGTCGCTTCAGGCAATTTACGTTCCTGCTGACGACTACACCGACCCGGCTCCGGCAACCACGTTCGCTCACCTCGATGCAACGACCGAGCTTTCGCGTGAGATCGCTTCGCAGGGTCTGTACCCAGCAATTGATCCGCTCACCTCGTCTTCGCGCATCATGGATCCACGCTACTTGGGCGCTGACCACTACCGCGTCGCAACCACGGTGAAGCAGATTCTCCAGAAGAACAAGGAACTCCAGGAGATCATCGCGATCCTCGGTGTTGACGAGCTCTCTGAAGAAGACAAGATCACCGTATCGCGCGCACGTCGCATCCAGCAGTTCCTCTCGCAGAACACCTACATGGCGAAGAAGTTCACCGGTGTCGAGGGTTCGACGGTTCCGCTCAAGGAGACCATCGAGTCGTTCGACGCAATTGCACGCGGCGACTTCGACCACGTCGCAGAGCAGGCATTCTTCAACGTCGGTGGAATCTCTGATGTTGAAGAGAAGTGGGCTCAGATGCAGAAGGATATGGCCTAAATCATGGCGCTCAACGTCAAGGTTGTTTCGGCAACGAGCGAGATCTGGTCTGGCGAAGCCACCCAGGTCATCGCGAACACGCTCGAGGGACAGATCGGTATTCTCGCCGGTCACCAGCCAGTACTCGCGATCCTCGCCCAGGGCGAGGTTCGCGTGACCACTGCGAACGGCGAGAAGGTCACCGTTAACGCGGAAGACGGATTCCTCTCCGTCGACCACGATGCGGTCACGATTGTCGCTGGCGAAGCGGTTCTCGTTTCCTAACCCGACACTGTTCTGAACCGCGCAATGCTCGTTCTGCTGCCGCCCTCTGAAACCAAACGTTTCGGAGGGCGGCAGCTTTTTTCGTTATCGAACCTTTCGTATGCAACCAGGCTTGAGGCCACCCGTGAGCGTGTGCGAGATGCGCTCATAGCAGTCAGTAGAGACGAGCAATCGGCAGTTAAAGCGCTGAAGCTCGGAGTGAAGAATCGAGACCTGCGCGAGCACAACCTGCAACTCGAAACGAGTGGGGCTTCTGCCGCCATCGAACGCTACACAGGTGTGTTGTATGACGCGCTCGATGTGGAGAGTCTCACTGACTTGGAACGCGAATGGGTACATCAGCACGTCGCGATACAGTCTGCTCTTTTCGGGCTGTGCAGTGCGAGTGATGAGATTCCGGCATATCGACTTTCAGCATCATCGCGACTGCCAGAAATCGGATCAGCACTTGCAAAGTTGTGGGCGCCAGCTCACGCAGGTCTGCTCGACGGCCGCCCGTATGTACTCGACCTCAGGTCAAAGGACTATGCTGCGCTTGCGCCAGTTAAAGATCTCGGCGCAAGCTCAAACGACTTTCTCGAGGTTGTTACTCGAGATGGGAGTGGTGCTGTGAGGGCACTGAACCATTTCAACAAAGCCGCCAAGGGGGACCTTGTGCGCAGGCTTGCACTGTCTTCCCCGTCTATCGGTAACCGCGAGCAACTACTCGATTGGGCGCTCGAGCATGATCTCGAACTCACGATTGGCGATGATCCACACACCCTTCGGCTGACCACGACGCAGGGCGCACCTGCCGTAAGCCGATAGGATATGTGGGTGCAGGAGACGAAAAGGTGACCGTTCACGGCGAGAATGCCTCGCGTCGGCGCTTGGCGTTTGCTGAAGGTGGCGAGCCCGAGATCGAGTTGTCTTGGTACGGCATCACTGTTGTCGGCAATCGTCGCGACGCGAACCAAGACAGCTTTCTCACCGTGCCCCCAGTTTTTGCAGTGGCAGACGGAATGGGCGGGCACTCAGCCGGCGAGGTCGCATCTGCTGCTGTCGTGCGTCGCTTGAACGAATTGGCGGGCGACCTGAAGGTCACCGACGACGATATTCTCGAGCTTCTCACCCAGGCTGTCGACGACATCGAGATCGATGCGGGCGACACAGAACTGGGCGCCGGAACGACAGTGACCGGTGTCGTTATTAGCGCAGAAGACGACGCGCCTGTATGGAAGGTTTTCAATATTGGTGACTCTCGGGTATATCAGTATTTCAAGGGCGCACTGAGTCAGATCACAGTGGATCACTCGGTCGTGCAGCACCTCATCGATACCGGTGCGATCACCGAAGAAGAAGCCGAAGTGCACCCGCACGCGAACGTAATTACGCGTGCCGTTGGGCTGGGGGAGACCCCGGTCCCAGATCACACGACACTTGCGTTGATTCCCGGCCAGCGTCTGCTCATTTGCTCAGACGGCCTCACCAAAGAACTCACAGACATCGGGATCCAGTATTTTCTTTCGACGCAACCGACCGCTGAGCGCGCAGCGCGAACACTCGTGGAGCAAGCACTCGGCAATGCGGGGCGCGATAATGTCACGGTGATTGTGATCGACGTACACGCTGTGGGCGACGTGATCGATACTGGCAGCCTTGTGCAATCAGGCATCGCGCTCGATCTCGCGGAAGCGGGTGACGCCGCAGAGGAAGAAGAAGAAGATATTTCGGTGGTCTCAGTGCCCAGCGAGTCTCCGGCCACTGAGGCGTCCGCCACTTCGGATCCCGGCGTGACGCCGGAACCCGAAGCAACTTCAAACTAGGCCGTCGCCGCAAACGCCTCGCGAAGCACGCTGAGCACGTCTTCAATGAGCGCGTCTGTCATCTTGAGTGACGGCAAGAAGCGGATCACCTGATTGTAGAGACCCGCCGCCAGCAGAATCACGCCGTTCTTGCCCGCGTAGTCGATGATTGCCTGCACTCGATCCGCATCTGGCTCGAGCGTACCGGGCTTCGTGATCTCGATCGCGAGCATCGCACCCTTGCCGCGAACCTCGGCGATCGCATCGAACTCAGACTGCAGTTGGCACAGCCCGTCACCGAACACACGCTCGATGCGCTTTGCTTCGTCGAGCAGGTTCAGCGAGTCGATCTGTTCGAACACGGCGATTGCAGCGGCGCACGAGACCGGGTTACCACTGAAGGTGCCGCCGAGCCCGCCCGGGAGTGACTTGTCCATGATCTCGGCGCGGCCGGTGACACCGGATAGCGGGAATCCGCCAGCGATGCCCTTCGCGCTCAGCACCAAGTCTGGCTTTACACCGAACTGTTCGATCGAGAACATGGTTCCGGTGCGAGCCATACCGGCCTGAACCTCGTCTGCAATGAAAACAATGCCGTTCTCCTTGCACCAGGTGTAAAGCGCGGGTAAGTAACCCTCGGCGGGAACGACGAAGCCGCCCTCGCCCTGGATCGGTTCGACAATGAGGCAAGCGAGGTCGCCCGCGCCCGCCGTCTTCTCGAGGCGGGCAATCGTGCGCTTCGCCGCTTCTTCGCCCGAGAGCCCGTCGTGCAGTGGGTACGAGTTAGGGGCGCGGTAGATATCTCCGGCGCGCGGGCCGTAGCCGTAGGCGTATGGGGCGCCCTTGTGGTTCATGCTGCTCGTGAGCATTGTGCGACCGTGGTAGGCGCACTCGAGCACGGCGACGCCTGGGCGGCCAGTGTACTTGCGCGCGATCTTCACGCCATTCTCAACCGCTTCAGCGCCCGAGTTCATGAGGAGAGTCTTGTATGTCTCGTCGCTCGGCACTGCCTCTGCGAGTAGTTCGGCCACGCGCACGTACGGCTCGTAGGCGTTCATGGTGAACAGCGTGTGGGTTACTTTGCCCATCTGTTCGCGCGCAGCATCGAGTACGGCCTCATCAGTGTGGCCGATCGTCATGACTCCGATGCCACCGCACACGTCGATGAGCTGGTTGCCGTCGACATCGACGACGATAGAGTCGTGCGCCCGATCCACATAGATGGGAAATACTGTGCCGACACCTGGGGGAATGACCGCCTTGCGTCGCTCGTGGATCTCCCGTGACTTCGGGCCAGGGATCTCCGTGACGACCTTACGTTCCTGCGTAATAACTGCTTCCAGCGTGTCTGCACTCATACGCCCAGCCTACTCCTGTGGGGCGCAAGCATAGACTGCAGGTATGAAAGACGAGCACGAATACCGGGTCGAGGTCGAGTGGGTCGGAAACCGGGGCACCGGCACGAGCGGGTACCGGGAGTACGGGCGCGAGTTGCTCATTCGGGCCGAAGGAAAGGCAGAGCTTGAGGGGTCCGCAGATCCAACATTTCATGGTGATCGCGACCGATGGAACCCCGAAGAATTGCTCGTAACCGCGCTCGCTCAGTGCCACATGCTGTCGTACCTGCACATGGCGGTGAAGGCGGGTGTCGTCGTGACCGCTTATCGTGACGAAGCGACCGGCACGATGAAACAGGAGGGACTCGGTGGGGCATTCACCGAGGTGACGCTGCACCCGGTGGTCACGGTGCAAGACGCAAGTATGGTCGATGCCGCGATGGCCGCGCACGCCGAGGCCTACAAGGTGTGCTTTATCGCGAGATCGGTGAATTTTCCGGTGCATCACGAGCCCGTGATTGAGGTCGCTGGGTAACACGACAGATTGGCGGTCGTGCGGGCAATAGAATGGGAGCCATGGCACAGCCCTCTTCGTTCTTTATTACCACGCCGATTTTCTATGTGAATGACGCGCCCCATATTGGCCACGCATACACCGAGGTAGCCGCCGACGTGCTCGCGCGCTGGCATCGCCAGTCAGGCGACGACACCTGGTTCCTCACCGGCACCGATGAGCACGGCCAGAAGATTTTGCGCACGGCGACCGCGAACGGCGTCGCGCCCAAGGAGTGGGCGGATCGGCTGGTGGAGACGGCATGGAAGCCGTTGCTGAACACGATCAACATTTCGAACGACGACTTTATTCGCACGACTGACCAGCGCCACGAAGAGGGCGTCGCAAAGTTCTTGCAGAAGCTCTACGACGACGGCCACGTGTACGCCGGCGAGTTCGAGGCGCTTTACTGCGTCGGGTGCGAAGAGTTTAAGCCGAAGAGCGAGATCGTCGACGGCACTGGCGCGTTCGAGGGTGAAAAGGTTTGTGCGATCCACTCGAAGCCGCTCGAGCTACTGCAAGAGAAGAATTACTTCTTCCGTATGAGCGCGTTCCAGGAGCGACTGCTGAAGCTTTACGAAGAGCGACCCGACTTTGTGCAGCCCGCAAGCGCGCGCAACGAGGTCGTCGCGTTTGTGCAGCAGGGACTCGAAGACCTGTCGATTTCGCGCACCTCGTTTGACTGGGGCATTCCCATTCCGTGGGATTCGTCGCATGTCACGTACGTGTGGTTTGACGCGCTGCTCAACTATGTCACCGCGACCGGCTACGGCGCCGACGAGGCCGAGTTCGAGCGTCGCTGGCCCGGCGTGCACATTGTCGGCAAAGACATTCTGCGCTTTCACGCGGTTATCTGGCCTGCAATGCTCATGGCCGCTGGCCTTGATGTGCCAGAGAGCGTGTATGCGCACGGCTGGCTGCTTGTTGGTGGCGAGAAGATGTCGAAGTCGAAGCTCACGGGTATCGCTCCCAACGAGATCACCGATACCTTTGGTGCAGATGCGTTCCGCTACTACTTCATGCGTGCCATCTCATTCGGTCACGACGGTTCGTTCAGCTGGGAAGACCTCGCGGCTAGGTACCAGGCTGAACTCGCAAACGGCTTTGGTAACCTCGCAAGCCGCGTGCTCGCGATGAACGCGAAGTACTTCGAGGGCAAGGTGCCTAAGTCAGGCACAGAAGAACCCGCTGACGCAGAGATCCGTGAACTCGCGGCGCGGGCGGCCGCGACCGCTGACAAGAAGATGAGTGCGTTCGCGATCCACGACGCCATCGCGGCGGTGTGGGAACTGGTCGACGAGCTGAACGGCTACATCACCGATCAGGAGCCCTGGGTGCTTGCGAAGGACGAGGCGAAGCGTGCGCGTTTGGGAACCGTGCTCTACACGGCGACTGAGGGGCTGCGTGCGCTCGCAGAGCTGCTGCATCCGATCATTCCCGAGGCAACCGCGAAGCTGTGGACTGCGCTTGGCGCCGAAGAGACGCTCGGTGCGCTTGCGGAGCAACCGCTGCGCGAGGCTGGCACCTGGGGCAGGCTCGCAGCTGGCACCGAGCTGCAGCCGCTCGCCGTTCTGTTTCCACGCATCGAAAATGAGGGCGATACGAAGTGAGTGCAGCGCCCGCGGGCGGTCTACGCAAACGCAGTACGGTCGACGGGACTCCCGCCGAGAAGAAGCGCGACCTTACGAGGCCGCAGGCCCCCGATCCACTGCCAATTGCGGTGTACGACAACCACACGCACCTCGAGTTCGAAGACGGGGTGGATCAGCTAGACCCTGACGAGTCTCTCGACCGTGCAGAGGCGGTCGGCGTGCGCGGGGTCGTGCAGGTGGGCACAGACCTTGAAACGAGCAGGTGGGGAGCGCAGCTTGCAGCACACGACTCGCGCGTGCTCGCCGCGGTTGCTTTGCACCCGAACGAGGCCCCCAAGCTGTTTGCCGAGGGAAAGCTGAGCGCGCACCTGTCGGAGATTTCGCGACTCGCGGCAGAGCCACGGGTTCGCGCGGTGGGGGAGACGGGCCTCGACTTTTTCCGCACTGGCGAAGATGGTCGCGACGCGCAGATCGAATCCTTCGAGACGCACATCGAGATCGCCAAGGCGAACAACATCGCCCTGCAGATTCACGACCGCGACGCGCATGACGAGGTTGTTGCGACGCTGCTTCGTGTTGGCGCCCCAGCGCGCACGGTGTTCCACTGCTTCTCCGGAGACGCGGGTCTCGCGCGCATCTGCAACGAGCGCGGCTGGTATATGTCGTTTTCTGGCACGATGACGTTCAAGAATGCGCCGGCGTTGCGCGAGGCGCTCGCCGTCGCGCGACCCGAGCTTGTGCTTGTGGAGACCGACGCACCCTTCCTCACTCCAGAACCACTTCGCGGGCGCCCGAACGCCCCGTACCTCATGCCGCACACGGTGCGCAGAATCGCAGAGACGCTCGACGAGTCACTTGAAGACACGTGCGCGCGGCTTGCTGCCAACACCGAGCGCGTATACGGCAGTTGGGCTGATGCCGAAGAGGCCGCAGCGTGACCGAGGCGCTGCTCGGGCCGGTCGAGGTTCGTGAGCTTGCAGAGCGTCTCGGAGTCTCGCCGACGAAGAAGCTGGGTCAAAACTTCGTCATTGACCCAAACACTGTGCGCAAGATCGTGAGGCTTGCAGGGGTTGAGCAGGGTGACAGCGTCATCGAGATCGGTCCGGGGCTCGGGTCCCTCACCCTTGGAATCACCGAAGTCGGCGCTGATGTCACCGCGATCGAGATTGACGCGCGCCTCGCGGCAGAGCTTCCGAACACGGTGCGAGCAATGCAGCCGAACGCCAGCGACCGCTTTCGGGTGATCCACACCGATGCGCTCGACCTCGCAGACCACCATCTCGCGACGCTCGACGCGAACCCGACAGCGCTTGTCGCGAATTTGCCATACAACGTGTCGGTGCCGATTCTCATGCACTTGCTTGAGCTCATTCCTGAGCTCGAACGCGGGCTCGTGATGGTGCAGGCCGAAGTTGGCTACCGAATTGCTGCGGGCCCAGGCTCGAAGGAGTACGGCTCGCCGAGCGCAAAGGCAGCTTGGTACGGCGACTGGTCGATCGCTGGCAACGTGAGCAGGCGGATTTTCTGGCCGGTTCCCGGGGTGGACTCGGTGCTGGTGAAGTTCGCGAAGCGATCCACCCCGCTCGGCTCTGAGACTGAGCGCGCACGCACATTCGAGCTGGTCAACGCGGCGTTTGCGCAGCGTCGCAAGATGCTTCGGCAGGCGCTGCTGCCGGTGCTCGGGCAAGCGCGCACCGTAGAAACCATCGAGTCTGCGGGCGTTGCGCCGACCGCGCGAGCGGAGCAATTGTCGATTGATGATTTCCTTGCAATCGCTCGGTGTGAGAAGTAATGCGCAATTGCGCTAGCGTTGAGTCATGAATAGGGGTCAGCGGAGATCGGTGACGGTGCGTGCACCGGGCAAGATCAACGTGTATTTTCGCGTCGGTGCGCTGCAGCACGACGGGTACCACGACGTGGCTTCGCTCTACCAAGCGGTTTCGCTGTATGAAGAGGTCACGGCTACTGCGTCAGACGAGTTCAGCGTTCGTTTTGGCGGCCCCATCGACACTAGCGGGCTCGCCACCGATGATTCCAACCTCGCTATACGCGCTGCGAAACTGCTCGCCAAGCACACTGGGTACGGCGGCGGCGTCGATCTCACGGTGCTGAAGCGCGTACCTATCGCGGGTGGCATGGGCGGTGGATCGGCGGATGCCGCGGCGACTCTCGTCGCCTGCGATGAACTCTGGGGTACAGATGTGGGCCGAACGAAGCTTTCTGAGCTCGCCGCCGAGCTCGGGGCCGACGTACCCTTCGCACTCGAAGGTGGCACTGCTGTCGGAACCGGCCGTGGAGACGAGCTGAGCCCCGCACTCGCGAAGGGCTCATTTCACTGGGTGCTCGCACTCTCGAACGCGGGCCTAAGCACGCCTGAGGTGTACAGCATGCTCGATCAGCATCGCGACGATCACCTGAATGAGCTCGGTGAACAACCCGAGTACGTGAAGGTCGAGACCGCGGTGCTGCAGGCGGTGCGTACTGGCGATGCCGAGTCGCTCGCAGATTCCATGCACAATGACTTGCAGGCGGCGGCACTGAGGCTCGCCCCCGAACTCACTGAGCTACTTGAACTCGGAGAATCTCGTGGCGCGCTCGCGGGAATTGTGTCTGGCTCGGGGCCCACTGTCGCCTTTCTCGTGAGCAACCCGCAGGAGGCCTCGGAACTCAAATCGCTGCTCACTCGCTCAGGGGTGAGTGCTCTCGTGGTGACCGGGCCGGTGCATGGAGCAAGGGTCATTGAAGGGTAATAGCCGAGGGCTATTACCCCGAGCCTTGCTCCCGGCGCCACTGCGCCGGAGGGTCATTGAAGGGTAATAGCCGAGGGCTATTACCCCGAGCCTTGCTCCCGGCGCCACTGCGCCGGAGGGCCATTGAGGGGTAAGGCACCTTGCCCGGAATAAACGGGCGGGCGTGGGCGTTGTAACCCACATGGTCGAGTCGGCTACACAAGAACCGGCGATCAACATTAGCGTCTGGTTCGACGTACGTTGCCCGTGGTGCTACCTCGGGAAGCGAAGACTTGAGCGCGCAATTGAACAGTTCGAGCAGCGGATTCCCGGTGTTCCTGTCAATGTGCAGCACCACAGTTTCGAACTCGCTCCCGGCATTGCCGAGCGTTTTGAGGGTGGCGAGGCCGAGTATCTATTGCAGTACGAGGGAGTTCCGCTCGAGCAGTCGGCACGCACGCTCCCAGCGCTAGAGCAACTTGCCGCAGTCGAAGACGTTGACATTCGCTTCGATACTGTGAAGAACGGGAACACCCGCAAGGCCCACCGCGTATATCAGTACGCGCAAAATCAGGGTCTCGGCGAGGAATTTCTTGAGCGCATGTTCGCGGCGTATTTCAGTGAGTCGGCGGATCTCTCGTTGACGAATGTGCTTGGTACGCTGGCGGCTGACGTGGGGCTCGATGGCGAGGCCGCAGAGGCCGCTGCGGAGTCCGAGGAGTGGGATCCACTCGTCAAAAAGGATCACGTGCGTGCGCAAATGCTTGGCTCAGGTGGCGTGCCCTTCGCGCTCGTGAATGCGAAGTACTCAATTTCTGGCGCGCAGGAGGCAGAGATCGTTGCTGCGGCGCTCGTGACTGTGGCAGAGCGCGACCTCGGGATCACCGCCAAGGGGCAGAGTGAGGAACACTCCGGCGAATAGTCGGAATACATTCCCGCCGTCTGCGGTTGGGGGGAGTGTGAATGAAACGATCCGCATAGATATTTGGTCTGATATTGCTTGCCCCTGGTGCTACATCGGCACGAAGCGCTTTCAAGCAGGGGTACGAGAATTTCAGAAGAAATTTCCGGACGTCGAGTTTGAAATTGAGGGCCACAGCTACGAGCTCGCCCCCGATACACCGACCCATTTCGAGGGCAGCGAGATCGACTTTCTCACGAAGCACAAAGGGATGCCACGCGAGCAGGTCGAGCAAATGCTTGAGCAGATGACGGGCATGGCGAAGGCCGAGGGGATCACCTTCGACTTTGACAAGCTCAAGCACTCAAATACCGCGGCGGCACACCGTGTGCTGCACCTCGCAAAGCAGCAGGGCGCGTACCCCGAGGTGCTCGATCGCCTGTTCCGCGCCTACTTCGAAGAGGGCGTGAACATGAGTGACCCTGACGCGATCGCTGAGGTCCTCGATGAGGTCGGTCTCGACCCCGAAGAAGTGCGTGACGCATTCGAAGACGAGGACCTGGGTGAAGCCGTAGAGCAAGATATCACCCGCGCACGCATGCTCGGCGTGCAAGGAGTTCCGTTCTACCTCATTAACGAGAAGTACGGGGTCTCGGGCGCTCAGCAGCCCGAGATGTTTGCGAGCGCGTTCGAGCAGGTGCTCACGCTTGAGGCCGAAGGGCAACCCGAAGACTGAGTTGCTCGCATCGGAGCGGCGTAGAATTCGTACACGAGGAGAGGATCCACAATGACTGACACCACCCAAAAGGCAGCCGAGGCCACCGAGGCGACCGAGCAGGTCGCCGAACTCAACCCGCTTGCTGGCATCGCAAGCTTCGCTGGTGCTGAGAGCGCCGAGATTCTCAACTTGCTCGGCGACCAGGAATCGGGCGGCAGCTGCTGCGGCGGAAGCTGCTGCTCCTAGTCAGCAGTTCGGGGTCGGGGCATCGCCGGACCAGCGCGCGAGTGTCCAGTCGATGAGTTCGGGCGTGAGCGGAGAGTCTTTCGAGACGACGCTCACGTGGTCGAACCCGGCGTAGGTGCGATAGTCGATCGCCTCTTCTTCCGCACAACGCGCTTCGACCCATCGATCTTGCAATTGTGGTTTTACGAGTGGATCGTCTAGGCCCTGTGCGACGAGCACCGGTGCCGGGAATGGGCCCACGGGTGTTTGTGCCTTGAGCATGTCGCCGAACTCGCCAGCGAGGGTGCTGTCTGGAAAAACCTGGTTCGTGACTTGAGTACCGCGAATGATTGCGGCAAGCACGTCTTTGCCGTTGAAGCACAGTTGCGAGATGCGCTCGACACCGACTGCTGAACCGGCGGTGAGGTGCTCGTCGAGATCGAGTTCTGGGTACAGGTCGTTCCAGGTTGCCGCAATATACGCTGACACAGTCTTGCCAGCAGCGTCGTTCTTATCTGCATCGGCAAGACCATACAGGTCTGCTGCAGGAGCGAAGGCGGCGATGCCTTCAATCGTGATCTCCGGAGCGTATGCGTCGGCGATCTGCCCGGTCCAGAGTGCTCCTTGGCCGCCCTGCGAGTGACCCCACACGACAGTGCGGTCGGCGAGAGTTACGTCAGCGAGTTCGTGTGCAGCGCGGGTAGCGTCAAGCACGTTTCTCGCTTCGGCATCTCCTACGAGATATGGGTGGGGGCCTTCTGTGCCGAGGCCGATGTAGTCAGAGGTCACGGCCGCCCACCCGTGCTCGACCACCATTTGTTCAAGCGCAGCAGCGGCCCCGTCAGAAAATGGGGTGGCGCTCAATGAGGGCGCACATTTTGGGTCGACCCCGGTTGTGCCGTGCGCGACCGAGATGAGCGGCAGTGGATCGGTGCCGCGACGCGCCGGTAGCAGCACTGTGCCGCTTGAGATCGCAGGTGAGCCATCGGCATGTGTCGTGGTGTAGAGAATTCGGTAGCCTTCCGCCTCTGCTGGGACACCGGAATCTAGCGGTTCAACGCGAATGAGCGTGCCCGGCGTGTCAGACACGTCGGCGGGAGGGGTATAGAACGCTCCCGGCGCTGCGAGCGGAGCGCCACCGAAAATCCAAGCGCTTCCCAATGCAAATCCGCACGCGAGAACGAGCGCAAGTGAGGCTGCGGCCGTGCGGATCCACCCACGAGTGGGCGGGCGACGACGCGTTGACCTGCGCGCGAAGATCAGTTGGAGCAAGGCTTGGGCGCCAATAAATACCAGCCAACCACCGAACCCGACGCGGAAGACCGACAGGGTGAGCACCGGCCACGAGAACGCAACCACGCCGATGAGAATCGCCGCGAATGCCGAGATGAGTGAAGCGACGCTCTGGTCAGTCCGTTGGCGAATGGCCCGGGTCGCTGTGTGAATGCCGAACACGATGATGGCAACGGCTACTAGGAGCGCGAGCCACGGGGCGCCAGCATCTGGCCAGAGCGCAACGACGGCGCCGAGCACCATGCACATCACCCCGGCCACAAGCGGGAGAACTGATCGTGTGGTTTGGTTCTGTGTGCTCGGAGCGACGATGAGCAAGATGCCGCTGCACGCGATTCCGATGCCGACGGCGACTGCGACGCCCTGTGGCGAGAGCGGGGTCATGATGACGATGAGCCCAAGACCAATGGCCGCAGCGGCCAAAACGACGCGCGCTGGACCTCTGAACTTCTGCTGCTCCGTCTGCATATGTTCCTCCCAGCCCAGCTTACGGGCAGGCCCCGACAGGGCGGGTGAACTACGATTGCAGACGATGGCACATTTACTTGGAGCTGAAGCTCTGCACCTCAAAGTGCCCACGAAAACAGTGTTTGACTCGGTGACGCTCGGCGTCGATGAGGGTGATCGCATTGGAATCGTTGGGCGAAACGGCGACGGCAAGTCGTCGCTGCTTATGATGCTCGCGAAACGGCGCGAACCCGACTCTGGGCGTGTCACCTACCGCGGCGGCACCACCGTCGGTGTGCTCGATCAAGAAGATCGGTTCGATGTCGGCGAGACCGTGGGCCACGCGGTGGTCGGTGATCTGGCAGAGCACGAGTGGGCGGGCGAGGTGCGGATCCGCGATGTCATTGCCGGTCTCGTCGCCGATCTCGACTGGGATGCTCCGATCGAGTCGCTGTCGGGTGGTCAGCGCCGCAGAGTGGCTCTCGCGCGGTTGCTTGTCGGCGAATGGGACGTGCTGTTTCTCGACGAGCCGACGAACCACCTCGATGTCGAAGCGATCGCCTGGCTTGCGGATCACCTGAAGCGGCGCTGGCCCGCGAATCAGGGTGCACTCCTAGTAGTGACGCACGACCGATGGTTCCTCGATGAGGTGTGTACCGCAACTTGGGAGGTGCACGACCGCATTGTCGAACCGTTTGAGGGCGGTTACGCCGCGTACATTTTGCAGCGCGTCGAGCGCGATCGTCAGGCTGCCGTCGTCGAGCAGAAGCGGCAGAACCTCGCACGCAAGGAGCTCGCCTGGCTGAGACGCGGCGCCCCGGCGCGTACCTCCAAACCCCGATTCCGCATTGATGCCGCGAACGAACTTATCGCTGATGTGCCCGAGATCCGCGACAATGTGTCGCTGCAAGCGATGGCGGTGGCTCGTCTCGGCAAAGAGGTCGTGAATATTCTCGAAGCAGGTGTGGCCTTTCGTGATGCAGCGAGTGGCGAAGACCGAGAGGTGCTTCGGGACATTGAATGGCGTCTGGCGCCCGGAGAGCGCACCGGCATACTCGGGGTCAACGGGGCAGGAAAGTCAACGCTTCTCGGCCTGATCTCTGGTGCCGTCGAGCCAACGAGTGGGCGGGTGAAGCACGGGAAAACCGTGAAGATCGCGCAGCTCACGCAGCAGCTCTCTGAGCTCGAGGAGCACTGGAACGAGCCTGTACGCGTCGTCATCGGGCAGCTTCGCACGAGCTTTACTGTCGGCTCAGGTTCGAAGGCGCAGGAACTCACTCCGGGCCAGCTTCTTGAGCGCATGGGGTTCACTAGCGCGCAACTTTCCACTCCCGTCAAGGATCTTTCGGGCGGCCAGAAGCGTCGTTTGCAACTTTTGCTTATCTTGCTGGACCAACCGAACGTACTCATCCTTGACGAGCCGACCAACGACCTTGACACTGACATGCTCGCGGCGATGGAGGATCTGCTCGATTCGTGGCCGGGTACTCTGATCGTCGTGTCGCACGACCGGTACTTCCTTGAGCGCGTGACCGACCAACAGTACGCGATTTTCGGAGGTGGGCTTAGGCACCTTCCGAGAGGCGTTGACGAGTACCTTGAGCTGCGAAAAGCTGAGGAGCGAAACAAGGCGTCTCAGGGGTCAGCGCAAGCCTCAGTGGCCCCGCAAGCGAGCGCGAGTACGCTTTCGGGTGCCGAGCTGCGTGCCGCAGAGAAAGAACTCTCGTCGGTTGAGCGCAAGATGGATCGCCTCCAGAAAGACATCGTGAAGGCGCGCGACGGCCTCGCCTTGCTTGATCAGTCCGATTACACGCTGCTGAACTCAGAGATGGCAAAGATTACCGCTATGGAAGCCGAGGTGGCCTCGCTCGAGGACCAGTGGCTCGAACTCTCGGAGCGACTCGGCTAGATTCTGTACGGACGCTCAGTCTTTGGGGTTACTTTCGGAACACGATGGTTTCCCAGAGAGGCGGATCGAATGTGCCGATGGCTTGCCTATCTCGGTTCATCGATTGCGCTCGAAGACGTACTCGTCCGCCCCAATCACTCACTGATTGACCAGAGCCTTCGAGCACGGCAGCTATTTCTGCCGGGTGATCCACTCGCTTCGGTATTTCTGAATAGTGCGTTCCCCACGAATGGAGACGGTTTTGGTATTGCTTGGTCTGGGCGTGGGGGAGCACTCGGCCAATATCGTCAGATAGGACCCGCGTGGGACAGTCTGAACCTCAGGCACATCGCCGCTCAGATTGAATCAGGGTGCTTCCTCTCACACGTACGTGCTGCTCCCGGTCGCACCATTTCTGAACAGAACTGTCACCCATTCGTGCATGACGAGTGGATGTTTCAGCACAACGGTGAAATTCCGAGGTTTCCCGAGGTTAAACGGGAACTCACGATGGATGTTGATCCACAGCTTTACCCCTCAATACTCGGTAACGCCGATACCGAGGTCTGCTTCTACCTCGCAATGACGTATGGACTCCCGGAGGATCCTGTTGCGGGCATGACGAGAATGGTTGAGCGCGTAGAGCGTGCCCGACAAAAGCACCAGATCGATGCGCCATTTCGGGCAACCATTTGTGCGTCAGATGGCAATCAACTCGTCGTGCTTCGATGGGTCAGCCCCGACGCTGCTGGAGCGTCGGCCCCTTCGCTCTACCACTCAGCAGGCGCGACCATATTGCACACTGTGGACGGCGACACGGAGAGCCTGCCTGATGACGCGCAGCTCGTTGTTTCGGAACCGCTCGAGCTTGAGTGCAGCAGTCAGATCTGGGCCGAGGTTCCTCATGCCTCAATCGGGATTTTTCAGAGAGGATCCGCACCAGAATTCGCGCCGCTTAGCGTGAACTTCGAGTGAGCAGCTAACGGAAAGGAACTGACAATGACGTCGAAGAAACGGATAGCCCGTGGATCTATCGGGACCGCAGTAGGAGTGGTTGCGCTGGGCGCGGTCGCGACATACGACCTCGTGCAGAAGAAGAAAGCTGTACTTCGGAATTATCCCGTCATTGGTCACGCCAGGTACCTGCTTAACAAGATCCGCCCACAGATTCAGCAGTACTTTATTGAACGCGACTGGGACGGGAGACCGTTTAGTCGCACAACTCGCGACGTGATTTACGCTCGCTCGAAGGGTGAGAAAGGTGAGGAAGCCTTTGGCACGCTCACCAATGTGAGCCGTGAAGGCGGTGAATGGCTCATGCATTCGATGGTTCCGCTCGAACCTCCCGTCGAACCTCCTCGTGTCACTGTTGGAGGCCCAGACTGTACACAACCGTACGATATGGCGATGCTGAGTGTTTCGGCGATGAGCTTTGGCTCACTGTCGGGCAGCGCGATTCGTGCGCTGAATTCGGGGGCAGCGAAGGGTGGCTTCGCGCACGACACAGGAGAAGGTGGGCTCACCGACTATCACCGCGGGGGCGGCGGTGATCTCATTTGGGAAATCGGAACCGGGTATTTCGGAACCCGCACGGCTTACGGAGATTTTGATCCGGATCAGTTCGCTGGCAAGGCCAGCGATCCGCAAATCAAATGCGTTTCGCTGAAGCTCAGCCAGGGCGCAAAGCCGGGACTTGGTGGAGTGCTTCCGGGGCCAAAGGTTACCGAGGAGATCGCGCAAATCCGCGGCGTTCCTGATGCTCCGTCGAAATCTGGGCGAAGATCGTAGCGGATCGTATGCCCAGATTTATCGGTGGCTTCAGCCGGGTGAATTGCTTTCTGATCCACCCGAGGAGTGGGCTCACGACTGGGAGCACTCGAGCGCGGATCGTTTCGGCCTACTCGCGCCGCGCGCAACCTGACCCGTAGAGATTGTGGAGCAGGACCTATTCGGCGAGCGAAGATCGCAAGGACCCGGTGGAGATAACACACAAATCTGTTGACTTATCTTTGTGGGATCCGGCATTCTCAGAGTATGTCCGAGAAGTCAGCGCCACAACCCGTTGGCACCGTTGAACCCGAGTACGAGCTGTGGGAACCGATTGACGTTGATGTCGCGGGAGTTTTCAAGAATCTCCCGGCTGACGATGTCGCTTACCGCGATCGTGCGCGCGAGTTCGTGCAAACCGAAGTTCGCCCGGTTATCAACGATTTTTGGGAGCGCGCCGACTATCCGCTCGACCTCGCGAAACGACTTGGCAACCTCGATTTACTCCGTGACGGCATCGACGTTCCCGGCTTCCCGAAGCAAAGTCTGCTCGCCGCCTGCCTCACCACAATGGAGCTTGCGCGAGGCGACGGCTCAGTCGCAACCATCGTTGCGGTGCAGGGGGCGCTCGCACTGCGATCCATTGCAATGTGCGGATCGGAAGCGCAGAAAGACCGCTGGCTCGAACCCCTCGCCCGCGGCACCGAGCTCGGCGCATTCGCACTCACTGAACCCACTCACGGTTCCGACTCGGTGAGCCTCGAAACCCGCGCAGAATCTGACGGCGACGAGTTTGTGATCAACGGCCACAAGAAGTGGATCGGGTCTGGCAATGTCGGCGCGATCTCGGTCGTGTGGGCACGTGGCGACGACGGGCAGGTGCAAGGATTCCTCGTACCGCAAGATGCCCCGGGATACCGTGCGAGCACAATCGAAGGCAAGGGTGCGATGCGCGCCATCTGGCAGGCACACATCGAACTCGACGGTGTGCGGGTCGGACAGGACGCGCGCATGCCGCTCGCGCGAAGTTTCAAAGATACCTCGCGTGTGCTTCAGGCCACACGACTCGGAGTCGCATGGGCCGCGCTCGGCCACGCACACGCTGTGTACGAGAGCGCCGTGCACTACGCAAAGCAGCGCTTGCAGTTCGGTCGCCCACTCGCGGCATCGCAGATCGTGCAGAACCGCCTTGCCGAGATGCTCAGCGAACTCACCTCTCTCCAGGCCCTGCTCATGAGCCTCACGCAGGCTGAGGAGCGAGGCGAACTCACGGGGCCAGGTGCCTCGCTCGGTAAGTACACCGCGACACGAACCGCACGCGACCTTGCTCGCAATGCCCGCGATCTTCTCGGAGGCAATGGAATCCTCATTGAGAACCGAGTGTTTAGGCACTTCACCGACGTGGAGGCGATCCACACATACGAGGGCACCGAAACCGTGCAGGCGCTCATTATTGGCCGCGAGATCACCGGCATTGGTGCCTTCGCTTAACCTCAGAACTCGAGTACATTGAACAGCACACCAAGCGCACTCAAGCGAAGGGAATAACCGCCATGCAACGCAATATTTACGAAGACATTCACGACGACTTCCGCGAAATGGTGAAGGAATTCATCAAGCGGTACGCAACCGCTGAGAAGGCTCGTGAGTGGGAAGAAGCTGGCGAGGTGGATCGCGACACAATGAAGGCCGCGGCAGAACACGGCATCATTGGCCTCTCGATTCCCGAAGAGTTCGGCGGCGCTGGCATGCTGCAGGATTACCGGTTCCGGGCGATCGTCAATGAAGAGGTGATCGGTGCCGGCCTCGGGTCGCTCGCGGGCGCGTTCGGCATTCAAGATGATCTCGCGGCACCGTACCTCGTGCACATGGGTACCCAGGAACAGAAAGAGAAGTGGTTGCCGCGGATGGCGACCGGCGAGATTCTTGGCGCGCTCGGCATGACCGACCCCGGCGCGGGCAGTGATCTGCGCGGCGTCACCACTAACGCGAAGAAGGTCGACGGCGGCTACATTCTCAATGGTGCGAAGACCTTTATTTCGTCCGGTAAGACTGCCGATATCGTGGTGACCTTCGTGAAGACCGGCGAAGGCAATCGCCCTGACGCGTTCAGCCTGCTGATCGTAGAAGACGGCATGGATGGGTTCGAGCACAGCAAAACACTCAACAAGATGGGGTTCCACGGATGGGACACCGCAGAGATGTCATTCTCTGATGTCTTTGTTCCCGAGGAGAACCTCATCGGTGGCGTCGAAGGGCAGGGCTTCCTTCAGCTGATGATGAACCTGCCACTCGAGCGGCTTTCAATCGGTGTTGCTGCTGCGGCGGCTGCCGAGGCTGCCCTGAACTGGACACTCGAATACACGAAGAGCCGCGAGGCATTTGGGCAGCCAATCGCTGATTTCCAGAACACTCGCTTCCGCCTTGCCGACATGGCGACAACGGTTGACGTGCTGTGGGCCTATGTGGATCGAGCAATGGATCTTTACAGTCAGGGCAAGCTCAGCGCTGACGAGGCAGCCAAGGTGAAATTCTGGTGCACCGAGCGCGAGTGGGAAGTGCTCGATCAGGGCGTGCAGTTGCACGGTGGATACGGATACATCACCGAGTACCCGATCGCGAAGGCGTTCCTCGACGCACGTGTGCACCGCATCTACGGCGGCACCAACGAGATCATGCGTGAGATCGTCGCGCGGGCTGTTACAGGCCGCAAGTAGCGCTCCCTGTGCCCGAGAGCGAGAGGTGTTAAGGCTGCTCGCTCTCGGTTGCGGGTATCTCTGAGACGGGCTCAAAGCGATCCACACTGAGTGAGAGCTTGCGCAAAAGCGTCGCGAGGCGCTCACGCTCGGCGCGGGTCACGGCCCCGAGCATGCGCTCTTCTGCGTCGGTGAGCCTCGTCATCGCCGCGTCGACGAGAGTCTGACCCTGCTCAGTCATCTCGACGAGCACACCCCGGCCGTCGTTTGGGTCTGTGAGCCTACGCACTAGGCCTCGCTCGACGAGTCGATCGATGCGGTTCGTCATTGTGCCGCTCGACACCATGGTCTGGCGTACCAAAAACTTCGGGCTCTGTCGATACGGGCTTTCGGAACGCCGAAGCACGGCAAGCACGTCAAATTCCCAATATGCGAGCCCCGAGCGCTCAAACGCGTGTGCGCGCGCACGATCGAGGTGTTTTGCGATGCGAGAGAGCCTCGAAAAGACAGCGAGTGGCCCGAGATCAAGGTCAGGTCGCGCGGTTCCCCAAGCGGCAATTATGGAATCAACCTCGTCAGTGGACCCCGATTTATGAATCTCCATATGCGTCATTATTCCCGGTAGGCGGTGAAATTGTGAACAGTCTGGCCGAACGTGTCCACAAGAGGCTCCGGAGTCTGGCAGACTATATCCGTGCCGTTTTCGGCGCGGTCCGCCTTGGTGTAATGGCAGCACGACAGCCTTTGGAGCTGTTAAGTCTAGGTTCGAATCCTAGGGGCGGAGCGAGCAACGGCGAAGCATTGCTTCGTCGACTCGCTCCGAATGCGGTGCCCACGGCGCCGAAAATTGGCAGGCGAAAGCCTCTCCATGTGTTGGGAGCGAGCAACGGCGGCCGGGGAAGGAATCACGCACATGGCAGATCGCTCACTCGCGGTAGTTATCTTGGCCGCTGGCCAGGGCACGCGAATGAAGTCGGCACTTCCGAAGGTGCTGCATCGAATCGGTGGGCGCTCGTTGATTGCGCACGTGCTCGACACTGCTGCTGGGCTGAACCCTGAATATGTGATTGCAGTAGTGCGACACGAGCGTGAACAGGTTTCGGCTGCAATTCTTGACCACGCTCCAGATACGACAATCGTCGACCAAGACGACGTTCCGGGAACCGGGCGTGCGGTCGAGCAAGCGCTGTCGGCACTTCCTCGCGATTTTGATGGATCGGTAGTGGTGCTCTCTGGCGACGTGCCGCTCATTGACGCGCCAACTATTGATGGCTTGCTCACGACCCATCTCGAGCAGCGCCGCGCGATGACGATTCTGTCCACGAAACTCACGAACCCGACTGGACTGGGCCGAATCCTGCGCGACGCAAGCGGTGCGATGACGGGCATCGTTGAAGAAAAAGACGCAGACGACGCGCAGCGTCAGATCACTGAGATTAACGGTGGCGTGTACGTATTTGGGTTCGAGCCTCTCGTGCGCGCGCTCGCCGACATTGACACGAACAACGCCCAGGGCGAGAAATACCTCACCGATGCTGCGACAAGAATTCTCGCAAGCGGTGGCGGCGTCGAAGCGGTAGCTACCGATGATCCCTGGGTGATTGCAGGCGTGAACGACCGTGCGCAACTGGCCGAGGCGGGCCGCGAGCTCAACGCGCGAATCGTGCGAGAGCACCAGCGCAACGGTGTGACGATTCAAGATCCGACCACCACTTGGATTGATGCCGATGTGTCGATCGAGGCAGACGTCGAGGTACGCCCGGGCACCTATTTGCACGGTGCAACCTCGATTGCGACGGGCGCAATTATTGGTCCAGACACGACGCTCATCGACTGCGAGGTCGGAGAGGGCGCGCACATCCGTCGCTCAGAAGCCACACTTGCGGCATTCCAGGCCGGCGCCGACGTGGGGCCGTTCTCCTTCATTCGCCCAGGCACAGAGTTGGGCGCGAACGGCAAGATCGGCGCATTTGTTGAAGCGAAGAACGCGAAGATTGGCGATGGATCGAAGGTGCCTCACCTGAGCTACGTCGGTGATGTCACGATTGGCAAAGAGTCGAATATCGGTGCAGGCACGATCGTCGCCAACTATGACGGTGTGCAGAAGCACCAAACCGTCGTTGGCGATGCGGTGCGCATCGGATCGAAGAATGTGCTTATTGCTCCGGTTACCATTGAAGATGGAACGTACACTGCGGCGGGAACAATTGTCCGAAAGAATGTTCCGGCTGGATCGCTCTCGATGACCGTTGCGCCACAGCGCAACATCGAGGGGTGGGTTGCCGAGCACCGACCCGGCACCAACAGCGCAGAGGCTGCGCAACAGGCCCAGGCTAACAAGCCAAAGTCTGCACCAGACAATTAAATCACTCACCACAGGCAGTTTTGGCGAAGGGCAAACAGGGAAACTACTGATGAGCAAGATCGAAATGACGGGCCAAAAGAAGCTCGTTTTGATTTCTGGGCGGGCCTACCCTGAGCTCGCCGAGCAGGTCGCCGAAGAACTGGGGGCAGAACTCGTTCCCACCGACGCGCGTACCTTTGCCAACGGCGAACTGTACGCACGCTTCGACGAGAGCGTTCGTGGTTCAGACGCATTCGTCATTCAGTCGCACACCAACCCGATCAATGAGTGGGTGATGGAGCAGCTCATCATGGTTGACGCGCTCAAGCGCGCGTCGGCGAAGCGCATTACCGTGGTTGCCCCGTTCTACCCTTACTCACGACAGGACAAGAAGGGCCGCGGTCGCGAGCCAATCTCGGCGCGACTCATCGCAGACCTTTTCAAGACTGCGGGTGCCGACCGCATCATGTCGGTAGATCTTCACGCACCACAGATTCAGGGCTTCTTTGATGGGCCCCTCGATCACCTGTTCGCTATGCCTGTGTTGATCGATCACTTTGAGAAGCACCTCAACCGAGATGACCTCACCGTTGTGTCTCCCGACATGGGGCGTGTCCGTGTCGCCGACGTGTGGAGTGACCGGCTCGGTGCACCACTCGCGATTATTCACAAGCGCCGCGACCCGTCTGTTGCGAACCAGGCATCGGTACACGGCATTGTCGGCGACGTGAAAGACCGCTGGTGCCTCATGGTCGATGACATGATTGACACAGGTGGCACGATTACCAAGGCGGCCGGCGCACTCAAGGCGGCTGGCGCGAAGGGTGTGACCATTGCTGCAACCCACGCCATCTTCTCCGGAAAGGCGCCCGAGTACCTGTCGCAGGAATTCATCGACCAGGTTGTCGTAACCGACACACTGCCGGTGCCGCCCGAGAAGCGTTTTGAAAAGCTGACCGTGCTGTCGATCGCGCCGCTTATTGCGAAGGCGATCCACGAAGTCTTCGAAGACGGCTCCGTTACGAGCATGTTTGAGGGCGCAGCGTAAAGAAACGCATCGCGTTTCTTTACGCTGCGGTGCTGCTACAGCGGCAGACCGACGGAGCGAAGCGCGCGGTGGCTGCCTAGCACGAAACGCATCGCGTTTCGGGGTTGGCAGCGGTGCCGCTACTGCGGCAGCCCAGGGAGAACGGAGTGAAGCGACGTTCCGGGTGGCTGCGAAATTGGTGTAAAGTAGGTAGCTGTACTTCGGCGAGGGGCGCGAGAGCGCCCGTTATCGACGCGGAACGAACTGCCTCTGGGCATCGCTGCGTCGCACGTACAGGTGCGAGAAACCATTCTGACGGCTTCGGCCGCGAGACACGGGGCGAGAGCCCATAAGGAGACAATATGAGCGAGAACAACAAGCTCCAGGCAGTCGTTCGCGAGAACTTTGGTAAGGGTGCAGCCCGCAAGCTTCGCGCTGTCGGCCAGACCCCCGCAGTTATTTACGGTCACGGCACCGATCCCAAGCACATTGCGGTCGAGACTCACCCGCTGAGCCTCATCATTCGTCACGCAAACGCACTTATCGAGCTTGACCTTGACGGCAAGAAGGAGCTCGTGCTGGTGAAGGACGTGCAGAAGGATCCGGTACGCCAGATCATCGAGCACGTTGACCTCATCATCATCAAGAAGGGCGAGACCGTTGAGGTTGAGGTTCCCATCGTGATCGTTGGCGAGCCATTCTCTGGCACGAACGCGCTTCAGGAGCTCAACACCCTGCGTCTCAGTGTTCCTGCGACGAACATTCCTGAGCACATTGAGGTCAGCGTTGAGGGCCTCGAGGCAGGCACCCACATCCTCGCTGGCGACCTCAAGCTTGCAAGCGACGAGACGCTGCTTGACACTCCTGATCACCTCGTCGTGCAGGTCGTACTGCCGCGCGGCGCTGACGAAGCTGAAGAGGGCGAAGAAGCAGCAGAGGCTGCAGAGCCCGCAGCCGAGTAATACTTACTCTTACGGGACCCGTCGGGAGGTGTTGATCACCCGACGGGTTTCGTGTTTCCTTCAGTCCTGACGAATAGGCTGGAGGTGTGTTTTGGCGAAGAGCAAAGAAAGACGAAGGCAACGTGGCGAGTGACAGCTGGTTGATTGTCGGACTCGGAAACCCGGGACCGAAATATGAGACAACCAGGCACAATGTCGGTCAGATGGCGCTCGACGTGCTTGCTGACAGGATGAGTGCCAAGTTCTCTCTGCACAAAACAAACTCTCGTGTGGCAGAAGGGCGTATCATGCCTGGCGGGCCAAAGCTCATTCTTGCGAAGTCAAATGGTTACATGAACACCTCCGGCGGGCCAGTGTCAGCACTCGCGAAATACTTTGGCGTCAGCCCAGATCGCATCATCGTGCTGCATGATGAGCTTGATCTTCCGTTTGACTCTTTGAAGCTAAAGGTTGGGGGAGGCCACGGTGGGCACAACGGTCTGAGAGATATCGCGAAGGCGCTCGCGACGCCAGATTTTTTCAGAGTGCGGATCGGGATTGGCCGCCCACCGGGTCAACAGGATGCGGCAGATTACGTATTGAGGCCATTCGCCTCAAACGAACGCGAAGCCCTTGCCGTTTTGCTTGAAGACGCCGCAGACGCGAGCGAGTTGCTCGTCACCGACGGACTTCTCGCTGCACAGCAACGATTCCACGGAGCATCCCGATGAGCCTCAGCGGGCTGGAGCACCTGCTCGAGCAGGCTCCGTCGTTTGCGCGCGCACTTGACGCAGCTGCTGAGGATGCGGAATTCTCCGTTGCGGATGGCCTGCGTGCCCCGCTCATCGCTGGCCTCATACGCAAGCGCCGAGCAGCGGGTGATCGAGGCGCAACACTCATCATCGCGGCGACGAGTCGCGAAGCTGATGCGATCCGCCAATCAATCGCATCGATTTTGCCCGACGCAATCACGACAGAATTCCCGGCATGGGAAACGCTGCCGCACGAACGCCTGAGCCCGAGCGCCGAAACAGTGGGTCGTCGCGCGCAGGCGCTGCGAGCGCTTCGCGACTACGGAGCAGACGAAGCTGTAGCCAAGGAGCACCCGTTTGTGATGGTCGCGTCGGTGCGAGCGGCATTGCAGCCGGTGTCACCGCACGCGGCGCATGCCACTCCCGTGATCTTGCAAACTGGCAAGAATGTCGTGCTCGACTCGGGTGAGCTCGGGCTCGAAGCGCTGTCGCGCACACTCGTCGAATTCGCGTACACCCGAGTTGACATGGTGACTCGACGCGGCGAGTTCGCCGTTCGCGGCGGCATTCTTGACGTGTTTCCTCCGACCGCAGAGCAGGCCGTGCGCGTTGATTTCTTTGGCGATGAGGTAGATCTCATCAAGCGGTTCGCGGTATCAGACCAGCGAAGCGCGGGAGATCCACTCGACTCACTCGAGCTGTGGCCCGCGCGAGAGCTTCTGCTCACAGCAGAGGTGCGGGAGAAGGCTGCGGAGCTGCTGCCGAGGTTCCCCGCGTTGTCGAGCATGCTTGAACGCATGAGTGCCGGCATTGCAGTCGAGGGGATGGAGAGTCTGCTTCCGCAGCTCGTGCCGGGCCTTTCTCCGCTGACGGAACTGTTGACCGACGGGGGAGCAGTGCTCGTCGTCTCGCCCGAGCGTGTGGCGGGGCGAGCTGTGAGCCTCGCCGAAACCAACCGTGAGTTCCGCGAAGCTGCCTGGTACGCGGCGACCGCGGGCGCAGATTCGCCAGTTCCCACAGATAACAGCGGAATGCTCACGATGAATGAGCTGCGTCGCGCGGCGGTGGGTAGGCCCTGGTGGAGCGTCACCGGGTTCGTGCGTGACGCGGAGGACGACGAGGCAGCGGGCATCGATGACCTCGGCGATTCGACGATCACAGTTCTCGGTGGTGCTGCTCGGCGCGCCCAGAGTGGTGCAGAGCCGACGACCCAGGCGATCCAGCATCTGAGTCAGCGGCTGAGCGAGGGCTGGCACGCAATCGTCGCGGCGCAGGGAGTCGGGCTTGTTGAACGCGCCCGTGATCTGCTGGCCGAAGCGGGTGCCGCAGCTCGCATGGTCGACGAACTGCCGACTGAACTTGAGACCGGGGTGATTTACCTCGTCACCGGAACCGCGTGGCAGGGCTTCGAAAGCGAAGAGGCAAAGCTGCTGCTTGAGACCGAGGTCGAGTTCTTCGGGCGTGCGGTCACTTCCCAGGTCGCGAGCGGGCAGAAGCTCGCAAGGCGGCGTGGCAAGAATGTTGTGGATCCGCTGAAGCTCGTCGCTGGTGACTACGTGGTGCACGAGACGCACGGAATCGGAAGGTTTGTCGAGCTCACTCAGCGCATGGTGCCGACCGGCGCTGGACTGCGTGCAGAGAAGGCGCTGCGCGAGTACCTGGTGCTCGAATACGCGTCAACGAAGCGCGGCATGCCGCGCGACAAGCTCTATGTACCGACTGATCAGCTTGATCAGCTCTCACGATATGTGGGCGGTGAGGCGCCCGCGCTATCGAAGATGGGTGGTAGCGACTGGGAAGGTGCGAAGAAGAAAGCGCGCAAGGCCGTGCGCGATATCGCGGTCGAACTGGTGAAGCTCTATTCCGAGCGCATGGCTTCTCCTGGGCACGCGTTCACCGAGGATACGCCGTGGCAGCGAGAGCTCGAAGAGGCTTTCCCATACGCGGAGACGCTCGATCAGCTCACCACGATCGACGAGGTGAAGCGCGACATGGAGCGACCCGTACCGATGGATCGGCTGCTCGCGGGCGACGTCGGCTTCGGTAAGACGGAGGTTGCGATCCGTGCAGCGTTTAAGGCGGTGCAAGACGGAAAACAGGTCGCGATGCTCGTACCGACTACCTTGCTCGTGAACCAGCACATTGAGACATTCCAGAACAGGTTTGCTGGGTTCCCGGTGCAGTTGCGCCCGCTGAGCCGGTTCCAAACTGAGAAGGAGTCGAAAGAGACGATCGAGGGGCTCGCCGCGGGTACGGTCGATGTCGTCATCGGCACCCATCGACTGCTCTCCGAAAGCGTGATCTACAAGGATCTCGGATTGCTGATCATTGACGAGGAGCAGCGGTTCGGCGTCGAGCACAAAGACGCACTCAAGAAACTCAAGGCAGGCGTCGACATCCTTGCGATGAGCGCGACGCCGATCCCACGAACACTCGAAATGGCGGTCACCGGCATTCGTGAGATGTCGACGCTCGCGACACCGCCCGAAGATCGGCACCCAATTCTCACGTTTGTCGGCCCACGCAGCGATAAGCAGATGACCGCCGCGATCCGCCGCGAATTACTGCGCGAGGGGCAGGTGTTCTTCGTACACAATCGCGTGAGTTCGATTCAGCGGATCGCGTCGCACATTTCTGAACTCGTTCCCGAGGCGCGCGTCGCGGTTGCACACGGCCGGCTGTCTGAATCGCAGCTTGAAAAGGTGGTGCAGGACTTCTGGGAGCGGAAGTACGACGTGCTCGTCTCGACAACGATCATTGAGACGGGTCTCGATATTGCGAACGCGAACACCATCATTATTGACCAGGCCGATAAGTACGGTCTGAGTCAGTTGCACCAGCTTCGCGGCCGCGTCGGGCGCAGTCGCGAGCGCGCGTATGCGTACTTCTTGTATGACCCCGAAAAGCCGCTCACTGAACACGCGAACGAGCGCCTCGAAACGCTCGCCGCAAATAACGAGCTCGGTGCAGGTATGCAGGTCGCGCTCAAGGATCTCGAGTTGCGTGGAGCCGGCAATTTGCTTGGTGGCGAGCAGTCGGGGCATATTGCTGGTGTCGGCTTTGACCTGTACCTGCGCATGATCGGTGAGGCAGTGAACACGTTTAAGGGTGTCGAGTCGGCAGTTAATACAGAACTGATTCTTGAGCTGCCGGTCGACGCGCGTATTCCTGAGGAATACGTCGAAAGCGAGCGGCTGCGCCTTGAGGCGTATCAGAAGTTCTCGGCCGCCTCGCATCCGCAGGCACCGGAGGAGAACGTATCGCTCGTGCTCGAGGAGCTCACCGATCGCTACGGCAAGCCGCCGGAGGAAGTTGAGCGACTCGCGGCGGTCTCGTCGCTCAGGCGCAGAGCCGCGAAGCTCGGCCTCTCGAAGCTCATTGCTGCAGGGCCAATGTTGCGGATCGAGCCGGTGCAACTGCTCGATTCACGGCGCATGCGCATGAACCGCATGTACCCGGGCGCGAAGTACCAGGAATCGACGAAGGTGCTGCAGGTGCCGCTACCCGGCGGCACAGTGACCGCCCGGAGTCCGCTCGCGGGTGTCGGCCAGCGATCCACTGCGGAAGACGGAGACGTTGTCGCGTGGGCCACGAAGGTTGTCGCGAACCTGCTCGAACCCGAGGCTCCGCCCGCGGCGGCTGGAGAAGTGCCGCAAAACGGATAAACGCACGGTGAATTCTGGTCGGTACCGAGCGTGATCTAACTTGCGTTCAGGAGCCTGGCGTAGGCTAATCGTATGGATGCCGGTGCTGACAGACCTAGCCAGACTTTGCTCAGCGACCCCCTGCGGGCCGCCTTCGACACCGTGCGACGCATGGTGAACGAGGGAGGATGCGCCTGGCACGCGGTGCAGACGCACGAAAGCCTCACCAAATATCTCGTCGAGGAAACATCCGAACTCATTGATGCGATCGAGCGCGAACTACCCGCCGACGAGGTACGCGGTGAACTCGGAGATGTGCTCTACCAGGTGCTCTTTCACGCCGCTATCGCCGAGCGCGATGGGGAGGGTTACGACCTCGATTCCGTGGCCGCTCATCTTAATGAGAAGCTCATCGCGAGGCATCCGCACGTCTTTGGTGACCGCGGGTACATGACCGTCGAAGAGTTGCACGCAGAGTGGGAGCGACTCAAAGAAGACGCCGCGGGGGAGCAGCGTGGATCTCGGGGTCCTCTCGACGGCATTCCCGACGGCATGCCCGCGCTTGCTCGCGCGGCAAAGGTCGTGGAGCGTCTCAAGCGGGCGAAGCTCGTGCATCCGACTGCGGGTGAGCGCACGCCAGAAGATCCACTCGCTGCGGCGATCGGCCCTCGCGAGACTGCGATGGCCGAGGTTGGTATCGGTGATGCGATGATCGCGCTCGTGCTGCGTGCGAACGCAGCGGGTGTGGATCCGGAGCGGGCCCTGCGCCTCGCTACGAATCGGCTCAGCGAGCGCGTGATCGCCAATGAGAACGGCGTCTGAACTGGCTTGCTCTCGAGGTTAAGGGATCAGCCCGAATCCTCGTGCCGCGGCAACTGCCGCGTGACGGGTCGATGCCTCGAGCTTCGCCATTGCCGTCTTAAGATAGCTCTTCACTGTGCTCTCGGTGATTCCGAGCGAGAGCCCGATTTCAGCGTTCGTGGCACCCAGCGCGGCCTGCGAGAGCACGTCGGCCTCGCGAGGAGTGAGCTTGATAACGGTGTTCGGCGGTGCGACATGACCGATATTCGCCAGTCGCTGTTCGAGCGCGACAAGGCGATCGCGCGTCTCTCTATCGGTGGTGTCGGCGGCAATTCGCCGAAGTTCGGCGTGACTGCTGCGAAGTTCTTCGAGCACTGACCCCGGAAGACTCGCGAGCGGCTGTGGCGCGGGTGCCCGGGAGGCGAGGCCACGCTCGTCGAGCAGTTGAATCTCGGATGCGAGTTCTTGCGCGACTCCGGCCGCCGCACGCATGAAGGTCCCGTCCGGGGGTGATTCCCCGCGAGTTCCCCCGTACAGTACTGCTCGCGTCTGACCCTCCACGAGCACGGGTACGGCAACGAGCATGACGATGCCCTCAGCTCCGATTTCTGTGTCGTAGTCGTGGCTGATTTTCTGCGAAGAAATGTAGTCGGGCGTGAACCTAGGGCGGTGCTCAATCATTGCTCGGCCACCGAGGCCGCGAGTGTTCGCCACTCGAAGCTCGTGCAGACTTGAACCATGGTTGCCACTCAACGCGGTAACGGTCGTGATGCCCTCAGATTCATACCCTCCAAATGCGAGCGCAAACTTGGTGGCGCGCGCAAACTCATCGACGGCATCTTCGAGAAGCCGTTGAAGAGCGGGCGTGGGGCGCAGCAACACAGTGAGTACCAACTTTCGGGGGTACTCAATAAATATCACGATTCCTAGGATCTTGAACACACCGCAGTGCTGCGGTTGCAGTGGTCAGGCTGAGGGGATCAGGGCCAGTGCGAAAACACCTGTAAGACACTGAACTGGGCGAGGAGGCCCGAATGTCTTAAGAATCCTGGTCCTCACAAAGGACACATACCCCACCCATCGATTATGAAGCGGTTCAATCGGGCCGTGAGTTCCTCGAACTGAAGCAGCGGTTTCGCCGCTTCGTGTTTCCGCTAACCGCAGCATTCATGCTGTGGTTTCTCGGATTCGTGTTGCTCGGTGCCTACGCGCACGAGTTCATGGCGACACCGTTGATGGGGCTCAATGTCGGAATGTGGCTCGGTCTGCTGCAGTTCGTTTCGACGTTCGCAATCACCATGTGGTACGTGAGCTTTGCAAACAAGCGGCTCGATCCGCTCACTGCAGAACTGCGAGCAGAGCTTGAAGCGCGCGAGCCCGCTCAAGGAGGTGAACAGTGAACTTCAATGCTCAACTACTGGTAGCAATTGACTCGTCGCAGAACAGTCAGAACCCGGTACTCAATATCTCGATCTTCCTTGCGTTCGTCGCGGTCACGATGATCATCGTGATACGCGCGAGTCGAAACAACAGCAGCGCGGCCGATTTCTACGCCGGAGGCCGATCATTCTCGGGTCGCCAGAATGGCATCGCAATTGCTGGGGATTACCTGTCGGCAGCATCGTTTCTCGGTATCTGTGGGGCGATCGCGATCAATGGGTACGATGGCTTTCTCTATTCGATCGGCTTCCTCGTGGCTTGGCTCGTGGCGCTCTTGCTTGTCGCGGAGCTCATGCGTAACACCGCGAAGTTCACGATGGCTGATGTGCTGTCGTTCCGTCTCAAGCAGCGCCCGGTGCGTATGGCGGCGGCGCTCACCACGCTGATGGTGACGTTTTTCTACCTGCTCGCGCAAATGGCTGGCGCGGGCGGATTAGTGTCGCTATTGCTCGGCCTCGATGACAAACTCGGACAATCGCTGGTCATTGCAGTGGTCGGCGTCGTCATGATTCTGTATGTGCTGATAGGCGGAATGAAAGGCACCACCTGGGTACAGATCATCAAAGCCGTGTTGCTCATTGCAGGAGCGGCGATAATGACGTTCTGGGTGCTTGCGCTCAAGGGCTTCAACTTTGGGGCGGTGCTCGAAGCTGCTATTAACCATCCAGAGAATGCTCACGGGGCAGATATCCTCGCTCCCGGTATTAAGTACGGCGCATTGCCGATCGATTTTGTTTCGCTGGCGCTCGCGCTGGTGCTCGGAACCGCTGGGCTGCCTCACGTGCTCATGCGTTTCTACACCGTGCCAACGGCAAAGGAAGCGCGTCGCTCGGTGGTCTGGGCAATTTGGCTCATCGGTATCTTCTACTTGTTCACTCTCGTGCTTGGGTTTGGTGCAGGCGCGCTCGTTGGGCCCGAGACCATTGCGGCTGCACCTGGAGGTGTGAATTCCGCGGCTCCGCTGCTTGCGGCGTTCCTGGGCGGCCCGCTGCTGCTGGGGTGTATTTCGGCGGTTGCGTTTGCCACGATCCTCGCGGTCGTTGCGGGGCTCACGATTACTGCATCTGCCTCCTTTGCGCACGACATATATTCAAGCGTCGTGAAGAAGGGCAATGTAACTGCGAAGCAAGAGGTCAAGGTTGCGCGAATCACAACCGTAGTCATTGGTGCCCTCGCAATTGTCGGTGGCATCGGTGTGCAGGGGCAGAACGTAGCGTTTCTGGTCGCACTCGCATTCGCGGTGGCTGCCTCGGCAAATCTTCCGACGATCCTTTACTCACTGTTCTGGAAGCGCTTCACCACGCGAGGCGTAGTGTGGTCAATGATTGGTGGTCTCATCGCCGCAGTCGGACTCATCGCCTTCTCGCCGGTGGTCTCTGGCAATGAGACGGCGATGCTCGGAGCTGGTATTGATTTTGCAATCTTCCCGCTGAAGAATCCCGGGATTCTCTCGATTCCTATCGGGTTCTTTTTTGGATGGCTCGGCTCCGTAACCGACAAGACGGCCGAGTCGAAGAAGCTGGCAGCTGAGATGGAGGTGCGGGCTCTCACCGGTTACGGTGCAGAACCGCCCGCGCAGCACTGAGTTGCTCCCGGGGTGGATAGCGCCGAATCGCATAGGTTCGCGCGCGTCCACCCCGGGTGGCAAGGGCGAAGCTGTGTGCATGGAAGAATGGAACCCATGGCATCTCCAGTGAATCCGCCTCGTGGCATGCGTGACTTCCTCCCTGCAGACAAGGCTCGACGCGAGCACGCCCTAGGAATCATTCGTGGCGTGTATCGCTCGCATGGGTTCGATGAGATTGAGACTCCGGTTGTCGAAGAGCACGGACGTCTGCACTCAGGACTCGGAGGCGACAACGAGAAACTGAGCTTCTCAATATTGAAGCGTGGGATTAAGCCCGAGGTACTCGACGCCGCGGCAGCTGCGGGTGACCCCGAGCAACTCGCCGATCTTGGCCTTCGGTTCGACCTTACGGTGCCACTCGCGCGCTACTATGCCACGCACCGGGCAGAACTTCCTCCGGTATTTCGCGCCATTCAGATTGCGCCTGTGTGGCGTGCTGAGCGCCCACAGAAAGGCCGATACCGCCAATTCGTGCAGGCCGACATCGACATCATTGGCGAGGCAGGGGTGCTCGCCGAAGTTGAGTTGATTACGGCAACATCGCAAGCTCTCGCAGAACTAGGTTTGTCTGGTTGTGTGATCCGTGTGAACGATCGCCGAATTCTCTTCGGCCTGTTGAGCGAGATTGGTCTCGACGCAGAGCACCACAACCGAGCACTCATCACGATCGATAAGCTCGACAAGATCGGTGTCGACGGAGTCACCGCAGAACTCGCAGAAACTGATCCGGCGGCTGCGGAGAAACTTCGAGGTGTGCTCGAAGGAGTTGGGCCCGCGCTCGCCGCAGGTATCCCCGTTTCGCGCGAATCGATCGAAGCCGTGCTTCCCGCGCTCGCGGAGAACGACGGCATTGAGAACCTCGCGACACTTGGCTCTGCATTGCAGGGCGGTCTGCCAGAGGGTGTCGAGATCCACTTCGACCCAACGCTCGTGCGCGGCATGGGCTATTACACTGGCACAATTTTCGAGATCGCGCACCCGGGCTCGGGCAGTTCAGTGGGTGGCGGCGGCCGCTATGACGGCATGATCGGGCGATTCCTCGGGCGAAATGTGCCGGCGGTTGGGTTCTCGATTGGGTTCGAGCGCGTGGTGGATCTCATTGCGATCGACGATAATGCTGGCCCTGAAGCGGTTGTGCTCGTGACTGATGCAGACACCCCACTAGATGAACTCATGGCAATCAAACGCGACCTCGTGGCGCAGGGCAAACGGGTACGCATTGAAAAGCGTCAAAAGAACATGAAGACACTCCTCGCGCGCGTCGCCGCCGAGGGATTCACGGCGTTCGCGAACGTGAGCACCGGCACCGACTCGGGCTCGCTCAATTGGCGCGAGCTCGCAGACTAGAGTTGCTCACGAACGGCATAGCCGTAACCGGAAGCCCGTAAACTGTAACCTGGCGCGAAACACGCGCCTCACGACTGCAACCACAAGGAGCACACTGTGGCATTTATCGATGCGGTAATCGCACGCGAGATTCTTGATTCGCGCGGCAACCCGACCGTCGAGGTCGAGGTCGGTCTCACCGATGACTCCGTGGGGCGCGCTGCAGTGCCCTCGGGCGCTTCGACTGGCGCGTTTGAGGCATACGAACTACGTGACGGCGATAAGGATCGCTACCTCGGAAAGGGTGTCACCAAGGCTGTCGATGCCGTGTTCGACGAGCTTGCCCCTGCGATCGAAGGACTCGCGGCCGACGATCAGCGGATCATCGACTCCGTGCTCAAAGAGGTCGACGGTACCGATAACAAGCAGCGCGTGGGCGCGAACTCGATCCTCGGTGTGAGCCTCGCGGTTGCGCACGCCGCCGCAGCGTCGGCTGAGCTGCCGCTCTACCGCTATCTCGGTGGACCGAACGCGAGCACGCTCCCTGTGCCGCTCATGAACATCATCAACGGCGGCGCTCACGCAGACACCGGTGTTGACATTCAGGAGTTCATGGCTGTGCCGCTCGGTGCCGAGTCATTCTCTGAGGGGCTGCGTTGGGGCGTTGAGGTTTACCATGCGCTCAAGGCACTGCTCAACGAGCAGGGTCTATCGACTGGCCTTGGCGACGAGGGCGGATTCGCCCCAGACTTGCCACACAACGCAGCGGCACTCGATCTCATCGTCGAAGCGATTAAGCGTGCAGGCTACGAGCCTGGCCGCGATATCGCGGTCGCACTCGATGTCGCATCGTCAGAGTTCTACGAGAACGGTGTCTACAAGTTCGAAGGGCAGGATCGCACTGCTGCTGAGATGAGCGCATACTACGCCGAGCTGCTCGAAAAGTACCCGCTGGTCTCGATTGAAGATCCGCTCGATGAGAGCGACTGGGAGGGCTGGAAGCTGCTCACCGATCAGATCGGTGACCGCGTGCAGCTCGTTGGTGACGACCTGTTCGTAACGAACCCGGAGCGCCTGGGTGAGGGCATCGAAAAGGGCGTTGCGAACTCGATCCTCGTGAAGGTCAACCAAATCGGCACGCTCACCGAGACGTTCGACGCGGTGCAGCTCGCACAGCGTTCGGGCTACACCGCGGTCATGTCGCACCGCTCTGGCGAGACGGAAGACGTAACAATCGCTGACCTCGCTGTTGCGACCGATTGCGGCCAGATCAAGACCGGTGCACCCGCACGTTCAGATCGCGTCGCAAAGTACAACCAGCTTCTCCGTATCGAAGAAGAGCTCGGTTCAGCGGCGCGCTACGCTGGCCGCGCGGCGTTCCCGCGTTTTCAGGCGTAATAACCAGATATAAAACGGAACGATCACGGTGAAGCGCTGGAGAGAAGACCTCGCGGCCTGGGCCCAGAGCCTGCGGTTCAGCGGCTTCACCGTGATCGTTGTCGTTTCTGTTATCGGAGGGGCACTGATCCTCAGCCCCAATATTTCGACCTTCGTGCAGCAGCGACGCGAAATCTCTCAACTGCGCGAAAGCGTGCGACAGCACAGAGAAGCAGTCGAAGCTATTGACGCAGAGCGCGCACAGTGGCGGGACCCGGCGTATGTGCGCGCGCAGGCCCGCGACCGCCTCTCGTATGTGCTGCCCGGTGAAACGCAACTCAGCATTATCGCTGACATCGTGCTTCCGGCAGAGTCCGATGAAGAAACGAGTGCCGACCTGACCCAGGTTGAGCGAAACTGGGCGAAAGATCTCGCAACCTCATTGATAGCTGCGGGAAGTGCTGTGCCCGAAACCCCATCAGAAGACGAAGCCGCAAGGAGCGACGAGTGAGCCGTCCACCATTTACCGAACCATCTGCTGCAGACATCGAGACGGTGAGTGAGCAGCTCGGGCGAGAGGCCCGCGGCGTTGTTGGCATCGCCGCGCGTGACTCGCAGGGTGTGCCTGCTGTGGTGGCAACCTCACCAAGACTCCCTGATGGATCACCGTTCCCCACCTTTTATTACCTGTGCCATCCAGAAGCGGTGGCTGCCGCATCTCGTCTCGAGGCGGCCGGTGTCATGAATGAGTACAACGAGATGCTCGCCGAAGACGAAGAGCTTCGTGACGCGTATGCTCGCGCGCATGCGCAGTACATTGCGGATCGGGACCTGGTCGGAGAAGTGCCTGAGCTCGCAGGGATCAGTGCTGGTGGCATGCCAACACGGGTCAAGTGCCTGCACGCGCTGATCGGTCACGCGCTCGCGGCTGGTCCCGGGGTAAACCCGATAGGGGACCTGGCAATCGAGCGGTCGGGCCTCAAGCTTTAGGTGCAAATTTTCTGCGAGAAAATCGACGAATTTACGAATCTTCGTTGATTTACCCGCCAGGATTCACCGATTATGCTGACACTCTGCCAATTTACAGATAGGGTATACGGGTTGGGTGAATTCTGCCCATCTGGATTCCCGTGTGAGTTCGGGAATGTCTATTAGACATCGCATAGTTATGCGTGCATCGATCATCAAGGAGATCGCTTCGTGGCGAAGAAGATTCTGATTGTCGGCGGGGGATACGCTGGCTTCTACACCGCATGGAAATTGGAGAAGCTCCTTCGTGCGGGTGAGGCTGAGGTCACCATTGTCGATCCACTGCCGTACATGGCATACCTGCCATTTCTGCCTGAGGTCGCTGCGGGGTCGGTTGAGCCTCGCCACGCGGTAGTCGCTCGTCGTCGCCACCTGAAGAGCACCGCGAACGTAGCGGGCAAGGTCACCGGAATCTCGCACGCAACGAAGACTGCAACCATTACCCCCAACGTGGGTGAGGCATACGACTTCGAGTACGACCACATCGTCATCACCACGGGATCGGTATCGCGCACCTTCCCAATCCCAGGTGTCGCAGATCTCGCGATCGGAATGAAGACGATCGAAGAGGCCGTCGCTGTTCGCGACCGTCTGGTTGGAAACTTTGAGCGCGCAGCGCTGCTGCCAAAGGACTCGGCTGAGCGTGCACGTTTGCTTACCGTCACCGTTGTCGGTGGTGGATTCGCGGGAATCGAGACAATCGCCGAACTGCGTTCGTTCGCGACCTCGTTGCTGCGTCGCTACCCAGAGATCACCTTTAACGAGACGAAGTTCCACCTCGTTGAGGCAATGGGGCGCATCATGCCTGAGGTCACCGAAGGTCTCGCTGACTGGGTTGTAAAGGATCAGACCCGTCGTGGTGTTGACATTCACCTCAACACGCAGCTGCAGTCGGCAGTCGGTGGCAACATTGAGCTTTCAACCGGCGAGACCTATGAGTCTGATCTCATCGTGTGGACCGCGGGAGTTATGCCGCGACCATTCCTCCGCGGTACAGACTTGCCGATTGGTCAGCGTGGCCACGTCGTTGGCACTCCGTCACTCCGTGTGGCGACCGAAGAGGGCGAGATCGTCGAGGGCGCATGGACCGCAGGCGATACCTCACAGGTTCCCGACATTTCATCGACGCCTGGCCCGGGCGGCTTCTGCGTGCCAAACGCACAGCACGCGGTTCGTCAGGGGCGTCTGCTCGCGAAGAACATCGTTGCTACGCTCCGCGGTGAAGGCATTGTTGAGTACAACCACAAGAACGCTGGCGCGGTTGCTGGCCTCGGCGTGAACACTGGCGTGTTCCGCTCGGGTAACTTCGCACTGAAGGGCTACTTCGCGTGGCTCGCTCACCGTTTCTACCACGGCCTCGCTATCCCAACGTGGGAGCGCAAGTGGCGCGTATTCGGTGGCTGGGTTGGCCACTTCTTCCTCGGTCGTGACATCGTAAACATTGAGGCGGTTACCGAGCCTCGCGCGATCTTCGAAGAGTTTGCTTCGCGCCCGAAGCCTGCAGCGGAGTAATCTGCGGCACTACAGAGATTGAATACGCGAGAACCGCGGGCGAGCCTCAGGCTGGTCCGCGGTTCTCGCGTTTCTCGGGAGTGAGCGTCAGCGACTCATCGATGGGTCACGTTTACCGGGTTAGGCCTCAGGCGCGTGTTTCGACAGGAACTCATACATTGAGGTGTCTTCGACACCAGGGAAGGTGCCGGTCGGAAGGGGCGAGAGCACGTGTGCGTGCATTCGAGCACTCGGCCATGCCTTGCCCTCCCACCGTTCGCGAAGCACCTGTGGTGGGGTGCGGCAACACGACGGGTCCGGGCAGGTTGAATGCTTGCGCACCTGGGTGTCGCGACCGCGAAACCAGCGCGCGTCGTCGAAGGGTACGCCACAGGAGATCGAGAACGCCTGCTGCTCGGCTTCTCCTGTTTGCACACTTGTCCAGAACGTTCCCGCTGGTGTGTCGGTGTATTGGTAAAACTCGCTCGTGCGGTTGGTTCGGTGGAAGGCTGTGCGGCCGCCCCACTTTGCACACAGTAGTTCGCCTTCGATCGCGCCCGCATCGTCGACCAGGTAGGGGAGCCCATCGTTCTCGTAGCCGCGAACGAGTACTCCATCCCCGTCTGTTCGATAGTGGTGCACCCTGAGATCGAGGTGGCGTGTCGCGAGGTTCGTAAACCGGTGCGCAGCAGCTTCGTGCGTGACACCGAATGCATCTCGAAAGTCCTCGATCGCAAGGTTTCTATTTCGTTTTGCTTGCTGAAGGTACTCAACTGCTTTGGCCTCTGGAAGCAGGCAGGCCGAGGCAAAGTAGTTGATCTGCAGTCGCTGCTCGAGAAATTCGAGGTAACTTTGCGGCTCAGCGTGTCCGAGCACTCGATGCGCCATGGCCTGCAGCGCGAGCGAACGGAGCCCATGGCCGCCTGGGATAGATGTCGGCGGGAGGTAGATTCTGCCATTTTCGAGGTCGGTGATGCTTCGCGTGTTTGGTGGAAGGTCGTCAACGAAGATGAGCGTAAACCCGAGAAGTTCGGCAAGCATCGCGACCTCGCGGTGCGTCACCGCACCGACAGAGTGCCCAATGCGTCGCATGAGGTCAGAGGCGATCACTTCAATGTCAGGCAAATAGTTGTCGCGTTGCTGCATTTGTAGGCGGATCTTGGTGTTACCTCGTCGCGCCTCCTCCGAGGTTGTGGCCGCAGCCCGAGTCCGGCGTGCAATTTCTCGGTGCAGGCCGACGAGTGCCTCGAGGGCCTCGTCGCTCAGTGAGCGAGGGGCCCGAATTCGAGGGAGTCCGATTTGGTCATACCATGGGGTGCTCTGCGCGCGTTCGAGCTCGATTTCAAGTTCACTCCGCTCGTCTGGGGCTTCGGGTGTGAGAAGTTCTGCCGGATCCACATCGAGCTCGCGTGCGATTGCCTGAATGAGCGTGAGCTTCGGTTCGCGCTTGCCGTTCTCGACGAGAGACAATTGACTTGCGACGACACCCACGCGAGAGCCGAGCTGTTCGAGGGTAAGGCCAGCGGCATTGCGAAAGTGTCGCAGGCGCTTACCAATCACCAAACGGTCGATTGTGGCGGCTGAAATAGACGGTGTGATCTCACGCTCCATAAATTGACTATATGTCAAAAATCTTAAAAATTGACAACCAGTTTGGTAAACGGGGTGTGAATTCGGGGGTCAGAATGGTAATACCGGCCTAGTTCTTACAGCCCACAAGGAGAATCGAACGCCAATGAGCAACGCAACTCTCGACTCAGTTACCGATCTCGTTAACGAGACCGCAAACACTACGAATCCAGAAGTTTTGCAGTGGGTGACAGAAGTCGCGGCACTCACCAAACCAGACGCAGTGCTCTGGTGTGACGGATCGCAGGATGAATGGAACCGAATCACCAGTGAGATGGTCGAAGCGGGGACACTGATCCAGCTCGATAAGAACCTGCGCCCCGGAAGCTTCCTTGCGCGCTCGAACCCATCTGACGTGGCGCGTGTCGAAGACCGCACCTTCATCTGCTCGGCGACAAAGGAGCAGGCTGGCCCCACGAACAACTGGGTAGACCCGGCCGAGATGAAGCAGACTCTGAACCCGCTGTTTGACGGGTCGATGCGCGGACGCACAATGTACGTCGTTCCGTTCTCGATGGGCCCCGTCGGCGGCGCCATTACTCAGCTCGGCATCGAAATTACCGATTCACCTTACGCGGTGCTGAACATGCGCATCATGACTCGCATGGGGCAGCAAGCACTCGACGGTATCACCCCCGGTAGCGAGTGGGTGCGCACTGTGCACTCGGTTGGTGCGCCACTTGAGCCGGGTGAAGCCGACGTTGAATGGCCATGCAACGACCTGAAGTACATCACGCACTTCCCAGAGACCCTCGAGGTCTGGTCATACGGCTCGGGCTACGGCGGCAACGCGCTGCTTTCGAAGAAGTGCTTCGCACTCCGTATCGCTTCGGTCATGGGCCGCAACGAGGGGTGGCTCGCAGAGCACATGTTGCTCCTCAAGCTGACCAACACCAATACAGACAAGACGTACCACATCTCTGCGGCATTCCCTTCGGCCTGTGGCAAGACCAACCTTGCAATGCTCCAGCCAACAATTCCTGGTTGGAAGGTTGAGACCATCGGTGACGACATCGCATGGCTTCGCCCAGGTCAAGATGGCCGCCTCTACGCAATCAACCCAGAGGCAGGCTTCTTCGGTGTCGCCCCTGGTACCGGCGAGTCGACGAACCCGGTTGCAATGGACACAATGTGGGGCAACACGATCTTCACGAACGTCGCGCTCACCGACGACGGCGATGTGTGGTGGGAAGGGAAGACCGACGAGGTTCCCGATCACCTGATCGACTGGCAGGGTAACGACTGGACCCCAGACTCTGGTCGTAACGCTGCGCACCCGAACTCTCGCTTCACTGTGCCGATTCAGCAGACCCCGACGCTCGCTCAAGATTGGTACGAGCAAGACGGCGTGCCGCTTGACGCCATTCTCTTCGGTGGCCGTCGCGCAACGAACATTCCACTCGTGGCACAGTCGCGCTCATGGGAGCACGGCGTCTTCATGGGGGCGACTATCTCTTCAGAGCGGACCGCTGCTGCAGAGGGCACAGTTGGCGAACTTCGCCGCGATCCTTTCGCAATGCTCCCGTTCTGTGGCTACAACATGGCTGACTACTGGGGTCACTGGCTTGAGACGGGTAAGCGTCTTGGCGAGAACGCACCGAAGCTGTTCCAGGTGAACTGGTTCCGCAAGGGCGCAGATGGTCGCTTCCTCTGGCCTGGGTTTGGCGACAACTCCCGCGTGATTGACTGGATCATTCGCCGAGTTGAGGGCGAAGTTTCTGGCCGCGAGTCTGCAGTTGGCACACTACCTGCCGATGGCGAACTCAACCTCACCGGTATCGAAGAGGTTGAAGCTGAACTCGACGAGATCTTTGCGATCGATGCGGAGTCATGGCTGAAGGAGACTGATCTCACCGAGGAGTACTTCGCACAGTTCGGTGATCGTCTTCCTGAGGCGCTCCGCGAGGAACTCGAGGGTCTGCGTAGCCGCTTGAAGAGCTAAGTTCTCTGAGAATTTTTCACATTGGTGCCCCGGTCAATTCGGCCGGGGCACCGTTGTGTCAATAAGCTAGGAAATGACGCGTTAGCCCCCCATAGCCCAACTGGCAGAGGCAGTCGACTTAAAATCGATACAGTCAGGGTTCGAATCCCTGTGGGGGGACGGAAAATGACGAAGCATCGCTTCGGCGTCCGGCCCCGTGGCGCCCACGGCGCCAGCCCACGGAGCGTAGCGAGGGGTAGGGACGGAAAGCTTCGCATTAAGCTGACATCATGGCGTTCGCAAAAGCACTGTTGATCATCCTCTTGTTGCTTGCGGCCGCGGTTGGCATTTACATGCGTGTGCGCGCGTGGGTGAGAAAACGCAGAGGCGGTGGCCGAAGGTGACACTCGACATTGCAGATGTGGGACTTGTTGCGGCTGCAACAAGAAAGCCGTGGCTGAGTCCTGAGTCATATTGGCCTTCCACGACGGTCGCGACGGCGCATCACTCGGCGCCCGTCATTGCGCTTGGCATGGAGGCGCTGTGCGCAAACGCCCATGACTTGCTGCGGCGGGCGGGTGGGCTTCCGATTCGAGTTGCGTCGAAGTCGATTCGCGTGCGTGCTGTGCTCGACGCGGTGCTCGCGCTTCCTGGCTTCAGCGGGGTGCTCGCATATTCGCTCGCTGAGGCGGTGTGGTTGAGCGACACGATTGACGACATCGTGGTTGCGTACCCGTCGGTGGATCGCGCGGCGATCGCGGCACTCGCGACCGATGAACGGGTTGCCGAGCGGGTCACGATCATGGTCGACAGTGTGGATCAGCTCGACGTCATCGATTCCGTCCTTCCTCCGACGAAGCGAGCATCGATTCGGGTGTGCTTGGATTTTGATGCGTCATGGCAGAGCGGCGTGCTCGGCCATATTGGGGTGCTGAGGAGTCCGATCCACAACCCGAGAGACCTGCGGGAACTCGCCGAGTGCGTCTCGCAACGCCCCGGTTTCACTGTGGTTGGTGTGATGTCGTATGAGGCCCAGATTGCCGGGGTGGGGGATAAGCCGGTTGGAAAACCTGCGACCGGGCTGCTCATGCGGGCGATTCAGCGCATGAGCGGTGCAGAACTGCGGGAACGCCGAGCGGAGGCAATCGCTTCGGTCCGCGAGGTGGCAGAACTCGAGTTCGTCAATGGCGGGGGCACCGGCTCGATTGAGAGCACCGTTGCAGAGGGCGCCGTGACCGAGGTTGCTGCCGGCAGCGGACTCTACGGCCCGCATCTCTTCGACAATTACCGGCAGTTCACGCCGGCGCCAGCGGTAGCTTTTGCACTCGACGTCGTACGCAAACCCAGCGCGAACGCAGCAACACTGCTCGGCGGCGGGTGGATCGCGTCTGGCCCAGCAGGGGAAGACCGGCTGCCGCAGCTCACGTGGCCGACCGGGCTCTCCTATGCGCCCCGTGAGGCCGCTGGCGAAGTGCAGACACCGGTGACTGGTGATGCTGCGAGGGATCTTCGTGTGGGAGATCGAGTGTGGCTGCGCCACACGAAGTCGGGCGAACCGATGGAGCACGCTGATTCAGTGGTGCCGGTAATCGGGGGAGTTGCAGACGATCCAGTTCCGACCTATCGCGGAGAAGGGAAGCACTTCTTATGACCCAACGCTGGCACAACTGGGCCCGATCCGCCGAATCGCACCCCGCGATTGAGGTGCAGCCGCGCACTATCGACCAGGTGATTGCGTCGGTACAGCGCGCGAGAGAGACCGGCCACACAGCGAAGCCCATCGGAGCCTCGCACAGTTTCTCAGCGATCGGCGCAACCGACGGGGTGCGGATCGACCTCAGTAGGCTCCGGGGTCTCGTTTCGGCTGACACACAGCGCGGGCAGGTGACGCTTTGGGGTGGTACGCACCTCTGGGAGATTCCCAGCATTCTTGAGCCTCTCGGGCTCGCGCTTGAGAATATGGGCGACATTGATCGCCAAACCATCACCGGCGCGACACAAACCGGAACACACGGCACCGGTCTCGGGTTTGGAGGCATCTCGACACAAATCGTTGGTGCCACGATTGTGACGGGTACGGGGGAGCTGCTGACGGTCTCTGAGACGGAGCACCGAGAATTGCTTCCGGCTGTCGCACTCGGACTCGGCGCGCTCGGGGTGCTCGTCACGGTGACGCTGCAGTGCGTGCCTCGGTTCTTGCTCGATGTCGTTGAGGCGCCAGCGAAGTTTGATGAAGTTCGAGAGAGCTTCGTCGAGCGCAGCAAGGCGGTGGATCATTTCGAGTTCTACTGGTTTCCACACACCGAAGGTGTGCGCACGAAAACGAACACTCGAGTCCCATACGATGGGCCCGGACAGGATAGTGAGGCGCAACCGCTCAGCCCGGTCTCCCGCTTTGTTGATGAAGAGCTTGCAAACAATGTCACGCTCGGCACGCTCCTGTTTCTTCAGCGGTTCGCACCGGGATCCACCCCTTCGATTAACCGCATGATCGAGGGTGTTTCGAGCAGACGCACCTACACAGATGTGTCGCACCGCGTATTTGTTACACATCGTCGGGTGCGCTTTCGCGAAATGGAGTACTCGGTACCGCTTGAGGCGGTGCCTGAGGCACTCAGTGAGATCCGCGCGGTGATCGACCGTAGGGGACTGAAGATCTCGTTTCCACTTGAAGTGCGTTCGGCGGCTGCTGACGACCTAATGATGTCGACCGCGCACGGGAGAGCGAGCGGGTACATTGCGGTGCACAGGTACTGGCGCGACGACCACACGGAGTACTTCAGGGAGGCCGAGGCGATCCTCGCCGCGCACGACGGGCGACCCCACTGGGGCAAGATGCACACGCAGACAGCGGATGCGCTTCGCGTGCGCTATCCACGATTCGAAGACTTCATCGCAATACGCGACCGCCTCGACCCCGACCGGGTGTTCGCAAACCCATATCTTGATCGAGTGCTGGGAACCTCATCAGACTCCGCGAACCCTCAGCAGCTTTGATCGAGGCCGCGCTAGGATAGCCACATGTCAACCGGACTCATCATTGCGATTGCCGCTATTGCTCTCATCGTTATTATTGCGGGTTACCTCTGGGCTACCTACAACTCGCTCGTCACGCTTCGCGTGCGAGTAGACGAGGCATGGAGCGACATTACGGTGCAACTCAAGCGCCGCGCCGACCTGATTCCTGCGCTCATCGAAACGGTGAAGGGGTACGCGGCGCATGAGAGCAAAGTGTTTGACGAGGTGACGAAGGCACGCGCTGAAACGATTTCAGCGCAGGGGCCAGCTGAGGCGTCTCGCGCCGAGAACCATATGCAAGAAGCGCTGAAGAGCATCTTCGCTGTAGCTGAGGCGTACCCGCAGCTGCAGGCGAGCCAGAACTTCCTACAGCTGCAGGGCGAGCTGGTCGACACCGAGAACAAGATTCAGGCATCGCGCCGGTTCTACAACGGCGGGGTACGCGAGTACAACACGAAGATTCAGGTGTTCCCGAACAACCTCATCGCAGGCCCATTCGGTTTCACCTCACGCGAGTTCTTCGAGGTCGAAGACGCCGCGGCTATCTCAGAACCGCCGCGCATTCAGTTCTAATCGGCTGAGCGAGACAGGCCGCCAGCGTGTACAGCGCAATTCGACGCAATAAGATCAACAGTGTCCTCATCATCCTGTCGTTCTTGATCATCGTTGGGGGCCTCGGTTGGCTTGCCTCGGCGATTTATCAATCGCCAGGAATCGTGATTGCGGTTGTCGTCATATCTATCGGGTACGCGATTTTTCAGTACTTCGCCGCGGGACGCCAAGCGGTCTCGTTGAGCGGTGGCGTGAAGATCGGTCCGACCGACAATCCACGGTTATACCGAATCGTAGAGAACCTCTCGATTACCACTGGCACGCCGATGCCCGAGGTCTACATCGTGAATGATCCAGCGCCGAACGCGTTTGCAACTGGCCGCGACCCCGAGCACGCAATCGTTGCTGCAACCACCGGGTTGCTCGACATCATGACCGACGCTGAACTCGAGGGGGTGATGGCTCACGAGCTTGGGCACGTGCGCAACTACGATATTCGCGTATCGATGATCGTGTATGGCCTCACCGTGGCCGTCGGAATGATTGCCGATCTCATGCTGCGCATGGCGTTCTTCGGGCGCAACAACAACGGCAACCCTGTCGTGCTCATCTTCGGTCTTGTTGCGATGCTCGTGGCGCCCCTTGTGGCCGGACTCGTGCAGCTCGCGGTATCGCGCCAGCGTGAGTATCTCGCCGATGCCACGGGCGCACTCACCACGCGCCACCCAGACGCGCTCGCCAGCGCACTACACAAGCTCTCCGAGTACGGCAGGCCACTGCAGCGCCAGCACTCGAGCACCGCTCATTTGTGGATCGCGAATCCACTCAAAGCCGGCACGTTCAAGCGACTCTTCTCGACTCACCCGCCAACCGACGAGCGCATCCGCCGGTTACTCGACATGGGCGGAAAGATGTAAGGTCCCCTGCGGGGCAGTGCCTACCGCCCATTCACTGACCTGTCGGTCAGCGGCATCGGCGCGAAACGCGGTGCGTTTCTTTGAGCGCCTGGCCGGGGCGGAAAGATGTAAGGTCCCCTGCGGGGCAGTGCCTACCGCCCATTCACTGACCTGTCGGTCAGCGGCATCGGCGCGAAACGCGGTGCGTTTCTTTGAGCGCCTGGCCGGGGCGGAAAGATGTAAGGTCCCCTGCGGGGCAAACCATAACTGATCCGCAATCAGGCGTAAGGTAGGTGGATAAGCCTTGAGGAGGTTGTCCACCCAGTGTCAGGAACCTTCCGCTCCCTATCGGTCAGAAACTACCGACTCTGGTTCTTTGGGGCGTTCATTTCGAACGTCGGGGCGTGGATGCAGTCGACTACGCAGAACTGGGTCGTGCTTACCGAGCTCACCGACAACAATGCGTCAGCCGTCGGTATCACGATGGCACTGCAGTTCGGGCCGCAGCTGCTGCTCGTGCCGTTCAGCGGGGCGGTCGCAGACCGTTTCGACCGCCGCAAAGTGTTGCTCATCACGCAAACACTCTTGATGCTGCTGGCCGCAGGTCTTGGCACCCTGCTCATAGCTGGTCACGCCGAACTCTGGCACCTGTATGCGTTTGCCCTAGGCCTTGGCCTTGTCAACGCATTTGACGCCACCTCACGGCAGGCGTTCGTCTCAAATCTCGTCGGCAATGACGACCTGTCGAACGCGGTCGCGTTGAACTCGGCCTCATTTAACTCGGCCAGGCTCATTGGGCCCGCTGTCGCGGGTGTGCTTATCGCGGCGATCGGCTCCGGATGGGTGTTCATCATCAACGCGGCATCATTCGTCGCGATGCTCGGTGCGCTTCTGCTGATCAACACCATTTACGAGCGCAATGAGTCAGGCAGGCGTGAATCACAGTTGCGCCAGCTCTCTGCCGGGGTGAGGTACGTCAGCGGGCGCCGGGACTTACTCGTGATATTTGTCATGGTGTTTCTCGTGGGCGCCTTCAGCATGAACTTTCCGGTGATGTCGTCGACGATGGCGGTCGAGTTTGGCCGCGGGGCCGAAGACTATGGGTTGCTCTCATCGATACTTGCGGTGGGGTCGCTCGCGGGTGCCTTACTTGCTGCGCGGAGGCAGCAGGCACGTATGCGAGTCGTCATCATCGCCGTGGGAGGCCTCGGAGTTGTGAGCATTATCGGTGCGATCATGCCGACGTTCTGGACTTTCGCGGCGACGCTCGTGTTCTTCGGACTCGCCACCTCGACCATGTTGACCACGGCGAATGGCTTCGTGCAAACGACTTCATCTCCGGCCGTCCGAGGCCGGGTGCTCGCTCTGTATATGGCGATTCTCATGGGAGGCACGCCAATCGGCGCACCGCTTGTCGGGGCGGCGGCGGATGCGCTCGGCGCGCGATCCACATTTGTAATTAGTGGAATCGCAGCGCTCGTCGCCTTCGCGATCGGCTTCACCTGGCTGCTCGTTGCGCGCCAGCTCAGATTGCGCTGGAGAAGTGGCCTTCGAGTGACGCACATTGGCCGCCCAAACCTCGATGACGACCCCGCAAAACAGGTCGAAGCGCTGACCGCACCGCTCGATGTACTCGGCAGAACTGGGTCCGAAGAAACGGTCACCAGAATCGCAGATTCTGCACCGCAAGAGGGCGGTGCAGGCACGGGAATCATCGAACTCGACCCGGATGCGTTCGGCGACGATCGAGAGCCACCGAAATCCACCGCCTAAAGAGGGTATCTGTCGTGGCCGGGGAGTAAGGTTGATGGAGAGCTGCGGGCGCTTCCCGCGATCCACTGAACACCAGGAGCGAGATACTCGTGAACGATTTCATGTCTGCCCAAACCCGTACCGAAACGGATTCAATTGGGAGCTTGGAAATACCGGCATCTGCATACTGGGGCGTGCACACTGCACGTGCCCACGAGAACTTTCCGATCGCGCGACGACCGGTCTCAGTGTATCCCGATTTCATTCGTGCGTTTGCGTGCGTGAAACAGGCAGCTGCCCGCGCAAACCTTGAGATCGGCGCACTCGACGAGCAGCGCGCGACTCTTATTGATCGGGCGTGTGAAGAGATTAAAACCGGCATGCTCCACGACCAGTTTGTGGTGGGAGTTGTGCAGGGTGGCGCGGGCACCTCGACGAACATGAACGCGAACGAGGTCATCACCAACCGTGCGCTCGAGCTTGCCGGTCACGACAAGGGCGACTACTCGTTTATCAACCCGAACGACCACACCAACCGTAGCCAGTCGACGAACGACACCTATCCGACCGCGATCAAGGTTGCTCTCGCGTTCTCCCTTACGACGCTTCTCGAAGAACTCGAACTGCTCGCGGCTTCGTTTGAGCGCAAGGGGCGCGAGTTCTCACACATTCTGAAGGTGGGGCGTACCCAGCTTCAAGACGCGGTTCCCATGACGCTCGGTCAAGAGTTCAACGCGTTTGCGGTGACGCTGCGCGAAGATGTGGATCGGCTGCGCGAAGCGGTAACGCTCCTTGGCGAAGTCAACATGGGTGCGACCGCGATTGGTACCGGCATTAATGCGCCAAAGGGGTACAAGGAAGCGGTGATCCGCCACCTGCGTGAAATTACCGATTTGAACCTCGTCACCAGCAGCGACCTCGTCGAGTCAACGATGGACACAGGCGTGTTCATTACGTTCTCGGGTGCGCTCAAGCGTTCTGCTATGAAGCTGTCGAAGATCTCTAACGACCTTCGCCTGCTCTCCTCAGGCCCCCAGGCGGGCATCGGTGAGATCAACCTCCCCGCACGCCAGGCTGGTTCCTCGATCATGCCGGGCAAGGTAAACCCGGTGATCCCAGAAGCAGTATCGCAGGTCGCGTACTCAGTTGCGGGTGCCGATGTCACTGTTTCGATGGCGGTAGAAGCTGGTCAGCTGCAGCTCAACGCGTTTGAGCCGATCATTGCACACTCGCTGTTCCAGTCAATTCTTTGGTTGGAGCGCGCCTGCCAGACGCTGCGCGTGAACTGTGTCGACGGCATCACCGCGAATGAAGAGCGACTCGAAGAGATGGTCTCGCGTTCAGTGACGGTTATCACCGCGCTCGCTCCGGTCATTGGGTATTCCGCGGCTGCGAAGCTCGCAAAGGAAGCACTCGCGACGAACGCGAAGGTCGCCGACCTCGTCACGTCTCAGGGGTTGCTTGACCGCGACGAGCTTGAGCGAATTCTGCAGCCGTCGAAGCTCGCGGGTCTCGCACCTGAAACCGACGCGATTCCTATTATTGAGGGCGACGCGGAGTACGAGGGCCATCCCGCAGTAGAAGCGTAAGTCAGTCTACAAACGGAGTGTGTCGCAACGTGCGGCGCACTCCGTTTTGCTTTCTAGCTACGAAACGCAGTGCGACTTGAGTGCACCGATCTTCTCGATGGTGACCGTGACCTCGGTGCCGTTCTGTAGGTACAGTGGCGGTTTGCGTGACCGGCCAGCTCCACCCGGCGAACCGGTGGAGATGAGGGTGCCGGGGAGCAGGGTGAGTGATTGCGACAGCGACGAGATGAGTTGCGCCACGGTGCGGATCATGAACCCGGTCGTTGAGTCCTGTACTCGAAGACCGTCAACATCGGTCGTAATGCTCAGTGCCTGCGGATCAGGGATTTCATCGGAGGTCACCACAACTGGGCCCACGGGAGTAAAGCCGTCGAACGACTTGCATCGCGACCACTGTGGCTCTTGGAACTGAATGTTGCGCGCGGTGATGTCGTTCACGGCCGTGTAGCCAAAGACGTAGTCAAGCGCTTCTTCCGGGGTGACATTCTTGGCAGCGCGCCCGATGACAACCCCGAGCTCACCCTCGTAGTCCACCTCTTCGCTAATGGAGGTCGGCAACTCCACTGTTCCACCGTGCCCATTGAGTGAATTTGGAAAGAGTGAAAACAGCACTGGGCCCGAGTCATTGTCGAGCGCGAGTTCACTCGCGTGTTCGTCGTAGTTCAGACCGACTGCGAGCACGATCGGGGGATTCAGGATTGCCGAGGCAAATTGCGCTTCGGTTGCAGCGATTCCTGTTTCACCGGGCAGTGCGTCGAGCGCAGACGAAATTCGCGCGATCGTGTCAGGGCCCGAGGCGATGAGTTCTTGCAGCGTCGCAAAATTCTCGCCGAGCTCGCGGATCGCGACGAAACGCTCGCCGTTCTGGGCGAACAATTCTGGAATGTCGGTGCTGTCAGAAACAAGATGCGCAAATCTCACGATTCAAGGGTATCGAAAAATGCCAGGTAATCCCTTGTTTATAGGGTCCATGCGCGGAATGGTTGCCTTGGAGGAGTTCCCCTCTCAGCGAACCCTCTGTCTCAGCGGCATCGAATCAGCCAGAATGGGCGCATGACTGAAACACCGCTTACGAAGCCAGAAATTGATGCTCCCGAAGGTCCGGCACCCGCAGATCTTCAGATCGTAGACCTTGTTGTCGGTGAAGGTGCAGAGGCCGTCGCATCGTCCACAGTCGATGTGCACTACCTCGGTGTTGACCATGATTCGGGCGAAGAGTTCGACTCGTCGTGGAGCCGTGGTGAATCAGTGAACTTCCCACTTCGTGCGCTCATTCCTGGCTGGCAGGTCGGTATCCCGGGCATGAAGGTCGGCGGGCGTCGCAAGCTCATCGTCCCTCCAGCGCAGGCCTACGGCACAGCAGGCGGCCACCCACTCTCCGGAAAGAGCCTCATCTTCGTCATTGATCTGCTCGGCGTGAGCTGATCCACACAGGGTCGCGCGCGCGCCGCACAACCCGCGCAATGACGCGCGCGTGCGGCGCGTGAACCCGAAGTGGTAGCGTTCTTCTGTTCAGTAGGTTCAGGGCGACAGGAGCGTTGTGGCGGAGACCCAGCAGCAGGTAGAACAGAGTCGAGGCGTTCTCGACCGATACTTTGAGATCAGCAAACGCGGTTCGACCGTAGGCGCTGAGGTTCGTGGCGGTCTCGTCACGTTCGTCACGATGGCTTACATCGTGATTCTCAACCCGATCATCCTCTCGGGTAAAGAGGATGTCGTCGGGAACATGCTCGACTTCGGCCAGGTGAGCGCCGCAACCGCGCTTGCTGCGGGAGTGATGACGATTCTGTTTGGAATCGTCTCGAAGTTGCCGTTTGCGTTCGCGGCTGGCCTCGGCATTAACGCGTTCCTCGCATTCTCTGTGGTGCAAGAGGTGACCTGGCCAGAGGCAATGGCGATCGTGATTATCAACGGTGCCCTCATCGTGATTCTCTCGGCCACTGGGCTCCGGCGCATGATCTTCGATGCCGTTCCGGTTCAGCTCAAACTGGCAATCACCGTTGGTATCGGTTTCTTCATTGCGTTTATCGGCTTTGTTAACTCGGGCTTTGTCGACGCGACAGGGCAATCCTCGCCACCGGTCGGCCTTGGCCCCGCAGGCGTCGGCTTCATTGCTACCGTTCCCACGCTCATTTTCGTCATCACCCTAGTGCTCACCGGCATCCTCGTTGCGCGCAAGGTGAAGGGTGGAATCCTTATCGGGCTCGTGACCGGCACGATTATCGCCGTGATCGTTGAGGCAATTTGGAAGATCGGCCCGAAATTCGGTGCCGATGGATCGGTGAACGCCGGAGGCTGGAGCCTCACCGAGCCTGTGCTCGAAGGCAATCCGTTCGCACTACCCGACTTGGGTCTCATCGGTCAGGTGAGTTTCGACTTCGGCAAGGTCAGTGTCGTCACGCTTGTCATGCTCGTGTTCACGCTGCTGTTCACCAACTTCTTCGACGCCATGGGCACTATGACGGGGCTTTCTCGCGAGGCCGGTCTTGCAGATTCGAAGGGCAACTTCCCTCGCATCAAGTCGGCGCTCGTCGTCGAGGGTGTCGGCGCGATCGTTGGTGGAGCCACGTCCTCCTCATCAAGCACGGTCTTCATTGAGTCAGGTGCCGGTATCGGTGAGGGTGCTCGCACGGGTCTCGCAAATATCGTGACTGGATTCGTCTTCTTGCTTGCGATGTTCTTTACGCCGCTCACGCAGATTGTTCCCACCGAGGTTGCAGCCGCAGCGCTCGTCGTAGTTGGTGCGATGATGATGTCTCAGATCGCCCACATCGATCTCGGTGATTTCCGCGTACTTCTGCCCGTCTTCCTCACCGCTGCAGTGATGCCGCTGAGCTACTCGATCGCGAACGGAATCGGTGCGGGCTTTGTGTCGTGGGTGCTCGTGAATGCATTTACTGGGCGCGCAAAGCAGGTGCACTGGCTGCTCTGGATCGTGTCACTCGGGTTCGTGATCTTCTTTGCTCGCGGGCCAATCGAGGCGCTGTTCGCCTAACGAGCTACCACTACTCGCCGAGCGAGCTGTACGCCTGAGAAATCTGCGCGTGCAGCTCGCTCGCTGTATTTGGGGCAGCCGCGATGAGCATTGATGTTCCCGGGTTCGCACCGTCGAGCCCGCGCACGCTCGCACCCGCCTCCCGCGCAATGAGCGCGGCGGCTGCGTAGTCCCAGGGGTTGAGTCCGCGCTCGTAGTACGCGTCGATCCTGCCCGCAGCGAGCATGCAGAGGTCTGCCGCTGCCGATCCCATTCTGCGAATGTCACGAACCTGGGGGAGGAGCGTCTGCAAAATACGTACCTGCTCGGTGCGCCGTTCGGGGGTGTAGCCAAACCCGGTAGCGAGCAGCGTGGTCTCGAGAGGCTTTTCGCTGGGCCCGTGGATCGGCTCGCCCCCCAGATAGCTTCCGCCGTGTTCCCAGGCGGTGTAGATCTCGTCGAACACCGGGAGATAGACCGCTCCTGCAATCGCGCGGCGTCCGTCTTCCATCGTGCCTTCAGCCCCGTCTGTCACTGTCGCAGCGACGCTCACGCCGTAGAAGGGGAGGTCGTAGAGGTAGTTCACGGTGCCGTCGATGGGATCCACTACCCACGTAATACCGCTCGACCCAACGATATGTGCGCCCTCTTCGCCAAGCAGCCCATCGTCAGGCCGTGCGGTAAGGAGTGCCCGCTGGGCGAGTGACTCGGCTCGCTGATCCGCACGTGTGACGACATCGGCGAGGCTCGTCTTCGTGTCGGCAATCTCAACGCCAGACGCCCGTATGCTGTGAATCTCTGTGCCGACCGATCGAGCAACATCGGCAGCGAGATTCGCGAGCATACGGGCGTCGTGACTGTGTGAATTTGCGGGGGTCATGCCCCGAGCCTACCGGCGAGTTCGGTGGCTCAGCGTGTGCTGCTGAGCACCTTCGCTTCGCTTTCCTCAACCTCGTAGGCGTAGGCGTACTCTCCGTGAGCGGCCTCGTCGATTCCGCTCTCCTCGACCTCGACGGGTACGCGGAGCCCGGTGAGCAGTTTCACACTGAGCGCGATGAGCAGTGAGACCACGAAGCTGTATACGGCGACGGCGACAACCGAGATGGCCTGTACGAAGAGCAGTCCAGCGTCGCCCCCGGTGAAGAGCCCGTCATTGAAGGCGAAGAACCCAAGGTACAGCGAGCCGATGACCCCAGCGACGAGGTGAAGACCAACAACGTCGAGCGAGTCGTCGTAACCGAGGCGGTACTTCCAGTCGATCGCAAAGGCGCAAGCAATGCCGGCGATGAGACCGAGCAGGAGAGCCCAGAGCGGAGAAAGGTTCGCTGCGGAGGGCGTGATCGCGACGAGACCCGCGACAGCTCCCGATGCTGCGCCGATGACGCCCGGCTTCTTACCGCGCAGTGCGTCGACGACGATCCACCCGACAATACCTGCGGCAGGAGCAGCCAGAGTGTTCACGATGATGAGGCCTGCTTCGCCAGCTTCGGTCGCGAGCCCTGAGTTAAACCCGATCCACCCAAACCAAAGCAGTGCGGCGCCGATGGTGACGAGCGGCACACTGTGCGGCTTGTGCGACCCCGGTGCAAACCCGATGCGCTTGCCAGCCACGATCGCGAGGGCGAGCGCTGCCGCGCCAGCATTGATGTGGATCACCGTACCTCCCGCGAGGTCGATGACATCAGGGGTGCCGAGTGTGGTTCCCAAGTTCTGGATCCAGCCACCGCCCCAAACCCATGCGGCAACCGGGAAGTACACGAGCGTCGCCCAGACTCCCGAAAAGAGCACCCAGGAGCCGAGACCGACACGATCAGCGATGGCACCAGAGATAAGTGCGGTGGTGATCATTGCGAAGACCGCGCCGAAGCCGACGCCAATGAAGTCTGCAGGGTCAGTGTTCAGCAGACCGAAATCTTTGAATGGGCTACCTGCGAACCCGCTCTCGCCGTCTGCGAAGTAGTTCATGCTGTAGCCAAAGAGGATCCACAACACTCCGACGACGCCCATCGCGCTCACGCTAAACAGCATCATATTTACGACCGACTTCACCCTGACGAGTCCACCGTAGAACAGTGCTAGGCCAGGGGTCATGATGAGCACGAGCGCTGTGCTCGCTAACGTCCAGACGTCTGTGGCTTCCATGGGATTTCTCTTTCGCTTTACCTGACCCAATTGATCGGGCCCCGCGTCTCGAGCGTGTGACGCGATGGACCCATCTTGCGCGAACGTCGTTTCTTCCGAGTTTCACCACTGTGGCGACAGCGTCACAATTTTGTTTCCGTGTCGTTTCGTCTTGCTCGGTGACTTCTGAACACCCGAGCGTGTGCCGGTTGCTGAGATCGGTGCTAAGATAGTGAGGTTGCCGTGAGAATCGGCCGCGGATAGAGAGAGCTCCAGCATCCTGCTGACGGCGCCGCGCAACCAGAGAAAAGAGGGACCATCTATGCCACTTTCACAAGAAGTCACCAAGGCGATCGTAGACGAGTACGGAACGAAGCCAGGCGATACCGGTTCCCCTGAGGTTCAGGTTGCACTGCTTTCGCGTCGTATCAAAGATCTGACGGAGCACCTCAAGGAGCACAAGCACGACCACCACTCGCGTCGTGGCCTCCTGCTTCTCGTCGGCCAGCGCCGTCGTCTTCTTGCATACCTGCAGAACGTCGACATCAACCGCTACCGTGCACTCATCGAGAAGCTCGGACTGCGTCGATAGCATTCGAACTGCGTTGGTAGCAGCGTTCGCCTACTGACTCTGAAGTGCCCCTCCTCCTTCGGGAAGAGGGGCACTTTTGTCCGTGCGTGAGTTCGTTGTGCGTGCGCTCGTGATGCGTGAAGGAATGGATCGTGCCGGGTGCTTGAGCCATGTCGCGATGCAGACGTAGAAATGAGGAAGGCCCCCGGCACCGAAGTGCCAGGGGCCCGATCCACATTCGACCGTTAGATCTTCGACGAAGCGTCTTTCAGTACGCTGCGCAGAATGCCACCGATCTCAGCGAACTCAGCCGGACCAATGGTCAGCGGCGGAGCGAGCTGGATGACGGGGTCTCCACGGTCGTCGGCGCGGCAGTAGAGGCCGGCGTCCCAGAGTGCAGGGGAGAGGTAGTCGCGGAGGAGCCTGTCTGACTCTTCCTCGTTGAACGTCTCCTTGGTTGACTTGTCCTTCACGAGCTCGATGCCGAAGAAGTAACCTTCACCGCGCACGTCGCCAACGATATCAATGTCGAGCAGCTTCTCGAGCTCGGCACGGAACAGCGGGCTGTTCTCGCGGACACGACCGTTCAGGTCTTCTTCTTCGAAAATATCGAAGTTGGCGAGTGCCGCAGCTGCTGCCGCAGGGTGACCAGCGAAGGTGAAGCCGTGGTAGAACGTGTTCTCGACTGAGTTGAACGGCTCCGATACCTTGTCAGAAACGACCATCGCACCGAGGGGAACATAGCCCGAGGTGATGCCCTTTGCCGAGGTGATGATGTCAGGCTCGTAACCGAGTGCCTTCGATGCAAAGAACTCGCCAACGCGACCGTAAGCACAGATAACCTCATCAGATACGAGAAGCACATCGTACTGATCGCAGATCTCGCGAACGCGCTTGAAGTATCCGGGGGGAGGTGGGAAGCAGCCTCCCGAGTTCTGTACCGGTTCGAGAAAGACTGCCGCAACAGTGTCTTCGCCCTCGAACAGGATTGCCTCTTCGATGCGGTTCGCAGCCCACTGACCGAATGCCTCAAGGTCGTCAGACGGGGCACCCATCTCTTCAGCGCGGTAGAAGTTCGTGTTTGGAACGCGGTGCCCACCCGGGGTGAGTGGTTCGTAGAACTTCTTCATGTCGGGGATGCCGGTGATAGCCAGGGCGCCCTGCGGGGTGCCGTGGTAAGCGACAGATCGCGAGATGACCTTGTGCTTCATGGGCTTGCCCTGGATCTTCCAGTAGTGCTTCGCCAGCTTGAACGCCGACTCCACAGCTTCGCCACCACCGGTGGTGAAGAAGACTTTGTTCATCTCGCCGGGGGCGTACGAAGAGATACGCTCTGACAGTTCGATCGCAGCGGGGTGAGCATACGACCAGATCGGCATAAAGTCGAGCTGCTTCATTTGCTTAGCCGCGGCGTCGACGATGCGCTGGCGCCCGTGACCTGCGTTGACTACGAAGAGGCCAGCGAGGCCGTCGATGTATTCCTTGCCTGCGGCATCGTAGATGTGATGCCCCTCGGCGCGGGTGATGACGGGGATGCCGTCGTTTAGAACCTTGCGGTTGGTGAAGTGCGGCCACATGTGGCGCTTGGCCGAAGCCTGGAGCGCAGCAGTGTCGACCGCAGCGGTTGGATCATAAGACATGATTATCTCGTTCCCCAGTCGTATTTCTGTTTGTTGAGTTGGAGGTAGACGAACGTCTCTGTACCGGAGACGCCCTCGACGTTCCTGATCTTTTCGTTCAGGAGACCAATGAGCGCATCGTCGTTCTCGCAGACGACCTCGGCGAGGATATCGAAGGAGCCTGCGCTGAGCACAACGTAGCTCACTTCTTCAAACTCGGCGAGACGGTCGGCGACGACCCGGGTGTCGCCTGAAACGCGGATACCGAGCATTGCTTGTCGGTGAAAGCCGAGTCGCATCGGGTCGGTCACAGCAACGATCTGCATGACCCCGGTATCCGTGAGTTTCTGAACGCGCTGCCTGACGGCCGCCTCGCTCAGGCCAACCGCCTTACCGATTTCAGCGTACGAACGGCGGCCATCGAGCTGGAGTTGCTCGATGATTGCCTTCGACGTTGAATCGAGTGATTGAGCATTGCGTTTGGTACTCACGCTTCTGATTCTGGCAGTCAAACCCTAAAAAAGCAAAGGATTCCGTTGTGAATCCTGAGAAATTATTACCATTTGGCCGCTATATAACGATGTATTGTCAATTTCCTCTAATGTAAGTCCCGCTGTTGTTTGCTTGGAATGTAACCGTTTCATGAAGATCTGGCGACGTGGGTGTCGCAATATTGGCATCACGCCTATTCATGTGCCATATTCAAGTGAACCCCGGACGGTGCTGCCAGGCATGCTTCCGGGCCTGTAGGTATCTCGAATCGAAGGAGAGCTCGATGCCACGCCAAATTCCCGAAGACCCGATGGTGCGCAACATCATCCGTTTGTTGAACCAGCAAAAGTTCAGCCGTAGGCAATTGCTGCGCGGCGCCGGAGTTGCCGGAGCGAGTGCGGGGGCCCTGTCTCTTGCGGCTTGTGGAGCCGGTGGCGGCGGTGGCGGCAGCAGTGACGAGATCATCTGGGGTAACTGGACCTATTACCTTGACTTTGATGAGGAGACCGGCACGAATCCTACGCTCGAAGCGTTTAATGAGACCTCAGACTTTCAGGTGCTGTACGTCGAAGACATCGACGACAACAACACGTTCTACGGAAAGATCAAGGACGCGCTGGCGCTCGACCAATTCACTGGGTACGACGTCATTACGATGACTGACTGGATGAATGCGCGCCTCATTGATGCGGGGCAGATCCAAGAGTTCGACTATGCAAACCTGCCAAACGTCGAAAGTAACCTGCTCGAGTCGGAGTGGGAGGCACTCGCAGAGGATCAGGGGCGCAAGTTCACGATTCCGTGGCAGCTTCCGACGACCGGTTGGGCGTGGAACAAAGAGGCGTTCCCGAACGGCCTGCATACGCTCGACGATCTTCTCGATCCCGCGCTCAAGGGCAAGGTGCAGGTGCTCAGCGAGATGCGAGACACTATCGGCCTCATTATGGCTGGTCAGGGTGTAGACCCCGCGGGCGACTGGGGCGACACCGAATTCGACAACGCTATGGCGTGGTTGCAGGACGCGCTCGACAGCGGTCAGATCAACAACGTCAAGGGTAACGACTACACGCAAGACCTGCAGACCGGCACGATGCTCGCGGGCTTCGTCTGGTACGGCGACGTCGTCATGATGAACACCGACCTCGGCGACCAGTGGGGCGTCGAGATTCCCGAGAGCGGCGGCATGATCGCGCGCGACTCCTTCACCGTTCCCAACGGAACTTCGGCTGAGAACAAGGCCAAGGTGGAAGAGCTCATCGACTACTACTACCAGCCAGAAGTCGCTGCTGAGGTCGCTGCCTATGTTGCGTACGTCACACCGGTTCAGGGCGCACAAGAAGCTATGCAGAATGTGGATCCGTCGCAGGTCGACAACCCCGCGATCTTCCCGACCGATGATGACTGGACCAGGCTCCGCCAGTTCCGTGCCCTTACCTCTGAGGAAGACAACCGGTACTCGACGGCATTCCAGCAGGCGTTGGGACTGTAACGCATGGCAAGTCACGAATTGAAACAGTCCGGAGCGGATCTTCGGCTGACCGGTATCCAGAAGCGTTTTCCTGGGTTTACCGCGATTGAGAATCTCGATCTCGAGATTCCAGCGGGTTCCTTCTTTGCGCTGCTTGGTCCGTCAGGCTGCGGTAAGACAACCACGCTTCGCGTCATCGCTGGGCTTGAGGATCCGACTGCGGGTCAGGTGCTCATTGGCGGAAACGATGTCACCGCGCTGAAACCGCACAAACGGCCGGTGAACACCGTGTTCCAGTCCTATGCGCTGTTCCCGCACATGTCGATTCTCGAGAATGTTGCTTTTGGTCTGCGGCGCCGAAAGATCGGCGACCCAGTAGCCAAAGCACACGAGGCGCTCAAACTCGTCGAACTCGACCACGTTGCTGACCGCAAGCCGGCTCAGCTCTCGGGTGGTCAGCAGCAGCGTGTCGCGCTTGCGCGTGCAATCGTGAACAGGCCCGCCCTGCTCCTGCTTGATGAACCGCTCGGTGCACTCGATCTCAAGTTGCGTCGTCAGATGCAACAAGAGCTCAAGCAGATTCAGCAAGAGGTCGGTCTCACCTTCCTCCACGTCACTCACGACCAGGAAGAAGCCATGACTATGGCAGACACCGTCGCAGTGATGAATAAGGGGCGGATCGAGCAGATGGGGGCTCCTGAAGAGCTCTATGAACTACCGAAAACGGTGTTCGTTGCGAACTTCCTCGGGCAGTCGAACCTGCTCACGGTCGATGTAGTTGGTGGAAACGATCAGGCGATCCACACCACGCTCGCTGGGGGAGGTGGATCGAGGATTTCGATCGCGCGCACCCGAACTGAGCGAGACAGCGGAACGATCACTGTCGGTGTGCGGCCTGAGAAATTGCGCATGCATCAGTCTGCGCCTGCCGAGGACCCGGGCATCAATGTCATCGGACCGGGCCGAATCACTGACGTGTCGTTCATCGGTGTGAGCACCCAATACACCGTCGAAGTTCCGGGAATCGGCAACGTTGAGGTGTTTGCGCAGAACCTCGAGGCGGGCCCAGTCGGGCATCTCGGCGATGAGGTTTGGCTCAGCTGGCTCGTGGAGCACACGTTCGGTCTCGCTGATGATCACCTCGAGACCGGTGCGCTCACGACCGAGTACTCAACGCAGGTGATTGCGGCCCAGGCAGCGGAATAGGTGAGCGCACATGGCATTTACCGCATTTTCCCAATCGGCGAAGGTGGTCGATCAAGCACCCAAGAGTAAGTCGTGGATTGCGCTTATTCTGCTTGCTCCTGGCATCGCCTACATGCTGCTGTTCTTCGTGGCTCCGTTTATTCAGCTTGCAATCACGTCGTTGCAGGCACCAGCCGAGGGGCACGGCATCGGGCAGTATGTTGCCGGTCTCGAGTTCATCAACTACTGGGATGCTATTCAGCAGTACTGGCCACAACTTGTTAGGTCATTCATTTATGCAGTGATCGCGACAATTATTGGTCTGCTTATCAGCTACCCGCTCGCGTATTTGCTGGGTGTGACGTTGCGTAACCGAGCGATGTTGCAAGGAATCTTGCTCATCCTCGTCGTTGCACCGTTCTTCATCAGCATGCTGCTCCGTACGCTCGCTTGGAAGTCGATTCTTCCGGTCGAGTTCATCGGCACAGACGGCTCGGTTATCTTCGGTCTGATCTACAACTTCATTCCGTTTATGGTGCTGCCGATGTTCGCATCACTGCAGGCACTCGATCTGCGCCTCGTAGAAGCGGGAACCGATCTCTACGCTTCACCGGTCACGGTGTTTCGTAAGGTCACGCTTCCGCTCTCGATGCCTGGTGTTGTTTCGGGAACGCTTTTGAGCTTCATTCCGATGTCTGGTGACTTCGTCGTGGCATCTCGAAGCTTCTTGGGTAGTACCGACACAGCGATGATCGGTAACGTCATCGAGTCGAACTTCCTGCAGACGCAGAACTATCCGATGGCTGCATCACTTTCGATCATTCTCATGCTCGCAATTTTGATTATCGTCGCAACGTATGTGCGTAGGAGCGGGGCGGAGGATCTGCTGTGAAAAAGTTTGGCCTTGGCAAAGCTCTGGTACCCGTTGTCAGTGGTATCACGCTCATTTATCTGCTGCTCCCGATTGCCTACGTTGTCGCGTTCTCGTTTAACGCGCGAAGAGGTCGCAACAACATTCTGTGGAATGGGTTCTCGCTACAAAACTGGCAGAACCCGTGTGGTGCGCCGCAGGTGTGTACGGCGTTTGGCAACTCGATTCTCGTTGGTGTCATTGCGACCGTCATAGCTACGGTTCTCGGCACCATGATTGCGATTGCGCTCGTTCGTTACAAGTTCAAAGGGCGTTCGACGGTCAGCCTGCTGCTCTTCACGCCGATGGCAACCCCAGAGGTCGTGCTCGGTGCTGGTCTCGCTGCGCAATTCCTGCTCGCGGGTGTCGAGAAGGGGATCGGAACGATCATTCTCGCGCACACGATGTTCTGCATCTCATATGTGGTGGTCGCGGTGAAGGCTCGTGTGGCCTCACTGAACCCCGCAATTGAAGAGGCGGGCAGGGATCTCTACGGATCACCGACGCAGGTGTTCTTCAGGGTGACATTGCCTATGCTCATGCCTGGCATCATCGGCGCGGCGCTGCTCAGTTTCGCTCTGTCGTTCGATGACTTCATCATCACGAACTTCAACTCTGGTACCGCGACAACCTTCCCGAAGTTCATTTATATTTCGGCGCTGAAGGGTGTCCCGGCACAGGCGAATGTGCTCGCATCGATGGTGTTCTTCGGAGCGCTGCTCTTGGTGATCATTGTGCAGCTTGTGAACATCAACCGGGCGAAACGTCTCGCGAAGATATAGAGGCGCCTGGCGAGAATAGGTGGCTGAGAGACCGGGTGGTGACGTTCACTACCCGGTCTCTTGCTTTGTGGAGGCACCCAGGCTTCATCGCAGGCAGGTAAACTGGGTGGATCATGCTCGATCAGGACTTTTCCGCACATATTCGCGCGCTCCGCGCAACCTACGCCGACATCGCTGAGGTGACGGATCTGCCAAAGCTCGATCGAGAGATTGCTGAGCTTGAGGAGCAGGCAGCTGCCCCTGATCTTTGGGACGATCCTGAGGTCGCACAGAAGGTCACGAGCGGTCTTTCGCACCGCATCGCCCGAGTCAAGCGAGTGAGGGGTGTCGAGAGCCGAATCGACGACCTTGAGGTGCTCGCCGAACTCGCAGAGTCTGAGGACGATGCCGAGACAGAGTCTGAAGTCATGTCCGAGCTCGCAGCTCTCGAGTCGCAAATGCAAGAGCTCGAAGTTCAGACGCTTTTGTCTGGTGAATACGACGAGAATTCGGCGGTGGTGACGATCCGCTCGGGGGCGGGCGGAGACGATGCGACCGACTTCGCCGAGATGCTCATGCGCATGTACCTGCGCTGGGCTGAAGATCGCGGCTACTCTACGAAAGTGCTCGACACTTCGTACGCGGAAGGCGCGGGAATTAAATCGGCGACATTCGAGGTTGACGCCCCGTACGCGTTTGGCACGCTGTCGGTTGAGGCCGGCACTCACCGCCTCGCCCGTATTAGCCCGTTCGGCTCCGCAGACAAGCGGCAAACGAGTTTCGCTGCAGTCGAGGTGATTCCACTGCTCGAAGAGGCGACAGAGGTCGAGATTCCCGAGAACGACATCCGTGTCGACGTGTTCCGTTCGAGCGGCCCGGGCGGTCAGTCGGTGAATACGACCGACTCAGCGGTGCGCATCACGCATATTCCCACTGGGATCGTGATCTCGATGCAGAACGAGAAGAGCCAGATCCAGAACCGCGCTGCCGCGATGCGTCTGTTGCAGGCGAGGCTTCTGCTGCAACAGCGCGAAGAAGAGGCGGCGAAGAAGAAGGAACTCGCGGGAACCATCACTGCGAGTTGGGGAGACCAGATCCGCTCGTACTTTCTCTACGGTCAACAACTCGTGAAGGATCTGCGTACCGGATTCGAATCGACTCAGCCCGATGCGGTCTTCGACGGAGATCTCGACGGGTTCATCGCAGCGGGCATTCGCTGGCGCTCGCTCAATAAGTAATCACTGGCAAACTCACAGGGTTCGCGACAAAGCGTGAAACTCGCGCGCGCCTGAGCTTGAAGTCGGGTTACGACGCGTATTCTCAGTTGCGTCATGATCCTCTTTGAAAACGTCACCAAGAAATACCGCGGCACCCAAAAGCCCGCGCTCGACGCCGTCAGCCTTCAGGTTGACCGCGGTGAGTTCGTGTTTATTGTGGGCGCTTCGGGATCCGGTAAATCAAGCTGCCTACGGCTTATTCTGCGTGAGGATCAGCCGACCTCCGGCCAGATCCACGTCGCTGGCCAGGACCTGAGCAAGATTTCGTCGCGCAAGGTGCCGTACTTCCGGCGCGGTGTCGGCACTGTGTTCCAGGATTTCCGGCTGCTTGCGAACAAGACCGTGTTCGATAATGTCGCATTCACGCTCCAGGTGATTGGCAAGTCGAGAGGCTTCATTCAGGAAGCGGTGCCCGACACCCTTGAGATGGTCGGCTTGGCGGGCAAGGCGAAACGCTACCCTCATGAGCTTTCGGGCGGTGAGCAACAGCGCGTTGCGATCGCTCGAGCGATCGTTAACAAGCCTGCGATTTTGCTCGCTGACGAGCCCACGGGAAACCTCGATCCAGCTACGAGCCTCGGCATCATGCAACTTCTCAAGGCAATCAACGCGTCTGGAACAACCGTGGTGATGGCTACCCACGAGGCAACGTTCGTGGACATCATGCAGCAGCGCGTCATCGAGCTCTCCCAGGGCGTCATTGTGCGCGACGAAGTCGGTGGTGGATACGGGCAAACGGCCTCGATTCCTGTTGCCGAGCTGTCTGAGCAGGGTGCCCAAGTTCTGCGAACCACCGAAGCCGTCGTGCGATCGGCGCTTTCGCCAGAGCCTGATGCGAGCTATGTGTCTGCGGGGTCAGTGTCTCAGCCGACGCAAGCAGAGAACGTGTCACCCCCGCCACCAGATGCTGAATCCGAGAATAGGATTCCTGCATTCCTTGAACAAGAAGAGCAGCAGACGTCAGCCGAGCAGGAAGAGAGCCCGGTACAGATCGTTGAATCCGGTGGGTTCGCCGAACGGCTCGGGCTCAGTGAAGACGAAGATCATGGGAATGTGGGGCCGGTTCGATGAGGTTTAGGCTCGTACTCGGCGAGGTGTGGAACGGCCTGCGTCGCAATCTTTCCGTGGTCATTTCTGTGATCCTGGTGACCTGTGTATCGCTCACCTTCGTGGGTGCCGCGATTATCATGCAGTTGCAGGTGCAGCAAATGAAATCGTTCTGGTATGACCGAGCGCAGGTGGCTGTCTACCTCTGTACGGAATACGACCGCAGTGCCACGTGTGATGGCAATGATGCTGGCCAGGAACAGATCGACGAAGTTGAAAAGGCGCTGAATTCTGAAGTCTTGGCGCCATACATCGAAGACTTCTTCTTCCTCAATCACGAGCAGGCGTTCGAAGAGTTCCAGAAGCAGTTCGAGGGCAACCCCATTCTTGAGGTGACTCGTGCTGAGCAGCTCAATCAGACGTTTTGGGTGAAGCTCAAGGATCCCTCGAAGGCAACGATCATTGCCGAGACGTTTACGGGGATCCCGGGGGTGCAGAGCGTGAAGGATCAGCAGAGCCTTCTCGATCGAATCTTCCTGTTCCTCGGCGCAGCGAGTTACACGGCGATTGCCATCGCGGGCCTCATGCTCATCGCGGCGATGCTGCTCATTTCTACGACGATTCGGCTCTCCGCGTTCTCGCGACGACGTGAAATTGGCATCATGAGACTGGTTGGTGCTTCCAACAGATTCATTCAAACGCCGTTCATTCTCGAGGGAATCATTGCGGCACTCATCGGTGCGGTGCTCGCGAGCGTGGCGTCGCTTGCGGTGGTGAAGTTCTTCGTGCAGGGGTTCCTCGTTCGAGAGGTTCCATTCACCAGTTACATCACCGTGGAGCAGTCGCTCATTGTCCCACCGATCCTCATCGGCCTCGGCATCATTCTCTCTGCAATTGCAGCGAAGATCGCGATTACGAGATACCTGCGGGTGTAGGTGAACCGCTCGCCGTGTAGGCTAGACCCTTGCTGTCAGTACGCTCGGCGAAAGGAGTGAATCGTGCCGAAGGAGACTGGTGAGAAGCTCATTGCTTCGAACAAGAAGGCTCGTCACGAGTACCTCATTCTCGATACGTACGAGGCCGGCCTGGTGCTTACCGGGAGTGAGGTGAAGTCGCTCCGTATGGGGCGTGCGTCACTCGTTGACGGTTACGTGTTCATTGAGAATGGCGAAGCGTGGCTCGATGCCGCGTATATTCCCGAGTATCTCAATGGATCGTGGACGAATCACTCGCCGAGACGCAAACGCAAACTTCTGTTGCACCGCCAGCAGATCGACAAGCTGTATCAAAAGACTCGCGAAGGCGGCATGACGATCGTGCCGCTGAGGCTCTATTTCTTGGACGGTCGGGCGAAGGTCGAGATCGCGCTTGCCAAGGGCAAGAAAGAGTATGACAAGCGGCAGACGTTGCGTGAGAAGCAAGATCGGCGAGAGGCCGATCGGGCGATGCGCCAGCGCAATCGCATGGGGGAGTAGACACACCCGCGACAGCATTGCCCCTTGCCAACAGAACCCCTGCACCACAAGGATTGAAGTATTGCAGTGAGTTCGACGTGAAAGTTGGAGAAGATGACTGTTCGTATCGCGATTAATGGTTTCGGAAGAATTGGGCGGGGCGTGCTCCGTGCGATTCTTGAGCAGGGAAGCGACATTGAGGTCGTCGCGGTCAATGACCTGACTGATGGTGATGCTCTCTCGCAGCTGTTCAATTTCGACTCCGTTTACGGTCGGGCGAAAGAACGCATGCGGTTCGAGAATGACTCTCTTGTCGTAGCGGATCGAACGATCAAGATCCTCGCTGAGCGCGATCCGTCGCTGCTGCCGTGGAAGGATCTCGGGATCGATATCGTGCTCGAGTCGACGGGCAGGTTCACTGATGCGACAGATGCGGCAAAACACCTTGAAGCGGGTGGGTCACGTGTACTTGTGAGTGCCCCGTCGAAGGGCGCAGACGTAACGCTTGTGCGCGGTGTGAATGAGGAAGCATACGATCCAGCAAACCACCGAATTATCTCTAGCGCGTCATGCACCACGAACGCGCTTGCCCCGGTTGCACAGGTGCTCAATGAGCTCGCGGGAATCGAACAGGGCTTCATGATGACAGCGCACGCGTACACGGCCGACCAGGTGCTGGTAGACGGGCCCCACAAGGACCCGCGGCGCGCGCGTGCCGCCGCCGTAAACATTGTGCCCTCGACCACGGGAGCAGCAAAGGCAATCGGGCTCGTGCTCCCTGAGCTCGACGGCAAGCTCGCTGGCGACGCACTCAGAGTTCCGATTCCAGTTGGATCGATCGTGGAGCTCACAGCGATCGTGAGTCGGGAAATCACGCGAGACGAACTGCTTGCCGGATTTAAGGCCGCAGCAGACGGTCGACTTAATGGAATCCTCGAGTTCTCAGAGGATCCACTGGTGTCGAGCGACATCGTGGGTGATCCGCAGTCGTCAATCTTCGACTCGGCGCTTGCTCGCGCTGAAGGCAAGCTCGTAAAGGTTGCTGCCTGGTATGACAATGAGTGGAGTTTCTCGAACCGAGTTGCGGAGACGATTGAGCTGCTCGAGCGGTAGCTCACGTCACTACACAGCACTCGCGTTGTATGTGATGGCGTGGTATCCTGTAAGGCCCGGTTGATTCCGGGGGAGAGCCCGCTAGAAGGGCCCGAACAATGAAAATTCAACAGTGTGATGCGATAGTCCCGTGGTTCGTACGAACCTCGAATACGGGGCCGATCGGTTTCGACACGTCGATTTAAGACTGTGAGAAGCGGGCCGAGGATGCGGAGTTATCTCGTTAACGCCCTTCGCAAAACATAGGTGCAAACGCTAAGCGCACCGACTTCGCTCTCGCTGCCTAAGCACGAGACCGAGTCCGTCAGGTCGGGTGGGCCTCCGCCCCGGTTCCTGGCGTCATTTAGGAGGCTTGCTGGTATGTCGTGCCGCAGGGCATATCGGGACTTTTACTGAGGCTGGGCTCGTCAACCTAGGTGTTCGTGACAAAGGTTGGGGCCGAGTAGAACGCTTGCACGAACTACGCTCGTAGAAGGCATGGAATTGTCGAAGTGGACCGGGGTTCAATTCCCCGCGGCTCCACCGGTATCGCATCACACTTGAATTTTGGTAAACGGACCGCCCGCTTGGGTGGTCCGTTTGCTTATGCCGACTGTTGGCGTTTGCGCAGTTTGCTGACGATGGCGACGATAGCTCGCCAGCCGATCAGCATGAGCGCGAGCGTGAGGGTTGCGACTATCACGAAGGGGAGCGCGGTTCCCTGACCCGAGAGCATGCGGAACAGCATGCCGAGCGCCACCGCGCCGATCCACACGGGCACGCCCGCGCGCAAGATAGCGAGTGGGCTACGCCACACGAACGCAACCAGCCACACGATTGCGAGGCCCGCGAGAAACGGCCACGCAGTCTCGAAGAGGCCAGCGATAGTTGCTGCTCGCGCGTGGCTCCCGCGACCGATGCCCGCGAACACGACGACCAATATGGCATCGACAAGCAGTGCGATCGCGGCGATACCGAGGCGAGGCCCAGTGGTGGATCGCCGGCTGCTCATCGCGCGGCCTCCACGGCTGCTATGACGGCCTCGTGGAGCGCCCCATTGGTTGCGAGCGAGCTGCCGTTCCAGGCACTCTCGTTGCCTTCGATATCGGTGAATGCGCCGCCGGCCTCACGAACAATTGGCACGAGCGCGGCGAGGTCATACGGCTTCACATCGAACTCAGCGACGATGTCGACGAGGCCCTCCGCAAGCAGCATGTACGACCACATGTCACCGTAGGCCCGGTCTCGCCACACTTGCTCTTCGAGCGCGAGCAGCGACGGGAGATAGCCCGCGAGCCGCCACTGTTCAATCGACTGAAAACTCAGCGATGCGTGCTCGAGATCGCTCACACCAGATACCTGAAGGGGTCGTGGATCGGCGCCGCGCTCTTGCCCCCATGATCCACCGCCGGTTTCGGCCCACCAGCGAGCGCCGAACGCGGGAGCTGACACAACACCCACGGTGGGCATGCCATCGACCTCAAGCGCAATGAGTGTGGCCCAGTTGGGTACACCGCGCAGAAAGTTCGATGTGCCGTCGATTGGATCGAGGATCCACCGACGACTGCCGCGCTCACTGCGACCCGACTCTTCACCGAAGAAACTGTCGTCGGGGCGCTCTGATTCGATCTTTGCGCGCAGCGCATCTTCAACGGCGCGATCGGCATCAGTGACGTAGGTTCGGTCGGGCTTTGTGTCGATGCGCAGATCTGCGGATCGGAAGCGCGGAAGCGATATCGAATCTGCGAGATCTGCAAGCTCGAGCGCGAATGCGAGATCTGCTGAGGGGAGAGGCGGCTGCGCTGTCATTGCGTCCTGTTCTTGGTCAGATATGCAAAAATCCCCACCAATTCTGGTGGGGATTTTTGATGATGTACGCCTTCACGGGCTCGAACCGTGGACCCGCTGATTAAGAGTCAGCTGCTCTACCAACTGAGCTAAAGGCGCTCGCTACTCAACGAGCAACAGAACTACGTTAGCACGCGTTTCTGAGTGCGCAAAATCAGCGCTGCTCTTCTTCCGGAAGAACGAGATTTGCTTGTGTAACTGGCTCCATTGCACGCTTCTTAGCGCCGGGAACGAGGAACAGTGCAGCGACTCCGACTGCGACAATTGAGGCGACCATCACAGACAGTCTTGCCGTGTCGATATCGCTGTGATCGGTGAAACTGAGCTCGGCAATCAGCAACGCGACAGTGAAGCCTACGCCCGCGAGAGCGCCCACGCCGATAATCTCGCGCCAGGCCACCGACGTACCAAGGGTGGCCCGTGTGAACCGAGTTATGGCCCAGGTTGTGATGGTAATTCCTAGCGGTTTGCCGACTACAAGACCGATCATGATTCCCATCGCGATCGGGTCAAATGGGAACCGATCCACTCCGCCAAGTGGTACGCCCGCAGCGAAGAACGCAAAGATCGGTACAGCAATAAGTGCGGAGAGCGGCTGGAATCGGCTGTTCATGCGCTCTGCGACTTCGCGACCATTCTTACCGCGCACGGGTACGAGGAACGCGAGCACGACACCGGCAATCGTCGCGTGAATACCGGTGTTGTGGAACAGGGCCCAGGTGATGATGCCGAGTGGGAGCAGGATGAGCCAGGCGCCCCAGGGAGAGTGAGCGAACCATTCGCCCTTCCAACGGATGAGCACTGCGAAAATGATGGCGGGGATCGCGGCCAGGAGAAGTGGCAGGAGGCTAATGCCCTCGGTGTAGAACATTGCAATGATCGCGATCGCGATGAAGTCATCGACCACGGCAAGCGTGAGCAGGAACATGCGAAGCGCCGGACTGATGCCGGGAGCAATAAGCCCGAGCACCGCAACGGCGAATGCGATGTCGGTCGCGGTGGGGATTGCCCATCCATGTAGGGATTCTGACCCGAGGTTCACCACCAAGTAGATCAGCGCGGGCACCGCAACGCCACCAAAGGCGGCCGCAACCGGGACAACAGCGGTTTTGATCGAGCGTAGATCGCCCTCGACGAACTCTCGTTTGAGCTCGAGCCCGACCATGAAGAAGAAGATTGCGAGCAGACCGTCAGATGCCCATGCACCCACCGTAAGATTCAGACCGAGTGCCTCAGGGCCGATGGGCGTGTTACGAAGACTGAGGTACCAATCTGCAATCGGTGTATTTGCCGCGATAAAGCCGATGAGCGCCGCAACCATGATGATGAGGCCGCCCACGAACTCGACCCGCAGCATACGATTGATTCGCACGACCTCGCGTCGACTGATGTATGAGAAGACACGTCGCTGGTACCGTCGCTGGCTACGTGCTTTGGGGGAGTGCGGAATCGGTGTAGTTGGCGTAGGGCTCGTCATTGAAAGGCTCCAGTTTCGGGTATGGCCGTGTGAACGTCGACCAGACTTCCCGACACACCTAACGCACTGACGTTACATGAAATTTATTGGAGGATGCAAGCGGAAAACCTGAGTGCTTACGCGGAGAATTCTTCGTCGCGGTCTTGAAACGCGACGGCTGAGACAGCGAGCACCAAACTGCCTGCCCACACGGCCCACACGACGTATCTGCGCCAATCCGGGGGCATCGTTTTGGTGCGCTTCGCTGTCGAATACGCCCCTGCTACAGCGCCGATTACGCCCAAATTTGTCACGTACTTACCTAGGGAAATGCGCGGTCGTGCCATAAAGAACCTCCGGGGCAAAATGCCAAATTGGTATGCCGTAGCGTGTGCATTTACCAGCCTAACGCGTGGGGTGCGACATGCGCTCAAGATGGCTGAAGAGTGCGCTAGGCTTGGTCGTAATAGTGCTTCGATGACTTGAGAGAGGGAGCCACATGGCAAAGCAGAGCGAGAACCTGTTTGAAGAAAGTTCGCAGGGTGGCGTGAGCGCCGTGACCGCAGTTGTATTCGTACTCTCATTCATTCTCGCCATGGGCGGTCTCGTGCTCATGAGCTATGGGTTCAATACAGATCTCACGCCGACGACCGAGATGCTTATTTTCTCGGGCGGGCTCATTGCTTCGTTTATCGGCTTCGCGCTTCCGTTCGCAATACTGCCTCCGACAGGCAAGTAGCAATTTCATTTTTCTGGCAGCGGCACTCAGGCTTTGGTTTGGGTGCCGCTGTTGTTGTACCGGCCTGGGAATTCACACAAGCGTAGGATGGGACCATGTCTGAAATCGATATGAAGCCACGAAGTCGTGACGTCACTGACGGCATCGAAAAGGCGGCAGCGCGAGGCATGCTTCGCGCGGTAGGAATGGGCGACGAAGACTGGGATAAGCCCCAGATCGGTATTGCCAGCTCTTGGAACGAGATCACTCCGTGCAACCTCAGTCTTGATCGGCTTGCGCAGGGTGCGAAAGAGGGCGTTCACGCGGGTGGTGGGTACCCGATGCAGTTTGGCACGGTATCTGTCTCTGACGGTATCTCAATGGGGCATGAGGGCATGCACTTCTCGTTGGTTTCACGCGAGGTGATTGCTGACTCTGTCGAGACCGTGATGATGGCTGAGCGGCTCGACGGCTCTGTGCTGCTCGCAGGCTGTGACAAGTCGTTGCCCGGAATGCTCATGGCAGCGGCCCGTCTCGATCTAGCCTCCGTGTTCCTGTACGCGGGTTCAGTTGCCCCCGGTTGGGTGAAGCTCACTGATGGTACTGAAAAAGAAGTGACCATCATCGACGCGTTTGAGGCCGTTGGTGCTTGTAAAGCGGGCACCATGAGCGAAGAAGACCTCAAGCGCATTGAGTGCGCGATCGTTCCTGGCGAGGGTGCGTGCGGCGGAATGTACACCGCGAACACTATGGCTTCGATTGCTGAAGCACTTGGCATGAGTCTCCCGGGCTCGGCCGCGCCTCCGAGCTACGACCGCCGCCGCGACTACTTTGCTCACCGCTCAGGCGAAGCCGTGGTGAACATGATCGCGAAGGGCATCACTGCACGCGACATTCTCACAATGAAGGCATTCGAGAACGCGATCACGCTGCTTATGGCATATGGCGGATCGACGAACGCCGTATTACACCTGCTCGCAATCGCGAGGGAAGCCGAAGTTCCGCTGACGCTCGAAGATTTCAATCGCATCGGCGCGAAGGTGCCGCACCTCGCAGACATGAAGCCGTTCGGTAAGTACGTCATGGCCGACATCGATCGTCACGGCGGCGTTCCTGTCGTGCTCAAGGCTCTGCTCGACGCGGGTCTGCTGCACGGTGACGCTCTGACCGTGACAGGCAAGACAATGGCAGAGAACCTCGCCGAGTTGAACCCGGACCCGTTGGATGGCGAAGTGATCCACCATCTCGACAACCCCATTCACGCAACGGGTGGGCTCACCATTCTTCACGGAACGCTTGCGCCCGAGGGCGCCGTCGTGAAGACCGCAGGGTTTGATGCAGATGTGTTCGAGGGCCCTGCTCGAGTGTTTGAGCGCGAGCGAGCAGCGATGGATGCGCTCACCGAAGGCAAGGTGAGCAAGGGCGATATCGTCGTGATTCGCTACGAAGGGCCGAAGGGCGGACCGGGAATGCGAGAGATGCTCGCCATCACCGGAGCCATTAAGGGCGCTGGGCTCGGAAAAGATGTACTACTATTGACTGACGGCAGATTTTCAGGCGGCACAACCGGCCTGTGCATCGGCCATATTGCGCCTGAGGCCTCTGATGGGGGCCCTGTGGCGCTCGTGCAAGACGGAGACCTTATCCGGGTCGACATCGCCGCGCAAACGCTCGATCTGCTGGTAGAACCCACTGAGCTTGAGGCCCGACGTGCAAACTGGGCCCCGCTTCCACCGCGGTACACACGTGGTGTGCTAGCGAAGTACTCCAAGCTCGTACGCTCGGCATCGGAAGGTGCCATCACCGGCTAGATCTTTGGCTTCGTTACATGCCAGCAATGCACCGCGATCCATCTCCCACGAACGAAAGCAAGAAATGACTTTGGAGTCGAACGATATTCCACGTCAACCAGCAGACCCGTCAGCACGCGGCGAACGTATGACCGGGGCCGAGGCTGTAGTTCGCAGCCTCGAAGCACTCGGCGTCACAGACGTCTTCGGCCTTCCCGGAGGCGCAGTTCTTCCGCTATACGACAAGTTGATGGATGACAATAAGCTCAACCACGTTCTCGTGCGTCACGAGCAGGGTGGCGGCCACGCTGCAGAAGGTTTCGCTTCAGCGAGCGGCCGCGTAGGAGTCGCTATTGCGACTTCCGGTCCCGGTGCAACAAACCTGGTTACCGCAATTGCCGACGCGTATATGGACTCGGTTCCGATGCTCGCGATTACCGGCCAGGTGTTCTCTCACCTCATGGGCACCGACGCATTCCAAGAGGCAGACATCGTCGGCATCACTATGCCGATCACCAAGCACTCCTTCCTCGTTCGCAGGCCTGAGGATGTGCCAGGGGCTATCTCTGCCGCGTATCACCTCGCATCGACAGGTCGTCCAGGCCCGGTGCTCGTTGACATCACGAAAGATGCGCAAGAAGGCGAGTTTGATTTTGTTTGGGATCCGCGGGTAGAACTCGCCGGATACAGGCCGATCACGAAGGCGAACAGCAAGCAGATTCAGGCAGCTGCAGAGCTGATTGCCGAGTCTGAGCGCCCAGTGTTTTACGTTGGCGGTGGAGTGATTCGGGCCGGTGCGTCTGAAGAACTTTTGCAGCTTGCAGAACTCGTAGGAGCGCCGGTAGTGACCACGCTAATGGCTCGTGGTGCTTTCCCTGATTCACACGACCAGCATCTCGGCATGCCCGGAATGCACGGTACAGTTCCAGCTGTTCTCGCGCTCCAAGAGTCAGATCTGCTCATCACACTCGGAGCCCGCTTCGATGACCGCGTTACAGGTAAGGTCGCGCAGTTCGCTCCAGATGCGAAGGTGATCCACGCAGACATCGACCCAGCTGAGATCGGCAAGATTCGACCGGCCGATGTGCCAATTGTGGGAGATGCGGCGGAGGTCATCTCTGATCTCACCGCAGCGATCTCGACGCTCAAGGTGAGTCGTGAGTTCACGAGCCTCGATACATGGTGGGAGCGTCTCAACGGGCTTCGTGCCAAGTACCCGCTTGGCTATGCGCCCACGAGTGATGGGTTGCTCTCGCCCCAGTATGTGATCCAGCGCATTGGTGAGCTCACCGGGCCTGAGGCTGTCTATGCCGCAGGCGTTGGGCAGCACCAGATGTGGGCGGCACAGTTCATCAAATATGAGCGCCCCAACTCGTGGCTGAACTCGGGTGGTGCAGGCACCATGGGGTACTCAGTGCCCGCAGCAATGGGTGCCAAGGTCGCCGAGCCCGATCGCGTCGTCTGGTCGATTGACGGCGACGGTTGCTTCCAGATGACCAACCAGGAACTCGCGACCTGCGTGGTGAACAATATTCCGATCAAGGTAGCTGTCATCAACAACTCCTCACTCGGAATGGTGCGGCAGTGGCAGACGCTCATTTATGAAGGTCGCTACTCAAACACTGAGCTCAACACCGGTCACGGTTCGCAGCGCGTGCCTGACTTCGTGAAGCTCGGAGAAGCGTATGGTTGCCTCGCGATCCGCGTAGAGCGCGAAGAAGAGGTAGACGCTGCAATCAAACTTGCACTCGAGACCAACGATCGACCAGTGGTCATCGATTTTGTCGTGAGCGCTGACGCCATGGTGTGGCCGATGGTTCGCCAGGGCACTTCGAACAGCGACGTGCAGTATGCACTTGAGCACAGCCCAGAATGGGGGGATGAGTAACAATGAGCCGACATGTACTGAGTCTCCTCGTTGAGGACAAGCCAGGCCTCCTCACCCGGGTCGCCGGCCTGTTCGCTCGCCGCGGGTTCAATATTGAATCCCTCGCGGTGGGACCGACGGAAATGCCTGGTCTTTCACGCATTACCGTCGTCGTTGACCAAGACGAAAACTTGCTTGAGCAGCTCACGAAGCAGCTCAACAAACTCGTCAACGTCATTAAAGTCGTCGAACTCGATTCCACGAGCTCGGTGCAGCGCGAGCATATGCTCATCAAAGTGCGCGCCGATAACCAGACGAGATCGCACGTGCTCGAAGCAGTTTCGCTGTTCCGTGCTCGCGTTGTCGATGTCGTTCCCGATGCACTCACCATTGAGGTCACGGGCGACACTGGAAAGATCGATGCCTTCTTGAAGGTACTCGAGCCTTATGGCATCAAAGAGATCGCACAGTCTGGCCTCATCGCTGTGGGGCGCGGATCAAAATCCATTACCGAACGAGTTTTCAAGGCATAACGCCTTACAGACCACACAAAATAAGGAGAACCTCAGTGGCTGAAATGTACTACGACAGCGATGCAGATCTGTCGATCATTCAGGGCAAGAAGGTAGCCGTAGTTGGGTACGGCTCCCAGGGACACGCGCATGCAATGAACCTGCGCGATTCGGGCGTTGAGGTTGTCATCGCGCTGAAAGATGGCTCGAAGTCGACTCAGAAGGCCGAAGAAGCAGGCTTTGAGGTCAAGAATGTCGCTGACGCAACTGAGTGGGCGGATCTCATCATGATCCTTGCACCAGATCAGCACCAGCGTTCGATCTACGCAGACTCGATCAAGGACCGCCTCAAGCCGGGCAAGACCCTCGCGTTCGCGCACGGATTCAACATCCGCTTCGGATACATCGAGGCTCCAGAGGGCGTTGACGTAATTCTCGTCGCACCGAAGGCTCCAGGCCACACTGTGCGCCGCGAGTTCGAAGCCGGACGCGGTATTCCCGACATCATCGCAGTTGAGGTTGATGCAACGGGCACCGCATGGGACACCGCGATCTCATACGCAAAGGCAATCGGTGGCACCCGCGCCGGTGTTATCAAGACCACCTTCACCGAGGAGACCGAGACCGACCTCTTCGGCGAGCAGGCTGTACTCTGCGGTGGCGTGAGCCACCTCGTGCAGGCAGGCTTCGAGGTGCTCACCGAGGCTGGCTACCAGCCCGAAATTGCATACTTCGAGGTGCTTCACGAACTGAAGCTCATTGTCGACCTCATGTTTGAGGGTGGCATTGCGAAGCAGCGCTGGTCGATCTCTGACACCGCTGAGTACGGCGACTACGTATCGGGCGCGCGCGTCATCACGCCAGACGTGAAGGCTCGCATGCAGGATGTGCTCACCGACATTCAGAACGGCGCATTCGCAAAGCGCTTCATCGAAGATCAGGATGCGGGTGCACCCGAGTTCCTCTCGCTCCGCGAGAAGGAGCAGCAGCACCCGATCGAGACCACCGGTCGCGAACTGCGTAAGCTCTTTGCATGGCAGCAGCAGGACGCCGATTACGTTGAGGGATCGGCAGCGCGCTAAGCGTTATTGGCACCTCGCCTTACCGCGTTGAGGACTCAGGACTCTTGTTCCTGGGTCCTCTTCGCGTTTAAGGGTGCTGCGCTTTGAAAGTCAACCCCCGTCATGAGGTTGCGAGCAGCGCCTAGTATGACACGCAGGAGTAGCGGGGCATCAGCCACGAACGCGGAGTCGAAACGAGGGAGCAATGTCGAGAAATGTTCGCAGATTCAAGTGCGCTCCCGATGCCGTGTTCGAAGTGCTATCGAACGGTTGGTTGTATCCATCGTGGGTGGTGGGTGCGTCACGAATGCGCGAGGTAGACAATAATTGGCCGAGGCCCGGTGCTCGTCTGCACCACTCGGTAGGAACGTGGCCGGCGCTTATTAACGACTCCACGACGTGTGTGGTGTGGGATCCACCTCATCAGGTCGTGCTCTCTGCTCGCGGGTGGCCTCTCGGCGAGGCGCGTGTCACGATCGATGTGAAGCCGTACAGCGGCGGGTGTGTGGTTCGTATGCAGGAAGAAGCGGTTCGTGGACCTGCTGCGCTAATTCCGCGCATGTTTTCTGACCTCGTCCTCCACCTACGAAATGCGGAAACTCTACATCGGCTCGCATATCTCGCAGAGGGAATGTATCCGCTCGACATCGACACCACCGCGCATCGAGAAGATGAGGAGACCGCACAAGATGCGGCGGGCAGTTCTCATGATGCCAAAGTGCCTGACGAATCACCGGAGGTTGATACGAAGTGACGGGGAGTGCAGTTGACGTAGACGCAGTCATAGTGGGCGCTGGGCCGAATGGGCTTGCTGCGGCAGTTACGCTCGCGCGAGCGGGGCTTTCGGTTCGCGTGTTTGAGCGCACTTCCAATATTGGTGGCGGTACGGCCACGTCCGAACTCACGCTTCCGGGGTTCCATCACGATGTCTGCTCGGCCGTACACCCACTCGCGTTCGAATCGCGGTTCTTTCGGGAGTTTGAACTCGCGGAACGAGTGCCGTTTGTTGTGCCGGAGATCTCGTTTGCGCACCCACTCGATGGTGGACGCGCGGGAATTGCTTATCGTGACCTTGCCCGCACGCGAGAAGTATTGGGCCGGGACGGTGCCGCGTACGAGGCGCTCATTCGACCGCTTGCCGAGCGGGCGAGCAAGATCGCAGATTTCACAGGGAGCACGCTGCTACGGATCCCACCTGATCCGCTCACTGCGGCACGATTTGGGCTTGCGACACTGGAGCAGGGGACCCCGGCTTGGAACAAGAGGTTTGAAGACGAGATAGCTCCTTCGATGCTTACCGGAGTCGCAGCACACACGATTCTTCCGCTGCCGAGTCTGAGCAGCGCGGGCGCAGGGCTCGCTCTCACCGCATACGCGCACGCAAAGGGCTGGCCGATACCTATCGGTGGGAGTCAAGCGATCGCGAATGCGATGGTTGCCGACCTCGAGGCCCATGGGGGAGCAGTCGTTACCGACGCCGAGATTCAATCCCTTGATGACCTCCCTTCATCGCGGATCACGCTTCTCAACGTCACCCCGCGAGCTTTTCTGCGAATGGCTGGCCACGAACTGCCCGCCGGGTACGCGCGAGCGCTCGGCCGCTTCACGTACGGCAGCGCGGTAGCCAAGGTTGACTTTGCGCTTTCCGAACCGGTGCCGTGGGCGAACGACGAACTTCGCCAAGCAGGCACCGTGCATCTCGGTGGATCGCGGGCGGAGATTGCGGCCGCTGAAAATTTGGTCGCCCGCGGCAAACGTTCGGACAGTCCCTATGTGCTCGTATCGCAGCCGACCGTCTTTGACGAAACGCGCGCGCCAGCAGGCAAACACACGCTCTGGACCTACACCCACGTACCGGCGGGGTCACGCGAGGACCGTGCCGAGACTGTCATTCAGCAGATTGAACGGTTCGCTCCGGGTTTCAGAGACACAATTATCGCCACCTCATCGCGCACGGCGGTCGAAGTCGAGCAGCACAACCCGAACTATCCCGGGGGAGATATCGCGGCTGGTGTGCCAAACCTCGCACAACTGATTCGAAGGCCAACCTTCAGTGCCGAGCCGTGGCGCACGCCTCTTCCGGGGGTCTATTTGTGTTCGGCCTCAACAACTCCGGGGCCGGGCGTGCACGGCCTCGCGGGTTGGTATGCCGCGCTCGCAGCGTTGCGTCATGAGCTCGGGACCCGCACCCATCCGAACCTCGCGCGGCGCGGTGATCTGCCTGGGAACGAGAGCTAAGGCAGTAGCTCGGCGACGGCGCCCGAGAGTGCACGAGCTACAGCGAGCGCGGTGATCGGGCCGCCCTGCGGAACGCCCGCCGCGGCCGAAGCTGCGCGAGCAGCTCGGTCGTGCAGCATCGCCGCGGTGACGCCGAGCTGTGCCAGGCGGTGGTGATCCACTGTGGAGCGTGCTGAATGTGTGGCGGCGAGCGTAGCAAGCGCGCCAGCGAGCACGTCGCCAGTGCCTGCGGTCGCGAGCCACGGAGTCGCAGGGCCGTACTCGTACCACTCACCGCTCGGGGCCGCCGCGAGCGTGCGTGAGCCCTTCAGAAGAACGGTGGCACCGAGACGGCCCGCGAGAGCTCGCGCTGCCGTGACGCGTGCGTCATGGTCGCTGCCGTCTATGCTGTCGAGCCCAGATGCCGTAAGCAAGTACTGAAACTCGCCGAAGTGAGGGGTGAGGATCACGGGAGCTTTGACCGAGGCCGAAGTGAGCATGTCGAGCGCGCCGGCATCGACAACGACGGGCGAGTCTGCGCCGAGAATCTCGGTGAGCGCAGTCGTCTCGGCGAAGCTTCGTGCAGCCGAATCGGTGCCGCTGCCGATAACCCAGGCATCGCACTTGTTACGGTCTGCGGCGGTATCAGATGAGAACACCGTCTCTGGCCGAGAAGCGAGCACGGCCGCAGCGGGGGTCGGCAGACCGAATGGCGGATCGCCGTCGTCAAGCTGTGAAATGAACCGAACCGACCCAATGCCTGTGTGCCAGGCCGACTCTGCGCCGAGCACCGCCGCCCCGGGGTACGCTGCCGAGCCGGTGCGGAGCCCGAGGACACCGCGCGAATACTTGTGTGAGCCGGGGCCCGGCGCTATGAGCAGGCTGGCACCGTCGTGTTCGCTCCACAGGTGATCGGAATTCATGCGGTGCTCCCGGCCCGCTATGCAGCCGGTGCGTCCTCGATCGCGATTGGTGAGTCGGCTGGGCTTGCCCAGACCGGTGCGGGGAGGGTGGTGGTCGTCGATCCACCTTGAATTTCTCTCAGTGCAGTCTCGATCTCATCGGCATTCTCTGGCACCGCGAGACCACACTTATTGAGTTCGCTCGCGAACTTCAGCGTCAGTCGAGACTTGCCTGCCTCGACGGCCTCCGCGGTCGTGCCGATGCGCTTCTCACTGCCGGTTTGAATATCTGAGACCTCTTCACACACGTGGTAGACGGCGCCGCCGTCGACCCATACGACTCGGTCTTCGCCCAAGAGCTGGATCACCGTTGATTGGTCAGCGGTGTACTTCTCGACGGAAGCAGGATTGAAATCGATGCCGACCGCGGTGGCCGCGAGCGCGAGAACGATGCCGATGGTGCCCGCAATTCCCTTCTGCTTGCCGCTCATATCTTTGTTCAAGAACACCAGGATGATGAGGGGGAGGAACGCGATGATGGCGATTATGGCGCCGAGTTGGTTCTGTACGAAGAATCGAACGGTGTCAGATTGACGCGCAGGGTCGAGGCGATTGGCCTTCTTCCACAGGAGCGAACCTGTGATTGAGAGCGCGGCAATAACTACCAACGCGACGATCAGCGTGATAAATGCCCACTGGGGGAACGTTGCGGTGGCACCCTGCTCCTCGAGTAACCCGGTATCGGGGTTTCGCACCAGTGTGCCGTCTGCGCCCTGGACTTCACGCTGACGCAACAGCCAGAAAATTGAAACGGCCTCGAGTGCGATCGCGATCGCCCAGAGCACGGCGGCGATCCACCGAAATCGGGTTGCCTGTGACTTTGCGGTCGCAGTCGGCGTCCAAGATGCGTTTTGCGACTCTGCGGTTTCAGCCATTGGTGTTCCTTTGTCAACGTGAGCGATCGAGACTCAGTGTATCCATGTGCAACGACACGGGGCACTAGCGACGCAGAAGAAGCTTTGCTCCCAGGTGGGCAGACCTGCGGGTCGGTAACATTGACGCCATGCGGAGTGGTACTGGAGACGAGCGTGAGAGCGCGACCCACAGCGGTTGGACAGTGGAGGGGCGAGGCCCTGACGCGGAGCAGCAACCCACTGTCGATCCACCCATTGAGATCGTCGCTGACGAGGCCGCTGAGCTGACTTCGACCGAGGAGCCGACCGAGAAATCTGGGCAGATGAGCAATCTCACGGTTGTGATGCTCGGCATTGTCGGCGGTATCTCACTGCTCTATGCGTGGATCTGGATGAGCTGGGCCCAGTACTACTCGGTCGTGAACGCGGCAGTGGCTGCTGGCAGCGGATCGATAGGTGGCGTTCTGCAGCAGATTGTCTTCTGGATCGCACCGCTCGCACCCATACTGTGGTTCATCTGTGCGCTTGCCACTGTGAGAAATGACCAGCGAAAGCTCACTGTCGCACTGCTTATCGGCCTCATCGTGACGTTCCCGCTCCCGATGGTGTTCTCGAGCGGAGCAGCACTGTGAGGGCGGGGCGCATCATCGCCTGGGTAGTGGGGGTGCTCCTTGTCGGGCTTTACGGATACGCCACGGTCGCGGCAATCGGAAACCTTATGGGTATGTCGACCTATCTCGGAGCGGTCCTTGGCCCTTTCCCATGGGTGCTGCTTGGCGTCGCGATCGCAATACCGGCAATTGCGCTCGGTGTTGCGCTTCTGCTCGCGCGGGGGCGAGGCGCGGGGGTTCGACTCCTCATGATTGCGGCCGGGCTGTGTGTGACGGCGGCGATCCACCTCGAAATCATGCACCTTATTTCGTAACACGCGCACGGAGCCATACGGGGCGCTGTAAACTGGGGATCTGCGTGTCTACGCAGCCACCGAGACGCCTCTGCAGAGAAGGATCCACTTGTGACAAAGCCGGTCGTGCTGATCGCCGAAGAACTCTCACCCGCCACAATCGCCGCGCTCGGCCCCGACTTTGAAGTTCGCAACGTCGACGGTACCGACCGTGACGCGCTTCGCGACGCGCTGCAGTCTGCTGACGCAGTGCTCGTGCGCTCGGCCACACAGGTCGACGCAGAAGCACTGACCTGGGCGCCGAAGCTCAAGGTCATCGCACGCGCGGGCGTCGGGCTCGACAACGTTGATATCAAAGCCGCCACGCAGGCTGGCGTTATGGTCGTGAACGCGCCGACCTCGAACATCATCAGTGCCGCAGAGCTCACTGTTGCTCACATTCTCGGTCTTGCTCGCCACCTCCAGCGTGCCCACGGCTCACTCTCGCAGGGGAGTGGAAGCGCTCGTCATTCACCGGTGTCGAGCTGTATGAGAAGACCATCGGAATTGTCGGCCTCGGTCGTATCGGTGCACTCGTTTCTGAGCGCCTACGCGGCTTTGGCGTTGAACTCATCGCATACGACCCCTACGTCACGGCGGCCCGAGCTCAGCAGCTTGGCGTGCAACTCGTGACGCTCGAAGAACTCGTGGAGCGGGCCGACTTCCTGACGATCCACATGCCACGCACGCCAGAAACCCTCGGCATGATTGGCGCGGAGCAGCTGAAGGCGATGAAGAAGACCGCGTATGTGCTGAACGTAGCTCGCGGTGGCCTCATTGACGAAGCCGCGCTCGCCGCAGCGCTCGCGGAAGGCGAGATCGCTGGTGCCGCACTGGATACGTTCGTGCAGGAGCCGCCGAAGGACACGTCTCTTGTTGGCCTGCCGAACGTGAACGTCACGCCGCACCTCGGAGCATCCACCGATGAGGCGCAGGAGAAAGCTGGTGTGGCAGTTGCCAAGTCGGTACGCCTGGCGCTTTCTGGCGACCTCGTGCCCGATGCGGTGAACGTTGCTGGCGCGGGAATCGACGAGTACGTGCGTCCCGGGCTGCCGCTCACCGAGAAGCTCGGTCAGGTATTCGCGGGCCTCGCAACCGGTGCGCTCGCATCGATCGATATCGAGGTGCACGGTGAGCTTGCCGAGCACAAAGTTGAAGCACTTCGCCTTGCGGCACTGAAGGGCATCTTCTCTAAGATTGTGAGCGATCCGGTCTCGTATGTGAACGCACCGCTCCTTGCTGAGCAGCGTGATGTCGAGGTGCGATTCTCGGCAGACTCACTCGCTGAGAGCTTCCGCAATGTCATCACAATTCGTGGATCGCTGACAGACGGAACCCAGCTCTCCGTTTCGGGCACGCTTACGGGCCCCAAGCAGATCGAGAAGCTCGTCGGCGTGAACGGCTTCGACGTCGAGTTGCCGCTTACCGAGAACCTGCTCATCTTTAGCTACGTTGACCGCCCAGGAATCGTCGCGGCATACGGTGCTTTGCTTGGAGAGGCCGGGGTAAACATCGCCAACCTCCAAATCGCGCGTGATGAGAAGAAGGGCACAGCGCTCTCAGTGCTCACCGTGGACTCGCCTGTCTCAGACGAGTTGGTTGTGCAGCTTCGCGAAGTGATCGACGCTGAAGAGGTGCACGCGATCCAGGTCGACGCCTAAGTTCGAAAAACGAACCTAGCGCAATAGGGCCGCCCGCAAGAATTTAGCGGGCGGCCCTATTGCTGTGTCTTGACAAGTACAGGCGCAAAGAGTGGGGTCGGTGATACCCTGGTCAGGTAGACATTTGTCTGCGTCAATGAAGAACCGAGCACGCCGGTCGGTGGGCTGGTCTTCGGTGGTGGGTTCCCCTCATTGCAGGGTGGTCTTCTACTGAACATCAGCAACCGCGACCGCACGACGCACTCGCTCTTGCGACGCGCGCTGCCCACCGCGTGCTCATGTCAGATAAGGAGATCCCGTGGAGGGTCCTGAAATCAAGTTCGCCGAGGCCGTACTCGACAATGGTAAGTTCGGCAAGCGTACGATCCGTTTCGAGGCAGGCCGCCTCGCTCAGCAGTCTCAGGGTGCAGTTGCTGCATACCTCGACGAAGAGACCATGCTGCTCTCGGCAACGAGCGCGTCAAAGCAGCCAAAAGATCACTTCGACTTCTTCCCGCTGACCGTCGACGTCGAAGAACGTTCATACGCAGCCGGCAAGATTCCCGGTTCGTTCTTCCGCCGCGAAGGCCGCCCCTCGACCGAGGCAATCCTCGTGTGCCGCCTCATCGACCGCCCGCTGCGCCCGTCATTCGTTGACGGCCTGCGCAACGAGGTGCAGATCGTTGTCACTGTGCTGTCGATCGCTCCGGGCGAGTTCTACGATGCCCTCGCAATCAACGCTGCATCGATGTCAACCCAGATCTCGGGCCTTCCGTTCTCCGGTCCAATTGCGGGCGTTCGTCTCGCGCTGATCGGCGACCAGTGGGTCGCGTTCCCGACCGCTGAGCAGCTTACCGAGGCAGTCTTTGACCTCATGGTTGCTGGTCGCGTCATCACGAACGCTGATGGCTCAGAAGACGTCGCCATCATGATGGTTGAGGCAGAAGCAACTGAGGTCTCATGGGACCTCATCAAGGCCGGTGCAACGAAGCCAGACGAGGCAATTGTTGCGCAGGGTCTCGAGGCCGCTAAGCCGTTCCTCACCCAGCTCGTTAAGGCTCAGGAGCAGCTCGCTGCACAGTCGGCTAAGGAGGTGCAGGAGTACCCAGTATTCCTCCCATACGCTGACGAGGTGTACGCAGCAGTTGAGGCGCTTGCAGAGTCCGAGCTTTCGTCGATCTACCAGATTGCCGACAAGCAGGAGCGCCAGGACGCAGATGACGCATTGAAGGCACGCGTCAAGGAGGCAATCGCCGCAAAGGTTGAAGCTGGAGAACTTCCGGCAGAAGCCGACGCTCAGGTATCTGCAGCGTACAAGTCGGTCACCAAGAAGATCGTTCGCGGTCGCATTCTTACCGAGGGCGCACGCATCGACGGTCGCGGTTTGCGTGACATTCGTGCGCTTGACGCAGAGGTTCAGGTTATTCCTCGCGTGCACGGTTCGGCCATCTTCCAGCGTGGCGAGACCCAGATTCTCGGTGTCTCAACACTGAACATGCTCAAGATGGAGCAGCAGATCGACTCGCTGTCGCCCACGACTTCGAAGCGCTACATGCACCACTACAACTTCCCTCCATACTCGACCGGTGAGACCGGCCGCGTGGGAAGCCCGAAGCGCCGCGAGATCGGTCACGGCTTCCTTGCCGAGCGCGCGCTTGTGCCAGTTCTGCCAAGTCGCGAGGAGTTCCCGTACGCGATCCGCCAGGTATCCGAGGCTCTCGGTTCGAACGGTTCGACCTCGATGGGTTCTGTCTGCGCATCGACACTGTCGCTGCTCAACGCTGGTGTGCCACTGCGCGCACCGGTTGCTGGCATCGCTATGGGCCTTGTCTCTGACACGGTGAACGGTGAGACGCGTTACGCAACGCTCACCGACATCCTCGGTGCAGAAGACGCGCTCGGCGACATGGACTTCAAGGTCGCAGGTACCTCGGAGTTCGTGACTGCACTGCAGCTCGATACCAAGCTCGACGGAATCCCCTCCGACGTTCTCGCAGGCGCACTGTCGCAGGCGAAAGAGGCGCGTACCGCGATCCTCGAGGTTATTGACCAGGCGATCGACAGCCCAGATGAGATGGCACCCACCGCACCTCGCGTGATCAGTGTGCAGATTCCGGTCGACAAGATCGGTGAGCTCATTGGGCCAAAGGGCAAGACCATTAACGGTATTCAAGATGAGACCGGCGCCGACATCTCGATTGACGACGATGGCACGGTCTACATTGGTGCGGTTGACGGGCCCTCTGCAGAGGCCGCGCGCGTTCAGGTGAACGCTATTGCGAACCCGACGAACCCTGAGGTGGGCGAACAGTACCTCGGTACGGTTGTGAAGAACGCAGCGTTCGGTGCGTTCGTTTCGCTGCTCCCTGGCAAGGACGGGCTGCTGCACATCTCTGAGGTGCGCAAGCTCGTCGGCGGTAAGCGCATCGACTCGGTCGACGAAGTGCTCTCCGTCGGTCAGAAGATCCTTGTGAAGATCACCAAGGTCGACGACCGCGGCAAGCTCTCGCTCGAACCTGTGCTCGAAGAAAAGGCCGAGGAGTCGGCTGAGGCTGAGGTTCCAGCAGAGGCAGCTGCCGAGTAATTCGCACGGCGGTTCACGCGCAAACCCCTGTCGCCCTAATCGGCGGCGGGGGTTTCGTGCTCTGGGCTCGATCCACTGACTTGCCGTTTCGACCTCGCAGGGGAGCGACCCACCGAGAGCGCTAGGCTGGAGGGATGCGTGATCCAATCCTGCTCCCACTCGACCTGCCCGAACTCGCTGTCGATCTCAGCGGCGGTGACGTGCGGCGTACGGTGCACCCGAGCGGCCTGAGGGTGCTCACTGAGCGCATGCCCGCATCGCGGTCCGTGAGCATCGGTTTTTGGGTGGGCGTGGGCTCGCGCGACGAGCAGGCAGAGCGCAGCGATGCGCCTGGCAGCCTGGGATCCACGCACTTTCTCGAGCACCTGCTGTTCAAGGGCACACCGACGCGCGACGCGTATGAGATTGCGACCGGCTTCGATCGCATCGGTGCCGAGCACAACGCGCTCACCGCAAAGGAGTACACCTGCTATTACGCGAAGGTGCGTGACGCCGACTTCGAACAGGCAGTTACGTCGCTCGCCGACATGGTGACCAACTCGGTGCTCGACACGAACGAGTTTGAGACCGAACGAGGCGTTATTCTCGAGGAGCTCGCGATGGCTGCAGATGACCTCGCAGACGTCGCGAACGAGCGCTTCTTCGAAGAGGTTTTCGGTGACCACCCACTGGGCAGGCCGATCGGTGGCAACGCTGAGACGATCCTCGCTGCGAATCGCGACGATGTGGATCGGCATTACCACCACCGGTACGACCCGTCGACTCTGGTAATTACGGCGGCTGGTGCAGTGGATCATGACCGCTTGGTCGCGCTCGCACTGGCTGCGCTTGATGCCTCGCATGAAGAGCGGTGGCGCACCAATGTGTCTCGTGTTCCCGTGCGCCGCGCGACTGCCGAAGTTGTCGAGAACGCGGTTCCTGTGTGTTCTTCCCAGCGGGTCGTGAAGGTGGATCGGCCGAGCGAGCAGATCAACCTCCTGCTCGGCACGAATGGGTTGCCTACCGGAGACCCTCGCCGCTTCGCCTTCGGCATTATGAATTCGGTGCTAGGCGGGGGCATGTCGAGTCGTCTCTTCCAAGAGATTCGCGAGAAGCGCGGTCTGGCATACACCGCATACTCGTTCGGTGCGAGCTACACTGACGCCGGACTCTTCGGAATCTATGCAGGCAGCGCTCCCGAGAAGACGGCGGCCGTGCTCGAGGTGAGCAAGAATGAGCTCGCTCGCATGGCAGCTGATGGCATTACCGAAGAGGAGTTCGAGCGTTCGCTCGGGCAAATCGCGGGCTCCTCGGCGCTCGCGCTCGAAGACTCGGACACACGAATGGGGCGTCTCGCGAGAGCAGAACTGGGTACGGGGGAGCTTTACGATCTCGACGCTTCGCTCGAGCGGTTCGAAGCGGTCACTGCTGAGGAGATCACCTCGGTCGCTTCGATGCTTGCGGAATCACCGCTCACGGTCGTCGCTGTTGGCGATGTCGCGAAGGCCGTAATCCCCGAGCAATAGCCCCTCGCGGGTGCAGCGCGCTATTCGCCGCGCAGGCGGCGAATCCCGGCTCGCATGTAGCGCTCGAACGTTGACATCTTCTTGCCGCGGTACTTACCGAGGAGTGCGGGGATGAGGCGTTTCGTGTGCTCGGTGAGCGCGTAGTGTTGTTCTTGTGATCTGCGGCGTGTGATGAGCATGCCGAGGTCGAGCCCCCGCGAAGCGACCTCACCAACACCAACACTCCGAAACCAGAAGGCTTCGTTTGGTTCTTCAATGGTCTGCCAGTCAAGGTCGGGTGAAACGAACTCGAGCGATCCATCGTCGCCGACGCGATACCGACCGGTTTGCGGGGCTTCGGTGAGCCATTCTGTAGTGTCTCGCTGATGCTGCATCACGAGCGTCGACCAGGTCTGCCCGTCGAGGGCAGCAGCTGCCTCCGCGTGAATCGCATCGAGATCAAGTTCGAGAGGCACCCCGGCGTATTCGAGTAGGTGAAACGCAAAGAGTGGCAGCGCCGGGTGTGGAACGGGTCGGCCAGGCGCACCAATGAGGCCCTGAAGGTTTGAGTGGGAGGACGATCCACTGATTCGCGGATTGAGTTCACCGAGGTAGACGTCGCCCGTATCGGTGTCGAGCAGTGTGCTCACCTCGAGAATGCCGCGGTACCCCTCTTGCGAAAGCCTGGCGCAAAACTTCTGGACGACCTCCATGACCTTTGCGCGGATTTCTGCTGAGACGAGCGACGGGTACATCTCGCTACCAGACCACCCACCCTTATAGCGGGTGAGTTCTGGGTGGCCGGTGTTCTCGCGAAGCACTGGCCCGACAACGGTGCCAGCGCTCGTGATGATTGCTTCCGAGGCGAGGGGCTGGTGATTGATGTAGCGCATCACCTTGATTTGCGGTGCGCTCGCGCCTTGTCCGGTGATCTCAGATTCAACCTTGTCAAAGTCGGCACGAGACGACACGAAATAGGTCGTGCGGCCCGAGTCACCGTAGGGGAGTTGGATCACCAAACGGTCACCGAGACCCGCCGCCTCAGCCTGGGCGCGCAGGTCGTCCCAGCTGCTGATTTGCGTAAGGATGTTGGGAACGCTCGGCGTGCCAGCCTCATTGCCAAGCTCGGTGGTGACGATCTTCGAGTCGAGGCGCTTGCGAAGCGCAACAGTGGGCATGATGAGTTCGTACCCGAGCTCGGAACACAGCTGCTCGGTCTTCTCGTCAAACATCGCAATGACGATCTGTGGGGTGTACCCGGTAGGTGTGTGCTCTGCGATATAGCGCTGCACCTGATCGTTTTGCAGCAACCAGTTGGCGACGCTCACGTTGCCACGCGGTTCGAGCTTCGGAATATTCGTGGGGGTGAACGCACGAGGATGCCGCCCGTCCCAACTATCGCTCAGCGTGATGAAACGAAATCCTTTGGCAACGCGTTCGACGCCCAAGAGGTTTGTGGCGCTGCGGCTGAGGTAAAAGATCGGCTGGGGTGATTCCGCAAGGTAGGTCTTGATCTCTTCGATTGTGCGGAGTGGAGCCTCAAGCGGCCGAGCTGCAGTCATAGTTCGAGGCTACCTCAGCGGCCGCATTCTCACGGTCGCACACGAGCGGCCCCACTAGAATCGAGTCATGGTTTCTAGTGTCGCGGTTGCGGGAGCGTCGGGAAGACTCGGTTCGCTGGTGTGTGAGGTAGTTGAATCGCATCCAGATTTTGAACTCGTGGCCAAGCTCACCAGCAAGAGCGGAGCTGATGAGGGCGCAGAAGCCGACATTCTTGTCGATGTGACCTCGCCTGAGGTGTCGCAAGAGATTGTCGAGCGGGCGCTCGGTCGTGGTCAACAGGTGCTCATTGGTACGAGCGGGTGGTCTGCAGAGCGCATCGCCGGGCTCGAGCAAACCATGTCGCAGTTTGCGGACCAGGGGGCGATCGTTGTGCCGAATTTCTCGCTGGGGTCAGTCCTCGGCACGGCGCTTGCGCAAATCGCGGCGCCGTATTTCGCGAGCATTGAGGTCATCGAGGCTCACCATCCGAAGAAGATTGACTCACCGTCTGGCACGGCCGTGAGAACCGCGGAACTTATGGCCGAGGCGCGCGAGGCCGCAAATTCTGAGCCACTGCTGGCGCCTTTCACTGAGCAACGAGCGCGGGGTGAACTCGTAGCTGGCATTCCAGTACATAGCTTGCGCCTCACGGGCGTGGTTGCGAAGCAAGAGGTTCGTTTTGGCGGGCCGGGCGAGGTGCTGTGCCTTGTGCATGACACGCACTCGAACGATGCGTACGTTGCTGGTATCCGTGCCGCGCTCGAAGCGGTGCGTGAGGCCCGCGGCGTGACCGTGGGCCTTGACTCGGTGCTCGGCATAGGGCGCAGCGAGTGAGCGCTCGGGCACGCGCCATCGCGGGCGTCGTCACCATGAGCATCTTGTTGGTGCTCTATTTCGTATTTGCTGGCGTGCGGGCGATTGCGCTGCTGCGATCCACCGAGGTCATCGCGATAGTTATGGGCGTCGCACTGATTGTCTTGCCGCTCATCGGGGTGTGGGCGCTGCTGCGCGAGATTGTCTTCGGATACCAGGCAACGAAGCTCACCGACCAGCTCGCAGATGAAGCGCTGCTTCCTGAAGAACTCGTCTCTGAAACCACCACTCGGCGCACCGTGCGCGACGAGGCTGACGCTGCGTTTCCGCGGTATCGCGAAGCGGCAGAGGCCGCGCCCGAGAGTTGGAAAGCGTGGATGCGTTTGGGGCTCGTATACGACGCTGCGGGCGATCGAAAGCGCGCAAGAAGTGCGATTCGGCAAGCAATTAGCAATAATCGCAACGAAATTCGTGGGAGTTCACCGCAGAATTAGTGCATATGCGCTGACCCGGCGTAGAATCATCGACGTTATTGCGGCTCCCTCACAAGGGGCGTTCAGGCTGCATCACTGCAAAAGAACGGTGAATTTTCGATGAGTAAGTACGACCTTGCGAGTGCGGATCCGGCAACCCGCACACTCGATTCGGTATCGGGCATTAGCAAGAAGGGTCTAGAATCCGGCACAGTCGGCGTCGTCGGCGCACTGGTGATCGGGCTCTCCGTTTGTGCTCCCGCATACACACTGACCTCAGCGGTTGGCCCCGCTGCGAGCGAGGTCGGATTCCAAACTCCTGCGATCTTTCTTGTCGGGTTTATCCCGATGCTGCTCGTAGCGATCGGATACCGGGCGCTCAACTCCGCAATGCCCGACTCTGGCACATCTTTCACCTGGGCATCGCGAGCATTCGGCCCGTGGATTGGCTGGATGGCTGGTTGGGGACTCATCGCCGCAACCGTGCTCGTTCTCTCGAACCTCGCGGGAATCGCGGTCGAGTTTCTCTTCCAATCGATCGCGATCATGGCCGACAACCCGGCGATCGCAGATATCGCCGACAACCGCTATATCAACATCCTCGTGTGTCTGTGCTTCATGGCGATCGCAACGTTTATCTCCTATCGCGGTATGACCTCGACGAAGATCTTCCAGTACATCACCGTGATCTTCCAGGTCGGAGTGCTCTTCTGGTTTATCGTCGCGATGTTCATTGGCGCCGCCGACCCTGCGAACACTGAGGGGTCGATGCCCGAGCTCTCGTGGTTCAACCCACTTGAGGTATCGAGCTTTAGCGCGTTTGCCGCGGGTATCGCCGTTTCGATCTTCGTGTACTGGGGCTGGGACACGGTGCTCACCATGGGTGAGGAAACGAAGAAGTCAAAGGGTCGCATGTCGACCGAAAGCAAGGCCGCGATGATTCTCGTTGTGATCTTGCTCGTCATGTACGTTGGCACCGCGGCGGCTACTGTTGCGTACGCGGGCATTGGTCACGGCCCGACAGGTCTCGGTAACTCAGATATTGCGGAGAACGTCTTCGCTGCACTCGCGCACCCGGTAATGGGGCCCGCCGCTATTCTGCTGTCGCTCGCGATTCTCGTCTCTGCAATGGCATCGATCAACTCGACCGCAATTTCGCCGGCACGTACCCTGCTCGCGATGTCTCACTATGGCGCGCTCCCGAAGTCGATCAAGAAGATTCACCCGAAACACAAGTCACCGTACGTGGCTCTGCTGTGGTCGTCGGTTGTGGCGTCGGTGTTTTACGCGATCATGCGTTTCATCAGCGAAGACGTGCTTTGGGACACAATTACCGCGCTTGGCATGATGGTCTGTTTCTACTACGGCATCACGGCGCTCGCGAGCACCTGGTACTTCCGCAAGATCGGGCTGAAGGAGGGCGCGGGATCGCTGATCTCCAAGGTCGTGCTCCCCGGTATCGGTGGCGTGCTGCTCCTCGTCGTGTTCGTGCAGACCACGTACGACAGCATGGATCCGGCGTTCGGCTCGGGTAGTTCCATCGCCGGACTCGGTCTCGTCGGTGTCATCGGCGTTGTCGTGCTCGGCATTGGTGTGCTGCTGATGTTTATTCAGTCGCGCTTCTCGCCTGACTTCTTTAAGGGCAAGATCTTGGGCAAGGCCGATGCCACGAATGACACCCAGGTACTTGAGGTATTCGACGACGGTCTCGAAGGTTAGCGGGTAGGCTTGAGCGCATGAGTGCTCAGGCGATCCACACCCCGTACGAGGACCTGCTGCGAGAGATTCTCGAGCATGGCACGCCGAAGTCAGATCGCACCGGAACGGGTACGAGAAGCCTGTTCGGCAAGCAGATTCGCTTCGACCTTGCCGAGTCGTTTCCGCTGATCACGACGAAGCGCGTGCACTTCAAGTCGGTAGCAATCGAGCTGCTTTGGTTTTTGCGCGGCGAGAGCAATATCGAGTTCCTGCGTGAGAACGGCGTCACGATTTGGGACGAATGGGCCGATGAAAACGGTGACCTTGGGCCTGTGTACGGGGTGCAGTGGCGCTCCTGGCCGACCCCGTCGGGCGAGCACATCGACCAGATCTCCCAGGTGGTGGATCAGATTCGGAGTGATCCGGACTCACGACGGCTCATCGTGTCGGCGTGGAACGTGGCAGATATACCGAGCATGGCCCTCGCGCCGTGCCACGCGTTCTTCCAGTTCTACGTTGCCGATGGCAAGCTTTCGTGCCAGCTGTATCAGCGATCCGCCGACATGTTCTTGGGTGTTCCGTTCAATATTGCGTCGTACGCGCTGCTCACCCTGATGGTCGCGCAGCAAACCGGGCTCGAACCGGGCGAGTTTGTGTGGACCGGCGGGGACTGCCACATCTATGACAACCACGTTGAGCAGGTGCAGAAGCAGCTTTCTCGAGACGCATTTCCGTACCCCCGAATTGAGATCGCGAAGGCAGCGTCGATCCTCGACTATTCGTACGACGACTTTGAGGTCGTGGGCTACGAGCACCACCCCGGTATCAAAGCGCCCGTGGCGGTCTAGCGATGCGCGTCGGAATGGTGTGGGCCGAGGCGCGCGACGGTGCTATCGGCCGAGATGGTGAGATGCCCTGGCACCTGCCAGAAGACCTGGCGCACTTTCGCGAGGTAACGAGCGGATCGCCGGTGATAATGGGGCGCCGCACCTGGGAGTCACTGCCAGAGCGGTTTCGGCCGCTTCCTGGCCGCGAGAACATCGTAGTTTCACGAGACAGCGAGTTTGTGGCAGCAGGTGCCCGATCAGTGACGTCGCTCGAAGCCGCCTTAGCGAGCGTCGACAGCGATGTCTCAATTGTGTGGATCATGGGTGGCGGCCAGCTCTATCGGGCTGCAATGCCGCTCGCAGACGAACTCGTGGTGACTCGCATCGGCTTAGACGTGCCAGACGCAGATACGTTTGCGCCGACCATTGGTGCGGAGTGGGAACTCGCCGATCCCGGGCTGCCACTTGTTGCCGCGAATGGGCTGAAATACAGCTTCGAGCGCTACCTCCGCAACGCATCAGCATTGCATCCGGTAACCTAGTGAAGTGGCAAACGTAGAGAATCCTTTCGGACAGGTGCTTGTTGCACTCGTGACCCCCTTCGATTCCGAGGGCGAGGTCGACTGGGCTGCAACAGAACAACTCATCGAGCAGTGCATCACAAGTGGTGCAGACGGCATCGTGGTGACCGGCACGACCGGTGAAACCTCGACCCTCACCGACCCCGAGAAGATTAAGCTCGTCGAGGTCACAAAGGCGGTGTCATCGGGACGAGCGAAGGTCATTACCGGTGGTGGCTCGAACGAGACCGCGCACGCCATTGAGCTGTACAAGGCCAGCGAGAAGGCTGGAGCCGACGGTGTGATGATCGTGACGCCGTACTACAACAAGCCCACCCAAGCAGGGCTGCTCACGCACTTCCGCATGGTCGCTGACGCGACAGATCTTCCGGTGATCCTGTATGACATTCCCGGTCGTACCGGCGTGCCGATTAAGTACGAGACGCTGCTGCGTCTCGCGAAACATCCGAACATTCTCGCGGTAAAAGACGCGAAGGGTGATTTCAGTGAGGTGAGCCGAGTGCTTAACCAAACCGATCTCATGTATTTCTCGGGTGATGACGCGAATGTGCTGCCACACCTCGCGATTGGTGCGACAGGCATGATTAGCGTGACGGCAAATATCACTGCGGCACCGTATCGGGTCATCGCTGATGCGGTGAATGCTGGCGACTTGCACACTGCGCGTGACGCACATCAAAAGCTTGAGCCGCTAGTGCGCGCAACGATGACGCATGTTCCTGGCACCGTGGCTGCGAAATACATTCTTCACGGACTCGGCCGTATTTCGAGCCCGCGTGTTCGACTTCCCTTGGTGGGCCCCGAAGAGTGGGAGGCCGCTCTCATCGAGGATGAGCTCGCGCTTGTGAAGGACGTGCCGGGTGTCGACTTCTCAGACTTCAGGCCGGACCGCAATGCGGCTGCCGGCGGTGCGCTGCCAAAGATTGCAGGCACAACCCGCTAATAACAGGAGGCCACGTGCCCAACCACCCATACGCTCCGCCCAAGCTGAAGCAGGGCACCCTTCGCATCACGCCACTCGGCGGCCTCGGTGAGGTTGGCCGCAACATGACCGTCTACGAAATTGACGGCAAGTTGCTAGTGGTTGATTGTGGTGTGCTGTTTCCAGAGGAGCACCAACCGGGGGTCGACCTGATCCTCCCCGATATCTCTCAAATTGAAGATCGACTGCAAGACATCGTCGCAGTGGTACTTACTCACGGTCACGAAGACCACATTGGCGGCGTGCCGTACCTGCTGAAGCGCCGCGAAGACATTCCGCTGATCGGCTCGAAACTCACACTTGCGTTCGTTGAAGCGAAGCTTAAAGAGCACCGTATTCGCCCGAAGACCCATATCGTGGCAGAGGGGGACCGGCATACGTTCGGGCCGTTCGATCTTGAGTACATCGCGGTGAATCACTCGATCCCTGACGCGCTCGCTGTTGCGATCCGCACCGACGCAGGTCTTGTCATTGGCACCGGTGACTTCAAGATGGATCAGCTGCCGCTCGACGGGCGTATCACCGATCTTCGCGCGTTCGCTCGCCTGGGCGAAGAGGGTGTGGATCTGTTCATGACAGATTCAACGAACGCCGAGGTGCCGGGTTTCACAGCGCTTGAGAAGAATATTGGGCCGGTGCTCGAGCGTGTCATTGAGAAGTCACGCGGCAAAGTTGTCGTTGCGAGCTTCTCGAGTCACGTGCACCGTGTGCAGCAGGTGCTTGACGCAGCCCAGAAGAATGGGCGCCGCGTGGTGCTGCTCGGGCGCTCAATGGTTCGCAACATGAAGATTGCTGCCGACCTCGGGTATCTCGATGTTCCAGAGGGCGTGCTCGTTGACCTGAAGAAGAGCGGCGATATTCCAGATCACCGCATTGTGTACATGTCGACCGGCTCGCAGGGCGAACCTATGGCAGTGCTCAGCCGCATGGTGAACAAAGAGCATCAGGTCGAGGTTGGCGACGGAGACACGGTGATTCTCGCGTCGAGCCTGATCCCAGGTAACGAGAACTCTGTCTACCGCATCATTAACGGCCTCATGAAGCTTGGCGCGAATGTCGTGCACAAGGGCAATGCAAACGTCCACGTTTCGGGCCACGCCTCAGCCGGTGAACTCATGTACTGCTACAACATCGTTCGGCCAAAGAACGTCATGCCGATCCACGGCGAATATCGCCACCTGATTGCGAACGCCGGGGTCGCCATTGAGACGGGTGTGCCACAGAACCGCACGATTATTGCCGAGAACGGTACGGTTGTTGACCTTGTCGACGGGGTTGCGCGCGAGGTCGGTCAGCTCGAGATCGACTTCATCTACGTTGACGGCAAGACCGTAGGCAAGGTGACCGATGATGACCTTCGCGATCGCCGCACGCTTGCCGAAGAAGGCTTCATTTCGGTGATCACGGTCGTTGAGACGAGTCTCGGGCAGATCGTGTCCGGGCCCGAGATTCACGCGAAGGGTGTTGCTGAAGCCGACCACGTTTTTGACAAGATCAAGCCGCAAATCGCTGAGGCGCTTGAGCGCGCGATGAAAGACGGCGTGACAGACCAGCACGCGCTGCAGCAGGTCGTGCGGCGCACCATCGGGCGCTGGGTCGGCACGAAGCTTCGCCGCAAGTCGATGATCGTTCCCGTCGTCGTGGTGGTGTAAGTGGGGGTATCGGTTCGCTTCGCGACCCCCGATGAGGCGGCTCACTGGGACGCTCTGCAGCTCGCGAACCCGCACGGGGGAGAAATCTGGGCAGCGAATGCTCACCTCGAAACCAAGCGGTTTAGCAAGTATCGGGTGCGCCGATTGGTGCTCGAGCGAGACGGTCGTTCCCCACTTGTGGCAGGCGTGCTCGCGAAGCGGGTACCAGTGCTTGGCGAATGGTGGATGGTCATGGCCGGCCCCGAGGCCGAAGATCTTGAGGCCACCCTTGAGGCGAGTGCGGCGATCGCAGACTTTGCACGGCGACAGGGCGTCTTCGTGGTGAAAATCGAACCTCGGCTCGGCACTGAGACCCGGCAGGCTTTCCTCGACGCGGGATATATTCCAACGATTCGGCGTATCCCGAACGAATCGACCGTGCTGGTAGATGTGAGCGGTACCGAGGATGAGGTGTTCGCACGTTTCGGGAAGAAAGCCCGAAATGCGATTAACCGCGGCAAGCGCGAGGGCATTGAAGTGACTCGGGTCGAGGCGACCGACGCGAACTGTGAACGATTCTTCGAGCTGCTGCAGGAGACCGCCGGTGGCGGCCGCTTCGTACTTCGACCATACGGGTACTTCCGCACCTTCTGGAAGGAATTCACGAAGCGCGGGAACGGGCAGATGTTCTTCGCTGAGCGCGATGGGCGGCTCCTCGCTGCGGCATTCGCGATCCACCTCGGCACAAAGAGCGGATACAAAGAGGGTGCCTCAGTGCGCGACAAGCAGGCGTACGGTGTCTCGCACCTGCTGCAGTGGGAAGTGATGCGCTGGGCGAATGAGGTCGGTGCGACCGTGCATGACCTGTGCGGAACGCCCCCGAGCGATCGCCTCGACGATCCGACGCATGAGCTTCACGGAGTTGGCAAGTTCAAGCGATCCTTCCACTCTGAAGTGACCGATTATGTCGGAGCGTTTGATATTCCGCTCAAGGCATGGGCGTATCGTGTGTGGGTAAAGCTTGGCGATCCACTTGCAAGGCGGCTCTCGCTCGCACTGCGAAAAGACCCGTACTACTAGGTAGTAGTCCACACCGAACCACCCATCACGAGAAGGAGCCGCCTTGGCCTCAGCACTGCATCGCGCGAGCGCGATCATGGCGTCAGGCACGATGGTGTCGCGCGTGCTCGGCTTTGCGAAGAACATTTTGCTTGCCTTCGCCATCGGTGGGGTAATCTCGAAATCCGGAGACGCGTTCGCGAACGGCAATCAACTGCCGAATACCGTGTACATGCTGCTTGCTGGCGGCATGCTCAATGCGGTGCTGGTGCCGCAGATCGTCAAGGCTGCACAGAACACAGACGGTGGGCGCGGCTACATAAACAAGGTACTCACCCTCGTCTCGACGGTGCTCGTTGTACTCACCGCGCTCATCATGCTTGCGGCGCCGGCAGTCGTGTGGATCTTTACGACAACTTGGCCCTCTGATCAGCGCGCGCTCGCAGTCGGGTTCGCCTACTGGTGTATTCCACAAATCGTGTTCTATGGGTTGTATACGGTGCTCGGCGAAGTGCTCAATGCGAAGAAGATCTTCGGGCCGTTCACCTGGGCGCCCGCACTCGCGAATGTTGTGGCGATCGTCGGCCTTGTCGTGTTTATCGTCTTGTTCGGGTCCGACCCGAACGGGCTCCGCGCAGTGTCTGATTGGACCCCGACCTCGATCGGGGTGCTTGCGGGCACCGCAACGCTCGGAGTGGTCGCTCAAGCACTCATTCTTATCGTGCCATGGCGCAAGGCCGGTCTGTCATTCAGGCTCGACTTTAAATGGCGTGGTGTTGGACTTAGCCAGACGGGGCGAATTGCAGGCTGGGGTCTTGCGACCGTTGTCGTAATGAACCTCGCGGGTATCGTGACGAGCAATGTCATCAACTCGGCATCTGGCGATGGTGTGTCGCTGCTCGCGATGCAAAATGCCTGGCTCGTGTTCATGCTGCCGCACTCGGTGATTGCGGTGTCACTCATCACCGCGTACTTTACTCAGCTTGCGGAACACGGGCAGAGTGGACAGCGCGACGCGTTTCGAGCGAGTTTTTCGAGTGCGTCGAGGCAGATCATGGTGCTCATGGTGTTCGCTGCGGCGGTGTTCTTTATGTCTGCCCGGTACGTGGCGCGCGTTATGAACATCGGTGCAGATGGTGAATTGGTCGATGCGTTCGCGAACGTTCTCATGGTCTATTCGATCGGTCTCGTTGCGTACAGCCTGATGTTCGTCGCGCAGCGTGCCTTTTACGCGGTTTCTGATGCGAAGACGCCGTTTTATTTCATGTCGGCTCAGTTGGTCGCGCTCGTTGTGCTCACAGTTCTCGCTATGGTCACCGTCGACAAATCGCTGCTTGGCGTCGTGTATGCAGGCATCTGGTCATTGACTACAATCGCCCAGATGTTCTTTGCGTTCTGGCTCCTCAAGCGGAAGATTGGGCATCTCGGTACTACCGAGCTCATCGCAACAGGTGTGCGCTGTATTGTCGCCATTGTGCCGGCTCTTCTTATTGGATTTATCGTGATGTATCTGCTGAACAGCTTCGGTCCAGATGCCTCAGGTGCGCTAGAGGTAGTTCTCTCGATTGTCTACGCGCTGGTCGTGACGGGCTTCATGGGTCTTGCGTATCTCGGGGCGTTGCTCGTCATGAAGTCGCCAGAGGCACTTGCCATTACCTCGCGCTTGCGTCGCCGATGATGATCCTCGCCCTCAGTCGATATAGGGGCTTGCCCGGCGATTCGCCGTAAGTTTCACCTTCAACTGCTACGTTAGGTAAGTCGTGAAGCCGTCGGATAGATCCGCGGAATACTTCAAGAAACGGGGAGTGAGAGTTCGATGAGGGATGAACGGAAGGCGCCAGTACGTCGCCTGGGAATGCTCGCGCTAAGCGTTGTTGCGGTCGCGGGACTTCTCATCGGTTCACCGAACGCAATTTCTCCCTCGCACGCCATCACTTCGGATCTCCCCACGTGGGCTGATGTTGAGAAGGCGAAGCAGAATGAGGCCACCGCTGCGGCGCAGGTCAAAGAGATCGAAGCCTTACTCGTTCAGGTGCAGGCCGAGGTCGAGCGCACCCGCGCCGAGTCTGAAGCGGCAACCCAGGCACTTTTCGAAGCTGAGCAGGCGCTGTTCAAAGCACAAGAGCGCACCGAAGCACTCACTGAGCAGGCGAAACAGAGTCAGGCCGAGGCTGACGCCGCTTCCGAACAGGCGGCAGCGCTCGTTGCGCAGCTGTACCGTTCGGGTGGCGTGGATCGGAACGTCGAGATTTTCCTTGAATCCGATGAGACCGCTGCGGATCAACTGCTCGAGCGCCTTGCGCAGGTCGAAAAGGCCACCGAGCGCAACACGTCAATCGCGGACGAGGCAACGCGCGCAAAGAACACCGCAGAGACACTCGGAAAGTCTGCACAGGCAGCTCAGGACGAGCGCGACCGCCTGCGCGAAGAAGCTGACGCTCGCAAGGAGAAAGCCGTAGCGGCTGCAGCTGCAGCAAGCGAAGAACTTGCGAAACAAGAAGAGAACCAGGTCAAGCTTGAGACCCAGCTTGCTGCTCTCAAAGACGAGACAACTGAGACCACGAATGGTTACCAAGAGCGTCTGCGTCTCGAAGAAGAGGAGCGCCGCCGACAGGCTGAGGCCGCGGCAAAAGCTGCGGCTGAAGCTGCGGCTGAAGCAGCAGCGAACGCAGGCGGTGGCGGCGGCGGCGGCGGTGGCGGTGGTGGCGGCGGTCAAGTCGCTGGCGGGTGGCAGGTTCCGCTGTATAACTATTACGTGAGCGACTGGTGGGGAGCTAGCCGTGGTCACACAGGAGTAGACCTCGCAGCACCGCAGGGAACACCAATTTATGCGGCTGCCTCTGGCACTGTCACGATGGCCGGGTGGTATGCACCGTGCTACGCGAACATGGTTGAAATTTCGCACGGCGGCGGTGTCGCTACGCGGTACGCGCACCAGATGAGTCAACCTATCGTGGGATACGGCCAGTGGGTGAACCGCGGTCAGATCATTGGATATGTTGGAACTACGGGATGTTCCACCGGACCGCACCTGCACTTTGAGGTCTACACCTACGGATACCCGATTGACCCTGCCGGGTTCTACGCGGCACGCGGCCTGCGTTTCTAGGCTTCAGAACTAGCGTGTTCGGCCACGCCGACTAGACACGCCGACGTTGTCGGTGGCGGCTTGTACCGTATTCCTATGGCCAAAAACGCTTCATCGCGCGGGGGCTCTGCACGATCCACCAAATCGCAGAGCACCCGATCGAAAGGTGCCGCGAAGTCGCGCAGCTCCTCCCGCACGTCTGCAACGACAAAGGTACTCGCGGTGGAGCAAGAGCACAGTGGTGTGGCGCGGGCCTGGTTTGGCTTAGCCCACGCAGTCGGCGCCGGAGCGCGCGCGTTCAGATCTGAACAACTTGAGCCAGAAGCTCGTCGCGACGGCCTTCCCATGTTGCTCGTGCTGCTTGCGGTCGCCGGGGCCGTTGTTGAGTGGTTTCTCATCGGCAATACCGTGGCTACTCAGATCGATGCGTTCACGTTTGGCGGCCTATTTGGGCGCATCGCGTTTGGTCTGCCGATCATTATGGCTGGGTTTGCGCTCTGGTTGTTCAATAACCCCTCAACAGTGAACGATAACCGTCGTATCGCGATTGGCCTGTTTCTTGCGCTTGCCAGTTCGTCTGGGCTCGCCCACGTGCTCGGCGGGTCGCCGAAGCCACGCGATGGCATGCCCGGCCTCGCTGAAGCAGGTGGGTTGCTCGGCTGGCTCTTTGGTGCACCCCTGATGCTCGCAACAGTGTGGGTTGCGGTTCCAGTGCTCTGCATCATCTTGATATTCTCCCTGTTGATCATCACGAAGACCCCTCCAGGTCGCATTGGTCGACGACTTCGTGAGGCATACGCGTATCTCTTTGGCGCTCAGCTGCCGGAAGAAGAACCTGCGCAAGCGGTCGACGTGAAAAGCTCCGATACGAACGAGCTATTTGACCACGCTGATGAGAAGACCGGTTCTTTGCCTTGGTGGCGACGAAACACGACCGGGCGTGAAGAAGACCCAGACTACGTGGCAGACCCTTCAGCGATCGCTGCCACGCTGTCCTCAGGGGAGTCGCAAGCAAAGGGCGCATTTGAATCCGCACTGGCTGAAGAAGCAGAGACAGACGTCTTCCCAGCTGACCTATTTGAGGGGCTTGAGGGTGTAGCGCAAGCTGCCGTCGGAACACATCATGGCTCGGGCCTGGGTGACGACTCTTACGACAGCTTTGCAAGCCCAGAGACCGACGGTGCTCCGGCCGCCGAGGACCGTGAGTTTTCGGTCGCACCTCCGCACAATCCTGCTGCCGCCGCAGCATATGCCCTGCCTTCAGACTCGATGCTCTCAGAGGGTGCAGCGCCCAAGACGCACAGTGAGGCCAATGAGCAGATCATGGCCGCTGTGGCGCGCGTGTTCGAAGAGTTTAAAGTTGACGCGGTGGTTACCGGGTTCTCACGTGGCCCTACCGTGACGCAGTACGAGGTTGAACTCGGGCCCGGCGTGAAAGTTGAGAAGGTCACGGCCCTTTCACGAAACCTGTCGTATGCAGTTGCCTCAAATGAGGTGCGCATCCTGTCGCCAATTCCTGGCAAGAGTGCAATTGGCATTGAGATCCCGAACAAAGATCGTGAAAACGTTGCTCTCGGTGACGTTCTTCGATCGACCAAGGCTCGGCGCAACGTCCATCCGATGACAATCGGTGTGGGCAAAGACGTGAAGGGTGAATTCGTACTTGCGAACCTCGCCAAGATGCCTCACCTGCTCGTTGCGGGCGCCACGGGCTCTGGTAAGTCAAGCTTCATCAACTCGATGATTACGAGCATCCTTATGCGCGCCACACCAACTGACGTGCGCATGGTGCTCGTCGATCCAAAACGGGTTGAGCTCACTGTGTACCAGGGTGTTCCTCACCTCATCACCCCAATCATCACCGCGCCGAAGAAGGCAGCAGAGGCGCTGCAGTGGGTCGTGAAAGAGATGGATATGCGCTACGACGACCTCGCGTCGTTTGGGTTTCGGCATATCGATGACTTCAATGAAGCAGTGCGTGAAGGCTCGATTCAACTTCCTTCGGGCAGCGAGCGCGTGTTGAAGCCGTACCCGTACCTGCTCGTTGTCGTTGACGAGCTCGCAGACCTCATGCTGGTCGCGCCTCGAGATGTAGAAGACTCGATTCAGCGAATCACTCAGCTTGCTCGTGCGGCCGGTATTCACCTCGTGCTTGCCACGCAGCGGCCTTCAGTCAATGTTGTTACCGGTGTGATCAAGTCGAATGTACCCAGCCGATACGCATTCGCAGTTGCCTCTGGAACCGACTCACGCGTGATCCTCGATGAGGTGGGCGCAGAGCGCCTCATCGGTCAGGGTGACGGGCTGCTGCTTCTGAACGGTGAATCCAGCCCGATGCGAGTACAGGGTGCTTGGGTCGACGAGAGTGAAATCGCTCGCGTTGTGAAGCACGTGAAGGCTCAGGCGCAGCCAGAGTATCGTGCAGACGTTGCGCAGGTCATCGAAAAGAAAGAGATCGACGCTGATATCGGTGACGATCTTGAGGTGCTCATTGCCGCGATTGAACTCGTGGTCGGATCGCAGTTCGGCTCGACCTCAATGCTGCAGCGCAAGCTGCGTGTTGGGTTTGCCAAGGCTGGGCGACTCATGGATCTCATGGAATCTCGAGACATCGTCGGGCCTTCTGAAGGGTCGAAGGCACGAGACGTGCTGGTATCGCCCGAGCAGCTGCCAGAGGTTCTCGCTCGCATTCAAGGTCTCCCATCGGCGCAACCCGCGTCAGCTCAGTCCGCACCCGCGCCTCAGGCCCAGGTAACACCTACTGCTCCAGTCTCACCAGCAGACGCACCGACAGACGTTATCTTGCCCGCAGGCGAACACTTCAAACAAACGAGTGGCGATTCGAGGTACGACGATCCACTTGCGAGGCGAGAGAACTCGGCGCCCGTCGCATACGACTACGGCGATGACGATAGTGACGGTGACGAAGATGCGTGGCAACTCACCGGTCGCGACTAGCACTCAACGATAGAGTGAGCGCATGAACGGAGACGCTTCGGGAGTGACAAAGCCCAGCAATTGGAATGCGCCGAATATCATCACAGGGGTGCGCATTCTCGCAATGCCGTTCTTCCTCTGGATGCTGCTCGCATGGCCCGATCACGTTGGAATGCGCTGGGGGGCGACTGTATTTTTTGTCGTTGCGATCGCAACCGATGCGCTCGATGGCTACCTAGCGCGGTCGCGCGGGTTGATCACTGACCTCGGTAAGT